>NZ_RJJT01000010.1 GCF_003938655.1 Rhizobium pisi
GCGGCCTATGCGATGCTCGCCTGCGCCCGGATCGGCGCGGTGCATTCGGTCGTCTTCGGTGGCTTCTCGCCCGAGGCGCTGGCCGGGCGCATCGTCGACTGCGAATCCACCTTCGTCATCACCTGCGACGAAGGCGTGCGCGGCGGCAGGCCCGTGCCACTGAAGGACAATACCGATACTGCAATTCATATTGCGGCACGCCAGCATGTGATCGTGGACAAGGTGCTGGTCGTGCGCCGCACCGGCGGCAAGACCGGCTGGGCGCCCGGCCGCGATCTCTGGCATCATCAGGAGGTCGCCAGCGTGAAGGCGGAATGCCCGCCGGTGAAGATGAAGGCGGAAGATCCGCTCTTCATTCTCTATACATCAGGCTCGACCGGCAAGCCGAAGGGCGTGCTGCACACGACGGGCGGTTACCTCGTCTACGCCTCGATGACGCATGAATATGTCTTCGACTACCATCATGGCGACGTCTACTGGTGCACGGCCGATGTCGGCTGGGTCACCGGCCACTCCTATATCGTCTATGGGCCGCTTGCGAATTGCGCAACGACGCTGATGTTCGAGGGCGTGCCGAATTTCCCGGATCAGGGCCGGTTCTGGGAAGTCATCGACAAGCACAATGTCAACATCTTCTATACGGCGCCGACGGCGATCCGCTCGCTGATGGGCGCCGGCGACGAATTCGTCACGCGTTCTTCGCGCTCCTCGCTGCGCCTGCTCGGCACGGTCGGAGAGCCGATCAATCCCGAGGCCTGGGAGTGGTATTACAATGTCGTCGGCGACAAACGCTGCCCCGTCATCGATACCTGGTGGCAGACGGAAACCGGCGGTCACATGATCACGCCGCTGCCAGGTGCCACCGATCTGAAACCCGGTTCGGCGACGACGCCGTTCTTCGGCGTCAAGCCGCAACTGGTCGACAATGAGGGCAAGGTGCTGGAAGGCCCAGCCGACGGCAATCTCTGCATCACCGACAGCTGGCCGGGGCAGATGCGTACGGTCTACGGCGATCACGAGCGCTTCATCCAGACCTATTTCTCCACCTATAAGGGGAAATATTTCACCGGCGACGGCTGCCGGCGCGATGCGGACGGCTATTACTGGATCACGGGCCGCGTCGACGACGTGCTCAATGTCTCGGGCCACCGGCTCGGCACGGCGGAAGTGGAATCCGCCCTCGTTTCGCACAACCTTGTTTCGGAAGCAGCCGTCGTCGGCTACCCCCATCCGATCAAGGGCCAGGGCATCTATTGCTATGTGACGCTGATGGCCGGTCATGACGGGTCGGACGCGCTTCGCCAGGACCTCGTGAAACATGTCCGGGCCGAAATCGGCCCGATCGCCGCGCCCGACAAGATCCAGTTCGCGCCCGGCCTGCCGAAGACCCGCTCCGGCAAGATCATGCGCCGCATCCTGCGCAAGATCGCCGAGGACGATTTCGGCGCGCTTGGCGATACGTCGACGCTTGCCGATCCGGCCGTGGTGGACGATCTGATCGCCAACCGGCAGAACAAGGCGACCGCCTGATTAATCGAGCCGCTCCTTTCCAGGGGCGGCTCATTTCTCTCCCGCGCATCGGATGGGGACGCTTGCGTCCGCCGTCATTGTCAATATTGACTTAGAAATCGATCGCCCGGCCATTGATTTCGTAATCGCCGAAGCGTGCGGGCTCGGCTCCGCCGCGGCCGCCGATCTCCGCTGGCAATTCCAATGGCTTCTGGTTCTTTCGCCGTTCTTCGGCTTCGGCAAGGGCGCGTTTGGCAGCCGGGGACAGCATCTTGCGCGGCGGCTCCGATCCCTCGGTTGCCGGGATTTCGCTATTGTCGTTGTCGGCTTCCTGCATTGGTTTCTCCTGCCGGAAAACATTGAAAATGGCCGGTGAATAACCAAATCATAGTGCGCCGGCGCCGTGATTGAAAGCTGCGCCGCCGAAATCGGAGATGGAGATCCGCAATGAACCTCGTTCGCACTGCCATGTTGCTTGCCTTCATGACGGCGCTTTTCATGTTTGTCGGCTTCCTGATCGGCGGCCGGGCCGGCATGATGATTGCATTCCTCATTGCCGCCGGCATGAATTTCTTCTCCTACTGGAACTCCGATCGCATGGTGCTTTCGGCCTATCGCGCCCAGGAGGTCGATGAGCGCAACGCGCCGGAATTCTTCCGCATCGTGCGCGATCTCGCCCGCAATGCCGGCCTGCCGATGCCGAAGGTCTATCTCTACGACAGCCCGCAGCCGAATGCCTTCGCCACCGGCCGCAACCCAGAAAACGCCGCCGTCGCTGCTTCGACAGGCCTGCTCAGGGCATTATCTCCCGAGGAAGTCGCCGGCGTGATGGCGCATGAGCTTGCCCACATCCAGAACCGCGACACGCTGACCATGACGATCACGGCAACGCTTGCCGGCGCCATCTCGATGCTCGGTAACTTCGCCTTCTTCTTCGGCGGCAACCGCGAGAACAACAACAATCCGCTCGGCTTCGTCGGCGTCCTCGTGGCGATGATCGTGGCACCGCTCGCCGCCATGCTGGTGCAGATGGCGATCAGCCGCACGCGCGAATATTCGGCCGACCGCCGCGGCGCCGAGATCTGCGGCAATCCGCTCTGGCTCGCTTCGGCGCTCGGCAAGATCGCCCGTGGCGCTGCCCATGTGCCGAACGAGGATGCAGAGCGCAATCCGGCGACGGCGCATATGTTCATCATCAATCCGCTTTCCGGCGAGCGCATGGACAATCTGTTTTCTACCCATCCGAACACGGAAAACCGCATCGCCGCGCTGCAGGAGATGGCGCAGGGTGGCATGAATGTCTCGACGGGACCGGTCCGTGCTGCTAATCCCTCGCGCAAATCGCGCTCTGTTCCGAATACGGGTCGCGGTGGTTCGCAACCGCCAAAAGGTCCGTGGTCTTGAATTCAGACGGCACGAAAAAGCCATTCCGCAAGCAGAAAACTCCCGCTCCCCGATCGGCGCCTGATAAGCCCGGCCTGCAGGCGCGGTCCGCGGCGGCGAAAATCCTCGCTGCCGTCGTCGACCGCAAGCTGCCGCTCGACGGCGCTCTCGATCATGAACACGGCAATCCGGCCTACAAAGCGCTCGGCGAAGGCGATCGGGCGCTTGTGCGCGCCATCCTGAACACGACGCTGCGCCATCTGCCGCGCATCGATGCGGCAATCGCCTCGCTGCTCGATTCCCCGCTGCCGGAGGGCGCGCGGGCGCTGCACCATGTTCTCGCGATCGGTGCCGCGCAGATCCTATATCTCGACGTGCCCGATCATTCGGCTGTCGATCTTGCTGTCGAGCAGGCCAATCTGGATCCGCGCAATCGCCGTTTTGCCAAGCTGGTCAATGCCATCCTCCGCCGTCTCGGCCGCGAGAAGGATAAGGTGCTGGAAGAGATCGGCCAGGTTGCGCCGATGCCGGCCTGGTTCATCGCAAGGCTGGAAAAGGCCTATGGACGGGAGACGGCGCTGGCGATTTCGGAATCGCAGCTCGAACCGGCCGCGATCGATCTGACCGTCAAGTCCGACCCCGAAGGCTGGGCGAAACGACTGAATGGCGTAACCCTGCCCACGGGCGGCGTGCGGCTCGCCGCCTTCGACGGCGGCATTCCCTCACTCGAAGGCTTCGACGCGGGGGCGTGGTGGGTGCAGGACGCTGCGGCCAGCATTCCGGCAAAGCTTTTCGGCGATCTCTCCGGCAAACGTGCCGCCGATCTCTGCGCCGCGCCCGGCGGCAAGACGGCGCAGCTGATCCTTGCCGGCGCCGCGGTGACCGCGCTTGACCAATCGGAAAGCCGGCTAAGGCGGTTGCGGTCGAATCTCGACCGGCTTGGCCTCGAGGCGGAGACGATCGCGGCGGACCTGACGAAATTCGAGCCGGCGGAGCGCTTCGATGCGATCCTGCTCGATGCCCCCTGCTCTTCCACCGGCACCACACGACGCCATCCGGACGTGCTTTGGACCAAAGGACCCGAGGATATCGCCAGACTGGCGGCGCTGCAGGAACGGTTGCTGCGTCATGCGCTGACATTGCTGAAGCCGGGCGGCACGCTGGTTTTCTCCAATTGTTCGCTCGATCCCGCCGAAGGCGAAGAGGTCGTCGCCCGTGTTCTCTCCGATACGCATGGGGTCGAGCGCCTTCCGATCGCTGCAGGAGATTGGCCAGGCCTTGAAGCGGCGATCACGCCGCTTGGCGAATTCCGCACGCTTCCGACCATGCTGAAGATGCACAACGGCATCGCCTCCGGTCTCGATGGCTTTTATGCAGCGGTGCTGCGGCGGACAGTTTAACGGCAGGTCAGAGCGCGTCGCGGCGAACCTGCACCAGCAGGTCGCTTCCAATTCTCATGTCGGTAAGCGGCCTCTCAAAATCCCTGCAGAATTTGGGATGACACAGTTTAATTTGCGTATATTCGAACGTTGTCACGAATTAATTCATTGTGGGCGATGAAATCGGCCGCTTTTCACCTATTCTTAACCACGAGGGTCAATAGACAATAGAATATGCAGTCCGGTCGGCGTTTTGCGAGCATGTATGTTCGGGAGGCTTGGCGGCGCGCCTTGCGCCGCGTCGCGTTGCTGCGCCTGAAGCTCTTCCGTCATTCGACCAAGGCACCGGAGCGCCTGATTGTCGCGCCGACCGATCTTCGCAGCATCGATCCGCATGTGGCAGACGAGATCCTCAACGGACGTTTTCTGTTGGCCGGGCGGATGCTCGAAACCAACGGGAAATCGCCTTTCACCTTCACCCTGCCCTCTCGCCCGTTCGCGACCCGCCTTCATAGTTTCGGCTGGTTGCGGCACATGCGGGCGAACAAGACGGAGCGCAGCTCGGCCGCCGCCCGGGCGATCGTCGACAGCTGGCTTTCCATCCACGCCGGCCGCATGGAGGGGATTGCCTGGGAAATCGATGTGACGGCCCAGCGCGTCATCGCCTGGCTGTCGCATTCGCCTGTCGTGCTGCAGAACGCCGATCGCGGATTTTATCGCCGCTTCATGAAATCGCTGGCGTTCCAAGTCCGGTTCCTGCATCGCATGGCGCCGTTCACCCTCGGCGGCCTGGAACTGTTTCGGCTGCGCATCGCGCTTGCCATGGCTTCCGTTGCCATGCCGACCCGCGCATCCACGCTCAAACGGGCGGCCCAAGCGCTTGACCGCGAATTCGATAGCCAGATTCTCCCGGACGGCGGGCATATCTCGCGCAATCCGCGCGTCGGCCTGGAATTGCTGCTCGATCTGCTGCCGCTGAGGCAGACCTATGTCAATCTCGGCCATGACCTGCCGCAGAAGCTGATCTCCGGCATCGATCGCATGTATCCGGCGTTACGGTTCTTTCGCCACCAGGACGGGGATCTGGCGCTCTTCAACGGGGCGACTTCCACGCTCGCAAACGAGCTGATGTCCGTGCTGCGATATGACGAGACCGCCGGCCAGCCGTTCAAGGCTCTGCCGCAATCGCGCTATCAGCGGCTTGCCGGGGGAAAGACGGTGATCATTGCCGATACCGGAACGCCGCCTTCAGGAGGCGCGCGGCGCACCGCCCATGCCGGCAGCCTCTCCTTCGAGATGTCGTCCGGCCGCCATCGCTTCATCGTCAATTCGGGCTCGCCGAAGTTTGCCGGGTATCGTTATGTCCAGATGGCGCGCACCACGGCGGCGCATTCGACCGTCATTCTCAACGACACCTCATCCAGCCGTTTTTCGCCCTCGCCCTTCCTCGGTCACGCGGTCACCGAGCCGGTCAAGACCGTCACCGTCGAACGCGCCGAAACCGAGGACGGACGTGACGGCATCAAGCTCAGCCATGACGGATATCTCAGGGTGTTCGGGGTGCTGCACGAACGTGAGCTGACTCTCAATGCCGCAGGCTCGATCGTAACGGGCCGTGATCGGCTCGTCGTCCGGGAAGGATATGAAAGTGACGAGCCCCTGAAGGCTGTCGCCCGTTTTCATATCCATCCCTCGATCGCCCTGCATCAGAGTGACGGGGAATCGGTGATGCTGACGGCGCCGGACGGTGAAAGCTGGTTGTTTTCCGCGCCCGGCAATGAAGTGCTGATTACCGAGGACATCTTCTTTGCCGACAGCTCCGGCATTTGCGGTTCGGACCAGATCGAGATCGACTTCGATCTCGCGGAGAAGACGGAAATCCGTTGGTTCCTGTCCCGCAGGGGCTAGATACGGATGATTTTAGGTCGGCCGGCCACAATCTGAATCCACATTTTAAATCAATGAAATGGAGTATAATGACGCCCGAAAGCCACGCACGGTTTTCGGCATCGTCCCTTCACACCTGTTTGCGCGGCGGCAAAGCTGTGCTAACGCGGCGCCAGCATGCGGACGTCCTTTTGCGGATGTCTCCCGAAGCCCGAACGGAGAAGGTTTCATGGCCGTCATTTCCAAGAAGATCCCCGCCCCCGACAAGGTCGAAATCAAGACCGCGCTCCTCTCCGTCTTCGACAAGACCGGAATTGTCGAGCTCGCCCGCACATTGTCCGCAAGAGGCGTGCGGCTGCTGTCGACCGGCGGCACCTACAAGGCGATCGCGGCTGCCGGCCTTGCCGTCACCGATGTCTCTGAGATCACCGGCTTTCCCGAAATCATGGACGGGCGCGTCAAGACGCTGCATCCGACCGTGCATGGCGGTCTTCTGGCGATTCGCGACGATGGCGAGCATCAGGAGGCGATGAAGAAGCATGGCATCGAGGCGATCGACCTCGCCGTCATCAACCTTTATCCTTTCGAAGAAGTGCGCGCGGCCGGCGGCGATTATCCGACGACCGTCGAGAATATCGACATCGGCGGCCCGGCAATGATCCGCGCGTCGGCCAAGAATCATGCCTATGTGACGATCCTGACTGATCCGGCTGACTATGCCGAGTTCCTGGAGCAGCTTTCTGCGGATGCCGGCAAGACCGTCTATACCTTCCGCCAGCGTATGGCCGCCAAGGCCTATGCCCGCACCGCTGCCTATGACGCTGTGATTTCCAACTGGTTTGCCGAGGCGCTGTCGATCGACACGCCGCGCCATCGCGTCATCGGCGGCGTGCTGAAGGAAGAGATGCGCTACGGTGAAAACCCGCACCAGAAGGCGGCCTTCTACCTGACCGGCGAGAAGCGGCCGGGCGTTTCGACGGCCGCCCTTCTCCAGGGCAAGCAGCTCTCCTACAACAATATCAACGATACCGACGCTGCTTATGAGCTCGTCGCCGAGTTCCTGCCGGAGAAGGCTCCGGCCTGCGCCATCATCAAGCATGCCAACCCCTGCGGTGTCGCTACCGGATCGAGCCTGGTCGAAGCCTATCGGCGGGCCCTCGCCTGCGATTCCGTTTCGGCCTTCGGCGGCATCATCGCGCTGAACCGGACGCTCGATGCCGAAACGGCCGAGGAGATCGTCAAGCTCTTCACCGAGGTGATCATCGCACCTGATGTGACCGAGGAGGCAAAGGCAATCGTCGCCCGCAAGCCGAACCTGCGGCTGCTGTCTGCCGGCGGCCTGCCGGATCCGCGCATCGCAGGTTTGACAGCCAAGACCGTTTCCGGCGGCCTGCTTGTGCAGAGCCGTGACAACGGCATGGTCGAGGATCTGGAGCTCAAGGTCGTCACCAAGCGCCCGCCGACGGCGCAGGAGCTTGATGACATGAAGTTTGCCTTCAAGGTCGGTAAGCATGTGAAATCGAATGCCGTGGTCTATGCCAAGGACGGCCAGACCGCCGGCATCGGCGCCGGTCAGATGAGCCGGGTCGATTCCGCCCGCATCGCGGCTCTGAAGGCTGAAGAGGCCGCCAAGGCGCTCGGCCTTATGGTCCCAATGACGCGTGGTTCGGCGGTTGCCTCCGAAGCCTTTCTGCCTTTTGCCGACGGTCTTCTGTCGATGATTGCAGCAGGAGCCACGGCGGTCATCCAGCCGGGCGGCTCGATGCGCGACCAGGAGGTCATCGATGCCGCCAACGAACATGGCGTGGCGATGGTCTTCACCGGCATGCGCCATTTCCGGCACTGATCGGGCGCAGGCCACCCGCGTTATCCGGCCCGGGCAGGGCTTATCCCTATGCCCGATCGGCCGGATAGGGCGTGCGGATGAGGAGCACCAGTCCGCCGGCGAGGAAGAGGATCAGCGTTGACATTCCGAGCCGCGACGATCCGCTCATATAGGTCACCAGCGAGAAGAGCAGCGTTGCCATGAAACTCGTGGCACGCCCTGAAAGCGCGTAGATGCCGAAGTAGCGGCCGGCCTCCTCCAGGCTGACGCTGCGGGCGAGATAGGAGCGCGACGAGGCCTGCACCGGCCCGAAGGCGAGCCCGATCAGCAGGCCGTAGAGAATATAGGCCTTTTCCGCCGCGGTGCCGAACAGACCGCCGGAATCCGCCGTCGGCAACGGCATCAGCCCGAAAAGGGTATAGCCCGGTCCTGTCGAAATGATGCCGACGGTGGCGAGAAGCAGCATGGTCAGGCTGATGACGACTGTCGCCTTCGAGCCGATGCCCTTGTCGATCCGGCCGGCGACCAGGCAGCCGAGGATCGCGACGACGTTCAGGATGATGCCGTAGATACCGATCTCGATTGTCGCCCAGCCGAACATGCCGGCGGCAAAAACGCCGCCGAGGATCAGCAGGCCGTTGACCCCGTCCTGGTAGATCATGCGGGCGATGAGGAATTTCAGGATGCCGCGGCGCTCTTTGAGTTCATCGAGCGTGTTTCTGAGTTCCCGCAAGCCGGAGCGGACGGCAGTGCGGAAGGGAAGACCTCTGCCGACATCCGGGGTGAAGAGGAACATCGGCAGGATGAAGATCAGGTACCAGACGGCCGAGATTGGCCCGGTGATGCGCGCATCCTCACCGGTCTTAGGATCGAGGCCGAAAAGCGGGTCGAGGCCCAGGATGGTCTTCCCGCTCTCGGGGCTTGCCGCCAAGAGCGTGACGACTGATATGAGTACGATCATACCGCCGAGATAGCCGAGCCCCCAGGCTGTGTTGGAGAGCTTGCCGATCTCATCCCTGGGGACGAGGCGTGGCATCATCGAATCGTTGAAGACGATCGAAAACTCCGCCGAGATCGAGGCGAGGATCATGAAGATCACGGGATAGAGGACCGGCGAGCCGGGGGCTGCGAACCATAGGCAGAAAAGGCTCGCGATCTTGATGACGGCGAAGAAGCCGATCCAGGGCTTGCGGGAGCCGGACTGGTCGGCGATCGAGCCGAGAACGGGCGAAAGCACGGCGATGATCACAGAGGAGATCGTCGCCATGTTGCTCCACGTCGTCTGGGCGGAAACCGGGTCAGCGGTCAGGCGCGCGACGAAGTAAGGTCCGAAGATGAAGGTAGTGACCACGGTGAAAAAAGGCTGGGCCGCCCAGTCGAAGAACATCCACCCCCAGATGCCCTTCTCCGTGGCCTTTGGCGGCTGTGTTCCTGTCCAGTCAATGCGATTCAACATCCGCTCCTTTTTCGCGGACTGTCTCACCTCACCCGGTCGCGCGCAAGATCGGTCAGGATGCCTGCGGCAACGGTAATGCGCGCAAGATTGGGATCGCCGCCGTCGCTGAGGCTCGAAAGCTCCTCGAGGATGCGGTTGATGCGGATGCGATCCTGCGCATGCCAGGCCTGGACGGGAAGCTTTTCCTTGCCATGGTCGGACAGGGCCGAGATGACGATATCGCGTCTGGCGCTGGCGATCTGGTCGATGCTGCGGGCAAGCGCCAAGTTCTCGTAATGGTCGGAGGTGAGGATCCGTCCGCCTGCCGCGAGCAGTCTGCCGATGCGGAAGGTCTGCGACACCGCGAAATAGTTTTCGGCGGCGCGCACCAGCGGCTCGCCGGTGCGCTCGGCGATCTGCATGATCTCCGGCACCAGCGCGAAGCTCGCCAGGCTGGCGATCTCGGCAGCGAGTTTTTCGGGCACGCCCGCCTGGGTGTATTCCGCCTGGCGGACAGCGGCATCGGCCGCCGCCTGCTCGGCAAAGGCAGGCTTCAGCTTCTTCAAAGCTGCCTGCAGCCGGCTAATCACCTCAGCCATATCAGCCTTGGTCATGCCGGTCTTCAGCAGCAGGCGCGTCAGCACGATAAAGCTGTGGCTGATCTCCTCATAGATGCGGTTCTGCATCTCGCCGGAAACCTTGCCGTCGAGGGCGTCCGTTTCGGCCCAGAGCCGGGTCAGGTCGAAACCGTCGCGGGCGACGATCGCTGCGCGCACGACTTCCGGTGCCGAAGCCGCCGTTGCGTCCATCATGGCGACGGTGAAGCTCGGTCCGCCGCGATTGATCGCCTCGTTGGCGAGAACGGTCGCGACGATTTCGCGCTTCAGGCGGTGGCCGGCGATATCGCCGGCGTTCGACTTCTGCATCTTCACGGGGAAATAATTCGAAAGCGTCGTGGTGAAATAGGGATCGTCAGGCAGATCGCTTGCGGCCAGCGCATCGAAAAGCACGATCTTGGCATAGGACACCAGCACGCCGATTTCCGGCCGCGTCAGCGGCTTGCCAGCGGCATAGCGCTCGGCAAGCGTCGCGTCGTCCGGCAGCGTTTCGACCTTGCGGTTCAGCTGTTTGGCGCCTTCGAGAACGGTCATGAAGCGCGCAAGTTCCAGGCCGTTTGCCGTGCCCTTGCGCGCCGTCAGCGAGATTGCCAGCGACTGCAGGTAGTTGTTGCGCAGCACGAGGACCGCCACTTCGTCGGTCATCGACGAAAGAAGCTGGTCGCGTTTTGCGCGCGTCAGCCGCCCGTCATGCATGGCGGCCGCCAGCGCGATCTTGATGTTGACCTCGACGTCCGAGGTATTGACTCCGGCCGAGTTGTCGATGGCGTCGGAGTTGCAGCGCCCGCCGTTGAGGCCATAGGCGATGCGGCCCTTCTGGGTGACGCCGAGGTTTGCACCCTCGCCGATCACCTTGGCGCGGACCTCAGTCGCGGTAATGCGGATCGGGTCGTTGGCGCGGTCGCCGACTTCGGCGTCGGTTTCGGAGGGAGCCTTCACATAGGTGCCGATGCCGCCGAACCAGAGAAGATCGACCGGGCTCTTCAGGATCGCCGTTATGATCTCGAAGGGCGTGGCGACTGATTTTTCGAGGCCGATCGCGGCAACCGCTTCCGGCGTCAGCGTCACTGATTTCGCCGCGCGGGAAATGATCATCGCGCCTTTCGAAAGCACGTTCTTGTCGAAGTCCTGCCAGCTCGAGCGCGGCAGGTTAAAGAGGCGCTGCCGCTCGGCAAGCGTCTTTTCCATGTCCGGATCGGGATCGATGATGATGTCGCGGTGATCGAAGGCGGCAATGAGGCGGATCTTGGGAGAGAGCAGCATGCCGTTGCCGAAGACGTCGCCCGACATGTCGCCGACGCCGGCGACGGTGAAGGGTGTCGTCTGGATGTCGATGTCCATTTCGCGGAAATGGCGTTTCACCGTTTCCCAGGCGCCGCGGGCGGTGATGCCCATCTTCTTGTGGTCGTAACCGGCCGAGCCGCCGGAGGCGAAGGCGTCGTCCAGCCAGAAGCCGGCCTCTTGCGCCAGGGCGTTGGCGGTGTCTGAGAAGGTTGCCGTGCCCTTGTCGGCGGCGACGACGAAATAGGGGTCGTCGCCGTCAAGCCTCACCGTATCCTTAGGCGGCACGATATCGGCGCCGGATATGTTGTCGGTAATCGAAAGCAGGGTGCGGATATAGGTCTTGTAAGCCTCGCGGCCGGCATTGAAGATCTCGTCACGGCTGCCGCCGACAGGAAGCTTCTTCGGGTAGAAGCCGCCCTTGGCGCCGACCGGCACGATAACGGCATTCTTCACCTGCTGGGCTTTGACGAGGCCGAGCACCTCCGTGCGATAATCCTCGGCACGATCAGACCAGCGCAGACCGCCGCGCGCCACCTTGCCGAAGCGCAGGTGCACGCCTTCGACTTCGACGCCGTAGACGAACATCTCGCGGAAGGGTTTCGGCTCCGGCAGCCCGTCGACCAGGTTCGGATCGAGCTTGAAGGCAAGCATCGGCTTCGGCGAACCGTCGGCGTTCTTCTGGAAATAATTGGTGCGCAGCGTCGCATCAACGACATTGACGTAGCGGCGCAGGATACGGTCGTCGTCGAGGCTCGGCACGTCGGCGAGCGCAGCTTCGATCGTCTGGTGTAGCTCGGCAAGCTTCTTCAAGCGGACCTTTTCCGAAAGCCTGGTGTCGAGCGTGTCATGGAAGAGACGGAATATGGCGGCGGCGATTGCAGGATATTTGTCGAGCGTCGTTGCGATATAATCCTGCGAATAGGCAATGCCGGCCTGCCGGAGATAACGCGCATAGGCGCGCAGCACGTTGGCCTCGCGTGCCGAAAGCCCGGCCGACAGGATCAGCCGGTTGAAGCTGTCATTGTCGATCGTACCGGCGAAGGCGGCGACAAAAGCTTCCTCGAGCGCGGCGCCGTAATGCTGCAGATCGATTTCGCCGCCGTTGCGGGCCTCGAGTTCCATATCGTGCAGTACGACGAATTTGGTTTCTCCGCCGGCGGCCGGCACTCCGATGTCGAAGGTGCGTTCGCTGACGACGTTGAAACCGAGGTTTTCCAGAAGCGGCACGCGGCGCGACAGCGCCAGCTGGCCGCCGGCGTGGAAGATCTTCAGCGACAGGGTTCGGCCCTGCTCTTCCTCGCGATGATAGAACTGGATGCGAAGCGGCTCGCCGGCCGCGCAAGCGCCGATATCGGCGAGGTCGGCCACGGTCTCTTCCGGCGTGAAGGAATCCTGAAAGGCTTGATCGACCGATAGTTTCGGCGCCTTGGGTCCGGCCAGCGCCTCGAAACGATCGTCCCAACGTGCGGTGATTTCCCGGATCGTCTGCTCCAGCTTCGCCTGCGGAATGCGCGGCGTCTTGCCGCCGGAGCGGCCGATGATGAAATGCACGCGCGCCACGCCGCCTTCCGGGAAAGCCGGGTAATAGGCGGAGACACGGCCGTCATAGACGGTCTTCAGATAGGTGCCGATCCGCTCGCGCACGATCGAGTCATACTCCTCGCGCGGCACGTAGACGATCACCGAGACAAAGCGGTCGAAATGGTCGATGCGCGGCAGGGCGCGCACGCGTGGCCGGTCGGCCAGATCGTTGATCTGTTCGGCAAAGCTCGCAAGCAAGGTCGTGTCGATCTGAAAGAGATCGTCGCGCGGATAGGATTCCAGCGTGTTGTCGAGCATGCGACCGGAATGGCTCATCGGGTCGAAGCCGAAATGCTCCTTCACCTTCTCGATCTTGGAACGCAGCAGCGGGATCTCGGAGGCGAGCGACGTATAGGCCGTCGAGGTGAAAAGACCGACGATACGCAGCTCGCCGGTGACGTTGCCGTCGGCATCGAAGCGCTTGACGCCGACATAATCCATATAGGCGCGGCGATGGACGATCGATTTCACGTTCGCCTTGGTGACGATGAGGAAGTCCGGGCCGTCGAGGAAGGCGAGAATCTCGGGCGTCGTCGTCACGGCGTCCTTGCCGGTGCGCAGCACGAGGACGTCGGGGTTGGAGAGGATACCGAGGCCAGCGCCCTTGTCACGCTCGACCTTGGCGTCGGCGCCCTTGCCGGAATAGACATATTCGCGCATGCCGAGGAAGGTGAAATTCTCATCGCGCAGCCAGCTCAGGAAGGCGATCGCCTCGGCGTGTTCGGCCTTCCTGCGGCCGGCGCCATTGGCCGCAAGCTCGGCGATCACGCCATCGAGTTTGGCAAGCATCGGCTTCCAGTCGGAGACCGACAGGCGGACCTGTTCGAGCACGGTCTGTACGCGTTTGATGAGATCGGCGGCCTGGCTGGAATTGAGCGGCGCGATATGAAGCTGGATATGGCTGACGCGCGCGGCCGGATCGCTCGGATGATCGGCGGAATAAAGCGCGGGTGCCTTGCTCTTTTCGATTACCAGGATGGGATGCACGGCCATGAACAGGTCGCGGTAGGTGCTCGTCACCTCACCCATGACCGATTCATAGAGGAAAGGCATGTTTCTGTCGGTGACCGAAAGCACCGAGACGGCGGTGCCGTCAGGCGTGACATCGGCAATGGTGTCGATGCTGACCCGCGGCGCCTTGCCGTTCCAGGCGGCGAGTTCCTTGGCCGAATGCACGGCGGTGAGCGCCAGCATCTCAGGCGTATAGAGTTCGAGATCGTCATTGCTGGCCCGGCCGAAGAGAATTTCCGGATCGAGATAGGCCTCGCTTGTCGCCTTGGCGATCTTGCGCGCACTTTCGATCTGCTTCTCCCGTTTCGGATTGTTTCTGGCAGCCATGAATCGCCTCCCGCGATGATCTGATTTTCTGCAAGCTAGCAGAAGATTCCTCGAAAAAATCTCTAAAATAGAGGCCTGTAGGATCGTTTTGATGCTTTTTGACGTCGAAAATGGGAAATTTTTGGAGATTTTTCCGTTTTCATGGCCAAAACGAATGGGAAAGCCTCTCTTCGGGCATTTCGTTTCGCCACACATTTCCATGCTCACGTGAAGAATGGTTGACAGCGTGGCGTCAAAAAGATCATCAAACGCCATCATCATTCGGACCTTGATATCATGTCGGAAAATGCAGCGGGCACAGTCCTCGTCATCTCAAGCCATGTGGTGCGCGGCTCGGTTGGAAACCGGGCAGCCGTCTTTGCGCTGGAGACGCTCGGTCATCCGGTCTGGGCGCTCCCGACCGTCGTGCTGCCCTGGCATCCCGGCCATGGTCGCTCGACGCGGCTGACCTTTGCGGAATCCGATTTCGACGCGGCGATCGACGATCTGATCCGCGCGCCGTGGATCGGCGAAGTCAAGGCGGTGCTTTCAGGCTATTTCGGCAATGCCGCCCAGGCGCGCTCCGTCGCCCGGCTGATCGGTGCGCTCAGACAAGACAATCCCGAACTGCTTTATGTCTGCGATCCGGTCATGGGCGATCTCGGCGGCCTCTACGTGCCGGAAGCGACCGCTGAGGCCATTCGCGACCATCTCATCCCGCTCGCCTCGCTCGCGACGCCGAACCGCTACGAACTTGCCTGGCTTTCGGGTGCGGCGCTCCAAGACAACAGCGCGATCATGGAGGCGGCGCTGGCGCTCGGGCCATCGCGCATGCTCGTTACCTCGGCCGTGCCGATGATGGCGGGTGGTACCGGCAATCTCTATCTCTCCGGCCGTCACGCGCTTCTCGCCGAGCACCGCGTCGTCGAAAACCCGCCGAACGGTCTCGGCGACCTGCTTGCCGCC
The DNA here is from genome assembly GCF_003938655.1 of Rhizobium pisi. Taxonomy (GTDB): domain Bacteria; phylum Pseudomonadota; class Alphaproteobacteria; order Rhizobiales; family Rhizobiaceae; genus Rhizobium; species Rhizobium pisi. Next base: position 15,184 of record NZ_RJJT01000010.1, read on the forward strand.
GTCTTCCTGTCGCGCCTGCTCTCCGGTCTCGAGGACGAAAAGGCGCTGCAGCTTGCCACCGCCAGCGTCTTCGAGGTGCTTGCGCGCGCCGTCAAACGCGGCAGCAATGAGTTGATGCTGGCAAGCGACGCTTCCAGTCTCTCGACGCCAATGGCCATGGTGCAGATGCGCCGGCTTGTGCACCCGGCGCAGCGACGGAAAAAATGACGCATTTGCCGATGCAGGCATTTTGCAGTGCAACAGTTGATCTTGTCGTTCGTGCGCGCTAATCCAGAAGCATGCAGCGTTTTCCAACACCTCTTCTGGACGGCTATCGCAACTTTATGCACGGGCGTTATGCCGACGCCCGCGACAGGTATCGGCAACTTGCCGAAAACGGTCAGAGTCCCCACACGCTGGTTATTGCCTGTTCGGATTCGCGTGCGGCGCCGGAGCTGATCTTCGATGCCGGCCCGGGCGAGCTCTTCGTCATCCGCAACGTCGCCAACATGGTGCCGCCTTACGAGCCGGACGGTCATTTCCATTCGACGTCGGCCGCGCTCGAATTTGCGGTACAGGCGCTGAAGGTCTCCGATATCGTCGTGATGGGTCATGGCCGCTGCGGCGGCATTCGCGCAGCGCTCGATCCGAATGCCGAGCCGCTGTCGCCCGGCGATTTCATCGGCCGCTGGATGTCGCTGGTTAAGCCCGCCGCCGAGCAGATCCAGAGCAACGACGTGATGACGGCCGCCGAGCGGCAGACAGCGCTGGAGCGTGTCTCCATCCGCAATTCGATCAACAATCTCAGGACCTTCCCTGACATCAAGGCGCTCGAAGAAGCAGGAAAAATGCATCTTCACGGCGCCTGGTTCGACATCTCGACCGGTGAACTCTGGGTCATGGATGCCGAGACGCGCGACTTCATTCGTCCCGAAATCTAGGGACGCGTCGCTTTATCACTTTTTTAAGAATTGTTGCTAAGCTCGCCGTCAATTGGTTGCGCACGACCGACGTTTTTGCTCACCGTGGCGATTGGCGATGAAGTTCGAAACCATCAAAAGGGTCATCCTGGCGGCTATCATGCTGCCCTTCGTCTTCATGATCATTGAAGGCATCGTCGTCATACGATCCTCGGTCAAGCAATACAGGGATCTCGAGAAGGACCGGCAGTTTGCCGATGTGCTCGCCCGTGGCGGATCCATCGCCGCCACCGAGATCCTGAGCGAAATCGGCGCCACCCGCCGCTACCTCGCCCATCCCAGCGACCGGACCGCCATCGACATGCAGAGAAGCCGGATGAAGCTCGACGACGAGCGCCGGGCTTTCTATGCCAGCTTACCCTCGCGCGATACGCTCGACGCGGGGCTGGCCGACGAACTATCGACTCTCAGCCTTGCCTACAGCCGCATCGTCGCCGCACGCAGCGCCGTCGACCAGGGCCGCTATGCCCACAGCGATCCCGGTTCGATCTACTGGTTTGCGGCTCTCAAGCAACTGGCTATCGTCGATGCGCTTTCACCTTTGATCAGCGATCCGGTGCTGCTGGACAAATCCAACCAGCTGATGGGCATCCTGCTGACCTATTACGGCGAAAGGCTGATCACCATCGTCGGTACCCGTTACCTCGACCAGGGCCTTTCCGCCAGGTTTCCGGTGGAGCTGTTCGTGCAGGGTAAGGTCATGATCGGCGAGGGCATGGAGCATATGGTTTTCCATTCCTCCGCGCCGACTGCGCGTGACATCGTCGCCTATCTCGCTCACGCAAGCCAGGTGAAGGCGAATGCGATCACCGATTCCATCCTTGCCGGATCGCGGCCGACAAACGCCGTGCGCGACATCTGGGCCGCCGCGCAGAACGAAAGGATGGCCTTCCTGCAGCAGAAGATCGTCGAGGCGGCGAGAGACATCCACGAGACCGGCGAAAGCCTGTCGACACGCTCGCATATTCACCTGACGCTGATTCTTTCGCTGTGCGCCGGTCTGCTCATTCTCGCCACCTTGGTGACGGTGCTGGCAGCAAGGGGCCTGCGCCTGATCGACCGGCTGACGCGGGATCGCGAGATGCTGGTGGGCGAGTTGCGCAATGCCGCCCAAACCGACCTTCTGACCGGCCTTTACAACAGGCGCGGCTTTGAGGTCGCCGCATCGGCACTTCTCACGCAGGCCGAGCACGGGTCGCGCTGGATCTCCGTCGTGCTTTTCGACCTCGATCATTTCAAGAAGATCAACGATATCAACGGCCATGATGCCGGCGATGCCGTGCTGCGGCATGTCGCAAGCGTCGCGCGTGAGAATTTCCGGTCCTTCGATCTGCTGGTGCGCCATGGCGGCGAGGAGTTCCTGGCGCTTCTGCCGGATTCGACGCCTGACGACGCCGCTACCGTTGCAGAATGCGTGCGGCTGGCGATCGAGGCGGCGGAAATCCCTTTACCGGGCGGCGATCTTATCAAGGTCACGGCGAGCTTCGGATGCGCCGGCCGGGCAAACGAAGCCTTCAACCGCAACTTCGAGGATCTGGTCAAGCGCGCCGACCTGGCGCTTTATGCCGCCAAGGCCTCCGGCCGCAATTGCGTCGTCTCGGGACCGACCGTGCCCGTGATGACGCAGGAGGATCGACGCAAGACGGCATCCGGCGGCGGTTTCGATTCCCGCATATGAAAAACGCCGCATATTGCAGCGGCGTTTCCGGGTATTCCTATCGATGAAGGCCTATCTGCCGTCGATCTGCTGGCCGATATAGGCAATCGCCTGCTGGTAGACGCTTGCAGCGTTCCAGCCCTGAATAGCAACGAAATTCCGCTCTCCCGGCTGATAGCCGGCGCCGGCGCGCCAGCCATGGCCCTTGAGGAAATTCGCGGTCGAGGCGAGCGCATCGGCGCGGGAACCGACCATATCAACGCGGCCGTCGCCATCGCCATCGGCGCCGAAGCGCACGACATTGCGCGGGAGAAACTGCGTCTGGCCGATTTCGCCATGGGCAGCACCCCTAGCCTGCGGGCTCAGATAACCCTCGGAGACGAGCTGGAGCGCGGCGTAGAGCTGGTCAGTGAAATAATCCGAACGGCGGCAATCATAGGCAAGGGTCGAAACAGCCGACATCGTATGCTGGTTGCCCATATAGCTGCCGAAACCGGTTTCCATGCCCCAGATCGCGATCAGCGGGCCGGCCGGAACGCCGAAACGGCGCTCGATCGAGGCGAAGAGCGCCTGGTTGGCGGCTTTCATCGAGCGGCCGCGGGAAATGACGGCGGCACCGCCGCGCTTCTGCATGAACGCATCGAAGGACAGCTTGAAGCTTTTCTGGCCGCGGTCGGCGGCGATCGTCGGCTTGTTGTAGCTGACATTGGCGAAGGCGCGGCTCAAGACCGATTGGCTGACGCCATTGGCCGCTGCAGTCTGCTTGAAATCGGCAACCCAGGCGTCGAAGCCGGCGCTGGTATTGCCGCATTGCGCGCCTTGCGCGAACGCCGGTACCGCATGGAGGACGCCCATCGCCGCGGCGGCCGCCAGAAACAACTTTGTCATGCGCATCGAGAAACCCCGCTTCCGATCTGCTAAAGCGCGTCGCCTCGAATGGGATTGTACGACGCGCCTCAAGTCTTCGTTTCATACATGCCGTCCCCCGTGAACGGGTTAGGGGGCATGCATTGCTTGATGCCGGGCAAGAATGCCAGCCGAAGGGGATTTTGTCACGATCACCTTCAGCAGATGCTTATAGACGGATGCATCCTCAACTCGGCAAAAAGCCCTGCCATCATCAGCAGGGCTTTAGCATGTTATGGTTTACAAATGGTATCAAGCCGCCTGCTTGCGCGGCTTGACGAGGCCGCGATTGACAAGCAGCTCGGCAATCTGAATGGCGTTCAGTGCCGCGCCCTTGCGCAGGTTGTCGGAGACCACCCACATGTTGAGGCCGTTTTCGACCGTCGCATCCTCACGGATGCGCGAAATGTAGGTTGCGTCCTCGCCGGCGGATTCATACGGCGTGATGTAGCCACCGTTCTCGCGCTTGTCGATGACGAGGCAGCCGGGCGCATCGCGCAGGATGTCGCGGGCCTGATCGGCGGTGATCTCGTTTTCGAACTCGATGTTAACCGATTCCGAATGACCGATGAAGACGGGCACGCGCACGGCCGTGCAGGTCACCTTGATCTTCGGGTCGAGCATCTTCTTCGTCTCGGCCAGCACCTTCCACTCTTCCTTGGTGTAGCCGTCCTCCATGAAAGAATCGATGTGGGGGATGACGTTGAAGGCGATACGCTTGGTGAACTTCTTGTTCTCGATCGGATCGGCAACGAAGACGGCGCGCGTCTGGTTAAAGAGCTCATCCATGCCGTCCTTGCCGGCGCCGGAGACCGACTGGTAGGTCGATACGACGACGCGCTTGATCTTGGCGAAGTCGTGCAGCGGCTTCAGCGCCACCACCAGCTGGGCGGTCGAGCAATTCGGGTTAGCGATGATGTTGCGCTTGGTGAACTGCGTGATGGCGTCGGGGTTCACTTCCGGCACGATCAGCGGCACGTCGGCGTCGTAGCGCCAGGCCGAGGAATTGTCGATGACGACGCAGCCCTGCTGGCCGATCTTCGGCGAGAACTTCTTGGAAACCTCGCCGCCGGCCGACATCAGGCAGATATCAGTGTCGGAGAAATCGTAATTCTCCAGATTGGAGACCTTCAGCGTCCGGTCGCCATAGGAAACCTCGGTTCCCTGCGAACGCGCGGAGGCAAGCGCCACGACCTCATCGGCGGGGAAGCCTCGTTCGGAGAGGATGTTGAGCATCTCCCGGCCGACATTTCCGGTGGCTCCCGCAACTGCTACTTTGAAACCCATTTCTCAAGCTCTCTTTCTCTTCTCTCCTCTTGTCCGGTGAGGGGAAAGGCGCGACGGATCGCGTCTTCCTGTCCCCAGCCGAGCCGGGGAGAGAGCGGCAGGCCAGAGACGTCAGACGGTTTTCGTCGTCGTTTTGGCCTTGGTTTTGGAAGAAACCGGAACGGCAATATCCACCCCGGCAACCCGTGCCCGGTCATTGCATTCGGCAATGGCGTGTTCGTCGCGAACCATGGAGATTCCTTTTCCGCTGTTGCTCTAAGAAGGTTTTCCACAGGAGTCAAGGTTTTTGCGCACCTCGCCTCAGGCCCGCACGGGCGGCCGCGACCCTGCGACCTTTTGTCATGCCGTTGTCATCCCCGGCAGGTATCCCGGCCCGGTTGACAATTGTCTGCAACGAAAACGGGGGTTTTCCATGCGTACGCTTCTCGCCGCCTTTGCGGCCACCACCATCCTCGCGGGCGCCGCCCAGGCGACGACGGTCTATCCGCTTGATCGCGCGACGATTCTCGTCGGTTCGCCGTTCGATTTCAAAGTCGAGCTCAACAAGCAGGTCAAGCCTGAGGACGTGAAGATCACGGTCAACGACCAGGACTACAAGACCGTTCTCGGGGGCGAGGCGCAGTTCGTCGAGCTGGAAAAGGGCAAGGAAGACAAGGCTCTCGGTTCCGCTCTCCTGCTGCGCGGCCTGAAGATTTCTGCGCCCGGCGCCTATAAGGTCGAGGTCGCAGCCGGCGACGAAACGAAGTCCGTCACCTGGAACGTTTACGAAACCGCCGCCCAGCCGAAGGCCAAGAACATCATTTTCCTGCTCGGCGACGGGCTTTCCGTTGCACATCGCACCGCCGCCCGCATCATGTCCAAGGGCATGACCGAGGGCAAGGCGAACGGCCGCCTGAACATGGACGATCTCGACCGCATGGCCTTCATCGGCACGTCGTCGACGAACGCGGTTTCCACGGACTCGGCCAACACCATGTCGGCTTACATGACGGGTCACAAGACCGCCGTCAACGCGCTCGGCGTCTATGCTGACCGCACGCCGGCCTCGCTTGACGACCCGCGTGTCGAAACCTTCGCGGAAGCCCTTCGCCGCACAACCAAGAAGTCGATCGGCATCGTCGCGACGGCTGAAGTCGAGGACGCCACGCCGGCTGCGGTTGTTTCCCATACCCGCAACCGCAGCGACAAGGCCGAGGTCGTCGGCATGCTGCTCGACGTCAAGCCGGAAGTTCTCCTCGGCGGCGGCTCCGCCTATTTCCTCGGCAAGGAAGTCGCCGGCTCCAAGCGCAAGGACAATCAGGATTACATCAAGCTGTTCCAGGAAGCCGGCTACAAGCTTGCGACCGACAAGAACGAGCTTGCAGCCAATGCATCGGCTGACGGCAATCTCCTCGGTCTCTTCCACACCGGCAACATGGACGTCACCCTCGATCGCGAGTTCCTGAAGAAGGGCACCGTCGACAAGTTCCCGAACCAGCCGGGCCTCGTCGAGATGACCAAGGTTGCGCTCGACCGTCTCTCCAAGAATCCCGACGGTTTCTTCCTGATGGTCGAAGGTTCCTCGATCGACAAAATGTCCCATCCGCTCGATTGGGATCGCGCCGTCTTCGAAACCATCGAATTCGACCAGGCGATCGGCGTGGCCCGCGAATTCCAGAAGGCCCATCCCGATACGCTGATCGTCGTCACCGGCGACCACACGCACGGCGTATCGATCATCGGCACCGTCGATGACGAAAAGCCCGGCACGGAGATGCGCGAAAAGGTCGGGACCTACGCCGAAGCAGGCTTCCCGAACTACAAGGATGAAAACGGCGACGGTTATCCCGACAAGGTCGACGTCAGTCGCCGCTTGTTCCTGAGCGCCAACAACGGCCCTGACCACTACGAGACCTTCCGTCCGAAGCTCGACGGTCCTTTCGTTCCGGCTGTCCAGAACGAAAAGAAGGAATATGTCGCCAACGAGCAGTACAAGGATGTTCCCGGCGCGGTCCTGGTTCAGGGCAATCTTCCGAAGACCAGTGAAAGTGGCGTCCATGCGGTCGACGACGTCGTCCTGCAGTCGGCTGGCCCGGGTTCGGAAGAATTCCATGGCTACATGGAACAGAGCGACGTTTATCGCGTGCTCGCCGATACCTTTGCCCTCGGCTCCAAGCAGACGAACTGATCCTAAGTTGATTTGACGAGGCTGCTTGCCGGCCTTGTCTCTTTCATCATGGTCCCGGCCGCTGTGCGGCCGGGCTTCGGTTTTGGAGGTCGCCATGGAAAAATTCTCTTCGCTGCTTCTCGGCCGCCGCCGGCTGATCGGCGCTGCCATTGCGCTTCCCTTTACCGTTTCTGCTGTTCGCGCCACCGATCCCTCACTCACCTTCAACGAGCTCTACGGCAAGTTCGGCGTGCTCGGCCTCGAATTCTCCGACAAGGTGAAGGCGCTCGCCGGCCAGGAAATCAGCATGAAGGGCTTCATGGCGCCGCCGCTGAAGGCCGAGGCGCAGTTCTTCGTGCTCACCGAAGTGCCGATGTCGCTCTGCCCCTTCTGCTCCTCGGATGCCGACTGGCCGGATAATATCGTCGTCGTCTATCTCTTGGAAAAGCAGACCTTCGTGCAGCCGCGCCAGACGATCGAAGTGCACGGCACGCTGGAATACGGTTCCTGGACGGATCCGGAAACCGGCTTCGTCAGCCTGCTGCGCATCCGCCAGGCCGAATATTCGGCCGCCTGAACAGATATGCTCGCTCTCGATATCGAAAATCTTGATGTCACCTTCCCGGGTCTCTCCTCACCGGCGCTGGCGATCGGCCGCCTGTCGATCGATGCCGGCAGCAGGGTCGCCATCACCGGCGCGTCCGGCTCCGGCAAGAGCACCTTCGTCAATATCGTCACCGGGCTGGAACGGACGCGGCAGGGCCGCATCCGCTGGAACGGCGAAGACATCGCAGGTTTTTCCGAGAGCCGGCGCGACCGGTTCCGCGCCGCCAATATCGGCCTTGTTATGCAGGAGTTCCATCTCTTCCCCGGTCTGTCGGCGTTGGAAAACGTACTTCTGCCCGCGCGCCTCGCGGGTGCTGCCACGGCAGATATCATCGAGCGGGCGCATGCGCTTTTGAGCACGGTCGGCCTTTCCCGTTCCGGCCAGAAGATCGAAACCATGTCGCGCGGCGAGATGCAGCGTGTGGCGATCGCCCGCGCGCTGCTGCGTAAGCCCGGCGTCATCATCGCCGACGAGCCGACCGCCAGCCTCGATGCCGAAAGCGGTGAGGCTGTCGGCGATCTCATCCTCGACCTCGCCATTGCCGAAGGCAGCACGCTGATCGTCGTTTCGCACGATCAGCGCCTCGCCAGCCGCCTCGACCGACGCATTACCTTTGGCGCCGGCCGGATCAAAGAGGATTCCGCCACCACGGCGGGGGAGGCTGCATGATCCGCTTTATCTTCGCCGATCTCCGCCGTCTCTGGGCGGGGTCCTTGGTCGTCGTGCTGCTGGTGGCTCTGGCGAGCGCGCTCGGCGTTGCCGTCGTTCTGCAGGAACGAGCGCTTCGCCTCGGCAGCGCGCGGGCCGCCGACAAGTTCGATCTCGTCATCGGCGCCGGCGGCAGCGAGACGCAACTTGTGCTGTCCTCCGTCTTCCTGCAGCCCTCGCCCCTGCCGCTGATGCCGGGCGAGGTTCTGGCCAGGCTTACTGGGGATCCTCGCGTCAACTGGGCCGCCCCAATCGGTTTCGGCGATTCCTTCTCCGGCTATCCGATCGTCGGCACAACGGCGACGCTGGCGGATAAGCTGTCTGGCGGCTTTGTCGAGGGCAAGGTTTTCGCGCGCGAGGGAGAGGCGGTGATCGGTTCTGCCGTCAAGCTTTCGCTCGGCGGCGAGATCAAGCCGATGCACGGTTCGGCGGAAGAAGGGGGCGAAACCCACACCGAACTCGTCTATCATGTCGCTGGCCGCCTGCGGCCGACCGGCACCGCCTGGGATCGGGCCATTCTCGTTCCGATTCAGGCTGTCTGGCATATTCACGGCCTGGGGACTGAAGGCGCCGAGGCCGTCGGGCACGATCACGAACAGGCCGGCGCCGAACACGATGCGCATGAACATCACGGCGAAATCGACCCGGATGCCGCGCTCGACGAGACCTGGAGCGCGGATGCTCCCGGCCTTCCCGCCATCCTCGTCAAGCCGAAGACAATCGCCGACGCCTACAAGCTGCGGCAGGACTATCGCAGCGGCGATACCGTCGCTGTCTTTCCCGGCGAAGTGCTGACCAATCTCTACGCCACGCTCGGCGACGCCAAGCAGATCCTCGTCGCGGTCGCTTCCGGCGCGCAGGCTCTCGTCGCAGCCTCGCTGGTGCTGGTCACAGTCATCCATATCGGCCAGCGCCGCCGCCAGATCGGCGCGCTGAGGGCCTTCGGCGCCCCACGCGGCGCGATCTTCGGCATCGTCTGGCTGGAATTCTTCACGCTGGTGTCAATTGGAATCGGGCTCGGATTCGCGCTTGGGTTTGCCGCGGCCCTAATCTTGTCAGGCATGTTCTCGCAAACGAGCGGTATCGCCATGCCGGTGGCCTTTGCCCGCGAAGATGCCGGTCTTGCCGGCGTGCTGCTTGCCTTTGCCGCGATTCTCGCCGCCTTGCCGGCGGTGCTCGCCTATCGGCAATCGCCGGCGCAGGCGCTGAGGGCGTAGCAGACCCGCCGTTGCAAACCGGCAAAGCCGCTTTCGGCGGCGGAGAGCGCGACGTGGCGAAAGCGGGCCGTTCTTATACTAAAGTCATAATCCCAAAGCATCTCTCTTTGCGGCCTGTCTTTTCTGGCACACTCTCGTCAGGCGTGTTGCGGCCAGGGATATGCTTTGAGGAGAGCAGGTCGCGCGCGTTGCTCATCGCTCTGTGGAGGACAGACAATGGCAAATGTCGCAAGCATCGACGGCGCGAAGGCCGGTCCGATGACCGGCGAGGAGAAGAAGGTCATCTTCGCATCTTCGCTCGGCACCGTTTTCGAATGGTACGATTTCTATCTTTACGGTTCGCTCGCCACCTATATCGGCGCGACCTACTTCACCCAATATCCCGAGGCAACGCGCAACATCTTCACGTTGCTCGCCTTTGCCGCCGGCTTCCTGGTGCGCCCCTTCGGCGCGCTGGTGTTCGGCCGTCTCGGCGATCTCGTCGGCCGTAAATACACCTTCCTGGTGACGATCCTGATCATGGGCATGTCGACCTTCCTCGTCGGCATCCTGCCGGGCGCGGCTACCATCGGCATCGCAGCTCCGATCATCCTAATCGGTCTTCGCCTGCTCCAGGGCTTGGCGCTCGGCGGTGAATATGGCGGTGCGGCGACCTATGTCGCGGAACATGCGCCGAACGGGCGCCGCGGTTACTTCACCTCATGGATTCAGACGACGGCGACGCTCGGCCTGTTCCTGTCGCTGATCGTCATCGTCCTGGTTCAATATCTGATGGGTCAGGTTCAATTCGCCGCCTGGGGCTGGCGTATCCCGTTCCTGGTCTCGGTCGTCCTGCTCGGCATCTCAGTCTGGATCCGCCTGAAGATGAACGAATCGCCGGCGTTCCAGCGCATGAAGGCAGAGGGCAAGGGCTCCAAGGCGCCGCTGACCGAAGCCTTCGGCCAGTGGAAGAACGCCAAGATCGCGCTCATCGCGCTTCTCGGCGCCACCATGGGCCAGGCGGTCGTCTGGTACGGCGGCCAGTTCTATGCGCTGTTCTTCCTGCAGAACGTGCTGAAGGTGGATCTGCAGTCGGCCAACATCATGGTCGCCATCGCGCTGTTCCTGGCAACGCCGTTCTTCGTCATCTTCGGCGGCCTCTCCGACAAGATCGGTCGCAAGCCGATCATCATGGCGGGCCTTCTCATCGCGGCGGTAACCTATAATCCGCTGTTCAAGGCGATGACCTGGACGGCGAACCCGGCGCTTGCCGAAGCACAGGCAACGATCCGCGCAACGGTCACAGCCGATCCCGCGGACTGCAGGTTCCAGTTCAACCCGACAGGCACGGTGAAGTTCACCAGTTCCTGCGACGTGGCGACGGCGTTCCTGACGAAGAACTCGGTGCCTTATGACGTCGTGCCCGGTCCCGCCGGACAGCCGGCAACGGTCAAGGTCGGCAACGAGACGATCACGAGCTTCGACGCCATCGCTGCCGGCGACAAGGCGAAGGGCATGACCGCCGCCTTCGAAAAGGGCGTCAACATCGCGCTTCACGATGCCGGCTACCCGCTGAAGCGTGGCGCCGTCAAGGTGGCAGACGCCAAGCTCGATGCCTTCATCGCCGCCAACCCGGAACTGGCGCTCAATGCCGATGCCGTGCGCGCCGGCGAGAAGGAAACGGTGCCGGCTGCCAAGCTGGTCGAAACCAAGCTGCTGACGGCGGATGAGGCCAATGGCGTCACCGACATGGCGGTCTACAACATCGCCAATGGCGGCAGCTTCGCCATGGCCGCCGATCCCGCCCGCGTCAACTGGATCGGCACGATCGCGGTCCTGTTCGTCCTCGTCATCTACGTGACGATGGTCTATGGCCCGATCGCCGCACTTCTGGTGGAGCTCTTCCCGACCCGCATCCGCTATACCGGCATGTCGCTGCCCTATCATATCGGCAACGGCTGGTTCGGCGGCCTGCTGCCGGCGACGGCCTTCGCGATGAGCGCTGCTGCGGGCGATATCTACTATGGTCTCTGGTATCCGATCGTCTTTGCGTCGATCACGCTGGTGATCGGCCTGATCTTCCTGCCGGAAACGAAGAACAGAGATATCCACGCAATGGATTGATCTGCGTTCAAGCTTGACGAAAACGGCCCGGCGCTTACAAAGCGCCGGGCTTTTTCATGTCCGGGAACAGTTGCTTCGAGATCGGCCAGCCATCCGGCGCCAGTTTGAAGAGCAGGCCGCAGCGGGCAAAGACGATCGCCGTCAGCAGCGAGAACCAGGCGCCCAAGGCAAGGCCGGCCATGACGTCGCTCGGATAATGGGCGCCGACCATGACGCGGGTCATGGCGAGCCAGATGGCGCAGATGATGAAGGCAACGCGGTAGCGCGGAAACAGAAGAGCAAAGGCAGCGAAGAAAGCGCCGACCGTGGTGGAATGGCCGGACGGGAAGCTTTCAAAAGCGGCATGGCCTGAAAAAGGCGTGAAGGAAAAGATGCCGTAGTCATGGAAATGCTCGGGGCGCGCCCTGCCGATCGCCCGCTTCAACAGATTGGCGAGAAGGCCTGACAAGACGATGGTGGTGAAGAGATAGGCGCCGATCCAGCTGACATAAAGCGCCTGCGCCCTGGAGCGGGCCGTCTTCAAGAGCTTGTAGCCCGCCCTGCCCTGAAAGAAGAGCAGGATGCTGGTGTAGATCAGCCAGGCGGAATCGCCGAAACCGGTCAACATCTCGCCGAGGTGCTTCACGGGTGCGGGAGCTTCGCTGGCGCCGACCGGCGCATCGAAGAGCATCATGGAAAGGATCACGGCATTGAGCGTGATGAAGAGACAGGCCTGCCAGCGCAAAGGCGGCATGCCGACGCCGCTCCGGCGCCAGCGCCTGTCCAGGGAAGCCCAAAATGCCCGCATTGCATTATCCGTTCGAATTTGCCCTGGAGCGCCGCGCGTCCGACAGAACACGTCAAGGGCGCTCTCTCACCTGGATTGCGCGCTCGTTGAAATCCGGCGCAAAAATACACGAGATTGTGGCCGAGAATAGTCCGTTTCGGATAATTCGGCCAAGCATGATGCGGGGTCTTTGCTCCCGATGAAGAAGCCCCTCGCATGCGCGATGCGAAGGGCTGAATGTTGTTTCACGTGAAATATATCAGGCCGAAAGCGCCTTGAACTCGGCGAGGATCGCATCGCCCATCTCGACGGTGCCGACCTGCCTGCAGCCATCGGCCATGATATCGCCGGTGCGGATGCCCTTGTCGAGCACGTTGGCGATTGCCTTTTCCAGGTCGTCGGCTTCCTTCACCAGATTGAAGGAGTAGCGCAGGCACATGGCGAAGGAGGCGATCATGGCGATCGGATTGGCGACACCCTTGCCGGCAATGTCGGGCGCCGAGCCGTGCACCGGCTCGTAGAGCGCCTTGCGCTTGCCGGTCTTGCCATCAGGCGCACCGAGCGAGGCCGAGGGCAGCATGCCGAGCGAACCGGTCAGCATGGCGGCGACGTCGGAGAGCATGTCGCCGAAGAGATTGTCGGTGACGATGACGTCGAACTGCTTGGGCTGGCGCACCAGCTGCATGCCGCCGGCATCGGCGAGCATATGTTCGAGCTGGACATCGGAATATTTCGCCTTGTGCGTCTCGGTCACTACCTGGTTCCAAAGCACGCCCGACTTCATGACGTTGCGCTTTTCCATGGAGCAGACGCGGTTCTGCCGCGTGCGGGCCATTTCGAAGGCGACGCCGGCGATGCGCTCGATCTCGTAGGTATCGTAGACCTGCGTGTCGATGCCGCGCTTCTGGCCGTTGCCGAGGTCGATAATCTCCTTCGGCTCGCCAAAATAGACGCCGCCCGTCAGTTCGCGGATGATCAGGATATCAAGGCCTTCGACCAGTTCCGGCTTCAGCGAGGAGGCCGAGGCAAGGGCCGGGTAGCAGATCGCCGGGCGGAGGTTCGCGAAGAGCTGCAGATCCTTGCGCAGGCGCAGCAGGCCGGCTTCCGGACGCACTTCGTAGGGTACGCTATCCCATTTCGGGCCGCCGACGGCGCCGAAGAGAACGGCATCGGCGGCGAGCGCCTTCTGCATGTCGCCTTCGGAGATCGCCGCGCCGTGGGCATCGTAAGCGCTGCCGCCGACAAGGCCTTCGTCGGTGACGAAACCGGCGTTCATCGCCTCGTTCATATAGGCGATGATCTTGCGGACCTCGCCCATGGCCTCGGGACCGATGCCGTCACCCGGCAGCAGGAAAAGATTGCGCGCTGTCATGAAACCCTCCTGGAAAAACAAGTTGCGGCTTCTTAGACCCCGGAAATGGGCATTTCAAGCGAGAGAAGGGGTGAATCGGTACGCTTCGCTCCAGCGCATCGACCCGAAAAGCAGAATCGATTTTTGGATCGATGCGGGAATGGAAAGTGTTAGAGCGTCCGTTGCGCGTCTGTAAGACGCGGCGCTCCCGGTCGCGATGATTGCTCTGGCGCCTGCAAACGGGTTAGAACCACCTTCTCATCTTTACTTTCCGGATTTTCATCATGGCTTTGGCACCTCTCCATCTCGACACGCCTTTGGTTCGCACGGGATCCGGCTATAGCGCGAGCGGCAAGCCACTCTGGCTGAAGCTCGATGCGCTGCAGCCTTCCGGCAGCTTCAAGCTGCGTGGCGTCGGCCGGCTTTGCCAACATGAGGTGGAAAATGGGGCGCGGGAGATCTACTGCGCGTCCGGCGGCAATGCCGGCATTGCCGCGGCTTATGCCGGCCGGGCGCTCGGTGTTCCGGTCACAATCGTCGTGCCGGAGACGACAGCAGCCGATGTCCGGCAGACGATTGCTGCAACGGGCGCCACCGTCCTGGTCCACGGATCGGTTTTTGATGAAGCCAATGCCCATGCGGTGGAGCTCGCAGAGAGCCGCAAGGCGACCTATGTGCATCCCTTCGACCATCCGCTTCTATGGGATGGCCATGCGACGCTGATCGACGAGGTGGTGGCGAAGGGTGCAAAATTCGATTGCGTCATTACCAGCGTTGGCGGCGGCGGACTGCTGGCCGGCATCGTTGAGGGACTGAAGCGAAACGGACTTTCCGACGTGCCCGTCATTGCCGTCGAAACCGAAGGGACGGCCTCGCTGCATGCCAGCCTCAAGGCGAATGAGCGAATTACCCTTCCCATGATTACCTCGATTGCCAATTCGCTCGGCGCGCGGCAGGTGGCGCAGCATGTCTTCGAGCTGCCGAAACAGCATCCGATCGAAAGCATCGTCGTCAGCGATGCCGACGCCGTCGCCGCCTGTCTGAAATTTGCCGATGCGCAGCGCATTCTGGTCGAGCCGGCCTGCGGGGCTGCCCTTGCCGTTGCCGACGTGCATGCCGGGCTGCTTCAGCGCTTCGATCATCCGCTCATCGAAGTCTGCGGCGGCATCGGCGTCTCGCTCGAAAAGCTGAAGCTCTGGAAAGAGAAGTTTCTCTGATTTGCGGTAATTCAAGATGTTGCAGCGTCCTTTGCGCGTCTGAATGACGCGCGGCGCTGTAAAGAAAAAGCCAGGTGAAGCCCGGCTTGATCAATAGGCAAATCGTCAGCGATCAGGCTGCCCAGGGATGGGAAGCGGCGTTCTTCTTTTCGAATGCGTCGATCGCCTTGCCCTTTTCCATGGTCAGGCCGATATCGTCGAGGCCGTTCAGCAGGCAGTGGCGCTTGAACTCGTCGAGGTCGAACTTGATCGAGCCGCCATCGGGGCCGGTGATCTCGAGGTTCTCAAGATCCACGGTCAGGATGGCATTGGAGCCGCGCGAGGCGTCGTCCATCAGCTTGTCGAGATTTTCCTGGCTGACCTTGATCGGCAAGATGCCGTTCTTGAAGCAGTTGTTGTAGAAAATGTCGGCGAAGCTGGTGGAGATCACGCAGCGGATGCCGAAATCGAGCAGCGCCCACGGCGCGTGTTCACGCGAGGAACCGCAGCCGAAATTGTCGCCGGCGACCAGGATTTTCGCATCGCGGTAGGCCGGTTTGTTCAGCACGAAATCGGGGTTTTCGGAGCCGTCTTCATTGTAGCGGGCTTCGGCGAAAAGGCCCTTGCCAAGGCCGGTGCGCTTGATGGTCTTCAGATAGTCCTTCGGAATGATCATGTCGGTGTCGACGTTGACGACCGGCAGGGGCGCTGCAACGCCCGTGAGCTTCACGAATTTATCCATGACCCATGCTCCATTTCAGCAAAACATACTTTCTGAATTTGCATCTAGTCCAGTTTTTCGCCGAAATGAAGGAGAATCTTTCGAAAATGCGGCCACGCGACGTTTCGCGCGGCCGGCCCGTTGCGCATACCCCGTTACTTGCTCGGTGCGTTGAGGCCCCAGAGGACACCGAAGGGATCGCGGAGCTGGCCGTAGCGGTCGCCCCAGAACATCAGTTCGACCGGCATGACGACTTCGGCGCCGGCAGCCACAGCCCGGTCCCACCAGAAATCGATATCGTCGATAACAAGCTGGATGGCGAAGCCTTTATGGCCTTTGAAGGGATGGCCATATTCGGGATAGGCATCCGACAGCATGAGGGAGCTGCCGTTGATATAGAGATGCACATGCATCGTCCGGCCACTCTCGTCGACTGGCACCTTGTAAGCTTCTTCGGCGCCGAAGGCCTTCTTGTAGAATTCCGCGGCCTTTACCGCGCCGCCGACCGTCAGATAGGGCAGCAGGCCATTCTTGACCGGCGGCATTTTGACCGGATTGTTTTCGGTCGTCGTATCCATGCTCATCCTCCATCGTTTTGAGCGCCGGCTGAATGCCTGGCTGCTGCAAGGACGTATCATGGAAGCATGATCCGACAGTGTCGGTCCGTTTTTTTGAGCGTAGGCTGCTCAGAGATCGATGATCGTGCCGCGACCGTCGTTCCAGATACGCATCTCGCGCTGGCCGTTGTTGGCCTTGGCGCGGACCGGAGCGGGCTTCATCTTCAGCGAAAGCGCGCGGCCGACCATGAGTACGGTCAGAATGCCGCCGACGGCGAGCGTCACCGAGAAGGTGAGAAGCAGCATGGCCACCAAAACGGTGGCACCGGCAAGCATGATGAAGATGGAGCGAATGTTCTGCATTGGTTTTAGACCTTTCTTCGGAAAGGAATGTGGTCCTTCTTTTTTCTCTCTGCAAGGCAAGCATGGCTTTTTGTTGTCTTGCCGGGCTTTGCGAAGCTTGGCACTAATAGTCCATGAGCCGAACCGTTCCTCTCCGTTCCCAGCGCCTGCGCCGCTCGGTGCTGAGCGTACCCGCCATCAATGCGCGGGCGCTCGAAAAGAGCCATTCCCTTGATTGCGATGCCGTTATTTTCGATCTGGAGGATTCGGTGGCGCCTGAGAAGAAGGCGCAGGCGCGGGAAAATCTGAGAAGCTTTTTCGCCGGGCCGGCGCTTGAGGGCAAGGAAAGGATCATCCGCATCAATTCTTTGTCATCCGAATTCGGGCCGGCGGATCTTGATCTGGTCAGGGCGCTTCTGCCCGATGCCGTTCTGTTGCCGAAGGTGGACGAGCCTCAGGATGTCACTGATATCGGCGATCTGCTTGCCGATGCGGATGCGCCGGAGGAATTGCGGATCTGGGCGATGATCGAGACGCCGCGCGGCGTGCTGAATGTCGGGGCGATCGCCGAATCCAGCCGCACGCCGGGATCGCGGCTTGATTGCCTCGTTGTCGGCCTCAACGACCTGCGCAAGGAAACGGGTGTTCTGCCGCAACCGGGGCGGACCTATCTCGTGCCGTGGCTGATGCAGGTCATTCTGGCGGTCAAGGCCTATGGGCTCGATGCGCTCGACAGCGTCTTTAATGATTTCCGCGATGGCGAAGGCTTCGATGCCGAATGCGGGCAGGGCCGCGCCATGAGTTTTGCGGGCAAGATGCTGATCCACCCCTTGCAGATCGAAGCCGCCAACCGGTATTTCGGGCCGAGCGCGGAGGAGATAGCGGAAGCCGAAGCGATCATATCGGCCTTCGCCGATCCGGCTGCCAAGGGCCGCAACGTCATCAATGCGAACGGGCGGATGATCGAGCGGCTGCATCTTGTCCAGGCCGAAGCTCTGGTTCATAAAGCTCGCCTGATTTCTGCAAGAAAGCCCGCCTGATGAAACTCTACCGCTTCCTGACCGGTCCCGACGATGCTTCCTTCTGCCACAAGGTCACCGCTGCCCTTAACAAGGGCTGGTCGCTGGAAGGCTCGCCGACCTATGCCTTCAATGCCGCAACCGGCGCGATGCAATGCGGCCAGGCCGTCATCAAGCATGTCGAGGGCAAGGATTACGATCCTGAGATGAAGCTCTCCGAGCAGTAGGGCGCGTTGCGCTTCTAGCGCTCGGCAGCTTCCTCCGCGCTGGCCTCGATCCGCTCCATGTCATCGTCGCTCAGCCCGAAATGGTGGCCGATCTCGTGGATCAGGACATGGGTGATGATATCACCGAGCGTCTCGTCGTTTTCGGCCCAGTAATCGAGAATGGGACGCCGGTAGAGGCGGATGCGGTTCGGCATCTCGCCGGTTTCCACCGTGAAGCGTTCGGAGATGCCCCTGCCCTCGAAAAGGCCGAGCAGGTCGAAAGGGGTTTCCAGCGCCATGTCCTCGAAAACGTCGTCGTCGGGGAAATCTTCGATCTCGATCGTCAGGTTGGTCGTCAGCTGGCGGAATTCATCCGGCAGATGGCTGTATGCCTCCATGGCCAGCGACTCGAAAGTGCTGATCGTTGGCGCATGGCGGTCCCGCCAATCGTCGCTCTGGTCTATGCGGGCCATGAATATTCCTTCCTTTGCGGGCCCATATAGAACCTTTATCGCCGATTTTCGAGTGCGGAATCAGGGGCAGGAATAAATTCATAGAAAATGGCCGTTGACTCTTCATTAGCTCTCTGGAATCTATAAGAACATAACAGGAACAAGACGGATCGGAGAACGCCATGGCGCAGCACGCCCTGGCGCGCGAGCGGCTTTTTGCGCTCCGCGAAACCATCGCCAGACTGGAAGGAAAGCCGGCGCCGGCGCTTGCGGCAGCGGAGCGGGAAGCCCTGGCATCGGGGAAGGCTACGCGGCAGGCCACGGCGCAGAATGACCGTGGGCTTCGCCTGCCGTTCGGCGTGGGTCCGCTCGACGAGGCGATGGAAGGCGGCCTGCCGCTCGATGCGATCATCGAATTCCGCTCGGCTTTGTCTCGCGATGCAGGCGCGGCAAGCGGGCTGGCAATGGCTGTTGCCGCGCGGCTGCAGAAACAAGAAGCGGATGCCGGCAGGCTTCTGCCGCTCCTCTGGATCGGCGATGCAGTTGGCGCGCTGGAGGCCGGCCGTCCCTATGCCCCCGGGCTTCGGGATTTTGGGCTGAGCCCGGAGCTGTTTCTTCATGCGGCGCCGCGCAAGCTGGATGAAGCGCTCTGGCTGGCGGAGGCGGCGGTGGAAAGCGCTGCCTTCTCAGCCGTTATCTTCGAAGTGCGGGGCAACCCTGCGCATTTCGGCCTGACCGAAAGCCGCAGGCTCAGTCTCAGGGCACATGCTTCCCGTCGTCCGCTCTTTCTTGTCCGTCAGGCCGGAGAGGAGGAGGCAAGCAGTGCGGCCTTCCGCCTGCATGTCGAACCGGCACCATCCGGTCTGCGGCCATTGCCGGATAGATCGAAGCTTTCCGGCAGTATCGGCAATCCGATTTTCCGTCTCACGCTGGAGAAGAGCCGCAATCCGGCCCCGCTCTCCTTTCTCCTGGAGTGGAATCCCCATGAACGCGAATTTCTCCCCGTCACCGAACCAAACCTCGTTCGCCCTCCAGGCGAACAGTCAGCGCATTCTCGCGCTCAGCTTCCCGCATCTGCAAACGGATCGCATCGCTCGCAGGCGATGGGGGCTCTCCTGGCGTTCGAAAGGGCGTCCTGAGGCGCCGCCCATCGTCTGTTCCGGCAAGCTCAACAATGCCATGCGACTGACGGCACTGGACGAGTTGGCCGAGAGGCTGGGGTTGAAGAAGGAGCAGGGCGTTGCCGAAGCGCGCGCCATGTACCCGACGCTTGAGATCGTGGAAGAGGACCCGGCGGCCGACCGTCGGCTGCTGGAGGCAATTGCCGACTGGTGCGACCGTTATACGCCGCTCGTGGCGTTCGACGGCAAGGACGGCCTGTTTCTCGACATTACTGGCTGCGCTCATCTCTTCGGCGGTGAAAAGGCGCTTCTTAAGGATGTCCTGTCGCGGCTCTTTCACATGGGGATCGATGCGCGGGGCGCGGTCTCATCGTCACCAGGTCATTCCTGGGCCGTATCCCGCTTCGGGCAAAGCGGCGTGATCGAGGATGAGGCGGCGGAACATGTGCTGGTGTCCCTGCCGGTCGCAGCCTTGCGGCTGGAAGGTCAAACCGTCGATGCCCTGAAGAAACTCGGTCTCAAATATGTCGGCGACGTCATTGATGCGCCGCGCGCGCCGCTGACCCGCCGGTTCGGTCCGGAACTACTTCTGCGCCTCGACCAGGCGCTGGGACGTGAAGAGGAGCCGGTCTCACCCCGGCGTCCCGTCGCCAGCCTCTCGGCCGAAAACCGCCTGATCGAGCCCATCGGCACGGAAGAGCAGATCCTTGCCCTGACCAGGCAGGTGGCCATGTCGCTGCAGCCGTCGCTGGAGGCGCGGGGAGCCGGCGGACGGGTGTTTGAACTGGTCCTGTTTCGCGTCGACGGTAGGGTCTTCCGTATTTCCGTCGGCGCTTCTCAGCCGCTTCGCGAACCGAAGCTTATCGCCGGGCTTTTTTCTGAGCGATTGCAAGCGGTCTATGACGATCTCGATGCCGGCTATGGTTTCGAGATCCTGCGGCTGAATGTGTTGCGGCATGATCCCTTCAACGAGGCACAGGGTGATTTCGAGGGCGGCCGTCAGGGAGAGATATCGCTTTCTGTCTTCGTCGACCGGGTCTCGGCCCGGCTGGGTGCGGATTGCCTGCAAAGTTTCCAGCTCCGCGAGAGCCATGTCCCCGAACGCGCCGTCATCACGGTTCCCGTCATGGAGAACCTTCCCAGGCGGAAGGCGGAGCAGGACATCGACCTTCCTTTCCGCGAAGAGCGTCCGCTGCGGCTTTTTGCAACGCCGGAGCCGGTGGAAATCATGTTGGCCGAAGTGCCCGATGGTCCGCCGCAGATCTTCCGCTGGCGGCGCCTGCAGCATCAGGTGGCCAGAAGTGAAGGGCCGGAACGGATTGCCATGGAGTGGTGGATCGATGGGGACGACGCCGAGGCGCGTGACTATTTCCGCATCGAGGACGAGATCGGGCATCGCTTCTGGATTTATCGCCGCGGTTTCTATGGTCAGGAATTCTATCCTCGCTGGTTCATGCATGGTGTGTTTGCATGAGAAGGGAGCCCGCATTTTGCGAGATCGGCGTGAGGACGAATTTCTCGTTTCTCGAAGGCGCCTCCGGCCCGGAAGAGATGGTCGTGCAGGCCGCCCGTCTCAGGCTCGGTGGTCTCGGGATTGCGGACCGGAATTCGGTTGCCGGCGTGGTCAGGGCGCATGCGCAGGCGCTGCAGCTTGAGGAGAGATACAAGAACCGGGATGAGATTATGGCCCAGGCGAAGAAGGAAGGAAAAAAGGAGGAGATCCTCGATCCTATCCGGGTTCAGCCGGGCGCCCGTCTCGTCTTTTCCGATGGAACACCTGATATCCTCGCCTATCCCCGCAATCGACGAGGCTGGGCGAACCTTTGCCGTCTTCTCAGCGCCGGCAATCTGAAGGAGGAAGCGGTCAAGGGAAGCTGCATGCTGACGGAAGCGGAACTGATGGAATGGGGGGACGAGATGATGCTTGCCCTCGTTCCCGACCGCACCGTTGTCGATCAGCAGACCGCTCAGTCGGTGCTGGAAGATTATCTGGAGCGCTTTCGCAGGCGATTCCGCAAGGCATTTTTTATGGCGCTGGCGCCAGCCTATGACGGCCGGGACAGGCAGGTCTTTGCGGTGCTTGCCATGCTTGCTGCCCGAAATCGCGTGCCACTGATTGTGACCAACCAGCCGCTTTACCATCATCCTGAGCGCCGGCCGCTTTCGGATATCGTGATCGCGATCCGGGAGCATGTGCAGATACCGCAAGCCGGATTCCTTCTGGCGCCGAATGCCGAACGCTACCTCAAGGATTCACGTGAAATGGCCCGGATCTTCCGGGATTATCCCGATGCGTTCGAGAATACGCAGGCCTTCTTCAACAGGCTGACTTTTTCGCTGAAGGAACTGGAGCACAATTATCCGCCGGAAAACGATCCCGGCGAAACACCGCAGGAGACCCTCGAAAGATTGACGAGAGCGGGAGCAGCAAAACGCTATCCCGAGGGTATCCCGGACAAGGTTGCGCCGCAGATCGAGTATGAACTCGATCTGATTGGAAAGAAGAAATACGCCTCTTATTTCCTGACTGTTTACAGGATCATTCAGCACGCCCGTAACGAGAAGATCCTATGTCAGGGGCGGGGGTCGGCGGCAAATTCGGTCATCTGCTATTGCCTCGAGATAACGGAAGTCGATCCTCAAAAGAGTACGCTCTTGTTCGACCGCTTCATTTCGATGGATCGCGACGAGCCGCCTGACATTGACGTCGATTTCGAGCACGACCGGCGCGAAGAGGTCATTCAGTTCATCTATAGAAATTACAAGAGAGAACATGCAGGGTTGACGGCGGGTGTGACCACCTACCGTACCCGCTCGGCGGGCCGCGAGGTCGCCAAGGCCTTCGGGCTGTCGGAGGATGTCCAGTCGGCGATCAGCAGCCTTGTCTGGGGCTGGTCGGAGGATAATCTTTCGGAGCGGGATGCAAAAGCGGCCGGTCTCGACATCAAGGATCCGGTGACGCAGAACGTGCTGAAATATGCGTCCGAACTTCTCGGTTTCCCCCGTCACCTCACTCAGCATGTCGGCGGCTTCGTCATCACGCGCGACAGGCTCGACGAGGTGGTGCCGATCATGAAGACGGCAATGCCGGATCGATACATGATCGAGTGGGACAAGGACGACCTCGACAACGTCAAGATCCTCAAGGTGGATGTGCTGGCGCTCGGCATGCTGACCTGCCTGCGGAAGGCCTTTTCGCTGCTTGAACTGCATTACGATGTGAAGAAGACGCTCGCAGACCTCGGCAACAAGGAGCATGGGGAAGAAGGCAAGCCGGTTTACGAAATGATGGGCCGGGCCGATACGCTCGGCGTCTTCCAGATCGAAAGCCGGGCGCAGATGAGCATGCTGCCGCGTCTTCGGCCAAAAATATTCTACGACCTCGTCATCGAAGTGGCGATCGTCCGGCCAGGGCCGATCCAGGGCAACATGGTGCATCCCTACCTGAAGCGCCGGGATCAGAAGGCCAAGGACATCCCGATCGAATATCCGAGCGAGGAGCTGAAAACGGTCCTCGAAAGAACCCTCGGCGTGCCGCTGTTCCAGGAGCAGGCGATGCAGATCGCGATCACCGCCGCCGGTTTCGAGCCGGCGGAGGCCGACAAGCTTCGCAGAGCGATGGCGACATTCAAGAGAACCGGCACGATCGGCAATTTCGAGAAGCGGTTCATCGAGGGAATGGTCGCAAAGAGCTACGATCTTGAGTTCGCGAAACAATGCTTCAACCAGATCAAGGGCTTCGGCGAATATGGCTTCCCCGAAAGTCATGCCGCGTCCTTCGCGCTGCTCGTCTATGCCTCTTCATGGCTCAAGGCCTATTATCCCGATGTCTTCTGCGCGGCGATGCTGAACTCACAGCCGATGGGGTTTTATGCACCGGCGCAGCTGGTGCGGGATGCGCGTGAGCACGGGATAAAGATCCTGCCGGTCGATATCAATGAATCGGACTGGGATTGCGCCCTGGAAGAGGCTGCCTTCGATCGGAAGGCCGTCGATTTCCGGCATGAGAAGATGCGCGAAATCATCAGGAGCCGACATGCCGTGCGGCTGGGTTTTCGGCAGATTAAGGGCCTGTCGGTAGACGATATGAAACGGCTCGTCGAGAATCGAGGCGAAGGCTACAGTTCGGTGCGCGATCTCTGGCTGCGGTCCGGCTTGCAGAAATCCGTCATCGAGCGACTGGCGGATGCGGATGCGTTCCGATCCATTAATCTATCGCGACGCGAGGCGCTCTGGGCGGTGCGGGCGCTTGACGTGAAGAGCGCGACCGAGGAGTTGCCGCTTTTCGAGCAGGTCCGTCATGTCGACCTCCAGGCTGAGCCTGCGACTAAACTGCCGGACATGCAGCCGGGCGAGCAGGTGATCGAGGATTATCGTTATCTCTCCCTGTCGCTGAAAGCGCATCCTGTCTCTTTCCTGCGGGAGGATCTTCAGAAGATGGGCATCACGCGCAATGTCGATCTCCTGACGGTGCCGAACGGAAAGAGGGTGACGATCGCCGGCCTGGTGCTGGTGCGCCAGCGGCCCGGTTCGGCCAACGGAGTGATCTTCATGACGCTGGAGGACGAGACCGGGGTCGCCAATGCCATCGTCTGGAACAAGGTATTCGACAAATACCGGGCAGTCGTCATGGGCGCCCGGCTGGTGAAAATCCGCGGCAGGCTGCAAAGCCAGAGCGGGGTGATCCATACGGTCGTCGAGCATATCGAGGACATGACGCCGGCGCTCGGTATCCTGCAACGCGAGGCCCGGCGTTTCGGTGTCTGCGAGCGGGCAGACGAGGTGCTGAGGCCGGGTGTCGATCAGCGGCAGAAAAAGAGCGCTCATGCGCAGGAAAAAGCGGAGCTGGAAAAACGCGTAGCCGCGGCAGGCGGCCGCGTGGCCG
The DNA here is from genome assembly GCF_003938655.1 of Rhizobium pisi. Taxonomy (GTDB): domain Bacteria; phylum Pseudomonadota; class Alphaproteobacteria; order Rhizobiales; family Rhizobiaceae; genus Rhizobium; species Rhizobium pisi. Next base: position 39,390 of record NZ_RJJT01000010.1, read on the forward strand.
TGGCAGAAACCGCCGAGGTCATGCCTCGGGGGCGGAATTTCCATTAGAGAGTGATGCTAAAAAAGCGTCACGCGTCTTTCGGACGACGCCATACTCTACTCCTTTGATTTAGATAGGGATTCAGATTTGAGGCCGATTCGCTAGAAATGATCCGCCTCCGGAGTGCCATTCGGCGGCTGCGACTCGATGACATGGCCTCGAATTTTTTCTTGACAGCCACCATCTTCTTTAGCAGAAAACAAGATAGTCAGTGTCATGTTTGGAATGAAGACGTGCTCGTCTGCAGCTGCAATTATATAACCGACCAGGAAATCCGGCAGGTCATTACCGACCTTCTCGATCAAGACTGTTGGCAGCTTATCGTGCCTGCGAAGGTCTATCACGCCATGGAAAAGCGCGGTCGCTGCTGCGGCTGCTTCCCCAATGTGGTCGACATCATTATCCAGACGACCGAGGAATATCACGCCCGTCGCCACTCGACGGAAGACGAGATATTTGATTTCATGTCCCGCTTGAAACAATTCCACGAGGAAAACAGGAGAGCGGACATTGAAAGGCGACAAAAAAGTCATCGAGCGGCTTAACGAGGCTCTGTTCCTCGAGCTCGGGGCGGTCAATCAATATTGGGTTCACTATCGCCTTCTTGAAGACTGGGGCTACACCAAGCTCGCCAAGAAGGAGCGCGCCGAATCCATCGAAGAGATGCATCATGCCGACCGGCTCGTTGCACGCATCATCTTCCTTGAAGGCCATCCCAATCTGCAGACCCTCGCCCCCTTGCGCATCGGCCAGAACGTCAAGGAAGTTCTGGAGGCCGATCTTGCCGGCGAGTATGACGCCCGCACGGCCTACAAGAAGTCGCGTGATATCTGTCACGAAGCCGGCGATTACGTTTCGATGAAACTCTTCGAAGAGCTGCTTGCGGATGAGGAGGGTCATATCGACTTCCTCGAAACACAGCTCGATCTGCTCGAGAAAATCGGCGAAAGCAAATACGGCCAGCTCAACGCCGATTCCGCAGACGAAGCCGAATAAGCTCTCACAAGATGCCGGCTGCCTCTTGGGCGGCCGGTATTCCCTCCTCAGACACCACCCGGGAAACCAGTGCGGCCAGCATTTGCCGGATGCATCGACGCCGCGACCTTTCCGCCTGCCAGGCAATAACGGAAGCGTCCCTCCTGCCTGCGATCAGTCTTCCGATCGAAGTGCCGCCAGATGCTGGAATTCGGCGACCACCTGGTCGTAGACGGCGCGCTTGAAGGGGACGATCAGCCTCGGCAGCTCCTGCATCGGCTTCCATTCCCAGGCATCGAATTCCGGCTCATGGCCGCCGGGAGGCGGGTTGATGGCGATTTCGCCTTCGTCACCCTCAAAGCGGAAGGCGAACCAGCGTTGCGTCTGGCCGCGGAATTTTCCCTTCAACCCGATGCCGATCAGCTGCGGCGGCAGATCGTAATTGATCCAGTCCCTCGCCTCGGCAAGCAGCGTCACCGTCCTGATACCGGTCTCCTCGTAAAGCTCGCGATAGGCGGCATCCAGTGGATCCTCACCCTTGTCGATGCCGCCCTGGGGCATCTGCCAGAGCTGCGGCGAGCCGTCATATTCAGAATTGCCGTCGGGGATACGCCGCCCGGCCCAGACCAGGCCGTTACTGTTCAAGATCATCACGCCGACACAAGGGCGGTAAGGCAGATCCTCTGCTTTCACTGTCGCCTGGCTCATTTTCTTCTCCGTTCTCGGATTTGTGGTTCAAGGCTTCAGGGGGTCGCTGGTCAGGGTGGCGACGCCGACGATCTCGATGCCGCGCATCGCCGCCTCCTGGCTCCATTTGGCGATGGCGTCGACGCTTTCGTCAAAGGCCGAGGCGACGCCGATCGCCTGGCCGTTCTTGCGGGCGATACGTTCGAGTTCGTCGAGCTTCTGCAGGATGGCGTTGATATCGAGCTGGCCGTCGAGCTGCAGGTCGGCAAAGGCGTAGGGCAGCGCGGTTCCCTTGGCGACTGCCGCCGTCTTCGACTGCGCCGAGGTGCCGTCGTCGAGGAAGAGCAGACCGCGTTTGCCGATATCGCGCATGACGGGTTCCATGGCGGCGGGATCGGACAGGAATCGGCCGCCGAGATAGTTCGTGACGCCGGTATAGTTGGTGATCTCGCCCATCGCCTTGTGCAGGTTCTCGATATTGCGGGCGACCGGCTTGGATGTCAGCAGGGTTTCCGGGCCTGGATCATTGGTCGGGTAATCAAAGGGTTCGAGCGGCACTTGCAGAAGAATCTCATGACCGCCGCGACGGGCCTCCAGCATCCAGCGCTGCAGGCTGTTGCCGCTTGCGGCAAATGCGAGGGTGATTTCCTCCGGCAATTCGGCGATGGCGCGCTGCGTTCCCGTCTGGCTCAGTCCAAGGCCGCTGACGACGATGGCAATGCGGATGCCGCGCGCGCCGGACGAGGGGCGGGCATATTGATCCATCGGGCGTCGGCCGTCAGGGCCGACGATCGGAAGCCTGCCATAGGGCGTTTCTTCCAGTAGTGTTTCGTTGGGTGTTGCCGCCATGCGCGGATCCTGGCCGATCTGCATGGCGTCGACCAGGACAGGCCCGCTGCCGTCGCGCGGACGGGGGCTGTATTTGGTGACGACAGTGCCATCGCCGGTGACCATCTGCTCGACATTGGCGCCCGATTGGGGTTCGGCGCGGGGCATGCCGTTGGCGGCCTGACCGGCCGGGGTCTGCGGCGGCGGTTGAGGTGTGCTGGACGGCGGCGTCGCCGCTTGTTCGGCTGCGGGTGGCCGGTTGCGTTCCAGCCCCTCGCCACGAAACGCCGTATAGAGGGAAAAACCGCCTATCGCGAAAAGGCAAAGGCTAGCGGCGATGCGGCCCAAGCGCAGGACGCCCGGGCGCCGATTGCCGGTTTTTCGGTTGCGGCCCAGAGGCGCATGCAGGTCCGTTCCCAATTTCTTGCCCGCTCCAAAACCGGGAAACAGCAAAAGGATCAAGGCCGGGCGATGTGCCCGGCCTTGGCATGATGATTACTTGGCGACGACGGCCTTATCAGGATTCGGCGGGAAGGCCGGATCAGTTTTCTTGCCGCGCAGGAGATCGAGCGCATAGTTCAGCTGAACGTCGTCCTTCGGATCCGGCGGGACATAGGCGACGGAGCCGGAACCTTCGTCGGTCTCGCTCTGGCCCTTGATGTGGCCGCGCAGGCTGGATTCGCCTTCGGTCACCATCTTGCCCTGCAGTTCCTGCGGCAGCGGTTCGTCGACCTTGATATCGGGCGTGATGCCCGTGCCCTGGATCGAGCGGCCCGACGGCGTGTAGTAGAGCGCCGTGGTCAGGCGCAGCGCGCCGTTTTCGCCGAGCGGGATGATCGTCTGGACCGAGCCCTTGCCGAAAGAGCGCGTGCCGAGAATGGTGGCGCGGCGCAGGTCCTGAAGGGCGCCGGCAACGATTTCCGATGCGGAAGCCGAACCGCCGTTGATCAGCACGATAACCGGCTTGCCATCCGTCAGGTCGCCCGGGCCGGCATTGAAGCGGCGGGTTTCGTCAGGATTGCGGCCACGGGTCGAAACTACTTCGCCGCGCTCCAGCAGGGCGTCGGAAACGTTGATCGCCTGATCAAGCAGGCCGCCCGGATTGAGGCGCAGGTCGAGGACATAACCCTTCAGCTTATCGGCCGGAACGGTGTCCTTGATCTTCTTGATCGCCTTTTCCATGTCGGGATAGGTCTTTTCGGTGAAGGAGATGATGCGGAGATAACCGACATCGTCCTCGACACGCGATTTGACGGCCTGGACAGCGACGACGTCGCGGACGATCGTCAGCTCGATCGGCTTGTCGGCGCCCTTGCGGATCAGCGTCAATTTGATCGGCGTGTTGACGGCGCCGCGCATTTTCTCGACAGCGTCTTCGAGCTTCAGCCCGCGCACGGACTGGCCGTCGATCTCGGAAATGTAGTCGCCGGCGAGAACGCCTGCCTTGGCGGCGGGCGTATCGTCGATCGGAGTGATGACCTTGACGAGGTCGTCTTCCATCGTGACTTCGATGCCGAGGCCGCCGAACTCACCCTTGGTCTGGGTGCGCATATCCTCGGCGTCCTTCGCATTCATATAGCTCGAATGCGGGTCGAGCGAGGAGAGCATGCCGTTGATGGCATTCTCGATCAGCTTGTCTTCGGCCGGCGGCGTCACGTATTGCGCGCGCACTCGCTCGAAGACATCGCCGAAAATCGAGAGTTCCTTGTATGTGGAGGATCCGGCCGCTTCCGCCGGCACACCCGCCGAGTAGATGACGCTCATGGCGGTCGCACCCATCAATGCGCCGACCAGAACAAGAGAAGCCCTACGAATCATTGCGTGCCTTTCCAGTGTCTTTGGCGGTCCACCACGGTCGGGAATCGACCGGTTTACCGTCCTTTCGAAATTCAATGTAAAGCGTTGGCCGGTCTGTTTCCAGCGCCAATGCAGTTGCGCTTGCCACTCTTTTCGCTCCCATCACGGCGAGCGGCTCGCCGGAGAAAACGAATTTTCCCTGACGGGTATTGATTGTATCCATTCCCGAGAGGACCAGGTGGTATCCGTCGCCTGCGTCGAGGATGATCATCTGGCCGTAACTGCGGAAAGCGCCGGCGAAAACCACCAGACCATCTGCGGGCGCCGTCACCACCGTCTCCGCATTGGTGGCAACGGTCATTCCCATAGCCTCGTGCCCGGTGCCGTCGGCATCGCCGAACTGGCGCAGGATATCGCCTGCCACGGGCAGCTCCAATTTCGCCTTCAATTCTCCGAAGGGATATGCGGGCGCAATGCGGTTTTTATCGGGCACACCGCTGTCGGCAAGCGCCTTGGCCTGGGCGCGCTGCTCGTCCGTCAGGAGCCTGCGGTTTTCCTCCGCCTGGCGGGCGGCAGCGGCCGCTTCGCGCACCGAGGCGATCTCGGATTCCATCGATGCGACAAGACCTTCGAGGCTGGTCGCCTTGCCTGCCAGCTCCTCCGAGCGCTTCCTTTCGGCCCCGAGTTCGGCGGCGCTGCTGCGGCTGAGCTTGTCGTTTTCGGCAAGCAGCAGGTCCATGCGCCGCTCCTCCTCGATACCGTCCGTCATCGTTGACGTCAGGCCGGCTTTTTCGGCAGCGCTTGCGCTCTGCAGTGCGGCAAGGCTTGCGAGGTCTGCGGCAAGCTTGTCGGTCTCCTTGCGGATGCCGGGAACAACGGCGCCGAGCAGGATGGCGCTGCGCACGGAAGCGAGCGCGTCGTCAGGGGTGACGAGCAAAGCGGGCGGCGGGTTGCGGCCCATACGCTGCAGTGCCGCCAGCACCTCGGCCAGAAGGCCGCGGCGCTCGTGCAGGGAACGGCGGATGCCATCCTCCTTGACGCCGAGATCGGCAAGCTTCTTCTCGCTTTCGAGGATCTGCTTTTCGAGCCCCTTGCGGCGGGCGGCGGAATCGATCAGCGCCTGGCGGACGCTTTGTGTGCTCTTTTCCAGATTGGCGATACTCTGCTTAAGCTCGCTCACCTTGTCCGAGGAAAGGCTGATGGTCTTCGACAGGGTTTCGAGCTCGGCGCGGGTCTGGTCGCGTTTGGCGGCGAGTTCGGCCGCCGGATCGGGCGGCGGCGCTTCGGCCGCCGGCGGGCTCGATGCCGGCTCGGCTGCGGGTTGCGCCGCTTCGGGTGCGGTATCCTGTGCCCTGACGGAGAAAGGGTTTGCCGAGACGACGATAGCCGCCGCGCCAAGACCTGCCATAATAGCCGGCAGGATCATGCGGCGTCGCCTGGTTGCTATTCTCGTCATTGTATATCTGGGCACTCTCTCAAATCGCGCGGAGACTAAGCTGATTTGATGCGCTTTGCCAGAAAGTTTGAGGAAGAACCGCCTGCCAGGCAAAACACGGCTGCGTGACAATCCGACGCATGCGGCCGACGCACAGGGCCGACGCGATATCAGACGCGGTGATAGGGATGGCCAGAAAGGATGGTGACGGCGCGATAGAGCTGCTCGGCGATCAGCGTGCGGACGAGCTGGTGCGGCCAGGTCATCTTGCCCAGGCAGAGCGTGGCGTCGGCACGGTCGTAGAGTGAAGGGTCGAGGCCATCGGCGCCGCCGATCGCGATCGTCAGCTCGCGTTTGCCCTGGTCGCGATAATTGCCCAGCAGGTTTGCGAAGGCTTCGCTGTCGAGCGCCTTGCCGCGTTCGTCGAGAAGAATGAGGATGCTGCCTTCGGCAAGCGATTTCAAAAGCATCGCCGCCTCTTCGCGCTTGCGGGTTTCCGCGTTGGAGGCGCGGCTTTCGGCCACTTCGACAACACGGGTAAATTCGAGGCCGACGGCAGGGCCGGCCTTGGCGAAACGGTCGAGATAACGGGCCACGAGATCCTTTTCGGGGCCGGACTTCAGCCGTCCCACAGCAAAAAGACCAATTCGCATTCACCCGCTCCCGCTCATGCCGGCATTGTGAGGCGCACATCGCACCCCAGGCCGGTCTGCGATATTTCCCGGCCGGTCAATGCCACGTCTCAGGCGCAAGCCGGGCAGAATGCCGGCTCGCCCGTCAGTGCCGTGTTTCTTCATCCATATCCGGAGCCGCCCACATCTTTTCGATGTTGTAGAACTCGCGGGTTTCGGGACGGAACACATGCACGATAATGTCACCGGTGTCGATCAGGATCCAATCGCCGGCTTCCTGACCTTCGACGCGGGCCGTACCGAAACCGTCGTCCTTAAGGTCGGTGAGCAGGTGATCCGAGATCGCCATGACGTGCCTGCTCGAGCGGCCGGAGACGACGATCATGTAGTCTCCCAGCGCCGATTTTCCGGCAATGTCGATGGTAACGATATCTTCAGCTTTGGAGTCCTCGAGGCTGGCGAGGACGGCTTCTAAGGCGCGGGCAGCGGCATCGGCGCCACGTTCCGCACTCTTCGGGACAACGGCGAGCGTTTTTCCCTTGGCGTGTACTGTTGTCAGTGCTTTCCCTTTCCTGGAATGACAAACCATGCACAACACGAGATCCGATCGAGACCGGATCATGGTTAAGATAGGCATCAAACCATTAATGTTTCAAGACATGCTAAGGTACGGATCGGCTGAAAATCCGTTCTTGCGTCCGAATTGAAGAATATTGCCACGCCAGCCGCTTCTCGCGGGCGGTGTACAGTTTCCACACCGGAGCGTAAAGTGCCGCAAATTCCACAATCCTAGAATTCGATGACCGATCCAGCCGCAAAAACACTCGTTCCCGTCCTGCGAATCAGTTTCCCGGACGAGGATCGTCTCGGGCACGGAAAGATGGAGCTTCTGGAGCACATCCGCTCGACCGGTTCGATCTCGGCGGCGGGGCGGGCAATGGACATGTCCTATCGGCGGGCATGGCTGCTCGTCAGCGAGATGAACCGGATGTTTTGCGAACTGGTGGTGGAATCGCAGCGCGGCGGGCAAAAGGGCGGCGGCGCGGCGCTGACGCCGTTTGGCGAAGAGTTGCTCCAGCGCTTCCGGCGGATGGAAAGGACGGTTCGGGAAAGCCTTGCCGAGGATCTCGCCTGGCTTGAAGGCAAGCGCAATCCGAGCCACGGCGGCGGCTGATCAGGCCTCAAGGGCAACCGTCTTGATGACGGCGAAGATGGCTTTGCCGGGGTGAAGATCGAGGCGCTCGCAGGAGAGCGCGGTGATGCGCGAAAGAATGACATCGCCGCCGCAGTCGAGCCGGATTTCGACCGTTCCGTCCTCGTCCGGCGACATCTGTTCGATCCTGCCTTCGAGAATGTTCAATGCACTGAGGCCCTCCGGTCTTGCGGTCGCCAGCATGACATCGCGGGACGGGATGCGGATGCGGACCGGCCTCCCGGACGCAAGGGCGGCACTCGGAATATGCAGCCGGCGGGATTTCAGGGCAACGATCGACAGGTGGTGACGTGCGTCGAAGCTCTCGACGGTGCCTTCGAGCAGCGCGCCTGCTTCCCGCCGGTCGGAAGCCGCAGACGGGCGGCTCAATATGTCGACGGCCGGACCGGTTGCCTCCACCTTGCCGTCGCTCATCACGACCACCTTATTTGCCAGCCGCGCCACCTCGGCGATCGCATGACTGACATAGACGATCGGAATGTCGGTCTGATCGCGCAATCGCTCCAGATAGGGGAGGATCTCGGCCTTGCGCGCCTCATCGAGGGCGGCGAGCGGCTCGTCCATCAGTAGCAGGCGGGGCGAGGAGAGAAGGGCGCGACCAATTGCGACGCGCTGCTTTTCGCCGCCGGAAAGCGTGGAGGGGCTGCGCGCGAGCAGCGTCTCGATGCCGAGCAGATCGACGACGTGATCGAAGTTCTCGCTGCCTGCCGCTCCCGGCGCGAACCAGCGGCCGTAGGAAAGATTGGCGCGGACGCTCAGATGCGGGAACAGCCGCGCTTCCTGGAAGACATAGCCGAAACGACGCCGGTGTTTGGGGACGAAGATGCCCTTGGCGGTCTCGGTCAGGGCTTCGCCGTCAAGCAGGACGCGGCCTTGGTCGGGCCGGGCAAGGCCGGCGATGATGCGGATCATCGACGTCTTGCCGGAGCCGGAGCGGCCGAAAAGCGCGGTGACGCCGCGCTCGGAGGTGAAGGCGGCGTCGAGTGAAAAGCCGCCGAGCTTCTGTTTTGCCTCGACGATCAGCGTCATTCCGGATCGATCCTCCGACCGGCGAGGCGGGCAAGGAATTCGGAGGCGAGCAGCGCGGCCATCGAAATGACGACGGCGACGAGTGTCAGCCGCAGCGCACCGGCATCGCCGCCCGGCACCTGGGTGAAGGTGTAGATCGCCGCCGACAGCGTCTGGGTTTCGCCGGGAATATTGGAGACGAAGGTGATCGTCGCGCCGAATTCGCCCATGGCCTTGGCGAAGGAAAGGATCATTCCGGCGATGATTCCGGGCAGCGTCAGCGGCAGGGTGATCGTCAGGAAGACCCAGGCCGGACCGGCCCCAAGCGTTCCGGCCGCCTCTTCCAGCTTGCGGTCGACCGCTTCGATCGACAGGCGGATGCTGCGCACCATCAGCGGAAAGGCCATGACGGCGCAAGCCAGCACCGCACCTGTCCAGCGGAAGGAGAAGACGATGCCGAAATACTGGTCGAGCAGGCTGCCAATCGGACCGCGGCGACCGAAGAGGATGAGAAGAAGAAAACCAGTAACAACAGGGGGCAGGATCAGTGGCAGGTGAACGATGCCGTTCAACACCGACTTGCCCCAGAAGCGGCCGCGAGCAAGCAGCAGGGCGACGAGAATGCCGAGGGGGAGGCTCGCTAGCATGGCGACGATCGAGACGCGCAGGCTGAGCAAGATCGCCGTCCATTCCTCATTGCTCAAGCCCAACATGTCCAAACGCGACCGTCTCCCTGATAAATCGAAGGCTCGCCGAGGCGAGCCTTCACGCTAAGCTGCGGGAGCCGATTCCGCAATCATTTCGGGCCCCGACTATTTCAAGCCCGACTATTTCAGAATCGTGAAACCCTGCGCCGTGAAGAAGGCGGCTGCCTTCTCGGATTTGAGGAAGTCGAGATAGGCTGCTGCATCCGGGTTCTTGCTCTCCGAAAGGATTGCAATCGGATAGATGATCGGCGGATGGGAATCGGCGGGGAAAGTGCCGACCACGGCGACGCCCTTATCGGCTGCCGCATCCGTCTGGTAGACGATGCCATAGGGCGCCTCGCCGCGGGAGACCAGGGCAAGAGCGGCGCGCACGCTTTCAGCGCCGGCGACCTTGCTTTCCACGGACTTCCAGACGCCGAGCTTTTCCAGCGCGGCCATGCCGTATTTGCCTGCCGGAACCGATTTCGGCTCACCCATGGCGAGCTTGCCGTCACCGAGCAAAGCCGCAAGATCGAAGCCCTGCTTGATCTCGACCGGCTTTGCCTTGTCCTTTTCGGCAACGAGCACGATCCGGTTTCCAAGCAGGTTCGAACGGGTATCGGCCTTGATCAGGTTTTTCTTGGCGACGTAATCCATCCAGTCGAGGTCGGCCGAGATGAAGATGTCGGCGGGAGCCGCGTTTTCGATCTGCTTGGCAAGCGCACCGCTTGCCGCATAGGAGGCGACAGCTTCCTTGCCGCTTTCCTTGGCCCAAGCGGCATTGGCCGCGTCGAGCGCATCCTTGAGGCTCGCTGCCGCAAAGACGGTCAGTTTTTCGGCGGCTGCGGCCGGCGTCGGAAGCGCTGCCGCGCCGAGCCAAAGAGCCGCGATCGCGGCGGTTGCCAGTTTCATCCATTGGCGGCGGTTCTGCATGGTTCTAATCCCCAGATTCGAAATATTTCGACGAATATAACGACGCTCGCATCTTGGCTAGGGATATATCCGTGAAAACATAACCGGATCGGTGGGCCGCATCAGTATTTCCATATTCCCAAGCGCATGGCTCCCCGAAAAAACCGGCTCGAAGGGCAGCAACATTCGAAAGTTCATCCGCCAGCCGAAGAGGTCCGTCGTGATGGACGGGGATTATATTCGGTTTTGCCGATAAAAGCGGCAGCATCCGAAGGTTCGGCATGTCGGCATTGCGCTGGCTGCATTGCTGCAATGCACAAATTGATATTCACCTTCTTGCGGAATATGGTAAAACATAATCATCGAAACGGCTTCTCCTCCTCCCATAGCCGTTCGGTAGGATCGACAACACTCCTCCTCCCAGTTGTCGATCCAGTTCATAAGCCCGACGGATCCTCCCCCGTCGGGCTTTCTCGTTTCCAGCACTTTCTTGAAAATCAGGCTATTCGGTCGCGCCCGGACGCGAACCGTTGCGGATTGCCGTCGAGCTGAGGCCGGAGCGCGGCCCGTGGATGAAGGTCCAGGCCGGCGCCGGCTTCTTCCAGAGGACGCGCGCGTCATCCTCATCGACTCGGGCAAAATCGAAGGTTCTCGTCATCTTTGAGGAGAGGTAGGAGAGTGTCGCGCCTGGCCTGTCGATCACGGCGATCGGGAAGGTGCGGGCGATCTCCTGCCATTTCTGCCATTTGTCGAAGGTCTGCAGGCTGTCGGCGCCCATGATCCAGATGAAATGGACATGCGGATTGCGGGCCTTGACGCGGGCAAGCGTATTGGCCGTGTAGCTGACGCCGAGCGCCTGCTCGAAAGCGGTGACCTTGATGCGCGGATCGGCGGCGATGCGTTCGCTCTCAGCGACGCGTTCGGCAAGCGGGGCGAGAAGATTGCGGCTTTTCAGCGGGTTGCCTGGTGTCACCATCCACCAGAGCTGGTCGAGGCCGAGCCGCTTGATGGCGATCTCGGCGACAAGTGCATGGCCCTCATGCGGTGGGTTGAAGGAGCCGCCGAACAGACCGACGATCATGCCGCGCTCGCTGTGCGGCATGCGGAGATATCGTCGGTCCACAGTCTCCGTCGTCACGTCAAGGTCGTGTCTGTCCCGCACCGCGCACCCGGTATTTGAAGGAGGTGAGCTGCTCGACGCCGACGGGGCCGCGAGCATGCATCTTGCCGGTGGCGATACCGATTTCCGCGCCCATGCCGAACTCGCCGCCATCGGCAAACTGCGTCGAGGCATTGTGCAGCAGGATCGCCGAATCGACCTCGGTGAAGAAACGCTCGACGACGCCGGGGTCTTCGGCGATGACGGCCTCGGTGTGGTTCGAGGAATATGTCTGGATATGGGCGATCGCGCCGGATATGCCGTCGACGACGGCGACCGAGATGATCGCATCGAGAAATTCGGTCGACCAATCTTCCTCGGTCGCGGGCTTCATGCCGGGTGCGACTTTCAGCACCGTTGCCGAAGCGCGGATCTCGCAGCCCGCCTCCGTGAGAACCTCAAGCAGAGGCGTCAGATGCGTGCCGATCGCCGCACCGTCGACGAGCAGCGTTTCGGCAGCACCGCAGATACCCGTGCGCCGCATCTTGGCGTTGACGACGATCTTCTTCGCCATTTCGATATCGGCGGACGCATCGACATAGATATGACAAAGGCCTTCGAGATGGGCAAAGACCGGCACGCGGGCCTCGCTCTGCACCCGGGCGACCAGGCTCTTGCCGCCGCGCGGCACGATGACGTCGATTGCCCCGTCGAGGCCGCGCAGCATGGCGCCAACGGCGGCGCGATCGGCGACTGGAACGAGCTGGATAGCATACTCTGGAAGCCCGGCCGCCTTCAGGCCCTCGACCATGCAGGCATGGATAGCCTGCGATGAACGGCGCGAATCCGAACCGCAGCGCAGGATGACCGCATTGCCTGCCTTGAGGCAGAGCGCGCCGGCATCGGCCGTGACGTTCGGCCGGCTTTCAAAGATCACGCCGATGACGCCGAGCGGCGTGCGGACGCGCTCGATCTTCAGGCCGTTCGGCCGGTCCCAGGCGGCGATCACTTCGCCCACCGGATCGGCCAGAGCCGCGATGGCACGGATTCCCTCAGCCATTTCGGTAATGCGCTTGTCGTTCAGCGTCAGCCGATCGACGAAGGAAGCAAGCGTTTCGGTGCCTTCGATATCCTTCAGGTCCTTGGCATTCTCGGCAAGAATATGCGCCCTGTTCGCCAGGATCGCATCGGACATGGCATTCAAAGCCTTGTTCTTCGCTTCGGTGGACGCAAAGCCCAGCGGTCGCGCGGCAGCCTTTGCCTTGCGGCCGATGTCGTTCATCAGCGCGTCAATGTCAGGGCTTGGCGCAACGGCATCAAGCATAGCTCGCGTCCTTCTTCTGCCTTTCCGATTTGATCTGCGCGGTCATCACCATGTCGTCGCGATGGACCATGGCGGCGCGCCCGGCATAACCGAGGATCGCCTCGATTTCCGCCGATTTGCGGCCGGCAATCCGGCGTGCGTCCTCGGCATCGTAGCTTGCCAGGCCGCGGGCGATCTCGCGGCCGGCCGGGCCGATGATCGCCACCGTATCGCCGCGGCTGAAGAGGCCGGAAACGCTGCGTACGCCCGCCGGAAGCAGGCTCTTGCCGGCCCCGAGTGCCGTGACGGCGCCGTCATCGACATGCAGTTCGCCTGCCGGCTGCAACTGCCCGGCAATCCAGGTCTTGCGGGCGGTGACGGGTGTGCCGGAGGGCGCAAACCACGAGGAACGCGCGCCGTTTTCGATCGCCGAGAGCGGGCTCTCGGTCTTGCCCGAAGCGATGATCATGGCGCAGCCTGATGTGGTCGCGATCTTGCCGGCATCGATCTTGGTGCGCATGCCGCCGCGCGAAAGCTCGGAGGCGGCGCCGCCGGCCATCGCCTCGATCTCGGGGGTGATTTCGGCAATCGTCTCCAGGAAGGTGGCATTGGGATCGAGATGCGGCGGCGCGGTGTAGAGACCGTCGATATCGGAGAGAAGGATGAGCAGGTCGGCGCCGGTCATCGTGGCGACGCGGGCGGCGAGGCGGTCGTTGTCGCCGTAGCGGATTTCGCTGGTCGCGACCGTGTCGTTCTCGTTGATGATAGGCACGGCGCCGATTTTCAGCAGTTGGTTGATGGTGGCGCGCGCATTGAGATAGCGGCGGCGCTCTTCCGTATCGCCGAGCGTCAGCAGGATCTGGCCGGCAACGATCTCGTCGCGCGACAGGCTTTCCGACCAGGCGCGCGCCAGGGCGATCTGGCCGACGGCGGCTGCGGCCTGGCTTTCCTCCAGTTTCAGCGCGCCCGAGGGCAGGTCGAGCACCGAGCGGCCGAGCGCGATCGCGCCCGAGGAGACGACGAGCACGTCGATGCCCTTGGCCTTCAGGCCTGCAATATCGGCGCACATGGCGTCGAGCCAGGCCTTCTTCAGCCCGGCCTTGCGATCGACCAGAAGGGCGGAACCGATCTTGATGACGACGCGGCGGTAACGGCCAAGTGGCTTACGGCTGGTCATCGGCCTCATCCTCGCCGTTGTCCTCATCGGTGACGACCATGTCGCGATGGCGCAGCTTCGGCACCTTTGCCGGCTTTTCCTCGCTATTCTCCTCGACGATGACGTCGCGCAACGCGCGCAGGACCTCGGTCATGCCCCTGCCTGTCACAGCCGAGATCTGGAACGGCGTCTTGCCGCAGGCCTTGGCCAATTCCTTCGTCTTCTTCTTCAGTTCGGCCTCGTCGAGCACGTCGATCTGCGACAGCGCCACGATCTCAGGCTTGTCCGTCAGCTCGTTGCCATAGGCTTCGAGCTCGTGCTTGACCGTCTTATAGGCCTTGCCGACCTTCTCCTCCTGGGCGGAGACGAGGTGGAGCAGCACGCGGGTGCGCTCGACGTGGCCGAGGAAACGGTCACCGATACCGACGCCCTCATGGGCGCCTTCGATCAGGCCAGGAATATCGGCCAGGATGAACTCCCGCTCATCGACCGTGGCAACGCCGAGATTGGGATGCAGCGTGGTGAAGGGATAGTTGGCGATCTTTGGCCGCGCGCGGGTGACCGATGCAAGGAAGGTCGACTTTCCGGCATTGGGGAGGCCGACCAGGCCGGCATCGGCAATCAGCTTAAGGCGCAGCCAGAGGGTCTTTTCCTCGCCGGGCAGGCCGGGATTGGCCCAATCCGGTGCCTGATTGGTCGAGGTCTTGAAATGAGCGTTGCCGAAGCCGCCATTGCCGCCATGCGCCAGGCAGTAACGCTGACCTTCCTCGGTCAAATCGCAGATCAGGGTCTCCCGATCCTCCTCGAAGATCTGGGTGCCCACGGGAACCTTCAGCGTCACGCCGCTGCCGTTGGCGCCGGTGCGATTCCGGCCCATGCCATGGGTGCCGATCGTCGCCTTGAAATGCTGCTGATAGCGGAAATCAATCAGCGTATTGAGGCCGTTGACGGCCTCGACCCAGACGTCGCCGCCGCGTCCGCCGTCGCCGCCGTCGGGCCCACCGAACTCGATGAATTTCTCCCGCCGGAAGGAAACGCTGCCGCCGCCGCCGTCTCCGGACTTAATATAGACCTTTGCTTCGTCGAGAAATTTCATTTTACTTCCAGTATCCGGTGGCAGTTGGACGGCCCGTCTCGGCCCATTCGATATAGGCGGTTCCGACGGAGGTCAAAGATTATCGTGATTTTTGCGAGCTATAACATACAGTATGGCTTCGGTCTCGACGGCAGATACGATCTGGCGCGGATTGCCCGGAGCCTCGAGGGGGCGGATGTCATCGCCCTGCAGGAGGTAACCCGCGGCTTCTCCCGTAACGGTTTTGCCGACATGCCGACCAATGTTGCGTCCTTCTTTCCCGACTATTTCTGGGTGTATGGGCCGGCCTGCGACATGCATGTCGAGGCTGATGAAGGCGGGGTTCAGCCGGTACGCGGCACGCGATTCCAGTTCGGCAACATGGTGTTGTCTCGCTGGCCGATCCTTTCGACCCGGACGCTGCTTCTGCCGCGCAGCCGCACGATCGGCAAGATCAACCTGCAGCGCGGCGCGACCGAGGCGGTGATCGCTATTCCCCACGGCGCGATCCGCCTCTATTCGGTCCATCTCGACCATGTCTCGCCCGAAGAGCGAATCCGTCAGCTGCAATTTCTGAACGCGCATATCAATGCCTTCGCCCAGGAGGGCGGGTCGCTGACGGGGGCGGCCGAATTCGAGCAGCCCGAGCCGCCGCTGCCGGAGGATTACGTCATCATGGGCGATTTCAACATGGAGCCGGAATCGCCGGAATATTGCGCGCTTGCCGGTGCTGCCGGTGGATATTACGGCCGGGTGGCCAGGGTTGGCACGCCGGTCGACGCCTTTGCGGCGCTCAAGGCCCACCGTCCGGAGAGCTACAGCTGGATGGATCCCGAGGATCACGGCAAACGCATGCATCTCGATTATTGCTTCGTCAGTTGCGGCCTGGAGGGCCGGTTGAAATCTGCCCGGATCGATACGCAATCCGACGGCTCCGATCACTTTCCGCTATGGGTCGTGATCGGCGATTGACGAAGACGCCGCCCGACGGGCGGCGTCTCCTTTTCGATTAGGCGACCTTGCGCGGCTGCAGCGCGCCTGGCTGCAGTACCGTTTCGATGTGCGACACCATGGTGTTGCGGGCGAAACAATAGATTTCGCCGCAACCCGTCATGCGGAAACCGAGCTTCTCCTGCAATCGCAGCGAAGCCGGGTTGTCGGCGAAGACACCGGAATAAACAGGTGTCTCCGGCATGCGACGCGAGAAGCGCTCGATGATCGCAGCCACCGCCTCACTCATATAGCCGCGCCGCCAGTAGTAGCGGTTCAGCCAGTAGCCGAGGTGCCAGCGACCATGACGCAGCTCGATTGATACGTTGCCGATATGGACGTCGTCCGCACCGGTGATTGCGAGCGGCCAGTCCGGCAGAGTGCCTGATGTGACCGGGATCAGCCAGTCCAGCGCATCCTGCCGATCATAGGGGGCAGGTACACGGGACAGCATGCGCGTGACCGCGAAATCGGACAACGATTCCGCGATCGCAGGCGCATCGCTCAACCTGTGGGGGCGGAGCGTCAGCCGGGTGGTCGAAATGACCGGCGCGGGGCCGGGCATCATCGGCTTGGTCTCCGGCCTTTGCAGTGCCGTCGTGCTCATGCGATGTTCCCCCAGCTTCTGAGGGACATCCAGGTCTTGCGATCAAGCCTGTACCACTCGACCGGCACGTTGCTGCCCAGCGCCAGCGAGGCGGCGAGCCCCGATCCCTGGAACTGGAAGCCGCACTTCTGGATGACGCGCCGCGAGGCGACGTTCATGACCCGGCAACGAGCGTCGATCTGATCGACGTCCTGGCGGGTTCTGAACACCATATCGACCAGGGCATGGCAGGCCTCGGTCATGTAACCCTGGTTCCAATAGGGTTCGCCTAGCCAGTAACCGATCTCGACGGTCTTGCCGTCGTCGTGCGGTTCCACGCCGCAGCAACCGATGAAGGCGCCGTTTTCGGCTTTGGTGATGGCATAGACGCACTTACCGATCTCGCCATTTCGCGTACGCCAAACGAAGTCGGCGGCATCATCGGCGGTATAGGGGTGCGGCATACGCGATACCATGGTGGCGACTTTGGCGTTGTTGGCGAGATGGGCAAGGGCGTCGATGTCTTCTTCGTGGGGCGCGCGCATGACGAGCCTTTCCGATAATAAGACAGGGCAATCGGTCCTTAACCGCTCCGGCCTCAGCCGTTCCTTGGGAGACCGCTGGTCTTCCCTGGGCGACCGTGATTGGTCTGCCCTTATCAATTCGCCTTGCATGTTCAGTCCTCCTGTTTGGACAAAGAAAAAGGGGAGGTGGCGCCCCATCTCCCCTGTTTTCTAGACTGAACCTGGTACGGCCAGCCGGGTCGATGAGACGCCGGCTGTTTTTGAGCGCTACCGGCTTATTCCGCTGCTTCGGCTTTCGGCATGACAGACACGTAGACGCGACCGTTGGCCTTCGTTCGGTAGTTCACATTGCCGGCGGTAAGTGCAAAAATCGTGTGATCCTTGCCGAGGCCGACGTTGGAACCCGGATGCCACTGCGTCCCGCGCTGACGCACGAGAATGTTGCCTGCGATGACGGCTTCGCCGCCGAACTTCTTCACGCCAAGGCGCTTGGATTCGGAATCGCGACCGTTGCGCGAGGAACCGCCAGCTTTTTTGTGTGCCATTGGAGTTCTCCTTTAAACCTTGTCCCGTTGATCTTACTTGGCAGCCACGATGTCCGTGATACGGACGACCGTGTGATGCTGACGATGGCCGCGCGAACGCTTCGAATTCTGACGGCGGCGCTTCTTGAAGGCGATGACCTTCTTGCCGCGGTTCTGTTCGACGACTTCTGCCTTGACAGAGGCGCCGGTAACGAAGGGCGCACCGATCGCAGCGTCGGCGCCTTCGCCGATCACGAGCACTTCGGTGAATTCAATGGAGTCGCCTGCGGCAGCTTCCAGCTTTTCGATGGTCAGCACGTCGTTGGCTGCCACACGGTACTGCTTACCGCCGGTCTTGATGACTGCGAACATTTTTTATCCTTTCATGTTCGTTCCAGCTCTCCCCGCTACTTGAGCAAGGTGGCCGTCTTTTTATCAGTCGAAGTTAAGCAGGGATTTCAGAGGGAAAACCTCGAACTCTTCCTGCCGGTGAAGCCCCGCGCGAGCGCAGGACGAGCTAGGCACGGATTTCTCCAAACCTATTGCGCAGCCGAGATACGCGAGTGACAAAAAGGTGTCAAGGCAAAAGGATGGAATGTTTCGACTTTTCGGCTTGCCAGCCTGTCATTTGCTCGTTATGAGAACGCCCGCGCCGAACAAGCGCCGACCAAGACCGCGGAGAGGTGGCAGAGTGGTCGAATGCACCGCACTCGAAATGCGGCATACCTGCAAGGGTATCGTGGGTTCAAATCCCACCCTCTCCGCCATTTTCACGCGCTCAAGCCATTGCATTTGTTGCGCTTTATTTGGATCTCGGCAAATTGTGATCCCAGATACGATCCCGGCAGGCAAAGTTGAAGTGCGCTCGCTGCCTTGAGAATCGGCGCGACGCCAGACCTTAACCGTCGGGATCAAGAGGATGGCGCTACGAGCGTCTGAGTCAGTCGCGCACCGCCTCCTTCGCGTCCGGCGCCAACACCCCGTCAATCAACCACCCGCCAGTAAGTAATCAATCTGGGCGAATTGCTTTTTAAGGCATTGCTGATGAATTGTGGTCATGACAAAGCCGCCCCGCAAGCCTTTCAAGCCGCTGCTCGATGACGCCTACGAGCCGCTCAGCAGCCGACCGCGCCGGCGGCGAGATTCCGTGCAGCCCAATCTTCCGCTCCATCCGATCCCGCCGCGGTTGCGTCAGGCAGGGCGCGGTTTCAGATGACGGACGATCCGGAATTGAAACAGGCCGAAGGTTGGCAATACCCGCAACAGACGACCGGCCGGGACACGGCTGCTCGCAACTTCCTGAGCCTGGATACGGCGATCTTGCTCGGGATCCTCCTTATTGCGATCGTGTTCAGGTTCCACAAGATCACCTTGCCGCTGGTCGACGGCTTCAGCTGGCGCGAGATCAGCACCGCAATGATGGCCGACAATTTCCAGCAGCGCAGCTGGAACATCTTCTTTCCGGAGGTCAGCTGGACCGGGCCCGGGCCAAGCTATCAGGGCCGCGAGTTCCAGATCGTCAGCTATATCACAGCCCTGCTCTACCAACTCTTCGGCTGGCACGACTTGTTCGGCCGCACGGTTGCGGCCTTCTTCGGTCTGATGACGGTGTTTTCGCTGCACAGGCTAACAGCGCGATGCTGGGGCGAGATGCACGCCCACGCGGCGGCACTTGCCTACGCGCTAATGCCGGCGGCGATCATGATCGACAGCTCGTTTCTTCCCGATCCCGCGATGCTGGCGTTGGTCACTCTTGGCGTCTGGTTGTTCGTCAAATACTGGGTCGGCGGCAGCGGCTGGCTCTTGCCGCTCGCCACAATCAGCTTCACGCTCGGCGTGCTGTCAAAGCCACCAGGCCTCGCCGCCGGTGCTGTCATCTTCTATCTGACGGTCTGCTGGATTCTCGAGAAGAAGTGGAAGCAAGCGAGCTGGGTCTTCCTGTCGGGGCTCCTGAGCCTGGCCGTCATCGGCGCTTATTTCAGCTGGGCGATTTATCTCGGCCGCAGCTATCCGCCGTTTCATGTCGCCGGCAGCGGCGGCTATATCTGGGATGACGGCTTCTGGACATACTTCAGGAACGGTTTCTACTTCCAATCCGCGTGGAACACCTCGACCTTGTGGTTCTACGGCTATCCGTTAATGCTGCTGCTCGCAGTCGGCTTGTGGATGCCGCCCAGACCTGCCGAAGACCCTAGGCAACGCACCCTTTCGCGCATTCCCTATGTGTGGGCGGCTGCGGCCGTGATCGTCTATCTGGTGGCGGCGGGCGAGATCACCAGCAATGTGTGGAACTTCCACATCTTCCATGTGCCGGTCGCGATATTCTCAGGCCGCGGTGCGCTTCTTCTGGCAAGGCTTGCGTCGCGAACCGTTCCAACGCCGGCGTTCGTACTTCGCTCGATCTGCATCGTGGCCGTCACGCTTGTCTGGTCGACCGTTCCCCTCGTCAGGACGATGAAGAAGCCAATCGCCATGAAGGGCAAGCTGCTGGGCGAGGAACTGGCGCGGTTGGCGCAACCGGGCGACCTCGTCGTCGCCATCGCGCCCGAGGCCGGCGATCCCGTCGCAGTCTACTACAGCAGGGCGCGCGGCTGGGTGTTCCCGCCTGGTGGAGGCGATGTCGAATGGTCGAAATTCGTCGCAGATGACGCCACCGCGATCGCGCAGCTCGAGGAACTGCGTGCGCAGGGTGCGGATCTGTTCGGCGCGGCCAAGAACGCCACCGACAAGCAGAACCTGCTGTTCGTCGAGCATCATGCCGGGGTCATCGACTATCTGGACAAGACCGCAACCAAGCTTGTCGATTCGGATGATTTGCTGGTCTATAGGATCACGCGCCCATAAGGGCTGCGGCAGTCGGGACGCCCGCAAATCCAGCGTCAGGTACTCAGCACCTTCCTCACCCAGGCTGCGACCTCGTCACCGCTGCTCACATCTGTCTGTACCAGACCGTCAATCATGAAGGTCGGCGAGACATGGATGCCGTTCTGCCGGGCATATTTGCAGTGCCACTTGATCTCCCGATCGAGATCCGGGATTGCGAAGGCCTCTTTCAGCTTCACGCCGCTGTAGCCTTCCAGGCGCTCGATGATCTGGTTCGGCGTCACGTCCATATTCGGGCCGCCCGCGTGTTTGTCGAATTCGAATTCCTCTCGATGCGCGGCAACCGCGGCCATGACCTTCTTTGCCGTCTCCTTGCCGCCCTCCAGCGTCGAGGCTGCGATGACGCAGCGCGTGATGACACCGGAATACATATGCCAGGGTTGCGACTGCAGGCGGATCTTTACGGTGATCCTGTCTACGCCGGCTTGATCGAGAAGGGCGTCGAGCTTGTTGAATGCCTTGGCTGAGTAAGGATCGGTCAGCTCGAGGAAGGCCTCGAAGATGCGCGGGCCGTTGCCCCAAGTCAGCGGGTCTGCGTGCCAGGAAGTGGTCATTATGGAATTCCTCTCCGAAGCGATTTAGGTTACCAGGCTCCAGAAGCCATGCTTCTTGCCGTGCCGACGCTTAAGCTCCGCGACATAAACGTCATGGGATCCTGCGTTGCCAAAGTCATCGATGTGAGGCGCGAGGGACGCGCAGTCTGCAAGATGTCTCGCCGCGTGTTTATAGCGGCTGGAGCGGCTGTTTTCGAGCGTGAAATCGATCATGGAGCGCAAGAGAATGGTTTTCGCGAGCGGGTGTTTCTCCGCCAGAGCGTCGGCCGCCCTCGTCATCAGCTCATAGAGATCGCCGTCCAGTTCCGTCTTCCTCGTCACCACCAGTTTTGCCGCTTCGGCAGGCGCCGGCCAATTCAGGAAAAACCCGAGTGCGTGGTGGATATCAGGGAAAGTCTGGGCATGGGCGAATGCCTTCTCCTCGGCCTCGAGATCGTCGAAATCCGGCAGTCGTTTGAGGAAAGCCCGGAGGTGTTCCTGATGCAATGACCGCTTGAAGCACTCCCATCGATAGGCCTGCGCCTCCTCTGCGTCCCCCAGCGCCTCGAGCGTGTCGACGCGAGCAAGCTGCCATTCGAATGGCATGGCGGTCCAGCTTCTCATGTCGGCCTCGTCCAACGTCTCAAGCGCTTCCTTCGCCCGCCCGGCCAAGAGCAGGCGATGGGCGATATCGGCCGCAATCGTCGGCGTCTTGCGCGTTTTCTCGGGTTGTTGCGCGATGTAGGCATCGACGTCGCCCTGGGCGTCGGCAACTTCCTGTAAAGCGATGCGCACCGTCAGATCCCGGTGATTGCCGTGGATCTCATCTTCGTAAATCGGGCTTCCGCCGTTCCAGCCGATGATCTCGCGTTTATCCTCCGCCGGCGTGTCCGTCGGCTCCTTGGACCATTGGATGAAAAGGGTTTTCAGGCGATTGAGGCCATCTTTGCCGAGAGCCGGCGCCATCGCCGCAATCAGGTTGTCGTACTGCCCATAGCCATCATTCTGCGTGGCTCTGAACACCTTGTCGGCCAGAACGTTGATATCGATCCTGGCGGCGAGGGCGATTGCGCCGGCATCCTCACAAGCCTGATGAAAACTTTGGAGTAGCGAGCCGCTGCCGTCGTTGGATCTCTCAAAGATTGAATCCGCCAGTGCGAGGAACTGTCATATCAGTTCGAAGGCCTCTTCGGGATCATCGGCGGCAACAGTCTCCGCGATCGTCTTGCGCTGCGTTTCCAGGTCGTTTTTCAGCGCCTTCACCTTGCGCCAGTCGATCAAGGTGCGAGCGCGGGCAATACTGGCAAGCCGCTTTCGTACCTCACGCGCTATCTCGACGCTGCCGTGATTGCCGGCAAGCTCCATTCGCAGCCGTCGCTTGCGGGCGGCGCTGCCCATGCTGATCTCGATCAGCAGCTCGGCAAGGCGCGGGGCGCCAAGGGATTCGAGATTCTTCGCATTGAGTGTTGTCTTGGCTGCCATGGGTCATCGCCGTCGTTTCTGCCATGACCCTATCTTGGAGGCGGTACGGGGCCAAGGTGGGGAATGTGCGCAAGGGTTAATCCCTCGGCGCCTCTGTATTAGCTAAAAACTAACGCTGCCTCGTAACGACTCCTAAAGCCGGTTTTGGCACCTTGATGCCTGTCGAATATTGTTTCCAAATTTCTCGCTGGGGTTGATGATGAGTCATAATAAAGACGCCTGGGTCAGCCAGCGCGCTTATTCGCTGTGGGAATCGGAAGGCCGGCCGGAAGGGCGCGGGGAAAGCCACTGGATGCAGGCGATGAGGGAATTCGAGCAGCTGGAGCTGACGAAGGCCTCGCCCGATGGAAACGATCTCATCGAGAAGTTGAAGGCAGCCGGGCGGCTGATGCGGGTCTATGACGAGCCGGTCCTCGAAGTCGAGAACGAGCGACAGCGGAAAGCGGCCCTTTAAGGCAATTTCAGCAAAGGTGCTTATCGGTTTCGTGTCCGGAATGGCACAGGAAAAACCACGGAGCGATTTTTGCAACCAGAATAGTCAGCGACATTCCAGGCGGACGATCGGTCTTGCCGGCAGGCGTCTTGTCACTTCGACGAAGCCTGCATCGAGGAACATCGAAAGCGTTCCCGGATAGAGTTCGGCGCCGTTCGAAGCACGGGCCGCCTGATCGACGGGATAGGCCTCGAGACATTCAGCGCCATTCGCCCTTGCAAACTCGACGGCGTGTTTCAGCAGCAGGCGTGAGAAGCCCTGACGCCGGAACGGCTTGCGGACGATGAAGCAATTGATCGACCAGACCGGCCTGTCGTCGATCGGAGCGAAGGGTTTCGAGCGGCGCAGCCGGTCGAAGACGGCGCGCGGCGCCACACCGCACCATCCGGCCGGCTCGTCCTCATGGCAGGCGAGAATGCCGGGCGGGCGGGGCTGGGTCATGAGGCTTCGAAACCAGCTGCGATTTCCCTCCCCCCATCCCGCTTTATAGTCGGCATTCGGCAGATACCAGTAAGCGCAGCGGCAATTCCGGCCGCCGGAGCAATCGTCGAAGACCGCTTCTATATCGGCCTGGCGGTCGGCGGTTGCGGGGAAGAAAGAAAAGCGGTCCTGCATGCGGGGGAAGATATGGCGCGGCCGGATGATCGGCAAGCGCCTGCTCCCCGCCGCTCCAACTCTATTGGCGGGCGGCCCAGCCGAGGCCGCGCCGCAGGATCAGCGGCATATAGGGATGGTCGAATTCGGCGGCGACGTGGCCTAGGGCGGAATAAAAGATGCGGCCGGCGCCGAAATGGCGCTTGAAGACGACGGGCATCACGACATTGCGCGCCGCCGGATCGTAAGTGCCGGTAAAGGTCGTCGTCGCGAGGATTTCGACGCTCGGATCGTAGTGGAGGTAATATTGCTCCGAGTGATAGTCGAAGTCGGGAATGCCTTCCATGACAGGGTCGTTCTGTCGGGTGATGCCGACGCGGAAATCGATAATATTGCCAGGATGAGCGACCCAGGTGACGCCGGAGACGTAGCGGAAGGCAGCACTTTCCTTGAAGGAGGTGGCGAGCGCGCCGTGATGGCCGCCGAGCCCAAGCCCGCCGCGTACAGCCTCGACCAGGGCGCTGGCGTGAGCCTTTTCAAGCGTTTCGCCGGTGATAACAGGCACGAGAAGATCGGCCCTTGCGAGTTGAGGCGAGGCGAAGATGCCGAGATCACCGGTCACTTCGACGGCAAATCCGTCTTCGCGCAGGAGATCGGCGACGATTCCGGCGCATTGTTCAGGCTCATGGCCCTGCCAGCCACCCCAGACGATGATCGCCTTTTTCATATTGTGCCCTCCGCCGAAATCATTCCTTGCCCACTAGATCAGACGATTATGCAAATCACGCGAATAATGCGCCAACATTCGCGTCAATGCCCCGCGGTGAACCCTGTGCCGGCCGGAAGCGATATCGCCATTTGACGTATTGTCCGTCCAGGTTGATTGCAGTTCTTTCTTTTTATTGACGTGTATCTCGTCTAGGTTCCGCCTATCTCTCATTGAATAACAAGGGTGATACATGGCAGGTGAAACGGTTCTTGTTGTGGGTGGGGCCGGCTATATCGGCTCGCATACGTGCCTCGACTTGGCAAACAAGGGCTACAAGCCCGTCGTCTTCGATAATTTTTCGAACGGCCATCGCGAGTTCGTCAAATGGGGACCGGCCGAGGAAGGCGATATTCGCGACCGCGCCCGGCTGGATGAGGTGCTGGCCAAGCACAAGCCGGCGGCGATCCTGCATTTCGCGGCCCTGATCGAGGTCGGCGAATCGGTCAAGGATCCGGTTTCCTTCTACGAGAACAATGTGATCGGCACCCTGACGCTGCTTTCGGCGGCGCAGGCGGCCGGTATCAATGCCTTCGTCTTCTCCTCGACCTGCGCGACCTACGGCCTGCCGCAGAGCGTGCCGCTCGACGAGACGCACCGGCAGGTGCCGATCAATCCCTATGGACGGACGAAATATATCGTCGAGCAGGCGCTTGCCGATTACGACCAGTACAGGAGCCTGCGCTCGGTGGTGCTGCGCTATTTCAATGCGGCCGGCGCCGACTTCGAGGGCCGGATCGGCGAATGGCACCAGCCGGAAACGCATGCGATACCGTTGGCGATCGATGCCGCGCTCGGGCGCCGGCAGGGTTTCAAGGTGTTCGGCAGCGATTACGAGACCCGCGACGGTACCTGCGTGCGCGACTATATCCATGTGCTGGATCTTGCCGATGCGCATGTGCGCGCCGTCGAATATCTCTTGAGAGGCGGAGAATCCGTAGCACTCAATCTCGGCACGGGCACCGGTACGACGGTGAAGGAATTGCTCGGCGCGATCGAAGATGTGTCGAACAGACCTTTCCCGGTCGAATATATCGGCCGGCGCGAAGGCGATTCTCACACTCTGGTCGCCAATAACGACAAGGCGCGCGACGTGCTCGGCTGGGTGCCGCAATATGATCTGTCTCAGATCATCCGCTCCGCCTGGAACTGGCATGCAAAATCCAACCAGCATTGAGCCAACCCGCATTGAGAAGGCCCGCCGGCCGAACGTCCTGCTGATCACGGCGGACCAGTGGCGCGGCGATTGCCTGTCGGGCGTCGGGCATCCTTGCGTGAAAACGCCTGCTGTCGATGCGTTGGCGCGGGAAGGCACGCTCTTCCGGCGCCATTATGCCGGGGCCGCACCCTGCTCGCCGGCGCGGGCGACGCTTTATACGGGCCTCTATCAGATGAACCATCGCGTCTGCCGCAATGGTTCGCCGCTCGATGCCCGCTTCGACAATCTGGCGCTGGCGGCCCGGCGGGCCGGATACGATCCGACGCTGTTCGGCTATACAGACACGGCGCCCGATCCGCGCGGCATGGACAGGAACGATCCTCACCTGACGACCTATGAAGGCGTGTTGCCGGGCTTCATCGCTCGCCAGCTTCTGCCGGAGCACGAGAGACAGTGGCTCTCCTGGCTCAGGTCCCGCGGCCACATGAATGCCGTCAGTCGCGATATCCACATTCCCGTCGGCGCGGCGCCGGGAGAAATTTCCGATGCGGCGCCGGCCTACTCGCGCGACGAGACGCAGACGGCTTTCCTGGCCGGCGAGTTCATCCGCTGGATGGGCGAGCAGGACAGGCCCTGGTTTGCTCATATCTCCTTCCTGCGCCCGCATCCGCCGTTCTCCGTGCCGGAGCCGTTCAACCGCATGTTCAAGTCTGGTGACGGTCCGGCTTTTGCGCGTGCGCAAAACCACCAAGCGGAAGAAGACAGCCATCCCTATCTTGCGTATGCCATGCCACGCTCCGACAAGGGCAGCTTCGTCTATGGTGCGACGGGATCGCTCAGCTGCTGGAACGCGGAGGATTTCGCGGCGATTCGGGCGATCTATTACGGCATGATATCGGAGGTCGATACGCAGCTCGGCCGCATCTGGCAGGCCCTGAAAGATGCCGGCGCGTGGGACGATACATTGATCGTCTTCACTTCCGACCATGCCGAGATGGCCGGCGATCACTGGACGCTCGGCAAGGGCGGGTTCTTTGACGGCAGCTATCATATTCCGTTGGTGATCCGCGATCCCGCAAGCGGTGGCGCGGGCGGAACCGTCGACGATTTCACCAGTGCCGCGGATATTTTCCCCACCCTTTGCGAAAGGCTCGGCATCGAAGCAGCAAACGGGCTCGACGGGCGCTCGCTTATGCCGTTCGTCACGGGCGGGCGGGCAGAGGGCTGGCGGGATGCGGCCTTCTGGGAATTTGATTTCCGCGATATCGCCGGGGGCGAGGCGGAGCGGTATTTCGGGCTGAGGTCCAACGAATGCAACCTCGCCGTGATCCGCGACACGCGGTTCAAATATGTGCATTTCACCGGGCTGCCGCCGCTGCTCTTCAATCTCCGCGACGATCCGATGGAGCTCGATAATGTCGCTACGGATCCGGCCCATTTGGCGATCCGGCTCTGTTATGCCGAGAAGCTGCTTTCGCTGAGGGCGCGGCATCTGGACCAGACGCTCGCCTATACCGAACTCACGGAAAAAGGGCCGGTCAAGCGCCGGCCCTGATATCTTTCTAACCGAGATAATCGCGCTTGCCGATCGGCGCACCCTGGCTGCGCAGGATGGCGTGGGCCGTCGCAACGTGGAAATAGAAGTTCGGCAGGGCGAAGGTGGCGACATATTCGTCGCCCGGCAGGACGATGCCGCTTTTGCCCGGCAGGGTGATCTGGCGGCTTTCCGTGCCTTCCAGCGCTTCGGCCGAGAAGCCGGCGAGATAGGCTTCGGTTTTTTCCAGGCGCTCGCGCAGCTCGTCGAACGTCTTCTCGTTGTCCTCGAACTTCGGAGCCTCGGTCGCGGTCAGGCGGGCGAGCGTGAATTTGGCGCTGTCGCTGGCGCGCTGATACTGGCCGGAAAGCGGCAGCATGTCGGGTGCCAGCCGGGTGGAGATCAATATGCCGGGATCGAAATTCTTTTCCTTCGCATAGGCTTCGGCCTTGTCGAGATAGGTTTTCAGGCTGCCAAGGCCGCGCTGGAACATGGGAACTGTAAGGCGATATATCGAAATGGACATCTGTCCTGTCTCCAAAATCTTCAAATGATCCGGCCGCGGCGATAGGGCGAAGGCGCCACGGCCATGAGCCTGCCTTCGGCCCTCCCATAGATGGAGGTTCCCTTCGCCTTTCACAATGTGGGGAATGCAAGGCGCCGGTGGCAAAGCCCCGGCATTTGTCCCCGCATCTTCGTCTCGCCGCCACCGCTAAAGAGGCTTGACGTCGTTCCCAGAAAATGGAATGAATATTCCGCAGAGCAAATTTGACGGTTTGTTTGTTCCGTTTTTCGGACCGCCACGGGAGAGGTGGCGCATGCAGGGGATTGCGGCTTCAGGGCAAATTGCCTGGGGCTCCGGCGTGAGGAGGGTGCAGCCGGGCACCGCTTGTGGAGGAAATGAAATGAAAAAGTTTATCCTGGGCACTGCGATGGCGCTCGTCATGTCGACGGCCGCTCACGCAGAAACGGTCGGCGTCTCGATGGCGAAGTTCGACGACAACTTCCTGACCGTTCTTCGCAACGGTATGACCGATTATGCCAAGACGCTGAGCGGGGTTACGCTGCAGGTCGAAGACGCGCAGAACGACGTTTCCAAGCAGCAGAGCCAGATCCAGAACTTCATCGCATCCAAGGTCGATGCGATTATCGTCAACCCTGTCGATACCGATGCGACCACGGCGATGTCGAAGCTCGCCGCTGACGCCGGCATCCCGCTGGTTTATGTCAACCGCCAGCCTGTCAACGTCGACACGCTGCCGGAAAAGCAGGCCTTCGTTGCTTCCAACGAGCAGGAATCCGGCACGCTGGAAACCAAGGAAATCTGCCGCATTCTCGGCGGCAAGGGCAAGGCCGTCGTCATCATGGGTGAGCTTTCCAACCAGGCTGCGCGCATGCGCACCCAGGACGTTCACGACGTGATCAAGACGGATGAATGCAAGGGTCTGGAGATCGTCGAAGAGCAGACGGCCAACTGGGATCGCACCCAGGGCGCCGACCTGATGACCAACTGGCTCTCCAGCGGCATCGAATTCGACGCCGTGATCTCCAACAACGACGAAATGGCGATCGGTGCCATCCAGGCGCTGAAGGCGGCCGGCAAGGACATGACCAAGGTTGTCGTCGGCGGTGTCGACGCCACCCAGGACGCGCTTGCCGCCATGCAGGCAGGCGATCTCGACGTGACCGTCTTCCAGGATGCCGCCGGCCAGGGCAAGGGCTCGCTCGATGCTGCGCTCAAGCTCGCCAAGGGCGAAAAGATCGACAAGAAGGTTTATATTCCCTTCCAGCTCGTCACGCCTGCCAACGTCAAGGACTTCGTCACCAAGAACTGAGACGAGTGCCAACAGGATGCGGGCTCTGCCCGCATCCTTTCCGCCTGTCCGTATCCGGAGGAGATGATATGGCCGTCAGCCCGACAACCATGGCCGCCGTGCGTGCGAGCGGCGCCGTTCCGAATGCGGAATATCTGTTGAGCGCCGAGGGGGTTCGCAAGGAATTTCCGGGCGTCGTCGCGCTCGACGACGTGCAGTTCCGGCTGAAGCGCGCCTCCGTGCATGCGCTGATGGGTGAAAACGGCGCCGGGAAATCGACGCTGATGAAAATCCTCGCCGGCATCTACACGCCCGACAAGGGCGATATCCGCCTGAAGGGCGTCGATATCCGGCTGAAATCTCCGCTCGACGCACTGGAGAACGGCATTGCCATGATCCATCAGGAACTGAACCTGATGCCGTTCATGACGGTCGCAGAAAACATCTGGATCCGCCGCGAACCGAAGAACCGCCTCGGTTTCGTCGATCACGGCGTCATGCACCGCATGACCGAGGAACTCTTTACCAGGCTCAATATCGACATCGATCCCGATATCGAGGTCCGGTACCTGTCGGTCGCCAACCGGCAGATGGTCGAGATTGCCAAGGCGGTTTCCTATAATTCCGACGTGCTGATCATGGACGAGCCGACTTCGGCGCTGACGGAGCGCGAGGTCGAGCACCTCTTCCGCATCATCCGCGATCTCAGATCTCAGGGCATCGGCATCGTCTACATCACCCACAAGATGAACGAGCTTTTCGAGATCGCCGACGAGTTCTCGGTCTTCCGCGACGGCCGATATATCGGCACGCACGCTTCGACCGACGTTACCCGCGACGACATCATCCGCATGATGGTCGGGCGCGAAATCACCCAGATGTTTCCGAAAGAAGAAGTGCCGATCGGCGAGGTCATACTCTCCGTCAAGGATCTTTGCCTCAACGGCGTCTTCAAGAACGTCTCCTTCGAGGTAAGGGCGGGCGAGATTCTCGGCGTGGCCGGCCTTGTCGGTTCCGGGCGTTCGAATGTTGCCGAAACGCTGTTCGGCGTGACGCCGGCAAGCTCCGGCTCGATCGAACTCTACGGCAAGCCGGTGACGATTTCGTCGCCGACCGAGGCTATCCGTCACCAGATGGCGTTCCTGACCGAGGACCGCAAAGATACCGGCTGTCTGCTGATCCTCGATATTCTCGAGAACATGCAGATCGCCGTTCTGCAGGACAGATATGTCAAGGGCGGCTTCGTGCAGCAGGGCGCCATCGAAGCGACCTGCGAAGACATGGCAAAAAAATTGCGGGTGAAAACGCCCAATCTTTACGAGCGGGTGGAAAATCTTTCGGGCGGCAACCAGCAGAAAGTGCTGATCGGGCGCTGGCTGCTCACCAATCCGCGGATCCTGATCCTTGACGAGCCGACGCGCGGCATCGATGTCGGCGCCAAGGCGGAAATCCACCGGCTGGTCACGGAGATGGCGCGAAACGGCGTAGCAGTCATCATGATCTCGTCCGAAATGCCCGAGGTTCTCGGGATGAGTGACCGCATCATGGTCATGCATGAGGGGCGCGTGACCGGCTTCCTCAATCGCGATGAAGCAACGCAGATCAAGGTGATGGAGCTGGCTGCGCAGTGATGCGCCGTCGGCCATCGCCCAAGGGAGGTTTGACATGAGTACCAAGGCAGCAGAGGGCGCGGCTCCGCTCGCAACCCGTCAACGGCGGCGGCGCTTGCCGACTGAGCTCAGCATTTTCCTCGTGCTCGTCGGCATTGCGCTCATCTATGAAGTGCTCGGCTGGATGTTCATCGGCCAGAGCTTCCTGATGAATTCGCAGCGCCTAACGATCATGATCCTGCAGGTCTCCGTCATCGGCATCATCGCCGTCGGCGTCACGCAGGTCATCATCACCGGCGGCATCGATCTTTCGTCAGGCTCGGTCGTCGGCATGACGGCGATGATCGCGACCAGTTTCGCCCAGTCCTCGACCTGGGGGCGGGCCGTCTTCCCATCGCTGACCGACCTCCCGGCCGTCGTGCCGATCCTCGTCGGCCTGTTGATCGGGGCGGCCGCGGGTCTGGCGAACGGCGCGCTCATTGCCTACACCAAGATCCCGCCGTTCATTGCAACGCTTGGCATGTTCGTTTCGGCCAGAGGTGTGGCGAAGTGGTATACCAAGGGCCAGCCGGTTTCCGGGATCACCGAGCAGTTTCACTTCATCGGAACCAAGGCGTGGCCGGTCGTCGTCTTCCTGGTCGTTGCGCTGATCTTTCACATTGCGCTGCGCTATACCCGCTACGGAAAGTTCACCTATGCCATCGGCGCGAACCCGCAGGCGGCGCGCGTTTCCGGCATCAACATCGAGGCGCATCTCGTCAAGGTCTACGTGATTGCCGGCTTGCTTGCCGGCCTGGCCGGGATCGTTACGGCCGCTCGCGCCGAAACCGCACAGGCGAGCATGGGCGTCGGATATGAACTCGACGCGATCGCCGCAACCGTCATCGGCGGCACCTCGCTGACCGGCGGCGTCGGGCGCATCACCGGCACCGTCATCGGCACCATCATCCTCGGCGTCATGACATCAGGCTTCACCTTCCTCAGGATCGACGCCTATTACCAGGAGATCGTCAAGGGCTTCATCATCGTTGCGGCCGTCGTCATCGACGTCTACCGACAGAAGAAACGCCGCAAGCACTGATCTGCGGCCATACGATCCGAGGTTTTTCGCGGGGGCTTCGGCCCCCGTTTCGATTCTGGCGAAGCTCCGGACGTCGATGACGAATTTCTGAAAAAAGAGGTGGCGAATTCCGTCAGCTTTTCTATTCTGACTGCTTCATTCGCCCTCTGCAGCGCCGCGCGTCTGAAAAGACGCGCAAAGGACGCTGCAGCACTTTGAATGCTGCATAATTTTATTCATAAATCGATTCCGATTTAAGGAATTATGCAGTAGGGCAGCGCAGGAAGACAGATGCAATTCGTATTTGACGGTCACAACGACGTTCTCCTTCGACTCTGGACCCATGCAAAAGACGGTAGCGACCCGATCGCGGAATTCGCAGACGGCACGACGGTCGGCCATATCGATGCGCGTCGTGCGAGAGAGGGCGGTCTTTCGGGCGGTCTCTGCGCCATCTATATTCCCTCGGGCGATCTCGTCTTTGCCGATCCGGATGCCGAAGGCCGCTATGTGACGCCGATGGCGGCTCCTCTCGATCCGTTGCCTTCCCTTGCCATCGCCAATGAGATGGCGGCGATCGCGCTGCGGCTCGACCAGGCAGGCGCCTGGCGGCTCTGCCGGACGGTGAAGGATATCCGCAGCGCCATGGCGGAAGACATTTTCGCCGCCGTCATGCATATGGAAGGCTGCGAGGCGATCGGTGCCGATCTTTCTGCGCTCGAGGTATTCTATGCGGCGGGGCTTCGCTCGCTCGGGCCGGTCTGGAGCCGGCACAATGTCTTCGGCCACGGCGTGCCCTTCGCCTTCCCGATGTCGCCGGATACGGCACCTGGTCTCACCGACGCCGGTTTCGCGCTGGTGAGGGAATGCAATCGCCTCGGTGTCCTGATCGACCTTGCCCATATCACCGAGAAAGGGTTCTGGGATGTGGCGAAAACGACGGACCAGCCGCTGGTCGCAAGCCACTCCAATGCCCATGCACTGACCCCGGTCGCGCGTAACCTGACGGACAAGCAGCTCGACGCGATCCGCGAAAGCCGCGGGCTTGTCGGCATCAACTATGCCACTGCCATGCTGCGTTCCGACGGCCGTTCGGACAGCGATACGCCGCTGGCCGACATGATCCGCCACATCGACTATCTCGTGAACCGTATCGGCATTGACTGCGTGGCGCTCGGGTCGGACTTTGATGGTGCTACCATTCCCGAGGAAATCGGTGATGCGGCCGGCAATCAGAAGCTGATTGCCGCTCTCAAGGAGGTTGGCTATGCTGATGCCGACCTCGCAAAACTTGCCCGTGAAAACTGGCTTCGCATTCTGGCCCAAGCTTGGCGGGAGGACCGCGCCTAAGCCTTTTCATCCAATCAAAAACAGGGGAACAAACCATGATGATCACCAAGCTCAGCCGCAATTTCCGTGTGCTTTCCGCCGGAGCCGCTCTTTCGCTCCTGATGATGGCGGCGCCTGCCGCTTTTGCCGAGACACCCAAGGATACGCTGGTCGAGGGTTTTGCCATCGATGATATCATCACGATGGATCCGGGCGAGGCTTTCGAGCTTTCGACCGCCGAAGTCACCAGCAACAGCTACAGCCTGCTCGTTCGTCTCGACATCAACGATACGTCCAAGGTGAAGGGCGATCTCGCCGAGAGCTGGAGCGTTTCCGATGACGGCCTGACCTATACGTTCAAGCTGAAATCAGGCCTGAAATTCGCCTCCGGAAATCCGATCACCGCCGAAGATGTCGCCTGGTCGTTCGAGCGTGCCGTCAAGCTCGACAAGAGCCCGGCCTTCATCCTCACCCAGTTCGGCCTGACTGGCGACAATGTTGCCGAAAAGGCCAAAGCGACCGATGCCAATACCTTCGTCTTCACGGTCGACAAGCCCTATGCGCCGAGCTTTGTGCTGAACTGCCTGACGGCAACGGTCGCTTCCGTCGTCGACAAGAAGCTGGTGCTGGAGCATGTGAAGGCGGTGACGCCGGATGCCGAGCACAAATACGATAATGATTTCGGCAATGAATGGCTGAAGACCGGTTATGCCGGTTCGGGCGCCTTCAAATTGCGCCAGTGGCGGGCCAACGAAGTTGTCGTGCTGGAACGCAACGACAATTATTACGGCGACAAGCCGAAGCTCAACCGCGTGATCTATCGCTATATGAAGGAAAGTTCGGCGCAGCGGCTGGCGCTCGAAGCCGGCGATATCGACATCGCCCGCAACCTGGAGCCGGGCGACATCGACGCCGTTTCCAAGAATGCCGATCTGGCAACGACAAGCGCGCCCAAGGGCACGATCTATTACGTCAGCCTGAACAACAAGAACGAGAACCTGAAGAAGCCTGAGGTCCAGGAAGCCTTCAAGTACCTGGTCGACTACGATGCGATCGGCGCGACCCTCATCAAGGGGATCGGCGAAATCCACCAGACCTTCCTGCCGAAGGGCCAGCTCGGCGCGCTCGACGAAAATCCCTACAAGCTCGACGTTGCCAAGGCCAAGGAACTGCTCGCCAAGGCCGGTGTGCCCAACGGTTTCTCGATCACGATGGACGTGCGCAACACGCAGCCTGTGACGGGTATCGCCGAATCCATGCAGCAGACGCTGGCGCAGGCCGGCGTGAAGATGGAAATCATTCCGGGCGACGGCAAGCAGACGCTGACCAAGTACCGCGCCCGCACCCACGACATGTATATCGGCCAGTGGGGCTCGGACTATTTCGACCCGAATTCCAATGCCGATACCTTTACCGGCAATCCCGACAATTCCGACGCAGGCACGGTGAAGACGCTCGCATGGCGCAACACCTGGGAGGCGCCTGAACTAGACAAGGAAGCCAAGGCCGCCCTGCTGGAACGTGACGCCGCCAAGCGCGCCGCCATGTACCAGGATATCCAGAAGAAGTATCTGGCAAACAGCCCCTTCGTCTTCATTTTCCAGCAGACCGAGGTGGCCGGCTACCGCAAGAGCGTGAAGGACTTCAAGCTGGGTCCGAGCTTCGATACCAATTTCGTTGGTCCGATCGCCAAGGAATAATCCGGCGGGATTGACTGGTTTGAGTTCCGTGGAAACAACACAGGAGGCGCGGCCCCGAAAGGGCCGTGCCGGCGCCTTCGCAAAGGCGCTAGGGCGGTTCCTGTTTGCCGCCGTCACCACCTACTTCGGCCTGCTGGCCGTTACCTTCTTCATCGGCCGCGTCGTGCCGATCGATCCCGTGCTCGCCATTCTCGGCGATCGCGCACCAGCTCATGTCGTCGAGCGCGTACGACGCGAGATGGGCTTCGACCTGCCGCTCTATGAGCAGTTCTATATCTATATCAAAGGCATCCTGTCCGGCGATTTCGGCAATTCGGTGCTGACGACCAATCCTGTGATGGTGGATATCCGCCGTGCATTCCCGGCAACGGTCGAGCTTGCGACGCTCGGAACGCTCATCGGCGCCTGCGTCGGCGTGCCGCTCGGCGTTCTTGCCGCGGTGCGCCGTGGCAGCATCGCCGACCAGGTCGTGCGCGTCGTCGGCCTCATCGGTTATTCGGTGCCGATCTTCTGGCTGGCGCTGATCTCACTGGTGATCTTCTACGCGCAGTTGCGCTGGGTGGCCTTTCCCGGCCGCATCGACATCGTCTTCGAATATACCTTCACGCCGATCACAGGCTTCTATCTGCTGGACAGCGCCTGGCAGGGGCAGTGGGATGTCTTCTACGATGTCTTTCGCCACATCATCCTGCCGGCATCCCTGCTCGGCTATTTCTCCCTCGCCTATATCAGCCGGATGACGCGCAGCTTCATGCTGAACGAGCTTTCGCAGGAATATATCGTTGCCGCGCGCGCCAAGGGGCTTTCGGAAACGCGGGTGATCTGGGGGCATGCCCTGCGCAACGCCGCCGTGCCGCTCGTCACGGTCATTGCGCTTTCTTATGCCGGCCTGCTCGAGGGGTCGGTGTTGACAGAGACCGTCTTTTCATGGCCGGGCATCGGGCTCTACATCACCAATTCGCTGCAGAACGCCGATATGAACGCCGTGCTCGGCGGCACGATCGTCATCGGCACTGTTTTCATCGGCATCAACCTTCTGTCCGATCTTCTTTACCGGACACTCGACCCGAGGACGCGAAACCGATGACGGTTCCCGCCAGCCCATCCCCTGCGATGAGCCGCCGCGAATGGCTGCTTTCCGACCGGCCACAATCGCGCACACAGGCCCGCCTCGGCCGCGCCTATGTCACCTGGCGACAGTTCACGGCAAACAGGCTCGCCGTCGTCGGTCTGCTTGTTATCGTGGGGCTGCTCCTGGTGGCGGCTTTCGCCGATCTCATTGCCACGCACGATCCGGTCGTCGGCGATCTGCGCAATGCCCGCCTGCTGCCGCCGGGAACGGACGGCTTCCTGCTCGGTACGGACGATCAGGGCCGTGATATCTTTTCGCGATTGATCTACGGCTCGCGGCTGACGCTGCTCGTCGTCGGGCTCGTCGCCATCATCTCCGCGCCGATCGGGCTGATCGTCGGCACGGTATCGGGTTATGCCGGCGGCTGGGTCGATGCGACGCTGATGCGCATCACCGATATCTTTCTCGCCTTTCCGAAGCTGGTGCTGGCGCTTGCCTTCGTCGCTGCCCTCGGCCCCGGCATTCAGAACGCGATCATCGCCATCGCCATCACCTCCTGGCCGCCCTATGCCCGCATCGCCCGCGCCGAGACGCTGACGGTCAGGCGTTCCGACTATATCTCGGCGGTGAAGCTGATGGGCGCCTCGCCGCTGCGCATCATCGTGCGTCACGTCATGCCGCTCTGCATTTCCTCGCTGATCGTGCGGGTGACGCTCGACATGGCGGGCATCATCCTGACGGCGGCCGGTCTCGGCTTTCTCGGCCTCGGCGCACAGCCGCCGCTGCCGGAATGGGGTGCGATGATCGCCTCGGGACGACGCTTCATCCTTGATCAATGGTGGGTCGCGGCGATGCCCGGCATCGCCATCCTCATCGTCAGCCTGGGCTTCAACTTGCTCGGCGACGGCCTGCGCGATGCGCTCGACCCGAAGGAGAGCGGGCAATGACAACGCTTCTGACGGTCGATAACCTCAAGGTCAGCTACCCCACGCGAA
Organism: Rhizobium pisi; assembly: GCF_003938655.1. Taxonomy (GTDB): domain Bacteria; phylum Pseudomonadota; class Alphaproteobacteria; order Rhizobiales; family Rhizobiaceae; genus Rhizobium; species Rhizobium pisi. The sequence goes on from NZ_RJJT01000010.1 coordinate 75,883, forward strand.
CCGGCGTGATCGAGGCGGTGCGCGGCGTCTCCTTCACGCTCGGCAAGGAAAGGCTCGGCATCGTCGGCGAATCCGGTTCCGGCAAGTCGCAGACCGGCCGGGCCATCATGGGGCTGACGCCGAAACACGGCATCGTCACGGCCGACAGGCTCGATTTCAGCGGCATCGACCTCATCAAGGCCTCTGCCGCGCAAAGGCGCAGCCTGCGCGGCAAGCGCATCGCCATGATCCTGCAGGATCCGAAATATTCGCTCGACCCGGTCATGTCGATCGGGCGGCAGATTTGCGAGACGCTGCGTACGCATGAGAAGGTCGGCAAGGCGGAGGCGCGCGATCGGGCGCTCGCCATGCTGGAAGCGGTGCAGATCCGCGACCCGAAACGGGTGTTCGATCTGCACCCGCATGAGGTCTCGGGCGGCATGGGGCAACGCGCGATGATCGCCATGATGCTGATTGCCGGACCCGAACTGCTGATCGCTGACGAGCCGACCTCGGCGCTCGACGTGACGGTGCAGCTCGATGTGCTGAGGATCATGGACAGGCTGGTGTCGGAGCGTGGCATGGGGCTGATCTTCGTCTCTCATGACCTGAGGCTGGTCTCTTCCTTCTGTGACCGCGTCATCGTCATGTATGCCGGAAAGATCGTCGAGGAACTCGCGGCCGCCGATCTCAAACATGCGCAGCATCCCTATACGAAAGGGTTGCTGAACTGCATGCCCGAGATCGGCGTAAACCGACATCCGCTGCCGGTGCTCGACCGCAGGCCGGAGTGGGCGGCATGAACGCAGCTCTCGCGATCGATAATCTTAGCGTCGTCTACGATCAGTTTCATGCGCTGAAGGATGTCGACATTACCGTCGAACGCGGCGAATCCTTCGGCCTCGTCGGCGAGTCCGGCTCGGGCAAGTCGACCTTGCTGCGCGCAGTTGCCGGGCTTGCGCCCGTTAGCGGCGGGACGATCCATATCGACGGCGAAGCGCTGAGAGGTTCGAAACGCAGCAAAGCCTTCTACCGGCGCGTGCAGATGGTCTTCCAGGACCCCTATGGCTCGCTGCATCCGCGCCAGACGATCGACCGGCTTCTGCTCGAACCGCTTGCCATTCACGGTATCGCCGACGGCGAAAGGCGCATCGCGCGCGCCCTTGACGAGGTTGGTCTCGGCAATGGTTTCCGTTTCCGCTACCCGCACCAGTTGTCCGGCGGCCAGCGGCAGCGTGTGGCGATCGCAAGGGCGCTGATCGTCGAGCCGTCCATTCTTTTGCTCGATGAGCCGACCTCGGCGCTCGATGCCTCGGTGCAGGCGGAGGTGCTGAACCTGCTGGAACAGATCCGCCGCGACCGCAAGCTCACCTTCGTGATGGTGAGCCACGATCTCGGTGTCATCACCCATATGTGCGACCGGCTCGCCGTGATGCGCAACGGCGCTGTCGTCGAGCGGTTGAGCTCGGAAGAGCTGGCGAAAGGCTTAGTTCAGGCGGACTATACGAGAAATTTGATGATCGCCAGCAAGGGTTTCGTCAAAGCCTGAAGGGTAATCTTTTCAAGCTCTTGAAAAGAAAAGATCGGCGACGGCGTTAAGGATAATGTTTTCCTAAAAGACGACCAATCAGCTAGACTATTGACAGTTGCCCCGGTTCTGTCATGATCCCGTTAACGATTGTTAGCTTTCGTGATCGATGGAGGTTGAGGCATGTTCTTTCTCGGTGGGATGACCATGGGTTACCTCGATCCTCCCGTGAAAGCCGAGCGCAGGGAACAGGGCTCACTATCCCTTCCTGCGGAAAAAGACCGCCGGCTGATCGACACGCCTGCCAATCCGCTTGAGAACGAGAACGTCGTTGAACGCTCGTTGATCTGGGCATGGCGCACGCTCTGCTAAAAGGGCTGGTTGAATTTTTCCTTCCGTTCGCTCTAGACGGAAATTTATCTCTACCTACCTGATAGAGAATATAAGAATATGATCGTGAGCCGCACAACCGGCCGCATAATAACAACGGAGGCGACATATGGCAGATCTGGGTATTTCGCATGCTCACGTGAACCACTATGGTTCCGCATCAAACAAGAAGCCGCTGACGACGCGCAACAGGTTTCAGGCGGCGCTGCATGGAGCGATCTTCACAGCGGCCTTCCTGTTCGTCGTAGCCATGGTTTGCGGCGTCGTCGGTTAATCCGACGGATCATAAGCTTCGGCAGGTGCCGGAGCTGCAGCGGTTTCCGCTCTCTCGAATTCCGGAACATTTAATCTGTCTCGGCATTCTCCTGACAATCGAATGTCAAAAGGAGAATGATCATGAGAGGTATTCTATTGTGGTTGATCGGTATTCCAATCCCGATCATCATCCTTCTTTACCTTTTTCACGCCGTCTAGAGGCCGTCGTATCGAATTTATTCGTGCGACGTGCTTGGATTCTTGTTGCAATCGGCTGCACGCGATTGCTGTATTCTTCTTGATACACCAGCAACCGGGCCGTCAGTCGGGCGAAGCAAGCTCTATTCCACAGCCGGACCAACCGTCACCGGGCGCATGATCCATGCGATCATGCGCCTTTCCTTTGTCCGAAATCGAAGAGTTCTTGCATTGGCGGACCCAAACGTGCCGCGACCTTTCAAATTCGCCTGCCACGTTTCAGGGCTTTGGTTTTGCGCGACACCTCAAAATGGCCGATATTTCCGTCACGCCGCGGGCCGGAAAAACCCACCCGAGGCCGCAATTCATACGCCTTGACTTGAATTATCCCGATGGTGTCCAAATTTTCGCCATGGCTTTCGCAGAGAGGATACCGATGGTCCCTATCACCCGTCGGGCTGTGCCCCGAACCAGGGCTTAACCCATTCGAAAACGCTTGGCCCTAGCGTCATTTGTCCCGCCTTCATCGATCTTCGAAGAATCGGGCTCCGTTCATGTAGCAGTCATGATAAGCAGTGCAAAAGGCTGAGCAAAACAGCCATAACTTTGTTTGGATCCAGAACCGAACCCATGTCCATTTCCAATCCTTCTCCGAGCCTTTCGCGCGAATCCGATACGAAGCAGATCGATCACAACGATTCGATCCGCTCGACCTACCTTTCCATCGAAGACATCAAGGCGATGGGCGATGTCGTCGCCCGCAACGGCGTCGACCGGCTGCCGGCTTTCGCCCCCTTCGATTTCTTCGCGCGCCATAAGGAAAACGAGAAGGAAATCCTGCGCGTCTACCGCACCACGGCCACGGACGTCGAGGCCGGCGAGACCATCACGCCGGCGGCGGAATGGCTGCTCGATAATCATTATATCGTCGAAGAAGCGATCCAGGAAGTCCGGCGCGACTTCCCCCGCCGCTTCTACCGCGAATTGCCGACGATGTCCGTCGGCGGCGTCGAGGTGCCGCGCACGCTCGTGCTTGCCTGGCTCTACGTCGCCCATACCCACAGCACAATCTCGCAGGAGAGCCTGACGGCGCTGGTCGACGGTTTTCAGGCCAACGAGACGCTCAGGATCGGCGAACTCTGGGCATTGCCCTCGCTCGTGCGCTATGTGCTCGTGGAAAACCTTCGCCGCATTTCGAGCCGCGTCGAAGCCAGCCGGCGCCTGCGCCGCCGCGCCAACGAAGCGGCCGACGAGCTGGTGCGCCTGAGCGATCCGACGAAAGCCGCTGCCTATCTGAAGACGCTGGAGCCGCTTGCCGAGGACAATACATTCTCGACGCAGTTCCTCTATCGCCTGCGCGACGGCTCGCAGACTTCGAGCCTGGCGATCACCTGGCTCGACGAGCGGCTGGAAGAACTCGGCCGCAATACCGAAGAGGCGACGACAGCCGAACACAGCCGCCTCTCCTCCGGCAATGTGACGATGGGAAACATCATCCGCAGCCTTCGCGAGATCGACGATACCGAATGGTCGGTCTGGGTCGAGCAGGTGAGCCATGTCGACAAGCTGCTCTGGGAGCATTCGGACTACGGCATTCTCGATTCCGGCTCGCGCAACAAATACCGCAAGCAGATCGAGAAGCTGGCCAAGCGCTCGCCGTTGACGGAAATGGAAATCGCCCAGCTGGCGCTCGACATGACCGATACCGCCAAGGCCTCGGGCGAGGCGCAGCCGCACGAACCGAATGTCGGCGGCTTCCTGTCCGGCGCACAGCGGCCGAAGCTCGAGGCGCGGGCGAGCTACCGCCCGACGATCACCCAGCATTTCGTGCGCGCCGTGCGCCGCTTCAACTGGCTGTCGATCGCCGCGCCCGTCATGCTGCTGACGATCCTCGCCATGTCGATCGTCGGCAAGTTCATGGCGAATGCCGGCATGGGCCCGATCGAAATCGCCGTCCTGCTGATCATGTTCTCGCTGCCGGCGTCGGAAGGGGCGACGGGTCTCTTCAACACCGTGCTTTCCTTCTTCGTGACTCCGGCCCGTCTCGTCGGCTACGAGTTCAAGGAAGGCATTCCGGAGGATGCGCGCACCCTGCTCGTCGTGCCCTGCCTGATCTCGAACCGCGACAGCGTCGACGATCATATGCGCAATCTCGAGGTTCATTATCTCGCCAATCCGCGCGGCGAAATCTATTTTGCGCTGCTCAGCGACTGGCCGGACAGCGATGTCGAGGAAACGCCCGCCGATCTCGAGGTTCTCGACTATGCCAGGCGCGAGATCGCCAATCTTTCCGCCCGCTATGCCTATGACGGCAAGACGCGTTTCTACCTGCTGCATCGCCGCCGCCTCTACAATCCTTCCGAAGGCGTGTGGATGGGTTGGGAGCGCAAGCGCGGCAAGCTGCACGAGCTGAACATGCTCCTGCGCGGCGACCGCGACACGACCTATCTGCCGGGCGCCAATGCCGTGCCGGCCAATGTGCAATATGTCATGACGCTCGACGCCGATACGCGCCTGATGCGTGACGCCGTCACCAAGCTCGTCGGTAAGCTCTATCATCCGATCAACCGTCCGGTGATCAATCCGAAAACCGGCCGCGTTGAAAGCGGCTATGGCGTGCTGCAGCCGCGCGTCACACCGTCGCTGACGACGGGCAAGGACGCGTCGGTCTTCCAGCGTGTCTTTTCGATCAACCGCGGCCTCGACCCCTATGTCTTCACCGTTTCCGACGTCTATCAGGATCTCGCCGGAGAGGGCACCTTCACCGGCAAGGGCCTCTACCATGTCGATGCCTTCGAAGCGTCGCTGAAGGGGCGGATCGAAGAGAACTCAGTGCTCAGCCACGATCTTCTCGAAGGCTCGATGGCGCGCTGCGCGCTCGTCACTGACCTCGAGTTGGTGGAGGATTTCCCGATCCGCTACGAGGTGGAAACCTCGCGCCAGCATCGCTGGGCGCGCGGCGACTGGCAGCTTCTGCCCTATATGTTCAATCCGAAATACGGCGTCACGGCACTCGGCCGCTGGAAGATGTTCGACAATCTGCGCCGCTCGCTGACGCCGATCGCCTGGTTCTTCGCCTCCGTTCTCGGCTGGTATTTCATGGGTCCGCTCGGCGCGCTCCTCTGGCAGATTCTCTTGATCTTCTGCCTCTTCGTCGCGCCGACGCTATCCCTCATCAATGGCATCATCCCGCGCACCAGCGATATCGTCGCCCGCGCCCATCTCTATACGGTCTGGTCCGATATCACCGCCGCCAACGCGCAAGTTGCGCTGCGCATCGTCTTCATCGCCGATTCGGCCTGCATGATGGCGGATGCGATCGGCCGTTCGCTCTACCGTCTGTTGGTCAGCCGCAAGCTGATGCTGCAGTGGCGAACCGCCGCCAGCGTTCAGGCCGGCGGCCAGGGAACGCTGATCTCCTATTACAAGGCGATGTGGCATGCGCCGGTATTGGCGCTGCTGGCGCTCGGTTTCGCAGCCCTTCCCGGCGGCAGTGCCTTCTTCGTCGGCATTCCCTTCGCACTGCTCTGGATCCTGTCGCCTGTCGTTGCCTGGTATGTCAGCCAGTCGGCGGAGACCGAAGACCGGCTGGAGGTGGCCGATTCCGTGTCGAGCGAACTGCGCAAGATCGCCCGGCGCACCTGGCGTTATTTCGAGACCTTCACGACGGCCGAGCAGAACTTCCTGCCGCCGGACAATATCCAGGAAACGCCGCATGTCATCGTTGCGGCACGCACCTCGCCGACCAATATCGGCGTCTATCTGCTCTCCGTCGTCTCCGGCCGGCATTTCGGCTGGTTCTCCTTCGAGGAGACGCTCGAGCGGCTGGAGCAGACGATCGCGACGATCGACAGGATGGAGAAGTTCCGCGGCCATCTGTTCAACTGGTATCATACCGATACGCTGCAGACGCTTGGGCCGCGTTATGTCTCCGCCGTCGACAGCGGCAATCTCGCCGGTCATCTGATCGCCATTTCGTCGGCCTGCCGCAACTGGGCCGAGGCGCCGTCGGCTCATATGCAGGGCAATCTCGACGGCGTCGGCGATACGGCTGGCATTCTCGGCGAAGTGCTGGCGGACCTGCCTGACGACCGCAAGACCGTGCGTCCGCTGCGCCGGCGGCTGGAAGAGCGCATCGTCGGCTTCCAGAACGCGCTTGCCGCCGTCAAGCGCGAGCACGAATTCGCCTCGATCCGCATCATCAACCTCGCCGTTCTCGCACGCGACATCGAGAAGCTCGCAGCCAATCTCGACCATGAGGTCAAGTCGAAGCAGAGCGAAGAGGTCACCCAGTGGGCGGCATCACTGGTAAAGGTCTGCGAGGCGCATATATCAGACAGCACCTTCGACCTTTCCAAGGTCGATGCGCTGAGGCCGCGCCTGGTGGCGGTGCGCGACAAGGCTCGCGATCTCGCCTTCTCAATGGATTTTGGCTTCCTGTTCCGGCCGGAGCGGCGCCTGCTGTCGATCGGCTACCGCGTCGAAAGCGGCGAACTCGACCAGGCCTGCTACGATCTTCTCGCTTCGGAATGCCGCCTGACCAGCCTCTTCGGCATCGCCAAGGGCGATCTGCCGACGGAGCACTGGTACCGCCTTGGCCGCCAGGTCGTGCCTGTGGGTTCACGCGGCGCGCTGGTTTCCTGGTCCGGCTCGATGTTCGAATATCTGATGCCGCCGCTCGTCATGCAGGAGCGCGGCGGGGGTATCCTCAACCAGACCAACAATCTCGTCGTCGTCGAGCAGATGAACTACGCCCGCAAGCTCGGCATTCCGTGGGGCATTTCGGAAGCGGCCTTCAATGCCCGCGACCATAACCTCAACTATCAATACACCAATTTCGGCGTGCCGACGCTGGGCCTGAAGCGTGGCCTCGGCCACAATGCCGTCATCGCACCCTATGCCTCGCTGCTTGCCAGCCAGTACGACCCGCCGGGTGCGCTCGAAAACCTGCAGAAGCTGCGCAAGGTCGGTGCGCTCGGCAAATTCGGCTTCCACGACGCCGTCGACTTCACGCCGACGCGCGTGCCGGAAGGCAAGAAATGCGCGGTGGTCTACAACTACTATGCCCACCATCATGGCATGTCGATCGCAGCCGTCGCCAATGTCGCCTTCAATGGCCACCTGCGCGAGCTCTTCCATTCCGATCCCGTCATCGAGGCGGCCGAACTCCTGCTGCAGGAAAAGGCGCCGCGCGACATCCCGGTCATGAGCGGCAAGCATGAATCCGATACGCCCGCCAGCATCCAGGACGACCTCCTGCGTCCGGAGCTCCGCAAGATCAGCGATCCGGCTTCGCGCGACCGCGAACTCGTGTTCCTGTCGAACGGCCATTATTCGATGATGCTGACGGCGACGGGCGCCGGCTATTCCCGCTGGAACGGCCTTTCCGTTTCGCGCTGGAAGGCCGATCCGACCGAAGACCGCTGGGGCACCTTCATCTTCCTGCGCGATACGGCCACCAACGAGTGGTGGTCGGCGACCGCTGAGCCGAAGGGCGTCGAAGGCGAAAAGATCAAGGTCGAATTCGCCGACGAGAAGGCGCACTTCACCAAGACGGTCGGCGAGCTGACGAGCGAGGTCGAATGCATCATCGCAACGGAGCATGATGCCGAGGCCCGCCGCGTCACCCTGCTCAACATGGGTGGGGAAGACCGTTTCATCGAAGTCACCTCCTACCTCGAACCTGTCATCACCTCCGACGATACCGACAACGCGCATCCGGCGTTCGCCCGAATGTTCGTCAAAACCGAGATCGGCAAGCGCGGAGACGTCATCCGAGCGGAACGCAACAAGCGCGATCCGAACGAGCCGAACATCAGCGTCGCGCATCTGATCGTCGACAATGCCGGCGACACCCGCCACACCGAATTCGAGACCGATCGCCGCAAGTTCATCGGCCGTGGCCGCAGCCTTGCCGATGCGGCGGCCTTCGATCCGGGTGCTGTGCTTTCCGGCAGCGACGGCTTCGTGCTCGATCCCGTGATGTCGCTGCGCCGCACCGTGCGGGTGCCGGCCGGCAAGAAGGTCAGCGTGTTCTTCTGGACGATTGCTGCGCCGACCCGCGACGAGGTCGACAAGGCGGTCAACCGCTACCGTCATCCCGACGCCTTCAACCACGAGCTCGTCCAGGCCTGGACGCGCACGCAGGTGCAGATGCGCCATGTCGGCGTCACCTCGCAGCAGGCGGCTGCCTTCCAGCATCTCGGGCGCTACCTTGTCTATCCCGACATGCAGCTGCGCAGCGATCAGGGGACCGTGGAGGCCGGCCTGCAGTCGCAATCGGCGCTGTGGCCGCTGGCAATCTCCGGCGACTTCCCGATCTTCACGCTGCGCATCAACGACGACATGGATCTCGACATCGCCCGTGAGGCGCTGCTGGCGCAGGAATATCTGCGCTCGCGCGGCGTCACCGCAGATCTCGTGATCATGAACGAACGCGCCTCGTCCTATGCGCAAGACATGCAGCACGCGCTCGACGCCATGTGCGAAAACGTGCGCCGCATGGGCCAGGCCGACGGCCTGCGCCAGCATATCTTCGCCGTCCGCAAGGACCTGATGGAGGAGGCCACCTATCACGCGCTGATCGCGGCTTCCCGCGTCACCTTGCATGCGAAGAACGGCAAGGTGATCGACCAGATCAACCGCGCCGTCGCGTTGTTTGCACCCTCCAAGGAGGAGCTGCAGGAGATGGAGCGGGCCGAGCGTGCCAAGCCTCCCGTCAAGCGTGTTGTGCCGGTGCCGCCGCCCGTCGTGCCCGCCGTCGTCATCGAGGAGGAAGGCGATCTCGACTTCTGGAACGGCATCGGCGGCTTTGCTCGCGACGGGCGCGAATATGTCGTGCGCCTGCCCGGCGGTCACGCGACGCCGCAGCCCTGGATCAACGTCGTCGCCAACGACAAGTTCGGCTTCCATGTGTCCGCGGAAGGCGCGGGCTTCACCTGGAGCGCCAACTCGCGCGACTACCAGCTGACCTCCTGGTCGAACGATGCGGTGGTCAACCGTTCAGGTGAGGCGTTCTATCTCGCCGATCTCGACAGCGGCACCATTATGACGCCGTTCGCAGCACTTTCCCGCCGGCCGGACATCCGTTTCGAAGCTCGCCACGGGCTTGGCTATTCCGTCTTCTCCAGCATCCAGAACGATATCGCGCTGGAACTGACGCAGACGATCGCCCGCGAAAAGCCAGTGAAACTGCAGCGCCTGCGCCTGCGCAACACCGGTTCGACCGGCCGCAGGCTGCGTCTCTACGGTTATGTCGAATGGATTCTCGGCAACAATCCGGGACGCACGGCATCTTTCATCCTGTCGAAGCATGATGAGGAGACGGGGGCACTGTTTGCCACCAATCCCTACAGCATCGATTATTCCAACCGCACCGCCTTCTTCGCGGCGAGCGAGACGCTTTCGAGCTTCTCGGCAAGCCGGCGCGAATTCATCGGCAAGGCGGGAACGATCCATGCGCCGCAGGCCGTCACCTCTTCCGCCGTCCTTTCCGGCACGACGGAACTCGACGGCGATCCGGCTGCGGCTCTGGCGATCGACATCGAGCTTGCTGCCGGCGAGGAGCGCGACTTTACCTTCTTCCTCGGCGATACCAGGACGGAGGAGGAAGCGCGCGCCGTCATCGCCGATATCCGCAAGGCTTCGTTCGACGATGCCGTCGAGGCGAACCGAGCCTTCTGGCAGGACTTCACCGGCAGGCTGCAGATTTCGACGCCGGATCAGGGGATGAACAATCTCGTCAATAGCTGGCTACCCTATCAGAGCCTCGGCTGCCGCATCATGGCCCGCACCGCCTTCTATCAGGCAAGCGGCGCCTTCGGCTTCCGCGACCAGCTGCAGGACACGCTGGCCTTCGTGTTGCACGAGCCTTCGATCGCCCGCCGGCAGATCCTGAACGCCGCCTCGCGCCAATTCCGTGAGGGCGACGTGCAGCATTGGTGGCTGCCGGGAACGGGTGCGGGCGTTCGCACGATGATCTCGGACGACGTCGTCTGGCTGAGTTACGCAATCCATCACTATTGCAGCGTCACCGGCGACAAGCGCGTGCTCGACGAGGAGCTTGCCTTCCTGGAAGGCCCGGCCCTTCTCGAAGGCCAGCACGACTCCTTCTACAAGCCGGAGATTTCCGAGGATAAGGCGAGCGTCTACGAACACGCGGCGCTGGCGCTCGATCTCGCCATTGCCCGCAAGGGGAAGAACGGCCTGCCGCTGTTCCTCGGAGGCGATTGGAACGACGGCATGAACCGCGTCGGCATCGGCGGACGCGGTACCAGCGTCTGGCTCGGCTGGTTCCTGGCGGGTGCATTGCGCTCCTTCATTCCTTATGCCGAAGAGCGTGGCGACACTGATCGCGCGGAGCGCTGGTCGGTGCATCTCACCGAATTGAAGAAGGCGCTCGAAACTGCGGCCTGGGATGGCGGCTACTACCGCCGCGGCACGTTCGACGACGGTACGCTGCTCGGCTCCAAGGAAAGCCCCGAATGCCGGATCGATTCGATCGCGCAGTCCTGGAGCGTGCTCTCCGGCGAGGGCGATCCCGCCCGGGCCGTCAAGGCGATGGATGCCGTGCTCGATCAACTGGTCGACGAAGATGCCCGCATCATCCGGCTGTTCACCCCGCCTTTCGTCAATTCCGCCAGGGATCCAGGCTATATCAAGGCCTATCCGCCGGGCGTGCGCGAAAACGGCGGGCAATATACCCATGCCTCGACCTGGGTGGTGATGGCGCTGGCGGAGCTGAAGCGGGGCGACGACGCCTTCCGCTGCTTCCAGATGCTCAACCCGATCACCCATGCGCTGGACAAGCCTTCGGCGGAGCAATACCGCGTCGAACCCTATGTCGTGGCGGCCGACGTTTACGGACATGATCCCTATACGTCGCGCGGCGGCTGGACCTGGTACACCGGTTCGGCCGGTTGGCTCTACCGTGCTGCCGTCGAAGGCATTCTCGGCATCCGCCTGAAGGCAGGCCGGCTTTACGTAAAGCCGGCGCTCCCTTCGGAATGGGACGGTTTTGCGGCAGAGGTGGAACAGGGCGGCGGCAAATACCGCATTTCGGTCTCAAAAGCGTCCAATGCCAGCGGCTACACTCTGTCGATCAACGGCAGCGAAGTCACCGATCCCGAAGGAGGGATATCCGCTCGGATAACAGCGTTCTCCACGCTGAAAAATACGGCGATTCGCGACGGCCAAAAGGGAACCCTTTTGGCCGTCGTCGCGTTTGCAAAATCGGATAATAAGGAGAGACCCATGGCAAGCACGCCGACCCAAGCCATCGTCCCTGGGCGCAGTTCCCTATCCGCAGCTGCGCCAGTGCGTGACACGAGGCTCGACGTTTTGCGTGGCCTGGCTCTGATCATGATCTTCATCAATCATGTTCCCGGGCAAATCTTCGAATATGCGACGACGAAGAATTTCGGCTTTTCCGATGCGGCCGAGGCCTTCGTGCTGATATCGGGCATTTCCGTCGGTCTTGCCTATGGTTCGCGTTTCGAGCCGGGTAATCGGCTCAGGATGGCGATCAAGGCGGTCAAACGCGCCTTCACGCTCTACCTCGCCCATATGATCACGACCTTCATGACACTGGCGCTGTTCATGTGTGGTGCTTGGCTGTTTCATCGGCCGGGCCTGCTGGTCGAAATCAACATCCTGGCGGTGCTGATGAACCTGAAGGAAGGTATTCCGGCACTTCTCCTGCTCGGCCACCAGATCGGCTACAACAACATTCTGCCGATGTACGGCGCGCTGATGCTGATGGTGCCGGTCATCCTGCTCCTGAACGCGCGAAGCCCGCTTCTGGCGCTCGCGGTCTCGGCCACTGTCTGGCTGCTTGCCGGCATCTATCAGGTGGCGCCGCACAACATGCTGATCGAAGGCTACTGGTTCCTCAACCCGCTCTCCTGGCAGTTCCTGTTTTCGATCGGCATCGTCTCGATCCTGCATATCAAGCGCGGCGGTACGATCCCGCGCCATCCGCTGCTGTTTGCCGCCGCTGCCGGTTATGTCGCGCTGTCCTTCGTCTGGGTGACGGGCCATCTCTGGATTTTCGGCAACTCGCTGGCAGCACTTGGCCTGCCGACCGTCGTCACCGGCTTCGACAAGACCTTCCTGTCGCTGCCGCGGCTGCTGCATGTGCTGGCGCTGACCTATCTCGTGATCAGCATTCCCGCGTTCTCGCGTATCCTGCGCCGTCCCGCGGACAATCCGCTGACGATCCTCGGCCGTCATTCGCTGAACATTTTCGTCGCCGGCACGATCCTCGCCATGATCGGCCAGGTGGTGCTCTACATCACCAACAAGGATCCGCTGGTCGGCCCGCTCTTCGTCATCGTCGGGATCGCGACCCAGTTCGCCTATGCCTATTATCTCGAGCGCAAACGCCGGCAGGACAAGGTCAAGACAAAGCTCATCACCGAGGCGGCCACGATTCCCGTTCCCATCCGCATCGGCGGGACGGCGAATGCCTATCGCCGGAACGACCGGAAATAAGGATAGGGTTTGCCGATCGACGGCAAGGAGCCGGTGGCCGATGGCCACCGGCTCAATTTTTATGGGCGAGAATGTTCACCAGCTTGCCGAACGGATCGCGCACGTAGAAACGCCTGACACCCCAAGGCTCGTCGGCCGGGCCGTATTCGATCGGAAAACCTGCCGCTGACACGGCCTCGAAGGCGGCATCGAGATCGTCGACCTCAATCGAGAGGTCGGGCACCGGCGTTCCGGAGCCGCCTTCGCTGGCAATGCTGAGCTGGAGGCTCATCTGCCTGGCCGCGCCGAACGTGGTGATCCAGCCGTGATCCATGATTACGTCGAGACCGAGGATATCCTGATAGAAGCGCTTCGCTGGTGTAATGTCAGGCGCCCCGATATTGGCGACGATGCGCAGGACCTTCATGGATTCGCTCCCGGATGTGCAGTGGTGAGGGGAGGATAGGGAAGATCAGCGGAGGATCAATCCGTATGGCCCGTCTGAGACGTTACGGCGTGTGGTTGTCCCCTCTGGCCTGTCGGGCAACTTCCCACAGGTGAGATCGGCAAGCGGCTGGCTCAGCGGATCTCTCGGACACCTTGCTATAGCTGAGATGGTAGACGGAACCCTGACGCCCACCCCATCTCCCCGTTGAAGATCGGGTCCCGATCACGATGGTATTTGGTGCGGCAAGCTTTAAGACGTTTGATGTTTTGCGGCGGAGTAAGCCTCCAGCCAATCTCCCTCCGTGTCTTGAGGGAAAGGTCCGGCAGCGCAGAAAGGTAGCCTCACGGCACGACCCCGAAACCAAACAAAAAGGCCGGAAGGAGCGATCCTTCCGGCCTTCGTCTGAAACCTGTACCGATCAGGCGGCTTCGGTGGTGTGGGCCTTGCGGACCTCTTCGTCCGTCAGGATACCGCTGGCGCGCAGCAGGGCGGCGAAGCGGCCGTTGCTGTGGCTGAGCTCGTCGAAGCTGCCCTGCTCGACGACACGGCCGTCATCCAGGAAGAGCACCATATCGGCTTCGCGGACCGTCGACAGACGGTGGGCGATGATGAAGGTGGTACGGTTCTGGCGCAGATTGTCGATCGCGGCCTTGACGCGGGCTTCGGTCTCGACGTCGAGCGCCGAGGTTGCCTCGTCGAGCACCAGGATCGGCGCGTCCTTGAGGATGGCGCGGGCGATCGCGATGCGCTGGCGCTCGCCGCCGGAGAGCTTGTTGCCGCGCTCGCCGACATGCGTCTCATAGCGATCCTCACGGGTCTCGATGAAGTCGGCGGCGGCGGCGGCTTCGGCCGCACGGCGCATCTCCTCTTCGCTCGCGCCCTCACGGCCGAGGCGGATGTTGTCGCTGATCGAACGGTTCAGCAGACCTGCATCCTGGAAGACGGTGGCGATGTGGCGGCGCAGCGACTTGCGGGTCACCTTGGTGATGTCGGTGCCGTCGACGAGGATCTGGCCGCCCTGGGCATCGTAGACGCGCTGCAGCAGGTTGACGAGCGTCGTCTTGCCGGCGCCGGTCGGGCCGACGATCGCAACCGTCTGGCCTGCCTTCACCGAGAAGGAGACGTTGTGCAGGCCCTGCGAGCTGTTGCCGAAGCCGAAAGAAACGTCGCGGAACTCGATCGCACCCTTGACGTCCTTGATCTCGCCGTTGCCGGCAGGCTCTTCGCGTTCACGCACCGAGTCTTCCAGCTTGTAGAAGTCCTCGAGCTTGGAGCGGGCTTCGAAAATCTGCGTCGCGAACTGGCGCATCAGGTCGAGGCGGCCGATCAGCAGGTTGGCGAAGCCGATGAAGGCGATGACGTCGCCGACGCGAATCTGGCCGGACTGAACGAGCATCGTGCCGATGATCAGGACCACCATCATCGCGATGGTGGAGGCCATGCGGTTCAGCGCGCTGGCGATTGCCCACCAGTCGAGCACCGGATACTGCGCTTCGAGCAGGCGGTCGGCGAAGGATTTCAGCGCCTTGGTTTCAGCCTCGATGCGGTTGTAGCTGTGCAGGACCGAAACGTTACTGATCGAGTCGCTGACATGCGAGAAGACGGTATGATAATGATTTTCGACCGAGGCCTGACCATCCTTGGTCCGGCTCATGACGACGCGGCCGATCAGCCAGTAGGCGATGCCGAGCACGATCAGCACGGCCGAAAGGCGCAGGTCCATCGACATGGCGGTCGGCACCAGAAGGGTAAGCGCGATGACCGTCGACAGGTGGTTGCGCATGAATTCGAGCCAGAGGCCGAACAAGGTCTCGCAGGCGCGCAGCAGCGTATGCAGCGCGTTCGACGTTCCACGCTGATGGTGCCAGCCAAGCGGCATCGAAATGATGCGGCTGAAGGCTTCCGTCAGTAGCGTCGCGCGTCGTCCATGGGCCAGCCTGTCGGCCTCGCGGGCCACAAGGACGAAGGCGATGGTATTAAACACGGCAAAGGTTGCCCACATGAAAAGGATGGGCTTGACCTCACCCTTGCCCGAGATCGCATCGATGATGCGACCGAACAGGATTGGTTCCGCGATGGTGATGGTCGCCAAGACAATATTTGCGAGAACCACCAGGGATACGCGGAGCTTATAGGCGCCAAGATAGCGCAGAGCCCTTGCATAGACCTTGAAAAGCGACACGTCTAACCTCTTGTGCATCTGCGAAAAACGGGAGGATGCGATGCTACAAAAGGTTACCTGAACCGGCGATTAACGGAGCATTCAGGGTTCAGCCGGCGTGATGATTAACACGAACGTACTATCGCAGGGTGCGACGAGATGACAATGGCGCGAAAATTGCCGCTTAGGTATATGTCGCGACAATTTGCACTTGCATTTTATTCAATGTTTAGCTCAGCATTAAATTAGAGACTGCATTTTATTGAGAAGACCGTTTCGCGACCAATCTGAAAAGCCGCCGACGGCCTCGCAAGGGGCAATATTTGTGAATATTAATTCGTTAATTCAATTGCTTGTAATTCTGGAGGAGTGCTCGAAACCCGAGGCCCTCGTCGGCGAGCTGGAACAGGTGATCCGGGGATGCGGCTTCGAATATTACAGCCTGTCGCGCCATTCGCAGCAGAATCCGGAACCCTGGGCCGGCACGCTGGCCGGCCGTTGGCCGGAACAATGGCAGCAGATATATGCCGCAAAAAAATATCTCCTGGTCGATCCGATCGTACGTTATCTCGCCCATGCGCAGCGGCCGTTCCGCTGGCGGGAGAGCATGGCGGCGTTCCGCAGGGATGCGCATGGGCGGCGTATGGAGCAGATGATGGTCGATGCCTTCGGCCACGGGCTGGAGGACGGCTATATTTTTCCGATCCATGGACGCAGCGGCATTCTCGGCGGCCTCAGCATCAGCGGCAAGCCGATCGAACTCTCGCCGGTGGAGATCGCGCTGTTCGAGGCGGTGGCGCGCAAGGCCTTCTGGCGGCTGCTTGATTTGAAAGGCGAGGCGCAGGCGCTGGAAACCGTGGTGCCGGCCGAAACGCCGCTGACGCGGCGCGAGATGGAAATCCTGCGTCATCTCGCCGAAGGCATGACCTCGATGGAGATCAGCAAGATGCTGAAGATCTCGAACCACACCGTCGACTGGTACATGAACGGCCTGCAGGATAAGCTGAAGGCGAAGAACAGGCAGCAGGCGGTGGCGCTCGCCTTTCGCCACGGCCTGATAAGCTAGGTTTCTTTTTCATTCTCACCGTCAAGGCCGCGGCAGACTTCCTGCCGGCATGTTTTGGCATGGCGAGAAAGTGCATTTCGCAGTCGCAAGAGAAATTGAACTTCTCGTGACAAGAAGTTAAGAATTTTCTTCGCGGGTGCAGCATGCCCGTGTCTGAACGACGGAGGAGACCGTTTTGCCCATATCCAAGATACTCGTTGCCAACCGCTCCGAAATAGCCATTCGCGTGTTCCGCGCGGCCAACGAGCTTGGAATAAAAACGGTGGCGATCTGGGCGGAGGAAGACAAGCTGGCGCTCCACCGCTTCAAGGCCGACGAGAGCTATCAGGTCGGCCGCGGCCCGCATCTTGCGCGCGACCTCGGGCCGATCGAAAGCTATCTGTCGATCGACGAGGTCATCCGCGTCGCCAAGCTCTCCGGCGCCGATGCCATCCATCCGGGCTACGGCCTGCTGTCGGAAAGCCCTGAATTCGTCGATGCCTGCAACGAGGCCGGCATCATCTTCATCGGCCCGAAGGGCGATACGATGCGCCAGCTCGGCAACAAGGTTGCCGCGCGCAACCTGGCGATCTCGGTCGGCGTGCCCGTTGTGCCCGCGACGGAGCCGCTGCCGGACGATATGGCCGAAGTGGCGAAGATGGCGGAAGAGATCGGTTATCCCGTCATGCTGAAGGCCTCCTGGGGCGGCGGCGGGCGCGGCATGCGCGCAATCCGCGATCCGAAGGATCTCGCCCGCGAGGTGACCGAGGCCAAGCGCGAAGCGATGGCCGCCTTCGGCAAGGACGAGGTCTATCTCGAAAAGCTCGTCGAGCGCGCCCGCCATGTCGAAAGCCAGATCCTCGGCGACACCCACGGCAATGTCGTGCATCTCTTCGAGCGCGACTGCTCCATCCAGCGCCGCAACCAGAAGGTCGTCGAGCGCGCACCGGCACCCTATCTCTCGGAAGCGCAGCGCCAGGAGCTCGCCGCCTATTCGCTGAAAATCGCGGCAGCGACCAATTATATCGGTGCCGGTACCGTCGAATATCTGATGGATGCCGATACCGGCAAATTCTATTTCATCGAGGTCAATCCGCGCATCCAGGTCGAGCATACCGTGACCGAAGTCGTCACCGGCATCGACATCGTCAAGGCGCAGATCCACATTCTCGACGGCTACGCCATCGGCACGCCGGAATCAGGCGTCCCGAAGCAGAAGGACATCCGCCTCAATGGCCATGCGCTGCAGTGCCGCATCACCACCGAGGATCCGGAGCACAACTTCATTCCGGATTACGGCCGCATCACCGCCTATCGCTCGGCATCCGGTTTCGGCATCCGCCTCGATGGCGGCACCTCCTATTCCGGCGCCATCATCACCCGTTTCTACGATCCGCTGCTCGTCAAGGTGACGGCCTGGGCGCCCAATCCGTCCGAAGCGATCGCCCGCATGGACCGGGCACTGCGCGAATTCCGTATTCGCGGTGTGGCCACCAACCTGACCTTCCTTGAAGCGATCATCGGCCATGCGAAGTTCCGCGACAACAGCTACACGACCCGCTTCATCGACACGACGCCGGAGCTCTTCCAGCAGGTCAAGCGACAGGACCGAGCCACCAAGCTGCTCACCTATCTCGCCGACGTCACCGTCAACGGCCATCCCGAAGCCAAGGACCGGCCGAGGCCGCTGGATAACGCCGCCCAGCCGGTTGTTCCCTATGCCAACGGCAATACCGTTAAGGACGGCACGAAGCAGCTTCTCGACACGCTCGGTCCGAAGAAATTCGGCGAATGGATGCGCAACGAGAAGCGCGTGCTCCTGACCGACACGACGATGCGCGATGGCCACCAGTCGCTGCTCGCCACCCGCATGCGCACCTACGACATCGCCCGCATCGCCGGCACTTACGCGCATGCGCTGCCGAACCTCCTGTCGCTCGAATGCTGGGGCGGCGCGACATTCGACGTGTCCATGCGCTTCCTCACGGAAGATCCGTGGGAGCGCCTGGCGCTGATCCGCGAGGGCGCGCCGAACCTTCTGCTGCAGATGCTGCTGCGCGGCGCCAATGGGGTGGGCTACACCAACTATCCCGACAATGTCGTCAAATACTTCGTCCGCCAGGCGGCGAGGGGCGGCATCGATCTCTTCCGCGTCTTCGACTGCCTGAACTGGGTCGAGAACATGCGGGTGTCGATGGATGCGATTGCCGAGGAGAACAAGCTCTGCGAAGCGGCGATTTGCTATACCGGCGATATCCTGAACTCGGCGCGGCCGAAATACGACCTGAAATACTACACCGACCTTGCCGTCGAGCTGGAGAAGGCAGGAGCGCATATCATCGCGCTCAAGGACATGGCGGGCCTCCTGAAGCCGGCAGCGGCGAAGGTTCTGTTCAAGGCGCTGCGCGAAGCGACCGGCCTGCCGATCCACTTCCACACGCATGATACGTCGGGCATTGCGGCGGCGACCGTTCTTGCCGCGGTCGAAGCCGGTGTCGACGCCGTCGATGCGGCGATGGATGCGCTCTCCGGCAAC
Source organism: Rhizobium pisi (assembly GCF_003938655.1). Taxonomy (GTDB): domain Bacteria; phylum Pseudomonadota; class Alphaproteobacteria; order Rhizobiales; family Rhizobiaceae; genus Rhizobium; species Rhizobium pisi. The sequence goes on from NZ_RJJT01000010.1 coordinate 94,893, forward strand.
ACGTCGCAGCCCTGTCTCGGCTCGATCGTCGAGGCGCTCGCCGGCTCCGAGCGCGATCCGGGCCTCGATCCGGAATGGATCCGCCGTATCTCCTTCTACTGGGAAGCGGTGCGCAACCAGTATGCCGCCTTCGAAAGCGACCTCAAGGGTCCGGCATCGGAGGTCTATCTCCACGAAATGCCGGGCGGCCAGTTCACCAACCTCAAGGAACAGGCCCGTTCGCTCGGCCTGGAGACCCGCTGGCATCGGGTGGCGCAGGCCTATGCCGACGCCAACCAGATGTTCGGCGATATCGTCAAGGTGACGCCGTCCTCCAAGGTTGTCGGCGACATGGCGCTGATGATGGTCAGCCAGGACCTGACGGTCGCCGATGTCGTCAGCCCCGACAGGGAAGTCTCCTTCCCGGAATCGGTGGTTTCGATGCTAAAGGGCGATCTCGGCCAGCCGCCGTCCGGATGGCCGGAAGCGCTGCAGAAGAAAGCGCTGAAGGGCGAGACGCCCTATACCGTGCGTCCCGGCTCGCTGCTGAAGGAGGCCGATCTCGATGCCGAGCGCAAGGCTATCGAGACGAAGCTGGAGCGCGGGGTGAGTGACTTCGAGTTCGCCTCCTACCTGATGTATCCGAAGGTCTTCACCGACTTTGCGCTTGCCTCCGATACGTACGGTCCGGTCTCTGTGCTTCCGACGCCCGCTTATTTCTACGGGCTGAAGGACGGCGAGGAACTGTTTGCCGATATCGAAAAGGGCAAGACGCTCGTCATCGTCAACCAGGCAATGAGCGCGACCGACAGCCAGGGCATGGTGACTATCTTCTTCGAACTCAACGGCCAGCCGCGCCGCATCAAGGTGCCGGACCGCGCCCATGGGGCGACGGGTGCTGCCGTCCGCCGCAAGGCCGAAGTCGGCAATGCCGCCCATGTCGGCGCGCCGATGCCGGGCGTCATCAGCCGTGTCTTCGTCTCGTCCGGCCAAGTGGTCAATGCCGGCGACGTGCTCGTCTCCATCGAGGCGATGAAGATGGAAACCGCGATCCATGCGGAAAAGGACGGCACGATCTCCGAGGTGCTGGTGCGCACCGGCGACCAGATCGACGCCAAGGACCTGCTCGTCGTCTACGGCGGGTAAGCAATTCGGCTGCCGGGGCGATCAAAGGTCGCTCCGGCCATTCCTCCTCGATCACTCGTTTGTGTGCAACCGCCAATCGGAATGCGAGACTTTTAAACGTTTTCCGGTGTCTGCGACTTGCCCTGCATGGCGCTTGTTTCCTAGAAACAACTCGGCGCATAGCCTGAGAGGATTACGCGCCATTTCACGGAGCGCTGCTGATGCGTCTTATCGGGCGCGGTGCTCCAGCGACCCCGCCATTCAACAGGAAAGAACCCCATGAGCCAGTTGAAAATCGCCGTCATCGTCGGAAGCACGCGTATCGGCCGCTTTGCCGATCACCCCGCTCAATGGATTGCCGAAACCGCCGGAGCGCGTTCGGAGCTTGCCATCGAGGTGCTGGATCTTCGTGATTATCCGCTGCCGTTCTTCGGCGAGGCGCGTGCAACCGAAGCCGAAAACGAGACCGCTGAGCGCTGGAAGAAGAAGCTGCGTGAATTCGACGGCTATATCTTCACCGCGGCCGAATATAATCATGCGCCGACCGGCGTCCTGAAGAATGCCATCGATCTCGGTGAATTCATTCAAAAGCCGGTCGCCTTCGTCGGCTACGGAGGCGTTGGCGGCGCGCGTGCGGTCGAGCATTTGAGGCTGATCTTTGTCGAAATGGGCGCCGCCTCGGTGAAAACGGGCGTGCACATCGCCTTCAGCGAATATCTGAGCGTGCTGAAGGAAGGCAAGAGCCTCGGCGATTATCCGCATCTCAACGAGGCGGCCAAGAACCAGCTCGACCAGCTCATCTGGTGGGGCAATGCGCTGAAGGCAGCGCGCTCGGTCATCACCTCGGCCTGAGGCAGGCCGCAGAACCGTCCAGAAGAACGCCTAAAACCGTCTCACGTAAATCACGATTCACGTGAGACAATTCAGATATCGTAGGTATGTGCGGCGTTGATCGTCGAGATGAAGCGCTTGGTGCGTTCGCGCTCCGGCGCGCTGAAGATCGCCTTGGCGCTGCCTGTTTCCACCACATTGCCGGCTTCCAGGAAGACGACGTCATTGGCGATCTTGGAGGCAAGCCGGAGATCGTGGGTCGCCATGACCATCGTCGTGCCCTCGCGGGCAAGCTGGCCCAGCACATCGACCACCTCGGCCGAAAGCTCCGGATCGAGCGCCGAGGTCGGTTCGTCGCAGAGAAGGACGCGCGGTGAAGGCGCAAGCGCCCGGGCGATCGCCACACGCTGCTGCTGGCCCCCCGAAAGCGTCGAGGGCCAGGCATCGGTCTTGTGCGCCATCCCGACCTTGGTCAGCAGCTCATTGGCGCGCTCACGCGCCTTTTCCCTCGGCCACTTCAAGACCGTCACCAGCCCTTCCATGACGTTCTCGATCGCCGTCTGGTGCGGGAAGAGCTGGAAATTCTGGAAGACCATGCCGGTTTGCCGGCGGATTTTCTGGATCGCCTGCCAGCTCGTTCGTTTGCCGGGCGCGAAGGAGAGCGTCTCCTCCCCGAGGCGGATGGCGCCTGATGTCGGGATTTCGAGCAGGTTGATGCAGCGCAGCAGCGTGCTCTTGCCGCCGCCGGACGGCCCGACCAGCGCGGTAACACTGCCCTCGGGAATGCGGATGCTGATGTCCTTCAGAATGACGGCGTCGCCGAAGCGCTTTTCGATGTTGGAAAGCTCGATCATGCATTTGCCTCCAGCATGCCGCCATAACGCGCGAAGCGGCGCTCGAGCCGCACCTGCAGCTGCGAGAGGACGGAACTCAGGACGAGATAGACCAGCGCCGCCTCGATATAAAGGATCAGCGGTTCATAGGTGGTGGCGACGATGCGCTGAGCCGCCTGGAAGAGTTCCGGCACCGTGATGGCAGCGGCAAGCGACGTATCTTTCACAAGCGAGATGAAGGTGTTCGACAGCGGCGGCACGGCGACGCGGGCGGCCTGCGGCATGATGGTGCGGCTCATCGCTTGGCGCCAGCTCATGCCGATCGAATAGGCGGCCTCCCATTGGCCTTTGGGCACCGAGGAGATAACGGCGCGGATGATCTCGGAGCTGTAGGCGCCGATATTCAAGGTAAAGCCGATCAAGGCGGCCGGAAAGGCGTCGAGCAGGATGCCGATGCTCGGCAGGCCGTAGAAGATCACGAAAAGCTGGACGAGCAGCGGCGTGCCGCGGATGACCCAGACGTAGAAGCGGGCGATGGCTGTGACCGGGGCCGGGCCGAAAAGGCGGGCAATCGCGGTGATCAGGCCGAGGATCAGGCCGAAAGCAAAGGAAAGCAGCGTCAGCGGGATGGTGAAGATCAACCCCGCCCAGAGGAGCGAGGGTAGCGATTCCGCCATCAGTTGGAGCCAGTGCGGCAAGGGGATGTTCCCTCTCGGTTGGGTGATATCTCGGAATACCCCTCCCCAACCCCTCCCCACAAGGGGGAGGGACTTAATCTAGCTCCCGCTCCCCGCACGAAATAGCGACCGAGCCGCAAGTCGAGACGTTTGTTTTGAGATGAGGCGGTGTGCCGCCAAAGCCCCTCCCCTTGTGGGGAGGGGACTTTTTAAATGGACCTTACTTCGAAACGTCCTGGCCGAAATACTTGTCGGCGATCTTCTTGTAGGTGCCGTCGGCCTTGATGTCGGCAAGCGCCTTGTTGATCGCCTCCAGCAGTTCTGGCTCGTTCTTGCGGATGATGATGCCGGAGTAATCGGCATTTTCCTGCTTGGCGGCGATTTTCACCGGCGCGTCCGGCTTGTGCTTCTTGAAATCGAGGAAGGAGAGGCTGTCGTTGATCGTGGCGTCGGCGCGCTTGGTCAGCACGAGCTGGATCGACTGGTCGAATCCGTCGGTGCCGACGAGTTCGGCGCCGGACTGTTCCGCAAGCTTGCCGAAGTTGCTGGTGAGCGACTGGGCGGCCTTCTTGCCCTTCAGATCGGCGAAGGTCTTGATGCCCTCGTCGCCTTCGCGGACGATCAGCACGGCCTTGGATGCGATGTAGGGCTCGGAGAAATCATATTTCTGCTTGCGGGCCTCGGTGATGCCGACCTGGTTGATGACGGTGTCGTAGCGCTTGGCGTCGAGGCCGGCGATCAGGCCATCCCATTTGCCTTCGACGAACTCGGCCTTGACGCCGAGCTTTTTGGCGATCGCTTCGCCGATCTCGACGTCGAAGCCGACGAGCTTGCCGCTTTCGTCATGATAGGTGAAGGGCGCATAGGTACCTTCGGTGCCGATCTTGAAGACGCCGGCCGATTTGACGGCGGCGAGGTTTTCGCCGGCATGGGCAGGCAGGAGGGCTGCGGCGTGAATGAGGGCGGCAGCGGCGACGGTTTTCAACCAGTTCATTGTTCTATCCATCCTTGGGAGGTTGTGATCGGATGAGGGATACTTTGCAGAAAACTAGGGCGCGGGAAGCGTAGAAAACTGCGAATAAAAGCAGCAACTGCAAATATTTTTCTCAAGCAGGTCCCTGAGCCGTGAATTTGCTGGAAAACGCGTCAGACAGCGACGCTGCGGTGCGGTCTTCCGCTCGGCATGCGGATCAATAGCGACCGGGCTTTCCTGGTGGAGCTTTGTTTCATCGCGTCAGAAAACGTGTGATCGTGCATGTTGCCTGCACGGTCGTAAGCGTTTATGCACGTTTTCGGTATTTCTGGTGTTGACCCGGTAGGAACATGCAGGATTTTCTGTTGCGAGAGCGTCAAGGCGTCATTTCCGAGCGGCTGCGGCTGAACGGCCGCGTGCTGGCGGCGGAACTTGCGCTCGAATTTGGCGTCTCCGAGGATACGGTGCGGCGCGACCTGCGCGAAATGGCGGCGGCGGGGCTCTGCGAGCGGGTCTATGGCGGCGCGCTGCCGGTTTCCCCGGCGCATGGGAGCCTGACGCAGCGTGTGAGCTTTGCCGCCGACCGCAAGCAGGCGCTGGCGCGGGCTGCGGCAAAGCAGATCGCCGCCGGTTCGTGCGTGTTCTTCGATGCCGGCAGCACCAATCTGGCGATTGCAAACGCCTTGCCGGCCGAACTCGAGCTGACGGCCGCGACCAACGCGCCGGCGATCGCCGCGGTGCTTATCGACAAGCCTGCCGTCAACGTCATCCTGATCGGCGGCATGGTGGACCGGCAGACGGGCGGCGCGCTCGGCGCCAAGGCCTTGCGGGACATGGAGCAGATTTCGCCCGATCTCTGCATTCTCGGCGCCTGCGGAATCGATCTCGAGGCCGGTATTACGACCTTCGGCTTCGAAGATGCGGAGTTCAAGCGGTTTGCCGCGTCGCGGAGCAAGCGAGTTCTGGCGGCTGTAACCTCGGAAAAATTCGGCACCGCCGCGCCCCACAGCGTGCTGCCGGTTGCGCATTGCGAATGCCTCGTCGTCGAGCACGATGCCGATCCCGCTATTCTCGCCGGCTATCGCGAGCGCGGATGCAGGACTGTCATCGCCGAGAAAACGAACTGAGCCGCCGTCACAGAGTTTAAGGAAATCGGGCGCTTGCGAGCCCGGCAATGAGGAAAGACCGGAAAATGGATAGTCATGTCAGTGCGCCTGGGGTCCGGAGCGGCTTCGTTACCAAAAGCAGAGCGGCGGTTTCCCTGCTCTTTCTCATGAACGGCTTCGTCGTCGGCTGCTGGGCGCCGAAGATCCCGGACTTTGCCGAGCGGCTGGCACTGAGCAAGTTCGAGCTTGGGCTGATGATCCTCGTCTTCGGCGTCGGCTCGCTGGTCATGATGCCAATCGCCGGCGCGCAGATCGCCAAACATGGCTCGCGTATCGTCGTTCAGATCCTGGCTATCGGCGTGCTGCCGCTGCTGCTGGCATTGACGCTGGCGCCGAATGTGATCACCGGGGCAATCTCGCTCTTCCTGTTCGGCGGCTTTATCGGCGCAATGGATGTGGCGATGAATGCCAATGCGGTGTCGGTCGAGAAATCCATGCGCCGCGCCATCATGTCGTCATGCCACGCTTTCTGGAGCCTCGGCGGACTGATCGGCTCAGGTCTCGGTGGTATTGTAATTTCCAAGCTCGGCATTCTCGGCCATGCGCAACTGGCGACGTTGCTGGCGGCGATCTTCCTCGCCGTTGCCTGGCCGATGATCCTTGCCGATCCCCCGCATCCCGACACCAAGAAGGAAAAGACAAGGCTGCCGATGGTGGCGCTGCCATACCTGCTTGGATTGATGGCGCTGTTCTCAATGGTGCCGGAAGGCGCTGTGCTGGATTGGGGCGCGCTTTATCTTCGGCAGGAAATGGATGCGTCGGTAGCGCTTTCCGGTCTCGGTTTCGCGGCCTTTTCGGCGACCATGGCGATCATGCGCTTTGCCGGCGACCTGGTGCGCGATCGTCTCGGCGGCGTCAAGACGCTGCGCATCTGCACACTGTTTGCCATCGTCGGCATGCTGCTTGCCAGCCTTGCGCCGGATCCGGAGATCGCCATACTGGGCTTTGCGCTTTGCGGCATCGGCATTTCCAACATGGTGCCGATCGCCTTCTCGGCGGCGGGCAATATTCCTGGCCTTAAGCCCGGCATCGGCATCTCGGTCGTGACGACCATGGGCTATTCCGGCATGCTGGTTGCGCCGTCCGTGATCGGCTTCGTGGCTGAACATGTCGGTTTTGCCGTCGTTTTCATGGCGCTGCCGGTGCTGCTTCTGGTCGTTCTGTTGTTCTCCAGGCTTGCCCGCTACGCAGACGGCGTTTCCGGCGGAGGTCACTGAGCCTCCTCCAAGTAAAAGTGATATCGGGGGCGGTTGACAAGAAAGCGGTCATGATCCACCTGAAAGACACTGTTTTAAGGGGTGCAAGAGCTTTTCATGTCTTCAGCCGCCGATTTTGATCCGAAACCGCGCCGTGCTTCCGTTGCCGTCGATGTCGGCGGCGTTATCGTCGGCGGCGGTGCGCCGATCGTCGTGCAGTCCATGACGAATACCGATACGGCCGATATCGATTCGACGGTCGCGCAGGTCGCGGCCCTCCATCGGGCGGGTTCCGAACTGGTGCGTATCACTGTCGACCGCGACGAAAGTGCCGCCGCCGTGCCGAAGATCCGCGAGCGGCTGCTGCGGCTCGGCATGGACGTGCCGCTGATCGGCGACTTCCACTATATCGGCCACAAATTGCTCGCCGATCATCCGGCCTGCGCCGAGGCGTTGGCGAAATACCGCATCAATCCCGGCAATGTCGGCTTCAAGGACAAGAAGGACAAGCAGTTCGCCGAGATCATCGAGATGGCGATCCGCTACGACAAGCCGGTGCGCATCGGCGTCAACTGGGGCTCGCTCGATCAGGATCTGCTGACGGCGCTGATGGACCAGAATGCCGAAGCTGGTTCGCCGCTTTCGGCCCGGCAGGTGACGCGCGAGGCGATCGTGCAGTCGGCGCTGCTTTCGGCAGCCCTTGCCGAGGAGATCGGCCTGCCACGCAACCGCATCATCCTGTCGGCCAAGGTCAGCCAAGTGCAGGACCTGATCGCCGTCAATTCCATGCTCGCCGATCGCTCCAATCACGCGCTGCATCTCGGCCTGACCGAGGCCGGCATGGGCACCAAGGGCATCGTCGCTTCGTCGGCGGCGATGGGCTTCGTGCTGCAGCACGGCATCGGCGACACGATCCGCGTGTCGCTGACGCCCGAGCCGAACGGCGACCGCACGCGCGAAGTCCAGGTGGCGCAGGAAATCCTGCAGGTCATGGGCTTCCGCCAGTTCGTGCCGGTCGTTGCCGCCTGTCCCGGCTGCGGACGCACGACCTCGACCGTGTTCCAGGAACTGGCGCAGAACATTCAGAACGACATCCGCAAGAATATGCCGGTCTGGCGCGAGAAATATCCCGGCGTCGAGGCGCTGAACGTCGCCGTCATGGGCTGCATCGTCAACGGGCCGGGCGAGAGCAAACATGCCGATATCGGCATTTCGCTTCCCGGCACCGGCGAGACGCCGGCCGCCCCGGTTTTCATCGACGGCAAGAAAGCGCTGACGCTGCGCGGTCCCAATATCGCCTCCGATTTCGAGGCACTTGTCGTTGACTATATCGAGAAGCGCTTCGGCCAGAAGACGGCTGCGGAATGAGAGCCCGCGATTTCGGATGAGCCGGTATTGGTCTGATATCGTCAGCAAGCTTCAGCCCTATGTCGCGGGTGAGCAGCCGCGCATCCCGGGCCTGGTCAAGCTCAATACCAATGAGAATCCTTACGGGCCGTCCCTGAGGGCGCTCGAGGCGATCAGGCAAGCTGCGGACGATCGTCTGCGGCTCTATCCCGACCCTGCCGCCACCGAACTGCGCGAGACGATAGCAGCCCGTTTCGGCGTGGCGGCGGAAGAAGTCTTCGTTGGCAACGGCTCCGACGAGGTTCTCGCTCACACGTTCCAGGCGCTGCTGAAACACGATCTTCCGCTTCTCTATCCCGACGTGACCTACAGCTTCTATCCGACCTATAGCCTGCTATACGGTATCGAAGCGATCGAGATCCCGGTCGATGATGCGTTCCAGATCCGGCTCGCCGATTATGACAGGCCATGCGGGTCGATAATCATCCCCAATCCGAATGCGCCGACCGGCATAGGTCTGCCGCTGGCCGGAATCGAGGCGCTTCTTGCCGCCCATCCGGATGCCGTCGTCGTGGTAGACGAGGCCTATGTCGATTTCGGCGGTGAAAGCGCCGTGCCGCTCATTTCCCAATATCCCAATCTGCTGGTTATTCAGACCTTGTCGAAATCCCGCTCCTTCGCAGGGCTGCGCGTCGGCTTTGCACTGGGACAGCGAGACCTGATCGAGGCGCTGGTGCGCGTCAAGGACAGCTTCAATTCCTATCCGCTCGATCGCCTGGCGCAGGTCGCCGCGACCGCCGCGATCAAGGACGAGGCGTGGTTCGAGACATGCCGGAAGAAGCTCATTGCCAGCCGGGACCGTCTCGTTCGGGAACTCGAAGCGCTGGATTTCGAAGTGCTGCCGTCCCAGGCGAATTTCGTTTTCGCAAGGCACGAAAGCCGGTCGGGTGCTGCGCTTCAAGCCGCTCTGCGGGAGCGTGGCGTTCTCATCCGGCATTTCGCCAAGCCGCGTATTTCGGACTTCCTGCGCATCAGCATCGGCACGGACGAGGAATGTGCCCGCCTGATTTCCGCTCTCAAGGAAATACTGGCAGCCTGATTGTCGGCTCAGCTCTTCCGGTCGGCGATGAAAAGCGCCGCGGCGGTCAGGGTCGAGGCGCGGGCGCCGTAGGGGGCAAGCAGCGCTTCGGCATCTTCGACATGCCGGCGGAGCTGGGTCTCGGCCCATTCCATGCCATGGAGCGCCACGAGCGTTCCCTTGCCGCGGGCTGCATCCTTGCCGGTGGCCTTGCCCATGGTCTCGGCGTCCGAGGTCAGGTCGAGAATGTCGTCGGCAAGCTGGAAGGCAAGGCCGATCTTTTCGCCGAAGGCCCGCAGGCGGCGGCGATCTTCGGGCGAGCTGCCCGCCATGATGGCGCCGGCCTCGCAGGCAAAGCGGATCAGCGCGCCTGTTTTCATCGCCTGGAGGCGGATGATGCCGGCCTCGTCGGGGGTCTGTCTTTCCGCAGCGAGATCGAGCGCCTGGCCGCCCGCCATGCCGCCGAGGCCGGCGGCGCGGGCAAGCGCCAGCACCAGAGAGGCCTTGTCCGTGTCGGGAAGGCTTGTTTCCGGTGCGGCGATAATGTCGAAGGCATAGGTCAGCAGGCTGTCGCCTGCGAGGATCGCGGTGGCTTCGTCGAATTTGATATGCACCGTCGGTTTGCCGCGGCGGAGATCATCATCGTCCATGGCCGGCAGGTCGTCATGCACCAGGGAATAGCAGTGGACACATTCCAATGCCGCGCCGACGCGAAGCGCTGCCTGCTCGTTGCCGCCGAGAAGGGCCGCACTTTCGACGACGAGGAACGGGCGTAGCCGCTTGCCGCCGTTCAGCACGGCATAATGCATGGCGCTGCGCAGGGCCTCGGGCCTGGCGATTTCATCGGAAAGGGGACTCGGTGAAAGCAACGCTTCGAGCAGCGCCTCGATTTCGCGGGCGTTGTTCTTCAGCCTCGTTTCGAAAGTATCCCGGTTCGCGTCCATGGGCGCTGTTTGGCATGAGGCACGGGGGGCTTGCAACGGAATTGTCGATGACTGCCGCAAGATTTCCCATGTGCTCTGGCATAAGCGCCGCGCAGGCGTTATGAGAACGACAGGAGCGAAATCGGGCTGGGGACATTGGATATAGCGCCGGAGATAGAGGAGAGCGTCGAGACGCCGGCCCGTCGGCAATGGCTCGGAGACCGCCGTGTATTGAAACGCATCGTTCTTGCCGTGCTGGCGCTGCTCATCCTTCCCTATGCGCTGATCTTTTTCTATGTGCTGCCCTTCATCCATCCCGTCTCGACGTTGATGCTGCGCGATCTCATGCTGCTGCGCGGCTATGACCGCAGATGGGTGTCGCTGGACGAAATCGCCCCGGTTCTGGTGCAGTCGGTGATGATGTCCGAGGATGGGCAATATTGCTTCCACGGCGGCGTCGACTGGGCCGAGATGCGCATGCTGGTCGAGGACACGCTGAAAGGCCAGGCAACGCGCGGCGGCAGCACGATTCCGATGCAGACGGCAAAGAACCTCTTCCTCTGGAACAGCCGCTCCTTCGTGCGCAAGGCGCTGGAGCTGCCGCTTGCGGTCAGCACGGACTTCGTGCTGTCGAAACGGCGGCTGATGGAAATCTATCTCAACATCGCGGAATGGGGGCCCGGCATCTATGGCGTCGAGGCGGCGGCCCAGTATCATTTCAAGGTACCGGCCTCGAAACTGACGCGGCGCCAGGCGTCCCTGCTCGCTGTCTCGCTGCCGAACCCCTTCGATCGCAATGCCGGCAAGCCCGGCCGGAGGCTCAGGACACTCGCCTCTGTCATCGAACGCCGGGCGCAGGGTTCGGGTGATTACATCAAATGCATCTATAAGTGAGATCAGAACTTGTCGCTGGAAGGGCCAAGCGTCATCTGACATTCTTAGTTCTGCCATATGGGCGAGTGCAGTCCCACCAGAACCCCTGAGTCGCCATGACCATCACGACGCTTTCGCCCGAACTTCTCCGTTTCTCAAAGACCCATAATCCGAACTCGCCCGCCCATCTCGGCAGCCGTTATCGCAAGGTCGGCGGCTTTCTGCCGGAAGCCGGCAACACCATCGTCTGTCATTCCGTGAAGGGTTCGCGCACGCAGATGGCGCTGATCGAGGCACGGGAGAAATATCTGGCGATGCCCGAGGCTCCGCAATTCCTCTTCACGCCGATCTCGAGTCTTCATATGACGCTTTTCGAAGGCATCATCGAGTCCAGGCGCCAACAGGATTACTGGCCGGGAGACATCCCTCTCGATGCGCCGATCGACGACATGACCGAACTCATGGCGGCACGGCTCGAAGGTTTCTCGATGGCCGAGCCCTTCAACATCGCCGTCGTCGAAGCCCGGCCGTCAGGCCTGCTCGTCGATGGCGCGACAGAGAAGGACCGCAGGGTCATGCGCGCATGGCGCGACGCATTTGCCGATCTTCTCGGCTATCGCCAGCCGAACCATGCGGATTACCAGTTCCATGTCACTTTCGCTTATGCGATCGAGCCGCTCGAGGACGAAGCCTTGCCGCGCTGGCAGGCGATGCTCGACGAGGTGACGGCCGATATTCGCCGCAAGGCTCCGGTTTTCGAGCTTGCGCCGCCGGCATTCTGCGTGTTCGAGGATATGAACCATTTCCATGAACTGCTGATCTTCGATTTCGACAGCTGACGGAAGAGGCCCATGGACAAACCGACGCTCTTTATCGCCAACAAGAACTATTCCTCCTGGTCGTTCCGTCCATGGATGGCGCTGACCGGCGCCGGCGTCGATTTTGAGGAGGTCCTGATCCCCTTCGACTTTCCGGGCGGCAATCCCGAGATCAAGGCCGTGTCGCCGACCGGCCGCGTGCCGGTCCTGCAGCACGGCGCATTGAAAATCTGGGAATCGCTTGCGATCATCGAATATGTCGCCGAGCTCCATCCGCAGGCGGGCCTTCTGCCGAGCGACCGGGCGGAGCGGGCGCTTGCCCGTTCTGTTTCGATGGAAATGCTTTCGGGCTTTGGCGCCCTGCGCAACGCCTGCCCGATGAATATTCGCCGGCCGAAGGGCAGGATCGCATTGCCGGACGGAGTCAAAGCCGATATCGACCGCATCGAGACGATCTGGCGCGACCTCCTGCAGAAATCCGGCGGACCGTTTCTCTTTGGGAGCTTCAGTGGCGCGGATGCGATGTTTGCGCCCGTCGTCAACCGGTTCGATATCTATGATCTCGTCAGCCGCGACAATACGCTGGCCTACATGGAGACGATGAAGGCGCATCCGGCCTGGCGGAAATGGGAAGAGGCGGCCCGCGCCGAGCCCTGGATCGTCGAGGAGGACGAGGTCTGAGGCTCGAATCTTCGGTCTCGCAAAAAATACGCATGGGGACTGGTCAAGCCCGCCCCTTGCATGTATAAGCGCGCCAAATTCCGAAATCGCGACATGTCCGTTTCGGCCGCCAGTCTGGCCGTGGGAATGTTTTGCCCGCAAGTGGAGTAAGTAAAATGGCTGTACCGAAGAGAAAAACGAGCCCGTCCAAGCGCGGCATGCGCCGTTCGGCTGATGCGCTGAAGGCTCCGACCTATGTCGAAGACAAGAACTCCGGCGAACTGCGCCGTCCGCACCATATCGATCTGAAGACCGGTATGTACCGCGGCCGCCAGGTTCTGACGCCGAAGGAAAGCGCATAATTTTCCGATCCGGTTTGTCCGATCGAAAGTTTTAAAGGCCGGCGTCACGCCGGCCTTTTGCATTTGGGCCGGGTCCTACCCTCAGATCGCCCGTTGATGCCCGGTATGGGCGCTGAGAGATCTTCGATGTCGATTGAATACGAAAACATCCTGGAAGACTTGCGTCGAAGAGAGCCGATCTTTCATCGGCGCGAATTCGGGACAAGCCGTGATGATCTGCTGCGGATGACGGATGAGGAATTTTGGGAAATCGGCGCCAGCGGAAAGATCTACACGCGCGAATTCGTCATCGCCAATTCTCTGGAGCGCTACGAGCAGCCGGAACCGCATGATTGGCCTTGCGAGGATTTTTCCATCAGTGAACTCGCCGAGAACCTGTATCAGATCAACTACATACTCAAGGAACCGGATCGGACGACCCGCAGAACGACCCTGTGGCGAAAATCCGGCGGTGGCTGGAAGATCGTTTTTCACCAGGGCACCGTGATTGCGTGAGGACCCAGGTTCGGACGATCTTGCGCGGAGATCCTCCAATATCGTTCAGGCAGCAAATATAATATTTGCAATGGCTTGAAGTAGGACGACGATTTACGGCAGTATTCTCATCGCGCCAGGAGATTTGCCGATGATAGCCGCCATGCCGCTGATGATTATCCCGTTTATTCTTTACAACCTGGCGATGCTCGGCCTGATGGGCGACGGCGGCATTGCTGCGTTGCATCATGACATCATCGTATTGTCGATGCTCTCCGGCGCGATCTGGAGCATGGCGCTCGGCGATCTCTTCATCGTCATTGCACTCGTCGTGCTGTTTTTTGAAATCCTGAAAGCGACCAGAACCGGTCCCGGCAATCTGATCAACCACATCTTGTCGATGCTGGTGTTCATCGCCTTCCTGGTCGAGTTTCTGCTCGTCCAGGATGCGGCAACTCAGGTATTCTTCATCTTGATGACGATCGCTCTGATCGATGTAATCGGCGGTTTCGCCGTCTCGATCCGCAGCGCCGGGCGGGATGTCTCAATCGGATTATAGGTTGTCGAGCTTGGTCTGGAGGGCGCGCAGCTGTTCCTTCAGCTCGTCGATATCCTTGGCCTCGGCCTTGCGGCTTTCCTTGGCGGGCGGCGTCATGAAGGGCGAGAACATCTGCATCGCCTGCTGAAACAGCTCGGTGTTGCGGCGAACCTGGTCTTCCACCATCTGCATCGGCAATTGCAGGTTCTTGCCGATCGGCGTCTCGCCGAAGGCGCGGTTCACCTGTTCGCGCATCTGCGCCTGCTGCTCGGTGAAGGCGCGCATGGAATGTTCGAGAAAGCTCGGCACGACCATCTGCATCTGGTCGCCGTAATAGGTGATGAGCTGGCGCAGGAAGGAGATCGGAAGCAGCGTGTTGCCGGTCTTCGATTCCTGTTCGAAGATGATCTGGGTCAGCACCGAATGGGTGATATCATCTCCGCTTTTTGCATCCTGGACGATAAAATCCTCGCCCTTCTTCACCATCTCCGCCAGATCTTCCAGCGTCACATAGGTGCTGGTGCCTGTATTGTATAAGCGGCGATTGGCGTATTTCTTGATGACTATCTGACCCTCATGCTTCGCCATATCAGTCTCCTGAACCCCCGTCTGATTTATGGATGTTCCTCCACTTGAGACTGTAAACGCAAAAGAAGGCCGGTGACAATCTCTTTGTGCGATGCGGCAAACCTTTAACAGAGCAGATGAATCGGCTTTGGCAGCTACCGGCGAAAAATGGCGACCCCCGGTCTTCGCGTTTGACTTGTGGTCAAAGCTTTGCCAGTTTCCACTTATGTAAGTGAGACGAAAAACGAGGAGCGTCCCCATGAGCAATTCATCCATCGTCATCGCTAGCGCAGGGCGAACAGCGGTCGGTTCGTTCAACGGCGCTTTCGGCACAGTTCCCGCGCATGAGCTCGGGGCGGCCGTCATCAAGGGGGTGCTTGCTCGCGCCGGCGTCGATGCCGCCGAGGTGGACGAGGTGATCCTCGGCCAGGTGCTTGCCGCCGGCGAAGGCCAGAATCCTGCCCGCCAGGCAGCGATGAAGGCCGGCGTTCCGAAGGAAGCAACAGCCTGGGGCGTCAACCAGCTCTGCGGCTCCGGCCTGCGCGCCGTGGCGCTCGGCATGCAGCAGATCGCCACTGGCGACGCCAGGATCATCGTTGCCGGCGGCCAGGAATCCATGTCGATGGCGCCGCATGCCGCGCATCTGCGCGGCGGCGTCAAGATGGGCGACATGAAGATGGTCGACACCATGATCAAGGACGGTCTGACCGACGCTTTCCACGGCTATCACATGGGCGTCACCGCTGAAAATATCGCGCGTCAGTGGCAACTTTCGCGCGACGACCAGGACCAGTTCGCCGTCGCCTCGCAGAACAAGGCGGAGGCGGCACAGAAGGCTGGCCGCTTTGCCGACGAAATCATCCCCTACGTCATCCAGACCCGCAAGGGCGACGTGACCGTCGATGCCGACGAATATATCCGCCACGGCGCCACGCTGGAGGCAATGGGCAAGCTGCGCCCGGCCTTCGACAAGGAAGGCACGGTCACCGCCGCGAATGCCTCCGGCCTCAATGACGGCGCCGCCGCGGCAGTGCTGATGAGTGAGGCGGAAGCTGTCCGTCGCGGCATCCAGCCGCTCGCCCGTATCGTGTCCTGGGCAACGGCCGGCGTCGATCCGTCAATCATGGGTACCGGCCCGATCCCGGCTTCGCGCAAGGCGCTCGAAAAGGCCGGCTGGTCGGTCGGCGATCTTGATCTCGTCGAAGCCAATGAGGCCTTCGCTGCGCAGGCCTGCGCCGTCACTAAGGATCTCGGATGGGATCCCGGCATCGTCAATGTCAACGGCGGCGCGATCGCGATCGGCCATCCCATCGGCGCATCCGGCGCACGCATTCTCAACACGCTGCTGTTCGAAATGAAGCGGCGCGGCGCAAAGAAGGGCCTTGCCACCCTTTGCATCGGCGGCGGCATGGGTGTCGCCATGTGCTTCGAAGCACTTTAAATAGCATACGATCCGAGTTTGATTAAAAGTCCTGCCGGGTGGCGGGACAAAAAACAAAAGGGGAGCGGAACATGAGCAGAGTGGCTTTGGTCACCGGGGGTACTCGCGGCATCGGTGCAGCCATATCGCTGGCGTTGAAAAACGCCGGATACAGGGTTGCGGCCAACTATGCCGGCAACGACGAGAAGGCCAGAGCCTTCCACGACGCCACCGGCATTGCCGTGTTCAAATGGGATGTTTCGGACTACGCCGCCTGCGGCGAGGGAATAGCCAGGATCGAAAGCGAGATCGGACCGGTCGAAATTCTCGTCAACAATGCCGGCATCACCCGCGATGCGATGTTCCACAAAATGTCGCCGCAGCAGTGGCACGAGGTGATTAATACCAACCTCAGCGGCCTGTTCAATATGACTCACCAGGTCTGGACCGGCATGCGCGACCGCAGCTTCGGCCGTATCGTCAATATCTCGTCCATCAACGGCCAGAAGGGCCAGATGGGCCAGGTGAACTATTCCGCGGCCAAGGCCGGCGATCTAGGCTTCACCAAGGCGCTGGCCCAGGAAGGCGCGGCGAAAAACATCACCGTCAACGCCATCTGCCCCGGTTACATCGGAACGGAGATGGTGCTTGCCGTGCCGGAGAAGGTGCTGAACGAACGCATCATCCCGCAGATTCCGGTCGGCCGTCTTGGCGAGCCGGAAGAGATCGCGCGCTGCGTCACCTTCCTTGTCTCCGACGATGCCGGCTTCATCACCGGCTCGACGCTGAGCGCCAATGGCGGGCAGTTCTTCGCCTAATCGGGTCGCAATCTTTCAGATTCGTTCCCCGCGCTTTCGGTCTTTGTTCTTACGTATGTCGCGCAAAACCGCTGCACAGTTTTGCGCGACATGCTTTAGCACCCAGCCCGAAAATCGAGATCGATTTTCGAAAGGGTCATGTGTGGATTGAAAGTGATGGCGCGTCCGGCAGGACGCGCTCGGATTGTTCAGAAAGTCCGCCAACGCCTCTCTTCGGCATGCTCTGGCTTGTCCCGAGCATCTACGCACAATCGATACGCAGCAGATCCTCAGCACAAGGCCGAGGATGACACCGGGAGTGCGCGTTCCCCCGAAGCGGATAGGCACGAGAGCGATGCCAGACTGGTGGCTGTTTCGCGAAAGCTTAAGAGCGGCGGTCGGTCGGGTGCCGTTGTGCGCGGACCTTGACCGGCACTTTTCGTAGTGAGCGGCCTTCATTGCGAAGGGCTGACATTGCGGTCATCAGGAATGCCGATGCGATGAGAACGGCGACGGCGGAATTCAGGAAAATCTGTGCCATGGAAGAGTTCCTTTCAGGCGCGTGAGGCGGCTTCTGCCTGCCCCGGGTGGCGGGCTCGTGCCTGCCTTTGCGCTCATGAAGGAAATATGCGCCTGCCTTTTGAGTGCCGGTAGGTTTGACTTTCGCGACCGATCGTCAACGCCATATTGACGGATGAAAAAGAAAACGGGCGCTGAAGCGCCCGTTGGGAGTCCGATATGGGTTGCTGATCAGCAACGAGCCTCGTAGCGGCGGCCGTAGCGGTCACGATAGATGCAGTAGCCGCGGCGCTCGACCGAATGGCCGATGAGCGCACCGGTCAGGCCACCCGCAACGGCGCCGACGGCGGCACCACCCCAGCTGTTGGTGACGACACCGCCGATGACCGCGCCGGTGCCGGCGCCGATCGCCGTGCCTTGCTCGGTCGCCGTGCAGGATGCCAGAGCGCCGACGAGTGCGCCAACAAGAACAATCTTCTTCATCATGTCGTAACTCCCCAGTTTGGTGGCCTTTAGATGCGGCCCATTAGTACAAGGATAATGATAATGACGAGAACTAGCCCCAAACCGCCGGAAGGTCCATAGCCCCAGCCACGGCTGTAGCCCCAATTCGGCAAGGCTCCGATCAGCAGCAGAATGAGGATAATAAGAAGTATCGTTCCAAGCATGGTATGTTCCCTTCATTTCATCCGCATTTTCGATGGACGAGAAACACGCATTGGCGATTTTTGTTCCCGGTTCAGCGCTGGAAATGTGGCGCGCTCTGGTCTCCGTCATTCCGGAAAATCGCTCATATGGTTAAAAAGGCATTTAAATACAATATGTTGCGGTGAACAAAGCGGGAAAGTTGCAATGTCGCCGATTCGTCAGCGATTCGTTCCGTTTTTGATCGACGCGCCGCTCTCGGCCACTTCGGCTTAACGTCTTCTGAATCCGGCTTTCCAAAGATTAATGCCGATGCGGGGATACAAGACGAGGAGATCTGTCGGCGATCCGCATCTAGCGTTCCGGTGCTGCTTCGCCACCAGATGTGGTCGTGAACGAAAGGCGAAAATGGCGCGGTCAGCGATTCGTCTCCGATTCGTTCCGGCTTTGGTCGAGAGGTTAATTTCGGGCGCAATTTTCGATTGCCGGCGATCCGTCAGACACGATGGATCGCGATGGCGAAAATGCGAAGGAGCGGGAGTCACACGATTCAGCATCTAGTGGGAAAAAGTGATTCAAAATCAATACTTAGCCGTGAACAAAAGCTGAATCAGCTGGAGTCAGCGATTCGTCGCTGATTCGTTCTCACGCTGTTCCGAATCGCAAAAGCGGATGTTCCGCAGGACTCGTAAAGGTCGCAATCCCGGTGGCATTTTTGAAATCTTCCCTTGCGTTTGCGGCGGCGGCTGTCCATGTGTTCTGTGCTTCAATCTGGGGGAGCGAGATTTTCCTGGGGCCTTTGGCCTCGTTTGCATGGATCCATGACTCTGACTTCGCAGCCGATGATTCTGAGCGGGCGCGGTGTGACCGCAGTGCTCGGACCAACCAATACCGGCAAGACCCATTATGCCATCGAGCGCATGGTCGCGCACGGGACCGGCGTGATCGGCCTGCCGCTCCGGCTTCTGGCGCGCGAGGTCTATACGCGGGTGGTCGAGAAGGTCGGCGTGCAGAACGTGGCGCTCGTCACCGGCGAGGAAAAAATTTCGCCGCCCAATGCGCGGTTTTCCGTCTGCACCGTCGAGGCAATGCCGCGTGAGACCAAGGCCGCTTTCGTCGCGATCGACGAGGTGCAGCTCGCCGGTGATCTCGAGCGTGGCCATATCTTCACCGACCGCATCCTGCATCTTCGCGGCCGTGAGGAAACGCTGCTGCTCGGCGCGGCGACGATGCGGCCGATCCTGCAGCAGCTTCTGCCCGGCATCACCGTCGTCGAGCGGCCGCGGCTTTCGCATCTTTTCTACGCCGGACAGAAGAAGATCACTCGGCTGCCGCAGCGCTCGGCCATCGTCGCCTTCTCGGCCGACGAGGTCTATGCCATTGCCGAGCTCATCCGCCGGCAGCGCGGTGGCGCGGCGGTCGTGCTGGGGGCGCTGAGCCCCCGCACCCGCAATTCGCAGGTGGCGCTTTATCAGGCGGGCGACGTCGAATATCTGGTGGCGACCGATGCGATCGGCATGGGCCTCAATCTCGATGTCGATCACGTCGCCTTCGCCCAGGACCGGAAATTCGACGGCTACCAGTTTCGCAATCTCAATCCGGCCGAACTCGGCCAGGTCGCCGGGCGCGCCGGCCGGCACGTGCGCGACGGGACCTTTGGCGTCACCGGGCAGGTCTCGCCCTTCGACGAGGAACTGGTGCAGCGTATCGAGGGGCATGAATTCGACAACGTCAAGGTTCTGCAGTGGCGCACGACCGCGATGGATTTCTCCTCGATCCCGTCGTTGCGCGCCAGCCTCGAAGTAGGGCCGCGCGTGCCGGGGCTGACGCGGGCACTGCCGGCCGTCGACCAACAGGCGCTGGAGCAGCTTTCTCGCTACCCCGAGATCATCGATCTTGCCGATAGGCCCGAGCGCGTCGAAAAACTCTGGGAGGCTTGTGCGCTTCCCGACTACCGGCGTATTACCCCGGCACAACATGCCGATCTTATTTCGACCCTCTTTTCCGATCTCGTGCGCTATGGCACGGTGAACGAACAGTTTCTCGCGGAGCAGGTTCATCGCTCCGATCGGACAGATGGGGAAATTGACACGCTTTCGGCGCGAATCGCGCAGATAAGGACCTGGACCTACGTTTCGAATCGTCCCGGCTGGCTGGCCGATCCGACACATTGGCAGGAAAAGACGCGGGAAATCGAAGATCGATTGTCCGATGCGTTACATGAGAGGTTGACGAAACGCTTTGTTGATCGCAGGACATCTGTGCTCATGAAGCGCCTGAGAGAGAATGCGATGCTGGAAGCTGAAATCAGTGTGAATGGCGATGTCTTCGTTGAAGGACATCATGTAGGGCAATTGAGCGGATTCCGCTTCACGCCGGTGGCGGGAACGGATGGACCGGATGCCAAGGCGGTTCAGGCTGCGTCGCAGAAGGCGCTCGCGCTCGAGTTCGAAGCCCGAGCGGCGCGGATGCATGCCGCGGGCAACAGCGATCTGGCGATCGGTTCGGACGGGCTGATCCGCTGGCTCGGCGACCCGGTGGGGCGGCTGTCGGGCAGCGATCACATCATGCGTCCGCGCGTGATCCTTCTGGCCGACGAACAGTTGACGGGCAATGCCCGCGATCACGTCGCCGCCCGGATAGAACGCTTCGTCAATCATCATATCAGCACGGTGCTGAAGGCGCTCGACGATCTGTCGCGCGCCGAAGATCTGCAGGGTCTCGCCAAGGGGCTGGCCTTCCAGCTCGTCGAGAATCTCGGCGTGCTCTTCCGCCGCGACGTGACCGAGGAAGTTAAGTCGTTGGACCAGGAGGCGCGCGCCTCGATGCGCCGCTATGGCGTGCGGTTCGGTGCCTACCATATCTTCGTTCCGGCACTTCTGAAGCCCGCGCCTGCCGAGCTTATTACGCTGCTCTGGGCATTGAAGAACGACGGTCTCGACAAGCCCGGTTACGGCGATCTCATTCCCGTGCTCGCCGCCGGCCGCACCTCCGTCGTCACCGATCCGAGCTTCGAGCGGATGTTCTACAAGCTCGCCGGCTTCCGCTTCCTCGGCAAGCGCGCCGTGCGTATCGACATTCTGGAACGGCTTGCCGATATCATCCGTCCGCTGCTGCAGTGGAAGCCCGGCCAGAACAACCGTCCGGAGGGCGCCTACGACGGCCGCCGCTTCACGACGACGACGGCGATGCTGTCGATCCTCGGCGCAACGCTCGAGGACATGGAAGAAATTCTCAAAGGCCTCGGCTATCGCGCCGATGCGGTGAAGGCGGAAGAGGCATCGGCCTATCTTGCGACGCAGGATGCGACCTCCGCGCCTGCTGCCTCGACGGAAACGGCCGCGGAAGAGACGGCCGACAAGGCCGATCACGACGATGCCGACGCAGCAGCCGAAGAGACTGCCGCCGAGGCGCCCGCAACCGAGGCACCTGTCGCGGAAACGGCTCCGACCGAAGCGGCGGAAGCATCTGCTCCCACAGAGGCGGTGGCCGCTCTTGGGGAAACCGGCGAGCCGGTGGAGCCGAAGCCGGTCCTCCTCTGGCGTCTCGGCGGCCGCAACGACAATCAGCGCCAGGCGCGCGGCGGCCATGGTGAGCGCCGTGGCGGCCAGGAGCGCGGTCAGAACCAGCAGGAACGCGGCGACCGCAATCGCCGGCCGGGCGGCGGCGAAGGAAATCGCGGCGGTGACGGCCGCGACAACAATCGCCCCAACCGCGGCAAGGACGGCGACGGCCGTGACGGCGGCAAGCCGCAGCAGGCGAGAGGCGATCGCAAGGACCAGCCGCGCGGCGACCGGCAGGACCGTGGCGACCGCAAGGATCGCGGTGAGCGTAACGATCGCAACGACCGCAACAACAATCGGGGCTCGCAGCCGCTGCGCTTCGAGGCCAAGCCGCCGCGCAAGGAGAAGCCGATCGATCCGGATTCGCCGTTCGCCAAGCTCGCGGCTCTCAAGGAGCAAATGAAGAAGTAATCATGAGCGGGGAGACACAGCCGACAAGCGGTTCGCGCCAGCGCATCGACAAGTGGCTTTTCTTCACGCGCATGGTGAAATCGCGCTCGCTGGCGCAGAGCCATGTCCAATCCGGCCATGTGCGCATCAACGGCGAGCGCTGCAGCCAGCCGAGCCAGATGATCAAGCCGGGAGACCGTGTCGAGCTGACATTGGAGCGGCGTGACGTCGTTCTCGTCGTGCGTCTTGCCGGCGAACGGCGCGGGCCTTACGAGGAGGCGCGCCTGCTTTACGAAGACCTGTCCCCGCCGCCGGACGAGGCAAAGCGTCTCACGCCTTACGAGCAGGCGATCCGGGCGACCGGCTCGGGCCGGCCGACCAAAAAGGACAGACGCGCAATCGACAGACTGATGTCGGACGAGGATTAGAAAACTCTGTCCGAGGTGGCCGCTTTTGCAGATCGTTTATCCTTGAAATCCGCCGCCAAAGCCGATAGTTGACTGACAACCTGCCGGAAGCGTGCTTGCCTCCCAAGCCTGTCCACGTTTTTCTTCCGGCACGGGGATAGGCGCGACGTTCCAGGTTGCCCGGCCCCACCGCATGGAAATCCTGGAGTTCTTCATGACCTATGTCGTGACCGACAATTGCATCAAGTGCAAATACACCGATTGCGTGGAAGTCTGCCCCGTCGACTGCTTCTATGAAGGCGAGAATTTCCTCGTCATTCATCCCGACGAATGCATCGATTGCGGTGTCTGCGAGCCTGAATGTCCCGCCGAGGCCATCAAGCCCGATACCGAGCCGGGCCTCGACAAATGGCTGAAGATCAACACCGAATATGCCACCATCTGGCCGAATATCACGGTCAAGAAAGATCCGTTGCCGGAGGCCAAGGAGATGGACGGCGAGGCCGGAAAGTTCGAGAAGTATTTCTCGGAAAAGCCCGGCTCCGGCGACTGAGGCAGCACCCGTGTCCGGTCACCGGATTCGGGCGGCAACGGGATGAAACGTTTTAAATCCTGCGTGTAGCATATGGGTGACGTGTGTTGCCCGCATGACTCACGTGAAGCAAATTATTGATTTCCTCATATTTTTATGATAGGTTTCGTGCACTGTTCCATTTGTGGCATGACGCATGCCCAAAACCATCACGAAAGCAAAACCAATCCGTTCCGCGGTTTCCGTGACATATCAACGCCTTGAGCGTCGGGTCCCAAGATCGCGCGCAAGTAACATTTGCTTTTGCCTGATGGGACCAGAGTGAAGTCACCCGACGGATATCACCGTCTCACCCGGGCCTGACTGACCCGGCTCCGGCCGCCGCCGGAAGCGTAACAGGGAGTTTTTGAATAGAATGACGACTCAGCAGAAAAAGCCTTCTACAGCACGTCACGGCTTCAAGACCGGTGAATCGATTGTCTACCCCGCTCATGGCGTCGGTACCATCACCGCTATCGAAGAGCAAGAAGTTGCCGGCATGAAGCTCGAACTTTTCGTTATCGATTTCGAGAAGGACAAGATGCGCCTGAAGGTTCCGGTTGCGAAGGCCATGAGCATTGGCATGCGCAAGCTTTCGGAAACGGATTTCGTCGAGCGTGCTTTGAAGGTCGTGCAGGGCAAGGCGCGCGTCAAGCGCACCATGTGGTCCCGCCGCGCCCAAGAATATGACGCCAAGATCAATTCCGGCGACCTGATTTCCATCGCTGAGGTGGTGCGCGATCTCTATCGTGCCGAAAACCAGCCCGAGCAGTCCTATTCCGAGCGTCAGCTCTATGAAGCTGCGCTCGACCGCATGGCGCGCGAAATCGCCGCCGTCAACAAGATGTCGGAAACCGAAGCCGTTCGCCTGGTTGAGACCAATCTCAACAAGGGTCCGAAGCGCGGCAAGGCGATCGAAGAAGAGGATTCGCAGGACGAAGCCGCATAAGGCGACCCTGTTTTCCCTATCAAAAACCCGGCCGTTGTGCCGGGTTTTTTTATTGGAACTTTTTCCCGGCTGCCGCGTTAACACACGTAATTGTGGACTGTTCGCCGGGCCATGGCCTCGTCGGCGAACCGGTATTCCGTCAATGTTCGGTGAGGAGCGGATCATGCCTTTTCAATATTGCCCATCCGGCAACGTGAAGAAACAGGTCCAGCCCGGCCGTCTTAACGGCACATGATGAGAAATAGGGCCTCCCCCTGAAAAGTCCAGGGGCGAGGCCTTTATGCATTCAGAACCCCATTCGGTCCGGACAGCGATGTTCCGGAAGGTGTGTTTTATTGTTCATTTAGGGCGAGAGGCCTGTTTCAGGAGATCGAAATGAAGAACATGTCTGCAGATCGGCGCATGATCAAAATCGCGATGGCCGCCCCCTATCTCGCCCGTCAGGAAGAGCACGATCTCGCCACCCGCTGGAAGGATCATGACGACCGCGGCGCCCGCAACCAGATCGCGATGGCCCATATGCGCCTCGTCATCTCCATGGCCGGAAAGTTCCGCAATTTCGGGCTGCCGATGAGCGATCTCGTGCAGGAGGGTTATGTCGGCCTGCTGGAGGCTGCCGCCCGCTTCGAGCCGGAACGCGACGTGCGCTTTTCCACTTATGCAAGCTGGTGGATCCGGGCTTCGATCCAGGACTATATCCTGCGCAACTGGTCGATCGTGCGCGGCGGGACGAGTTCAGCGCAGAAGGCGCTGTTTTTCAACCTGCGCCGCCTGCGCGCCAAGCTCGCCAAAGGCGATACCCAGCTGACGCTGCAATCCATCCACCAGGAAATCGCTGCTGCCTTGGGCGTCAGCCTGGCCGATGTCCAGACCATGGATGCGCGGCTTTCCGGCAACGATGCCTCGCTGCAGGCGCCTTCCGTCTCCGGCGATGCCGAGAGCGCGGAGAAGATGGATTTCCTCGTCAGTGACGATCCCCTGCCGGACGAGCAGGTTTCCAACATGATCGACGGTGAACGCCGCCGCGTCTGGCTCGCCTCGGCGCTGAAACATCTGAACGAACGCGAGATGAAGATCATCAGCGCTCGGAGGCTGGCGGAAGACGGCGCCACGCTCGAAGAGCTCGGCGCCGATCTCGGCATTTCCAAGGAGCGCGTGCGCCAGATCGAAAGCCGGGCGATGGAGAAGCTTCGCAGCGCGCTCGTCAGCGCCGATCCGCATATGGCCGCCTACGCCTGAATCTAGAGCTTTGTTTCCACGCGACTCCGGACGCAAAACCGCCGCACGCTTTTGCGTGACATGCTTTACCTCCAGCAGCACAGACTGGCCCGGCGCGAGCCGGGCATTTTTATTCGGCGATGATTTTGACGCGGTCGCCGGGTGAAACGGCTGCGCCCATCGGCAGGGCGTTGATGAGCTTGAAGAGATCGAGCTTGCGGTCGGTGCCCATCATGCGGGCGGCGAGCGTCGAAATGTTCTCGCCCGGTCGGACAGTGACGACGCGGATGCGCAGCGGCTTCAGCGAGGCTGCTTCGGCCGGCGTCATTCGCCGGAAACTTGTGCGCAGGACGTTGGCCGTCGGCTCAAGGGCATCGCTGCCCTTCGGCACGGCGGTCAGGAATCGGAAGATCTGCGAATTGTTGCGGATCACGGTGACGTCGAAATCCCAGCGATCGGCGCTGGCGCGCGCGGTGGCGGCTTCCATGCCGTTGATGGTGATCGGCTGGATGGTCGACGGGTCGAGGCCGGTCACCCAACCGCTGGAGATATAGTTGGTGAGGCTCTGGTTCTGATTGTCGGCGACGCCGTCGAAGCGGACGGCGATGTCGTTCGGGCCGGTCGCCATCACGGCTTCGACCTTGTTGTCGATCTTGAAGTCCGGTGGCACGTCGAAGCGGATACCGAGGCCGCCGTGCAGGAAGGTCTGGCCGCGCACATAGCCTTCCTCCGGACTGTCGCCATAGAGCAGGCCGTCTATGCCGTCGAGATAGTAATCGCGGCCCTTGTCGCCGACCGAGCCTTCCTGGCCGAAGGCGCGTGCGTGCGTGCGGGCAAGCTCGATGCGCTGGGCCGAGTTTGGATGGCTCGACAGGAAGTCGAGGCTCTGGTCGGCTTCGGGATCGACCGACATGAAGCGGCTGTAGGCCGCCATGGAATCGAGAAAACGGGCTGCGGAATAGGGGTCGTAGCCAGCTTCGCCGAGCATGCGTACGCCGATGACATCGGCCTGCAGCTCCTGCTGGCGGGAGAAGGCGGCGAGCCGGAGTTTGCCGCGGGCAAGCGCCTGCTTGCCGGCGATATCGCTGGACAGGACTTCGGCAACGACGCGGCTGGCGATCACCTCAGCCTCTTCGCGCTTCTGTCGCTCGATGCCGTGGTTTGCCGTCACGTGGCCCATCTCGTGCGACAGCACGGCGGCGACCTCGGATGCGTCGTTGGCAAGGGCGAGCAAGCCGCGGGTGACGTAGAGATAGCCGCCCGGCAGCGCAAAAGCGTTGATCGCCGGCGAGTTCAGGATGGTGATACGATAGGACTGGCTCGGATTTTCCGACACTGCCGTCAGTGCGCCGGCGATGCGGGCGACGAGGCGCTCGGTCTTGGCATCCTTGTATTCGCCGCCATAGCTTGCCACGATGCGCGGATGCTCGCGGGCGCCCATTGCTGCGCGCGGATCGTTCTTCTGGACCTCGTCGACGATCTGCGGATTGGAAGAGGGCGACACGCTCGGCTGATAGGACTGCTCGATCAGCGACTGGCAGCCGTTCAACCCCATAGCGAGGGCCGAAAGCAGCATCAGGCTCCGTGCGAAGCGGCGCGGCGCAGAGATGGCGTCACTGGAAAGCGCGGGCGATTTCCACGTCGTCAAGCCGTCCAGTCTGGTTTTCCGCATCATGTCGCTGTTTTGCCGGTTTGCTGCAGGTTCGGACCGGCTGTCGCCAGGGGGATTCAACAGGTGCGCACCCCTGATCTCGCACTGCACAAACGGCCGATACACGTCGTTGCTGTAGCTGATTTCCGCATCGGTTGCATAGCGAGACTCTGCTTAAATGTGGCGCCGTTGCATTTTGGCAAGCATTGGAGGTTGAAGCTTCCCCTTCGCTCGGATGAAATTATGGCGAAAGTTCCATCACAAAGCCCAGATTCGTCGGCAACGGCGAAAAAGAACGGGCCGATTGCGGCAACCAGTTCAACAACGGCAGTTCTGCGAGAAAATTGCAATCAAGGATAGTTTATCACGAAAGCGAACGCCTCCTGGTGAAGCGTTCTGCGGATGCAATCCGAATTATTCCGCAGCCTCCGCCGCCGGTTTTGGTGCCATCTTCGTTTCGCCGGCGCGAGGCAGCTGCACGGGCTTCAGCATGAAGGCGGCCGTCAGGCCGATCAGCGCAATGCCACAGGAGGTCATGAAAAGGGGCGAGAAAGCAGCAGCATAGATATCGGCGACGGCCTGGCGGCTCGCTTCGGGAAGAGACGCCATCATCTTCGGTGTCAACTGCTCGATATCGGCGACGCCGGGAATGGAGACGCCGACCTTGCCGAGCCCGGAGGCAATGATGGCGCCATAGATGGATATGGCGATCGAGGCGCCCCCCATGCGCGACAACGTCACCGAGCCGGTGGCTGCGCCGACGTCGCGGGCGGGTGCTGCGTTCTGCACGCCGATGACGGGAACCTGCTGGGCAAGGCCGATGCCGATGCCGTGCAGCATCATGATCGCACCGATGAAAGCGATCGGCGTTCCTGCGTGGATCTGCGACATCAGCGCGAAGGCAACGGCGCTGCAGCTGAGGCTTGCAATGGCGAAGGGCTTGTAGCGTCCCGTCTTCGAGATGATGCGGCCTGCCGACAGAGACCCGCAGACGAGGCCGCCGGTCAGGAGGATGAAGAGAAGGCCGGCGGCGGACGGCGAAAGGCCGGTCGTGGTCTGCAGGAAGAGAGCGAGGTAGTTGACCATGCCGATTGCGATGGCGCCGCCCATGACCGATATCACCAGGAGCAGGCTGAACGTTGAATTGCGGAAGAGCTGCAGGGGAACGATCGGCTCGGGCGCACGACGCTCTGTGAATACCCAGGCGACGGCGCAGACGACGCCGAAGGCGACAATGCCGATACTTTCAGGCGAGACCAACGCGCCGAACAGTTCGCTGCTGTCGGTGGCAAGCACGATGCTCGTCGTCGTGAGCGCGAGCAGCAGGGCGCCGGCATAATCGATCTTGGGGCGGCGATGCGGTTTGCGATAGGGCAGCATGAAGGCAAGCCCGGTCAGCACGATGAAGCCGATCGGCACGTTGACCAGGAAGATCGAACGCCAGCCGAAGAGATCGCTCATCGTGCCGCCGAGCACGGGGCCGATCGCGCCCGAGGCCATCAGCACGAGGCTGGAATAGCTTTGATAGCGCGCCCGCTCGCGGGGCTCGAACAGGTCGGCATTGATGGCAAAGATCGATACCATGATGCCGCCGCCGCCGAGGCCCTGCAGCACGCGGGCGGCGATCAGCGTGTTCATCGAGATCGCAAGGCCGCAGACCGCGGATCCCACCGTGAAGATCGTGATCGCTGCCATCATTACATATTTGCGGCCAAAGAGATCGCCGAGCTTACCATAGACCGGCATGACGGCGCTCAGCGACAGGAGGTAGGCGGAGCCGATCCAGCCGAAGCGCTCGAGATGGCCGAATTCGCCGACGATCGTCGGCAGCGCCGTGGAAACGATCTGATTGTCCAGCGTTGCCATAAACATGGCCGTCATCAGGAAGAAGAAGAGGATAAGCCGGCGACGAGGATCCGTCACGAGCGGCGCAGGCGCGAGTTGCATGTCCATGAGGGTGTCATTCCGATTGGATACGCTTTTATGTGCTGTCAGCATATATTTGTCAATGGCACATGAATGACTCGAGCATATTCAATTTCCGATCCCGCTCTGTTATGGTTCCGTCATGAATGAAGCCATGACCAAGACCTTGCCCAAAAACCCGGCCGATCCGGACGGCGAAAACGTGCCTCGCATCGGCCGGAGCATGACGCGCATGCGGCTGATGACCGGGCGGCGGCTGATCGGGCGTCTGGCGATCCAGAGTGCTGCGCCGGGTCTCGAGCTTTCGCATCTCGACGTGCTCGACGCCGTGCGCAGGGCTCAGCCCGCCGGCGAGGTCACGGTCGGCATGATCGCGGAGATGCTGCGCATCGATCCATCACGGGCAAGCCGGGTGGTGGCCGAGATGGTGGGGCGAAACGTGCTGCGCCGTGAGGCGTCGCAGGCCGATGCGCGGCGGATCGTCGTCGTCATCACGCCAGCCGGCCAGGATCTGCTGGCCGAGATCGTCGCCCAGAAACTCGCGATCATCTCCGAGATCGTCTCCGACTGGCCCGAGGAGGATGTCGATCGCTTCGCTGCACTTTTCGAACGCTTTATCGGCGGCTACGAGGCGGTCTTCCTTTCGCGCGACAAGGATACGCCGGGCTGAAGCGGATGCCGTCGTTCGCCGGCCCTTCCCCTCGACCCCCCGTTTGCGCTAAGGGCAATGCCCATGAGCCAATCCACCTTCACCATTCTGCTCGGCGGCGAACTCAGCCTGACGGAGCGCCTGCGCCACGCCATCGCAGGTACCCGCTTCATCGCAGCCGATGGCGGCATGCGGCATGCGCTAGCGCTCGGTGTTACGCCGGAGCTCTGGGTCGGTGATTTCGATTCGACGCCAGCCGATCTCGACGGTGCATTTCCCCACGTGCCGAAACAGCCCTATCCCGCGGCGAAAGCGGCAACGGACGGCGAGATCGCCGTCTCGGAGGCGATCGCGCGTGGGGCGGGGCGTTTGATCCTTGCCGGTGCGCTCGGCGGAGAACGCTCCGATCATGCGCTTCAGCATCTGCTGTCGGCCGTCAGCCTGGCGGAAGAGGGTTTCGACGTGCTGCTGACCTCCGGCAAGGAAGAGGCCGTGCCGTTGCTTGCCGGCACGATCGAACTGGACCTTCCCAAGGGCAGCCTGTTTTCCGTGCCTGGATTCAGCGAGCTGAAGGGGCTTTCCATCGAGAATGCGCGCTACCCGCTCAAGGATTTCCATCTGCCTTTCGGTTCCTCGCGCACCATTTCCAACGTCGCGGAAGGCAAGGTTCGCTTTTCGCTCACAAGCGGCCGGGCAATCGTGCTTGCGCGTCCCTATGATCTTTCCGGAGTCTGATTTTTGGCCCCTCCCATTCTGAAACTCGACGACATCTTCCTGAGCTTCGGCGGCGCGCCGCTGCTGGCGGGTGCTGCGCTGCAGATCGAACCCGGCGACAAGATCTGTCTCGTCGGGCGCAACGGCTCGGGAAAATCGACGCTTCTGAAGATTGCCGCGGGCCTAGTCGAGGCACAATCCGGTGAGGTCTTCCGCCATCCGTCCTCGACAGTGCGCTATCTCGAGCAGGCGCCTGATTTTGCCGGCTTCAGCACTGTGCAGGCCTATGCCGAGGCCGGGCTCGGGCCGGGCGACGACCCCTACCGCGTCACCTATCTCCTGTCGCACCTCGGACTGACCGGCGAGGAGGATCCGAAGACCCTTTCCGGCGGCGAATCGCGCCGGGCAGCCCTCGCCCGCGTGCTCGCGCCGGAGCCCGACATTCTTCTTCTCGACGAGCCGACCAACCATCTCGACTTGCCGACGATCGAATGGCTGGAAGGCGAGCTGCAGAAGACACGCAGCGCTTTGGTGCTGATCTCGCACGATAGACGTTTTCTCGAAAAGGTTTCGACGGCAACCGTCTGGCTCGACCGCGGCACTTCGCGCCGGCTCGAGAGAGGGTTTGCGCACTTCGAGACATGGCGCGATCAGGTGCTGGAGGCCGAGGAGCTGGAGCAGCACAAGCTCGGCAAGGCGATCGAGCGAGAGGAGCACTGGTTGCGCTACGGCGTGACCGCGCGGCGCAAGCGCAACATGCGCCGCCTCGGCGAATTGCAGACGATGCGCTCGAACTATCGCGGCCACAAGGGGCCGCAAGGCACGGTGCAGGCGTCGGTTTCGGATGCGCAGGAATCCGGCAAGCTGGTGATCGAGGCCGACAAGATCACCAAGAGCTTCGGCGACCGGCCAATCGTCACACCGTTCTCGATCCGCGTCCATCGTGGTGATTGCATCGGTCTGGTCGGGCCGAACGGTGCCGGCAAGACGACGCTCCTGAAGATGCTGACGGGGCAGCTTTCCCCCGACAGCGGCACCGTGAAGCTCGGCACCAATCTGGAGATCGCCACGCTCGACCAGAAGCGCGAGGATCTCGATCCCGAGGATACGCTCGCCAACTATCTGACGGACGGACGCGGCGAGAACCTGCTCGTCAACGGCGAGCAGCGCCACGTCACCGGCTATATGAAGGAATTCCTGTTCCAGCCGGAACAGGCACGCACGCCGATCAGAAGCCTTTCCGGCGGCGAGCGCGCACGGCTGATGCTGGCGCGTATCCTCTCACGCCCGGCGAACCTTCTGATCCTCGACGAGCCCACAAACGATCTCGATATCGAGACGCTCGACCTGCTTCAGGAAATCGTTGCCGGTTTTCCCGGAACCGTCATTCTCGTCAGCCACGATCGCGACTTCCTCGACCGCACCGTGACCTCAACGATCGCGCCCGCTACGCCGGATGCGCCTGATGGCCGCTGGATCGAATATGCCGGCGGTTACTCGGACATGCTGGCGCAACGCAAGGGCGCGCTCGAAGAGCGCAGAAAGGCCGAGAAGGCGGCGGAGAAGCCGAAGACTGGGGAAGCAGCGCCTTCCGCAGCAAGTTCGAAAAGCAAGCTGTCCTTCAAGCAGAAATTCGCGCTGGAAAACCTGCCGAAGGAGATGGCCAAGGCCGAGGCCGAAATGGCTAAGCGCGAACAGGCGATGGCCGATCCCAATCTCTTCACGCGTGATCCCGCGGCCTTCAACCGGCTTGCCGCCGAGATGGAGAAACTGCGCGCCGGCCTCACGAAGATGGAAGAAGAGTGGCTGGAGCTCGAAATGCTGCGGGAAGAGTTGGAGGGCTGAGCTTTTCCTTGGGCTCACTTTTCCTTGATTCGTCAGCCTGTCGCCAGGCGGCATAAGGTGCCGCCTGGCAGCGGGGGATACTGCCGATCGCAATGGCGACAAGGAAAAGTCAGATGTCTCGCAAGCCTCATTCCCGTTTTTTCACAGCACTTGCCACCGGCGGCCTCGTCGCGCTTGCGCTATCGCAGGCCGTGCAGGCAGAGGATGCCCAGCGCGTTCGTGTCCGTGGAGCAATCGAAAGCCTGAGCGGCGACAAACTGGTCGTCAAGACACGCGAAGGCAGCGATGCGGCGGTCACACTGAAAGCCGGATGGAAAGTCGGTGGTATCCGGAAAGCCTCGGTCGAGGATATCAAGCCCGGCGATTTCGTCGGCGTCGCTTCCCTTCCGAAGGGTGACGGCCCGGACGGGGCGATCGAGGTGCTGATCTTCCCGGCGGCGATGAAAGGGACAGGCGAGGGCAACCGCCCCTGGGATGCGCAGCCAAACAGCCAGATGACCAACGCGACCGTCAGCAACGCCGTCAAATCCGTCGACGGCCACACGATCACGCTGACCTATCAGGGCAAGGAAAAGATCATCACGATATCCGACGGCACGCCAATCGTGACCTTGGCACCTGCGACCAAGGACGATCTGAAGGCCGGCGCGGGCGTTATCGTCACCGGCGCGAAGGCGGCGGACGGCAGCATCTCGGCCACCCAGGTCGCCGTCGGTCTCGAGGGTATCACCCCACCGATGTGATGCGGTCGGCTTTAGAGGAAAATGGCCATAGCCTTGGTTTTACACAAAGAGGCGCTGCCAATCCTCGCGCCCATGCAGCACGCGAACAATCAGGATACCCTCTTCGTGGATGGTGTAGGCAATCATATGAGCACGATGAGGATGAAGCCGCATCGGCGGGTTCAGCTCAAGGCGCTCACGCGCCATGCGTGGATTATCGGCCAGCAATTCAAAGGTGTCGAATAAATCATCGACGTATCGCTCCGACTGCGATGCACCAAACTGATTGGCGCCGAGAACATAGAGCTCGATTATGTCCCGATCCGCTGCGACGGTTATGCGGTATTTCATATACGCTGCGCAGCTAGCCGTTCACGCGCCTCTCGAAGAATATCGTCCTTCGAACGATTGCTGACGCCGCTTTCCAGGCCGTCTGTGATCAAACGCTGCAGTTCCGCCAGCTTGCCAGATCGCTCTTGATCACGCCGTATCAAGTCGCGGACATAATCACTCGCATTGCTGTAACGTCCTGTTTTTGTCTGATCTTCCACCCATTCCTTCATCGGATCGGGCAGGGAAACATTCATCGTTGCCATATACGTCACCTCACCCCGATGATCATGGCATACCTTGGCAAAGATTGCATCATTTCCGCCACGCAAAGGGAGCGAGACTTCCTCAACTGGACGCGGGCCATTTTACAGCGCCGGAGCGGGCACGGCGGCAGCGCCGGCACTAGCGCTGGCGCCGGTCTGAACGACAGGCGGTTGTTCTTCCGCTTTTGACGGAAGCGCCTGCAGATGCAATACGCGCGGCTGCAGCACCTCGAGATAGGCCTCGGAGCGACCGATGTAGATCATGCCGGCTTCGGGGATGGAGGTCAGCAGTTTCGCCATGGTTTCCTGCCATTCCGGCTCCATGCCTTCCAGCACTTCGTCGAAAATGATCCAGCGCGGGCGCGCCAGAAGCAGGCGGGCGAAGCCGATCGCCTTCTGTTGGTCGCTGTCGAGCAGCTTGTCCCAGCGGGCGCGGGTATCGAGCCTTGAGATCAGCGAATGCAGGCCGGCCTTTTCAAGGGCTGCCTCGACGGCGGCCTTCTCGTAGGCATCGGGACTTTCGGGAAAGGCCAGCGCATCGCGCAGCGTGCCGCCGGGAACATAGGCGATTTGTGGAACGAACAGCATGTCGTCGACCGGAGGCAGGCCAATCGTGCCGCTGCCGCACGGCCAGAGACCGGCCATCGCCTGGAAGAGAAGCTTGCGGTTGACGCTGTGGTCGCCGTTGATCATGACCTTTTCGCCGGCCTTGATCACCACATTGGTTTCGTGCAGGCGGAAACCGCCGCATTCCTCGATTTCTTCGCCGATCTTGGCGTTGATCACCAAATCCTTCAGCGTCAGCGTGTCGGGCGCGGTATTTTCGTAGGTGATGCTGTCCTTGAGGTCGAAATCCTCGTCCATGTCGAGCAGCGCCTGACGGAAATCGGTGACGCGCATCAGCGTGGCGCGCCATTCGGCGATCGGACCGAAATTGGCGACATACCAGCGCAACGCCGTATTGACCTGGTTGAAGGCGCCGACGGACATCATCAGCTGGCCGAGGGTGAGGCCGCCGGAGAAATAGGCGGGGGCGGCAACGATGATCGGGATGACGATCACCAGCCAGCCGTAGCCGGCAGAAACCCAGGTAAGGTTGGTATTGGCCATGGCGAGGCGCTTGACGACCCTCAGCACCGAGCTGATGTCGGTATTGATGCGCCTGCGCTCGTTCTCCTCGCCGCGGGCCACCGTGATCGCCGGCATGTTCTCGTTGGCATGCATCAGCGTGAAGCGAAGCTCGGCTTCCTTGGAGAATCGATCGGCATTGAGCTTGACCAGCTTGCGGCCGACGACCTGGCTCAACACCGAGGCGGACGCGGCGTAGAAAATCGCCGCCCAGACCATATAGCCGGGAATGGAGAAGCTGTGGCCGCTGATGTGGAAGATGAAGCCGCTCGACAGTTCCCAGAGCACGCCGATGAAGCTCACCAGAAGGATAGTCGATTGCAGCAGGCCGAGAACGAGCCCCGTCGTGCTTTCAGCGAGATTGCGGGAATCCTCGAGCAGGCGCTGGTCCGGATTGACGCCGATCAGGCCGCTGGAGGCGAGCCGCAACGCCCGCTTGCGCTTCAGCCACTGGTCGACGAGATCGCGCGACAGGCCTTCGCGCATATAGAGCGCGGTCATCTGGTTCAGCCAGGCTTGCAACACATTGAGCAGCAGCAGGGTGCCGGCGATCATCGCGAAGATTTCGAGCTGGTGGAAGAATTCGCCGAGATCGCGACGCTCGAGCGAATCGTAGAAGGGGGCGTTCCACTCGTTGAGGATGACCTGGCCATAGGCCGTCACCAGGATAACGAGGATCAGCACGGTAGCCAGGAACAGCACCTTGCCACGCACTGCCGAATTCCAGAATGCCGAGAACATCACCCCGAGGCGATATGTCAGGCTGAAATCATACCCTACCCTATCCTGCCTCCGGATTCCGGGCCTCCCCTCGATCTTATCTGCCATCATGCTTTTCCAATACGCCCATACTGTCATTATTAACATGGTGGCGTTACCCGTCTATCAACAGATTCTATCAGTCATTAAAGTGTGATGATGCTTGCATGGGTTGTCCCTGCATGCATTCCGCAGTTGATTCGCGGTCCGACAGGGGCTAATTAATGCACTCCGTGGTGATTTGGCCGGCCGGCTTGCAGCCACGTTAAAGAAGTCGCTAAAGGGCCGCGTGCGGACCGGTAGCGATTTTTTTCGCCGCCGGTTTTTTGTTTTTGATCGAGTGACCGCAATGCCTATCAAGATCCCCGATACGCTGCCCGCCTTCGAGACCCTGGTTCAGGAAGGCGTGCGGGTGATGACCGAGACGATGGCGATCCGTCAGGATATTCGCCCGTTGCAGATCGGGCTGCTCAACCTGATGCCGAACAAGATCAAGACCGAAGTCCAGATGGCCCGTCTGGTCGGCGCCTCGCCGTTGCAGGTCGAGCTGTCGCTCATCCGCATCGGCGGCCACAAGGCAAAGAACACGTCGGAAGATCATCTGCTCGCCTTCTACCAGACCTGGGAAGAGGTGAAGCAGCGCAAATTCGACGGCTTCATCATAACCGGGGCGCCGATCGAGCTCCTGCCTTATGAGGACGTCACCTATTGGGCGGAGATGCGGGAAATTCTCGACTGGACGGAAACGAACGTCCATTCGACGATGAACGTCTGCTGGGGCGCGATGGCGGCGATCTACCACTTCCACGGTGTTCCGAAATACGAGCTGAAGGAGAAGGCTTTCGGCGTTTACCGCCACCGGAACCTCAAGCCTTCATCGATCTATCTCAACGGCTTTTCCGACAATTTCGAGGTGCCGGTTTCACGCTGGACCGAGGTGCGCCGCGCCGATATCGAGAGATCCGAAAGTCTGGAAATCCTGATGGAATCCAGCGAGATGGGCGTCTGCCTCGTGCATGAGAAGAAAGGCCGGCGGCTCTACATGTTCAACCATGTGGAATATGACTCGACCTCGCTTTCCGACGAGTATTTCCGCGACGTCAATGCCGGCGTGCCGATCAAGATGCCGCACAACTACTTCCCGCATAACGATCCGGCGCTTGCGCCGCAGAACCGCTGGCGCAGCCATGCGCATCTGCTGTTCGGCAACTGGATCAACGAAATCTACCAGACGACGCCCTATGACGTTGAAGAGATCGGCGCGGACCTCTGAGCGACATTTCTTTCTGATCCGACCGGTTGCGGTTTGGAGCAAATGCGGGCAGGTTCCGGTCGAACTCTATAGCGCCGCGCGTCTTGAACCGGATGCGCCAAGAATGGACGGTCGATCATGTCGGACAAGTTGAAGCGGGAAGTTTTCGGGCAGACGAAGGCGGGCGAGACCGTCTATCGCGTCGAGATCAAGGGCGGTGGACTGACGGCCAAGATCATCAGCTGGGGTGCGGTCATCCAGGATCTGCGCCTTGAGGGACATGACGCGCCGCTGCAGCTCGGCTTCGAGGATTTCGATAGCTACCCCCTCTACTCGGCCTATTTCGGCGCGACGCCCGGCCGCTGCGCCAACCGTGTCTGCGGCGGCAGGTTTACGCTCGACGGCAAGGATTATCAGCTCGAGCCGAACGAGAACG
The DNA here is from genome assembly GCF_003938655.1 of Rhizobium pisi. GTDB lineage: Bacteria > Pseudomonadota > Alphaproteobacteria > Rhizobiales > Rhizobiaceae > Rhizobium > Rhizobium pisi. The sequence goes on from NZ_RJJT01000010.1 coordinate 131,470, forward strand.
GCGTCACGCACCTGCATGGCGGCAGCGACAATATCGCCAAGCGCAACTGGACGATCGTCGAGCATGATGTCGACCGGCTGGTGATGAAGATCGTCGATCCCGACGGCCGTGCGGGCTATCCCGGCAATTGCACCATCCAGGCGACGTTCTGGGTACACGGCAACGGCGAATTGTCGATCACCTACGAATCGACCAGCGACCAGCCGACGCTCGCCAATGTCTGCCAGCACGCCTATTTCAATCTCGACGGCCGCGAAGACGCGCTCGGCCATGACATCATGATTGCAGCGGATCATTATCTGCCGACCGACGAGAGGCAGGTGCCGACCGGCGAGATCCGCCCTGTTGGCGGCACGGAATTCGATTTCCGCGAGATGGCGCCGATGAAGCGTTTCGCCGGCAGCGAGCAGGTGCTGTACGACCATAATTTCTGCCTGTCCCCGGAACGTACCGCCAAACGGAGCGTCGCGCTTGCCCGCAGCCTCTATTCCGGCGTGTCGCTGGAAGTGCGCAGCACGGAGCCGGGCGTGCAGTTCTATGCCGGTTTCAAGCTCAACACCGGGGCTCCCGGTCTCGGCGGGCGCAAATATGGCCCGTTCGCCGGCTTCTGCTTGGAGACGCAGGTCTGGCCGGATGCCATCAATCACGAAGGCTTTCCGAATGCGGTCCTGCGTCCCGGCGAAGTGCTGCGCCAGGAGACGGATTATATCTTCACCAAGAGCTGAGCCGCACCCTCTTGCGCGACATGCGTCTAGGACGCACGGCTGTCAAATTTGGTCGCTATGAATCCTCCCTGGCCCGTCGGGGAGGTTTTTTCTTGCCTACATTCGATTCCGGCGATTCCGGCTTGCTGATTGGTTCTAAATAGGTTCTATTGTCTATCCATGGATAGAACCAGTCTGATAGCGGAACTGAACAGGCGCGGCCTGCGCGGCGAGGCGCTGGCCGGACCGCTTTACAAGCGGTTGGCGCAGGCGCTGACCAGCCTCATTCAGGAAGGCCTGCTGAAGCCCGGCACGGCGCTGCCGGGTGAGCGCGACCTTGCCGAGGCTTTGCAGCTCGGCCGCGTCACCGTGCGCACCGCCTATCGCGAACTGATGGCATCGGGCGCACTGGAATCACGACACGGAAGCGGTACTTTCGTATCGAGCAAGGTGGAACGCATGGAGCAGTCGCTCTGGCGGCTTTCCTCCTTCTCCGCCGATATGCGTTCGCGCGGGCGTCTACCGGCCGCGCGGATATTGTCGCGGGAGGTCAATACGCCGTCGCCGGAGGAGTCCTTCCTGCTCGGCCTCGGTGGTGACGAGCCGGTACTGAGGCTCGACCGTCTGCGTCTCGCCGACGGCTTGCCGCTGGCGATCGAGCGCGCCGTGGTGCCGGTCAAGTTCTTAGGCGACGATGCCGGCGGCGAGGGATCGCTCTACGACGCGCTGACGGCCAACGGCCACAGGCCCGTGCGCGCACTGCAACGGCTGACGGCGGTGACGCTCGATGCGTCTTACGCCGCGATGCTGAACGTCAAATCAGGCGCGCCGGCGCTTTTGATCGAACGTGTCTCGCGCTTGGAAGACCAGCGCGTCGTCGAATACACCCGCTCGCATTATCGCGGCGATGCCTATGATTTCGTTGCCGAATTGAGAATCGGAGATGACCTATGAGTGAGAACCAGTCGCTGATGCTGCAGGAAGCCGGCCAATCGCCGGAGGTGGTGGCCACGCTTCTTGAAAAGGAAAAACCGGTCTTTGCCGAGATCGCACGATTGTTTTCGTCCGCCCGCCCGAGCGTGGTGACGACGGCGGCGCGCGGCTCTTCGGATCATGCCGCCACCTTCTTCAAATATCTCTTCGAGATCACCTGCGGCGTTCCGGTCGCATCGGTCGGTCCGTCGATCGCTTCCGTCTACGGTGCCGCGCTTCATCTGAAGGGCGGCGTCCATTTCACCGTCTCGCAGTCGGGTGCGAGCCCCGATATCGTCGCGCTGCAGGAGGCCGCCAAGAAGGGCGGCGCGACGACAATCGCCGTCGTCAACGTCACCGACAGCCCGCTTGCGAAACAGGCTGATATCGTTCTCGGCCTCAATGCCGGCGCCGAAAAGAGCGTGGCGGCGACGAAATCCTTCATCGCCTCGGTCGCCGCCCTTTCCGGCGTCACGGCTGCGGTCGGCGCCGCGTCCGACCTTCAGGCCGCGCTCGACAAGCTGCCCGAGGCGCTTTCGGCGACCGCCGGGATCGATACGGCGGCGGCCGAGGAGGTGCTCTTCCATGCAACCTCGCTCTATACGGCCGGTCGCGGCCCGGCGTTTGCAATCGCGCTCGAAGCGGCGCTGAAAGCCAAGGAAACCTCCGGCCTGCATGCCGAGGCCTTCTCGCTGGCGGAACTGATGCATGGTCCGATGCGCCTGGTGCAGCCGGGCTTTCCGATCGTCGCCTTCGCGCCCGACGATGCCGCCTTCGCCAACAATAGCCAGGCGCTGGAGCGCCTGCAGAAACTCGGCGCCACTACAGTCGGCTTCTCGACGCAGCCACTGTCGGGTATTAATCTGCGCGTGCCGACGACGGGTAACGGCCTCGTCGATCCGCTGGTGTCGCTGCTCGTCTATTACCGGCTGATCGAGTCGGTGACGCGCCGCAAGGGCTTCGATCCCGACAGGCCTGCGAACCTGCTCAAGGTGACGGAGACGGTCTGATGGTGCGCAAGATCTTCGTCGGCGCTCGCATCTTCGACGGCGAGCGCTTCCATGACGACAAGGCACTCATTGTTGCCGACGGCCGTGTCGAAGCGATCGTCGCGAGAAACGATCTACCGGATGGCGAGGTGGTGACGCTTGAGGGCGGCGTCCTGTCGGCGGGCTTCATCGATGCACAGGTCAATGGCGGCGGCGGCCGGATGCTGAACGACGAGCCTTCCGTTGCGTCGATGGACATCATCGCCGGCGGACATCGGCCCTATGGTACGACATCGCTGCTGCCGACGCTGATTACCGATACGTCGGAAGCGTCCGCCGCCGCCATCGAGGCGGCGAAAGAGGCTGTCAAGGCAAACCGCGGCGTCGCCGGCCTGCATCTCGAAGGCCCGCATCTGGCACCCGCCCGCAAGGGCGCGCATCTGGCCGAACTGATGCGGCCGGTGGAGGATCGCGACGTCAAGGCCTTCATCCGCGCGCGCGAAGCGATCGGAACGCTGCTCGTCACCATCGCGGCCGAGCAGGTGACGGTCGCCCAGGTGCGCGAGCTTGCGGAAGCCGGCGTCACCGTCAGCATCGGCCATTCCGATTGTTCGAGCGAAGCGGCGGAAGAACGTTTCGATGCCGGCGCGCGGGGCGTCACGCATCTCTTCAATGCCATGAGCCAGATGGGGCATCGTGCGCCCGGCCTCGTCGGCGCGGCTATCGATCATCCCGCGACCTGGTGCGGCATCATCGCCGACGGCCATCACGTCGACCCGAAAGCCTTGCGCACGGCGTTGCGTGCCAAACGCGGTGAGGGCAAACTGTTTTTCGTCACCGATGCGATGTCGCTCGTCGGCTCGCGAGAGGATTCGTTCACGCTGAACGGGCGCACCGTCCGGCGCGAAAGAGGCGGTTTCTGCTCGAAGCTCGTGCTTTCCGACGGGACGCTCGCCGGCTCCGACGTCGACATGATTTCGACGATACGTTACGGCGTCACTTATCTGGACCTGACGCTCGCCGAGGCTTTGCGCATGGCGACCCTCTATCCCGCGCGTTTCCTCAGGCTTGCCGATCGCGGCCAGCTTTCGCCGGGAGCACGCGCCGATCTCGTCCATCTCACCGATACCCTCACCGTTACCGCCACCTGGCTTGCCGGCGAGGCCGCCTGAAATCGAGGAGACGCGGGATGACTGATATCACCGATGCCTATTTCTCCAATCTGATCGGCCGGCTGGAGACATTGAAGCAGGCGCTTGCCGAGCCGATGGCGCAGGCGGCGGCGGTCATCCTCGATGCCGCCCGCGGCGACAAGCGCGTCTATGTTTTTGGCACCGGCCATTCGCATATGCTGGCGGAAGAGGTGCATTATCGTGCCGGCGGGCTCGCCTTCACCGTGCCGGTGCTCGTCGGCTCGGCCATGCTGCATGAGGGGGCGGTCATCAGCTCGGTCTATGAGCGCACGCAGGGCCTGGTGCGGCCGATGCTGGAGCGCTACGGCATGCAGCCGGGCGATGTCATCATCATCGCCTCCAATTCTGGCGTGAATGCCGCGCCGATCGAGGCTGCCGATTATGCGCGCGAAATCGGTGCAAAAGTGATTGCCATCACGTCGATCGCCTATTCCTCAGCGATCGCCAATGGTCGCCGGCGGCTTGCCGACGTGGCCGATGTGGTGCTCGACAACGGGCTGCCGCCGGGCGACGCCGTTCTCGATCTCGAAGGCACGGGGCTTCGGGTCGGACCCGTCTCGACGGCGGTCGGGGTGACGGTCATCAACGCGATCTTCGCCGAAGTCGCCTCGGAACTTTCGAAATCCGGCGATGCGCCGGTTTATCTCAGCGCCAACATGCCGGGTGCTACCGAGATCAACCAGAAGCTCGTTAGGAAGTACCGGCCGCGCAACCCGCATCTCTGAGGATGGGAGCGAAGCGGTGTCGCAAACACCGTTCCGTCTGTCACGACATGCTCCTGACGCGATCAAGCGGCAAGAATGGAGCTGACCATGCGAGCCGTCCGTGGCGCCAGCGTCAAACCGATATGCCCGTGTCCAAAGGCGAACACGACGTCCCTTCCTCCTCTTGAAGGCCGGATGACTGGAACGGAATCGGGCATGGAAGGGCGGAAGCCCATCCAGCTCCGGCTTGGTTCACCAAGCGTCGGGAAAACCTTGCGGGCGTTTGCCAACAACACTTCGAGCCGCCGTGGGTTCGAAGGCGCGCCGATGCCTCCAAGTTCCACAGTGCCTGCCACCCGCAGGCGACCGCGCATCGGGCAAAGGTAAAATCCGTGATGCGTCGGGCATACCGGTCGTTCCACCGGCGGTGTTTCCATATCGAATTCGAGATGATAACCGCGCTCGGTATCCAGGGGGACCCGCTCCCCGAGCTGCAGAGCCAGACCGCGGGAATGTGCGCCGGCAGCGATTACCACCGCTCGGGCATGAATGCTGTGCGCTGAAGCCATCATCCTCACTCCATCCCGCTCACGCGAAATAGTCGTCACGGAGTCTCGGACGAACTCGACGCCCGCTCGTTTGGCGGCGGCTTCCATCACGCTCATGACCTGGCCGGGATCGGTGAAGTTTATCGCTTTCGGAAAGAAAAGCCCCCCGCCACGGACCTGCGGCAGCCGAGGCTCCAGGCTTTGCACTTCGTCGGGGGTGAGAAGCTGCTGCGCTACCCCATAGTTTCGGCGAAGCTCGAAATCTGAAGCAGCCGCCTTGAAGGCCTCGGGCGTCTGGTAGAGGTAGAGGCATCCTTTCGCGCTCAAAAGATCGGACGCGCCGATTTCTGCTGCGAGTTCGAGCCATTCCCATGAAGCGTCGGACAGAAGGTCGGCGATGCGGCTCGTATTGTCTCTGTATCTGTGAGGGAGGGATTCGTAGGCAAAACGCATCAGCCAAGGAAACAACGTGGGCAATGCTGCCTTGCGGATGGATAACGGGCTGTCGGCATTGAGAAGCAGCGAGGCCAGGTTTTTAAGGACGGCGGGCGTGCCGACGGGAATGATTGCATAGTCGGCGATCGTTCCGGCATTGCCGTAAGATGCTCCCGAACCGGGTTTGTTAGGTTCGATTACGACGACATCGCGACCGTCGGAACGCAGCCGCAGTGCGGTTGCCACGCCGATCACACCGCCGCCGATGACGGCGATATCTGTTGTTAGCTTGTCCATGAAATGTGTATCTACCTCGGCGCCTTGTGATGGCGCGATCCGATATGTGAATTCGCCAACACGGCGGCGCCACGCGCGGCCGGGCCGGTTCGGTTCAATCGAGGACTAGCCTGGCGAGGCGTAGCGCGCGACATAGGCAGCCGTGCGTGCTTCGGTTGGACGGTCAAGCACATCTCCGGCGGTTCCCTGCTCGATGATGAGGCCGCCGTCGATGAACACGACCCAGTCCGACACCTCTTTCGCAAAGGGCAGCTCATGCGTGACCAGGATCATGGTCATGCCGTCGGCCGCAAGTTCCCGCATGACGCGGAGAACTTCCCCGGTCGATTCAGGATCGAGCGCCGACGTCGGCTCATCGAACAGCAACACCGTTGGTTCCAGCGCGAGGGCCCTCGCAATCGCCACACGCTGTTGCTCGCCGCCCGACATTTGTTCCGGATAAGCCATCGCCCGTTTGGCAAGGCCTACTCTCGTCAGAAGTTTCACGGCCCGTTCCACGGCCTCTCTCTCGCCGATCCCGGCTGCTTGCATCTGAGCGAGAACGACGTTCTCCACGGCCGTCAGATGCGGGAACAGATTGAAACGCTGAAACACCATGCCGACACGCTGCCGAAGCTTTGCAAGGTTGCGGCAGGTTACTTGGCCGTCGGCGAAGATCGTCTCATCGCCGACGGTGATCGTTCCCTCATCGGGACGCTCAAGCAGATTGACGCAGCGCATGAGGGTGGTCTTTCCTCCGCCGCTCTGACCAATGATACTTACGATTTTGCCGGCGGGAACCTCGAGATCGACGCGGTCGAGCACCAGGCGCCCATCAAAAGACTTGCGCAATCCGCTAATTTTGACGGCCGGGCGATCGACAGGCTGGTTTGACACAAAGGCAGTTTTGGCGGGAGTGGTCGTCATGGGTCAGACTCTCCCCTCGGCGAGATAGGTCCTGGCTAATTTGAGCCGGCGCCTTCTGGCTAATGACAATGGCACGCCGGCATGGATCTTGCGCTCCAGCAGAAGCAGACACTGTGACACCGGGTAGCAGATGGCGAAATAGACCGCGGAGATCACGAGATACACTTCAAGCGCCCGGAAGGTTTCCGAGGCTATCAACTGTGCCTGCGTCATCAGTTCGGCAGCGGAGATCGTCACAAGCAGCGAGGTCGACTTGATCAGGTCGACGAACATCGTGTTCGTCCCGGGAAGCGCCAGCCGCACCGCCTGTGGCAGGACGACATGGCTGAACGTCTTGCCGCGCCCTAGCCCGAGAGCTTGAGACGCCTCTTGCTGCCCTTGGTGTACGCCGGCGATCGCTGCCCGAAAGATCTCGGACAGGTAAGCGGCGTAGAAGAGCACCAAGCTCAACACGCCAGCTTCGAAAACCTCCAGCCTGATGCCTACGGAAGGCAGACCGAAGTAAGTGAGGAAAATGATCGCCAGAAGCGGTACGTTCTTAAAGAGCTCGGTATAGAAGGCTGCAGGGACGCGGACCAGTCGCAGCCGGTTGAGCCTCATCAGCGCAAGCGCAAGACCGAGGATCGTCGCGCCGATGAAGCTGGCCACGGTATAGCCGAGGGTCCTGAGCAGACCCACGGCAATGTTTCCGACGTAGTCATTCCAGGGAACCTGGAAAATATCGGTGAAGGATGACAACGTCGTCATGCTTCGATCTCACTTCGCAATGGAAGGCGGGTTCCAGTCTGCTGGACGGTCAACGCCGCGCCGCTGTGCCGCCATCTCGGGCGAGGGAACCAAGAACTGCTTGGGATCGCCGCCCCATTTCGTGATCAAAGCCGCAAGGGATCCGTCCTTGTACATGGCGTCGATCTGATCGGAAACAGCCTTGGCCAGCTTCGGCGACTGCTTGGGAAGGTAGAATCCGGTCATGTAGGCCTGAAAATATTTGTAATCGGGGTGCGCGGTCACCTGTTCGTTTGTCGGCGGCTTCAGGTATTCGATGCGGACCTTCATGTCGGGGCGCTGTTGCTGTTGATAGGTGATCAGCAGCGGATCGAGAAAGCCGACGTCCAGACGCCCGGTAGAAATATCCTGGAAGACACCCTCGGCGCTCGGGAAGGTATGGGGTGACGCGTTAGGGACCTGCGCGATCGATTTCGCCCAGACATAGCCCGTCACAGTGCCGAGATTTTTGCCTTCCAGGCTCGCGACATCCGGAAAGCTCGTCGTGCCGCTCACGGCCATGGCCGGCGGCGAATAATATGGAGGGTCGGTGAACAGGCCGACCTTCTGGCGAGTGTCGGACCATGCAATTCCGCCAATGGTTATGTCAGCCCGCTGCGTCTGGACGGAAGCCAGCATGCCTGGAAAGTCGGTGACGTTGATTTCCATCTTGAGGCCGAGCTTATCGGCGACGGCTGTCAGGATGTCGCTGTCCAGACCGACAAGCTTTCCATCCTTGACCGCCGTGTAAGGCATGTAAGGCTGCACGGTAACGACGAGCGTGCCTGGCTTCATCAGCTCCAGATCGTCGGCCTTCGCAGTGGATGGCACGACCGTCGCAAACAGCTCCAAACTCAGGACCGCCAAGGCAGCCAACCCGTTTGCCTGCGCTTTTTTCATCAATTCAGCATGTTTCATTTGAAACCCCTCTTTGTGGTTATATATTGCTGATATATTGAGAATATGCAGACATGATATGAAGTCAAGCGGAATCGTTAAGCGCCTTTTTTCTAGGCGGAAGGGCGTTTAGCCATGCGGAAATGGACAGAGAGAGGAACGCGCTGAATATGTCGGCATTCGAACTGGATTACGAAGCGGCTGAATCAACGCTGGCGGAGCGGACATACATTCGGCTGCGTGACGACATCATTACGACGCTCCTTCCACCGGGCACACTTCTGCGGGAAGCCGAGATCATGAAGCGCATGGAAGTCGGGCGCACGCCGGTGCGCGAGGCCATACAGCGTCTGCAATATGATGGTTTCGTTGTCGTCAGCGCGCGCCGCGGCACATTTGTCAGCAAGATCGATATCAATGATCTTACCGCGGTTTATGAGGCACGAGCACGGATCGAGTCCTGGGCGACCCGACTAGCGGCGGAAAGGCTGCGCGAGTTCGAGCGGCAAGAAGCGCGGCAACTGATCGATGAGCTCAAGCAAACAACCGGTCCGATGGCGCTGGAGGACATACTTGCTCTCGATCGCCGGGTTCACCGCTTCATCTACAAAGTGGCGAAAAACCCTTTCCTGTCCGATACGCTGGATCACTACCACAATCTGTCGCTGAGAATCCTGTATGTCGCCATGAAACGGTTTCCGAGCCTGGTGCCTCGCCTTGAGGACGTCTTGCATGATCAGGTTCTCATGCTTGAGGCGGTATGTAGAGGTGACGCAGATGAGGCTGAAAAGATCGCGATGGCTCACGTCATGAGCTTCGAGAGTGAAGTCCGAAAGGTTATCTGACTTCGGATCATGGAATTGGGGGCAGGCAACTGCCCGTAAGAAATCCGGATAAAGCGACGGTTTTGCGATTGAATTTACGCGTTATGAAAACGGACGTTCTGCTTTAGCTGAACGAAGGCAGCTCCGGCAAAATGAGCCGTGCTGCAAGTGGACTCGGCATCGATAGCTGGATTCTACATTTCAGTTGGAGGCCGGCGTGAGCCGGCCTTCTGCAGAGATGGCAACCAGGATCAGTCCTTGGCGCGTTCGACGTAGGAGTTGTCTTCCGTCGCGATGACGACGCGGGTGCCGGCATCGATATGCGGCGGAACCGAGGTGCGGATGCCGTTGGAGAGCATGGCCGGCTTGTAGGACGAGGAGGCCGTCTGGCCCTTGACGACCGGTTCGGTCTCGACGATCTCGAGAGTCACGTGGCGCGGCAGTTCGAGCGCCAGCGGAATGCCTTCATGGATCGACAGGATGCAGGTCATGCCTTCCTGGAGATAGGCCTTCTGATCGCCCATGGTTTCCTGGCTCACGACCACCTGGTCGTAGTTCGCAGGATTCATGAAGTGGAAGCCTTCGCCGTCTTCATAGAGATACTGGAAGTTGACGTCTTCGACGAAGGCGCGCTCGACCTGTTCGGTGGTGCGCCAGCGCTCGGAAACCTTCACGCCGTCAACGATGCGGCGCATGTCGACCTGGGTGACCGGCGTGCCCTTGCCCGGATGAAAGTTCTGAGCGGTGAGAACGACATAAAGCTTGCCGTCCACGTCGAGCACGTTGCCCTTGCGGACCGAAGAGGCGATGACCTTGACCATAAGACTTCCTTGTAACTCGGCTTTCGGCGTCGTAGATGACTGTCGAGACGCCCCGAAGACGCAAATGTTTTTCTTTGGGGGCGCAACTAACCTAAAATCCGGGAAATAGCCACCCCCATACCGGCTTCTCCGGCGAAGAAAGCTTGGAATGAACTCTTCGGCGAAAGCGTCCCCCTGGTGGACCCCGTCCGTGCATGCCGATCGCCGCCCGTTTCTGATCGGGCGCAATGCGATCCAGGCGGCGTTGCGCGGGTTTTTCGCGCGCGAGGATTTTATCGAGGTGGATACGGCGGTGCTGCAAGTCTCCCCGGGCAACGAGGCGCATCTGCACGCCTTCGCGACGGAAGCGGTGACGACGGATGGGCAGAAGGCGCCGTTCTATCTGCACACCTCGCCGGAATTTGCTTGCAAGAAGCTGCTTGCGGCGGGCGAGGAACGCATCTCGTGTTTTGCCCATGTCTATCGCAACCGCGAGCGCGGGCCGCTGCACCATCCAGAATTCACCATGCTCGAATGGTATCGGGCCGGTGAAAGCTACGAGAGCCTGATGATGGATTGCGTGCGGATCCTGGCGCTTGCCGCTGAGACGGTGAAGACCGGCAAGCTTGCCTATCGTGGTGCCGAGAGCGATCCGTTTGCCGGGCCGGAGCGGATCAGCATTGCCGAAGCGTTTCAACGTCATGCCGGCATCGATCTTCTCGCCTCCGTCGCAGCCGACGGTTCGACGGATCGCGATCATCTGGCGGCCGAGCTCAGGCGCGTCGGCATGCGCGTTGCCGATGACGACGGCTGGGCCGATCTCTTCAGCCGGGTGCTGGTCGAAAAGGTCGAGCCGCATCTTGGCTTCGGCCGCATCACCATTCTCGATGAATATCCGGTCTCAGAGGCAGCGCTTGCGCGTCCCTCGGCACGCGATCCCAGAGTTGCCGAGCGTTTCGAGCTCTATGCCTGCGGCGTAGAGCTTGCGAACGGCTTCGGGGAACTCACCAATGCTGCCGAGCAGCGCCGTCGGTTCGAGATCGAGATGGCCGAGAAGGCGCGGGTCTACGGCGAGACCTATCCGATCGACGAGGATTTCCTCTCGGCGCTGTCGCTGATGCCTGAGGCAAGCGGTATCGCGCTCGGCTTCGACCGGCTGGTGATGCTGGCGACGGGAGCATCGCGCATCGACCGGGTGCTCTGGGCGCCGGTTGCGGAGTACGGAAGATGAATGTCGTCAAACCGATCAAGAGCGTCGACGATCTCGTGATGGCGGGACTTGCCGCGCCTGTCGATCGCGCTGCGCTTGAAGAGGTTGCCGCGCGTTACGCGATCGCGCTGACGCCCGTCGTTACCCGGCTGATCGATCGGGCCGATCCTGACGATCCGATCGCACGGCAGTTCGTGCCTGATGCAGCCGAACTCACGGTCGCCCCCGAAGAACGCGCAGATCCGATCGGCGATCATGCCCACAGCCCCGTCGAGGGCATCGTCCATCGCTATCCCGACCGCGTGCTGCTCAAGGCCGTGCATGTCTGCCCGGTCTATTGCCGCTTCTGCTTTCGCCGCGAAATGGTGGGGCCACAGGGCCTGGGCACGCTCGATGCGGCGGCGATGGAGGCTGCTTTCGACTATATCAGAAGCCACCAGGAAATCTGGGAGGTCATCCTCACCGGCGGCGATCCGCTGGTGCTTTCGCCGCGCCGGCTCCGCGAGATCATGGAGGCGCTCGCAGGAATCGCGCATGTGAAGATCGTGCGGTTCCACACGCGTGTCCCCGTCGTCGATCCCGAGAAGATCGATGTGGCGCTGATGTCAGCTCTGAAAGCGAGCGGCAAGACCGTCTATATCGCGCTGCATGCCAACCATGCCAGGGAATTGACGGCGGAAGCGCGCGCGGCCTGCGCCCGCCTCATCGATGCCGGCATTGCCATGATCAGCCAGTCGGTGCTGCTCAAGGGCGTCAACGACGATCCCGAGGTGCTTGCGGAACTGATGAAGGCTTTCGTCGAGATCCGGGTCAAACCCTATTACCTCCATCATCCCGATCTCGCGCCCGGCACCAGCCATTTCCGGCTAACGATCGAGGAGGGGCAGAGGATCGTTGCGGCGCTGCGCGGGCGGATTTCGGGCCTTTGCCAGCCGACTTATATTCTTGATATCCCGGGCGGTCACGGCAAGGCCGTCGTCAGCGGAAGCACCGTTCGGGCAACGGGCGACGGGTGTTATTCCGTCTCGGACTACCGCGGCGGCGAGCATTCCTATCCGCCCGCGGATTGACCTAAAACGCTACTTTCCGTGTCATTTCTGTACTCGTCACGTCGGAAATTGTGTCCGGCATCGGCGATGAAAATTTATCAAAGAATTGATATAGAATATCTATTTCCATTTTCGCCGGACGGATCGCTAAAATCCTAACTGTGAGCAACAATCATATTTAACCCAATTAATTAGCGGAATGTTCTGTTTTCCGCACTAAAAGAACGCTCATGACAAGGCGATGAACGCCGGTTCGGGATCATGAGCATCTTGGAGTGATGGGATGAATACGACAATCCGCGACCTCGTAGCCAAATTCGGCAAGCTTCCGGTAGCGATCGACCAGGTCGCCGACGATGCCGATCTTTATGCTGCAGGTCTGACGTCCTTTGCCTCGGTGCAGCTGATGCTCGGCATCGAAGAGGCGTTCGACATCGAATTTCCCGACAATCTCCTGAACCGCAAATCCTTCGCGAGCATTTCGGCCATTGCCAAGACGGTTGATCTCATCCAGGACGGCCGGAAGGTCGCCTGATGAACTTTCCCGTCAAGATCATACAGGACGATCTTGTCGCAAGGGTCGCCCGCGTCGCCCAAGTTGCGGCCAAACACGCCGATGCCGTCGATCTCGAAGGCCGCTTTCCCCGGGAAGCCGTGGATGCGATGAAGGCCGAAAGGCTGCTCGGCATCCAGGTGCCGCGCCATCTCGGCGGTGAATCGGCATCGATCACCGAGATCGCCGAATTGTGCTCGATGCTCGGCCAGGCCTGCGCGGCCAGCGCCATGGTCTTCGCCATGCACCATATCAAGCTGTCGAGCCTCGTCGAACACGGCGCCGAGAGCGAATGGCATCGCAGTTTGATGCACGCCATCGCTGCCGACCAGCTGCTGATCGCCTCCGCGACCACTGAAGGCGGCATCGGCGGAAACCTGCGCAATAGCATTTGCGCGGTCGAAGTCGACGGCGATACCTGCCGCCTCGAAAAGGACGCGACCGTCATTTCCTACGGCTCGCATGCCGATGCCATCCTCATCACCTCGCGTGCCCACCCGCAGGCAGCCTCCTCCGATCAGGTGCTGACGGCCTTCCTCAAGGATCAGTACACGCTCGAAAAAACGCATGCCTGGAACACGCTCGGCATGCGCGGCACCTGCTCCGATGGCTTCCTTTTCAAGGGACAAGCGCCGGCCGCACAGATCCTGCCGAAGCCTTTTGCGGAAATCGCTGCACAGTCGATGCTTGCCTCCTCGCATCTGCTCTGGAGTGGCGTCTGGTATGGCATCGCGGTCGACGCCGTTTCCCGCGCCCAAGCCTTCGTGCGTGCCGCTGCCCGCAAATCCCCTGATGCCACCCCGCCCGGCGCGCTTCGCCTCGCAGAGGTTTCCAACCTCCTGCAGATGGTGAAGTCGAATGTCGTTGCCGGCCTCAAGGCCTATGAGGGTGCCAAGACGGATGGCGACAAGCTTTCCTCGATGGGCTTTGCGGTGGCGATGAACAACGTCAAGATCGCCTCCTCGGAAACGATCCTGGAGATCGTCAATCACGCCATGCTGATCTGCGGCATCATGGGCTACAAGAACGGTACGCCCTTCAGCCTCGGACGCCATTTGCGCGACGCCCACTCCGCGCAGCTCATGATCTCGAACGACCGCATCCTCGGCAACACGTCGAGCATGCTCCTTGTCCATAAGCAGGACACTAGCCTACTGGGGTGACAGTCATGGATATGCAGACCTCGTTTCTGGACCGGCTTTTCGATGCCGGTCTGCTGATCGATACCGGCATCGACGGGCTCTATGGCCGCAGCGGCCAGTTCGAAGATGTGATCGCCGCCTTCGAGCGCCTGATCGATACATTCGGCGGCGCCGACGGCGCCGAGGCCATGCGTTTCCCTCCCGGCATGAACCGCGCCTTCTTCGAAAAGAGCGGCTACATGAAGAGCTTCCCGCAGCTTGCCGGCACGGTGCACAGCTTCTGCGGCAGCGAACTCGATCATGTCAGCCTGCTTGAATGTATGGAAGTCGGCGAGGAGTGGACCAAGGGACAGGAAGCAACCGACATCGTGCTGACGCCGGCGGCCTGCTATCCCCTCTATCCGACGGTCGCCAAGCGCGGCAATCTGCCGAAGACGGGCGGTCTCTTCGATCTGCAATCCTACTGCTTCCGCCACGAGCCGTCGAAGGACCCTGCCCGCCAGCAGCTTTTCCGCATGCGCGAATATGTCTGCATGGGCACCGAGCAGCACGTCACCGATTTCCGCCAGCGCTGGATGGATCGCGGCGTCGAGATGATGAAAGCCGTCGGCCTCGAGGTGACGATCGATATCGCCAACGATCCGTTCTTCGGCCGCGCGGGCAAGATGCTCGCCAACAATCAGCGCGACCAGAACCTGAAGTTCGAACTGCTGATCCCGATCACCTCGGTCGCCAAGCCGACCGCCTGCATGAGCTTCAACTACCATCAGGATGCTTTCGGCACGAAATGGGGCCTCAATCTCGAAGACGGCAGCGTTGCGCACACCGCCTGCGTCGGCTTCGGCCTGGAGCGCATCGCGCTCGCCCTCTTCCACCATCACGGGCTCGATGTGAAGCAATGGCCGGCCAGCGTACGGAAAACGCTGTGGGGCTGATGAGATCGATGACATCGGTATTCCCGGGGATCAGCCCGGAAACCTACCGACAGCACGCGCTGCATTCCGGCGAACGCGCATGGCCGGAAACCAACTGCTATGTCGATCTCTGGATCGAGGTGCTGGCGACATCGGGCGTCGCACCCGAGGCGATGCTGGGTTTTACCCTGTCGCAGGATTTCGAGGGTGACCAGTTCACCTTCTTCAAGGTGCCGCTCGAAGATCTCGAAGCGCTCTACGGCATCCGCGCGACCGAGCTTGCGATCTACGACCGTGTCGAACGGCATGTCGAAGTGCAGATCGCGCGGGGTCGCCTCTGCCTGATCGAGATGGATTCCTTCTACATGCCGGATACGCGCGGCACTGCCTACCGGCAGGAGCACGGCAAGACGACGGTTGCGATCAACCGGCTGGATATTGGCGCAAAGCGCGTCGAGTATTTTCACAATGCCGGCTATTTCCACCTCGAAGGCGAGGATTTCGACGGCCTGTTCCAGCTGCATCTGACGGAGAACGACGCACCGTTCCTGCCCTATGCGGAATTTGCGCGGTTCCCTGAAAAGTCCGCTGACGAAACGAATCTGCGCGCAACCGCGCGGCGGCTTGCCGGGTTTCATTTCACCAGGCGCCCAAGCGAAAACCCGATCCGCGCCTTCGCTGCCGTCTTTCCGCAACAGGTCGAAGCCGTGGCCGATCGGCCATTCGGCTTCTTCCACAAATATGCGTTCAACACGCTTCGCCAGGTGGGCGCTAATTTCGAGCTGGCGGCCGATCACCTGGCCTGGCTCTCACCGGGTGAATTCGCGGCCGCCGCCGAGCATGCCAGGGGCATATCGGATGCGGCGAAATCCGTGCAGTTCCAGCTTGCCCGCGCCATCGCGCGCAGGAGGTTCGAGCCGCTGCAGGCAGCACTTGATCCGGCCGCCGATGCATGGGATTCCATGATGGCATCGCTTGCGGAGCGAATCTGAGGCCGGAGACCTGACCATGCAGGCGCGTTTGGCAAGCATCGGAGCCGAGGAAAGCGTGCTTTCCGAAGGCTGGAACCTGATCCTGACGGAGCCGGGCGCCTGCGCGGTGCCGCACGACATTCACCTTTCCGCGCAGTTCATACCCGCGCCCGTTCCCGGCACCGTTGCCGCAGCACTCGAAAAAGCCGGGCTCTTCGACCGGGAAAATCCCGAGCCGCTGAACACGCGCGACGCCTGGTATCTCTGCCGGCTGTTCGATGCCGAGCCTGGCGAAGCCATCCTGCGGTTCGGAGGACTTGCCACACTGTGCCATGTCTTCCTCAACGGCCAGGAAATCCTGTTTTCCGAAAGCATGTTCACGGCCCATGAAATCCCGGTGACGCTTCTGGGTGGCGACGAACTGGCGCTCTGTTTCCGGGCGCTCGGTCCCCGCCTGTCCGAGCCTGGTCCGCGTGCGCGCTGGCGGCCGCAGATGGTCACGCCGGCGGGCTTGAAGAATTTCCGCACGACGCTGCTCGGCCATATGCCGGGCTGGTGCCCCGAGATCCATGCCGTCGGACCGTGGCGGCCGATTTCGCTGGTGCGGCGCAATCCCGTCTCGATCGACAATGTCACCATCCGCGCGGCGCTGGACGAGAGCGGCGTCGGCCGCCTCAGCGTCTCCCTGCATAACAATGCCGCGGACCCGGCAATGCTGCTGCACTGCGGCGGCATGGAGCAGCCCTTCGAGAAGATCGGCGACAACCATTACTCGGCTATCCTCAAGCTTTCCGACATCGAACCCTGGTGGCCGCACACCCACGGCACTCCGCGTCTTTACGATCTGACGCTGGTTTCCGATGGCGTGGAATATCCGCTGGGCAGGACCGGCTTCCGGCGCATCGACGTCGACAGTGGCGCCGATGGCGACGATTTCGCACTCCTCCTCAACGGTGAGCGCATCTTCTGCCGTGGAGCGGTGTGGACGACGGCCGACATCGCACGATTGCCGGGTGGGCGGGCGGATTACGAGCCATTCCTGCGGCTTGCCGCAGGCGCCGGCATGAACATGATCCGCATCGGCGGCACCATGGCTTACGAGACGCCCGATTTCTTCGCGCTCTGCGACGAACTCGGCCTGCTCGTCTGGCAGGATTTCATGTTCGCCAATTTCGACTATCCGCGCAACGATAAGGCCTTTCTCGGCCATGTGCATGCCGAGGTCGAGGAATTCCTGCACGGCGTCCAGGCGTCGCCTTCTCTTGCCGTGCTCTGCGGCGGCAGCGAGATCCATCAGCAGGCGGCGATGCTCGGCCTGCCCATGGAATTCTGGAGCGGGCCGGTCACCGACGAAATCATCCCGGCGATCGTCACGCGCATGCGTCCTGACGTGCCCTATGTTCCGAACTCGCCCTATGGCGGGGCGATGCCGTTTTCGCCGAATTCCGGCGTTTCCCATTATTACGGCGTCGGCGCCTATATGCGACCGATTGCGGATGCGCGCCGCGCCGATGTACGTTTCGCCTCCGAAAGCCTTGCTTTTGCGCATGTGCCGCAGCAAAGGACGCTGCATCGTCATCTCGACGTGCCCGCCGTCCACAGCCCGCTCTGGAAGGCCTGCGTGCCCCGTGACCGTGGCGCATCGTGGGACTTCGAGGACGTTCGCGATTTCTATCTCAAGCTTCTTTACGATTTCGATTCTGCCCAGATGCGCCGCGAGGATCCGGAACGTTATCTCGATCTTTCCCGCGCCGTCACCGGCGAGGTGATCGAGGAGACCTTCGCCGAATGGCGGCGCAAGGGTTCCCTTTGCAACGGCGCGCTCGTCTGGACCTTGCAGGACCTCATGCCCGGCCCCGGCTGGGGCGTGATCGATTCCACCGGTGAGCCGAAGCCCGTCTGGTATGCGATGCGCCGCGCCTTCCGGCCGGTGCAGGCAGTGTTTACCGACGAGGGAACCAACGGCCTCGACGTGCATGTCGTCAACGAGACGGACGCAGCGCTCGACGTCGAGCTCGAGGTTGCCTGCCTGCGCGACGGAAAGCAGCAGGTCGTCAGCGGCAGCATGGCCTTCAAGCTGGCGACAAGGAGCACGGAGCGTTTTGCCTCCACCGCGCTGTTTGGCGCCTTCTTCGATACGACCTATGCCTTTCGTTTCGGTCCGCCGTCGCATGATGCAAGTGTCGCGCGCCTGCGCTCGCTCGGCGACGGCGCCGTTCTCGCCGAAAGCTTCCACTTCCCCTGCGGACGAGGCAAGGCGCTCCATGACGCAAACATCGAGGCATCGCTCGGCAAGGACGGCGACGACTGGGTCGTCGATCTCAGGACCGACCGGCTGGCGCAATCGGTGCATATCGACGTCGAAGGTTACCGGGCCGACGACGACTGGTTCCATCTTGCCCCCGGCGCTTTGCGGCGCGTGAAGCTCTTCGCGCTGCCCGGCACGCAGAGCGATGTTCCGCCTGCAGGCGAAATCAGAAGTCTGGGCAGTTCGCATCGCGCCGCGCTCCGAGGTTGACGCCTGGCGCTGGGGATGATGCCGATCCATTGAGAAAGATCGTGATTTGAGAACGACCTACCGCTTTCTGCGTGCCCATTTCCTGCAGCGGCTGATTCCGCGGTCGCGAATTGCCTTCAATCCGCGCAAGCCGGTGGAAATCGTCGGTTATCTCTCAATGGCTGTCGGTATCGGCGAATCGGCGCGGCTCTGCGCCGACGCGCTCTCCGAAGCGGGGCGGGCCATCTCGCTCTCCGATGTCAGCACGAATCCTGACGAGAATTCCTTTGCCGGATGGATGCCGTCGCATCTCTCCGTCGAGCTCCCCGGAAGCCGTATCTGGCATCTCAATCCGCCGATGCTGCCGCGCGCCATCCTGAAAAAGGGCGTTTCGAATTTCACCAGCGCCTTCAACATCGGCTATTTCGCCTGGGAGCTTGAAGTCGTGCCGGCGGAGTGGCGCAATGGATTGCGTTACATGAATGCCGTCTTCGTTCCGTCGGAATTCACCCGGCGGGCGATTGCGCCGCTGACCAAAGCGCCCGTCATCGTGGTTCCGCACCCGGTCACCGAAAAGCCGGCGACGGAAGGCATGCGGGAGAAGTTCGGCATCGCGAAGGATGCCTTTCTCGTCAGCTTCATCTTCAGCGCCGGCTCGTCGATCAACCGGAAGAACCCGCAGGCCGTCATCGAAGCCTTCAGGATCTTCAGCGCCGAATGCCCGAGCGCCTTCCTGCTGATGAAGGCCAGCGGCGATATCAGCAAGGATGAAGGCCTGCGCGAACTGGTCGGTTCGGTCGCCGGCGATAGCCGGATCAGTATCGTCACCGACAAGCTGTCTAATTCCGAGATCAATGGCCTCATCCGCTCTTCCGACGCCTATCTCTCGCTGCATCGCTCGGAAGGTTTCGGCTTGACGGTCGCCGAGGCGATCATGCAGCACACGCCTGTCGTTTCCACCGCCTGGTCGGGTACGGCAGATTTCTGCGATCCTGATAACACCTGGCTGGTCGGCTCTTCCCTCATTCCTGTCGTCGATACACATCCCGAATTTGCCGCGCTTGAGGGCGCAGTCTGGGCCGATCCCTCCCCGGAGGAGGCGGCTGCCTATCTCAGGGAGATTTTTCGTGCGCCGGAACTCGCGCGAGAGAAAGCCGAGAAGGCGCGGGAATTCCTGCTGCGCTATCTCGCCGAGAATAGCTACGAGAAGGCGCTTCAGAAGCTGGCGGCGATGCAAGCCAGCTAAGATGAGGTCGTCACTCCGCTTTATTTTAACATTTTCACGTTAGAGATGACGGGTATCCGGCGGTAGCCGGCGCTAGCGGATGGATAGATGTCGAAGGGTATTATCGCAAATTCGGTGATGAATGCGGCGGCGGGCATGCTGCTGCTGCTAACGGGCTTCGTCTCTTCGATCATAACCGCACGGCTGCTCGGGCCTGAGGCCAACGGCATCGTCGCCTTTTCGCTCTGGCTGGTGGTCACGGGCGCCTCGATTGCCGAACTCGGCTCCAGCATAACGCTGTTGAAGACCCTGCCGCAGCTTTCGGCGGAAGGCTACGATGCGCGACGCCGGCGGGGTTTTGCCGCCATTCTCGTCAGCTTCATGATGTTTTCGACCGTCGCGCTGCTGGCGCTCTACGCGCTGTTCTTCCTGACCTCGGAGGAGATGCACTGGGCGGAAACAGCGCCTTCCGTCGCGCTGGTCACGGGCGCTCTGTTCTTCATCCAGGCGATCGGATCCTTCGTCAAATTCTATTTGATCGGTGAAAAGAAGCTCGGCGCCTTCTTCAAGCTGACGGTCGCCGTCTCGATCATCCAGCTTGCCGGCGTTGCCACCGGCGCCGTCTTCTACGGCGTCGAAGGCGTTCTCGTCGGTTATGCACTCGGCCAGCTCGTGCTGTTTTTCGCCACGCTGCCGATTCTTCTCGCGCGGCGCGACTGGTGCGGGGTCTCGCTGAAATATCTCGCCTCCTCCTCCATCATCCTGTCGATCCAGTTCATCATCGATTCCATTTTCCTCAACCGCCTCGAGCTGCTTTTCCTGCAGCAGTTCTGGTCGGTGGAAATGGTCGGTTACTATGCCGTCGGCCTGTCGATCGCCAATATTGCGCTTCAACTGCCGATCCAGATGACCGGTAGCCTGCTGCCCTATTATTCCGAGCGGCGGCACAGCAGCGACGATTCGACGTTGCCGGTCGAGGTCTTCGCCGCCGTCACCCGCAGCATGGCCTATATCGTGTTGCCGATGAGCCTCGGGCTGGCCGCGATCTCCAGCGAACTGGTGCTGGTGGTGTTCGGCGAAGCGTTTCGCCGCAGCGGCACGGTGGTTGCACTGCTCGCGCTCGTCGCGCCGGCCTATACCTTCATGCAGATCCTCAGCCTCTATCTGCTCTCGATGGACAGAGCCCGCTCGCGCCTGAATATCAGTGTGATAGGTGGCCTCCTTATGGTAGTGGGCTGTTTACTGATCGTACCTAGGCTTGCCGCCGAGGGAGCCGCACTCGTGCGCATACTCGTGTTCGTTGCGATGTCGATGATGATGATCAGGCAGACAGGATTCGGATCCCAGCTTTCAGGTCTCTACGCAAGCCTGACGAAGGTGACGCTCGCCTCGGTATTGTGTGCCTGCGCGGCGATCTCCGCGCTGGAATTCATCCACGGTCCGATCGGTCTCGTCGCCGCGATCATCGCCGGCACCTTCGCCTATTTCGCAGCGCTGCGCGTGCTGCGCGCCGTGCCGCGCGAGGATGTGGAGGTCATGCACTCCATCCTCGAAAAGATGCCGTCCGCGCTGCGGGGGCCGGTCGGCCACGCGATCAATTTCATTGCGCCGCGGCTTCCAGACGAACCCGACCGCGCCAAGGTCGCGCCCGGTGAATTCTCGCTCGAACCGGCCGAGGGTGCGGGACGCAGCGCTGCCCTGCCCGTCGTCTTCGACGGCACGATCGGGCTGTTCATGCCTGAAAATCCTCAAGGGAAGAAGCGTTCGGCCGCCGTCCTCTTCGTCAGTCCCTGGGGGTTTGAGGAAATGTGCAGCCGCAAGTTCTTCCGCATCGCTGCCGAGCATTTCTCGGATATCGGCTTGCCGAGCCTACGCTTCGACTATCGCGGCACCGGCGATGCGCTCGATTTCGGCCCGCTGCCGGCAAGGCTGGAAACTTGGGAAAATTCGATCCGCGCCGCTGCTGCCGAGCTGAAGTCGCTCTCCGGCTGCGACCGTATCATCCTCATCGCACAGGGCCTCGGCGCGACCCTTGCCCAGCGCATCGGTTCCTCGATCGAAGGCATCGACAGCCTCGTCATGCTGGCGCCGGTGCTAAGCGGCCGCGCCTATCTGCGTGAACTCAACATGTGGTCCAAGATCATCGATGCCGATCTCGGCCTCGGCAAGGAGCATGTACAGGCCGCAAAGGTGCAGATCGCCGGTCTCGTCATGCCCGAAGAGATCGCCGCCGAGCTCGGCAAGCTCAACATCGCTTCGCCGCAGGGGCTCGCAGCGCCCCGCTATCTGATCCTCGAACGTCCTATCCGGGCCGAGGATACCGGCTTTGCGGATGCGCTGAAGGCGTTCGGCGCTGAGGTCGAGCAGAAAGCCTTCGAAGGTTACGACGAACTCGTCACCAATCCGCTCTTTGCCAAGACGCCGATGACCGTCGTCGAACTGTTGACGAAGTGGCTGGAGACGGCGACTACGGAGACATCCACTGCCCGCTCGCCGGCAACGATCGAGAGCTTGCCGCTTGCCGGCGACGGTTTTGAGGAAACGCCGGTACGTTTCGGAAGCCACGATCATCTGGTCGGCGTCGTCAGCCGGCCGCTTGGCGAGGTCAAGGGCAATGCCGTGCTCTTCCTGTCGACGGCCTACGACCGCCATGCCGGCTGGGGACGGACGACGGTGGATATGGCGCGCGAACTCGCGCGCCAAGGCGTTGTTTCGCTGCGCTTCGATTCCGCCAATGTCGGGGACAGCCCGCCGCGGCCGGATGCGCCGGAACAGGTGCTTTATTCCAGCACGCAGACCGCGGATGCGGTCGCCTCGCTCGATCTGCTCGAAAGCGTCGTTGCGGGTCCCGTTATGGTGGCCGGCCGATGCAGCGGCGGTTATGTCGCTTTCCGCGCCGGCGTCGCCGACGAGCGGTTAAAAGCCGTCGTTTCGATCAATCCCTTCGTCTACTACTGGGACCCGAAGGTGCCGGTGCGCAAGGAGCACGTCGTCGCCGTTCCTCGCAGCCTCGACGATTACGGCCAGCGCCTGGCGCGGCTCGATACGCTGAAGCGGTTGCTGAGCGGTCAGGTGGACGTGGTGTCGGCGCTGCAGAATATCGTCATCGCCGGCGGCCGGCGGCTGTCACCCTGGATCGCACCGCTGCTTGAGCTGCTTCCTGACCGGCGCCAAATCGCCCGCGAGGTCCGGCATTCCTTTACATTGTTCGGCAAGCGCAAGGTGCCGCTGACGCTGATCTACAGCGAGGGCGACGTCGGGCTCGACCATGTCTATTTCCATTTCGGCCCGCGCGGCGCCAAGCTTTCCCGCTATCCGAACGTGCGCCTGCTAATGCTGCCGGATGCTGACCACAACCTGACGCCGCCGCAATCGCGCAAATTCGTGCTCGACGAGATCCTCCGTCTCGCAAGAGCTTGATCGGCATTTCAGGAAGGCAGGGTTAGAGGCTTTCGGCGACGGCGATATCAAGCGATCTGTAGAGATCGATATAGCGGCTGGCGACGATATCCCAGGAGTAGCCGCGAGCGGCGTCAAGAAGCCCGGCGCGGATGGCATCGGGTTCGCGCGCGAGACCTTCATAGGCGGCTTCGATCGCCGCGGCGGCTGCCCCGGAATTCTGGAAATCGGCGAGCCTGATGACGGGATGACGGCCGGCAAGCGTCTGAAAGGCATCATTGGCATTCAGCACCGGCAGGAGGCCGGCGCTCATGGCTTCCAGCGCCACCAGGCCGAAACCTTCATATTCCGAGGCGGAGGCGAAGAGTGAGGCCTCGGCGATGATGCGGCGGATGGTGTCGTTGTCGCGCGACACGTGCAGCGTAACGCGGCCGGTCAAATTGCGGCTTTCGATCTCGTCTTCGAGATTCGCCCGGTTCAGGTCGGATTCGGCGCCCACGATGTCGAGATGCCATTCCGGGTGGCGTGTCTTCAGCGCGGCTATCGCATTCAACAGGTGGTCCAGCCGCTTGTTCACCGAGAAACGCCCGATCGTAACGATGCGGCGTTTTGCCCGGCGCGAAGCGGTATCGGCGAACTTGCCGATATCGGCGCCGTTTTCGATCAGGAGGCTGTCGGGCACGATCTCGGAAAACTGCCTGAGGTCGGAGGCGCTGCAGCAGACGACGCGGCGGTAGGCCATCGCCGAAGCGCGGGTCAGCGTGCGGAACCAGATCTTCTTGATCGCCGCATATTTTCTGGTGTGGAAGAAGCCGCCATGGGTGGTGACGATCATCGGCTTGCCGTGCAGCAGCCGGCCCCAGGCGAGTGCGTCGAAGAAGATGTCGATGGCATGGACATGCACGAGATCGGCATCGCCGATATGGCGGAAAACCTGCGGCGCCAGCGGATAGCGGCTGCTGCCGGACCAGGGAATACGCACCACCTCGATGCCATCGATATTTTCGCGAGGCGGCAGCTTGTCCTCAGGCGCGGTGAAGAGCGAATCGAGCGTGACGACACGCACGCGATAGCCGCGGCGCACAGTCTGGCGGCCGAGATTGGCGACCACATCTTCCAGCCCGCCGCGATTGGGCAGGAACTGGCGAACGACATGGACGATCAGCGGGGCTGTTTCCGATCGTGGCTTCTCGCGCACGCTGTCTGCCTCGACGATCGCCATTTTCCACCTATCGCTGCGTATGCCGCCCGTTGTTGACGCGGACTCTTATAGCAACGACCAGATGTCCCGGGCGTTAAGGCGCGGTCTAAGCGTCTTCCTGCGAGGGTGATTCTTCGCGAAAAGGTTAATCGTGTCTGACGGGGTTCAGAAGGCCTTGAAGGTCAGCGTCGTCAACGAGCGGACGATACCCGGAATATTGGCGATGTTGTCGTTGATGAACTTGCCGATATCCTGGCCTTCCTCGATGTAGACCTTCATCAGCAGATCGTAGTCGCCGCTTGTGGAATAGAGCTCCGAGACCAGTTCGGTCTGATAGATGGCATCGGCGACCTCATAGGTCTTGCCGGGTGCGCATTGGAGCTGGACGAAGATCGGCTTCATGGGGATTTCCTGCAGATGTTGATTGGTGTGCATAATGGTCGAAACCGCCATGCCGATGCAAGCCGTTCGTCATGCCGCCGCTTCCGCAACGATCCAGTCGCGAAAGGCGGCAAGTGGCGCATAGTCGGCGCGCTCGGGCGGAAAGGCGAGATAATAGCGTTCCCGGCTTTCCATTTCACGGTCGACGGCGGCGACGAGATCGCCGCGCCTGAGCTCCTCCTGCATCAGGAATGTCGGCAACAGCGCGATGCCGAGGCCGGCGATCGCCGCTTGCGCCGCGGTGGCGAACTGGTCGAAGAGCATGCCGTGCACGCTTTCGAAGGCGACGCCGTTGCCGGCGAACCATTGTTCCCAGGCGTCGGGCCGCGTCGTCAGGTGCAGAAGCGGGACGGTGAGCAGGTCTTCCGGCGCTGAGATCGCGTATCGCTTCAGAAAGTCGGGGCTGCAGGCCGGCACCGTGCGCTCCGACATGAGAAAGGCGAGCTCCGCGCCCGGCCAGTGCGGATGGCCGAAATGGATGGCAGCGTCGATCGAATCGAGGCGGAAATCGAAGGGCGAGAGCCGGGTCACGAGATTGATGGTGACACCGGGATTGGCGGCGAGGAAGCGACCCAGGCGCGGCGCCAGCCAACGCGTGCCGAAGGTCGGCAGGATGGCGAGATTGAGCGTGCCGCCATGCGGATTGGCACGCAGGTTCAAGGAAGCGCTCGATATGCGCCGGAGCGCCTCGCGGATCTCGCGGGCATAACTGTCGCCGGCAAGCGTCAGCCGCATGGTCTGCCGCTCTCGGAGGAAGAGCTCGACGCCGAGCTGCTCTTCCAGCGCGCTTACCTGCCGGCTGACGGCGCTCTGTGTCAGATCGAGCTCGCGCGCCGCGGCCGTGACGCTGCCGGTACGGGCAACCGCCTCAAAGGCGGCGAGATGCGAAGTCGACGGCAGAAAGCGCCTTGACGTGTTCATGATCATTCCATTTCAGAATGAGCTATTTCCAAAATGTCGATATTTCGGGGTTTGCGGTGCTTGTAAAGAGTTTCATCCTGCAAAAACGGAATGAGCCGGAGTTCCCGATGCCGCAAGCCTTCGTTTCGACAGACCGTATTCGCTCGCTTTTCACCGAGGCGATGTCGCAGATGTATCGGACAGAGGTGCCGCAATATGGCACGCTGATCGAACTCGTGGCGGAGGTGAACGCCGCCTGCCTCGAAAAGGATCCCGAGCTGCGCGACCGTCTGGCCGGCACCGGCGAGCTGGAGCGCATCGACGTCGAGCGCCACGGCGCCATCCGGCTCGGGACGGCAGAGGAACTTTTCACCATTCGCCGGCTCTTCGCCGTCATGGGCATGCAGGCGGTCGGCTATTACGATCTCTCGGTCGCCGGCGTGCCAGTTCATTCCACCTGCTTCCGGCCGATCGGTGAGGCGGCGCTCAACGTCAATCCGTTCCGCGTCTTCACCTCGCTGCTGCGGCTGGAACTGATCGAGGACGAAGGGCTGCGAGGTGAGGCGCAAGCCATTCTGGCCGCACGCCGCATCTATACGCCGCGCGCCGTCGCGCTGATCGAGCGTCATGAGCAGAATGGCGGCCTGACGGAGGCGGAAGCCACGGAATTCGTCGCCGAGGCGCTGGAAACCTTCCGCTGGCACGGCGAGGCGACAGTCAACGCCGAAACCTACAAGCGCCTGCACGACGCGCATCGGCTGATTGCCGACGTCGTCAGCTTCAAGGGGCCGCATATCAATCACCTTACGCCGCGCACGCTCGATATCGACGCAGTCCAGGCCCGCATGCCGGAACGCGGCATCACGCCGAAGGCCGTCATCGAAGGACCGCCGCGCCGTCATTGCGATATCCTGCTGCGGCAGACGAGCTTCAAGGCGCTGGAGGAAGCGATCGTCTTTTCCGGTGAAGAGAGTACGGTCAGGGGTAGCCATACCGCCCGCTTCGGCGAGATCGAGCAGCGCGGCGTGGCGCTGACGGCAAAGGGCCGGGCGCTCTATGACCGGCTGCTCGCTTCGGTTCGCGGCGAGGTACAGGTCGGCGCCGGCGGCACCAAGGCCGGCGCCTACGACCAGGAACTTGCCGAACGCTTCAAGGCGCTGCCGGATAGCTGGGAAGAGCTGCGCAGGCAGGACCTCGCCTTCTTCCGCTACAGCGCGACGCCTGCCGGCATCACTGCGGCGGCCAACGGCGCGCTGCCGAGCGATCCGGAGGCGCTGATCGCCCGGGGCTATCTGGCCTTCGCGCCTGTTGTCTACGAAGATTTTCTGCCGGTCAGCGCGGCCGGCATCTTCCAGTCGAACCTCGGCACCGACCAGCAGCAGAATTATGCGACACGCTCGAACCGCGACGCCTTCGAGGCCGCGCTCGGCGCGACCGTTAAGGACGAACTGGCGCTCTATGCCGAACGCCAGGCCGCCTCGCTGGATGCGGCGATGGAAGCACTCGGTCTTGCCGGGCTGCAGCTCAAGACCGTCGCTTGAAATGATGCTTTCGCAAACGAGGTGCATTAGAGTACCTCGCGATTTCGACCGAATCGGATTGAGCCATGCTGAATGATCCGCGCTCCCACGGCCTCTGGGAAAAGACTGCAGCCGAACCGCCGGTGACCTCGTCTCTCAAAGGCGCGGTATCGGCCGATGTCGTCATCGTGGGGGGCGGCTACACCGGTCTGTCTTCCGCCCTGCATCTTGCCGAAGCCGGGTCGAAGGTGGTGCTGCTGGAGGCAAGGGAGATTGGTTTCGGCGGCTCAGGGCGCAATGTCGGTCTGATCAATGCCGGCATGTGGGTGATGCCAAACGATCTGCCCGGCGTGCTCGGCGCGGTGCATGGCGAGCGCCTGCTCGATCTGCTCGGCAATGCGCCGAAACTCGTCATGGAGCTGATCGACAGGCACGGGATTGCCTGCGAACTCGAACGGAACGGCACGCTGCATTGCGCCGTCGGCGCCGACGGGCTGAAGGAGATCGAACAGCGCGTGGCGCAATGGACCGCGCGCGGTGCGCCCGTCAGGCTGCTCGATGCGGCGGAGACGGCCGAGCGCATCGGCAGCGATGCCTATGCCGGCTCGCTGCTCGACATGCGCGCCGGAACGCTGCAGCCGCTTGCCTATGTGCGCGGCCTTGCCCATGCCGCCGTCAAGGCCGGTGTTGCCATTCATACGTCAAGCCCTGTTACCGGGACGGAGCGCAAAGGCAGCCGCTGGAGCGTGAAGACGGAAAGCGGCGAAGTCGGCGCGGACTGGATCATCGTTGCGACGGATGCCTACAGCACAGGCCCCTTCGAGCAGGTGCGCAACGAGCAGATCTATCTGCCCTATTTCAATTTCGCCACCGTGCCGCTCGGCCCTAATCTGCGCCAGTCGATCCTGCCGGGGCGGGAGGGCGTATGGGATACCAAGGACATCCTCTCCTCCTTCCGCATGGACCAGGCGGGGCGCCTCGTCTTCGGCAGCGTCGGGGCGCTGCGCAATACCGGGCTTGCCGTGCACAAGGGCTGGGCCGCGCGCGCGCTGAAGCGGCTCTTCCCCGTTATCGGCGATGTCGAATTCGAATGCGAATGGTATGGCCAGATCGGCATGACCGACAATGCGCTGCCGCGCTTCCACAAATTCGCGCCGAATGTGATCGGCTTTTCCGGTTATAATGGTCGCGGCATTGCCCCCGGCACAGTGTTCGGCCGGACGCTGGCCGAACATATTCTTGGCCGGCTTGCGGAAGCCGATTTGCCGCTGCCACTGACGGCGCCCACCGAGCCGAGCTTCCGGGCGCTCAAGGAAATATGGTACGAAGCCGGCGCCCAGGTTGCCCATTTCGCCGATGCCCGCTTCTGAGAACCGATGCCCGCTTCTAAGAACCGATAAACGCTTCCGAGAAGCGATAAACGCTTCTGAGAATAATAAGATTGGAACCACGACAATGACTATCGCCGTCCTCGATCTCGCCACCGAAACCGCCAAGCTGCTTGCCGAACTCGGCGTCGATGCCGGCCGCTATCACGGCGGCACGCTGTCCGTGACCTCGCCGGTCACGGGCAAGGAAATCGGCAGGCTCAGGGAACATTCCGTTCCCGAGACGAAGGCAGTGATCGAAGAAGCGCACAAGGCCTTCCTCGAATGGCGTGCTGTGCCGGCGCCGAAGCGCGGCGAACTGGTCCGCCTGCTCGGCGAGGAGCTGCGCGCGGCAAAGACGGCGCTCGGTCGTCTCGTCTCGATCGAAGTCGGCAAGATCACCTCCGAAGGTCTTGGTGAAGTGCAGGAGATGATCGACATCTGCGATTTCGCCGTCGGCCTTTCCCGCCAGCTCTACGGCCTGACGATCGCCACCGAGCGGTCCGAGCACCGGATGATGGAAAGCTGGCATCCGCTCGGCGTGGTCGGCATCATTTCCGCCTTCAATTTCCCGGTCGCCGTCTGGTCGTGGAATGCCGCACTTGCAATGGTCTGCGGCAATTCCACCGTCTGGAAACCCTCGGAAAAGACGCCGTTGACGGCGCTCGCCGTGCAGGCGCTGTTCGAAAAGGCACTGAAGCGTTTCGTCGCCGAGGGCGGCACGGCGCCAGCCAATCTGTCGACGCTGATCATCGGCGGCCGTGACGTCGGCGAAGTGCTGGTCGACCATCCGAAGATCCCGCTCGTTTCCGCCACCGGCTCGACGGCCATGGGCCGTGCCGTCGGCCCGCGCCTGTCGCAGCGTTTTGCCCGCGCCATTCTCGAACTCGGCGGCAACAATGCGGCGATCGTCTGCCCGAGCGCCGATCTCGACCTGACGCTGCGCGGCGTCGCTTTTTCGGCCATGGGCACAGCCGGCCAGCGCTGCACCACGCTGCGCCGGCTCTTCGTGCATGAAAGCGTCTACGACCAGCTGGTGCCGCGCTTGCAGAAGGCCTACGGCTCCGTCACCATCGGCAATCCGCTCGAAAGCGGCACACTTGTGGGACCGCTGATCGACGGCCAGGCTTTCGAGAAGATGCAGGCAGCGCTTGGCGAGGCAAAATCGGCCGGCGGCAAGGTAACCGGCGGCGACCGCGTCGAAAACGGTTCGGCCGAGGCTTTCTACGTTCGCCCGGCGCTTGTCGAAATGCCTGATCAGACCGGCCCGGTCGAGCACGAGACCTTCGCGCCGATCCTCTATGTGATGAAATACAGCGATTTCGACGCGGTACTGGCCCTCCACAATGCCGTGCCGCAGGGACTGTCGTCATCGATCTTCACCAACGATATGCGCGAGGCCGAAACCTTCGTCTCCGCGCGCGGCTCGGATTGCGGCATCGCCAACGTCAATCTTGGTCCCTCCGGCGCCGAAATCGGCGGCGCTTTCGGCGGCGAAAAGGAAACCGGCGGCGGGCGCGAATCCGGCTCGGATGCCTGGAAGGCCTATATGCGCCGCGCCACTAACACGATCAACTACGGCAGGACCCTGCCGCTCGCCCAGGGCGTCAAGTTCGACGTCGAATAAGCGATCGCCATGGGAAAGGCGGCGCCTGCGGAACGCCGCCTTTTTGCTTGGATTGAGATTTATTCCCGCATAATATGAAATATTCAGTCAAGATATTGTGATTGCTTTTCTGCGAACTCGAAACTTGAAATCGTCAGTCAAGAAAAATATACGCCTCCTACCACCCTCGGGAGCCGGGGTGGACATTGCCACGGAGGCCATAATGAATATTGCTCTTAACCGTTTTTCCCGCGCATTCGCGCTTGCCGCTTCGCTTCTCTCCGCCACTGCGCTTGCAGGCAGCGCCAATGCGCAGGGGACTGAAGGCCTGGTCGTCTACAATGCCCAGCACGAAAGCCTGGGCCGCGAATGGATCGACGCCTTCACCAAGGAGACCGGCATCAAGGTCACCATGCGCCAGGGCGGCGACATGCAGTTCGCCAACCAGATCATTCAGGAAGGCGACGCTTCTCCGGCTGACGTCTTCCTGACCGAGAATTCGCCGGCAATGTCCCTGGTCGATGGCGCGGGCCTCTTCGCCCCCGTCGAAAAGGAAACGCTGGATCAGGTTCCGG
Source organism: Rhizobium pisi (assembly GCF_003938655.1). Taxonomy (GTDB): domain Bacteria; phylum Pseudomonadota; class Alphaproteobacteria; order Rhizobiales; family Rhizobiaceae; genus Rhizobium; species Rhizobium pisi. The sequence continues at coordinate 162,074 of NZ_RJJT01000010.1, forward strand.
ATCAGTATCGCCCCGCCGACGGCATGTGGACCGGCATTGCCGCCCGCACCACTGTTTTCGCCTACGACAAGACGAAGCTCAGCGAAGACAAGCTGCCGAAGTCGCTGCTCGATCTCGCAGATCCGGCCTGGAAGGGCCGCTGGGGTGCGGCACCTGCCGGCGCCGACTTCCAGGCCATCGTCGCCGCCCTGCTGCAGCTCAAGGGCGAAGACGCCACCAAGGCATGGCTGAAGGGCCTGAAAGACAATGCTACGCCCTACAAGGGCAACAGCGTCGCGATGAAGGCAGTCAACGCCGGCGAAGTCGAAGGCGCTGTTATCTATCACTATTATTGGTTCGGCGATCAGGCCAAAACAGGCGAGAACAGCAAGAATGTCGGCCTGCATTACTTCAAGAACCAGGATCCGGGCGCTTTCGTCAGCGTTTCGGGCGGCGGCGTCCTGAAGTCCACGCAGCATATGAAGGAAGCCCAGGCTTTCCTGAGGTTCATCACCAGCAAGGCAGGCCAGGCCGTGCTCAAGGACGGCACGTCCTATGAATATGCTGTCGGCAAGGATGCGCCCTCCAACGACAAGCTCACTCCGCTTGCCGATCTCAACGCGCCGAAGGTCGAAGCCTCGACCCTCGACAGCAAGAAGGTCGTGGAGCTGATGACGGCCGCAGGCCTGATCTGATTTTCTGCCGCAGCCTTCCTCTGGCCAAAACTATTGCTTTTGGCTCAAGAAAACCTTAGGGCATGACGAAATCCGGCAACCGCTCTTGAAAGCGGTTGCCTTCCTTTTTCAGCGTGTGAAGGCATCGGCCTTGCTGCAGGACAACAGATTGCTCGCATCCGGAAACGCGGCGCCGGTCGCGCCGAAGGCCGCGCGAATGGTTTTGCTGCGCGGGCGCATGCCGCATGCATCCGTGATGCTTCTCGCCACCATCGTCGCGATCTTCAGCCTCGTGCCGCTCGGCTTCATCGGCTGGATAACCTACGATGTCGGCTGGGAAACGGTAAAGGCGCTCGTCTTCCGGTCGCGCGTCGGCGAACTCCTCGTCAATACGGTTTTCCTGGAATCGATCACCATTCCACTGTCGATCGCACTTGCCGTGACGCTCGCCTGGCTGACGGAGCGGACCAACATTCCTTTCGCGCGGCTCTGGGCTTGGCTTGCGATAGCACCGCTTGCCGTGCCGGCCTTCGTGCACAGCTATGCCTGGGTCAGCCTCATTCCCGGCATGCGCGGCCTGCAGAGCGGCGTCTTCGTCTCGGTGATCGCCTATTATCCGTTTCTCTATCTGCCGGTCTCTGCCGCGCTGCGCCGGCTTGATCCGGCCATCGAGGACGCGGCGGCTTCGCTCGGCCTCAATCCCTGGCGCGTCTTCTTCCGCGCAGTGCTGCCGCAGTTGAGGTTTGCCATCTGCGGCGGCTCGCTGCTGATCGCGCTGCATCTGCTGTCGGAATACGGTCTGTTCGTTATGATCCGCTTCGACACGTTCGCAACGGCGATTGTCGACCAGTTCCAGTCCTCCTACAACAGCCCTGCTTCCAACATGCTCGGCGGTGTGCTCGTCGCCTGCTGCCTTTTTCTGCTGAGCCTTGAAGTGCTGCTGCGCGGCAACGAGCGTTACGCCCGCGTCGGCTCTGGCTCGCCGCGCCCGGCGGACCGCCGTCGGCTCGGCTGGTTCGTCGTGCCGGCCGTTCTGCTGCCCGTCGTCCTGGCGGTGCTGGCGCTCGGCGTGCCCCTGGTGACGCTTAGCCGCTGGCTCTATCTCGGCGGCGCCGATATCTGGCGCATCGAGGTTGGCAACGCTTTCCTGCAGACGATCATCCTTGCCGTTGTCGGCGGCACGCTGGCGACGATTGCGGCGGCGCCGATGGCCTGGCTTTCGGTGCGGGCGCCCGGCCGTTTCCAGCGCGTGCTCGAAGCCTGTCACTACTATGTCGGCTCGCTGCCGGGTGTCGTCGTGGCGCTGGCGCTGGTGACGATCACCGTGCGTCTCGTGCTGCCGCTCTATCAGACCTTCGCAACGCTGATCGTCGCCTATGTGATGCTTTTCCTGCCGCGTGCCATGGTGGGGCTGCGCGCCAGCATCGCCCAGGCGCCGGTGGAACTGGAACGTGCCGCGATGGGCCTCGGCCGCACTCCGGGCCAGGCGGTGCGGCAGATCACCATGCGGCTTGCGGCTCCAGGCGCTGCCGCCAGCGTCGCACTCGCCGCGCTCGGCATTACCAATGAGCTCACGGCAACGCTGATGCTGTCGCCCAACGGCGTCGATACGCTGGCGACGAAATTCTGGTCGCTGACGAGCGAGATCGACTATGTCTCGGCCGCTCCCTACGCCTTCATGATGATCGTGTTGTCGCTGCCGCTCACCCTGATGCTCTATACCCAATCGAAACGGACCGCCGGCCAATGACGCTGCTTACGATCGAAAACATCAGCAAGCGTTATGGCCCGGTTCAGGCGCTGAAGGATATCTCGCTCGAAGTGCAGGCGGGCAGCCGCACGGCTGTCGTCGGCCCGTCCGGCTCGGGCAAGACGACGCTGCTTCGCATCATTGCCGGCTTCGAGCAGCCCGATGCCGGCAGGGTGACGCTGGATGGTGGCGTGCTTGCCGACGGTCCGGCGGCGGTGCCGGCCCACAAGCGCGGCATCGGCATCGTCTCCCAGGATGGCGCGCTGTTTCCGCATCTGAGTGTTGCCGAAAATATCGGTTTCGGCTTCGAGCGCGGTGCGGCTGATCGCGAGAAGCGCATCGTCGAGCTGCTCGATATGGTCGAGCTCGACCGCGGCATGCTGGTGAGGCGCCCGCATCAGCTTTCCGGCGGCCAGCAACAGCGCGTGGCGCTGGCCCGGGCGCTTGGCCGCAAGCCGCGGCTGATGTTGCTCGATGAACCCTTTTCGGCCCTCGATACGGGCCTGCGTGAAAACATGCGCAAGGCGGTTGCGCGCGTGCTGCAGGCAGCCGGCATCACCGCCATCCTCGTCACGCATGATCAGGAAGAGGCGCTGAGCTTTGCCGATCAGGTCGCGGTCCTGAGGGAAGGGCGGCTGATCCAGGCCGGATCGCCGCAATCATTGTATCTTCATCCCCGGGATCGCGAGACTGCGCTGTTCCTCGGTGACGCGGTGCTGCTTCCCGCCATCATCCGCAACGGCATGGCCGATTGCGCCCTCGGCCACGTTGCCGTCGAAGGCAGCCGCCAGGGCAAGGCGGAGATCATGCTGCGGCCCGAGCAGATCCGTGTCATTGCCGATGAAAGCGATCGCGACTATGGCGGACGTGTCGTCGAGGTGGAATTCGGCGGCGCTGTCTGCACCGTTGCCGTCTCGCTTGACGGTATTGCGCTGCCGCCGATCCGGATCAAGACTTCAAGCGTCGCCCTGCCGGCGCGAGGCGATCTTGTTCGCCTCGATATATCAGGCAAGGCGCATGTTTTCGAGGCTTGAGCATAGAGCCCGCGCGTCCTACGCGCGTCCGAGAGGACGCACGCGCGCTAGCCGAACTTGCGCACCACTTCTGCCGGCTCGATGCCTTCGAGCCAGCCGCCGGTAAAGCCGGCGCGCTCGAGCCCGAGGCGGATGGTCGGCGATTGCCGCATCAGCTTCCAGATGAAGTCGGAGCGCTCGTTCTCGACGGTCATGACGACAAGGCCCTGGTCAATGCCGACAGTGCGGTCGTCGACCCAGCCCTCCGGCCGCTTCGTCTGGACGGTCGGATTGAAACCGCCGGGAAAGCCGCCTTCCAAGAGCAGGTTCGGATAGGTGGTCAGAAGCGCCTTGGTGCCGTCGAGAGCCGCCTGCTTGTCATAGGGCAGGCAGGCGAGCGCCGCCCAGGGTGCGATCGTGCCGTCATCGGGCCCAAGCGGCGCGCCGCGTGCGGCGTAGCCCAGAACCTTCGGTTGGCGGCCGCCGCGCATGCGCCGTGTCGGCGGCGGGCCGTCGCAGGCGGAGAAGCCCCAGATGTTCCTGTTGTAGCCGACGAACCGGCCGGGATTGCGCTCGGCATAGTCACGCTGGACGTTGATGACGACCTGCGTGTTGCGGAAGTAGTCCCAGTTCCGCTCGGCCATCGGCTTGTCCTGAATGCCGCGGAAATCGATCCAGGCATGCGAGAAGAGATGGATGAAGAGCGGCCCGGCATAGAGATAGGATTGCTCGCCATGCAGCATCCAGGAATAGCTCGACGTAAAGGTGTCGTAGCACGACTGCGGGATCGGGTGCGTCGGCGAGGCGAGCGCCAGCGCATAGAGGATGATCGCCTCGTCGAAGCCGTGATAACGCCAGCGCAGGAAGCCGGAGGAGGGCTTCCAACCCATGCAAATGGTATCGCCCTTGTTTAGCGCCCAGCGCCAGTCGACACGCTCGTAGATGAAGGTCGCGAGTTCGCGGATCTCGGTTTCCGTCTCGTCGTCTTCGCGGTTGAAATACTGCGCAGCGGTCAGGATGCCGGCGAGAAGCAGTGCCGTATCGATGGTCGAAAGCTCGCTGTTCCAGGCTCGATGGCCGGTATCCATGTGCAGGAAATGGTAGAAGAAGCCGCGATGGCCTGTCGCGTGGCGTTCCTCGCCCTGGCGCGCCTCGGCAAAGAAGCGCAGCGTATTGACCGTGCGCTCGGCTGCTTCCTTTCGGCTGATCCAGGAGCGCTCGACACCGACGGGATAGGATGAAAGCGCAAAGCCGACGGCTGCGATACTCGCCGGCACGCCGCCGATCGAGGTATCGGCCACGAGACCATTTTCAGGATTGGAATATTTCAGGAAGTACTTGAATGCTGAATGCTGCAGCCTGTCCACGAGCGCGGCATCAATGTCTTCAATCCGTTGCAGCATAGGCTCCTACCCAACTGTTGCATCGCCCCATGCTTCAACATGGTGGACGTCCCTCGGCAAATCAAACCTTTTTGATTCGTAGAGATAAGAGAACACGAATGGGCGGAAGTGGTCGTTAACAATTATCGGTGAAATAGTATCTAGGATAAGTCATATAAGCGGTGCAGCAAAAAGGACGCACCGCGCCTCTTCGGAACAGCTTATTTCCCGCAATACTTGCTTCGCCACGCGTTGCTCGGAGTGGGTTGACGCGCGGGGTCAGCCGGACTTCACGCTCGCTGCCGAGCGCGCGGAGAGAAAAACCTGCGGCTCGAAGACGAAATCCTTGTCGAAGGGATAGGTCGGGCGCTGCTTGCGCAGCCGCGGCAGGCGCTCGACGAACTGGTCGACCACGCCGGGCGATAGCGCCATCAGGTTCGGATTGGCGATCGGCGCGAGCTCCGGCGAGAGATAACCCGATTTGACGACGATGATTCTGGCCTTGTGCGGATCGAGGCCGAGCCGGGTGAAGTCGACGATGTTGTGATAGGGCCGGCGCTTGGCGCAGAGCACGAGATCGATGCCACCAATCGAAACGACTGCCTGGCGGTCGGCAAGATCGGATGTTTCGTGCAGGAATTTGACGGTGAAGCGGGCCGTGACCGGCTTGCTGCCCTTGGTATCGAGCGATGCGCCGACGCTGAGGGTGAGTTCCGCACCCACAGCCGCGGCATAACAGGCCTCGGTCGACGCCTTGTCGGTGATGCCGGCGAAGACAACGCCGGTCGCACCCTTGGCGATCAGCTCGGCCAGCACGTCGGCCCGGTCCCCGACACCGCCGCCGGTGGGGTTGTCGCCGGATTCGGCGAGCACCACGGGTGCGGTCGGGCTTGCGATCGCTCTCGCGACGCATTCCTCGATCGAGCCGGTCTCGCAGCCGAAGACGAAGTCTGCGCGCGCATCCCAATAGGCCCGGGCAAGACACCTTGCCTCGCGCTCCAGCACGGCGCGGTCGGTGCCGGTCATGATGGCGGCGGCCGTGGCGCGCGGTTCGTCCGCCCAGACGTAGCCGACCATCAGCGATGCATCCCAGACGCCCTCCATCGCATCGATGCCGGGCAGCATGTCATAGAGGCTCTTTGCCGGCTGATCGACGGTGCTGGTGCGCTCGCCGGGCAGCACGACGGGGATCGGCGCCCACAGAACGACCGGCCTCACGCCCGTCTTCAGGCTTTTCACCAGCATGGAGACGGAACGGCGCATCGTCTCCTCGACATCGATATGTGGCGCCGTGCGGTAGGTGGAATAGATATCGAGCGCATCGATAATGCGGTGCGTGACGTTGCCGTGCAGGTCGTAGCTTGCTGAAACCGTGCAATCCTCGCCAACGAGCGCACGGGCCGCGCTGATCCAGTCACCCTCAGCATCCTCCATGCCTTCGACATACATGGCGCCGTGCATGGCGAGGTAGAGACCGTCGAGCGGCAGCATCGGCTTCAGCCGCTCGAGGAATTCCCCCTTGAAGGCTTCGTAGGTCGCGCGTGCAACTGGGCCGCCGGCAATGGCGCGGGCATGGATCGTCGGCAGGAATTCGGCGTCGTAGTCCTTGAGGAAGGCGAAGTAGGGCGATTCCAGCAGTGCCGCGCCGCGCACCACGCGAAAATCCTTCTCCTCGTTCAGGACGGGATTGTATGTGCTGCATTCGATATGAATGCCACCGACGGCGATGCGCATGAAGTGCCTCAAATGATGTTGGGAGCAATCGGGACGTTAGGGGTGGTGCCGCCGGCTCTGCCTTTCGGAGCCAATGCCGTCGACAGGAAATTTCGGTGTCATCTGACACAAAGCGCGCGCCGGCTGCAAGCGGCACATGCGCATCATCATCGACAAGCTCGTCGTCTTGCGGCAGCCGCGACCGGTTGCCCACGGGGCCACATTCCGTCTCGGGCCGGTTTCGTGCCTGAAAAGCCGCGCTCATCCGTTCATCTCATGCGTCGCTCTCCATTGTGGATTTTTCACGCTATAGTTCATTCCAAAGACACGGCGGGGGCGAATATGAGCAACCAGCAAATTCCGCTCAAGGTGACGGCGACACGGTTCGTCCGCGCAATCAGACTCTTCATGACATCCGATGTCGGCGGACGAGCCGCGTTCCTTTTCGTCTCCCTGATCGCTCTTTTTGGCGGCGTCAGTGCTCTGAATGTGGTCAACAGCTTCGTCGGTCGACATTTCATGACTGCCATCGCTGAAAGGCAAACTGCCGAATTCATCCGCCAGGCGATCCTCTACACCGGCGCCTTCGCTGCCTCGACGATCGTCTCGGTGATCGCACGCTTTGCCGAAGAGCGGCTGGCTTTGCTTTGGCGAGAATTTCTTACCCGTCGCGCGATCGGTCTTTATATGGCCGACGGCGCTTTCTACCAGCTCGGCATTCAAGGTAAACTCTCTCACCCCGACCAGCGGATCGCCGAGGATATAAAGGCGTTCGCGACGACGACGCTCTCGTTCCTGCTCATGCTGCTCAGCAGCCTGTTGACGGTCTTCACCTTTTCGAGCGTGTTGTGGCTGATTAGCCCGCTTCTTTTCTTTACGGCCGTCTTCTACGCGGCTTTCGGTTCGTTCATGACGATCTTGTTGGGACGGCCTTTGATCAAATTGAACTATAATCAGCTCGACAATGAAGCGGCCTTCCGCTCGGGACTGATCAGTGTCCGGGAAAACGCGGAATCGATCATGATCGAGGGCGTAGAGCGACGCCATACAAATCGCTTGTCGAAACAGTTCGATGACCTTGCGGCGAATTTCAGGCGGATAATCTCCGTCAACCGCAACGTCGGATTTTTCACCACAGGCTACAACTGGATGGTTCAGATCCTACCTGTTGTCATCATCGCGCCTGCTTTCATGCGGGGTGATATGGAATTCGGCGTGATCACGCAGTCGGCGGCAGCATTTGCGATGCTCGTCGGCGCGTTCTCATTCATTGTCGCCCAATTCAATTCGATCTCGAACTTTGCCGCCGTCCTAGCGCGCATCAGTTCCCTTTTGGAGGCGATCGACGAGGCGCGCGGCGCGACAGATAGCCGTTTTGAACGCGTCGAGGCTGAGGGCGTTTTCGCTTACGAAGGCCTGACGCTGACGTCCTCGATCGGGCACGTATTGATGAAGGACCTGTCGGTGCTTATCCCGGCCGACACGCGGGTGGTCGTAGCCGGACAAGACGATGCCGCCGGCACCGCGTTGTTCCGGGCCACGGCGGGATTGGATACGTCGGGGACCGGACGCATCGTCACCCCACCTCATCAATATGTGCGGTTTCTCGGTCAGCGAACCTATTCGGGTCCGGGAACCCTACGCGAGATCCTGGTGTCACTTCAGCCATCGGCCGAGACGACGGATGCCCAGATCCTCGCTCTGCTGAGGAATGTCGGGCTCACACGCGATCTAACACCTGGCGACCTGGACAGTGAGCAAGACTGGTCCAGCTTGCTGTCGCCGCGCGAACAGGAGCTCGTTGCGCTTGCGAGCGCGCTGGTAGCCGCTCCGTCATACATTGTTCTGGAAAAAGCCGATGCCGTCTTCGGGCACGAGCATCTTGCCGGATTCCTCAGGCTGCTCGCGGAGCGAAGGATCGCCTGCATCAATTTCGCCGAACCGGGTGCGCCGCGTTCGGCCTATGATGCCGTTCTCGAATATGGTCCTGACGGTTCCTGGACGTGGATTGATCAAAAGGCTGCAGGTGAAGATCAAGCCCGGCCTCTTTGATGGCTTCTTCGAATGCGACCCGTGCTACGTTGGCGAGAGCCCGAACGTCCCGTAGCCGACCACGCAATCGACGCCACCTCACAACCAGCCTTCTGAAAAACCTGCTCGTCTCAAACCGATCACCACCGGCTCGCACCGACGCATGATGTTCCACAGCAGGCCGGTTCGATAATTTTCGATCATCAGGACGACGGGACCCTGGTCGATGCCGAAATGATAAGGGCTGACCCACCATTCGTCGTTCTTGTCGTTCATCGTATATGTCCGGTTGAACGATGGCCTGAACCCGTAAAGCCGGGTCATGCCAAGTTTCATGCGGGCAAAATTCCTGACGGTCGGGATGACGATTTCCGGCGCAAATGGCAGCGAGGCAACCACTGCCCAGGGAGATACCGTTCCATCATCCGGCCCGTAGGGTGCGCCGCGCGCGATATAGTCGAAGAATTCCCTGTCGATGCCGTCTATGTTTCGCTTGGTCCAACCGGGGCCATCGCTTGCCGTGAAACCCCAGCAATGTTCGCCATAGCCCGCAAAGCCCAGCGGATTACGGGTGGCATATTCCTGCTGAACGAAAGTGGCATGCCGGCTGTTCTGGAAATAATCGCTGCCATGCTCGCGCATGAATTTGTCGCGAATGTCGCGAAAATCGATCCACATATGTGAAAGCTGATGCGTGAAGAGCGGACCGGAATAGAGCAATTCGCGGCCGAAGATATTCCGCCATTCGTAGCTCTCCGTATAGGCCGCGTAGCTTTCCGGCGGCAGGGGGTGGCTCGGTGAACCAAGCCCGAGAATATAAAGAAGCAGACCTTCGTCATAGCCGCGCCACCGATAGGGAATGAAGCCGTTTTCCGGCCGCCAGCCGTGGGTGAGCGTCGCCCCGTGGTCGCAAGCCCAGTTCCAGTCCGCCCGCTCATATAGCGACGTGGCAAAGGCCCGGATCTTCGCCTCGTCCTCGGTGTCCGCATCGAAATAGGTTGCGACGGTCAGAGCACCGGCGAACAGGAAAGCCGAGTCGATCGTCGACAGTTCGCACTGCCAGACCCTTCGTCCGGTCTCAATGTGCAGGAAATGGTAGAAGAACCCCTTATAGCCGGAGGCGTCGGGCTCCGGCCCATGGTGGCAAGACAACAGGAACTCCAGCCGGCGTCGGACGATCTTGGCGGCAAATTCGCGAATGACGATGCCGCGTTCCACCACGACAGGAATGGTGGCAAGCGCCATGCCGACGGCAGCGATGCTCGCCGGTGCGCCTGCCTGGGTCTTGTCGCGGACCAATCCGTTGTCCGGATTCGTGCATTGCAGATAGTAGAGCAAGGTCGTGAACTGAAGGCGACCGAGATCCTCCTCCGTCGGCATCCGGTTCAGTTCGGGATCGGTTGACGGCAACTCTGGCATGACTGGCTAAGCACCGAGAAGATGAGATGATTTCGTGGAGCATCCGGGGCCGGCTCTGGTCGGACGCAGCGCGCGCTTGCGAGATGCGCCCAACGCATGAGCAGCACTCATGTCTCCGATGCCGCCGGTCGACCCGGCCATCGGACAGACCTTTCGATTGCAAGGAGCATGAGCCCGTCGCTGCCTAGGCATTGTCCCCCTCTGTGGAGGTCGCCGCCTTCCCCTTCGCTGTGCTTTTGACGCCCCATGTCCAGCCGCTGATCTCAGGCATGTCATCACCATGCGCCTCGATATATTGCCGGTGCTCGATCAGTTTGCCGCGCACCGCCTGCTTGAAGTAGGCCGCGCGTGCGCCAAGCTGCGGCAGCCGATCGATGACGTCTTCGACAAGATGAAAGCGATCGAGCTGGTTCAGAACGACCATGTCGAACGGCGTCGTGGTCGTTCCCTCCTCCTTATATCCTCGAACATGCAGGTTCTTGTGGTTGGTCCGCCGGTAGGTCAGCCGGTGGATCAGCCAGGGATATCCGTGGAAGGCGAAGATGATCGGCTTGTCCTTTGTGAAGAGCGCATCGAAGTCAGGATCCGAAAGCCCGTGGGGATGTTCGCTCGATGGCTGCAGCTTCATCAGGTTGACGACATTGATGACCCGCACCTTCACCTGGGGAAGGTGCTCGCGGATCAGCTCGACCGCGGCGAGCGTCTCGAGGGTCGGCACATCGCCGCAGCAGGCCATGACCACATCCGGCTCCGCATCCCGGTCATTGCTGGCCCATTGCCAAATTCCGAGGCCTTCGGCGCAGTGCTTGATGGCTTCATCCATGGTGAGCCATTGCGGAGCGGGCTGCTTGCCCGCTACCACCACGTTCACATAGTTGCGGCTGCGCAGGCAATGATCGGTAACAGACAAAAGCGTATTGGCGTCCGGCGGAAGATAGACCCGGATGACCTCGGCTTTCTTGTTGATCACGTGGTCGATGAAACCAGGATCCTGATGAGAAAAGCCATTGTGATCCTGCCTCCAGACATGTGAACTCAGGAAGTAGTTGAGCGACGCGATCGGCCGCCGCCAGGGGATGTGGTTGCACACCTTCAGCCATTTGGCATGCTGGTTGAACATCGAGTCGATGATGTGAATGAAGGCCTCGTAGCAGGAGAAGAAGCCGTGGCGACCGGTCAACAGATAGCCTTCAAGCCAGCCCTGGCATTGATGCTCGCTTAGGACCTCCATGATGCGACCGTCGGGCGAAAGGTGATCGTCCTCGGGATAGATCTCGGCCATATAGCACCGATCCGTCACTTCCAGCACGTCCTGCCAACGATTGGAATTGTTCTCGTCGGGGCTGAACAGGCGGAAGTTCTTGCTGTTGAGGTTGAGCTTCATCACATCGCGCAGGAACTTGCCCATGACGCGAGCGGATTCAGTGACCACCGATCCGGGCTTGGGCACCGAGACGGCATAATCGCGGAAATCCGGCATCTTCAGATCGCGCAGCAAGAGGCCTCCGTTTGCGTGCGGATTGTCGCTCATCCGGCGATGCCCCGTCGGCGCCAGCGACGCGAGCTCGGCGCGTAGCGTCCCATCACCGTCGAAAAGCTCCTGAGGTCTGTAGGTGTTCATCCAGTGATGAAGGACCTTGATATGCTCCGGCTTGTCCATGTCGCCCATCGGTACCTGGTGCGAGCGCCAATAGTCCTCGCATTTCTTGCCGTCGATCTCGGGCGGGCAGGTCCAGCCCTTCGGCGTGCGGAAGACGATCATTGGCCAGGCCGGGCGGCTGACATTTCCTTTGTTGCGAGCCTCCGTCCATATCCTCTTGATCGTCGCGACGGCGGTGTCCATGGCGGCGGCGAGCTGCTGCTGTACCTGATCGGGCTCGTGTCCTTCGACGAAAAGAGGGGCGTATCCCATTCCCTCAAAGAACTTCACCAATTCCTCTTTGGGAATGCGGGCGAGGAAGCAGGGATTGGCGATCTTGTAGCCGTTGAGATGCAGGATGGGCAGAACGCAGCCGTCACGGGCAGGATTGAGAAACTTGTTTCCATGCCATCCCGTCGCGAGCGGCCCGGTTTCGGCTTCCCCATCACCGACGATGCAGGCGACGATCAGATCGGGATTGTCGAAGGCCGCACCATAGGCGTGGCTAAGGGCATAGCCGAGCTCGCCGCCTTCATGAATACTTCCGGGCGTTTCGGGAGCGACGTGGCTCGGGATGCCGCCGGGAAAGCTGAACTGCTTGAAGAGCCGCTTCATGCCCTCCTCGTCCTGGCCGATATTCGGATAGACTTCGCTGTATGTTCCCTCGAGATAGGCATGTGCAACAAGCGACGGGCCACCGTGGCCGGGGCCGATCACATAGATCATGTTGAGATCGTCCCGCTTGATCACCCGGTTGAGGTGCACATAGAGCATGTTCACGCCGGGCGAGGTTCCCCAATGGCCGAGCAGCCGCGGCTTGATGTGCTCCCGAGCCAAGGGCTTTTTCATGAGTGGATTGTCGAGCAGGTAGATCTGCCCGACCGACAGATAGTTCGATGCCCGCCAGTAGGCGTCCATCAGGCGAAGTTCCTCGGCGGAAAGCGTCGTCTTGGCACGCGATGTTACCGAGGCTGTTTTGTTCATCACTGCCGTTTCAGCCGAAGCCATCTCAGTCTCTCCATCAAAATGACATTGTTGAATCTCGCCGGTTCGGTTTCGCCAGGGCGGCGCCGTTCATGTCGACGCTGCGGCACTATTGAGGAGGAGATTCCGGGAAATGCTCCACCACCCCGCGAACACCGTTGACTCCCTCAGCCAGGACCCGCGCGGCCCGCCGGCAAGCGGATGTATCGACCTTGCCCCAAAAATGCACGATCCCTTCGGTGACCGTGACGGTCACATCCAGTCCTTCCAGACCGGTGTTTTCACCGAGCCGGATCAGAATGCTGCGCCGAATGGCTTCGTCGCCCGTTGCCGTGTCGTCTGGTTTTGCCGAGTAGATGACCTGCAAGAGATCGGCGCGGCTGACGATGCCGATGAGTTTGCCGTCCCGCAGGACGGGAATGCGCTTGATGCCACGGTCCTGCATCAGCGCGGCGACTTGGGAAAGAGGTGCATCCTCGTCGATGACAACAGGATCGGGCGTCATGACATCGCCTACTCTCCACCCGCATCGCTTTACAAAAGCGTTCGCCCTCTCATCAGGCCCAAGCCCCATATCCGCCTTCAGGACAAAGGCCCCGCTCGACAGTTCCGTTCGACGGATTAGATCGCCCTCGCTGATGATGCCCAGCAAGCGACCACCATCGTCGACAACAGGTATGCCGCTTACGTGTTGGTCGGACATCAGCCTAGCTGCATGCCGAACGCCATTGTCAGGTGATAGTGTGACGACCGTCGTCGTCATGACATCTTTGACGAGCATGTCGATCTACTCCGGCCGCGTCTCCTCAGGTTCGGAGACGTTATTGTCGGCACCTAGTGCCTTCCGACAAAACTCCAAGAGCCTAGTCGGATATCAGCCCGTTTTGCATTGAGCAGGATCAATCGGGCTCGGGAAATTTGCAACGAAAGACTCGAGAACGCGTAGCTTCAGGCAGCGGCTTATTTGATTTTGAAGATATCCGTGATGCCGATTCGGCGCAGCTGATGGCGACGCCAACACACGCCACACGGACGTTAATGCCCTTAGTGCGTCTCGCGTATTGACTTTCTTAGGAAAACTGGAGCGGGCGAAGGGATTCGAACCCTCGACCCCAACCTTGGCAAGGTTGTGCTCTACCCCTGAGCTACACCCGCTCAATCCGCATCGGTCCGGGGTAGTCGTTGGACCGTGGGCGCCGCCTCGTGGCGACGGGCGCTATATGGCCTAACGGATTTTCAAATGCAACAGGGAAATGACGAAGAGGCGAAGAAAAAATTCGGGCGCCTGTGCAGGCGGGGCGGAAAGGCCGCAAATGCAGGGGTAAAGCGTCGGTTGCGAAGATTGCCAAACGATGTGGACGGACTTAATCAGGACGCCTCGACTTTTCCCTATCCCATTCCATGGATTGCCCGATGCCAGAAAACGCGCCCAAGACAAGAGAAGAACTGTTCGCCTTCCTCGACGGGCACGGCATCGCCCACAAGACGGTCGATCATGCGCCTGTTTTCACCGTGGCCGAATCGGTTGCGCTGCGCGACGAGATCCGCGGCGGCCATACCAAGAACCTCTTCATCAAGGACAAGAAGGACCGGTATTTTCTGCTGACCGTGGAGGAAAATGCCGAGGTCGACCTCAAACAGGTGCATAATCTGATCGGCGGGTCCGGCCGCGTCTCCTTCGGCAGGGCGGAAAAGCTGATGGAATATCTCGGCGTCATTCCCGGGGCCGTTACCGCGTTCGGCGCGATCAACGACACCGCCGGGAATGTCACTTTCGTGCTCGATGCCGATCTGATGCGCGAGGAGATCGTCAACTGCCACCCGCTGTCCAACGATGCGACGACGTCGATTGCGAGTGGCGACCTCATCCGTTTCATGGAAGCGACCGGACATAAGCCGCTTGTCTTGAAAGTGACGTCCTGACATACGATTTTAGCGCTCAAGCGCGTCGTGGTCGTTTAGATTGGCCTGTCGCGCTTGAGCCTCTGGTTTTGCGCATGTCTTTATCGCAAAACCGCAAGACAGTTTTGCGCGATATGCTTTAGCAAAAGATGCCGGCAGGATCGGCGCGGCGGGAGACACCTATGAGCGGCAGCAACAATCCCTATAACGGTTCCTTCGGAAATCAGATGTCGGCGACGGCAAGCTTCGGCGCGACACCGGAACCCGCGGCGGCGGCCGGCAGCTACATCAAGGACACGACGACCGCGACTTTCGGCAGGGACGTCATCGAGGATTCGCGCAACCAGCCGGTGCTGGTCGATTTCTGGGCGCCCTGGTGCGGTCCGTGCAAGCAGCTGACGCCGATCCTGGAAAAGGTGGTCAACGAAGCCAAGGGCCGGGTCCGGCTGGTCAAGATGAACATCGACGATCATCCCTCGATCGCCGGCCAGCTTGGGATTCAGTCCATCCCCGCCGTCATCGCCTTCGTCAACGGCCGCCCGGCCGATGGCTTCATGGGCGCGGTCCCGGAGAGCCAAGTCCGCCAGTTCATCGATCGCATCGCCGGTCCCGCCGGCGCCGATGAGGCAGCCGAGATCGAAGCCGTGCTCGCGGAAGCGGCGGAGTTGCTTGCAGCCGGCAATATCAACGAAGCTGCACAGCTTTACGCCGCCGTGATGCAGGCCGCGCCCGAGAACGCCAAGGCGCTTGCCGGAATGGCCGAATGCATGATCGCCGCAAACCAGCATCAGCGGGCGCGCGAAACTCTGACCGATCTGCCGGAAGAGGTGGCCAAGGATGCTGGCATTCAGGCCGTGCTGAAGAAGCTCGATCAGATCGAAGAGGCCCGCAAGCTCGGCGATCCCGTCGCTCTCGAAGGTGAGCTGGCGGCAAATCCCGATAATCACGAGGCGCGGCTGAAGCTCGCCAAGATCCTCAATGTCGAGGGCCGGCGCGACGAAGCGGCCGAACACCTGCTTCAGATTATGCGCAAGGACCGCGCCTTTGACGATGACGGCGCCCGCCGCCAGCTGCTGCAGTTCTTCGAGGTCTGGGGTTTCAAGGATCCGGCGACCGTTGCTGCCCGCCGCAAGCTTTCGGCGATGCTGTTCTCGTAGCGGCTACGCGTCTGGCCGGACGCGCTGGGGATGCTCTATCGCTTTGACGCCACGCATCGTCCTTTCGAAAATCGATTCCGATTTCGGGTTATGCGCCAAGTTTCGAGTATCCGCTCTTGCGTTTTCCGACGAGGGCACCACATTCTCGTGAGGAACGGGCATGCCCGTTACAAGAATGCGGGACGGTTTCATGCAAGTCGGGAATGCCAGATACCTGAAGCCGGGCGATCTGCCTGATGCGATCGCCGTCTTCCCCTTGACCGGTGCCCTTCTCCTGCCGGCTGGGCAGCTCCCCCTCAACATTTTCGAGCCGCGTTATCTTGCGATGCTCGATGCAGCCCTTGCCGGAAACCGGCTGATCGGCATGGTGCAACCGGCGCTCGGCGAACATGAGGACAAGGGCGGCGAGCACAGTCTTGCTGCCGTCGGCTGCCTTGGCCGCATCACGTCCTTCGCCGAGACGGGCGACGGGCGTTACATCGTGTCGCTGACCGGTGTTTGCCGCTTCCGGCTGCTGGAGGAGAAAGCGACAGGCGATCCCTTCCGCACCTTCCGCATCGCTCCCTTCATCGCCGACCTCTCGGCTGAAAACGAGGAGGAGGCCGTCGATCGCGCCGCGCTTCTGACCGCCTTCAAGGCCTACCTCGATGCCAACAAGCTTGAGGCAGACTGGGAGAGCGTCGAGCGGGCGAGCAATCTGACGCTCGTCAATTCGCTCGCCATGATGTCGCCCTTCGGGCCGGCCGAAAAGCAGGCGCTGCTCGAGGCGCCCGACCTGAAGACGCGGGCGGAAACGTTGATCGCCATCACCGAGATCGTGCTGGCGCGCGTCTTCGGTGACTCCGACACGGTTCTGCAGTAGACTTCGGCCATGGACGAAAAACTCAGCCGCGTCGATCCGAAACTGCTCGAACTCCTGGTCTGCCCGCTCTCCAAGGGGCGGCTTTCATATGATCGCGAGCACAATGAACTTGTTTCGGAAAAGGCTCAGCTTGCCTATCCGATCCGCGATGGCATTCCAATCATGCTGGTGTCCGAGGCCCGTCGGCTCGACGAGTGATGTCTCTTAAAAATCGTCTTTAAATCGTCTGGCCGGCCAGCAGGCGCGGATTGTCCTTTGCCGTCGTTCCCGCAGCCTGGCCGATGAAGAAGGATTTGAGACGCGGCAGGCGGTCGACGATGCCGAGGCCGACGTCGCGGGCGATGCGGATCGGCGTCGCGTCGTTGGAAAAGAGCCGGTTCAGCACGTCTGTTGTCACGCCCATGCGGAAGGTGTCGAAGCGCCGCCAGGTCTGGTAACGCTCGAGAATGTTGATCGAGCCGATGTCGAGGCCGAGGCGATCGGCCTCCACCACGGTTTCGGCGAGTGCCGCCACATCCTTGAAGCCGAGATTGAGGCCCTGCCCGGAAATCGGGTGAATGCCGTGGGCTGCGTCGCCGGCAAGCGCGAAACGCGGCGCGACGAAGGAGCGGGCGAGCGTCAGGCCGAGGGGAAAGGCGCGCTTGTCGCCGATGACCTTCAGGCTCCCAAGCTTGTGGCCGAAACGGCGTTCCAATTCCTCCTCGAAGATCAGGTCGTCGGCGGCAACCAGCCGGTCGGCGTCATGCGTCAGCTCCGTCCAGACGAGCGAGGAGCGATTGTTTCTGAGCGGCAGGATGGCGAAGGGGCCGGCCGGCAGGAAATGTTCTTCGGCGCAGCCCTCGTGCGGCCGCTCGTGTTCGACGGTCGCGACGATGCCGGACTGGCCATAATCCCAGGTGACGGTCCTGATGCCGGCGAGATCGCGCAGTTTTGAGCGCACGCCGTCGCAGGCGACCAGCAACCGGGTTTCCAGCGCGCTGCCGTCGGAAAGCTTGACCGTGACATGGCTGTCCTGCGTCTTCAGTTCCGTGGCGCCGAGCCCATGGCGGATCTCGATGCCGAGCCGCTCGCAGGTGCGGCGCAGGGCTGCGACCATGGCGACGTTCGGGATCATGTGGGCAAAAGGCCGGCCTTCCGTCACTTCGCCATCGAAGGTGAGAAAAACCGGGCGCACCGGATCGGACGTCCTTGAGTCGGTGACGATCATCTTGTTGATCGGCTGGGCTTCGGGCTCGATCTCGTCCCAGATGCCGAAGACCTCAAGCATTTTCGCAGCCGCCGTGATGATGGCGGAGGCGCGCGTATCGCCTTTCCAGACATGCTCGGGGGCCGCCTCGACGACCGCGACATCAAGATGCGGCGCCGCCTGCTTGACCGCTACAGCGGCGGAAAGGCCGACATAACCCCCGCCCACAACCAGCATGTCCAGCATCGCGCCGCTCCCGTACCTTGTACCTCAGATGTGATCTATATAGATCATCGCAACCTCACTTCCTACCACCGGGAGACGCACAAAATGACGCGCGAGACATCAGGGCCTTCGGCGATGGAGACGCTGCTTGCCACACTCGACCTGGAGCCGATCGAGGTCGATATCTTCCGTGGTAGGAGCCCTCAGGCCGGCTGGCAGCGGGTCTTCGGCGGCCAGGTGATCGGCCAGGCGCTGATGGCGGCGCAGCGCACCATCGAGGGCGACCGTTTCGTGCATTCGCTGCATGCCTATTTCATGCGCCCCGGCGATCCCTCGGTGCCGATCATCTACCAGGCGGAGCGCATCCGCGACGGATCGAGCTTCAACACCCGGCGCGTCGTGGCGATCCAGCATGGCAAGGCAATCTTCGCGCTGTCGGCTTCCTTCCAGGGGGAGGAGCCCGGCTTCGACCACCAGATCGCCATGCCCGAAGTATCGGCGCCGGAGACGCTGCTCGGCGAGCAGCAGATCAAGGAGCAATATCTCGCGCATGCGCCCGAAGCGATCCGGAAATACTGGCAGCGCGAGCGGCCGATCGAGATCCGCCCCGTTTCGCTGACGCATTATTTTTCCGATAAGAAGCTCGATCCCAAACAGGACGTCTGGGTGCGCGCCACTGGCCCGGTTCCCGACAACCGGCTCGACCAGGCGGCGGTGCTTGCCTATCTCTCCGACATGACGCTGCTCGACACCGCGCTCTATGCGCATGGCACGTCGATCTTTGACCAGAGCCTGCAGGTGGCGAGCCTCGATCATTCCATGTGGTTCCACAGGCCCTGCAAGCTCGACGACTGGCTGCTCTACACGCAGGATAGCCCCTCGGCTTCGGGCGCCCGTGGATTGACTCGGGGCAGCCTGTTTACGCGATCGGGCGAGCTGGTCGCCTCCGTCGCCCAGGAGGGTTTGATTCGGAAAAAGGCAAATGAATAAATAATGTGCATCTTGATAAATTTGCGCATTATTTGTGCGCTTATCGGCCGGTCATTTGCCTGTTTATTAGCATCCATAATTATAATATTTATTTTTCAATAAGTTAGGTCCTGCTTCGAATCTGGCACGTCCCTTGAATGTATATCGCCGGTCGCTGTTCAGGAACGTCAGCGGCAAGGAGAGTCGGCTCCGCGCCGAGGATAACGAAGGATGGGAAACCAGATGAAAATTGTGATGGCTATTATCAAGCCGTTCAAGCTCGATGAGGTCCGCGAAGCCCTTACGGCGATCGGCATTCAGGGCCTGACCGTGACCGAAGTGAAGGGCTACGGCCGCCAGAAGGGGCACACTGAAATCTATCGCGGCACCGAATATGCGGTCAGCTTCCTGCCGAAGCTCAAGATCGAAATCGCGGTTGCATCGGAACTCGTCGACAGGGCCGTCGAAGCCATCGCGGCCTCGGCCAAAACCGGCCAGATCGGCGACGGCAAGATTTTCGTCTATTCGATCGACCATGCCGTACGCATCCGTACGGGCGAAACCGATTCAGAAGCGCTGTAAGAGCGGCAGATCAAGGAGCTTTATTCCATGTCAATTTCGAAGTTTTCCTCTACCATTGCGCTGGCTTGCGCAGCAACGGCTGCGCTTCTGGCGCCCGCCGTCGCTTTCGCGCAGGAGACCGCGCCAGCTGCTGCCGCCGCTGCTGCTCCCGCCTTCACCATGGACAAGGGTGACAACACCTGGATGCTCATCTCCTCGGCGCTCGTCCTTTTGATGACGATCCCGGGCCTTGCGCTTTTCTACGGTGGTCTCGTTCGCGCCAAGAACATGCTCTCCGTGCTGATGCAGGTCTTCATGATCACTGCCGTCGTGGCGCTGATCTGGGTGACCTACGGCTATTCGCTGGCCTTCACCGACGGCGGCTCGCTGAACAGCTTCGTCGGCGGCTTCTCCAAGGCGTTCCTTGCCGGTGTCAATACCTCGTCGCTTGCCGAAACCTTCTCGAAGGGCGTCGCCATTCCGGAATACACCTTCATCGTGTTCCAGATGACGTTCGCCTGCATCACGCCTGGCCTCATCGTCGGCGCATTCGCCGAGCGTGTTAAGTTCTCGGCCGTTATGCTCTTCGTCGTGCTCTGGGTCACGTTCATCTACTTCCCGATGGCGCACATGGTCTGGTTCTGGGGCGGTCCGAGCTCCTACACCTCGCCGGCCGGCCTGATCTTCTCCTACGGCGCAATCGACTTTGCCGGCGGCACGGTCGTTCACATCAATGCCGGTATTGCAGGCCTCGTCGGCGCCATCATGCTCGGCAAGCGCACGGGCTATAAGAAGGAAATCATGGCTCCGCACTCGATGACGCTGACCATGGTCGGCGCCTCGCTGCTGTGGGTTGGCTGGTTCGGCTTCAATGCCGGCTCCAACCTCGAAGCCAACGCTTACGCCTCGCTTGCCTTTATCAACACCTTCGTTGCGACGGCCGCTGCCGCCGTATCCTGGTGCATCGTTGAAAGCCTCGCCCGCGGCAAGGCTTCCATGCTCGGTGGCGCTTCCGGCGCTGTTGCCGGTCTCGTCGCCATCACCCCGGCAGCAGGCTTTGCCGGCCCGATGGGCTCGATCGTTCTCGGCCTCATCGTCTCGCCGGTCTGCTACTTCTTCGTCGACGTCGTGAAGAACAAGTTCAACTACGACGACAGCCTCGACGTCTTCGGCGTGCATTGCATCGGCGGCATCCTCGGTGCTCTCGGCACCGGTATCCTCGTCAACCCGGCCCTCGGCGGCGCCGGCATCGTCGATTACTCGACGGCCGACTTCGCTGCCTCCTATGCCGGTACGGCAACCCAGGTCCTGGCCCAGGCCAAGGGTGTCCTGACGACGCTCCTGTGGTCGGGCATTGGTTCGGCGATCCTCTACAAGATCGTCGACGTCGTCATCGGCCTGCGCGTGAGCGTCGAAGCCGAACGCGAAGGTCTCGACCTCTCGACCCACGGCGAAGCCGCCTACCACTCTTCCTGATCACAGGGTTTGCGGCGCCCGTCATAAGGGCGCCGCTGCACAGCCCGTCGCGGCCTATCTAACAATAAGCCGCATTTGGCCCGGACCATCCAAGGTTCGGGCCTTTTTCATTTCCCCGTCAGGAATGCGCATCCGGGCATGCATGGTTAACATCGCTTTAACCCGGCTCTGGTTAGGTAGAGCGGACGCATTTTGGCACGGCGAAGCTTTAGCGATTCGCGTGTCCTCAGGCATTGGACGGGTTAGACACATGGCAAGAAGCACGTCGCCGGCAATGGATGGCCGTCCGGATCGGTTCTCCTTCTCGGCATTCATGCTGCGGCAGATCCAGGCGCTCATCGGCTTTGCGATCTTTCTGCTGCTGGCGCTCTGCGTCGCCGCGCTGGCGACATGGAATGTCGCCGATCCCAGCTATTCCTATGCCACCGCCAACCTGCCGACGAATGTCCTCGGTTACAGCGGGGCCGCCTTTGCCGATCTCGTCATGCAATTCCTGGGGCTTGCCAGCGTCGTTTCGATGCTGCCGATCGTCGCTTGGGCGCTGGCGCTGATCTCTGGCCGCTGCTTCAGCCGTATTCCCGCCCGCATGGGCGCCTGGCTCGCCGGCTCGGTGCTTTCCTCGGCTGTCATCGGCTGCTTTCCGCCGCCGCTCACCTGGCCGATCCCGAACGGCATCGGCGGTGTCGTCGGCGACATGATCCTGCGTTTTCCCGCGCTCTTCGTCGGCGCTTATCCCACCGGCACTTTTGCCATGGTCGTCGGCTGCATCTTTTCCCTGCCGACAGCGTGGCTGATGCTGTTCGCATCGGGCATCGTCGGCCATAGCGATGCTGACGAGATCGAAGAGGATTACGTGGATACGACAAGCAAGGCTCGTGTCGTCGGAGACGAGGACGAAGAGGATGAGTCCCGCTGGGTTGCTCTGAGCGGCGCCGTCACGCATGCCTGGTATATGAGCCAGGGCCGCCTGCGCCGGCTCTTCGGCATGGGGCCGCGCAAGCGCCGCCAGGGCGATTTCGAATCACCCTATGATTTCAACGATGACGAGTTCGGCACGCTGAACGAACCGGTTCGCGCCAAGACGCCGATGGTCCGGGGCGAGCGCATGGAGCCGTCGATGGAGCCGCGGGCGGCTTCGCCGCGGCGCATCGTCGCTGCGCCGTCGCTTTCGGTCGACGACGATGATGATGACGACAATCTGCCCTTCGATACCGATATGCCGCCGCGCCCGGCCGATATCCTGCCCGACGACGATGACGACGAGTGGATGATCCGCGCGCCGGCAAAGGCCGCCGGCAAGCCGGAACCGCGCGTCGTCCCCGCGGTCACGCGTCCGAAGCCCGGCGCCCGTGTCGAGCGCGAGGCGCAAGGCTCGTTCATCCGTCCCGAAGGTTTCCAGCTCCCCTCGATGCATCTGCTCGCCGAGCCAAAGAATGTTGTCCGCGATTCCACGCTTTCGGCCGACGCGCTGGAGCAGAATGCCCGCATGCTCGAAGGCGTGCTCGAGGATTTCGGCGTCAAGGGCGAGATCATCCATGTCCGCCCGGGTCCTGTCGTCACCCTCTACGAGCTCGAGCCGGCGCCCGGCATCAAATCGTCGCGCGTCATCGGCCTTGCCGACGACATCGCCCGCTCGATGAGCGCGATTGCCGCCCGCGTCGCCGTCGTGCCCGGCCGCAACGCGATCGGCATCGAACTGCCCAACCAGACGCGCGAGACCGTCTATCTTCGCGAACTCATCGCTTCCCGGGATTTCGAGGGCAGCAAGGCGAAGCTCGCCATGGCGCTCGGCAAGACGATCGGCGGCGAAGCCGTCATCGCCGACCTCGCCAAGATGCCGCACCTGCTCGTCGCCGGCACCACCGGCTCGGGCAAATCGGTCGCCATCAACACGATGATCCTGTCACTGCTCTACCGCATGACGCCGGAGCAATGCCGCCTGATCATGATCGACCCGAAGATGCTCGAACTCTCCGTCTATGACGGCATTCCGCACCTGCTTTCGCCTGTCGTGACCGATCCGAAGAAGGCCGTCGTCGCGCTGAAATGGACCGTGCGCGAGATGGAAGAGCGCTACAAGAAGATGTCGAAGATCGGCGTGCGCAATATCGACGGCTTCAACACCCGCGTCGAGCAGGCGCTGTCGAAGGGCGAGGCGATCTCGCGCACGGTGCAGACCGGCTTCGACCGCCACACCGGCGAGGCGATGTACGAGACCGAAGAATTCGATCTCAGCCCGATGCCCTATATCGTCGTCATCATCGACGAGATGGCCGACCTGATGATGGTCGCCGGCAAGGATATCGAAGGCGCCGTCCAGCGTCTGGCGCAGATGGCGCGCGCCGCCGGCATCCACGTGATCATGGCGACACAGCGTCCGTCGGTCGACGTCATCACCGGCACGATCAAGGCGAACTTCCCGACCCGCATCTCCTTCCAGGTGACATCGAAGATCGACAGCCGCACGATCCTCGGCGAGCAAGGCGCAGAACAGCTGCTCGGCATGGGCGACATGCTCTATATGGCGGGTGGCGGGCGTATCCAGCGCGTGCACGGGCCGTTCGTCTCGGATGTCGAAGTGGAAGAGATCGTCTCCTACCTGAAGACGCAGGGCTCGCCGCAATATCTCGATGCGATCACCGCCGATGACGACGAGGACGGCGATTACGGCGGTGGCGGCGGCCCGGCCGGTACGTCGAACCTTTCGGATTCGGAAGATCCCTATGATCAGGCCGTCGCCATCGTGCTGCGCGACGGCAAGGCCTCGACCTCCTATGTCCAGCGCCGTCTCGGCATCGGTTACAACAGAGCCGCTTCGCTTATCGAGCGCATGGAGAAGGAAGGCATCATCGGGCCTGCCAATCACGCCGGAAAGCGCGAAATTCTTGTTCCGACCGAGGCCGATATCCTCGACCGCTGAGATAACGGCCATATATTTCCAATGCGGCCGTTTTTGCGGAACCTGACGGTATGGAAGCCGTTCGCTCTCGCGAGGCTGATCGCGGCCTTGAAGACGCCGCCTTTCGACGGCATGCAGATCTCATAAAGGAGATTTAGATGAGTAACTCCAGTTCCCTCCTCTCCGGCCTGACGATGACGCGCCGCGAAATTCTGGGCGCCTTTGCCGTTGCTGCGATGGCGACCGCCGTTCCTCTCGGCGCCTTCGCGCAGGCGGCAGCGCCGGCTTCCGGCACCGCGCAGGCGATCGCCGACCATTTCTCCGGCGTGACGACGATGCAGGGGGAATTCGTGCAGTTCGGTCCGCGCGGCGAGCAGACCGGCGGCAAGTTCTTCATCCAGCGGCCCGGCAAGCTGCGCTTCAACTATGACGATCCGTCGCCGATGCGGGTGATCGCCGACGGCAAGAACGTCGCCATCGGCAACACCAAGCTCAAGACCTGGGATCTCTATCCGCTCTCCAAGACGCCGCTCAGCCTGTTGCTGGCGCAGCATATCGACCTGTCGGCCGGCATGGTGAAGGGCGTGAAGGAAGAATCGGACCTGACGACGATTGCGCTTGGCAACAATACGGTGTTCGGAAACTCGACCATCACCATGATGTTCGACCCCAAGACCTATGACCTGCGCCAGTGGACCATCACCGACAATCAGGGCAAGGACACGTCGGTGATGATCTTCAACGTCAAGACGGGCGTGCAATTCGACGACCGGGTCTTCCGCGTGCCTTACGAGAACATCCCCGGTACGGCGGCCTCGCGCGACTGAGCCTTTTCGGTTGATCGCCGGCCGCTCCCTCAAGTGGGTTCCCTCCCGCCTGCCTTTGTTTTAAAGCCCTTTCATGAAAGCGCGTCGCATCGAACATCGCCGCGCGGTTCACGTTGAGCATTGGCCGTGAAGGGGCATGGGGAATGGGCTTTTCGATTACCACCTGGAACATCAACTCGGTGCGGCTGCGCATGCCGATCGTCGAGCAGCTCGTTCTCAAGCACAGGCCGGATATTCTCTGCTTGCAGGAAACCAAGGTGCCGAACGAGCTCTTTCCGGCAGCCCCCCTGCGAGCCATGGGCTATGACCACATCATCATCCACGGCCAGAAGGGCTATCACGGCGTGGCGATCGCCTCGCGCATTCCGCTGACGGAGGATCACCGGCAGGATTATTGCGGCGTCGGCGATGCCCGCCATATATCGGCGATCTTCGAGCGCGGCAATCGCCGCGTCCGGCTGCACAATTTCTACGTCCCGGCAGGCGGCGACGAGCCGGATCGCACCATCAATCCGAAATTCGGCCACAAGCTCGATTTCATCGAGGAGATGAAGCAGCTGAAAGCCAATGGCGAGGCCAACACCTCCGCCATCCTCGTCGGCGACCTGAACATCGCGCCGCTGGAGCACGACGTCTGGTCGCACAAGCAGCTCCTGAAGATCGTCAGCCACACGCCTGTCGAGACCGACGGGCTGCTCGAGGTGATGAAGCGCGGCGCCTGGCTCGATCTCATGCGTCATCATGTGCCGGCCAGCGAAAAGCTCTATACTTGGTGGAGCTACCGCGCCAAGGACTGGGAAGCGGCCGACCGCGGCCGCCGTCTCGACCATATCTGGTCGTCCTCCGATCTCGGGCCGCATCTCAAGCGGATCGAGATCCTGAAGGAAGCGCGCGGCTGGGATCGCCCCTCCGACCACGTGCCGGTGACGGCGCATTTTGATCTCTGACAAAGATCAAAGGATCAGCTGAAGCGGTAGAACTGGCTAGCGGCCTTTGCCGCGAGTTCGGCGAGATTGTCGCGGATGCGGTTTTCGATCAGCCGGGCCGCGTCCGGATATTCCTCGATCAGCCGATGGAAGAGGGCGCGGGTGATGCGGATGATGCTGGTATCCTCGCGGGCGATCGCCGTGAACTTGCGCTCTACCAGCGTAACCAGCGCAAGCTCTGAGATCATCGTTCCGGGGCCGGCGACGGCCTCGGCCCTCTGCATGCCGTCGCTGCTCGTCGTCATCAGCTCAAGGCTGCCGCTGATGACGACATAGGCGCTCTCGGCCGGCGAGCCCTGGCGAAACAGCATCTGGCCGGCAGCGATCATGCGGCGGTCGGCGCCGAAGGCGATCAGCCGCAGCTGATCCTCGTTCATGTCCTTGAACAGCGGAAGCTGCGAGAGCAGATTGATATCGTCGGTCAGCGCCATACGGGCTTTTCGCCTTAGAGCAATTCCAGCAAAGGTGCTTGGCGGTTTTGCCAGGCAAAGCGTGAAACGCTTTTGCCGGGAATTGCGTGAAAACAAAGAGATAGAGCATTACCGCGATTCGGGGAACGGAAATGCCCTAGGGTATGATCTTGTAGCCGCCGTTTTCCGTCACGAGGATTTCGGCATTCGAGGGGTCGCGCTCGATCTTCTGGCGTAGCCGGTAGACATGGGTTTCCAGCGTATGGGTCGTCACGCCGGAATTATAGCCCCAGACTTCTTCGAGAAGCACGTCGCGGGTAACGACCTTCTGCTCGGCGCGGTAGAGGTAGCGGATGATCGCCGCTTCCTTTTCCGTCAGGCGGATCTTCTGGCCATTGTCGGTGGTGAGCAGCTTCTGGCTCGGCTTGAAGAGATAGGGGCCGACGGTGAAGGTTGCGTCCTCGCTCTGCTCGTGCTGGCGCAGCTGCACGCGGATGCGCGCAAGCAGCACGGCAAAGCGGAAAGGCTTGGTGACATAGTCGTTGGCACCGGCTTCGAGGCCGAGGATCGTGTCCGAATCGGTGTCGTGGCCGGTCAGCATGATGATCGGCGCCTTGAAACCGCCCTTGCGCAAGAGCTTCACCGCTTCGCGGCCGTCCATATCGGGCAGGCCGACATCCATGATCAGCAGGTCGATCGGCGTCGATCGGGCGGTCGAAACGCCCTTGCCGGCATTGGCTTCCTGCAGAACCGTGAATTCCTCATAAAGCGACAGTTGTTCCGTCAGCGTCTGCCGAAGGTCATCGTCGTCATCCACCAGAAGAATGGTGCGTGCGGTCATGCCGTTGTGTCCTCAAGTTCGTTCTCTAGTCCTACGCCAAATTCGTGGTTTGGCAAGGATCGGCCGGCGGGGCTGTTGCCGGGCAGGTTTTCATATGATTTCAATCAAAACGTCAGGCAATGCAAGACATGCGAGAAAAATGGAAAAAGCAAGGCGTGAGCCGGGGATGAGGCCGTCCACGGTCGTGGTGCGCCCCGCGCCGGGTAACAAGAGCCGCGCGATCGTCCGGCTCGGCGCGATCACCGTGCCGGCCGCGATCGGCCGCTCCGGCCGCACCATACTGAAACGCGAGGGCGACGGCGCGACGCCGATCACATCGATGAGGCTGATATCGGGCTTCCGTCGCGGCGAGCGGAACGGCCGCCTTGTCACGCCGCTTGCCCTTCGCCGCATTCGCCCTGACATGCTCTGGTGCGATCAGCCTGATAATGCGAGCTACAATCGCCTTGTCAGGGCGCCGTTTAACGCCAGTCATGAGGAGATGCGGCGCAGCGACATGCTTTACGACGTCTGCCTGGTGATGGACTGGAACATTTCCTCGCGGGCGCGTCATCGCGGCTCGGCGATCTTCTTCCATCTCATCCGACCGGGCTACGAGCCGACGGCCGGCTGCGTGGCGGTGAGCCTGCGCGACATGCGCCGGCTTCTGCCCCATCTTCGAAAGGGAACGATTGTCCGCGTGCTCTGATTGTTTTGTGGATGCGGCCGCCTATATGCTCTCGGTGACCGAACGCTCCGGCTGAAATGCGTTCAGGGACGTCCGCATGCGCGGACGCAATCCATGCCTCGTCCAATTCTTCAAACTTCCGGAGATATATTGTGACCGCTCAACCCATCATCACTTTCCATGACGGACATTCCATTCCCCAGGTCGGCCTCGGCGTCTGGCAGACGCCGCAGGAGATTGCCGCTCCGACGGTGCGCACCGCCATTGCCGCCGGCTATCGCCATATCGATACGGCGTCCGGCTACGACAATGAAGAAGGCGTCGGCGAAGGTATCCGCTCCTCAGGTCTCGACCGCAAGGACATCTTCGTCACCACCAAGCTCAGGAACACCGACCAGGGCTACGACAATGCGCTGCATGCCTTTGACGGCAGCCTGAAGAAGCTCGGCTCCGAATATGTCGACCTTTACCTCATTCACTGGCCGTCGCCGCATCGCGGTCTTTATACCGAGACCTGGAAGGCTTTCGTGCGCATCCGGGAAGAGGGCCGCGCCCGTTCGATCGGCGTATCGAATTTCTACCCTGAACATCTGGAACGCATCATCGGCGAAACGGGCGTCGTTCCCGTCATCAACCAGATCGAACTGCACCCCGATTTCCAGCAGAAAGCGGCGCAGGAGGTTCATAAGAAGCTTAATATTGCCACCGAATCCTGGAGCCCGCTCGGGCAGGGCAAGTTTATCTCGAACCCCGTCATCGGCGAGATCGCCAGGAAGCATCGGAAGACGCCGGCCCAGGTCATCATCCGCTGGCACATCGACACCGGCCTCGTCGTCATCCCGAAGTCGGTTACGCCGTCGCGCATCGAAGAGAATTTCCAGGTGTTCGACTTCAAGCTCGATGCCGATGATATGGCCGCGATCGCAAAGCTCGACAGCGCCGGCGCCCGCATGGGACCGGATCCGATGACGGCGTCTTTCTGACCAGTACCCAACGCATCAGCGGCCGCCGCGGAGGAGAGACCAACCGTGGCGGCCGCCGCTTGACCGAGGCATGCAGCCTTCAGTCAATAGTTGCAATTGGACGATCCGTTGGTCGGGGTGAAACCGTAATTGCAGGTATTGCTTGGGTTTTGCGGCCGTCCAATTGAGCCGGTATAATCGTCGAAGGCGCGCGCGGGATACCAATAACCGTTCGAGCTCTTGATATAGCCGGGCCGGCCACTGCTAGAGCCGCGATATCCGTTGAGCGACGGTATCTTCTTCTGCGCAACCTGCTGCAGTTGGTCCGAAGCAACGGTGATTGGAGGCATGCTTGGATGCATCGGCCCGGCGCCGGCGGCGTCGATCGATGCCAGCGGTGCAAAAATCAGGCCGGCTTGGAGTAAACTCCATACTAATTTCTGCCTCATGGCGCTTCCCCGATGGCGCGGTGTTCGCGAAGCCTGAACGGTATCTGTCGGGTGTCGCGCCTGATTATCGATGAGGCCACAGGACTTTATCGATGTCGATTGCCCGAAAGGATGAAATTGGGAATGCGGGCCATGCACAAAAGGGCTCGCCCGCCATGACATAAGTAAATCGCAAGCGATTTAAAGAATCAGGGCAACAATCCGGACGTCGAAGCGACAGGCGCGCCAAATGCGAAGCCGCCCGACGCGCTAGGAGCGCATCGGGCGGCTTTCATTCTCGTCCGTCGAGCGGATCAGATCAGTTCCACTCGCGGATATCGACGAAGTGTCCGGCGATCGCAGCGGCGGCGGCCATGGCTGGCGAGACGAGGTGCGTGCGGCCCTTGAAACCCTGGCGGCCTTCGAAATTGCGGTTCGAGGTCGAGGCGCAGCGCTCGCCCGGCTTCAGGCGGTCGTCGTTCATGGCAAGGCACATGGAGCAGCCCGGCTCGCGCCAGTCGAAGCCAGCGGCCTTGAAGATCTTGTCGAGGCCCTCGGCTTCCGCCTGTTCCTTGACGAGGCCGGAACCCGGCACGATCATCGCGTCGACGGTTGCGGCAACCGTCTTGCCCTCGACGACCTTGGCGACTTCGCGCAGATCCTCGATGCGGCCGTTGGTGCAGGAGCCGATGAAGACGCGATCGAGGGTGATGTCGGTCATCTTGGTGCCCGGCTTCAGGCCCATATAGTCGAGCGCGCGCCACTTGGAGGTGCGCTTGGTTTCGTCCTGGATATCGTCAGGGTTCGGAACGATGCCCTGGACGGAGATGACGTCTTCGGGCGAGGAGCCCCAGGAGACGATCGGCGGCAGGCTGGCAGCATCGAGCACGACGACGCGGTCGTAGTGGGCGCCTTCGTCGGTCTGCAGCGTCTTCCAGTAGGCGATCGCCTGTTCCAGCGCTTCGCCCTTTGGCGCGCGCGGCTTGCCCTTGATGTATTCGAAGGTCTTTTCATCTGGCGCGATCAGACCGGCACGGGCGCCGCCCTCGATCGTCATGTTGCAGATGGTCATGCGGCCTTCCATCGACAGCGCGCGGATCGCTTCGCCGGCAAATTCGATGACGTGGCCGGTGCCGCCGGCCGTGCCGATCTCGCCGATGATGGCGAGAATGATGTCTTTGGCGGTGACGTGCGGCGGAAGCACGCCGTCGACACGCACCAGCATGTTCTTCGCCTTCTTCTGGATCAGCGTCTGGGTCGCCAGCACATGCTCGACCTCGGAGGTGCCGATGCCGTGCGCCAGCGCGCCGAAGGCACCATGTGTCGAGGTGTGGCTATCGCCGCAGACGATGGTCATGCCGGGCAGGGTGAAACCCTGTTCCGGACCGACGATGTGAACGATGCCCTGGCGCTTGTCGCTTGCCGAATAATATTCGACGCCGAATTCGGCGGCATTGGTGGCCAGCGCCTCGACCTGGATGCGGCTTTCCTCGTTCTTGATGCCGAGATGGCGATCGGGCGAGGTCGGAACGTTATGGTCGACGACGGCGAGCGTCTTTTCCGGCGCGCGAACCTTGCGGCCGGTCATGCGCAGGCCTTCGAACGCCTGCGGCGAGGTCACTTCGTGGACCAGGTGGCGGTCGATGTAGAGAAGACAGGTGCCGTCTGCCTGTTCGTCGACCAGATGATCGTCCCAGATCTTGTCGTAGAGGGTACGCGGTGCGCTCATGGCGTTAAGTCCGTTTTTGAAAGCCTTGGAAAATCGGAAAATGGCGGATCAGGCTCCGCCGGCCGTCATTCGTTCAACGAAGTCGGCTGTTGAGCGCACCGGACACGCACGCAAAAAACCGCGCCGGCAGGCGATAATGGTCCTGCAGCACGAAAATATGCGCGCCAATGCATCTGAACTTGGATTCCATGGCTTGCATATAACGATTTTTCGCGGCGGCTTCAATTTGAATCATCAGGAGCGCTTCGCGACGCCTTCAGCGCGATTTCATCCATTTCTCGGTTCGCCGCAATGCCAGCGAAAGTCCGATCGTCAGGATCAGGTAGATATAAGTGACGATCGAATAGGTCTCGAAGAAGCGAAACGAGCCGGCGGCGTAGACCTTGCCCATCTGGGTGATGTCGGCGACGCCGAGCACGGAGACGAGCGAGCTGTCCTTGACCATGGAGACGAAATCGTTGGAGAGCGGCGGAAAGATCACCCGGATCGCCTGCGGGAAGATGACGGAGCGGAAGCGCCGGTAGCGCGAGAGGCCGAGCGCCTTGGCCGCCTCGATCTGACCGAGATCGACCGACTGGAAACCGGCGCGGAAGATTTCGGCGATGAAGGAGGAATAACCGATCGTCAGCGCGATGATCGCCCGCCACATCAGCGAGAGATCGCGGACTAGAATGGGTTCGGCCATGCCTGCCGTCACCAGCGGCGAGATCAGGAAATTATAGGCTGCGACCAAAGCCGGCGCGCCGACGAAGGCGACATAGAACAGGAGCACGAGCATCGGGATGCCGCGGATCATCTCGATGTAGAAGCGTGCGATCTGGCGCAGCACCGGATTGTCAGCCATGCCGAGCAGGCAGATGCCGAGTCCGAGTACGGTGGCAAGCACGAAGGCGACCAGCGTGACGAAGACGGTGATGCCGACGCCGTTGACGACGGTGCGGAAAACCTGGGCATAGATATCGTTGGCGACGATGACGGCGGCAAGGACGATGCCGATCGCGACGAGCGCGACCAGCCACCAGGGATAATCGTCCTTGACGTGTCTGTCGGGAGATGGCCTCAACGCCATTAGCGGCTGCTCGGCGTCATTCGCCCATCTTGTAGTCGAGGAACCACTTCTTGTTCAGCGCATCCAGCGTGCCGTCGGCCTTGAGTGCTGAAATGGCGGCATTGACGGGGGCGACGAGATCGGAGCCTTTCGGGAAGATGAAGCCGAAATCCTCGGTGCCGAGCGGCTCGCCGATCAGCTTCAGAGCGCCGTTCGAAGCATCGACATAACCCTTGCCGGCGGTGCCGTCGGTCAGCACGACGTCGACGTCGCCGGCTTTGAGCGCCTGGACAGTAGCGCCGAAGGTTTCGAAGAGCTTGATGCGCGGATTTTGCTCGTTACCGTCGAGCACTTCATAGACGGCTGTGTAGAAGGGCGTGGTACCGGGCTGAGCGCCGACCAGGCCGTCCTTGAATCCGCCGAAGGACTTGGCGTCGGTGAAGCGCTTCTCGTCGCCGCGCACCAGCATGAACTGCTGCGAGCGCATGTAGGGATCGGAGAAGTCTACCTTCTGCTTGCGGTCTTCCTTGATGGTGATGCCGGTCATGCCGATGTTGTACTGGCCGTCGGAAACCGCCTGGATCATCGCGTCCCAGCTGGTGTTCTGGTATTCGACCTTGAAGTTCAGCCGCTTGGCGATCTCGTTCATCGCATCATATTCCCAGCCGATTGCCTTGCCGGATTTCGGGTCGACGAACTGCAGCGGCGGATAGGCATTCTCGGTGACGATGACGACGCTCTTGCCGCCGAGATCGGGCAGGCCGGCGGCCGATGCGGTGAGGGGTGCGAGAGCAAGGGCGGCGAAGCTCGCAAGGACAGTACGACGAAACAACATTGAACGGCTCTCCGGGATTGAACGGCGAAAATTGTCACGGAAGGCGTGCAGAAGGCAAGGCCGCCGGCTGCGTGCCGACGCAAAAAATAGAAAAGGCGACCCGAAGGCCGCCTTTCCAAGCGAAGAATTTTGCGTGGCGCAGATCTTATTCCGCAGCCGGTTCCGCTGCGGCTGCTGCTGCTTCCGCGGCGGCCTTTTCGGCAGCTGCCTTTGCTTCCGCAGCTTCGGCTGCTGCCTTTTCGGCGGCGAGCGCCTGGGCTGCTGCAACCTTTTCAGCTTCGATGCGTGCCTTTTCCTCAGCAATGGCGGCGCGCTCGGCGTCGTTGAGCTTGCGGGCGCGGACGCCGGTGTCTTCAACGATACGGGCGGACTTGCCGCGACGGTCGCGGAGGTAATAGAGCTTGGCGCGACGGACCTTACCGCGGCGAACGACGTCGACGCTTTCGATCATCGGCGAGTAGACGGGGAATACGCGCTCGACGCCTTCGCCGTAGGAGATCTTGCGGACCGTGAAGTTTTCCTGCAGGCCGCCGCCGGAGCGAGCGATGCAGACGCCTTCATAGGCCTGAACGCGGGTACGGTTGCCTTCCGTGACCTTCACGTTGACGCGGACGGTGTCGCCCGGGGAAAATTCGGGAAGGGTGCGCTTGGCTTCGATCTTGGCGGCCTGTTCGGCCTCAAGCTGCTGAATGATGTTCATCGTCTTAACCTTTGGTTCTTCTGAAACAGCCAGAGCGCTCTCACTGTCCTTCGGTCTCAAGCCTCCGGAGTTTGCCCTTGCAGGCGGGAGCGGATTCGCCATTCTTTGTTTACTGGCAGACGGGGATAACCCCATTTCCGCGTGCGCCAATACACCAAAGGCCAGGGCTTGTCATCCCTCGCACGACATTTTTGTGAAAAGGGCGGTGAAATCAGCCGTTTTTCTCAATTTTGGCGCTTTCGAGCAGATCCGGGCGCCGTTCTCGGGTCAGGCGCATCGCCTCTTCATGCCGCCATTTCTCGATAGCACCGTGATTGCCTGAGGTGAGGATCGGGGGAATCTCGCGGCCTTCCCACTCCTGCGGACGGGTATAGTGCGGATGCTCGAGCAGCCCGCCTTCAAAGCTTTCGTGCAGGCCGGAAAGATCGTTGCCCATCACACCAGGCAGGATGCGGATGATCGCATCGAGCAGGATCAGCGCCGCCGGCTCGCCGCCTGACAGCACATAGTCGCCGATCGAAACCTCTTCCAGTCCGCGCGCCTCGATCACCCGCTGGTCGACGCCCTCGAAGCGGCCGCAGACGATGATGACGCCTTCGCCTGCCGCCAGCGCGCGCACGCGCTCCTGGGTCAGGGGCCGGCCGCGCGGGCTCATCAGCAGCCGTGGGCGGGCATCGTTTTCCGAGGCGCTGTCGATCGCGCGGGCGAGAACGTCCGGTTTCAGCACCATGCCCGCGCCGCCGCCGGCCGGGGTGTCGTCGACGGTGCGGTGCCGATCGGTGGCGAAGTCGCGGATCTGAACCGCATCCAGCGACCATTGCCCGCGCTCCATCGCCTTGCCGGCGAGCGAGAAGCCCAGATGCCCCGGAAACATCTCCGGATAGAGTGTCAGTACGCTCGCCCGGAAAGCCATGGCGTCACTTCTTCTTTTTCGGCTTGTCCGGCGTGAATTTCGGAGCTTCTTCCGGATCATCGACCAGCCCAGCCGCCAGCGGATCGATCAGCAGCGTGCCGGCTTCGAGGTCGATTTCCAGCACCGAAGCTTCCGAAAAGGGGATCAGTACCGGGCGCTTGCCCGGGCCTTTGAGCTCCAGGAGATCGCCGGCGCCGAAATCGAAAACGCCGGTGACCGTGCCGTAGCTGACGCCCTTGTCGTCCCGCGCTTCCAGCCCTTCGAGATCGGCATAGTAGAACTCGTCGTCCTCCAGCTCCTCGTCGGGCAGGTTGTCGCGTTCGATATAGAGTTCCAGCCCGTTCAGCGCCTCGGCGGCATTGCGGTCGTTGATGCCGCGGAAACGGACGACGACCATATTCTTCATCTCGCGGATTTCGAGGATTTCGAAGCTGCGACCGTCCATGCTGTGGAGATGGCCGTAGTCGCCAAGCGCAGCCGGATCGGCCGTGTAGGCCTTGGCGCGCACTTCGCCGCGCAGGCCCTGCGCGCCGCCGATCGTCGCCATCAGAACGGGGTTTTCAAGCTTTGTCATGGGTTCCTTCATGTGAAGCCGGAAAAGACAGGCTTCTCATAAACGAAGTGCGGGCGATTGGAAACGAAAACGGGCGGCATGTTGCCATGCCGCCCGGTCCAATAAGGGGATATCCCGATTATTCCGCTGCGTCGGCAGCAGCAGCGGCGTCGGCCGCCTTCTGAGCCTTCTCGGCAGCGCGTTCCTGGGCGCGCTTGCCCGGCTTTGCCTTGATCGGGTTGTTCTTGGTTTCGCGCTTGGCAACGCCGGCTTCGTCGAGGAAGCGCAGAACGCGGTCGGTCGGCTGGGCGCCGTTTTCGATCCAGTGCTTGATGCGCTCGGCGTTCAGCTGAACGCGCTTCTCGTCATCCTTGGCAAGCATCGGGTTCCACGAGCCGAGGTTTTCGAGGAAGCGGCCGTCACGCGGGCTGCGCGCATCGGCGAGAACGACGTGGTAGTACGGGCGCTTCTTGGAGCCACCGCGGGCGAGACGAATTTTCAGTGCCATGTTCTTTACTCCTTAGGCTTTTCTTGACCGCTTCGTGAGGCGGTAACGGTTATCGGGCAGCGGCGCTCTGTTCAGCGTGATCCGCAGCGATCTGCTCATGATGCCGGATGACTTCCTTGATGACGAAGTTCAGGAACTTCTCGGCGAAATCCGGGTCCAGATGCGCATCTTCGGCAAGCTGACGAAGACGAGCGATCTGGTATTCCTCGCGCGCCGGATCGGCCGGCGGCAACTTGTACTTAGCCTTCAGCACGCCGACCTCTTTGGTGCAGCGGAAGCGTTCGGCCAGAATGTGGACGAGCGCCGCATCGATATTGTCGATCGACTGGCGGTAGCTCGAAAGCTGGGCTTTGACGTCTGGATCAATCATGGGGCAGGCGATCCTTTCACTTCTTCTTGGGCAATCCGGGCAGGCCCGGGAAACCACCACCGAGGCCCGGCAGCTTTGCGCCGCCAAGACCGGGCAATCCGCCCGGCAAGCCTCCGCCTAGACCGGGCATACCCCCACCCGGCTTTCCGAGACCCGCGGCTTCCGCCTGCTTCTGCAGCGCTTCAAGCTGCTTCGGGTCGATATTCGAGAGATCGGGCATGCCGCCACCCATGCCGCCTAGGCCGCCGCCGAGCCCCATCTTACTGGCAAGGCCGCCCATCATCTGCTTCATCATGCCGCCTTTGCCCTTGCCACCCATCATCTTCATCATGTCCGCCATCTGGCGGTGCATCTTCAGAAGTTTGTTGATGGCGGCGGCATCGGTGCCGGAGCCGGCGGCGATACGCTTCTTGCGCGAATGCTTGAGCAGGTCAGGATTGGCGCGCTCGGCTTTGGTCATCGACTGGATGATGGCGATCTGGCGGCCGAAAAGCTTGTCGTCGAGGCCGGCTGCGGCCATCTTGTCCTTCATGCCTGACATACCCGGCATCATGCCCATGATGCCGCCCATGCCGCCCATCTTCTGCATCTGGCGCAGCTGGTCGGCGAGGTCGTCAAGGTCGAACTTGCCCTTCGCCATCTTGGCCGCCATGGCGGCGGCTTTTTCGGCGTCGATATTCTCCGCCGCGCGCTCGACGAGCGAGACGATGTCGCCCATGCCCAGGATGCGGTCGGCGATGCGACGAGGATGGAATTCCTCGAGCTCGCTCATCTTCTCGCCGACACCGATCAGCTTGATCGGCTTGCCGGTGACGGCGCGCATCGAAAGGGCCGCACCGCCGCGGCCGTCGCCGTCCATGCGGGTCAGAACGAGACCGGTGATGCCGACGCGTTCGTCGAAGTTGCGGGCGAGGTTGACGGCATCCTGACCGGTGAGGCTGTCGGCGACCAGCAGGATTTCATGCGGATTCGAGCGCTTCTTGATGTCGGCCATCTCGACCATCAAGGGCTCGTCGATATGCGTACGGCCGGCGGTATCGAGGATGACGACGTCATGGCCGCCAAGCTTGGCCGCTTGCACGGCCCGGGCGGCGATATCGGTCGGAGACTGGCCTGCGATGATCGGCAGCGTGTCGATGCTGGCCTGCGCGCCAAGCTGGCGAAGCTGCTCCTGTGCTGCCGGACGACGCGTATCGAGCGACGCCATCAGCACTTTCTTCTTGTCGCGTGTCGACAGGCGGTTGGCGATCTTGGCCGTCGTCGTCGTCTTGCCGGAGCCCTGCAGGCCGACCATCATGACGACGACGGGGGCCGGTGCATGCAGGTCGATGCCGACACCTTCGCCGCCCAGCATCTCGATCAGTTCGTCATGGACGATCTTGACGACCATCTGGCCGGGCTTGATCGACTTCAGGATCTCAGCGCCGACGGCTTTTTCCCGCACGCGGTCGGTGAAGGAGCGCACGACGTCGAGCGCGACGTCGGCTTCCAGCAACGCACGGCGAACCTCACGCAACGCTGCGGAAACATCGGCTTCCGAAAGCGCGCCACGGCCTGTCAGTCCATTCAGAATGGATCCAAGACGGTCCTGGAGGTTTTCAAACATCGGCTCTTCCTTGATACGTTTCGGGCGGGTTCGATATGCCCGGAAACGTCGTGCTTTTCCTTGACGAAAACAAGACGCAAAGCCAAAAAGCACCCGAGGGCGCATCGCGCTGTCGGGTGTTGACCTCCGGGATCTCAAGGTCCCGGTCGGCGGCTCGGAGTCATGCGGCTCGTCGCGGATTGGGCGCGATAAACAGGAAAGCAATGGGAAAGTCAAGGCGAATGCGCGGAATGACCGCGCTGCAGGCTTTCCAGAAGCCGCGCGACGTGGCGCGAACAGTTAAAAATTCCGGCCGCCAGTCCAAATTCGCTATAGAGGCCAGTTGCAAAATATTCCACTTATGATTCTACTTTCTATTCAAGTGCATCCTGTAAAATGATTCGTAAATATCCTTGATGCCGAATGATTCGGCGGAGATATCGAATGATAAAGCCTGATATTGAGAGCTGGGCGCTGGCGCGGGCTCATCATATTGTCCTGAATGAAGGCCTGAACCTTGCAAAGGCGGCACAGGACCTGGACCGCAAACGGTCCCGCTCCCTGGTCTACGAGCTGAGAAAAGTCATCACCGCCGCGATCGTCGAAGCCCATGCGGCATCGTTCAATGCCGACGGTACGCAGCGCTAAAAGCCGCACAGCCTCGAGGGTTGGTCTTCGCAACCCACGCCTGGCACTCACCCACTGGTAATTCCCACGCATTTCCGCCATATACACCGGAAAAGCAGACGGAATGATATCATGAGCGCAACGGTCGAATTCGCGAGGATGAACGGGCTTGGCAACAAGATCCTGGTCGTCGACATGCGCGGGCGGCCGGACAAGGTGACGCCTGCGGCGGCGATCGCGCTCAATGCCGATCCGCAGACCGAGTTCGACCAGATCATGGCGATCCATGATCCGAAGGCCGAAGGCACGGATGCCTTCATCGATATCCTGAATTCCGACGGCTCGAAGGCGCAGGCCTGCGGCAACGGCACGCGCTGCGTCGTGCAGGCGCTTGCCGCCGAAACCGGCAAGAAGGTTTTCACCTTCCAGACGGTCGCGGGCATCCTCAATGCGGTCGAGCACGAGGACGGGACGATCTCTGTCGATATGGGCCGGCCGGTCTTCGATTGGAACAAGATCCCGCTGGCGGAAGAATTCCACGACACCAGCCGCATCGAGCTGCAGATCGGCCCGATCGACGATCCGGTGCTGCATTCGCCGTCCGCCATGTCGATGGGCAATCCGCATGCAATCTTCTGGGTGGACCGGGACGTGATGTCCTACGATCTCGCCCGCTTCGGGCCGCTGCTCGAAAACCATCCGATGTTTCCGGAGCGCGCCAATATCACCCTGGCGCAGGTGACGTCGCCGACCTCGGTGACGACGCGGACCTGGGAGCGCGGCGCGGGGCTGACGCTCGCCTGCGGCTCGGCCGCCTGTTCCGCTGCCGTCAGTGCTGCACGCACCGGCCGCACAGGCCGCGAGGTGACGATCAATGTGGCGAGCGCAAGGCCTCCGGCCACGCTTTCCATCGAATGGCGCGAGCGCGACGACCACGTCATCATGACCGGCCCGGCCGAATGGGAATGGTCCGGCCGGCTCGATCCTTCGACCGGTCTTTGGTCGCGCGATGGTACCCGAGAGGCGGGGGCGCAGTGAGCGGCATCGAGGTCATTACCTTCGGCTGCCGCCTCAACACATATGAATCCGAAGTGATGAAGGCGCAGGCCGAGAAGGCGGGGCTCAACAACGCCATCCTGGTCAATACCTGTGCCGTAACAGGCGAGGCCGTGCGCCAGGCCCGCCAGGCGATCCGCCGCGCGCGGCGCGACAATCCGCATGCCCGCATCATCGTCACCGGCTGCGCCGCGCAGACGGAGAAGCAGACTTTCGCTGAAATGGCAGAGGTCGACGCCGTGCTCGGCAACGAGGAGAAGCTGACAAGCGCTTCCTATCGCAGCCTGCCGGATTTCGGCGTTTCGGCCGAAGAGAAGCTCCGCGTCAACGATATCATGAGCGTCAAGGCGACGGCGCCGCAGATGGTCAAGCACATTGACGGCCATGTGCGCGCCTTCATCCAGGTGCAGAACGGCTGCGACCACCGCTGCACCTTCTGCATTATCCCCTATGGCCGCGGCAATTCCCGCTCCGTGCCGATGGGGGCTGTCGTCGACCAGGCCCGCAGACTTGCCGACAGCGGTTATCGCGAGATCGTGCTGACCGGCGTCGACGCCACCAGCTATGGCGTCGATCTGCCGGGCGGGCCGACGCTCGGCTTTCTGGCGAAGACGCTGCTGAAGCATATCCCCGATATCCGCCGCCTCAGGCTTTCTTCGATCGACAGCATCGAGGCCGACGCCCATCTGATGGATCTGATCGCCGACGAACCCCGCTTCATGCCGCATCTGCATTTGTCGCTGCAGCATGGCGACGATATGATCCTCAAGCGCATGAAGCGCCGGCATTTACGTGCCGATGCGCTGCGTTTCATCGAGGAGGCGCGCCGGCTTCGCCCCGAGATGAGCTTCGGCGCTGATATGATCGCCGGCTTCCCCACAGAAACCGAAGAGATGTTCGATAATGCCGTGCGACTGGCCGAAGAGGCCGATATCGCGCATCTGCACGTCTTTCCCTACAGCCCGCGCCCCGGCACGCCGGCAGCCCGCATGCCGCAGCTCGACCGGTCGCTCGTCAAGGATCGCGCCGCAAGGCTGCGCGCCATTGGACACGGGCTGCATCAGTCCCATCTCGATCGCATGGTCGGAACCCGGCAATGGCTGCTTGTCGAAAACAACGGCCTGGCGCATACGGAAAACTTCACGCTGGTCGCAGCCGCCGGGCTTCGTCCCGGCGAACTTGTGCCGGCCACGATCACCGGCCACAATGGCAAGCATCTCGACATGCAATTGACGGCCGCAGCGGCCTGACTTTCACGGAATCCCCATGGCGCTCAGTTTCATCAAAAAGGTCTTCACCTTCGGCAAGGACAAGCCGGCGGGGACGAGTGCCGTGGAGGTCGAGCTGGAACAGCGGTTGCAGGACGAAGCTCTGCCGATCGCCGCGGATCCCGTTCTGCCTGAAGAAATGGACACGGCCGGCGGCCCGGCTCCGGATGTCGGCGAGGGTGGGGTCGAGGCGCCTATCGCCGAAGATGATGCGGAACCCGCAATCCTGCCGGCCGTCGACCAACTGAGCGACATGGGTGTCGTGCCGCTTTTATTGCTGGAAGCCGAGGCGGCAGCGGAGGCGCAGACCGAAATTCAGGCACCGGTCGAACCCGTTGCCGAAATACCCCCCTCTGTCCCTTCCGAACGTCTCCTCCACAAGGGGGGGGATCATTTGGAGACCGATGCGCCGGAACAGCCGGATGACCTCGAAGACATCATTGAAAAGCTTACGGAAGAGATTCCGACTGAGAGTGATGCAGAGCTGAATTCGCCCGCCCAG
This sequence comes from Rhizobium pisi, assembly GCF_003938655.1. Classification (GTDB taxonomy): domain Bacteria; phylum Pseudomonadota; class Alphaproteobacteria; order Rhizobiales; family Rhizobiaceae; genus Rhizobium; species Rhizobium pisi. Next base: position 202,710 of record NZ_RJJT01000010.1, read on the forward strand.
CCAATCTCCCCACCTGTGGGGGAGATGCCCGGCAGGGCAGAGGGGGGTAGCCCCACAGCAGAATCGGAGACCCGCTCTCCCGCCCTCCCCAAAGGTTTCGCCACCGGCCCGAAGATCGCCGAACCGGAGCCCGTTGCCCCGCAGCCGAGGCTCAGCTGGTTCCAGCGCCTGCGCAATGGGCTGGCGCGTACGTCCTCGCAGCTGACCAGCCAGATCACCGCGCTCTTTACCAAGCGCAAACTCGACGACGAGACGCTGCAGGATCTCGAAGACCTGCTGATCCAGGCTGATCTCGGCGTTGAGACTGCGCTGCGCGTCACCGATACGCTGGCTTCCGAGCGCTACGGCAAGGACGTGACCGGCGAGGATGTTAGCCGGATCATGGCGGCCGAAATTGCCAAGGTCCTGAAACCGGTCGCCAGGCCGCTGCAGCTCGACCTGTCGCACAAGCCGCATGTCATCCTCGTCGTCGGCGTCAACGGCACCGGCAAGACGACGACGATCGGCAAGCTTGCAGCGAAACTCTCTGGCGCCGGACTGAAGGTGATGCTGGCCGCCGGCGACACCTTCCGCGCGGCGGCGATCGAGCAGCTGAAAATTTGGGCCGACCGGACGAATTCCGAATTTATTGGCACCAAGCTCGGCGCCGATGCCGCCGGCCTTGCCTATGATGCCTTCGAACAGGCGAAGGCGAAAAAATGCGACGTGCTGATCGTCGATACCGCCGGCCGCCTGCAGAACAAGGCCGAGCTGATGGCCGAACTCGAGAAGATCGTACGCGTGCTCGGCAAGCTCGATCCGGATGCGCCGCATACCGTGCTGCAGACGCTCGACGCCACGACGGGACAGAATGCGCTGAGTCAGGTCGAGATCTTCCGCAATATCGCCGGCGTCAACGGGCTGATCATGACCAAGCTCGACGGCACGGCGCGCGGCGGTATCCTCGTCGCCATTTCCGCCAAGCACAAGCTGCCGGTCTATTTCATCGGCGTTGGCGAGGGTGTCGACGACCTGGAGCCGTTCGAGGCCGAGGATTTCGCCCATGCCATTGCCGGACTTGGGCAATGATGCCACAGATATGCCGCCGAAAGCCTGCAAGGCACGGCAGAAGCAGGTTCCAGGAATAGCAGGTTTGAAGAACGCATGAGCACCGAAAGCGATATCACCCCGTCGGCGGCCGACCGGCATCATCCGCTGCTGAAGCTGGCGCTGGAACTCGGACCACTGCTGATCTTCTTCTTCGCCAATCTGCGCGGTCAGTGGCTGGTGGAGCGGTTTCCTGCGCTTTCCGAGCTGGGCGGCCCGCTGTTCGTCGCAACCGGGCTCTTCATGGCGGCGACGGTCACGTCGCTGGTCGTTTCGAAGATCGTGCTCGGCCATCTGCCGATCATGCCCTTCGTTTCGGGCATCGTCGTCCTCATCTTCGGCTCTCTGTCGATCTGGCTGCAGAACGAGACCTTCATCAAGATGAAGCCGACCATCGTCAATGCGCTGTTCGGGGTCGCGCTGCTTGGCGGGCTTGCCTTCGGCCGGTCGCTGCTCGGTTATGTCTTCAACGCCGCTTTCCAGCTCGATGCTGAGGGATGGCGCAAGCTCACCATCCGCTGGGGCATCTTCTTTCTTTTCCTTGCCGTGCTGAACGAAGTCGTCTGGCGCAACTTTTCGGACGATACCTGGGTCGCCTTCAAGGTCTGGGGCACGATGCCGATCACCATCATCTTCACGCTGGCGCAGATGCCGCTGGTGCTGAAGCATAGCCTCAACCCGGAAACGGACGGCGAAAAGTGAGCGCTGCAGATGCCGAATATCGCGTGAGACACCAGACCTTCTGGTTCGTCGCCTGCCTCGCGGTTCTGGTCACCCAGGTCGTCGTCGAATATCTGATGGGGCGCGTGCCGATTTGCGCCTGCGGCTATGTCAAGCTGTGGGAGGGCGGGGTCAATACCAGCGGCAACTCGCAGCATCTGTCGGACTGGTACACGCCATCGCACATCATCCACGGCTTCCTGTTCTACGGGCTCGGCCATCTCATTCTGCGTCGCAAGCCCTTAGCGGCACGGCTGCTCCTGGCGCTGTTCATCGAATCCGGCTGGGAGCTGCTGGAGAATTCGCCTCTCATCATCGACCGCTATCGCACGGCGACGATTGCGCTCGACTATTATGGCGACAGCATCCTGAATTCGGCGATGGACACAGTCTTCATGTGCCTCGGCTTCCTCTTCGCATCGCGCGCGCCGGTGGCGCTGACGGTGGCGATCGCGATCTTCTTCGAGATTTTCACCGGCTACATGATCCGGGACAACCTGACGCTCAACGTGCTGATGCTGATCTGGCCGGTGGAGGCGATCAAGGTCTGGCAGGGTGGGGTCTAACGGATCACCTGTTATGAAGCGGGCTTGCCGAGCGCCTTTTCCATCGCCGGAAACAGCCCTTCCTTCAGGCTGATATCGTCGAAGGGGCCGACGCGCTTGTAGAGGATCGTGCCGTCGGGGGCGACGAGATAGCTTTCCGGAATGCCGTAGACGCCCCAGTCGATCGCCGCCTTGCCGTTCGGGTCGATGCCGATGGCATGATAGGGATTGCCGAGCTCGCCGAGGAAACGCAGGGCGTTCTCGTTCTTGTCCTTGTAATTGATGGCGACGATGTTCAGCCGTCCGTCCTTCGCCAGTTCCTTCAGAACAGGATGCTCGTCCCGGCAGGGAATGCACCAGGAGGCGAAGACGTTGACGAGGGTGAGCTTGCCCTTGACCGCGGCATCGGTCAGTGCGGGCAGGTTCGCGCCGTCGAGCGGCGGAAGGTTCAGCGCCGGTGCCTTGGTGCCGATCAGGGCGGAGGGGATTTCGGCTATGTCCTTGCCGTGGAAATCCTGGTCGTAGAGCATCTTGGCGGCGGTTGCCGCGATGCCGCCGAAGACGATCAGCGGCAGAAGCGCCAGCACGTAACTGCCGCGCCCGCGCGGCTTGACGGTCGTGATTTCCGGTGTCTCGCTCATTGCCCGTCCCCAGTGCGTGCTGAGCGGCGGCGGATGCCCGCGGCTTCGAGCGCTGCGAGTTCCCGGCGGCGCGCACGACCGTCGGCCCAGGTCCACAGGATGACCGCAGCAGCCACCAAGGCGGCGAAGCCATAGGATGTGTAGACGTAGAAGGCATGCGTCACGGCCTATTCCTCCCGGCTCGCCATGCGGGCGGCGAGACGGCGCTGGGCGGCGATGCGGCGGCGCCAGATCTCGTTCCTCATCGCCATGATGTGCAGCGTGAAGAAGAGCAGCGTGAAGGCGATCGCCATGACGAAAAGCGGGCGCAGGAATTCCGGATCGATCGCCGGGCCGTCGAGGCGCAGCACGCTTGCCGACTGATGCAGCGTGTTCCACCATTCGACCGAAAACTTGATGATTGGAATGTTGACGAAGCCGACGAGGATGAGCACGGCGGTAACGCGCGCCGCCTTCGACGGATCGTCGATGGCGCGGCCGAGCGCAATCAGGCCGAGATACATCAGAAAGAGAACGAAGACGGAGGTCAGCCTGGCATCCCAGACCCACCAGGTGCCCCACATCGGTTTGCCCCAGAGCGAGCCGGTGACGAGCGCAAGCAGGGTGAAAGCGGCGCCGAGCGGAGCTGCGGCCTTGGCGGAGACATCGGCGAGCGGATGGCGCCAGACGAGCGTGCCGATCGCTGAAACACTCATGATCGTGTAGCACATCATCGCAAGCCAGGCGGATGGCACATGGACATACATGATGCGCACGGTCTCGCCCTGCTGGTAATCGCCTTCTGTGGAGAAACTGAGATAGAGGCCAACCGCGAAACAGAGGGCGGTAATGCCGGCCAGCCACGGAATGACACGTGCCGCCAGCGCCAGAAACCGTGTCGGGTTGGCGAGGTCGCTGAATTTGCTGATGGCAAGGCTCGTTTCGCTCATGTCCGCTTCCTTATCTTGATCCGGCTTTTCCCGCAATCGAACGGTCCATCAATCCGCTGTGTTTCGCAGCGCAAGGGCGGCCGCTGCCGGGCCTATGACGGCGAAGAACAGCGTCAGCGCGATGAGGATGAGGAAGGGCGGCAGGAACGGCGCGGGCTCTTCCACTGCGGCATAGGTGGCACTGACGCCGAAGATCAGCACCGGGATCGTCAGCGGCAATACGAGGATGGAGACCAGGAGGCCGCCGCGGGGCAGCGCCACTGCGACGGCGGCGCCGACGGCGCCGATGAAGGTGATCGCGGGCGAGCCGACAAGCAGCGTCAGCATGGTGGCGCCGATCGCCGCCTCGTCCATATTCATGAAGAGGCCGAGCAGCGGCGAGGCGACGACAAGCGGCAGGCTGGTGGCCGTCCAGTGGGCGAGACATTTGACGAGCACGGTGAGGACGAGCGGCGTTTCCTGCATCAGCATCAGGTCGAGCGACCCGTCATCGCGCTCGGCCTGGAACAGCCGGTCGAGGCCAAGAAGCGCGGCAAGCAGCGCGCCGATCCAGACGATTGCGGGCCCAATGCGCGAAAGCAGCTTGAGATCGGGACCGACGCCGAAGGGGATGACGGCGACGACGGTCAGGAAAAACAGTACGCCGATCAACGCACCGCCGCCGGCGCGGATCGAGAGCTTGAGGTCGCGGAAGAAGAGGGCGGTCATGCGGGGCGCTCTGTATGGAGGCGTGAGAAAGCGCCCTTGCTGCGGGTGGGAGAAACCCCCTCCCCAACCCCTCCCCACAAGGGACGGGTGGGAGAAACCCCCTCCCCAACCCCTCCCCACAAGGGTGAGGGGCTAAGTTGTGGTTCGCGGCGGCGGCCAAAAGCGAAGATCTCGCAGGCGGTTACCGTTCTGGGAATTGCAACGATGAGGTTTGCATGGGACAGCGCGGCGTCATAGTCCCTCCCCCTGGTGGGGAGGGGTTGGGGAGGGGACTTCACGTCATTCACTGGCAAACATCCGCAGACCATCAACCCCATACCCCATGATCCACGCCGGCAAAGCCCGTCATCTTCAATTCCCGCGCATTCTCCAGCCCCAGCGGCTGGTGCGTCGCCGCCAGCACGATGCCGCCCTTTGCCTGATGCGCTGCGATCAATTGGGCCAGCAGCCGGTCGGCGCTGGCATCGAGTGCGGCGGTCGGTTCGTCGAGGATCCAGACGGGGCGGTGGGCGACCAGCAGTTTGGCGAAGGCTATCCGGCGTTGCTGGCCGGCGGAGAGATAGCCGAAGGGAAGGTGGGTAATTCCGGAGAGGCCGACTGCTTCGGCTGCGTCCTCGACAGGAAGACCGGCAGCGTCGGGATTGGCGAGGAAGGACTGCCAAAAATCCAGATTCTCTACAACTGTAAGTTCATTCTTCATCGCGTTTCGATGGCCAAGGTAGTGGCTGACCTCGCCGGGATGCCGGCCTTCCGGGCTCCCTTCGTCGCGGAAAATGACAGTACCTTTTTCCGGCCTCAGGAGGCCCGCGACGACACGCAGCAAAGTGGACTTTCCCGATCCATTTCTCCCCGTGAGGACAAGGGCCTCGCCTGCTGCCAAGTGAAAGGAAATGTTAACGAAAATGAGATCCTCACCGCGCCTTGCAGCCAGATTTTCGGCGGTGAGATGCATGCTTCGGCTCTTTCTTCGTTTCGGCTTCCGGAGGGGTCAAAAAATGTCCGATTTTGACCGTGCTCGGGTATGGCAAGTTTTTAGGAAATTATCTATAAGACCTGCAACCACGCCAGCGGTCGGCGTGAATTTCATCCTTGCGCCGAACTTGGAGCGTCTCCTCCACGTGCGGACAGCGGAAATGGCCGTACCCGCATCCTGATGTGCATTAAGTGCATAGGCGTTCGCACGACTGTGTTGGCTATCAGAAACGGGGTCTCTCGTGTCTAAATCTCTTGACAGTTTCAATTGTCGTTCCACGCTTTCCGTGAACGGGAAGGACTATGTCTATTACAGCCTGCCCAAGGCTGAGGCAAACGGTCTGGCCGGCGTGTCGAAGCTTCCCTATTCGATGAAGGTGCTGCTCGAAAACCTGCTGCGCTTCGAAGACGGCCAGTCGGTCACCAAGGAGCACATCCTGGCTGTTGCCGAATGGCTGAACAACAAGGGCGCGGTCGAAAACGAAATCGCCTATCGCCCGGCGCGCGTGCTGATGCAGGACTTCACCGGCGTTCCCGCCGTCGTCGATCTTGCCGCGATGCGCGACGCGATGGTGTCGCTCGGCGGCGATCCCGAGAAGATCAATCCGCTCGTTCCCGTCGATCTCGTCATCGACCACTCCGTCATCGTCGACGAATTCGGAACGCCGCAGGCTTTCGCGAGGAATGTCGAGCTGGAATATCAGCGCAACGGCGAGCGCTACCGCTTCCTGAAATGGGGCCAACAGGCTTTCAAGAATTTCCGCGTCGTGCCCCCCGGCACCGGCATCTGTCACCAGGTCAATCTCGAATATCTCGGCCAGACCGTCTGGACCAAGGAAGAGGACGGCGAAACGATCGCCTATCCGGATACCTGCGTCGGCACCGACAGCCACACGACGATGATCAACGGTCTCGGCGTTCTCGGCTGGGGTGTTGGCGGTATCGAAGCGGAAGCAGCCATGCTCGGCCAGCCGGTCTCGATGCTCCTGCCTGAAGTCATCGGTTTCAAGCTGACCGGCAAGCTGAAGGAAGGCGTCACCGCGACCGACCTCGTTCTGACCGTCGTGCAGATGCTGCGCAAGAAGGGCGTCGTTTCCAAGTTCGTCGAATTCTTCGGCCCCGGCATGGACAACATGCCGCTCGCCGACCGTGCGACGATCGGCAACATGGGCCCGGAATACGGCGCGACCTGCGGCTTCTTCCCGGTTGACGGCGAAACCATCAACTACCTCACCATGTCCGGCCGCACGCATGACCGGATCGCCCTCGTCGAAGCCTATTCGAAGGCGCAGGGCATGTGGCGCGAAGGCGACGGTTCCGAGCTCGTCTTCACCGACACGCTGGAACTCGACCTCGGCGATGTCGTGCCGTCGATGGCCGGCCCGAAGCGTCCGGAAGGCCGCATCGCGCTCGAAAACATCGCGTCCGGTTTCGCCGGCTCGATGGATGCCGACTACAAGAAGCCCGGCCAGCTTACCAACCGCTATGCGGTCGAAGGCACGGATTTCGATCTCGGCCATGGTGACGTTGCGATCGCCGCTATCACGTCGTGCACCAACACCTCCAACCCGTCGGTGCTGATCGCTGCCGGTCTTCTCGCCCGTAACGCCGTCGCCAAGGGCCTGAAGACCAAGCCGTGGGTCAAGACCTCACTGGCGCCGGGATCGCAGGTGGTTGGCGAATATCTCGCCAAGTCAGGCCTGCAGGCCGACCTCGACAAGCTCGGCTTCAACCTCGTCGGCTTCGGCTGCACGACCTGCATCGGCAATTCCGGCCCGCTGCCGGCGCCGATCTCGAAGACGATCAACGACAAGGGGCTCATCGTATCCGGCGTTCTCTCCGGCAACCGCAACTTCGAAGGCCGTATCTCGCCGGACGTCCAGGCGAACTACCTGGCCTCCCCGCCGCTCGTCGTCGCTTATGCGCTGGCCGGCACGGTGCAGAAGGATCTCACCAAGGAGCCGATCGGCGAGGACCAGAGCGGCAACCCGGTCTATCTCAAGGATATCTGGCCGACTTCGAAGGAAGTTCAGGAATTCATCCTGAAATACGTCACCCGCGAGCTCTACGAATCCAAGTATGCCGATGTCTTCAAGGGCGACGTCAACTGGCAGGCCGTGCAGGTTCCGCCGGGCCAGACCTATGCTTGGGATGACAATTCGACCTACGTGCAGAACCCGCCCTACTTCGTCGGCATGGGCAAGAAGGGCACCGGCGTCTCCGATATCAAGGGCGCTCGCGTCCTCGGCCTGTTCGGCGACAAGATCACCACCGACCACATTTCCCCGGCCGGTTCGATCAAGGCTGCTTCGCCGGCCGGCGCCTATCTGATTGGTCACGACGTCGCCGTTGCCGACTTCAACCAGTACGGCACGCGCCGCGGCAACCATGAAGTGATGATGCGCGGCACCTTCGCCAACATCCGCATCCGCAACCACATGCTCGGTCCGAACGGCAAGGAAGGCGGATACACCATCCACTACCCGTCGAAGGAAGAGACCTCGATCTACGACGCCGCCATGCAGTACAAGCAGGAAGGCGTGCCGCTCGTCATCTTCGCCGGTGTCGAATACGGCAACGGCTCCTCGCGCGACTGGGCTGCCAAGGGCACCAACCTGCTCGGCGTCAAGGCTGTCATCGCCCAGTCCTTCGAGCGTATCCATCGCTCGAACCTGGTCGGCATGGGCATCATTCCCTTCGTCTTCGAAGAGGGCACGACCTGGCAGAGCCTCGGCCTCAAGGGCGATGAACTCGTCACCATCGAAGGCCTGGAAAAGATCAAGCCGCGCGAGAGGAAGATCGCCAAGATCACCTATGGCGACGGCTCCGTGAAGGAAGTTCCGCTGCTGTCGCGCGTCGATACGCTCGATGAGGTCGTCTACCTCAACAATGGTGGCATCCTGCAGACGGTCCTGCGCGATCTCGCTGCCTGATTCTTAAGAGACGTGACTGATAATGGCCGCCGGAGAGCAATTTCCGGCGGCTTTTCTTTGCGGGGACGGTATTCGATCGGGTTCACGATGATTTGTTTTATGCAGGTTCTGGCCGAGCTACGTCTCACCCGTTCGTGACTTTTCGTTTGGACCCGGAAGGATTATTCGTACGTTCATATCTCAGAGCCTCCGGTTCAAACACGCTGTCGGCGCTGAAAAGAGGTGCAGCTGAATGTCCCCCCGTTTTCTGATTCCGTTGATCGCCGGCATTGTTCTCGCAGGCCCCTTGCAGGCCGAAGACGGCACGCCGAAAGGTGTCGTCGAACTCTTCACGGCGCAGGGCTGTTCTTCCTGTCCTCCCGCCGATGCCGCCTTCCGCAAGCTGGTGAGCCAGGGCGATGTCATCGCGCTCGCTTACCACGTCGATTACTGGAATTATCTCGGCTGGGCCGATACACTAAGCTCCAAGGAAAATACCGAGCGGCAGTACGGCTATGCCAGGACGATGGGCCGCAGCAATGTTTACACGCCGCAGGCGATCGTCAACGGACGCGGCCATCTGGCGGGCTCCGATCTCAACGGAATCAACAGCAAGATCGACACCTACAGCAGCGAAGGCAATGGGCTGACCATTCCCATCAGCGCATCGATGCGCGGCGACGAGCTCGAGATCAAGATCGGCGCGGGGCAGGGCAAGGCCAATGTCGTGATGGTCTATTTCGACAAGGAAAAGACCATCGAGGTCGAAAAGGGCGAGAACAGCGGCAAGAAGCTCTCTTATCTCCACAGCGTCACCAATGTCGAAACCGTCGGCATGTGGGATGGCAAGGCGACCAGTCTGACGCTGCCGGCGAGCGTTTTGCAGCGACCGCAGCTCGAGGGCTGCGCAATCCTGCTGCAGTCGGCGACCGCGGACGGCGATCCGGCGGCGATCCTCGGCGCAACCGTGGTGATGGCGGGAAAAAATATATGAGATTTCATCCTGTTGCGGATGAAGTACCGGGCGGCCCGGCTGAGCGTATTCGGGGCTGGGGTTAAGGTCGATACGCTCCGCCGGGCCCTTTGGCGCGCTGGCGCCAAACCGGGATGCATAATTCTCCTGCAAATGAGGCGCTGTTTTGACTGAAATGCGGCACCACACAGAAAGGTCACTCTGGCCGGCGCGTTGTGGCCTTCCGAAAATCGGCGCCGACTTTCGGAAGGCACGATGCGAGGATTGAAAGCTACGGTGTTCCCGCGCCTCTGAAGAGATGGGCGCTGTGGTGCGGCTGAATGTGACGGGCGGCGCTCTTGCAATTTGCGGCGGCTCGGGCAAACTGTCACTCTCCTGTCACAAGCGGAGGCCCTGGGAGACTGATGACAGATCAGCCGGATTTGCGACACGGCGAAAGCCGCTCCGTCGACAATAGTTTCTCAGTCGTCGTCGATCTCAAAGAATACAGACAAAGCAAGGACCCGGTTCCGGTGACCTTCCACCGGCGCGAGCTGGACGCGATCCTCTGGATCTACGGCCGCATGGTTGGCGAGGGCGAGTGGCGCGACTACGCCATCGATCATCTGAAGGACAAGGCGGTGTTTTCCGTCTTCAAGCGCTCCGGCGAAATGCCGCTCTTTCGCATCGAGAAGAACCCGAAGCTCGCCGCCAAGCAGGGCGCCTATTCCGTCATCAACGTCAATGGCGTGATCCTGAAGCGTGGACACGAGCTGAACCAGGTCCTCAAGGTTTTCGACAAGGTCCTGAAGCTGGTGGACAAATAAGCCGTATCAACCGGCAAACAGCGTGCCGGGATAGCTGGACGGATCGGGATCCGTCGCCATGCCCTCGCCGAGGGTGCGCTGCATGAGCATTGTGTCGAGCCAGCGGCCGTGCTTGTAGCCGGTGCCTTTCATCAGGCCGACCTCCACAAAACCTGCCTTGAGATGGAGCGCGATCGAGGCGGGACTTGCACCGCCGATGACGGCCACCATCTGACGAAAACCAAGGGCAGCGCAACGGTCGATCAGCTCGGCCAACAATGTTTTGCCGATGCCCCGGCCACGCGCTTCCGGGGCCAGATAGATCGAATCCTCAACCATCCAGCGATAGGCCGGGCGGGTGCGGAAGGCCGAGGCATAGGCGTAACCCAAGAGCTTTCCGCTCGCATCTGCCGCGGCGATGTAGGGATATTGCTGGCCGGCGATCGCCGCAAAGCGCTGCATCATCTCGGCCTCTGAGGGCGGGACGATCTCATAGCTTGCAACGCCGTTCAGGACGGAATCGCGATAGATCTCGGCAATGGCGGGGATATCGGCTTGCGAGGCATCACGCAGAAGAAAGGACATTTCGGCGACTGGTCCATCGGGAGAGCAAGACCTTCCTAAAATCATTCCGAGGAAACCGGCGCAACAAAAAAGGCGGCCGAAGCCGCCTTTTCGATCTCAGTCTGCCCTGCTTATTTACGGTTGCCCATGAACTGCAGCAGGAACATGAAGAGGTTGATGAAGTCGAGATAGAGCGTCAGAGCACCCATGATCGCCTTGCGGCCGGCGACTTCAGAAGCGTCACCGTCGAAATACAATTCCTTGATTCGCTGCGTATCGTAGGCGGTGAGGCCTGCGAAGATCAGCACGCCGATCACCGAGATCGCGAATTGGAGGGCTGACGAAGCCAGGAAGACGTTGACGAGCGAAGCGATGATCACGCCGAACAGACCCATGATCAGGAACGAGCCCATCGCCGACAGGTCACGCTTCGTGCTGTAACCGTAGAGCGACAGCGCGCCGAAAGAGGCGGCGGTTACGAAGAAGGTCTGGGTGATGCTCGACTGCGTATAGACCAGAAAGATCGACGACAGGGAGAGACCAACCAGCGCGGCGTAAGCCCAGAAAGTGGCCTGCGCGGATGCCACGCTCATGCGATTGATGCGGAAGCTCAGGAAGAAGACGACCGCAAGAGGCGCAAGGATCACGACCCAGCGCAGAGGCGACCGGAACAGCAGCTCGCCAAACTGGGTAAGCTGGTTGTCCTGAACGGCCAAATTGAATCCGATGTACGCGGCCACACCAGTGATCGCCAGACCCAGCGCCATCAGGTTGTAGACCTTGAGCATATATGCGCGCAGGCCTTGATCAATCATCTCGCCGGTCTGTGCGCGGCTTTGATAGTTACGAAGATCAGCCATAGTTTCCTCTTACAAGCTCCGATGGATATACGGTGTCGGGTTTTCGACCCGGGCGCCGCTGCGGAGCTCCAGCATGCCTGTCGACAATATGAGGCTTTCGCCGATTGCAAACAAGAGGCTTGCAAAGGCGCGGTCGGTTAAATCGCCGTAAGGTGAAGGGTTTGAGGGCATTGCTATCCCCTCAAAGCTCCCGCAGCACGGGCGCCGCCTTCTGCCCCAGGATGCGCCAGGTACCGATGAGGCCGATGCCGACGGTGAGCACGAGTGCGGTCACGAGCGTCAGTCCCGCCACATCCGGCAGGAAGGCGGATGGCAGGTGCATGATGCGGGCGACGATGAACCAGGCGGCAATGGCGCCGGCGATCAACGCGAAGATCGCGGTCGCGAGCCCAAGGATCAGATATTCGTAGCTGAAGGCGCGGATCAGCATGGCGCGCGTGGCGCCAAGCGTCTTCAGCACCACCGCGTCATGGGTGCGCGCCCGGTTTCCGGCGGCAAGCGCGCCTGCAAGGACGAGGATCGAGGCGACGAGGGCGACGGAGGCTGCGGCGCGGATCGCGGTCGCAAGCTCGCCGACCAGCTGATTGACGATATCGATCGCGTCCTTGACGCGCACGCTGGTGATCGTCGGGTAGGTGTTGGTGACGGATTTCAGGATCGCCGCGTCCTCGGCCGGCGTCGAGGAGGGATCAGTCAGCGTCGCGAGCCATGCATGCGGGGCGCCGCGAAAGGTGTTCGGCGAGAAGACCATGACGAAATTGATCGACAGCGATTCCCATTCGACGCGGCGCAGATTGGCGATCTTTGCTGTGATGTTGCGGCCGAGCACGTTGACCGTCACGGTGTCGCCGATCTTGAGGCCGAGTTCATGCGCCTCCTGCGAGGAGAAGGAGACGAGCGGTTCGCCGCTGTAATCTTTGTCCCACCAATTGCCCTTGGTGAGGGCGGCATTTTCCGGCAGGGTGTCGGCATAGGTGATGCCGCGATCGCCGTTCAGCACCCAGCGACCGGCGGCCGGCACGTTCATCTTGGCGACGTCTTCTCCATTGAAGGCGACGATCCGGCCGCGTAGCATCGGCACTTCCACGAGCTTGCCCTTCGGCGCCTGCGCTTGGACGAGATCCCGGAAGGCGTCGACCTCGGCGCTCTGGATATCGACGAAGAAGAAATTAGGCGCGCCCTCGTTCATGCGGCCGGTCAATTGCTGGCGCAGGTTGCCGTCGATCAGGGTCAGCGTCACCAGCAAGGCCAGGCCGAGGCCGAGCGAGAGCACCACCGACGGCGTGAGCGCGCCGGGGCGGTGGATATTGCCGATCGCAAGCCGCAATGCCGGCGAGTTGACGCGCGGGGCGCGGCGCGCAAGCCAGGCGATCGCTGCTGCGACGAGGCGCAGGACGACGAAGGCGAAGACGATCGCGCCGACGAAAACGACGGCGATGAAGCGATCATAGGCGGTGAGGATGGCAAGGCCGGCAAGGGCTGCCATGAAGAGCGCGGCCAGCAGAATATACGGCCAGGACGGCAGGTGGCGAGCTTCGAAGCCCTGCTCGCGGAAGAGTGCGGTCGCAGGCACTTCGCGGGCATGGCCGAGCGGCAGAATGGCAAAGGCGAGCGTCGTCAGGATGCCGAAGAGTGTCGCGAGAAGCAGGGCGCCGGGATAGAGCGTCGGCGCGGTCGAGACCGGCAGGAATTGCGCCAAAAACTGCGCGGCTAAGATCGGCGACAGGGCGCCGATGACAAGGCCGATCAGGATGCCGCCGAGGGCGATGATGGCGATCTGGAAGAGATAGATCAGGACGACGGTCATCGCCGGCGCGCCGAGACATTTGAACGTGGCGATGGTGGTGCGCTTGGAATCCAGGAAGGCGCGCACGGCATTGGCCACGCCGACGCCGCCGACGATCAGCGCGGTCAGGCCGACCAGTGTCAGGAACTGGGAGAAGCGGGTGATGTTTTCGGTCAGCGAGGGTGCTGCGCGGTCGCTGGTGCGGATCGCCCAACCAGCAGAGGGGAATTCCCTGTTGGCGCGTGCCTGGATGCCAGACATCTGACCCTTGTCTTCGAGCCGGATCTTGTAGGCATGTTCGACAAGGCTTCCCGTCTGGATGAGCCCTGAGGCTTCAAGCGCCCGGCGGCTGACGAGCAGGCGCGGCGCAAAGCCGAAACCTTCCGAGAGCGCATCCGGCTCGGTCTTGACCGTACCTGTTATGCTGAGCTTGACGTTGCTGAGCAGCAGTTCGTCGCCGACCGAAAGGCCGAGGCGATCGAGAAGCAGGGGTGCTGCCACTGCGCCGTAAGTACCGCCTTCGCCTGCGAGCAGTGCTGTGAGGGGATAGTTCGGCTCGGCCTCGAACCGGCCGTAAAGCGGATAGGCGTCGTCGACCGCCTTGACCTCGACCAGCGCCTGGTCAGAACCGTCGGGCTTGCGGGCCATCGAGCGCAGGCCTGTCGAAACCGAAACGGTGCCGAGGCCTTCAAGGAAACCCATTTCCTGAGGCGTGGCCTCGCGGTTGTTGAGCTCGAAGCGAACGTCGCCGGCAAGAAGCTCCTGCCCCTGCGAGGCGATCGTGTCGGTGATCGACTGCGAAACGGAATTGACGGCGGCGATGGCGCCGGTGCCGAGCGCGATGCAGGCGAGAAAGATGTAGAAGCCGCGGATACCGCCGCGCAGCTCGCGGAGCGCCAGGCGAAAAGCGAGCGAGACGCGCGGCGCGACGATCCTCATGCGAACGCCGCCGCGTTGTGGCGGGCAGCGCTGTCGCCCTCAATCCTGCCGGAGCGGACGCGGATCTGGCGCGAGCAGCGGTTTGCAAGCGAGATGTCGTGAGTGACAAGAAGCAGGGTCATGCCGCGTTCGGCCTGCTTGGCAAACAGCAGGTCGGCGATCTGGCGGCCGGTCTCGGTATCGAGATTGCCGGTCGGCTCGTCGGCGATCAAGAGGGCGGGCGAAGGGGCGAGCGCTCTCGCGATCGCCACGCGCTGCTGTTCGCCGCCGGAAAGCTGGCCAGGATAGTGGTTCAGCCGTTCGCCGAGGCCGACCGAATTCAGCTCGCGATGGGCGATCTCGAAGGCGTTGCGGACATTGGCGAGTTCCAGCGGCACGGCGACATTCTCGAGCGCCGTCATATTGGCGATCAGATGGAAGGACTGGAAGACGATGCCGATGTTGCGGCCGCGGAAATCGGCGACCTGATCCTCGCTCAGGCTGTGGAGCGGCGTATCGTTGATGTTGATTTCGCCGCTGTCGAGCTTCTCCAGTCCGGCGAGCACCATCAGCAGGGTTGATTTGCCGGAGCCGGAAGGGCCGACGATGCCGACGGATTCACCGGCGGCGATATCGAGATCGATGCCCTTCAGCACATGGACGGAGGCGGCGGCGCTGCCAAGGGTCAGATCGGCGCTCTTCAACTCGATGATGGTTTTTGCCAACAGAAATCGCCCTATATAAGTCCGTAATCGAATGGCCGCATAACGGTACTTCGCCAATCTAGGGAAAGCAGGATGAGATTTAAAGTTGCCGCCCTTCAATTCACCGTCATTGCCGTCTCGCTGATCTTTGCCGCCGGAGTGAATGCGCGGACGATCAATCTCGTCGGATTCGGGGACAGCCTGATGGCGGGCTATCAGCTGCCGCCCGGCGACGGCTTTCCCGAGAAGCTGCAGGCTGCCCTGAAGGCGAAGGGGCTCGACATCGCTATCGCCAATGCCGGTGTTTCGGGCGACACGACGACGGCAGGCCTCGCCCGCATCGACTGGTCGGTTCCCGACGGCACGGACGGCGTGATTCTGGAGCTCGGCGCCAACGACGCGCTGCGCGGCATCCCTCCTGAAGAGAGCGAGAAGAATCTCGACCAGATGATTACTCGGCTAAAGGAGCGAGGGATCGCGGTGCTGCTCGTCGGCATCATAGCGCCGCCGAACATGGGGGGGGAGTATGCCGCGCGCTTCAATCCCATCTATCGGGAACTTTCGGAAAAACACAGGGTTCCGCTCTATCCCTTTTTTCTCGACGGCGTCGCCCTGGATGCGGGGCTGAAACTCGAGGACGGAATGCATCCGAATGCAAGAGGCGTCGACGTCATGGTCGGGAAGATGGAAACCGATGTCACAAATTTCGTCGGGACGATTTCTTCTGTGAAGAAATAGGGGCTTGCGCGGTTGTTGATTGCGTGATTCCGTGTGAGCACCTGCAAAAGATTCGGGGAGTGCTCGTGATGCCGAGACTGTTTACCGCCCTCGAAATTCCGCGCAATGCGGCGATGAGCCTTTCATTGCTGCGCGGTGGTCTCCCCGGAGCACGATGGATCGATGTGGAGAATTACCACATCACCCTGCGCTTCATCGGTGACGTTGACGGCCGCACGGCCGATGAAATCGTTGAACGCCTCGACCGGATCGACCGGCCGGAATTCCAGTTCCGGCTCGAAGGTATCGGTTCCTTCGGTTCGAAGAAACCGCATTCGGTCTGGGCCGGCGTCTCGCAATCGCCGGAGATGTACGCCCTGCAGGGCGAAATCGAGCGCATCTGCCAGCGCATCGGTCTGCCGCCGGATCCGCGTAAATTCATGCCGCATGTGACGCTGGCACGGCTCAAATCCTCGCGGCTCGACGATGTCGTGCAGTATCTGGCCGGACGCGGCAACTTCCACACCGCGACTTTCACGGCGCCGCGCTTCGTCCTGCTTTCGTCGCGCGAATCGGTCGGCGGTGGACCCTATCTCACCGAGGAAGTGTTCCCGCTGCACGAGGCGCGCTCGACCAGCGTTTCGAGCAGCTTGCTGCAGCCGGCCAAGAGCCTGGTATAGACCAGCTCGAAACCTTCCGGGCCGCCATAATAGGGATCGGGGATATCCTCTCCGGTTCCAAGGGCGGCATCGCCGAAAAGACGGATATCCGCTTCATCAGGTGCACTCCTGCCGAGTGCGGCGAGATTTTCGCGGTCCATGGCGAGGATCAGATCGAAATCCTTGAAATCCCTCGACTGGATGCGGCGGGCGCGTTGGCCTGATATGTCGATGCCGTGGCTTTTGGCAATGGCGATCGACCGCTGGTCGGGCGAATCGCCTTCATGCCAGCCGCCCGTGCCAGCGGAATCGATCGTAAAATGGCCGGTCAGGCCCGCTTGGGTGACAAGATGGCCGAAAATTCCTTCCGCGAGCGGAGAACGGCATATATTGCCCATGCAAACGAAGAGGATGCGATGCGTTTCATCGGTAGATCCGTCGGAAAGATGAGAGGACCATGGCATGAAATGGGAAAAACTGGAACGGGCGGCGGCCGAGGCTGAGCTGACCAAGCTTACGGGCTGGGCGCTCAACGATGCGGCCTCTTCGATATCGAAGACATTCAAATTCGCAAATTTCGTCGAGGCTTTCGGTTTCATGACGGAGGCCGCCCTTGCGGCCGAAAAACTCAACCACCATCCCGAATGGTTCAATGTCTATTCCAAGGTGGAAGTAACGCTGAACACGCATGATGCCGGCGGACTGACGGAGCTGGATTTCAAGCTCGCCAGGGCGATGGAAAAGGCAGCGGCGCGACGCGTCGCTTGAAAGCGGAACCGATTGAAAGCCGAAGCGCCATCACCATATGTTCGCATGGACGAAAGGATAGAGGGATGGACGACGTCAAATTCGGGGAAATCCTGTTGCCGGGCGACGAGGACACGCAGAGCCGCCGGGAAAAGACCGTGCGGCAGAAATTCTGGCCAACCTTCCGGCGGGCGGTTCGGCAAATTCCGTTTTCGCGCGACGTCGTCGCCGGTTTCTACTGCGCGCTCGATCCGCAGACGCCGACCAAGGTGCGTGGCGTGCTGCTTGCGGCCCTCGCCTATTTCGTCATGCCGGTCGATATGATCCCTGATTTTTTCGCCGGCATCGGCTTTTCGGATGACATCGCCGTGCTTTCGGCCGCCTTTGCGATGGTGCGCGGCAATATAAGGCCGGGCCACTACGAAGCGGCCGACCGCGTTCTCGCCGACCGGCCGGAAGAGGTGATGAAGACGATCTAAGGCCCGTCGCGTTTTAGATCCTTGGTTTTTGCGCGTGTCGTTTTCCCGGGCGAGGTGCTTTAGGCGTTCTCCTGCTCCAGCACTTTGCGGAGCTTGCCGAAGGCAAGCCGGATGCGCGACTTCACCGTGCCGAGCGGCAGCCCGGTCGCCTCGGCGATCTCCGAATGCGATTGACCGAGGAAGAAGGCAGCGCGGAGCATGTCGCGCTGTTCTTCCGGCAGCTGGCCGACGGCGGCGCGTATCTTGGCGTCACGGTCGTCGTTGGCGATCATTTCATCGGCGCCGATCCCGGCCGGCGGCTGCAGGGCCGGGTCGGTCTCATCGAAGGTGTGGGTGCTGGCGCGGCGCTGCAAGTCGATCCGGCGATTGCGGGCAATGCGGAAAAGCCAGGTCGAAAGCGAAGACCGCGTGGCATCGTAGAGACCGGCTTTGTGCCAAAGTACGATCATGACCTCCTGAACCAGTTCCTCGGCCTCGCCACTCGTCATTTGCTGGCGCATCAGCCAGGCCTTCAGGCGGGGCGCGAAATAATCGAACAGGATGGAAAAGGCTTGCTGGTCGCGATCCTCCGCGACGGCCTTCGCGAGGGCAGCGAAACGCTGTCTTTCCTCGGCATCCATGTCCTCTCACGAGCCCCCTGCGGCGAAAATTTCGTCCCGGATTTCCAAGTCTTAATGAGGTACAACGGAATTGGGAAAGGTCAAACTCTTGCCTGAATCTTTGTGTCTTAAATTCAGCCGAACGGACGGTCGGTGCCATCGGAACAAGGTGTCACGACAGATACCGTCAAAAGGGGCAAAATTGACACTCGAGCTGAAATGACACAGGCAGATACAAATCTGCAGCCATTGTTGACCATTTGGTAACCTGAATTAAGTCAAAATAAAGCAGATCGTGATTATGCGCTGCCCGCTATGATCGCTTCGGGCCTTGAATCGCAAGAACCGGCAGGAATCCATGTTTGTAAAAAGTATCGTATCCGCCCTCGCACTCACCCTTGTTATGGCCGGAGTAGCGGCAGCGCAGCAGCCCGCTGCCGCGCCAACCCGCATCCAGCAGTTCCAGGCATGGGGCGCCTATTCCTACAAGTCGGGCAACAGCACCGTCTGCTACGTCCTGTCCGTCCCGACCGCAAAGCAGCCGGCAAGTGTCGATCACGGTGATAATTTCTTCATCGTCTCGCAGCGCCCCGGCCAGAACATCTCCTACGAACCGCAGGCGATGATGGGCTACACGGTGAAGGAAAATTCGAAGATCAACGTCGTCATCGACAACAAGACCTTCGTGATGTTCACCAAGGACAAGGCCGGCTGGGTCGAGAATGCCGCGCAGGAGCCGGCCCTCGTCGCCGCGATGAAGACCGGGCATTCGATGACAGTGAATGCCGTCTCGCGCAAGGGCACAGGCACCTCCTACAGCTATTCGCTCTCCGGCATATCGGCCGCGCTGAAGCAGATCGAAACCTGCAAGTAAGCAGTTTTCATCCGCAAAGTTTCAAGGGCCGGCCTTGCGCCGGCCTTTGCCATTTAGCTCCTTGTTTTATGCATGCCGTTCTCCCAAAACCACTTCACACTTTTGGGCGACATGCTTGATAGTGACGCGCGGGCAAAATGATGCTAAATGCCGCGCAACCAGCGGACAGAGCGGGATATCAGTCGCCGTTCCGCCATTCATTTTCTGCCAATGTGCCGTCATGCGCCCGCAAGTCTTCCGGCTTATCCCGGCAAGCCCTTGGGCTTGCAGCGGTCACATGTTCGACTTCGGGATGAAAGACTATGTCCGTCATGGATGCGATGACCATTAACAAGCCTCAGGCCGCGCGCGCCTTTGCCGACGCCGAAAAGCCGTCGCTGATCGGCATGTCTCGCGACGAAATGGGAGCAGCCCTTCGTGAAAAGGGCGTCGCCGAGAAGCAGATCAAGATGCGCGTCTCGCAGCTCTGGAACTGGATCTATGTGCGCGGGGTCTCCGATTTCGACCATATGACGAATGTCGCCAAGGAGATGCGCGAGATGCTGAAACAGCATTTCACCATAGCGCGTCCCGAGATCGTCGAGGAGCAGGTCTCCAACGACGGCACGCGCAAGTGGCTGCTGCGCTTTCCCCCGCGGGGCGCAGGGCGCCCGGTCGAGATCGAGGCCGTCTACATTCCGGAAGAAGGCCGCGGCACACTCTGCATTTCCAGCCAGGTCGGCTGCACGCTCACCTGTTCCTTCTGTCACACCGGCACGCAACGTCTGGTGCGCAACCTGACGGCCGAGGAGATTCTTTCACAGCTGCTGCTCGCTCGCGACCGGCTTGGGGATTTCCCGGACCGCGAAGCGCCACAGGGTACGATCATGCCTGCCGAGGGCCGCAAGGTTAGCAACATCGTGATGATGGGCATGGGCGAGCCGCTCTATAATTTCGACAGCGTCAAGCAGGCATTGCTGATCGCCACGGATGGTGACGGCCTGTCGCTCTCCAAGCGCCGGGTCACGCTTTCCACCTCGGGTGTTGTGCCGGAAATCTTCCGTACCGGCGAGGAGATCGGCGTCATGCTGGCGATCTCGCTGCATGCGGTGCGCGACGATCTGCGCGACATTCTGGTGCCGATCAATAAGAAATATCCGCTGAAGGAATTGATCGAGGCCTGCCGGGCCTATCCCGGCCTTTCCAACGCCCGACGCATTACGTTCGAATATGTGATGCTGAAGGACGTCAATGACAGCCTGGAAGACGCCAAGGGGCTGATCAAGCTGTTGAAGGGCGTGCCGGCGAAGATCAACCTCATTCCGTTCAATCCCTGGCCCGGCACCAATTACCAGTGTTCCGACTGGGAGCAGATCGAGAAGTTCGCCGACTTCATCAATTCGGCAGGTTATGCCTCGCCGATCCGCACGCCGCGCGGCCGCGACATTCTTGCCGCCTGCGGCCAGCTGAAATCGGAATCCGAACGCATGCGCAAAACCGAGCGCCTGGCCTTCGAAGCGATGATGATCGCCAATCACGGCGCCGACGACTGATCAGCAAGTTTGATCCTCGCTACAATTCTCCTGCATTGATTTAAGCATGCGCTTTTCCTAATAGTGCCGCCAAAATCATTCAGGAGGACACCCATGCGCCCGATTCTGCTCGCTCTTGCCGCAACTTTGGCCCTTTCCCTGCCCGCTAAGGCCGATAACGTGACCGTTGCCGTGACGGCGATCGTCGAGCACCCGGCGCTGGATGCGGCCCGCAAGGGCGTTCTCGATGTGCTGACGGCGGCCGGCTACAAAGAGGGTGAGAACCTGAAATTCGTGTTCGAGTCGGCGCAGGGCAATCCCGCAACGGCAGCCCAGATCGCCCGCCAGTTCGCCGGCGACGAACCCAACGTCATCGTGCCGATCTCTACGCCCTCGGCCCAGGCCGTCGTCTCCGCGACGCGCGACATTCCCGTCGTCTTCACGGCGGTCTCCGATCCGCTCGGCGCCCAGCTCGTCAAGAACATGGACAAGCCCGGCGGCAATGTCACCGGCCTTTCCGACATGTCGCCGGTCGCCGAGCACCTGGCGCTGATCAAGGAAATCCTGCCCGATGTGAAAACCATCGGCTATCTCTACAATTCCGGTGAGGCGAATTCCGTTTCGCTGCTCGCCGTGCTGAAGGCGGAAGCCGAGAAGGCCGGCCTGAAAGTCGTCGAATCGGCCGCCACCAAGTCGGCTGAAGTCCAGGGTGCTGCCCGCGCGCTCGTCGGCCGCGCCGATGCGATCTACATTCCGACCGACAACACGATCATCTCCGCGCTCGAAGGCGCTGTGGCGGTTGCCGAAGAAAGCAAGCTGCCGCTCTTCACCGCCGATACGGATTCGGTTTCGCGCGGCTCGATCGCTGCCCTCGGCTTCAACTATTACGACGTCGGCAAGCAGACCGGCGAGATCGTCGTGCGCGTGCTGAAGGGCGAAAACCCCGGCGACATCGCGGTCAAGACCGCCGCCGGCAGCGACCTCGTCGTCAACAAGGCTGCAGCCCAGAAGATGGGCGTCACCCTGCCGCAGAGCGTGCTTTCGCGCGCCAACAAGGTCATCGAATAATCGGCCGGTACCTTTAACGCGTTCGCCGCATTCAGCCGCTCTCGTTTGCACGAGAGCGGTTCCTTGTATTAAAAGGCTCCGTTTCGCGACGGGCGGAACGGAAACAAAAAAGGGGCTGAAAGCCTTGAGCCAAATCGCATTCTGGGGGGCCGTCGAACTCGGACTGGTCTATTCCTTCGTCGCCCTTGGGGTCTATCTCGCCTTCCGTGTTCTGGACTTTCCCGACCTGACGGTCGACGGTTCCTTTCCGCTTGGCGCGGCGGTGACGGCCGTTCTCATCATTGCCGGCGTCAATGCCTGGCTTGCGGCCCTGATCGCCATGGCGGCCGGTGCGGCGGCGGGCATGGTGACGGCGCTGCTCAACGTGCGCTTCAAGATCCTCAACCTTCTTGCCTCGATCCTGACGATGATCGCGCTCTTTTCCGTCAATCTGAGGGTGATGGGCAAACCCAACGTCGCCCTTATCAATGCCGATACGATGATCAGCCCGTTCTTCGGTCACGGACTTCGTGACTTCTACGTGCGACCGCTCTTCGTCGGCGTTCTCGTCATCGTCGCCCTCATCCTGGTCTGGCGCTTCCTGGAAAGCGACGCCGGGCTTGCCATGCGCGCGACCGGCGCCAATGCGCGGATGGCCCGCGCCCAAGGCGTCGATACCAGCCGGCAGATCTATCTCGGCATGGCGATCTCGAATGCGCTGGTGGCCTTCGGCGGTGCATTGTTTGCCCAGACCAACGGCTTTGCCGACGTCACCTCCGGCGTCGGGACGATCGTCGTCGGTCTTGCCGCCGTCATCATCGGCGAGACGTTGCTCGGACGCCGCGGCCTGCTGATCGCGCTCGTCGGCTGCGTGCTCGGCTCGATCCTCTATCGCATCGCGATCCAGCTGGCGCTTTCGAGCGATGTCATCGGGTTGCAGGCTTCCGATCTCAACTTCGTCACGGCGGTGCTGGTGACCTTCGCGCTCATTCTTCCCCGTCTTCGCCGAGGTGCCGCATCGTGATCAGCGTCAAGGACATCAAGGTTGTTTTCGGACGCGGCACGCCGCTGCAGAAGCAGGCGTTGAACGGCGTCAGCCTGACCATCGAGCAGGGATCCTTCGTCACCGTCATCGGCTCCAACGGCGCCGGCAAATCGACGCTGCTCGGCGTGCTCGCCGGCGACGTCATTCCAAGTGAAGGACAGGTGCTGATCGGCAAGAACGAGGTGACGCGCAAGTCGACGGCGGCGCGCGCCGGACTCGTGGCTCGCGTCTTCCAGGATCCGTTGACGGGAAGCTGCGGCGCATTGTCGATCGAAGAAAACCTCGCTCTGGCCGCCCGGCGCGGTGAGAGGCGCGGGCTTGCGCCGGCGCTCGGTGGTGTCAGGCGCGATTATTTCCGGGAGCGGATCGCCGAACTCAATCTCGGGCTGGAAAACCGGCTGAAGGACCGCATGGATCTTCTCTCGGGCGGGCAGCGGCAGGCCGTTTCGCTCGTCATGGCGACGCTTGCGGGCTCGGAAGTGCTGCTGCTCGACGAACATACGGCGGCGCTCGATCCCGGTATGGCCGAGTTCGTGATGAACCTGACGCAGAAGATCGTCGCCGAGCGCAAGCTGACGACGATGATGGTGACGCACTCCATGCGTCAGGCACTGGACTACGGTCACCGCACGATCATGCTGCATGGCGGCGAGATCGTTCTCGATGTGGCAGGCGACAACAGGAAGAACCTGCAGGTCGAGGACCTGATCGCCATGTTCCGCAAGATGCGCGGCCAGACGCTGGATGACGATGCTTTGCTGATCGGCTGACGCACGACAGCGTGCTGATTGGCTAACGCGGACAGCGCGCGGATCGCTTTGCGACCGTGGGTGAGCCGGCCGTGGGCTACTTTGCCTGGGTGAGCAGGATCTTGGCTGCGAAGATCGAGAAGACGCCGGCGAAGGTATAGTCCATGCCGCGCAGCACTTTCTTGTTGCTCTGCAGCCAGGACGTGAGCCAGTCGGCGGCGAAGATCACGCTGGCATTGACGGGCATGCCGATCAGAATGAAGCAAAGCCCAAGGAAAAGCAGCTTCTGCGTGACGGCGGGATCGCCGGCGCTGACGAATTGCGGCAGGAAGGTCATGAAGAAGATGATGACCTTCGGGTTCAGAAGATTGACCCAGAAGCCGGACGAGATGTTCGCAAGCGCGGTGCCCTTCTGCGCCTCGACCTTGGCGACGGTGAGCTTCGAACCGAAGCGGATCGCATGCACTGCGAGCCAGAACAGATAGGCTGCACCGCCGGTCTTCAGGATCAGGAAGGCGGTCGGCGAAGCGGTGATCAGCGCCGAAATGCCGAAGGCGACCAGCATGGTGTGGACGACGATGCCGAGGCTGGTGCCGACGACGACGAAGAGGGCAGCCTTTTTGCCCTGGGCCAGCGCACGGCTGATCGACAGCGTCATATCAGGGCCCGGGGTGGCCGCGAGCAGAAGCGTGGCGGCGGCAAAGGCAGCAAGGGTCGGCAGGCTGGGCAGGAAATCCATGGCACTCTCTGAAAGCCGGAAAGACCTGATGATCTCTTACCCGGCTTTCGGAAAATTACCAATCAAACCTGCTGATGGCGCCGATCACTTCTGTTCCAGGAAGGCCTTGAACTTGTCGGCATAGTCCTTGTGCCAGCGTGACAGCGGCGGGCGGTTCTCGATGATGTCGCCGGCAGCCCAGGCCATGCGGCGTTCGTCGACCGGGCGGGCAACGTCGTTGTCGGGGCACAGGATATAGAAATCGCCGCGTTCGAGGCTTTCGACCATGAAATCGACCGTCTGCTCCGGCGTCCAGGCGCCGGCCGGCTTTTCGGCGCGGTCGCCCTTGGTGAGGCCGGTGAAGACGAAGCCTGGGATCAGAAGATGCGCGGAGATCTTTGCGCCTTCGGTGTTGCGAAGCTCGTGTTCCAGCGCTTCGGTAAACACCTTCACGCCTGATTTGGAGATGTTATAGGCGGGGTTACCCGGCGGCGTAGTGATGCCCTGCTTGGAGCCGGTGTTGATGACGAGGCCGGGCTCGCCGTGCGACAGCATCTTCGGGCCGAAGGTGCGCGTGCCGTTGATGACACCCATCAGGTTGACGGCGAAGATATTGTCCCAGTTCGCCTGGGGGCTGAAAATCGAGGTTTCCGGGCCGATGCCGGCATTGTTCATCAGCACATGCACGCGGCCGAAACGCTGAAGCACGGCGCGTTCGAGCGCTTCCAGCGAGTCCCGGCTGGCGACGTCGGTTTCGACCGCCATCACGTTTTCCTCGCCGGCAATGGCCTTGAGTTCGTCGGCGGCGTTCGCCAGCTGATCGCCGCCGAGATCGGCGATGACGACGCTCATGCCGGCCTTGGCAAAGTGTTTTGCTGCGGCAAGGCCGATGCCGGACGCGCCGCCGGTGATGACGGCGACATTGGATTTCTTGAAAATGTCTTGAATATTCGTCACGGCTCAGCCTCTCCTGGAGCGTTGTTCTGACGTTGCCGAATATGGGCTCCGCTTTCGGACTGTCAAACGGTATCGGCGCCATCAGCCGTCGCACTTGCCCTTGCGTCACGCGCCAATCTCGCTAAAAGTGCCGCGACACCGGGTTTTCACCGGGCTTTATGTAACGGACCTCATCACCATGGCATCATACAAAGACGTGAAGAAAGTCGTGCTCGCCTATTCCGGCGGCCTCGACACCTCGATCATCCTGAAGTGGCTGCAGACGGAACTCGGCGCCGAAGTCGTCACCTTCACCGCCGATCTCGGCCAGGGCGAAGAGCTGGAGCCGGCGCGCAAGAAGGCCGAGATGCTCGGCATCAAGGAGATCTACATCGAGGATGTGCGCGAGGAATTCGTGCGCGATTTCGTCTTCCCGATGTTCCGCGCCAATGCCGTCTATGAAGGTGTCTACCTGCTCGGCACGTCGATCGCCCGTCCGCTGATTTCCAAGCACCTCATTGATATCGCCCGGAAGACCGGTGCTGACGCGATCGCTCACGGCGCGACCGGCAAGGGCAACGACCAGGTCCGTTTCGAACTTTCCGCCTATGCCCTGAACCCCGATATCAAGATCATCGCTCCGTGGCGTGATTGGTCCTTCAAGAGCCGCACGGACCTGCTCGCTTTTGCCGAACAGCATCAGATCCCGGTTGCCAAGGACAAGAAGGGCGAGGCGCCGTTCTCCGTCGACGCCAACCTGCTGCACTCCTCCTCCGAGGGCAAGGTTCTGGAAGATCCGGCGCTGGAAGCTCCTGAGTATGTGCATATGCGCACCATCTCGCCGGAGGCAGCCCCCGACAAGGCGACCACCATCAAGGTCGGCTTCCGCAAGGGCGATGCCGTGTCGATCAACGGTGTCGAGATGTCTCCGGCGACGCTGCTTGCGACGCTCAACAATTACGGCCGCGACAACGGCATCGGCCGTCTCGATCTCGTCGAGAACCGTTTCGTCGGCATGAAGTCGCGTGGCGTCTATGAGACCCCTGGCGGCACGATCCTGCTTTCGGCGCATCGCGCCATCGAATCGATCACGCTCGACAGGGGTGCCGCCCATCTCAAGGACGAGATCATGCCGCGTTACGCCGAGTTGATCTATTACGGCTTCTGGTTCTCGCCGGAGCGCGAGATGCTGCAGGCGCTGATCGACAAGAGCCAGGAGCATGTCGAAGGCGAAGTGACGCTGAAGCTTTACAAGGGCAACGTCATGGTCATCGGCCGCGAAAGCGAAAAGTCGCTCTATTCCGACAAGCTCGTCACTTTCGAGGACGACCAGGGCGCCTACGACCAGAAGGACGCGGCCGGCTTCATCAAGCTCAACGCGTTGCGCCTGCGCACGCTCGGCAAGCGGAACCTCGCGAAGTAATCACAGTTCTCTTTCGAACGGACATGAGCCCGCCGGCGATTTGCCGCGCGGGCTTTTTCGTGGGCTGAAGAGCGGTCTCAGCTTACGACAGGGCGAAGATTCTTACTTCTCTCCCGATGCCTTGAAGCTCTTCCATCCGGGAGGCCGATGAGATGCCGCTGTTGCGCAGGATCTCTGAAACCTGGGCGTCCCCGACAATCGCCTCCGTCGTCATGATCACATTGGGATCGGCAAGACCCTGGACGCGGGAGGCGATGTTGACGGTCTGGCCGAAGTAGTCCTGCCGGTCGTTCAGGTTGACCGCGAGGCATGGCCCCTCATGGATGCCGATCTTCAGGAGAAGATCGTCGCTACCGTGTTCGGCATTCAGTCGGAGCATCGCCTGCCGCATCCGCAGCGCGGCCGCCACCGCGCGGTCCGGGCTCGGAAAGGTCGCCATGACTGCATCGCCTATGGTCTTGACGACCGCTCCGGCTTCTGTCGCGACAATCTCGTGAAGAACCCTGAAATGCGCTCTCACCAGATCAAAAGCGGCAAGATCTCCGACGCGTTCGTAAAGGGCCGTCGAACCCCTCAAGTCAGTGAAGAGGAAAGTCAGGCTTGTGATCTTGAGGCGCTGGTCGACGTCGAGAGTGTCGGTCCGATAGATGTCCCGGAAACTCTGGTTCGTCAGCAACCGTTTGGCCGTCAGAAAAGCCCGCCTGCGGCCCAGCAACTCATGAAGGTCATCTCCCGCCACGCAGACGTTCGGCACCACTCTGCGATCGGTGTGGTTCTCGAGGGTGAGCCGCAGCAAGCCAGGACGCAGCGTCAGCGTCTCGTTCAGCGCATGCCCCCGACTGATGACCATCGAGAGGTTTTGACGCTCGTCGGTCGGTTCACCCTTTACGTCGATGAACTGTGCCGAGTGTGTTACCGCATCGAAGATGATGACGAATTGCGCCGGCAGTTGCAGTGAGACGAAAGCTTTCTCGCCCGGAGCCAGCTCGATCATCTCAAGCATAATGCGTGCGAATTTCGATTCCAGATTCTCCGGCAAGTCGACTCCAGAGCTGAAGAAGATTTGGCGGTAATACTCAAGCGGAGGCAGCAGATCGGGCTCATGGGCGGCAATCCTGCGAACACGAGGATTGACCGTGAAGGTTACCTCGACCATCTCGTCAAGGGTTGGTTCATATCCAGCCGCGCAGAGTGCGCAATGGTAGGTGTCCTGGACGACCCCTTTGAGGGTTGCGCCGCTGTCAAGGACGCCGCCGCATCCTGGGCAAAGGACATTCCAGGTCATCTCAAACACGCCAATGCGCGCTGCATGGAGAAACGCCGCGATCGTTTTCTCTTCGTCGAGATGGTGCTTATCGGCAAAGGCGAGCGCATTGATGCGATTGAGATCGCGATCCAAGCCATGCATGACCACGTTCTCGATGCACTCCACCGTCTGCGGGTCGGCCGCCTGTCGCAGTGTGGCAAAAAGCACGTCCACTTCGCTCATCAGACAAGTCTCTGTGCGCAGAACCTACGGCGGACAACGCCGATACCGCATCATAACACGGGAGTTTCCCAATAGAAATCTGCAGGCCCGGATAGTGTCCGCTTCCCGATCTGCCTGGATTGCCCATATGCGGCGCCGACAGCCGACGATATCCTCGACCGTTGCTGGTCAGGAGAAGCCGCCGGTTGCAATCTGATCCCGCTTTTCATGCCGTGCAACCACCCTTGACGGACGCCTGCGATCACTTACTCTGTCACGATCATCCTCCGGAGCATCCTCATGACGCAGTCCTTGGTCTTCGGCGCCTTTCTGGCGGCGCTCTTCTATGTGCTCATTCCGGGACCCGCCTTCCTGCAACTGCTCGGCATCGGCGCCGGGCAGGGCCGCAAGGCCGGCGCCTTCTTCATGATGGGGCATCTCGTCGGGGACATCATCTGGTCGTCGCTGGCGCTGATCGCGATCGTCGGTGCGAAGACGATCGGAACCTTCGTCTTCGACCTGCTCGGCCTTGCTTGTGGCTTCTATCTTGCCTGGATCGGCTGGAGCGCCGTCAATGCCAAGCCGAAGGCGGAGGGGCAGTCGCTTGTCATGGTCGAGCGGCCGTTTCGCCGGGGGCTGATCTTCGGCGTCACCAATCCGAAGGGTTATCCGGTGGCGCTTGCCACATTCACCGCGCTGGTCGCGGGCTCGGCCGGTGCGCTCGATTTCGAGGCATTGCCGATGCTTCTCGGCGTCTCATTCCTGGGTTTCGTGACGGCCGACATCATCCTGATCGGCGTCATCGGCGCAGGCGCGGTGCGCCGTTTCTATCGCGCGCATGAGCGGCTGATCGTGCGCTGCTCCGGCGTTCTCTTCATGGGATTTGCCGCGCAGGCGCTATGGCATGCGACGCCCGGCTTGCTCGGCTGGCGCAAGGCATAAGCGCGATCAGCCATCCAGGAAATTGACGATCGATTTCAGCGTCTGAACTTCGTTCGGATCGCCGATCGACATGGCGACCTGTAGCTGGTTCTTGTAATAGTCGAGGAAATTGAAGCTGGTGCCGTCGGTGACGCTGGAGAGATCGATGACGTTGCCGAGCGGATCGATCGCATGCATCGGCAGCGGTTCGGAGATCGCGGCATAGGTGTTCTGGTCGATCAGGCCGCTGTCGAAACTCTGGCGCGCGTAATTGCGCAGTTCTCCAGGGCTGACCGCGGTAAAATCCGGGCCTTCGCCAGCATCGTCTTCGATCTGGAATGAGGCCGGGGCGGGAGCTCTGGTCTCGATTGCAATATCAGAGGTCTTCGAACTTTTTGCGTTATTAGGATTGTTTTTAAATAGCAAACTCTGAGAAGACCGCACAGAAAAAATTTCCATGCCGCATGTCCCCTTACAAGAAGATTATCGGGAATCTAGCGCTTGCGCCTGATTCGCGTCAATCGTTAACAAATGGTTAATTTGCGTGCGTCAATTTTGTCCACCAGATTTGGCGAACGTGCATCAGATTGTTGGACGGGGCAAAAGGCGCACCGCAGCGACATACCAATTCGACCGCCGCTTCCCTATATTGACGATCCATTCGCATGCCAAAAAGGATTCTTCGATGCCTTCTCCACATGATTTCAATCCGGCTCTCGTCGACTGGGACGGTCTTCACGGCCTGCCGCGTTTCGATGCTTTGAACGACGGCGACTTTGCCGCCGCCTTCGAGGCGGCGCTGGCGGCACATGAAAGGGAGATCGACGAGATCGCCGGAAATGGCGATGTGCCGACGTTCGAGAATACGGTCGTGGCGCTGGAGATTGCCGGCGATGCGCTGTCGCGCGTCTCGGCGCTGTTTTGGAGCAGGGCGGGCGCGCATACCAACGACGTCATCCAGGCGCTGGAGCGGGAGATCTCCCCGAAGATGTCGCGCCACTATTCGAAGATCGGCATGAATGCCGCGCTTTTTGCCCGCATAGACACGCTCTGGGAGAAGCGCGAGAGCCTTGGGCTGACACTCGAACAGACACGCGTGCTGGAACGGCATTGGAAAGGCTTCGTCAAGTCGGGCGCCAAGCTTGAAAAGGCCGAGCAGGAACAGCTTGCCGCGATCAATGAAAAGCTCGCCGGTCTTGGCACCCAATTCGGCCAGAACGTGCTTGCTGACGAGAAGGCCTGGGCGCTCACGCTCTCCGATGGCGCCGAACTGGACGGCCTGCCGGAATTCCTGCGCGATGCGATGGCGGCAGCCGCGCGCGAACGCGGCGACGAGGGCAAATATGCGGTGACGCTGTCACGCTCGATCATCGAGCCGTTCCTGACCTTTTCGGAACGCCGGGATCTGCGCGAGCAGGCTTTCAAGGCGTGGGTCGCGCGCGGCGCAAACGGCGGGGAGACTGATAACCGCGCCGTCATCAAGGAAACGCTGACGTTGCGCCAGCAGGTGGCGACGCTGCTCGGCTACGGCAATTTCGCCGAGCTGAAGCTCGACAACACAATGGCGAAGACGGCCGATGCGGTGAACGGCCTGCTGAGGGCCGTCTGGGCGCGGGCGGTGAAACGCGCCGGCGAGGAAGAGGCCGACATTGCGGCGCTGATTGCCGAGGAAGGCCGGAACCATGAGGTGATGCCCTGGGACTGGCGCCACTACGCCGAAAAGATCCGGGCGCGGAAGTTCGATTTCTCCGAGGCAGAGCTCAAGCCCTATTTGCAACTCGAGAAGATCATCGACGCCTGCTTCGATGTGGCGGGCCGGCTGTTCGGCATTCGCGCGGTCGAGAAGAAGGGCGTGCCGGCCTATCACCCCGACGTCAGGGTCTTCGAAATCAGGGACCGGGAGGGCCGGCTGGTCGCCCTCTTCCTCGGCGATTATTTCGCCCGCGGCTCGAAACGATCAGGGGCCTGGATGAGCTCGCTGCAATCGCAGCACAGGCTGGAGCTGAAGAACGGCCGCCACGGCGAATTGCCGATCATCTACAATGTCTGCAATTTCGCCAAGCCGGCCGAAGGCAAGCCGGCGTTGCTGTCGCTCGACGATGCCCGCACGCTGTTCCACGAATTCGGCCATGCGCTGCACGGCATGCTTTCTAATGTCACCTACCCCTCCGTTTCCGGCACCGGCGTCTCCCGCGATTTCGTGGAGCTGCCCTCGCAGCTCTACGAGCACTGGCTGACGGTTCCCGCCATCCTCAAGGAATACGCCGTTCACTTCGAGACAGGCGAGCCGATGCCGCAAGTGTTGCTCGACAAAGTGCTGGCGGCCCGCACCTTCAATGCCGGCTTCAATACGGTCGAGTTCACCTCTTCGGCGCTTGTTGATATGGCGTTTCACACGCGGGAGGCCGTCGAGGATCCGATGGCGGTGCAGGCGGAGGTGCTGGCTGAAATCGGCATGCCGAAGTCGATCGTCATGCGCCATGCGACGCCGCACTTCCAACATATCTTCTCCGGCGGTTATTCGGCGGGCTATTATTCCTACATGTGGTCGGAGGTGCTCGACGCCGACGCTTTCGCCGCCTTCGAGGAGACGGGAGACGCCTTCAACGGCGAGATGGCGCGCAAGCTCAGGGAAAATATCTATTCCACAGGCGGTTCGGTCGATCCCGAGGATGCCTACAAGGCCTTCCGCGGCAAGCTGCCGAGCCCGGATGCGATGCTGGTCAAGAAGGGACTTGCGACCTTCGAGGAATTGACAGGCAGCGACGCTTAAGACAGTTTCGTGACGGACGCACGGGCGGCATGGTGGCAACCATGCCGCAGCTTTCGCGCGCGACCCCCTTTCGCAATCGCGAAAAAACCGGTATGAGCGCGCCAAACATAAATGGCGCGTCCATTTGGCGTAGCGCCCCAGCCTCAGAGATTATGACATTATGGCACTTCGCAACATCGCGATCATCGCGCACGTTGACCATGGCAAAACCACCCTCGTCGACGAGCTCCTGAAACAGTCCGGCTCGTTCCGCGAGAACCAGCGCGTTGCAGAACGCGTGATGGACTCGAACGACCTGGAAAAGGAACGCGGCATCACCATTCTCGCCAAGGCGACCTCGGTCGAGTGGAAGGGTGTTCGCATCAATATCGTCGATACTCCCGGCCACGCCGACTTCGGCGGCGAAGTCGAGCGTATTCTCTCGATGGTGGATGGCGCGATTGTTCTCGTCGATGCCTCCGAAGGCCCGATGCCGCAGACCAAGTTCGTGGTCGGCAAGGCTCTGAAGGTCGGTCTTCGCCCGATCGTCGCGATCAACAAGATCGACCGTCCTGATGGTCGCCACGAAGAAGTCATCAACGAAGTCTTCGACCTGTTCGCCAATCTCGACGCAACCGACGAGCAGCTCGACTTCCCGATCCTCTACGGTTCCGGCCGCGATGGCTGGATGAACGTCAATCCGGAAGGTCCGAAGGATCAGGGTCTTGCTCCGCTTCTCGACCTGGTGCTCAAGCACGTGCCTGAGCCGACCGTCGAAGAAGGTCCGTTCCGCATGATCGGCACGATCCTCGAAGCCAACCCCTTCCTCGGTCGTATTATCACCGGCCGTATCGCATCGGGCTCGATCAAGCCGAACCAGGCCGTCAAGGTCCTCGGCCAGGACGGCAAGCTGATCGAAACCGGCAGAATTTCCAAGATCCTCGCCTTCCGCGGCATCGAGCGCACGGCGATCGAAGAAGCGCATGCGGGCGACATCGTCGCGATCGCCGGCCTTTCCAAGGGCACGGTTGCCGATACTTTCTGTGATCCCGCCGTCTCGGAAGCCATGAAGGCGCAGCCTATCGATCCGCCGACCGTCACCATGTCCTTCATCGTCAACGACAGCCCGCTGGCGGGCACTGAAGGCGACAAGGTGACGAGCCGCGTCATCCGCGACCGTCTCTTCAAGGAAGCCGAAGGCAACGTCGCCCTGAAGATCGAAGAAGCTGAAGGCAAGGATTCGTTCTACGTGTCCGGCCGCGGCGAACTTCAGCTCGCCGTTCTCATCGAAACCATGCGTCGCGAAGGCTTCGAGCTTGCCGTATCGCGTCCGCGCGTCGTGATGCACAAGGATGAAAGCGGCCAGCTTCTGGAGCCGATCGAGGAAGTCGTTGTCGACGTCGACGAAGAACATTCCGGCGTCGTCGTGCAGAAGATGTCCGAGCGCAAGGCCGAAATGGTCGAGCTGCGTCCGTCGGGCGGCAATCGTCTTCGTCTGCGTTTTTACGCGCCGACCCGTGGCCTGATCGGCTACCAGTCGGAGCTGCTGACGGATACGCGTGGCACGGCGATCATGAACCGCCTGTTCCACGACTACCAGCCCTACAAGGGTGTTATCGGTGGCCGCGTCAACGGTGTGCTGCTCGCCAACGCTGCCGGCGAAGCCGTCGCCTATGCGATGTTCAACCTGGAAGATCGCGGCCCGATGATCATCGAGCCGGGCGAAAAGGTTTATGCCGGCATGATCATCGGCATCCATTCGCGCGACAACGACCTTGAAGTCAACGTCCTGAAGGGCAAGCAGCTCACCAACATCCGCGCCGCCGGCAAGGACGAAGCGGTGAAGCTGACGCCGCCGATCCGCATGACGCTTGATCGCGCGCTCTCCTGGATCCAGGACGACGAGCTGATGGAAGTGACGCCGAAGAATATTCGTCTGCGCAAGATGTATCTCGACGCCAACGACCGCAAGCGTTTCGAAAAGTCGAAGGCGGCTCTCTAAGAGCGTCAAAATATCCGTTTGAAACCCCGGCCTTCGCGCCGGGGTTTTTTATTGTGCGCTGCGCCGATTCCGGCTTGTGACAATCGTTAAAAAAGCGTTAAATTTTGACAGTCGTCCACATGTTAAGTCTGTGGGCAATCGACCAGAATGTGCCATCGCATATGGTTAATTGTCCCTGGCAGGGCCAGAGTAAACGTTATGAAGACGTTGTCGATCGATGTCCGGCGGGCCGAGCCGCACGATGCCCGAGCCATTTCGGAAACGCACAGGCTCGCCTGGCAGCATACCTATGCAGGCATCATTCCGCACCGCGCGCTGAGGCAAATGATCGAGCGGCGCGGTGAAAACTGGTGGCGCAAGGCAACGCGCGGACCTGCGACGCTTCTGGTTCTCGATGTTGCTGGGACTGTCGCAGGCTACGCGACGCTCGGCCTCAACCGCGCCCGTGCCCTGCCGCAGGAAGGCGAGATCTACGAGCTCTATCTTCGTCCCGAATATCAGGGCATCGGGCTCGGCAAGATGCTGTTTGGCGAGTCGCGCCGGCTTCTGAAGTCGCTCGGCTGCAACGGGCTGGTCGTTTGGTGCCTCGAGGAAAACGAGAACGCCAGCCGGTTCTACCGCAGTCATGGCGGCATCGATTTTTGCGAAGGCATGGAAAATTTCGACCACAAGCAGTTGAAGAAGGTCGGCTTCATCTGGAACTGAACCGCCTGGCTGACGGTCGACTCATCCCCTGAAATTTTGCTGTGATTGCACGCCGGTGCCATTGGGCATTTGGCGACGTGCTATGTTGCGTTGCCGTATGAAACTGATTATCTGGCTGCGAGCAATTCAACCTTGCAGGAGTTTCCTATGCGAATTGACGCCATTTCCATCGGCAAGAATCCCCCTGAAGACGTCAACGTTATCGTCGAGGTTCCGGTCGGCGGTCATCCGATAAAGTACGAGATGGACAAGGAAGCCGGCACGCTGGTCGTCGATCGTTTCCTCTATACGCCGATGACCTATCCGGGCAATTACGGTTTTGTGCCGCATACGCTGTCGGAAGACGGTGACCCGATCGACGTGTTGATCGCTAGCACCCGCCCGCTGGTTCCGGGCTGCGTCATCAATGTGCGCCCGATTGGCGTTCTGAAGATGGAAGACAATTCCGGCAAGGACGAGAAGATCATCGCCGTGCCGTCGCCGAAGCTGACGCTGCGCTACGAGAAGGTCAAGGATTACACCGACCTTCCGGAAATCACGCTGAAGCAGATCGAGCACTTCTTCGAGCACTACAAGGATCTGGAGCCCGGCAAGTGGGTGAAGATCTACGGCTGGGGCGATTCCAAGGAAGCCGGCCAACTCATCCTCGAAGCTGTCGAGCGCGCCAAGAAGACGAAAGCCTGATCGCTCAGCGCAGAAACGCCTCGAGCTTTCTTGCCAAATCCTCCGGGTCGCCCTCGATCCGGAGGATTTTTTTGCGCGCCGTCTCGCCGGAAATGAGACTGACGGAAGATTTGGGAATGCCGAGAGAGCCTGAAATCAGGAGGATCAACGCCTTGTTGGCCTTGCCCTTCTCAGGCACTGAAGTGACGCGCGCCTTCAGATGGGTCTCACCCTCGCCATCCGCTTCGATACCGTCGATCGCATCCCGACCGCCATTCGGCGTCAACCGAACGG
Source organism: Rhizobium pisi (assembly GCF_003938655.1). Classification (GTDB taxonomy): domain Bacteria; phylum Pseudomonadota; class Alphaproteobacteria; order Rhizobiales; family Rhizobiaceae; genus Rhizobium; species Rhizobium pisi. The sequence continues at coordinate 238,122 of NZ_RJJT01000010.1, forward strand.
CAAGGCGCAGATGATCGCCGAAAAACTTCCAGGGACGGTTCAAGCGACCAGCGAGTAGATGAAGGGCTTGATCGGATTGTTGAGGACGGCCTGGATGAAGACGATGATCAGCAGCAGGATAATCGGCGAGATGTCGATGCCGCCCAGATTGGGCAGAAAACGGCGTATCGGCCGCAACGCAGGCTCTGTCGCGTTGTAGAAGAACATGCCCAGCTGGTTCACAAACTGGTTGTGCGAATTGATGACGTTGAATGCGTACAGCCACGAGAAAATCGCGCTGGCAATGATCACGTACCAATAAATGTTCAAAGCCATATCGATGATTAGAAATATGGCTTGAAAAACTCCTGCCATTACCGTCTCCAGTTCGTTGTTGACAGATATGTAGACATTGGCGATTAAACGAGCAAGGGCCGTGTGGAAACGCATGGCAAATCATGTTTAACGGGTGGCTTCGCAGGCAATTCCGCACCCGTCTTCTCGGAAAACAGCTATGTCGTTTTCGCCCACCGGAGACCGATTTGCCGCGTTCCGGCATTCGTCCTACACCCGCTTCTTCTTCGCGCGCTTTCTGCTTTCCTTCTCGCAGCAGATCGTCAGCGTCGCCGTCGGCTGGCAGATGTACGACCAGACGGGCAAGGCGATCTATCTCGGCCTGATCGGCCTGGTGCAGTTCCTGCCGTCGCTGCTGCTCATCCTCGTCACCGGCTCGGTGGCCGACCGGCACAATCGCCGGGCGATCGCAGCGCTTTGCTCGCTGGTGAGCGCGCTCTGCACGCTGGCGCTGCTTGTCATGACGGCGACGGGAACCTTCGCGCCGTGGCCTGTCTTTGCGGTGCTTCTGATCTTCGGCATCGAACGGGCCTTCATGTCGCCGGCGGTGCAGTCTCTCGCACCCAATCTCGTGCCGGAGCATGCCCTTTCCAATGCCATCGCCTGGAATTCGTCGTCGTGGCAGCTCGCGGCGATCACCGGGCCGGTGCTCGGCGGTCTGCTCTACGGCGTCAGCGCGACGACGGCCTATACGGTGGCGGTGATCTTTTCCGTTCTCGGTGCGGCTCTCCTCTTCATGATCCCGAAGCCGGAACAGAAGACGACGGGTGAGGCCAAGAGCTGGGCGATGATCCTCGGCGGCTTCAGTTTCATCCGCGCGGAAAGGGTGGTGCTCGGCGCGATCTCGCTCGATCTCTTCGCCGTGCTGCTCGGCGGCGCGACAGCGCTGATGCCGATCTTCGCCCGCGATATACTGACGCTCGGCCCCTGGGGGCTCGGACTGCTGCGCGCCGCACCTGGGCTCGGGGCCATCGTCATGGCGATCTTCCTCGCCGCCTATCCGCTGAAGCATCGCGCCGGCATCTACATGTTCATCGGCGTCGCGCTGTTCGGTGTCGGAACTATCGTCTTCGGCGCTTCGACCAATACGGAGATCTCGATTGCCGCGCTGGCGCTGATGGGGGCGGCTGATATGGTGTCGGTCTACGTGCGCGAGAGCCTGATCGCGCTCTGGACGCCGGACGAGCTGCGTGGTCGCGTCAATGCGGTCAACATGGTCTTCGTCGGCGCTTCGAACGAGCTCGGTGAATTCAGGGCGGGCACGATGGCATCGATCTTCGGCGCGGTGCCTGCCGTCATCATCGGCGGGATCGGAACGCTGGCAGTCGCGGCGATCTGGGCTTCGAGTTTCCCGAAATTGCGCGCAATCGATACGCTCGACGCGCCCACCGCCCAAGCGTGACAGCGCGCCTGCCGGCGCAAACTGCCGCACGCTTTAGTCCGACATGCTTTATGCGGGAAGGGTGATCGGGGCGGTCGCCTTCGCTGCCTTGCCTTCGAAGACGATATCGAGAAATTCGGTCAGCCAGGCTTTGAGCGGCGCGTCGAACAGCATGCGGCCCTCGAGATGTTCGCGGCCCTGCTGGGCGTTCGGCAGTATGAAGCGGTGCGCGCCGTGCACGACCCAGCGATGCATCATCGCCCTGGTGAGTTCGGCATGGAACTGCAGGCCCCAGGCGTTGCCGTCATAGCGGAAGGCCTGGTTCGGATAGGCATCGCCTTCGGCCAGGAGATCGGCGCCGTGCGGCAGCTCGAAACCCTCGCGATGGAAGTGATAGACCATCTTTGGCCAGTGCATCAGCAGACGGCCCCTTTCCGTCGGCCGCAGCGGGTACCAGCCGATCTCCGTCGAGCCGTCGGCATTCGACTGCACCTTGCCGCCGAGATGATGGACCAGCATCTGCGCACCGAGGCAGATGCCGAGATAGGGGCGTTTTTCCCGCAAGGGAATGTTGATCCAGTCGATCTCCCTTTTGATGAAATCATCGGGATCATTGGCGCTCATCGGCCCGCCGAAAACGACGGCGCCGGCATGATGTTCAAGCGTCGTCGGAAGCGGCTCGCCGAGAACCGGTCGCCGGATATCGAGGCGGTAGCCTTTTTCGACGAGCAACTGGCCGACGCGGCCGGGGCTCGACCGTTCCTGGTGCAGGACGATGAGGATCGGGCGCGTGTCGCGGTTCGGATGTTGCTCAGTCGCTGTCATCTTGCACAACCTGGACATCGGTCACCCTGGCGGCGGCTTCCTGCCGCTTCTGGATGCGCTCGCGCGAGGAGACGCCGAGCAGGTCGGCGATGCGCCAGATCACGTGGTCTTCCATCTCGCTGCGCTCACCATCGGCATAGACGATGTCCCACAGGATGCCGATCAGCTCCAACCGCTGCTCGGTATTGAGATGGCGCTTCAGATCGGAGGTGAAGCGATAATAGTCGACGGCGGAGCTTTCGGCCTCGAGGCCAGCGGCCATCAAGGCGTCGAGCTGCTTGCCGTCGAGCGCATATTGCTCCTTCAAGAGCTTGCGCAGCCGCTTCTTCTCGCTTGATTTGATCTGGCCGTCGGCCTCCATGACCTGCATGCAGAGCGCCGCCACCGTGATGCGCGGATCATCCGGGGCGAAAGCTTTCCGGGAGTGATCGGCGGTGAGCTTCTGGAAGAATGCCTGAAAGCGTTCGAACATGCGGTTCTTGTTCCATTTCAGAAAAGGCGGAGCCGCGTCTTGGGTTCCGGTTCCGCCCTGGGATCGCGAACGCCGGGATCGTCAGGTAGTCCGCCGAAGAAAGGCTTTCCTTCGTTGGCTGCGGGGGGCCGATCGCTCACGGGTTCAGGTTTTGATTTTGCCGGCGTTGGTGCCGGTGCTGGCGCCGGGCGCACGGCCTCGGCAATGGTGGCTGCGCGTTCCAGTTCGATGATGCGATGATCGTTGACCGGGCTCTCCGGCTTGACGTCTCGCAGCGGCGGCAGCGTTTTCAGAGCGGTTTCGATCGAGGCCGGATGCGATCCCTCTTCGACCGGGCCTTCGATCTGGCCGAAGGGCGCTTTCCACTCGAAGGCGTCGAGGCGGCCGGTTACGGGCGAGACCGGCAGCCATTTGTCCGACACGAAGCCATCCGCGACCCAGGCCGGATCGCGCGGCGCCTTGAGCGCCTGCGCGAGCCAATGGCGCACCCGGCCCTGGTCGCCGGTTTCGGCTTCTTCGATATCGGCAAGCAGCAGGAAGGCGGCCTCGCGCGGCTGCATGCGGGCCGCCGCTTCCGCCTTGGCGCGGGCTTTGGCGAATTCTCGCGCGTCGAGCGCTGCCTGCGCGACGACGAGAAGGGATTCGGCATTGTTCGGGCGCAGCCCCTCCAGCCGCTCGGCGCGTTTCAGCCGGTCGAGCGTGGAATCGCCACTGCGGGCCCTGACATAGGCCTGGCCGATCTCAGGATGAGGTGCCGACTTCCACGCCTGTTCGAGGATGGACGCAGCCTTGCGCACACCGCCTTCGCGGAACAGGGCCTTTGCGGCAACGAGAGCGGCCGGAATGAAATCGGCAGAGAGCTTCAAGGCCTGCTGGGCGTCGTCGCGGGCACCGGTCGGGTTGCTTTCCAGCTTCTCGCCGGCGCGCGCCGTCAGAAGGACGGCGTGCAGGCGGTTGGCTTCGGCCTTTTCGACGACGCGGGCGGCCTTCTGCTGTTCGAGCAGGCGGATCGCATCGTCCCAGCGGCCGGCCTGGCTGCGATATTCGAGCGTCGCCTGCGCTGCCCAGGGCAGATAAGGCGCATTATCGGCAGCCTTCTCGGCATATTGGCGGGCGGCCTCGTTGGCCCCGAGGCGGCGGGCTTCCAGATAGAGGCCGCGGAGACCGAGCTCGCGCGTCTCGGGATCGTTGGCCATGGCCTCGAATTTGGCGCGCGCCTCGTCATGGCGGCCTTCAATCAGGGCGGCCTGGGCTTCGAGCAGGTTGATCAAAGGCTCCTGATCGGCGCGGATGAGGCCGCGCGAGCGGGCGGCCATCTTGCGGGCGAGAGCCGCATTGCCGGCGCCGGCGGCGATCAAGCCAGTTGATAGCGCTTGATAGCCGCGGTCGCGCTTGCGGGCGCGGAAATAGCGCGTCACCGAATGCGGCGAGGTCCAGACCAGGCGGACGAACCACCAGGCGATCATCACGGCGGCGACAAGAGCGATGATCGCGCTGGCGGCGACGATCAGCTTCGTCTGGTAGATCTGGCCTTCCCAGATCAGAGAAAGGTCGCCGGGACGGTCGGCGAGCCAGGAAAAGCCATAGGCGAGAAGCAGCACGAGCAGGGCGAAGACGACAAGTCTGATCATGATCTTACCCTTGCTTGCCGGTGCCGCTGACCGCTTTCGACAGCGCCCCGCCAACCAGTTCCTCGACACGGATGCGCGCTTCCAGCGACTGCTTGAAGGCGGCGGAAGCCTGCTTGCCCGAAGCGGGCAGATTGTTCCATTCGGCCGAAGCGCCGGGCAGATCGCCGTTCTTCACCTTGTCCTCCATGCGGGCGGCGATCGCTTCGACGCTCTCGCCCTCGATATTGCCGACGGGACGGACCGTCACCAGCGATTTCGCGCTCGCCATCAGGCGGTCCGACCAGCTCTGGTTCGGATCTGGCTGGTTGACGGCTTCGACGATCGCGGTCGCAACGTCGGGAACCTGACGCACCAGTTCGGTGCGCGAGGGAATGCCGGTTTCGGCAAAGGTGCGCAGGTCGGCAACGGCTGGATCGTCGGGCGCGACGCCGGCGAAAGTATCAAGTTCGGCAAGGAAGGGCCCGCCGCGATCAATCGCCGCCTTGAGGGCTGCCGCTGCGATCGCCCGGGCGACGGCGACGTCCTCGCGCGGCTCGTTGAGCTTCTTTTCGGCTTCTTCGAGCCGCTTGGCGATGTCGGCGCCGTTGCTCGTCTGCTGCTCGGAAGACTGGGCAAGTGTGGCGCGCAGTTGATCGACCTGACCGCTGAGCTCGGCAATCTTCTGGTTGAGTGCCTCGACATTTGCTGAATCGGCCGGCGCGCCGGCTGCGGGTGCCCCTGCCGCAGTTTCCAGCGCGGCGACACGCTTTTCAAGGGCATCATCGCCGGTACCCGCTGGGTTGGCGGCGAGATTGGCGACGGTCTGTTTCAGGCCATCGATCTCACCGGAAAGATCGGCGATGTCAGACGAGGCCGTCTGCGGCGTGGAGGAACCCGGGAGATATCCGGCATATTGAATGGCGCCTGCGCCAAGCAGCGCTACGAGGCCGCCGAAGATGCCGGCCGCGATGAGGCCGGAGGTGCCGGCGCTTCGTGCTGCCGGTTGTTCAGGAGGGGGCGTAACGGACGGTTCCTGGGTTGCCGGCTCTTCCTCCCGCGCATCCGTCCCAGGCTGGTCCTCGTGTTCGGCCCGTTCATCCTCGGTCAGCGACGCAGTTTCAGTTTCGGGCGTCGCGCCGGCATCGGCTGGGCTGTTGACGGCGTCGCCAACGTCATTCTCCACCGGCTTTGCGGTATCGGCTGCAGAGGCGAAATCCTGTGCTTCGAGGTCGATCGTGACCGGCTCTTCGGCGCTCTTGGAATGGCGTGGCGGGTTTCCCGATACCATGAGGTCCTCTTTATCCTGCATTGCAACGAAACTAGACAGTGATGCCAATTAAGGGAAGAGGTTAGATCAAATTTGGGCGGCTAAAGCATTCAAAGCAGCGACAAAAGACTCTTCTCATCCGGCATCGGCGCAATCGCCGCTTTTTTTTTCAAAGCCGCCGGAATGGCTTCCGCTACCGCCTCGCTGAGGCAGAGAAGCCGGATTCCGCTCTCCTCCGACAGGGCTGAACGGAGTTCCGCCACGTCGAAAAAATCGTCGGCCGTCTGCCGGGAATAAAAGAGAACGGCCTGCGGAGGGACGCCTGCGAAGATCGCCTCGATCTCGGCTGGGCTCGGAGCGACGGGCTGCATGCGGTAACATTCGGCGATCGAAAAGCGGATGCCGAGTTCGCGCAATCTTCCTTCGAAGGTTTCCGCGCGCGGGGTGCCTGCAAGGTAGAGCAAGCCGTCCGCTCTCTGCGCCGCGACGAGATCGGCGAGATCGCGGCCGTTGCCCGAGGATGTGGCGACCGACTGGAAGCCCAGGCTTTGCGCCTCTTTCGCCGTCGCCTCCCCGACCGCGAAAAGCGGGCGGCCAAGATGCGGACGAAGCGTCTCTCCGAGAGCGGAAACGACCCTGACGGCTTCGGCGCTGGTCATCGCGATCGGGCCGTTGGTGGCTGCAAGCGCGGTTGCGGCGCCGGCGCTGTCGTGCAGCGGCTGACGCAGCGGCAGCAGCACGGGCTCGTGGCCCATCTCGCGCAAACGTTGTGCGGTTCTCGTCGCCGAATGCGCGGGGCGGGTGACGAGAACACGCATGGCCGCTTCAGTGCCAGTCTTCGAAAAAGGCGCTGCCGGCCCTTGCGCGCACGTCCTGGCCGGCACGGGTGCCGAGCGCTGCCGCATCGCGGCGGTGGCCGTCGGTCGTCACCGCGTGCTGGCTGCGGCCGTCGGGGGTGATGATGAGGCCGGAAAACCGGATCAGATCGCCTTCGCAGACGGCATAGCCGCCGATCGGCGTGCGGCAGGAGCCGTCGAGAGCGGCGAGGAAGGCGCGTTCGCAGGAGACGGTGTCGAAGGTTGGCGCGTCGTTGATCGGGGCCAAGAGATCGTCAATCCCCGTATCGCCGATACGGCTTTCGATGCAGATCGCCCCTTGCGCTGGCGCCGGCGGGAAGGTGTCGGGGTCGAGGATATCAGTGAGCACCTCGACCTTGCCGAGACGTTTCAGGCCGGCAAGCGCCAGCAGGGTCGCATCGACCTGGCCTTCTTCGAGCTTGCGCAGGCGCGTTTCGACCGAGCCGCGGAAGGTGATGACGTTGATGTCGGGCCGCATGCGGCGGATCAGCGCCTGGCGACGCAGCGACGAGGAGCCGACGGTTGCGCCGTGCGGCAGGTCGATCAGCTTGCGCGCGGTGCGGCCGATAACGGCGTCGCGGATATCCTCGCGCGGCAGATAGGCGGAGAGATAAAGGCCATCGGGCAGTTTCGTCGGCATGTCCTTGGTGGAGTGCACGGCAAAATCCAGCTCGCCGGCGGCAAGCTTCTGTTCGAGTTCCTCAGTGAAGAGGCCTTTGCCGCCGATCTCGGCGAGCGACCGGTCGGTGATGCGGTCGCCCTTGGTCGTCAGCACGACGATCTCGAACATTTCCTCGGGCAGGTTATGCGCCGCCATCAGCCTGTCGCGGGCCTCATGCGCCTGGGCAAGCGCCAGCGGGCTGCCTCGCGTGCCGATCCGGAAAGGTTTTGTTTGCATCAGCTCTGTTCCGTTGTTACCGGAGTTCTCGTAAACGGGTTTCCGTACCATCGCAATCAACGAACAGGCCATATGGTTCCCTTTCTGCGCATCCTCGGCATCGAAACAAGCTGCGACGAGACCGCCGCGGCGGTTGTCGAGCGCGATGCGGAAGGGCATTCCAAGGTGTTGTCCGATGTGGTGCTTTCCCAGCTTGACGAGCATAGCGCCTATGGCGGCGTGGTGCCGGAGATCGCAGCGCGTGCCCATGTCGAGGCGCTCGACGAGCTGATCGAGGAGGCCTTAGCGCGCGCCAATGTGTCGCTGGCCGAGGTCGATGCCATTGCCGCCACGTCGGGGCCGGGGCTGATCGGCGGGCTGCTTGTGGGATTGATGACCGGCAAAGCGATCGCGAGAGCCGCCGGCAAGCCGCTCTATGCCGTCAACCATCTCGAAGGCCATGCGCTGACGGCGCGGCTGACGGATGGGCTTGCTTTTCCCTATCTGATGCTGCTCGTCTCGGGCGGCCATACACAGCTCATCCTGGTGCGCGGCGTCGGGCAGTACGAGCGGTGGGGCACAACGATCGACGATGCGCTGGGTGAAGCCTTCGACAAAACGGCAAAGCTGCTCGGCCTGCCCTATCCCGGCGGCCCGGCCGTGGAGCGGATGGCGCGGGATGGCAATCCCGATCGGTTCAATTTTCCGCGCCCGCTGGTCGGTGAGGCACGGCTCGACTTCTCCTTCTCCGGCCTGAAGACGGCCGTGCGGCAGGCAGCACAGGAGATCGCTCCGCTCAGCGATCAGGACGTCGCCGATATCTGCGCCTCGTTCCAGAAGGCGATTTCGCGCACGCTGAAGGACCGCATCGGCCGCGGTCTGCAGCGCTTCAAGACGGAATTTCCTGTAACCGGCGAGAAGCCGGCACTTGTCGTTGCTGGCGGCGTCGCCGCCAATCTCGAACTGCGCGGCACGCTGCAGACGCTGTGCGACAAGAACGGCTTTCGCTTCATTGCGCCGCCGCTCAGTCTCTGCACTGACAATGCGGTGATGATCGCCTGGGCGGGACTGGAGCGCATGGCGACGGGCGTTCAGCCTGACACACTCGACGTGCAGCCGCGTTCGCGCTGGCCGCTCGATTCCAAGGCGGAGACGCTGATCGGTTTCGGAAAACGAGGGGCCAAGGCATGAGCGAAAACATCGCCGTCGTCGGATCGGGGGCTTTCGGAACGGCGCTCGCCGCCGTCATCGCTCTTGCCGGGCGAAGTGCGGTGACGCTCGTCGGGCGCGATCCGTTGCTTATTGCGGATCTGAAAACCGAGCGGCTGCATGAAGCGGTACTGCCCGGCATCCCGCTCCCCGATACACTGGAATTTTCGGCCGAGGCAGACGCGATCACCGGCGCCTCCATCGTGCTTTTTGCGATGCCATCGCAGGCGCAGGCCGATGCGGCGCGGCAATATGGCCCCTACCTTGCCAAGAATGCCGTGGTCGTCACCTGTGCGAAGGGTATCGAGCGGGCGACCGGCAATCTCTTGACCGACATGCTGGAACGGGAACTGCCGGACCACCCGGTCGCCGTGCTCTCCGGTCCGGGCTTTGCCGCCGATATCGCCAAGGGGCTACCGACGGCGATGGCGATCGCGGCGGCTGATATGGAGACCGCGGAGCGGCTCGCTCAGGCAATATCGGGCCGGACCTTCCGGCTCTACGCCTCGGACGATCGCATCGGCGTGCAGCTCGGCGGCGCGCTCAAGAACGTGCTGGCGATTGCCTGCGGCATCGTCGAAGGCCGCGGTATCGGCGATTCCGCGCGGGCGGCGCTGATTGCGCGCGGGCTTGCGGAAATGTCGCGGTTCGTCGTCGCCCAGGGCGGGCAGGCGGATACGGTGCGCGGGCTTTCCGGCCTCGGCGATCTGGTGCTGACGGCAACGAGCCATCAATCGCGAAACCTGCGCTACGGCATTGCGCTCGGGCGCGGCGACAAGACCGATCCCCTGCATGGCGCGCTGGTGGAAGGCGCGTTTGCCGCCTCCGTCGCCTCGCGGCTTGCGGCGAAATTGAAGGTCAGCATGCCGATCACCGATGCCGTTTCCGCCATCATCGACGGCCGTCTCGATATATCAGATGCGATCGAGCAGCTGATGACGCGCCCAATCACCACCGAATAGGAGAACAGACATGCTTTTCGCCCTTCTCTGCAAGGATAAGCCGGGGCATCTGAATGTGCGCATGGAGACGCGGCCGACGCATCTCGACTATCTCAACGGGCTGAATGCCGAGGGCACGCTGAAGATCGCCGGCCCGTTTCTCGACGATGACGGCAAGCCCTGCGGCAGCCTGATCGTCGTGGAAGCGGAATCGAAGGAGGCCGCGCGTGCGCTCGCCGATGCCGACCCCTATGCCAAGGCCGGATTGTTCGAAAGCGTCGACGTCAAGGCCTACAACTGGGTCTTCAACAAGCCGGAGGCGTGAGCATGGCGCACTGGCTCTATAAATCCGAACCGGCCTCCTGGTCCTGGGAGCAGCAGAAAGCTGCCGGCGAAAAGGGCACGGAATGGACGGGTGTCCGCAACTATCTGGCACGCAACAACATGCGGGCGATGCAGATCGGCGACAAAGGCTTCTTCTACCATTCTAATGACGGGCTGGAGATCGTTGGCATCGTCGAGGTCTGCGCGCTCTCGCATCCGGATTCCAGCGCCAAGGGCGATCCGAAATGGGATTGCGTCGATATCCGCGCCGTCATGGATATGCCGAAGCCGGTGACGCTGAAGGATGTCAAGGCAAGCGAGAAGCTTGCCAAGATGGCGCTCGTCACCTCGATGCGGCTTTCCGTGCAGCCGGTGACGGAGGAAGAATATCTCGAAGTCTGCCGCATGGGCGGGCTGGATAATCCGCCACGTTGAAAACCGATCCGGAAGCCTTCATCCGCGCCAATACCGGCCTGATGGCGCCGCCGCATGTGCCGGAGATTTCGCTCCATCTCGCAAGCGAGGCGCATGAACTCTGGCTGAAGACGGAAGAGGAACTGGAAGCGATCGGCCTGCCGCCGCCTTTCTGGGCTTTCGCCTGGGCGGGCGGCCAGGGACTGGCGCGCTATATTCTCGATCATCCGGAAATGGTGCGCGGTGCGCGCGTGCTGGATTTCGCCAGCGGCTCCGGGCTTGTCGGCATTGCCGCTGTGATGGCCGGCGCCCGCGAGGTCACGGCGAGCGATATCGATCCCTGGGCGGAAACGGCGATCCGGCTGAATGCCGGCGCCAATCGTGTTTTGCTCGGATTTACCGGCGCCGACCTGATCGGACAGACCGTCGATGCGGATATCATGCTTGCCGGTGATGTCTTCTACGACCGCGCTTTTGCCGATGCGCTCGTTCCGTGGTTCACACGGCTGGCGGCGGAGGGCAAAACGGTTTTGGTCGGCGATCCCGGGCGAAGCTACCTGCCCCGGGAGCGGCTGGAATTCTGCGCGGTTTATGAGGTGCCGGTCACGCGGGCACTGGAGGACAGCGAAATCAAGAAGACCACGGTGTGGCGCTTCTGCTCCTAGGGCCGGATGACACAGACATTGGCTTCGTAAGTGCAGGGGTCGTCCTGGACGGCGACATCGATGACCTTCGCCTTCGGCGCCGTCGGTTCGGGCCGCGGGGGATAGAAGCCATAGCCATTGCCGCCGACATAGGTTCCGCCGTCGACCTGATAGACATAGGAAGAGCCGGAATAGGTGCCGCCGCCGTCCCAACCCTGTGCCTGGGGGGCGATGATGAGGAGATTGTTGCGAAATACGCGATTTGTTGCCGCTGACGAAAACTGCGTCAGCATCGGCATCCTGTTCCTGCCTCGGTGGCCATGGAAATTGTCGAAACCTATGCCGCGGTTGCGCCAGCTCAAGCGCTCGCCAAGAAGCAACCCGCCGTGGAAGGCGTGGCGATGGCCGGGGAAGCGGTCAAAATGGCGGCGGTCGCCCGCAGTCGCGGGGAGCGCGGCAAGTGCTGCGAGCGCAAGCAGGGTGACTGCGGACAGACTGCGAAACATGGATGCCGGCCTCCGGAATTCCGATCGTTAACAAATCGTTAACGACAGATTGCGCCAAAAGCGGCGGCTTGTCCATTCGCGCGGGAGGAACGGCATAAATATTGAGCGTGAAATGCCAGTTTGGTTGGACTGCAAACTTCCCGGTAATCCGAATCGATTAAATTAAATGCAGACAGCGATTGTGCTTGTCGTCTGGCTTTTCGGTGAGTAAACGTCGCAATTGATGCAACGCACACAGAGAATTTTGTCATTCGTGTGGTTGACTGAGCATGCTCCGAAATCCGGGAGCGCAGAGAAGCCGCCGCGAGGTTCTGATGGCGAACGTGACAAATAACCGGCCCCTGTCGCCGCATTTGCAGATTTACAAACCTATTCCCACTATGGTCATGTCCATCGTCCACCGCATCACCGGAGGCGCGCTCTATGTCGGCACGCTGCTGGTCGCTTGGTGGCTGATCGCGGCCGCAAGTGGCCAAGGCTCCTATGATTGGGCCAACTGGGTACTCGGCAGCCTTATCGGCAAGCTCGTGCTCCTCGGCTATACCTGGGCGCTGCTGCACCACATGCTCGGCGGCTTCCGCCACTTCATGTGGGACCTCGGCTATGGCTTCGAGAAGGAATTTTCGACCAAGCTCGCCATTGCCAACATCATCGGGTCGCTCTGTCTGACCGTGGTGGTCTGGGTGATCGGCTTCCTCATTCGCTTCTAAAGGTCCTCTCATGGATATGCGCACCCCCCTCGGCAAGGTTCGCGGGCTCGGCTCCGCCAAGGACGGCACGGACCATTTCTGGCGCCAGCGGCTGACGGCTGTCGCCAATGTTCCGCTCATCCTTTTCTTCCTGATCTTCATGATCGCCTATGCCGGCGCGCCGTATGCGGATGTGGTTCGCGCGCTGTCGAACCCCTTTGTCGCCGTCGTCATGGGACTGATGGTGATCTCCGGCGTCATCCACATGAAGCTCGGCATGCAGGTCATCATCGAGGACTACGTGCACGGTGAGTTCGGCAAGGTCGTCCTCCTGATGCTGAACACCTTCTTTGCGATCTTGATCGCCGGCCTCTGTCTCTTCGCCATTCTGAAAATCGCATTCGTAGGATAAGCTCGACATGGCACCGACCTCCCCCGCCCAGAATGGCAAGGCCTACAAATATGTCGATCACTCCTATGACGTGATCGTCGTCGGCGCCGGCGGCGCCGGCCTGCGCGCCACGCTTGGGATGGCTGAGCAGGGTTTCCGCACGGCCTGCATCACCAAGGTTTTCCCGACCCGCTCGCACACCGTCGCAGCCCAGGGCGGCATTGCCGCTTCTCTGCGCAACATGACGCCCGACAGCTGGCAATGGCACCTCTACGACACCGTCAAGGGTTCGGATTGGCTCGGTGACGTCGACGCCATGCAGTATCTTGCCATGGAGGCGCCGAAGGCGGTCTATGAGCTCGAGCATTACGGCGTGCCGTTCTCGCGCAACGAGGAAGGCAAGATCTACCAGCGTCCGTTCGGCGGCCACATGCAGAACTACGGCGAAGGCCCGCCGGTGCAGCGCACCTGCGCCGTCGCCGACCGCACCGGCCATGCCATCCTGCACACGCTCTATGGCCAGTCGCTGCGCAACAACGCGGAATTCTTCGTCGAATATTTCGCTCTCGACCTGATCATGTCTGAAGACGGCAGCCGCTGCACCGGCGTCGTCGCCTGGTGCCTGGATGACGGCTCGATCCATCGCTTCGCCGCCAAGATGGTGGTGCTGGCGACCGGCGGCTACGGCCGCGCCTATTTCTCGGCAACGTCTGCCCATACCTGCACCGGCGACGGCGGCGGCATGGTGGCGCGTGCCGGCCTGCCGCTGCAGGACATGGAATTCGTGCAGTTCCACCCGACCGGTATCTATGGTTCGGGCTGTCTGATCACCGAGGGCGCGCGCGGCGAAGGCGGTTATCTCGTCAATTCCGAGGGCGAACGCTTCATGGAGCGCTACGCGCCGTCTGCCAAGGACCTTGCCTCGCGTGACGTCGTCTCGCGCTGCATGACCCTGGAAATCCGTGAAGGCCGCGGCGTCGGCAAGAACAAGGACCATATCTTCCTGCATCTCGACCACCTCGATCCGGCCGTTCTTCATGAACGCCTGCCGGGGATTTCCGAGAGCGCCAAGATCTTTGCAGGCGTCGACGTCACCCGCGAACCGATCCCGGTTCTGCCGACCGTTCACTACAACATGGGCGGCATTCCCACGAACTATTGGGGCGAAGTGCTGAACGCCGACGGCGCCAATCCGGAACGGATCATCCCTGGCCTGATGGCTGTCGGTGAAGCCGGCTGCGCCTCGGTGCACGGCGCGAACCGCCTCGGCTCCAACTCGCTGATCGACCTCGTGGTCTTCGGCCGCGCCGCTGCGATCCGCGCCGGCGAGGTCATCGACCGTGCCGCGCCGGTTCCGGCGTTGAACGTTGCTGCCTGCGACAAGATCATGGACCGGTTCGACGGCCTGCGCCATGCCAGCGGCGGCACGCCGACGGCTGACCTGCGCGAGAAGATGCAACGCGCCATGCAGGAAGACGCCGCCGTCTTCCGCACGCAGGAATCGCTGGAATCCGGTTGCCGTCGCATCTCGGCGATCTGGCAGGAGATGCGCGACATCAAGGTCACGGACCGTTCGATGGTCTGGAACTCGGACCTGGTGGAAACGCTGGAGCTGCAGAACCTGATGGCCAACGCCATCACGACGATCTACGGCGCCGAGGCCCGCAAGGAAAGCCGCGGCTCACATGCCCGCGAAGACTTCACCTCCGGCTCCTTTGGCGGGCGCGACGACGTCAACTGGCGCAAGCACACGCTTGCCTGGGTGAACGAGGCAGGCGACGTGAAGCTCGATTACCGGCCGGTCCACACCGACTTGATTGCGGAAGGCATCGATCCGCACAAGATCGAGCCCAAGGCCCGCGTCTACTGATCTCAAGAGGAACCTGATATGGTTGAACTCGCTCTCCCCAAGAATTCTCAGATGCGCGAAGGCAAGGTCTGGCCGAAGCCGGCGGGTGCGACGAACACCCGCGAGTTTCGCGTCTATCGCTGGAGCCCGGACGACGGCCAGAACCCGTCGATCGATACCTTCTACATCGATGTCGATGATTGTGGCCCGATGGTGCTCGACGGTCTGCTCTACATCAAGAACAAGATCGACCCGACGCTGACGCTGCGCCGCTCCTGTCGCGAGGGCATCTGTGGGTCCTGCGCGATGAATATCGACGGCACGAACACGCTTGCCTGCACCAAGGGTCTCGACGATATCAAGGGCACGGTGAAGATCTATCCGCTGCCGCATCTGCCCGTCGTCAAGGATCTGGTTCCTGATCTGACCAACTTTTACGCCCAGCATCGTTCGATCGAGCCCTGGCTGAAGACGGTCTCGCCGGCGCCGGCCAAGGAATGGAAGCAGAGCCATGAGGACCGGCAGAAGCTTGACGGCCTCTATGAATGCATCCTCTGCGCCTGCTGCTCGACCTCCTGTCCGAGCTACTGGTGGAACGGAGACCGCTATCTCGGCCCGGCCGTTCTGCTCCAGGCCTATCGCTGGCTCATCGACTCCAGAGACGAAGCGACCGGCGAACGTCTCGACAATCTGGAGGATCCGTTCCGCCTCTACCGCTGCCACACGATCATGAACTGTGCGCAGACCTGCCCGAAGGGCCTCAACCCCGCCAAGGCAATCGCCGAAATCAAGAAGATGATGGTCGAGCGCCGGGTCTGATCAACGTGCATGGCGACGGTGGTATAGACGGCTTCGATCCCGAAGCCGTCAGAGAGATCCGGTCGCGAGCAGTATCTGTGTCGGGCCGGTGTGATCCTTTCCGTAGAGCTCGTTCGAACGTCATTCGGAAACATTGCCGGAATTCGACAGGAATGCGGACAGGGATGAACGCGCCCAACACCTTGCTGACAAATTCTATGTGCAGGAAGTTTTGCAGCGGGATAGTTGAACTGTATCGTTTTTCGGTTAGTTGTTGTCACGGGCAATTTGTGCCGCCCGACTTGATTAACCAAACCGAATTACGATAATCGACCTTGTCTCACGCCCTTTTCTCTCCGGCCAATGCCGAATCCAGGAGTATGATGATGCAGTTGCGATATGCGATGACAGGTCTGGTGGTGGTTCTGTCGCTAGCCGGTTGTCAGCGTACGGCATATGATTACAGCTCCAACTCGAGCGCCGCGCCGGCGCCGTTGACGGCGCAGCCGGTTCCTTCGGTGCAGGGCGGGCAGCTTCCGCCACCGACCGGCGGTTCGCAGTTTCCAGCCGCGCCGGCGTCAACGTCGCCAATGCCGGGTGCGCAGCCGGGCGCGGTTGCCTCGAATGCGCTTGACGTCACCAAGGAATCGATGGTCGGAAGCTGGCGTGTCAACGGCTCTTGCGACATGTTCCTGACGCTCACCAATCTCGGCAGCGGTTCACGCGGCGGCACACGCGGCTGCGTCGGCGAGCTGACGGCGATGGGTTCCTGGGAGGTTGCCGGCAAGCAGGTGCTGCTCAAGGACCGTTCGGGCAACCAGATCGGCAGCGTCTACAAGACGGCCGACAACCGCTTCGAGGGACAGACCAGCACAGGTCAGCAGATCAGCCTCAGCCGGTAAACCAACCGGCGCGGTAAACGATCCGGCGGTTCCCGCCGGTGACAGGCGGATATGCCCTCATGCAGCCAATGCCAGATTATGCGCTCAGCGTCTGCGAACAGCTCAAATCGCTGACGGTTTCCGGTGCGCTGCAGGTCGATTCCGCCCAGATGGACGTGGCGAAAAGCCTGGACCGGGTGCTTGCCGGGTTGAAGCAGCAACGCCCGGCGGCAAAATCGAGCGCGCTCGGCTGGCTGTTCGCCTCGAAGAAGAAGTCCGTGGGCGGCATCAAGGGGCTATACATCCACGGCAGCGTCGGACGCGGCAAGACCATGCTGATGGACATGTTCTTTTCGATGGCGCCGTCCAGGAAGAAGCGTCGGGCGCATTTCCACGAATTCATGGCTGATGTGCACAACCGCATCGCGGCGCACCGGCTGAAGCTGAAGAACGGCGAGACCAAGCAGGCCGATCCGATGCCGCCGGTCGCCGCAGCGCTCTACGAGGAAGCGGAACTGCTCTGCTTCGACGAGTTCACGGTCACCGACATTGCCGATGCGATGATCCTGTCGCGGCTGTTTTCCGAGCTCTTTGCGCGGGGATGCGTGCTGGTCGCGACTTCGAACGTCGAGCCGGACAATCTCTACAGGGATGGCCTCAACCGCGGCCTCTTCCTCCCCTTCGTCACCCTGCTCAAGCAGCATGTCGATGTCGTAACGCTGGATTCGCCGACCGACTACCGGATGGAAAAGCTGAACAGCCAGCCGGTCTACCTGGTGCCGATCAGCGAACATAACGACATGGCGATGGAGGCCTCCTGGACGCAGGCGCTGCACGGACGCAAGGCGCAGCCGCTCGAGATTCCGATGAAGGGGCGCTCCATTCATGTGCCGCTCGCCGCCGACCGCATGGCGCGGTTCTCCTTCGCCGACCTTTGCGACAAGCCGCTCGGGGCGAGTGATTTCCTCGCCATCGCCAAACGCTTCGATACGGTCTTCCTCGATCACGTTCCCTTGCTCGGGCCGGAAAAACGGAACCAGATCAAGCGATTCATCATTCTGGTCGATACGCTCTACGATCACGCCGTGCGGCTTTACGTTTCCGCGGCGGCGATGCCGGAGGAACTGCTTCTCCACCGCCGGGGCACCGAGGGCTTCGAATTCGACCGCACGGCATCGCGCCTGTTTGAGATGCGCAGCGCGGAATATCTTGCGTTGCACCATGAGAAGCACGCCGCAGAGTAACAATCCTATGACATAATATCTTACGTTTACGTAAGAATTTTAGTATCTAAACGATTGAAAATGCTGCATCAAAAATAATGGATTGCCATTTTTAGGCTTTGGGTCTATGCGATTGCGTCATTGGGCGGTGCCTTGGCGTCGTCCGACGAATTTGATCGCAAAGGAAACGGCGAAATGGCGCGTAACAAGATCGCACTCATTGGTTCTGGCATGATTGGTGGCACGCTGGCGCATCTCGCCGGCCTGAAGGAGCTGGGCGACATCGTCCTCTTCGACATTGCGGACGGCATTCCCCAGGGCAAGGGTCTCGACATCGCACAGTCCTCCCCGGTCGAAGGCTTCGACGCCAACCTGACCGGCGCCAGCGACTATTCCGCGATCGAAGGTGCCGACGTCTGCATCGTCACTGCCGGTGTTCCGCGCAAGCCGGGCATGAGCCGCGACGACCTTCTCGGCATCAACCTGAAGGTCATGGAGCAGGTCGGCGCCGGCATCAAGAAATATGCCCCGAACGCTTTCGTGATCTGCATCACCAATCCGCTCGACGCCATGGTCTGGGCGCTGCAGAAGTTCTCCGGCCTTCCCGCCAACAAGGTCGTCGGCATGGCCGGCGTTCTCGACTCCTCGCGTTTCCGCCTCTTCCTCGCTCGGGAATTCAACGTTTCCGTCCAGGACGTGACCGCTTTCGTTCTCGGCGGCCACGGCGACACGATGGTGCCGCTCGCCCGCTACTCCACCGTCGGCGGCATTCCGCTCACCGATCTCGTCACCATGGGCTGGGTCACCAAGGAGCGCCTCGAAGAGATCATCCAGCGCACCCGTGACGGCGGCGCCGAGATCGTCGGCCTGCTGAAGACCGGCTCGGCCTACTATGCGCCGGCCGCCTCGGCGATCGAAATGGCCGAATCCTACCTCAAGGACAAGAAGCGCGTCCTTCCTTGCGCTGCCCACCTCACCGGCCAGTACGGCGTCAAGGACATGTATGTCGGCGTTCCCACGGTCATTGGCGCCGGCGGCGTCGAGCGCATCATCGAGATCGATCTCAACAAGACCGAGAAGGAAGCCTTCGACAAGTCCGTCGGCGCCGTTGCCGGTCTCTGCGAAGCCTGCATCAACATCGCGCCCGCCCTCAAGTAATTGGTGCGCTGACGTTATCGAAATAGGGACAAACCCATGAACATTCATGAATATCAGGCCAAGGCTCTGCTGAAGGGCTATGGCGCGCCGGTCGCGCAGGGTGTGGCTATCCTCAAGGTCGAGGAAGCCGAAGCTGCCGCCAAGTCGCTTCCCGGCCCGCTTTACGTGGTCAAGAGCCAGATCCATGCGGGCGGTCGCGGCAAGGGCAAGTTCAAGGAACTCGGCCCGGATGCCAAGGGCGGCGTTCGCCTCGCCAAATCGATCGACGAAGTCGTAGCGCATGCCAAGGAAATGCTTGGCAATACGCTGGTAACCGCGCAGACCGGTGAAGCCGGCAAGCAGGTCAACCGCCTCTACATCGAAGACGGCGCCGATATTGCTCGCGAGCTCTATTGCTCACTCCTGGTTGACCGCTCGGTCGGCAAGGTGGCCTTTGTCGTTTCGACCGAAGGCGGCATGGATATCGAAGCCGTTGCTCACGACGCGCCTGAGAAGATCCACACGATCGCGATCGATCCGGAAGCTGGTGTTACGGCTGCCGACGTTGCTGCGATCTCCAAGGCGCTTCAGCTGGACGGTGCAGCTGCCGAAGACGCCAAGTCGCTCTTTCCCGCACTCTACAAGGCGTTCGGCGAAAAGGACATGGCCCTGCTCGAGGTCAACCCGCTGATCGTCATGAAGGATGGCCACCTGCGCGTCCTCGACGCCAAAATGTCCTTCGACGGCAACGCACTGTTCCGCCATGACGACGTGAAGACTCTTCGCGATGAGACGGAAGAAGACGCCAAGGAAATCGAGGCCTCCAAGTGGGATCTCGCTTACGTGGCGCTCGACGGCAATATCGGCTGCATGGTCAACGGTGCCGGCCTTGCCATGGCGACGATGGATATCATCAAGCTCTACGGCAAGGAGCCGGCTAACTTCTGTGACGTCGGCGGCGGCGCCGGCAAGGAGAAGGTTGCAGCGGCCTTCAAGATCATCACGGCTGATCCCAAGGTCGAAGGCATTCTCGTCAACATCTTCGGCGGCATCATGAAGTGCGATGTCATTGCCGAAGGCGTCATTGCCGCGGTCAAGGAAGTCGGTCTCAAGGTTCCGCTCGTCGTGCGCCTGGAAGGCACCAATGTCGAGCTCGGCAAGAAGATCCTGAACGAGTCGGGTCTCGCGATCACGGCGGCTGACGATCTCGACGATGCGGCCAAGAAGATCGTCGCGGCGATCAACGGCTGAGGACGGTCATGGCTTTCCAGTCCACGCCATCGGCTGCTCATTTCCGTCTCAACGCCTTTGCCGGCGTCTGGGAAGGAGAAGAGTATATTGCGGCATCGGCGTGGACAAGGGAAGGCAAGGCCAGCGCCCAGCTTTCGGGCGAGACGCTGTTCGGCGGATTTTTCCTCGAGCAGCGTTACCGCCAGATGCGCGACGGAGAAGTTTCGTTCGAAGCCCGCAATGTTTTCGGCTTCGACAGTTCGGACCAGGCCTACAAGCTCTACCAGTTCGATACTGCGGGTTTTGCGCCGCCCTCGCCGGCTTCCGGCCACTGGAACGGCAATGAACTCGTGCTGATGAAGACTTCACCGCGCGGCAGACAGCGCACCGCATTCGCATTCGAAAATGAAGACTGCTACCGGATGGGCGTCAGCTTTTCGCCTGCAGGCAGCGATACTTGGCAGGAGGTCGTCAGCGGCACCTATCGTCGCGCGTCCCTCACGTCTTCCCACCTCTCCTAAACAAAGGCCTCGCATGTCCATTCTCGTCAACAAAGACACCAAGGTTCTCGTTCAGGGCCTGACCGGCAAGACCGGCACTTTCCACACCGAACAGGCGCTCGCTTACTACGGCACCCAGATGGTTGGCGGTATCCACCCGAAGAAGGGCGGCGAAACCTGGACTGGCGCGAAGGGCGAAAGCCTGCCGATCTTCGCAACCGTTGCCGAAGGCAAGGAAAAGACCGGCGCCGACGCGACCGTCATCTATGTCCCGCCGGCCGGTGCCGCCGATGCGATCATCGAGGCGATCGACGCCGAGATCCCGTTCATCACCTGCATCACCGAAGGCATCCCTGTCATGGACATGGTGCGCGTCAAGGCTCGCCTCGACCGCTCCAAGTCGCGCCTGCTCGGCCCCAACTGCCCTGGTATCCTGACGCCGGAAGAATGCAAGATCGGCATCATGCCGGGCTCGATCTTCCGCAAGGGTTCGGTCGGCATCGTTTCCCGCTCCGGCACGCTGACCTACGAAGCCGTCTTCCAGACTTCCAACGAAGGTCTCGGCCAGACGACGGCTGTCGGCATCGGCGGCGACCCGGTCAAGGGCACCGAGTTCATCGACGTGCTGGAAATGTTCCTGGCCGACGAAGCCACGACCTCGATCATCATGATCGGCGAAATCGGCGGCTCGGCTGAAGAAGATGCGGCCCAGTTCCTGAAGGATGAAGCCAAGAAGGGCCGCAAGAAGCCGATGGCAGGCTTCATCGCCGGCCGCACGGCGCCGAAGGGCCGCACCATGGGCCATGCCGGCGCAGTGGTATCAGGCGGCAAGGGCGATGCGGAATCGAAGATCGCGGCGATGGAATCGGCAGGCATCAAGGTGTCGCCGTCTCCGGCCCGCCTCGGCAAGACGCTGGTTGAAGTCCTCAAGGGCTGAAGCCACCTATAGACCGGGCGGAGGAACGGCATCTGCGCCTTCCGCCCGGCTCGAATACCAGACCAGCAGATGCGCCGCGGACAGGCGGCGATCGGAATGCGGCAGCCGGCGATGAAGCCGGCAAATTCATCAAAGTCAGGAGGCGGACGGAAGCGTCCGCATATCACCATGGCACGGCAAGAAGCCAACGAGCAGTTTCAGATCACTTCGTTTCTGGATGGCGCCAACGCCGCCTATATCGAGCAGCTCTATGCGCGCTACGAAGAGGATCCGGCGTCGGTCGACGACCAGTGGCGCACCTTCTTCAAGGCGCTGGAAGAGGACCCTGCCGATGTGAAGAAGGCAGCTAAGGGAGCTTCCTGGCGCAAAAAGAACTGGCCGCTGCAGGCAAGCGGCGATCTGGTGTCGGCTCTGGACGGCGACTGGGGTATCGTTGAGAAGGTCATCGAGACCAAGGTGAAGGCCAAGGCCGCAGCCGAGGGCAAGCCTGCTGACGGCATCGACGTTCTGCAGGCGACGCGCGATTCCGTGCGCGCCATCATGATGATCCGCGCCTATCGCATGCGCGGTCACCTGCACGCGAAGCTCGATCCGCTCGGCATCGCCGCTGCTGTCGAAGACTATCGCGAGCTGTCGCCGGAAAATTACGGCTTCACGGCCGCCGATTACGATCGCAAGATCTTCATCGACAATGTGCTCGGCTTGGAATACGCGACCATTCGCGAGATGATCGAGATCCTTGAGCGCACCTATTGCTCGACGCTCGGCGTCGAATTCATGCACATCTCCAATCCGGAGGAAAAGGCATGGATTCAGGAACGCATTGAAGGTCCGGACAAGGGCGTCGCCTTCTCGGCTGAAGGCAAGAAGGCGATCCTCGCCAAGCTCGTTGAGGCTGAAGGCTACGAACAGTTCCTCGACGTCAAGTTCAAGGGCACCAAGCGCTTCGGCCTCGACGGCGGTGAATCGCTGATCCCGGCGCTTGAGCAGATCCTGAAGCGCGGCGGTCATCTCGGTCTCAAGGAGGCCGTATTCGGCATGGCCCATCGCGGCCGTCTGAACGTGCTCTCCCAGGTCATGGGCAAGCCGCACCGCGCCATCTTCCACGAGTTCAAGGGCGGCTCCTACGCGCCTGACGAAGTCGAAGGTTCCGGCGACGTGAAGTACCATCTCGGTGCATCCTCCGACCGTGAATTCGACGGCAACAAGGTGCACGTCTCGCTGACGGCGAACCCGTCGCATCTCGAAATCGTCGACCCCGTCGTCATGGGCAAGGTTCGCGCCAAGCAGGATATGAGTGCCACCGTCTGGGACGGCGACATCATTCCGCTTTCGGAGCGCGCCAAGGTTCTGCCGCTCCTGATCCACGGTGATGCGGCCTTTGCCGGCCAGGGCGTCATTGCCGAGATCCTGGGTCTTTCCGGTCTGCGCGGCCACCGCGTTGCCGGCACGATGCATGTCATCATCAACAACCAGATCGGCTTCACCACGAACCCGGCATTCTCGCGCTCGTCGCCCTATCCGTCCGACGTCGCCAAGATGATCGAAGCGCCGATCCTGCACGTCAACGGCGACGATCCGGAAGCGGTCGTTTATGCAGCCAAGATCGCGACCGAATTCCGCATGAAGTTCCACAAGCCTGTGGTGCTCGACATGTTCTGCTACCGCCGCTACGGCCACAACGAAGGCGATGAGCCGTCCTTCACGCAGCCGAAGATGTACAAGGTCATCCGCGCCCACAAGACGGTGCTGCAGCTCTATGGGGAACGTCTTGTCCGCGAAGGTCTCCTCACCGATGGCGAAGTCGAGAAGATGAAGGCCGATTGGCGCGCGCATCTCGAGCAGGAGTTCGAGGCCGGCCAGCACTACAAGCCGAATAAGGCCGACTGGCTTGACGGCGAGTGGTCGGGCCTGCGCACGGCAGACAATGCCGACGAACAGCGCCGCGGCAAGACCGCCGTGCCGATGAAGACATTGAAGGAGATCGGTCGCAAGCTCTCCGAGATCCCGGCTGGCTTCAATGCGCATCGCACGATCCAGCGCTTCATGGAAAACCGCGCCAACATGATCGCCACCGGCGAAGGCCTCGACTGGGCGATGGCCGAAGCGCTGGCTTTTGGTTCGCTCTGCATCGAGGGCCACAAGATCCGCCTGTCCGGCCAGGATTGCGAACGCGGCACCTTCTCGCAGCGCCACTCGGTTCTCTACGACCAGGAGACCGAGGAACGCTACATTCCGCTCGCCAACCTGTCTCCGACGCAGGCCCGTTACGAAGTCATCAACTCGATGCTTTCGGAAGAGGCCGTGCTTGGTTTCGAATATGGCTATTCGCTCGCCCGCCCGAATGCGCTGACGCTCTGGGAAGCGCAGTTCGGCGATTTCGCCAACGGCGCGCAGGTGGTCTTCGACCAGTTCATCTCGTCGGGCGAACGCAAGTGGCTGCGCATGTCGGGCCTCGTCTGCCTGCTGCCGCACGGCTACGAGGGTCAGGGTCCGGAGCACTCCTCGGCTCGTCTGGAACGTTTCCTGCAGCTCTGCGCGGAAGATAACATGCAGGTCGCCAACGTCACGACGCCGGCGAACTACTTCCATATCCTGCGCCGGCAGCTGAAGCGTGACTTCCGTAAGCCGTTGATTCTGATGACCCCGAAGTCGTTGCTGCGCCACAAGCGGGCAGTCTCCACGCTTGCCGAACTGGCGGGCGAATCCTCCTTCCATCGCCTGCTCTGGGACGATGCTGAGGTGATCAAGGACGGCCCGATCAAGCTGCAGAAGGACAACAAGATCCGCCGCGTCGTCATGTGCTCCGGCAAGGTCTATTACGATCTTCTCGAAGAGCGTGAAAAGCGCGGCATCGACGACATCTATCTCCTGCGCCTCGAGCAGCTCTATCCGTTCCCGGCAAAGGCGCTCATCAACGAGCTGTCACGCTTCCGCAACGCCGAAATGGTCTGGTGCCAGGAAGAGCCGAAGAACATGGGCGCCTGGTCGTTCATCGACTCGTTCCTCGAGTGGGTGCTTGCGCATATCGATGCGAAATACCAGCGTGTCCGCTACACCGGTCGGCCGGCCGCCGCCTCGCCGGCGACGGGTCTGATGTCCAAGCATCTGTCGCAGCTTTCGGCATTCCTCGAGGATGCATTGGGCAGCTAAAACCACGGGGAGGGCGCAATGGCTTATTTCTTTTTGAGACTGCTGTCGCCGCGCCCAACCTTCCCGCATGACGGGACCGGAGAGGAAATGGCGGCAATGAAACGCCATGCCGAATACTGGCAGCGGAACGCCTTTGCGGGATCGGCGATAGCAGTCGGCCCCGTCTTCGAGGGTGAAGGCGCCTGGGGCATGGCGGTCGTCGAAGTCGAAGATCAGGCAGCAGCGCAGGCTCTTGCCGACAGCGATCCGATCATCACTTCCGGTCTCGGTTTCCGTTTCGATATTCTGCCGATGCCTTCGATCATCTCGCGGCCGCCCGCCGTCTGAAACGCATAAACGAACACACACGAAATCAGGATCTGAACAATGGCCACAGAAATCCGCGTTCCAACTCTCGGTGAATCCGTCAGCGAGGCAACCGTCGGCACCTGGTTCAAGAAGGTCGGCGACGCCATCAAGGCTGACGAGCCGATTCTCGAGCTTGAAACCGACAAGGTGACCATCGAAGTTCCCGCACCCGCCTCCGGCACGCTTTCGGAAATCGTCGCCGCTGCCGGCGAAACCGTCGGCCTCGGCGCGCTGCTCGGGCAGATCGCCGTAGGCGCTGCCGCTGCTGCCGCGCCGGCTGCCACTGCACCGGCCGCAGCCCCCGCTGCTCCAGCGCCGGCCGCCCCGGTCGCTGTTGCCGCATCGTCGTCGAGCGCTTCCGTCTCCGCCATGCCAGCCGCCCCGGCGGCTGCCAAGATGCTGGCCGAAAACAATCTGTCCGCCGATCAGATCGACGGCAGCGGCAAGCGCGGCCAGGTGCTGAAGGGCGATGTCATCGCCGCCGTCGCCAAGGGTATTTCCGCTCCGGCGGCAACACCGACAGCGACGCCGGTTGCCGCGCGCGGCCCCTCGACGGTCCAAGACGCCTCGCGCGAAGAGCGCGTGAAGATGACGCGCCTGCGCCAGACGATCGCCAAGCGCCTCAAGGACGCGCAGAACACCGCCGCTATGCTGACCACCTACAACGAGGTGGACATGAAGGCGGTCATGGACCTGCGCAACAAGTACAAGGACGTTTTCGAGAAGAAGCACGGCGTCAAGCTCGGCTTCATGGGCTTCTTCACCAAGGCGGTGACGCATGCGCTGAAGGAGCTTCCGGCTGTTAATGCCGAGATCGACGGCACCGACATCATCTACAAGAACTACTGCCATATCGGCGTTGCCGTCGGCACCGACAAGGGCCTCGTGGTTCCGATCGTGCGCGATGCCGACCAGATGTCGATCGCCGAGATCGAAAAGGAAATCGGCCGCCTCGGCAAGGCAGCCCGCGACGGCCAGCTTTCGATGGCCGACATGCAGGGCGGCACCTTCACCATCTCGAACGGCGGCGTCTACGGCTCGCTGATGTCCTCGCCGATCCTCAACGCGCCGCAGTCCGGCATTCTCGGCATGCACAAGATCCAGGAGCGTCCGGTGGCGATCGGCGGCCAGGTGGTCATCCGTCCGATGATGTATCTGGCGCTTTCCTACGATCACCGCATCGTCGACGGTAAGGAAGCGGTGACCTTCCTCGTGCGCGTCAAGGAGAGCCTCGAAGATCCCGAACGTCTGGTTCTCGATCTCTAAGGGAGCTTTCCATGCGGAACCGGATCATGCGAGCGGCGCGCCTTCTTCTTTGCGCTGCCAGCGTGCATGCTCCGGTTTCCGCATCGGCAGCCGGCTGGGATATCGGCAAGGCGAGCAGCAATTTCGAGCTGGCGGCTCTGAGCGACTTGGAACTGTCCGGACGGTCGATCGAGGTGATTCATATGGGCAATGTCGAGTTGACCTCGGGGCGCATCGTCGCTGCCGATCTGCTCGCCCAGCCGGATCGTCCCGCATTCGCCAGAACGGTTGTGCCGGGACAATATCCGGTGACGCTCTACCGGGTCCGCGGACGCATCGCGGCCGCCAGCATGCGGTTTGCCGAAGGCAAGCCGGATCATTGGGAGCTTGCGGTCCTGCCCGGGCAGGACACGGCAACGCTGAAGGATGGCGAGATCTTCGGCTATCCCGTCGATGCCGGCCTCGGCTGCTACATGGATGCAGATACGCTCGATCTGATGGGGGAGCGGGAGGCGCAGGTTCAGGCGCAAAAACCTGATGCCGACGTCAACTATTATGACGACGTGCTGGCCTCGGACCTCAATGCCAACAAGGGCGCCTATGCGCTGCACCGGCCGGTCGCTGATAAAAAGGGCAATGTCGCCGTATTCCGGAGCGGCTGGGGCGACGGTTTCTATCCCGTCTTCTGGGCGCTCGACAAGGACGGCCACCCGCTGGTGTTGCTGACCGATTTCAGCGTGATCGAGAATGCCGACGGGCGGCGAGAGCCGAAAGTACAATGAGCGGAAGGATCGGTATCACGACGGGAGGTAAGAGTGTGGCCGCGCTGGCAGCCGCAGCGTTTCTCGCCGTTCCCGCTACCGCGTTCACTGCAGCATGCAAGCAGGAACGGGCCGTCTACGTCGATCGTGACGGCGCCTATGAGCTGCGCTTTGCGCCGCTGAATTCTGCCTCGGCTGCCGCCAGCAATCAGTTCAAGATCAGTGCGCTCAAGACATCCGTCATCATGGAAGGCTATGTCATGCCATCGGAAGATCCGGTGCGCGCCATCGGCATCCTGATGTTCAATTGCCCCGAGGGCGACGCGACCGGTGCCGATCTCGACGCCTGCACGGTCTGGCAGGGCGCCGTCTACGGTGTGGATGCCAAGGGCGAGATGGACAATCTGCAGCCGGAAGGCGCCGAGGCCGCCGAAAAGCTCGTGCTTCCCGGCCTCGGTCCCGCCATCCGCGAATCGAGCGCCTGGGGCGAGGGCAAGGCTTCCGTGGCGCCCTGGGATGTGCTGACCTTCAAGGAGTGCGCGACATGAGTGATGCACCTGTTGTTCTCGTGACCGGCGGAAGCCGGGGCATCGGCGCGGCCGTCTCGCGGCTTGCCGCACGCCAAGGCTGGCGTGTTGCCGTGAACTACGCCGCGAACCGTCAGGCGGCGGAGGTGGTCGTTGCGGCGATCACCGAGGCCGGCGGCGAGGCGATTACGATCGAGGGGGACGTCGGCAAGGCTGCCGACATCGTCTCGATCTTTGCCGCCGTCGATCGTCATTTCGGCCGGCTGGACGGGCTCGTCAACAATGCCGGCGTCGTCGACTATCCGCAGCGGGTCGACGAGATGTCGGTGGAGCGGGTCGAACGAATGCTGCGCATCAATGTAACCGGCTCCATCCTTTGTGCGGGAGAAGCCGTGCGCCGCATGTCGAGCCGTCATGGCGGCGGGGGTGGCGCGATCGTCAATGTCTCGTCGATGGCGGCGGTTCTCGGCTCGGCGACGCAGTACGTCGATTATGCCGCCTCGAAGGCGGCCATCGATACGTTCACGATCGGGCTTGCGCGTGAAGTCGCGGCAGAGGGTGTCCGCGTGAATGCGGTCAGGCCGGGCATTATCGAAACCGATCTGCATGCTTCGGGCGGGCTGCCGGACCGGGTGCGCGAAATGGCGTCATCAATCCCGATGCAGCGCGCGGGGACGGCCGAAGAGGTGGCGGAAGCGATTCTCTATCTCCTTTCTCCTTCGGCTTCCTATGTAACGGGCGCGATCCTCAATGTGAGCGGCGGCCGCTAGAGCGACAGGGCGAAGAACAGCATGCCATATATCTTCGAATTTCTCGGCCTGATGGCCGTCTTCTCGATCGGCATCGGCGTGGCGACGGCGCTGGTCGCCTTGGTTGCCGGCGCCTCTGATTTCTTCACGGTCAAGGCGATCCGTGACCGCTTCATCGCCAGCGGCAAATGGTTCAACCGCATCACCGGAGCGGCGCTCGTCGGCTTCGGCTTCCGCCTCGCGCTGTCGCGCGCGGCCGACTAAACGAAAAATCCAAAGGGAAAAAGCAATGTCCTACGATGTGATCATTATCGGAACCGGCCCGGGCGGCTATGTCTGCGCGGTCAAGGCGGCTCAGCTCGGCCTCAAGGTTGCCGTCGTCGAAAAGCGCGCGACCTATGGCGGCACCTGCCTGAACGTCGGCTGCATTCCGTCGAAGGCGCTGCTACATGCTTCCGAAATGTTCCATCAGGCCGGCCACGGATTGAGCGCGCTCGGCATCGAAGTGCCGGCGCCGACGCTCAACCTCGTCAACATGATGGCGCACAAGGATGCGACGGTGAAGTCGAATGTCGACGGCGTCGCCTTCCTCTTCAAGAAGAACAAGATCGATGCCTTCCAGGGCACCGGCAAGGTCGTCTCGGCCGGTAAGGTTTCCGTGACGGCGGAAGACGGCACGGTGCAGCAGATCGAAGGCAAGAACATCGTCATCGCCACCGGCTCCGACGTCGCAGGCATTCCGGGCGTCCAGGTCGAGATCGATGAAAAGACCATCATTTCGTCCACCGGCGGCATTGCGCTGGAGAAGGTGCCGGAGACGCTGATCGTCGTCGGCGGCGGCGTTATCGGCCTCGAACTCGGCTCGGTCTGGTCTCGCCTCGGTGCCAAGGTCACGGTCGTCGAATATCTCGACACCATCCTCGGCGGCATGGACGGCGAAGTCTCCAAGCAATTCCAGCGCATGCTCGCCAAGCAGGGCATCGATTTCAATCTCAGCGCCAAGGTCACCGGCGTCGAGAAGGGCGGCAAGGGCGCCAAGGTCACTTTCGAGCCGGTCAAGGGCGGCGACAAGGTGACGCTCGATGCCGAAGTCGTGCTGATCGCCACCGGCCGCAAGCCTTATACGGCAGGCCTCGGCCTCGAAGAGGCAGGTGTGGCGCTCGACAATCGTGGCCGCGTCGAGATCGACGGCCACTTCAAGACGAATGTCGACGGCATCTATGCCATCGGCGACGTGGTGAAGGGTCCGATGCTAGCGCATAAGGCGGAAGACGAGGGTGTGGCGCTTGCCGAAATCCTTGCCGGCCAGCATGGCCATGTCAATTACGAGGTCATTCCGAGCGTCGTCTACACCCAGCCGGAAATCGCCTCCGTCGGCAAGACCGAGGAAGAGCTGAAGGCGGCAGGCATCGCCTACAAGGTCGGCAAGTTCCCGTTCACGGCGAACGGCCGCGCCCGCGCGATGCTGGCGACCGACGGTTTCGTCAAGATCCTCGCCGACAAGGAAACCGACCGCGTGCTCGGCGGCCATATCGTCGGCTTCGGTGCGGGCGAAATGATCCACGAGATCGCCGTGCTGATGGAATTCGGCGGGTCGTCGGAAGATCTCGGCCGGACCTGCCACGCGCATCCGACGATGTCCGAAGCGGTCAAGGAGGCTGCGCTCGCGACCTTCTTTAAGCCGATCCATATGTAAGCTTACATCTTCGTAAGGAAGCATGCAGCCGCTTGCCGAAAGGTGAGCGGCTGTTTTAGTTGTCTGGGATCGCAGAGTTCGAGCATCCCACGGAGATCAGGAATGCAGCAACCGTCCATCATGACTTACAGTGTCAGCCAGCGTTTCCTTCACTGGGCGGTGGCGCTGCTGATCTTCTTCAATCTGTTGTTTCCCGACGGAATGAATATCTGGCACCGGCTCATTCGCAGGGGTGAGGTGCCGACGCCCGAGCAGATTTCGTCGGCGAATATCCATGCCTATGTCGGCATCGCTATCCTGGTGCTCGCCATCCTGAGGCTCTGTCTGCGTTTTATCCAGGGTGTGCCGTCCGAGGTCTCGGAGGAGCCGGCGATCTTCCGTCTTGCGGCGAAGCTTGCCCATGGCGGGCTTTATATCCTGATCTTCGCAATGCCGCTTTCGGGTATCGCCGCCTACTATTTCGGCATTCATTCCGCCGGTTCGCTCCACGCGGATATCCTGAAGATCATTCTCTGGGCGCTGATCGCGGCCCATGTCGCCGGCGCGCTCGGCCATCAGTTCTATTGGAAAAGCAACGCGCTGCGCCGCATGACGCTTGGCTGATCGCCTGTCGGCTCAGTTGAGCGCGGTGACGGTAAAGCCCTGCTTGCGCAGCAGTTCGATGACACCCTGCTCACCGGGCAGGTGTAGGGCGCCCACGGCCATGAAAACGTTGCCGCTGTCGAGGATGGGGGCGGCGCGCTCGGCCATCACCTTATTGCGGTCTAGGATGACGCGCTGTTCGAAGGCGGCGTAGTCGCTGCTTTCGTCTTTTTCCTGCGGCGTCACGGTCTTCAGCATCGGCATGGTCATACCGATGTCGCCGGAGAGATAGAGATCCGTCATCGTTTCGACGACGTCGTTCATCTTGTCGCCGAGCTCCAGCGTCTCGATCAGCGACTTCACATGGAATTCGACCGGCAGGTCGGCCATGGCCTGGATCTGCTCGGCAAGGGTTTCCAGCCCCTTGACCTGCTTTCCCTGGGCAACGGCGTCGGTGGCGATTTTCTGGTCGAGGAACTGCACGCCTTTCGCCTTGCGGGCGATTTCGCAGGCCGGAAGGGCAACGGCGCTTGATATCATCCAGGGCCGCATGCGAGAGACGGCGCTAAGCGGGATGCCGCGCTGCTTGAGGCCGGTTTCGAGGCGCTTGTAATCCTCCGGCGAGAGCAGCTTGTCGATCGTCGTGCCGTCGGTGAACATCGTCAGCTCCGGCTTTGCGAGCAGGGCTGCGGTCGCTTTGCGTTCATCGAGGATTTCGTCGGATTCGATGATGATCGTATCGGCGGCGTCGTGGGCGGCCTGGGCGCGCGGCGGCAGGGCCAGCACACGCGGATCGGTGACATGCATGCTGCCGAGCAGCCAAGAGGGCTCAATTCCAGGTTTCTCGATCTTCCAGAAGATGCCCTTGCCGTTCGGCGTCGCGTCGGCTTCCTTCAGCGCTTCGGCGTAGCGGGTGGGGTCGTTCTGCTGAAGCTCGACCATCAGGTTGCGGCCGGTACAGGTCTCATCGGCGGCCGTCGCCGGCCGCGCAGCTAGAAGCACGGCAAGCAGGGCCGCGAGAAGCAGCATGTGAAAGGCTGCCATCAGCCAGAGCAGCAGATTGCCCGGCGCTGCAAGGTGAAACGTCCGGCGGCCGATTGATGTCGTCATGATGGTATTCCCTACATGCCTTTGCATCATGCTCTACGCCCGGCTTGCGCATATTCCTTTAAGAGAATGCGTTAACAGAAAGTTACGCGCGCGGATGGGCGCGATCATACACCTCAAGCAGCCGCGACGCATCGACGCCGGTATAGACCTGCGTCGTGGAAAGGCTGGCATGGCCGAGCAGTTCCTGAATGGTGCGCAAATCGCCGCCGCCCGCAAGCAGGTGCGTGGCGAAGGAGTGGCGCAACGCATGGGGCGTTGCTGTTTCCGGCAGGCCGAAAGCGCTGCGCATCTTCTGCATGGCCCGCTGGATGATTGCCGGCTGCAGCTTGCCGCCGCGGGCGCCGCGAAACAGCGGTTCGCCACTTTCGAGATGATAGGGGCAGAGCGCGCGATATTTCTCGACGGCGTCGAAAACCACCGATAGCAACGGCACCAGCCGGGTCTTGTTGCCCTTGCCGGTGATGCGCAGCGTCGTTGCGCCCTTGTGGAGATCTGTGGGTACGAGATCCAATGCCTCGGAGATACGCAGGCCGCAGCCGTAGAGCAGCGTCATGACGGCCGCATCGCGCGCGGCGATCCAGGGTTCGTCGTGAAGCTGGGCTTCGCCGCTGACGACGGTGATCGCCTGTGTGTCGGAAAGCGGCTTGGGCAGCGATTTCGGCTGCTTGGGCGAGCGTATCGCGCCGGCGCCAGCGGCATTGACCAGCCCTTTCTTTTCGAGGTGGCGCAGCAGCGAACGAAGACCGGCCAGATTGCGGCCGAGCGAACGGGCACCGGAGCCCTGCTTGCGCCGGGCTGCGAGGAAGGCGCGGAAATCGGCCGGGCGCAATTCCCTTATATCGCCGAGTGTCACCGGGCCGGCGAGATGACCGGTCAGGAAGGTCAGGAACTGGCGGGTGTCGCGCTCGTAAGCGTCGAGCGTGTGCTCTGAAAGACGACGCTCGCGGGCGAGGTTTTCGAGCCATGCGGCCCGTTCCGCCATCAGGCTCGGGTCGGCGATGATCAATAGTTCATTCACGTCACTGGCCTTGAATTTGCCTTCAAGTCCGCCAATTTGAAGCAGGAACGGTTATGGAATTGCTAATGCCGGCCAGGCCTTGTCATCCTTAGATCATATTGTACTGCGATAGCTTATTCCCCATAGACAGGATCTTTCATGGCACGGCGCGGCTCCATGACGGCTTTCGGACAACTCGCGGAAGCGATCGCTCTCGTCTCACAGGGAAAGCCCGGTCATATCGTCGATACGCTGATTGCCGAACGTGGCCAGAGGATTGTGAAAAATCCGCTCTGGCCCGTCATGCGGCCGTTCCTCTACACGCTTCTGCGCTACAACAAGGCGATCGAATTCGCCAACGCCGTCGCCAAGATGCCGGGCTTCCAGTCGTTCGAATATCTGAGCGACGTGCTGAAACTCGACATCAGCATCAACAACGGCGAACGCATTCCCGCTTCCGGCGGCTTCATCCTCGTCAGCAACCATCCGACCGGTATTGCCGATGGCGTCGCGGTGTTCGATCTCCTGAAGGCGCGCCGGCCCGATATGATGTTTTTCGCCAATCGCGACGCGATTCGCGTCAATCCGCGCTTTGCCGAGATGATCATTCCCGTTGAGTGGCGGGAGGAGTACAAGAGCAAGCTCAAGGCGCGCGAGACGCTTCAACTGACAAATCATGCGGTGAGGGAAGGTAAGGCGACGGTGCTCTTCCCCTCGGGCCGCATCGCCTACTGGGCCAACGGCCGGCTGAACGAACGCCCATGGAAGACCTCGGCCGTCGGGCTGGCGCGCAAATACAATCTGCCGATCCTGCCCGTCCACATGACGGCGCGCAATTCCGGCCTGTTCTACTGGCTGGCGAAATGGTCGACGGAACTTCGCGACATGACGGTTTTTCACGAGCTGCTGAACAAACGCGGGGACCGCTTCGATTTCGTGATCGGCAATCTCATTCCCGCCGAACAGCTGGACGGTGACCTCAACGAGGTGACCAAGGCTCTGGAGAAACATACGGTGCACGACATGGCTGGGGATGGAGATGCCGTATTCCGGCCGGTGAACAAAGCGGCTACGCCGGCGCTGCACCGGAAGGTCCCTGTTCCCGCCGTCTAGACAGGTCGGCATCGCCATGACGATCGATATCCGCGAAATCCGCGATCGACTGCCGCAGGAGATCGTAGCTCTCGAGAGCGAGGCCCGGCGGGAAGGCTATCAGCATATCACGCGCCTCATCCAGGAATGGTCGGCCGGCGAGACCAGATTCGAACATGACGGCGAAAGGCTGTTTGGCGCTTATGTCGGCGAGACGCTCGCCGGTATAGGAGGCATGACCGTAGAACACGATGTGGCGGGAGCGTTGCGGATGCGGCGTTTCTACGTTCATCCCGCAATGCGTCGGTACCGCGTCGGCCGGACGATCGCGCTCGCTCTGCTCGACCATGCACGATCCTTCTGCAGCATCGTCACCGTTCATGCGGGAAACGACGACGCGGCAAAATTCTGGGAATCGCTCGGGTTTCAGCCCCGCGGGCGGGACGGCCATTCTCATGTTTTCGAGCTTTAGAAGGTAGGGCCTCGACGTGTAGCCTACGGCATTATTGATGATCCTCGGCGATCATGCTTGCCGCTTTGGAGCCTATCGCCATGGCCGGGGCGTTGGTGTTGCCCGACGGGATGAAGGGGATGATGGAGCAATCGATCACCCGCAATCTGTCAACGCCGCGTACACGCAGCCTGCCGTCGACGACCGACATCGGATCGTTGTCCGGTCCCATCCTCAGGCTGCCGGACGGATGGTAGTTCGTCTTGACCGTCTGTCCGGCGAATTTCGCCAGTGATTGCTCGTCCTGCAGCGATCGTCCCGGAAGGATCTCGTCAGCGATCTTGCCTTTGAAGGGTTCGGTTTCCAGAAGCCGGCGTGCCGTCTTCAGCGAGGCGAGCGTCAGGCGGAGATCGTCGGGATCGCCGAAGAAATTGCAATCGACCAAGGGCTGATCATCAGGGTTCGCCGAGCGCAGCTTGACGCTGCCGCGCGCGTTCGGCCTCAGCAGGCAGGAGGTGAAGGTGACGCCATAGGTCGGCTTTGCCGAGGAGACGTCGCGGTCGAGATAGACGATCGGCGCACAATAGAGCTGGATCGTCGGGCGGTCGCCACCGTCGGGATCGTAGAACAGGCAAGACTCGATGCCCGTCGTGGTGACCGGGCCGGAATTGAACAGCAGATATTGCAGGCCGTTGCGGATCATCGGCCAGCCGCGGTCCTGGCCGAAATACCCGGATTTCGATTTCGTCGAGGCGATGACCGGCACCTCGTGATGATCCTGCAGATTGGCGCCCACACCTGGAAGATCAGCGACAACGGCAATGCCATGCTCGCGAAGATGGTCGGCTGGGCCGATGCCGGAGAGCATCATCAGCTTGGCGCTGTTGTAGGTGCCGGCGGCCACGAGCACCTCGCGGTTGGCCAGCGCCTTGTGGCTCTCGCCGTTGCTGGTATAGACGACGCCGACGGCGCGGCCGTCTTCCACGAGAACACGATCGACCCTCGCCTGCGTGGCGATTTCCAGCCTGCTGTCGCCGGCAAGAGGATCGAGAAACGCCTTCTTGGCATCCGATCGCTCGATCCGTCGACCCCATTGCGCGAAAGTATGCTGCATGATGCCGACGCCGTTCTGCCGCGCGCCGTTGAAATCCGGATTATAGGGATGGCCGAGCCCCTGCGCCGCCAGGATGAAATCCTCCGTCGTATCGGAGATGTGGCGCGGTTCTGAAACCCTCAGATTGCCCGAAATTCCGTGATACCGGTCGTTGAAGCGGCTATTGGCCTCGATGCCCTTGAAGTGCGACAGCATGTCCTCATAGGACCACTCGCTACCGTTGCCGAGATGGGCGGCCCAGCCGTCGTAATCCTCTTTCTGGCCGCGCATATAGACCATGGCATTGACGGCGCTGCCGCCGCCAAGGGCTTTTGCCACGGGCACGATCGGTCCCCGTCCACCGAGCTGGGGTTGTGGCACCGTATGATGCATTTCGAGGAAATCGTCGCGGGCAAGATATTTCATATAGCCGGCGGGAAAGGACATCAGCCTCGTCGTATCGCGCGGCCCGCGCTCGACGATGAGCACCGAAAAACCGAAGTCGCGCACCAGACGCATGGCGGCAACGCACGCGGCGGACCCGCCGCCGGCGATGATGAAATCATAGCTTTTGCCGGCCGTCATGCACCGATCTCCTTGAGGCGGATGGCCTGGCGCGCCAGCAGCCGCTCGACATCGACGATGTCGGGCGCCGAAAGCCGGGCGCCCGGCTTGCGCAGGGTGGCGGACTTGATGACGCCGCGTTTGGCAAGGACGTATTTGCGGCAGGCAAGCCCGATGCCCTGCTGCTGTTCGTATCGAGCGAGCGGGAGATAGGCGTCGAAGATCTCATGGGCGCGATCGGGATTTCCGGCGGTATAGGCCTCGACGACGCCGACCATCATCTCCGGATAGCAGAAGCCGGTCATGGCGCCATCGGCGCCGCGCCCCAGCTCTTCCGGCAGGAAAAGCCCGCCATTGCCGCAAAGGATCGAGATGCGCCGCATGGCGCCGCTGTCGCTGGCGACGCGAAGCGCTGATATCTTTGCAAGACCCGGCCAATCCTCATGCTTGAGCATGACGCAATTGGGCACTTCCCTGACGATACGCTCGATGACCTTGGGCGCAATCGTCACATTGGTGGTGAGCGGATAATCCTGCAGCACGAAGGGCGTGTCATCCAGGGCTTCGCCGACCGACTGGTAGAAGGCGAAGGCCTGGTCGTCGGTCTTGACGGTCCAGGGCGGCGCGACCATGACGCCGGCCGCGCCAGCCCCCATGACGGCTTCGGCCAGTTCGCGCATCGGTGCAAGTCCCGGCGCCGACACGCCGACAATGACGGGAAGACGGCCGTCGAGGCGCTTCAGCACGCGCTCGACCACGATCCGCGATTCCTCCGCCGTCAGCTTCGGGGCTTCGCCGAGCTGGCCAAGTACCGTCAGGCGGGTGACGCCGGCGCTTTCGTAGAAATCAACCATGCTGTCGATGCTGGTGAGATCGAGCGCGCCGTCATCGGCAAAGGGTGTCACGGCAATCACATAGACGCCCTTGGCATCTTCGGTCAGTCTGGCCATTCGTTCCTCTCCCATTCCGTCGCCAAATAAAATCGTCCGGCAATCTATGCGGCTGATCGCTTACGCAGCAACCTCTTCGTAAAGGTGCGGGCAATCTTGGCAAGCCTTCGCAGTTCACATTCTCGCCAGATGCGCCGCTTCGTCTTTGCGGTTCCAATTGCTATGATTTGCGGGCATGGTCTCGCCCGATGAGCACAGATTCGTCCGATCTCTTTGGCGCGCTTTTCGAGGCACCGCCCGCGAACCGAACGGTTCCGGTGCTGGTGCCGATGCCGGCGCCGAAACCCTATTCCTATTCGGTGCCGGAGGGCATGGCGGTCGAGCCCGGCTCGGTCGTGCAGGTGCCGCTTGGGCCGCGGCAGGTGATTGGCGTCGTCTGGGACGGCGGCGAGGATGGCGTCGATCCGAAGAAGCTCCGGCCGATCAGCCATGTCTTCGACTGCCCGCCGCTCTCCCGGGAAATGCGGGATTTCATCGACTGGGTGGCGACCTATACGCTCTCCCCGCCCGGCCTAGTCGCCCGTATGGCGCTCCGGGCGCCGAATGCCTTCGAACCGGAGCCGATGGTGGAGGGGCTGAAGCTCGTCGGCAGCGAGCCGGAGCGGATGACGCCGGCGCGTGCCCGAGTGCTCAATACGGCCTCCGACGGTTTTTCGTGGACGCGCAGCGGCCTGGCGCATGCGGCGGGTGTTTCGACAAGCGTCGTCGACGGGCTGATCACGCTCGGCATTTTCGAGACGGTGTTCCTGCCGCCGGCGCCTGTTGTGGCTCTGCCGGATCCGGATTTTGCTGCCGCGCGCCTGGAAGGGCCGCAGAAAGAGGCGGCCGAGGAGATCGTCTCCGAAATCCGCAAGGGTGAATTCTCGGTTTCGCTGATCGACGGGGTAACGGGATCGGGCAAGACCGAGGTCTATTTCGAAGCGATCGCGGAAACGCTGAAACGCGGCAAGCAGGTGCTGATCCTGTTGCCGGAGATTGCGCTGACCGCAAGTTTTCTGGAGCGCTTCCAGGATCGCTTCGGGGCGAAGCCGGCCGAATGGCATTCCGATCTCGCCTCACGCATGCGGGAGAAAGTATGGCGCCAGGCGGTGACCGGCGAGGTCAGGGTCGTGGCCGGCGCGCGCTCGGCACTTTTCCTGCCCTTCGAAGATCTCGGCCTCATCATTGTCGACGAGGAGCACGATCCCGCCTACAAGCAGGAGGACCGCGTCTTCTACAATGCCCGCGATATGGCCGTGGTGCGTGGCCGCATCGGCGATTTTCCCGTCATCCTGGTGTCGGCGACACCCTCGGTCGAAAGCCAGGTCAACGGACAGAGCGGGCGCTACAGCACCGTCCATCTGCCGACGCGTTTCGGCGATGCGGCGCTGCCGGACCTGCATCTCGTCGATATGCGTAGGCACGCGCCGGAGCGGGGCAGCTTCCTGTCGCCGGTCCTGATTCGGGCGATCGGCAAGACGGTGGAAAGGCGCGAACAGGCGCTGCTCTTTCTCAACCGCCGCGGTTATGCGCCGCTGACGCTCTGCCGGGTCTGCGGCCACCGCTTTCAATGCCCGCAATGTTCGAGTTGGCTGGTGGAGCATCGGTTCCGCAAACAGCTGCAATGCCACCAGTGCGGCCATGCCGAGCGCACCCCCGAGGCGTGCCCGGAATGCGGCACGCTCGACCATCTCGTCGCCTGCGGGCCGGGGGTCGAGCGCATTGCCGAAGAGGTGGAGCGACACTTCCCGGAGGCGCGGACGATCGTTCTCTCCTCGGATATCATGGGCGGGGTAAAGCGGCTGCGGCTGGAGCTGGAAGCGATCGCCAAGGGCGAGGCCGATATCGTCATCGGCACCCAGCTCGTCGCCAAGGGGCACAATTTTCCGCTGATGACGCTGGTCGGCATCGTCGATGCCGATCTTGGCCTTGCCAATGGCGACCCGCGGGCTGCCGAACGCACTTTCCAGCTTCTGTCGCAGGTGACGGGCCGGGCCGGCCGCACCGGCCTCAAGAGCCATGGGTTGCTGCAGACCTACCAGCCGCAGCATCCCGTCATGCAGGCGATCGTTTCCGGGGATTCCGGCGCCTTCTACGAGCGCGAGATCACCGAGCGCGAACGTGCAGCGCTGCCGCCGTTCGGCAGACTTGCCTCGATCATCGTCTCGGCCGAAACCCGCCACGACGCTGAAAACCATGCGCGCGGCATGCGCAACGCTGCACCCCAGGTGTCCGGCATTTCGGTGCTCGGGCCGGCGGAGGCGCCGCTTGCGCTGGTGCGCGGCCGCCACCGCTTCCGCCTTCTGGTGCATGGGCGGCGGAATTCGGACATGCAGGGGTTCTTGCGCGCGATGCTGTCGCAATCGCCCAGGGAGCGCGGATCGGTGCAGGTGCAGCTCGATATCGATCCGCAGAGTTTTCTGTAGATCAAATTGGAGCCTCCTCTCGCTACCAGGCAGGCTTGCGAAAGGGATAAGAGCTCGTTCGTCGCAATTCGTATATTTATCCCCATCGCATGCATAATTTATCAAAAGGGATAATGCCAATATTTACATGATGTTGCCCTGCCAGAGTGAGCTAGTCGCTTTTCTGGTGCCGCTGCCATTTCCTCCTTTTCCGGCCCATGTCATAAAACACCGTTTCATCCGGGTGATTTGGGGTTGATGCATGGAGTTCTATTTTCCGACCGAGCTTGGCGAGCAGCTTGCATTCTGCTCCGCAGCCTTCACGGCGCTGGCGGGCTTTGTCATGATGTTCGCGCCGGGCCAAGCCCTGCGTCTTCTTGGTCTTGAGGCGCGGGAGGGGCGGCCGGAGGGCTTTGGCGAAGCGCGCTCGATGGGCGGCTTCTATCTCGGCTTCGGGCTGTCGGCGGTCATGCTCGCCCAGGACTGGATCTATATGGCGCTCGGCGCCTCCTTTGTGATGGCCGCCTTCGCCCGCGTGATCTCGATCCTGTCCGATAAGGGGAGCAATCTCGTCAACTATTTACTTTTGGTTGTACAGATTGCCCTGGCCGCGTTGCCGCTGCTTTATGTCTTCGGCTTCGTCCCGGCGTGAGTTTTGCTGCCGGCGGGCGGCTTCTCATGCATGGCTGTCGGTCATTCTGCAATTTTGCGGACAGAAATTCATGTGAAAGGCTTATTCGGGCATTACGCGTGTTGCGAGTCCGAACTTCCTATGTTAGACGGACCCCGAATTTCGGAAGAAGCAAGAGGCTTCTCTTGTGATTTCTGGGGGAAATCAAAACGAATTCAAGATCATAGGTTCGGCGCCCGCCGAGAGCCGGATTTTGGGTTGAAATCAGGGAAATTTGTGCCAGTGGCAGACACGTCCCAGCTTACTTCTGGTGTTGCAGAGCGCTATGCCTCGTCGCTTTTCGAGCTGGCGCTCGAGCAGGGCGCCGTTGACAGCGTAACTGCAGATCTTGACCGTTTCCAGGCGATGCTGGATGAGAGCGCCGATCTGAAGCGCTTCGTCGCAAGCCCGGTTTTCTCCGCTGAAGACCAGTTGAAGGCGATTGTCGCCATCAGCGAGAAGGCCGGCATCAGCGGTTTCTTCGCCAATTTCCTGAAGGTCGTGGCGCGCAACCGCCGCCTGTTTGCCCTGCCAGGCATGATCAGGGCCTTCCGCATCATCGCCGCGAACCATCGCGGTGAAATCTCCGCCGAGGTCACCTCGGCGCATGCGCTTTCTGAAGCGCAGGAAACCGAATTGAAGGTGGCACTCAAGAGCGTTACCGGCAAAGACGTGACGATTGCCGTCACGGTTGATCCGTCAATTCTTGGTGGTCTGATCGTAAAGGTCGGGTCCCGTCAGATTGATACGTCTCTTCGTACCAAACTCTCTACCCTTAAGCTCGCATTGAAAGAGGTTGGCTGATGGATATCCGCGCCGCGGAAATTTCCGCAATTCTCAAAGACCAGATCAAAAATTTCGGCAAAGAGGCAGAAGTCTCGGAAGTCGGCCAGGTTCTCTCCGTCGGTGACGGTATCGCTCGCGTTTACGGTCTGGACAATGTTCAGGCCGGTGAAATGGTCGAGTTCCCCGGCGGCATCCGTGGCATGGCGCTGAACCTTGAATCCGACAACGTCGGTGTCGTTATTTTCGGCTCCGACCGCGACATCAAGGAAGGCGACACCGTCAAGCGGACCGGCGCCATCGTTGACGTTCCGGTTGGTCCGGAACTGCTCGGCCGCGTCGTCGACGCGCTCGGCAATCCGATCGACGGCAAGGGCCCGATCAACGCGACGCGCCGTTCGCGCGTCGACATCAAGGCTCCGGGCATCATTCCGCGCAAGTCGGTTCATGAGCCGATGTCGACCGGCCTCAAGGCCATCGACGCGCTGATCCCGGTCGGCCGCGGCCAGCGCGAGCTCGTCATCGGCGACCGCCAGACCGGCAAGACCGCGATCCTTCTCGATGCCTTCCTCAACCAGAAGGCCATTCACGACAACGGTCCGGAAGGCGAAAAGCTTTACTGCGTCTACGTCGCCATCGGCCAGAAGCGTTCGACCGTCGCGCAGTTCGTCAAGGTGCTCGAAGAGCGCGGCGCGCTGAAATATTCGATCATCGTCGCCGCCACTGCTTCCGATCCGGCGCCAATGCAGTACCTGGCCCCGTTTGCCGGCTGCGCCATGGGCGAATACTTCCGTGACAATGGCATGCATGCGCTGATCGGTTACGACGACCTGTCCAAGCAGGCTGTTTCCTACCGCCAGATGTCGCTGTTGCTGCGCCGCCCGCCGGGCCGCGAAGCCTATCCGGGCGACGTTTTCTATCTGCACTCGCGTCTCCTCGAGCGCGCTGCGAAGATGAACGACGACCAGGGCGCCGGTTCGCTGACCGCTCTGCCGGTTATCGAAACGCAGGGCAACGACGTGTCGGCCTTCATTCCGACCAACGTGATCTCGATCACCGACGGCCAGATCTTCCTTGAAACCGATCTGTTCTACCAGGGCATCCGCCCGGCCGTGAACGTCGGTCTGTCGGTTTCCCGCGTCGGTTCGTCGGCACAGATCAAGGCCATGAAGCAGGTTGCCGGCTCGATCAAGGGCGAACTCGCCCAGTATCGCGAAATGGCTGCCTTCGCCCAGTTCGGTTCGGACCTTGACGCTGCGACGCAGCGCCTCCTGAACCGCGGCGCACGCCTCACCGAACTCCTGAAGCAGCCGCAGTTCTCGCCGCTGAAGACGGAAGAGCAGGTCGCCGTGATCTTTGCAGGCGTCAACGGCTATCTCGACAAGCTGCCGGTCGCTTCGGTTGGCAAGTTCGAGCAGGGCCTCCTCTCGTATCTGCGTTCGGAAGGCTCCGCCATCCTCGACGCGATCCGCACGGAAAAGGCAATCAGCGACGATACCAAGGGCAAGCTCACCGCTGCTCTCGATAGCTTCGCAAAGTCTTTCTCGTAATCAGGCCCTAAGTTAGGACGGATAACGGATGCCTTCACTTAAGGATCTGAAAAACCGGATCGCCTCCGTCAAGGCGACGCAGAAGATCACCAAGGCGATGAAAATGGTCGCCGCGGCGAAGCTTCGGCGTGCGCAGGAGGCGGCCGAGGCCGCCCGGCCCTATTCGCAGCGCATGGGTGCGGTTCTGGCGAACATCGCCAAGGCCGTCACCGATGCGGACGGCGCCCCGGTTCTCATGACCGGTACGGGCAAGGATCAGGTGCATCTGCTCGTCGTCTGCTCGGCCGAACGCGGCCTGTGCGGCGGCTTCAATTCGCAGATCGCCCGTTTTGCCCGTGACCATGTCCGTAAGCTGGTCGCCGAAGGCAAGACGGTAAAGATCTTCACCGTCGGCAAGAAGGGCTACGACATCTTGCGCCGCGAATACGCGTCGTTGATCGTCGAGCGCAAGGAGCTGCGCGAAGTCAAAAAGATCGGCTTCGAAAATGCAGACCAGATCGGCAAGCGCATCATCGATATGTTCGAAGCCGACGAGTTCGACGTCTGCACGCTGTTCTACTCCGAATTCAAGTCGGTAATCAGCCAGGTCCCGACCGCACAGCAGCTGATCCCGGCAAAGGCTCCGGAAGCCGTCGCTGAGGATGCGGAACATGCCGGCGCCGTCTACGAATACGAGCCGGATCCGGCGTCGATCCTCGACGATCTGATCCCGCGCAATATCTCCGTCCAGATCTTCCGCGCTCTCCTTGAGAATGTCGCGGGTGAGATGGGCGCCAAGATGAGTGCGATGGACAATGCGACGCGCAATGCTGGTGAGATGATCAACAAGCTGACGCTGAGCTACAACCGTCAGCGTCAGGCTCAGATCACCAAGGAACTGATTGAAATCATTTCGGGCGCGGAAGCGCTCTGAGTTAGGAAAAGAGGGTAAGAAAATGGCTGAGGCAGCTACCCGCTCTGTCGGCAAAGTCACCCAGG
Source organism: Rhizobium pisi (assembly GCF_003938655.1). GTDB lineage: Bacteria > Pseudomonadota > Alphaproteobacteria > Rhizobiales > Rhizobiaceae > Rhizobium > Rhizobium pisi. The sequence goes on from NZ_RJJT01000010.1 coordinate 281,100, forward strand.
TTATCGGCGCCGTCGTCGACGTTGCTTTCGAAGGCGAACTGCCGGCGATTTTGAACGCGCTTGAAACCGACAACAACGGCAACCGTCTGGTTCTCGAAGTCGCCCAGCATCTGGGCGAAAACGAAGTTCGCACGATCGCCATGGACTCGAGCGAAGGTCTCGTTCGCGGCCAGGTGGTTACCGATACCGGCGCTCCGATCATGGTTCCCGTCGGCAACGAAACGCTCGGCCGTATCATGAACGTCATCGGCGAGCCCGTCGACGAAGCTGGTCCGCTGGTCACCGCTCATAAGCGCGCCATTCACCAGGATGCGCCGTCTTACGTTGAGCAGTCGACGGAAGCGCAGATCCTCGTTACCGGCATCAAGGTCGTCGATCTTCTCGCTCCTTACGCACGCGGCGGCAAGATCGGCCTCTTCGGCGGCGCCGGCGTCGGCAAGACGGTTCTGATCATGGAACTGATCAACAACGTCGCCAAGGCGCATGGTGGTTATTCGGTTTTCGCAGGCGTCGGTGAACGTACCCGCGAAGGCAACGACCTTTACCACGAAATGATCGAATCGAACGTCAACAAGCACGGCGGCGGCGAAGGCTCCAAGGCTGCGCTCGTCTACGGCCAGATGAACGAACCGCCGGGCGCCCGCGCCCGCGTCGCTCTGACGGGTCTGACGGTTGCCGAACATTTCCGCGACCAGGGCCAGGACGTTCTGTTCTTCGTCGACAACATCTTCCGCTTTACGCAGGCAGGTTCCGAAGTGTCGGCTCTGCTCGGCCGTATCCCGTCGGCGGTCGGCTATCAGCCGACGCTCGCAACCGACATGGGCCAGATGCAGGAGCGCATCACCACGACGACGACAGGCTCGATCACCTCTGTCCAGGCCATTTACGTTCCGGCCGACGACTTGACCGACCCGGCGCCGGCAACCTCGTTCGCTCACCTTGACGCAACGACGGTTCTGTCGCGTTCGATCGCCGAAAAGGGCATCTATCCGGCCGTCGATCCGCTCGACTCCACCTCGCGCATGCTCGACCCGATGGTTGTCGGCGAAGAGCATTACGAAGTTGCCCGTAAGGTCCAGTCGACGCTGCAGCGCTACAAGGCTCTGCAGGACATCATCGCCATCCTTGGCATGGACGAACTGTCCGAAGAGGACAAGATCGCTGTTGCTCGCGCTCGCAAGATCGAGCGTTTCCTGTCGCAGCCGTTCTTCGTCGCCGAAGTCTTCACCGGTTCGCCGGGCAAGCTCGTTGCGCTCGAAGACACGATCAAGGGCTTCAAGGGCCTCGTCAACGGCGAATACGACCACCTGCCGGAAGCTGCCTTCTACATGGTCGGTTCTATCGATGAAGCTGTCGAGAAGGCCAAGAAGCTCGCTGCTGCTTGATGAGTGACGCTCAGGACGAGATATTCTGCTGCGACTCCCTCAAGGGAGCCGTGGCAGAGCTTCCTGAACCGGCGGTGCCGACCATCTATCGTGCCGATAACGGCGTGCTGATGATGGTCGTCGGGCTGGTTCAGACCGAGGAAGGTCTCGGATATCTTGACCAGGCGATAATCCACTGCCCGTTCTGCGGGATCAAACTGCAAGATGCAAAAGCCATAGCCGAGAAGGTAAGTCACTGATGGCTGACAATTTCAACTTTGAGCTCGTTTCGCCGGAGCGTCTGCTGCTGTCGGAAATGGTGACCGAGGTCGTCATTCCCGCCACCGAAGGCGAGATGACTGTTATGGCGCACCATGCCCCGACGATGACGACCATCAAGCCCGGCATCGTAAGCGTTCGTTCCGCTTCCGGCTCGAAGCAGGATTACGTCGTGTTCGGCGGCTTTGCCGATATTCTGCCGACCGGCTGCACGCTGCTTGCCGAATCCGCCGTACCGGTCGAAGAGCTTAACAAGGACGAACTTACTCGCCGCATCGAAGCTGCGAAGAAGGAACTCGAAGATGCCGTGCATCACGAGCACAAGTCCAGGCTTGAGCACTTCATCTTGGAGCTGACCCATCTGCGCGGCGTTGTCGCGCAGGACTGATGGGTGCTGACAGCGTTGATGAAAAGCGGCCTTAACGGCCGCTTCAGACTGCTGACAAACCCGTCGATTTTTTCGGCGGGTTTTGCTTTTTTGGCGATTGGATTCTTTGCCGGTCGTGTTGGCAGAGGGCGAAGAAGGAGGTTTCGGCTTACGCCGTGGCCGGTTTTGGTGCTTTTGTCAGGGCCATTGCGATCTTCTTGATGTTTTGGGCGGCCGCAGCCAACAG
>NZ_RJJT01000011.1 GCF_003938655.1 Rhizobium pisi
TTCATACTGATAGCGGATGGAGTTGTGCAGCGTTTCGACCGAACCGATGTCATCGGTTTCACCCGAGAGGCCATCGTCCCACCAGCTGTAGAACAGACCAGCGCGGAGGCCCGCGATGTCGAGATAAGCGGAGTCGAGCTTGGCTTCCTGAGTCGACGCATTGTCAGCATTGAACTGCATGACGATAACGCCAGTCAGTGGACCATACTCGGTGTCGCTCTTGGCCGTGAACTGAACCTGACCGCGGGTCACTGCATCCCAGTCAGAATCGCCGCCGACGTCTTCGCCAACGTTAACCTGGAAACGGATGTAGCCTTCGATCTTGAGGCAGGTTTCGGTGCCCGGGATGTAGAAGTAGCCGGTGCCGTAAGCGTCGCAGACGCGAACATATTCAACCGGTTCCGGCTCAGCAGCAACAATAGCGTCAGCAGCCTGAGCACCGGAAACTACTGCGAGAGCAGCAGCGGAGCCGAGAAGAAGGCTCTTGATGTTCATAAATGACCTCCAATTCAAAGTTTCGATCGGGTTTGGGATCTTTCGCTGAGCAGCGTTCCCTGCCCCATCCCCGTGTTTCAAGAAGTGGACGATCAGTCGCCCTCGCTTCCGAGGCTGAAAATACAAGACGGGCGCCGTCACGCAATCACCAACTTACTCCGATGGGGGGTTTGCTAGAGCCTTCCCGACATTCTGTTGCTGAAAGGACACAAGTCGGGCAGGCGGGCCTGATTTCCTTTATGCTTTGTTAAGAAAACGCTGATTTTGTGGCTGCTTAGGCGAGATCGAAGAGGCGCTGGACATGCGCTTCTTGACACATTTATGACACCTTTCAGACAAAATCCGGTCTTTGGGGTCGAGATCGCAATCAGTGGAAGCGTAACCCAACGTTCACGGACCCGCTTTCACCGGCCCATCTGGCTAGGGGCGCGAAAGGTGATTCCCGCAGGCGATTCTCTCAGTCGAAACGGAAGATTTTTGCACCATTTGACCGTCAGCCGTAGCCGACTAAGCGAACATGACTCCCCGCCGAGTGCTAAAGACCGATATATGCTGGGAAATCAAAATGGCGGAGAAGATGGGATTCGAACCCACGATACGCTTTTGACGTATACTCCCTTAGCAGGGGAGCGCCTTCGACCACTCGGCCACCTCTCCGGTGCGGCCTAACTATGGTGACCGGTCTGTGAATGCAAGGGTTTTTTGAGCTTTCACCAGAAGAAATACGCTGGGCGGCATTTCTGATGGTTGTGAAAACGGACCTGGTTTCACACCGCGATCTATGGAGAATTTGATCGCGCTTCGTTCTCTGCAATAAAGAAGAAGAGCTTTGCCGCGGGCGGCAAGGAAGGATTGGCAAGCCTGAGGCGGCATTCCTACCGGCAGCAATCCTTTTGCAACGATCGATTCCCGTCTTAGCCCAATAGGCTCTTTAGGTCTGCGGAGGGGTCGGCGAGAATCGATTTGTCGGGATTGGTCCCGGATTCCAGCAGTTTCTTGCCTGTTACATAGGCTTTCGCGTCGTTGATCGCATCGACAGCGATCAGCAACCCCTCCCTGAAGTACCAGACCGAATGAGCGCCTTCTCGGGCGCCGGGGCGCTGCAGCGTCTCGTCATAACCGAGATTGAAGCCGGCGATCTGCAGTTTGACGTCGTACTGGTCGGACCAGAACCACGGTTTCGGTTCATAAGGCTCGCTGCCGCCGGCGATGACGGCTGCCGCCGCTTCCGCCTGATCGACGGCATTTTGCACGGATTCGAGTCTGATGCGGCCGCCCTGCCAGGGAAGTGCTGCGCAATCGCCCGCCGCGAAGATCGCCGGATCGGAGGTGCGGGCAAAGTCGTCGACGATGATGCCGTTGGCGACTTCGAGGCCGGCTTCCTTGGCAAGCTGGTCGTTCGGCACGACGCCGATGCCGACGACAACGAAATCGACGTCGATGTCAGACCCGTCGGAAAGTGCCGCACCGGCAACACGGCCATCTTTGCCGATCAGATGCTTGAGGCCCGTCTTCTCGCGAATCACAACGTCATGGGCCTGATGGATCTCGCGCATGATGTCGGCGGTTTCTTTCGCTGCAACGCGCTGCAGGATGCGGTCAGCCATCTCGATGACAGTGACTTCCAAGCCGCGATGACGGGCGACGGCTGCCGCTTCAAGACCGATATATCCGCCTCCGATGATGAGGACGCGGCGACCGGGGCGCATCTCATCGGCCAGCAGATCGGCATCGCGCTTGTCGCGGGCTACATAGACGCCTTCAAGGTCGCCGCCGATCGCGGCCGGCAGCCGGCGCGGTGTCGAGCCTGTGGCGAGCACAAGCGTGCCGTAATCGAGAACAGAGCCGTCCTGCAGCAGAACCTGCTTGCTGTCTCGGTTGATTTGCTCGGCCCAAGTCGAAAGGCGAAGATCGACGTCATTGTCGGGATACCAGTGCTCCGGACGAAACAGCAGACGGTCGAAGCTCATTTCGCCGAGCAGGTATTTCTTCGAAAGCGGCGGGCGCTGGTAAGGAGCCACGTCCTCGGCGCCGATGAGGGTGATCGGGCGCGTATCCTTCAACGCACGCAGCTTGGCTGCCAATGCGAAACCGGCCTGGCCCGCGCCGATGATCACCAATCTATCCGTCACGATCTCACTCCTGAAACTGCGCCCGACAATTACGCCAAGGCCTATCCCCTGCCCCGTGCGCCGTCAACGGAAAGCGGCTTCTTACATTCAGCCGATCTCGATCCAGCGACGCTCGTGGAAGGACTGTGCCATGGCATGCACCGACTTCTCTATCCTGAGACCGTCTTCGAATGTCACGATCGACGACGGTTCACCTGAAATTGCCCGGATCAACTCGCGGCATTCGATGATCTTCAGGTCGTTGAAGCCGAGCCCATGGCCAGGCGCCGGGATGAAGCGATCATAAGGCCGATGGGCAGGTGCCGCCAGTATCTTGCGGAAGCCCTGTTCCGAGCCGCGCCCGTCGGCCTGGTAAAGTTCGAATTCGTTCATGCGCTCCTGATCGTAAACGATCGAGCCCTTCGAGCCGAAGATCTGCAGCACGATGCGGCCCTTGCGCCCCCAGGCGGCCCGATTCGCCATCAATACCGCGGAAATGCCGCCGCCAAGCCGCATCAGCACGTTGGCGGCATCATGGTTTTCGACCGCACGGCGGCCACCCTCGCTCAAAGGGCGATCCGGATAGGGTTTTGCCATATCCGTAATGACTGCCTCGACATGACCGAAAAGATACCAGAGCAGCGACAGCGGGTGCACGGCGAAATCGTCGAGCGCGCCGTAGCCGGCGGAAAGCTCGCTCTTCCAATAGAAGAAAGCATCGGGATCGGCCATGAAATCCTCGTCCATCTCGACGCGGATATGATTGACCGCGCCGATGGTGCCCTCGCCGACAAGCGTCTTGATGTGGCGCATGACCGGATTCTGGATGTAATTATAGCCAAGCGCGGCGACCTTGCCTGACATCCTCGCCGTTTCCAGCATGCGCTCGGCATCGGCATAGGCCGGCGCCATCGGCTTTTCGCACCAGACGTGCTTGCCTGCCTCGAGGGCTGCAATCGCCATCTCGGCATGGAACTGGTTGGGCGTTGTGACGGAGACGACGTCGACATCAGGGTCGGCGATCAACGCCCTCCAGTCGGCTGTGGCCTTCTCGAAGCCGAATTCGCCAGCACGCGCCTCAGCTAACCCGGCATTGGCTTCCGCAAGATGCACGAGACGCGGACGCTCGACATCACCGAATACCGTCTTCACCGCATTCCACGCCAATGCATGGCACTTTCCCATATATCCGGTGCCGATCAAACCGATGCCGAGTGGCCTCATTTTCTGTCTCCTCAAGAGCTGCGCGGCGGATTTTTGGAATATTTGGATCATTTTGACAAGGGACCACCGGCCTGTCTTTTCCGGCTTGCTATCGGATATTTTGTCTAAAATCCTTCAATTACAGGGCATTAAAAACAATTAGGCGCGCCCTTTGAAATCGTCTATGCTCGGCAATTATGGAATATTTGTTTCATCTCGAGAGCCGCAAGCATGGATAACGATTCCCCGAGGCACGCGCGCGTGCCGCGCGATTTCGAAAGTCTGCGCAGCACCATCATCGAGCGCAAGGCGAACATGCCGAAGCGGCTGGCGCAGGTTGCCGCCTTTGCGCTCGGCAATCCCGATGAGATCGCTTTCGGCACAACCGCAAGTATCGCGGCTGCTTCCGACGTCCAGCCTTCGACACTGGTGCGCTTGGCGCATCATTTGGGCTATGAAGGCTTTTCCGACCTCCAAAGCATCTTCCGCGAAAGGCTGCGCGATCGGACGCTAAGCTATGAAGAGCGGCTGGTCACTCTGGAAAAATCGAGCGGCGACGATGAGGACGCCAATCTGCTTTCGGGCTTCATTGCCGCGGCAAACCAATCGGTCAACCGGTTGGCGGCGACTGTGCAGACCGACACTTTTACGAAAGCGGTGGACATCCTTGCTGGCGCCGAGACGATCTATCTGATCGCAAAGCGGCGTTCCTATCCGCTGACGGCGCATATGACCTACGCTTTTTCCAAGCTCAACATCCGCCATCAGATCGTCGCCTCGCCGAATGGCGTCGACCCTGAAATGGTGCAGTTCGCGACACCCAAGGATGCGGCGATCGCGGCGAGTTTCTCACCCTATGCGGCCGACAGCCTCAACCAGAGCCAGGAGCTTGCCGATCGCGGCGTGCCCGTCATCGCAATCACCGATTCGGCCTTCTCGCCGCTTGCCGCCTGCGCCACCCATTGGTTTGAAGTGGCTGAGGCCGATTTCGCTGGCTTCCGTTCGCTTTCCGCCTCGATGGCGCTCGCCATGGCGCTACCGGTCGCTATCGCCGAGCGGCGGCGCAAGCGCCAGCATTCAAAACCCACAAAAGTGAAAATGGAATAAATATTCCGAATTGACAATTTTGTGGAACCAATGTTTCATTATTGAAAATTCGCTGGCACTGGAAGCCGCGCAAAATCTAGCGGGAGGACATCATGGTACAATCGAATCCGGGTATACAGCCGGAGCCGGCGCTTGATGTAATCACCATCGGCCGCTCCTCGGTCGATCTCTACGGCCAGCAGATCGGTTCGCGACTGGAGGATATCGCCTCCTTTGCCAAGTCCGTCGGCGGCTGCCCATCAAATATCGCGATCGGCACGGCGCGGCTCGGCCTCAAGTCCGGCCTCATCACCCGCGTCGGGGACGAGCAGATGGGGCGCTTCATCCGCGAGCAGGCGGCGCGCGAAGGCGTAGCGACAGATGGCATTATTACCGACAAGGAACGGCTGACGGCGTTGGTGCTGCTTGCGGTCGAGGCCGAAGGTGTGTCGCCGATGATCTTCTATCGCTCCGACTGCGCCGACATGGCGCTCGAGGAAGGCGATATAGACGAGAATTTCATCAAATCCTCGCGCGCCGTTCTCGTTTCCGGCACCCATTTCTCGCGGCCGAACACCGAGGCCGCCCAACGCAAGGCGATTCGCATCGCCAAGGCGAACGGCCGCAAGGTAATCTTCGACATTGATTACCGGCCGAACCTCTGGGGTCTTGCCGGCCATGCGGAAGGTTTCGAGCGCTACGTGAAATCAGACCGCGTCTCGTCCAAGATGAAGGAGACGCTGCCGGATTGCGACCTCATCGTCGGAACCGAAGAGGAAATCCTGATCGCTTCCGGCGCAGACGACGTGCTCGGCGCACTGAAGGAGATCCGCCGCCTGACGCCGGCGACGATCGTGCTCAAGCGCGGCGCCATGGGCTGCATCGTCTATGACGGGCCGATCGCCGACGACCTCGAAGCCGGCATCGTCGGCCAGGGCTTCCCGATCGAGGTGTTCAATGTGCTCGGCGCCGGCGATGCTTTCATGTCCGGCTTCCTGCGCGGCTTCCTCCGGGATGAGCCGCTGAAGACTTGCGCCACCTGGGCCAACGCCTGCGGCGCCTTTGCCGTCTCTCGCCTGCTCTGTTCACCGGAATATCCGACCTGGGCAGAACTCGATTTCTTCCTCAAGACCGGCAGCAAGCATCGCGCACTTCGCAAGGACGAGGCGATCAACCATATTCATTGGGCATCGACCCGGCGAGGCGAAATCCCTCTGCTGATGGCGCTGGCGATCGATCACCGCTCGCAGCTCGTCAGCGTCGCCGATGAACTCGGCGTCGGCCACGACAAGATCGTTGCGTTCAAGCGGCTGGCGGTTGCGGCAGCGGCCCGGGTTTCAAACGGCCGCGATGGCTACGGCATGCTGATCGACGAACGCTTCGGCCGCGACGCCTTCTTCGATGCGGCAACGAAGAATTTCTCCTGGATCGGCCGACCGGTGGAACTGCCGGGCTCGAAGCCGCTGCGCTTCGAGTTCAGCCAGGACATCGGCTCACAGCTTGTGGAATGGCCGCTCGGTCATTGCATCAAGTGCCTGTGCTTCTATCACCCCGATGATCCCTCAGAATTGAAGACGGAGCAGCAGGAAAAGCTGCGCACGCTTTTCGAGGCCGCGCGCAAGGTCGGCCGCGAGCTCTTGGTGGAGATCATCGCCGGCAAGAACGGGCCGCTCACCGACGATACGATCGCCACCGCGCTGGAAGAGCTCTATGCGCTCGGCATCAAGCCGGACTGGTGGAAGCTGGAGCCGCAAGCCTCCCGCGAAGCCTGGAAAAAGATCGATGCCGTTATCGCCAAAAATGATCCATGGTGCCGTGGTATCGTGCTCCTGGGGTTAGAGGCACCCGCCGAGGAACTGATATCCTGCTTCGAGGCGACGCTGGCGGCTCCCTCCGTGAAGGGCTTCGCCGTCGGCCGGACGATCTTTGCCGATCCGGCGCGCGCATGGCTCTCGGGCGAAATGAACGACGAGGAGGCGATCGCCGACATGGCCGGCCGCTTCCGGCAACTGACAGAGGCCTGGCTTAAGACGCGTGGGCTTCAGTAAGAATGGAATTTAGACCCCTCCCCAACCCCTCCCCACAAGGGGGAGGGACTTAACTTGAGGCAGCGCCTCACGCTATGAGCGAGCGTCCTTTGGACGAGCCGTCGCGGGTTAACCCCTCCCCTTGTGGGAGGGGTTGGAGAGAGGAAAACGCGAAAAGAAAAATTGCGGGAGGCCCCGATGGGCAAGACGATACGGTTGACGATGGCGCAGGCTGTCGCGCATTTCCTCAAAGTTCAGATGACGATCGTCGATGGCAAGAAAGTGCCGATCTTCGGCGGCGTCTGGGCGATCTTCGGCCATGGCAACGTCGCCGGCATGGGCGAGGCTCTTTATCAGGTGCGCGGCGAACTCACGACCTATCGCGCTCATAACGAACAGGGCATGGCGCATGCCGCAATCGCCTATGCCAAGGCGAGCTTCCGCCAGCGTTTCATGGCCTGCACGACCTCGATCGGTCCGGGCGCGCTGAACATGGTGACGGCCGCCGGCGTGGCGCATGTCAACCGCATTCCGGTTCTCTTCCTGCCCGGCGACGTCTTCGCCAACCGCGCGCCCGACCCGGTGCTGCAGCAGATCGAGGATTTCGGCGACGGCACGGTTTCCGCCAATGACGCCTTTCGCCCGGTTTCCCGCTATTTCGACCGAATCACCCGGCCCGAGCAGATCATCACGGCGCTGAAGCGCGCCATGCAGGTGCTGACCGATCCGTTCGATTGCGGACCGGTGACATTGTCGCTCTGCCAGGACGTTCAGGCCGAAGCTTTCGATTATCCGGAAAGCCTGTTTCAGGAAAAGGTCTGGACGACCCGCAGGCCGCAGCCAGATGCGGACGAACTGGCAAATGCCATCGCACTGATCAAGGCGTCGCAGAAGCCGGTGATCGTTGCCGGCGGCGGCGTGCTTTATTCGCAAGCAACGAAGGAACTTGCCGCTTTTGCCGAGGCCCATGCGATTCCTGTCGTCGTCACCCAGGCCGGCAAGTCGTCGATCAACGAAACCCACCCGCTGGCGCTCGGCTCGGTCGGCGTCACCGGTACGTCGGCGGCGAATTCGATCGCCGAAGAGACGGACCTCGTCATCGCCGTCGGTACGCGCTGCCAGGATTTCACCACCGGCTCCTGGGCGCTGTTCAAGAACGACAGCCTCAGAATGATCGGCCTCAACATCGCGGCCTATGACGCGGTAAAGCATGACAGCCATCCGCTGGTGGCCGATGCCCGTGAAGGGCTGAAAGCACTTTCATCGGGGCTTTCCGGCTGGAAGGCGCCGACGGCACTTGCCGAAAAGGCTGCCGCGGAGAAAAAGGTCTGGATGGAAGCTGCCGCCAAGGCAATGGCGACGACCAATGCTGCCCTGCCCTCCGATGCTCAGGTGATCGGCGCGGTAGCGCGCACGATCGGCGGCGAGAACACGACGGTTCTTTGCGCTGCAGGCGGCCTTCCCGGCGAATTGCACAAGCTCTGGCCGGCGACAGCCCCGGGCAGCTATCACATGGAATACGGTTTTTCCTGCATGGGCTACGAAATCGCCGGCGGGCTTGGCGCCAAGATGGCGCGTCCGGAGCGCGATGTCGTCGTCATGGTCGGCGACGGTTCCTACATGATGATGAATTCCGAGCTTGCGACCTCGGTCATGCTCGGCCTCAAGCTCCATATCGTCGTGCTCGACAATCGCGGCTATGGCTGCATCAATCGGCTGCAGATGGGAACCGGCGGCGCCAACTTCAACAATCTGCTCAAGGACTCCTATTACGAGGTGATGCCGGAGATCGATTTCCGCGCGCATGCCGAAAGCATGGGCGCCATCGCCGTCAAGGTCAGCTCTATCGCAGAACTCGAGCAGGCGATCGTCGATTCCAGAAAGAACGACCGCACGTCGGTCTTCGTCATCGACACCGACCCGCTTGTTACCACCGAAGCCGGCGGCCACTGGTGGGATGTCGCGGTGCCTGAAGTCAGCCCGCGCGAAGAGGTCAACGAGGCACGCAAGGGCTATGTCGAGGCACGTGCCGCCCAGCGCATCGGCTAAACGATTGCCGTCATTTTTTCGGAAGAGCGGAGCGGCTCTTCCGTAATATTTTTAAGGAGAATGTTGATGAAAGCCAAACTTGGCATGTCGCCCATCGCGTGGTGGAACGACGACCTTCCTGAGCTCAGCGACGACGTGTCCCTCGAAGAATGCCTGCGGCAATCCCGTGGCGCCGGTTTCACCGGCATGGAGCAAGGCCGCCGCTTCCCCAGCAATCCGGAAGAGATGCTCCCGATCCTGCGCGCCGCCGACGTGACGCTGTGCGGCGGCTGGTTCTCGGGCACGCTTGTTAATGAAGAACTTGCCGCCAACAAGGACCGCATCGCGCCGATGATTTCGCTTTTCAAGGCGGTCAATGCGCCCTGCATCGTCTATGGCGAAGTCGGCCGCTCCATCCAGGGCGACCGCTCCAAGCCGCTCGCGACCAAGCCGCGCCTTTCCGATGACGAGATGAAGGCCTATGCGCGCCGCGTCACCGAATTCGGCGAATGGTGCGCCGAACAGGGCATGCCGCTCTCCTATCACCACCACATGGCGGCGGTCGTCGAAACCGAACCGGAACTCGACGCCTTCATGCGCTATTCGGGCGAAGGCATTCCGCTGTTGCTCGACGCCGGGCACCTGGCCTTTGCCGGCGGCGACGTGCTGCGCGCCATCGACAATCACCACGCCCGCATCAACCACGTCCACGTCAAGGACATTCGCAAGCCTGTAGTGGACGGGCTGGACCGCAGCCGGCAGTCCTTCCTCGATGCGGTGGCGCTTGGTGCCTTCACGGTGCCCGGCGACGGCTCGCTCGATTTCGGCGCCATCGTCCAGCGGTTTGCCGATCACGGCTATGAAGGCTGGTTCGTCGTCGAAGCCGAACAGGATCCGCGTAAGGCGCCCCCGCAGAAAATGGCCGAGATCGGCCACGCTGAATTGATGCGCGTTATGACGGCCGCGGGTTACACAGTGGAAACGGAAGGCTTCCCGAAGGGATAACGGAACGCCCCCAGACTCAGGAGCAAGAAGCCCCCTCATCCGCCCTCCGGGCACCTTCTCCCCGCTGGGGAGAAGGGAAACAGAGACGGTGCGGCATATCCCTTCTCCCCTCGGGGGAAGGTGGCGGCAGCCAGAGGGGGCCGCACCCGCTAACTTACGAGGAAACATCAATGCCAAACCTCAAGGTGAAACCATCGGGCACGCATGGCCGCGTCACGCATGTCACCCCTGAAAGCGCCGGCTGGACCTATGTCGGCTTCGATCTGCATCGCCTGAAGCCCGGCGAGAGCATTTCCGGCGAGACCGGCGAGCGCGAAGTCTGCCTCGTCTGGGTGAGCGGCAAGGGCAAGGCCTCCGCCGGAACCAGGGATTTCGGCACGCTCGGCGAGCGCATGAACCCCTTCGACGGCGCGCCGCATGCGCTCTATATTCCGATGGAATCGACTTGGTCGGTCACGGCGGAAACCGATCTGGAACTTGCTGTCTGCTCCGCCCCTGGCGGCGGCACCTATGAGGCGAAGGCGATCCCGCCGGGCACGCATCCGCAGGTGACGCGTGGCAAGGGCACGAATGTACGCTATGTCAACAATATCATGCCGGAAGACGACAGCTCGGCGCATTCGCTGCTCGTCGTTGAGGTGATCACGCCGGGCGGCCACACCTCCTCCTATCCGCCGCACAAGCACGACCAGGACGATCTGCCGAACGAGAGCTTCCTGGAAGAGACCTATTACCATCGCCTCAACCCGCCGCAAGGTTTCGGCTTCCAGCGTGTCTACACCGACGATCGCTCGCTCGACGAGGCAATGGCGGTCGAGGATGGCGACGTGACGCTGGTGCCTAGGGGTTATCACCCTTGCGCGGCAACACATGGCTACGATCTCTATTATCTCAACGTCATGGCCGGGCCGAAGCGGATCTGGAAATTCCACAACGCGCCCGAGCACGAGTGGTTGCTGAAAGCGTGAGAGCAGCGTTCGATCGCTAAATAATCTGACAGCGCAAAGCCGTCACTGATGGTTCACTGCCTCCATCCAAACAAGGATGGAGGATCATCATGCACAGCACGAATTTCACGATACCGGCCCGCAATATTCGCTCTTTGCGCGAGATACAGCCGGGCTTGCTTCCGGCCGCAATCACGGCCGTCCGCTGGCTGGCCCGGAAGATCAGCGAACGGCGCAACCGCAATGCGCTGATGGAACTTTCCGACGATCAGCTGAAGGATATAGGCCTTTCCAGGGGCCAGACGGAAAGCGACGTTCACGTCTACAGTCGCTACTGAACACGAGCGTTAGTTGTGATATTGTGCCCCGGGCCGCCTTACCGGGCGGCCTTTCCAACCCCGGAACATACGATGTCGCAGTTTTCAACAGCACTGCTCCTGAAAACGAAGACCGTCACGATTCGTGACGTCGTCTGTAATGGCGAGTGCCGTCACAAGAGCGACGAGGAATGCACCCACAAGACGAGTCTCGTCTATCCCTATCGAGGCGTCTTCATGCGGCATGTCGGCCGCAATGATACGGTGGCCGAAGCCAATCAGATGCTGTTCTTCAACGCCGGCCAGGGATATCGGATCAGCCATCCCATTGAAGGCGGCGACGCCTGTATCGATCTGGCGATCGACGAATCCATGCTCGAAGAGCTGGCGCCGAAGGAGCAGGTGCAGCGAGACCCCGCCTTTTCATTCCGTCGCCAGCGCCGGCGGATCGATCCGCGTGCGCAGGCGCTGGTCGCTCTCCTGCGTCATGGTCTCGTCCGCAACGTCGCCGAAACGCTGGAGGCGGAAACATTGGCGCTGACGCTCGTGCGCCGCTCGCTCGGCGAGCGCACTTCGCATGCGGCGGGCGCCAGCGTTGGCCGGCAGAAGCTCGTCGATCGGGCAAAGCTGGTGCTTTCCTCCGATCTGGCGCGGCGCTGGACACTCGGGGAAATCGCCTCCGAGGTGGGTGTCTCACCTGTTTATCTCACCCAGGTCTTCCAGCAGGTCGAGGCGACGCCTCTCTACCGCTACCAGCTGCGGCTGCGGCTTGCCCGCGCGCTCGATCTTCTCGGCCAGTATGACGACCTGACCGCGCTCGGCCTCGATCTCGGTTTTTCCAGCCACAGCCATTTCAGCGCTTCCTTCAAGCAAGCCTACGGGCAGACCCCGGCCGAATTCCAGCGTTCGGCGCAATTGCGGCGCAGATAGCGCCGGTCGATCGCTAAAGATTTCGACAGCGGCGATGCGGCCTCGATGATCTTATGAGCCTGTCCCAATCCCGGGACATCAACCGGAGGATCATCAGATGAAAAAGACCACATGCGCTGCCTGCGATTGTGAACTCGGCCCGGAGACCATCACCGTCAAGCTCGGCGGCAAGACCGTCGAGGTCTGCTGCCAGGAATGCGCTGAGGCCTTGAACGAGGCGGAAGCGGCGGCATCAGCGACTTCGAGAGGCCAGAAATAGACGAACCAGGCAAAAGCCGCGTTCTGGAGCGCGGCTTTTCCATTTCAGGCGGGCAGAAGCCCGTAGCGCCAACCGCGCCGTTTGGCGTTCTGCGACAGCACCAGGAAGGCAAGCACGAGCATTCCCGCCTCGGCAAAGACCGGCACCATCCAGATTCCTTGCTCGCCGAAGAGCAAGGGCAACAGGAAGGTGAGCGGCAGGGTTAGCAGGTAAGGCCGGGACAGACCGAAGATCGCTGCGCGCGGTGCATCGCCGATCGACTGGAAATAGGACGAGAAAATCAGCATCTGCCCGAAGAGGAAATAGGCGCCGATCGTCCACGGCAGAATGCGCCTGACTTCGGCAATAATGGCGGGATCGGCGACGAAGACGGCGCCGAGGCGGCTTGCCAGCAATTCGACGGCGATTTCCACCAGTGTGCAATAGACAAGTGCGGCAAGCATGGCGATCTGTAGACTGCGGCCGACGCGAAGCCCGAGACCGGCGCCATGATTGTTGCCGGCGATCGTCTGCAGCGCGATGCTGAGGCCGAGTAGCGGTAGATAGGTGAAGGTCATGATCCGGGTGATGATGCCATAGGCGGCAACCGTTGCCGCGTAATCACGCACGCTCCAGAGCGAAACGTTGATCAAAATGGCGGCCGAGGCCAGCGATATGCCGATGAAGCCGAGGCTCATCGGCGCACCGAAGACGACGATGCCGCGCCATTCGGCAAGAGCCAACCCCGCTGAAGGCCTGAGTGCCGCCGACCGGCGCCAGCGGTAGGCGAGCACGGCTGCGAGACAGACGAATTGCGATGCGATGGAGCCCGCCGCCGAACCGAGCACACCCCAATGCATCACTGCCATGAACAGCCAGTTGGCAAGAATGTTGAGCAGCGAGGCCGACAGCGTCACCAGCGTCATGAAACCGATCTTGCCTTCGCAGCGCAGCCCGTCGAGATGCAGCGACAGGAAGAAGCTGACCGGCGCAAAGGTGATCATCGCACCCATGAACAACATGGCGCCATGGCCGACAGCAGCGTTTCCGGCTGCGCCCGTTTCGATGATCTGTCGGCCCAGGGCCCAATAGACGATGTTGAGGATCAAGGTCACGGCAAGCGCCAGCGTATGGGCTCCAGCGAATACCTGGCGTGCACTTTCGCGACTGCCGGCGCCGAGCCGGCGGGCGAGGATACTCGCCATGCCGTTCGAGACGAGCGATTGCAGCGCGACCAGCAGCATCAGGCCGGGGAAAATCAGACTGACGGCAGAGAGCGCGTCGGGGCCGACATAGGCGCCCAGGAAATAGGCGTCGACCACGGTGAAAAGGCCGTTAACTGTGGTAATCGCGACGATCGGCGCCGCCGTCTTGATGAAGACGCCCGGCAGCCAGCCGGTAAGAAAACTATTGCCTGCGGAAAGATCGGTCATGGAGAAATCCGTGCAAAATCGGGAAGGGCCTGGATCCGACTGAAATCATCCGGATCGGGCGGCCTCAAAAGAAGAGGAGAAGCAATTTAGAGGTCGAGCACCAGATGCGGCAGTCCGTTCGAGGTTTTCCTCGGCGAAATGCCATCGGCGTCGATCTGGGCGGTCACACGTCGGCGAAAGGCGGAAAAGCTCTCGAAGGTCACGACATCCACCGGCTCGTCGAAATGGATGGTGATCCTGTGGAGATCGCCGCCCGGCAAGGCCGAAAGTGCCAGAATCTCGCCTGTGAACGGCTGGTTGAGGTAACGGCCGCGAATATGGGCGCCGACGAAGAGCGGCGTCTTCGCAGCCGCATTGGGCTTTGCCGCCAGGGCCGCGAGCGTGTTCCAGTCGCGCGCGCCGTGCTGGCGGGCAATCAATTCCAGGGCCGCGCTGTGAGTCAGAGCGGTGCCGCGATCGTTCATCGCCTGGCGCAGGCGCTTGGCCTGGGCCTTCAATTCTTTAATACCGGGATAACTGGTCATCATGGAGTGAGCCTTCGAAAGGCATGCTCTTCGACTGCAGATGGGAGCTCGCATTGCCGCCAGTCAGCATGCACAAGGGGCTGTGACCATGATCGCGAGGACTTCACCATGGATTTTCATCCGCGAGCGGCCGGTGCCTCGAACCGGCTCTTTGTATGCGCGAACACCGCCGGCATGTCAAGAATGGCGCATGTACGGCAATGAATGAGCAGATTTGGAGCAAATCTGCACGAAATCGGCGCGATTCCCCCGCAGGTTTTGCGGAAGGCTTCAATCTTAACGATGCTCTTCAGCAATTGTCAGCACTCCTGCGTTATTATTCTGTCGTACAATAAGCGGAGGCTAAAAGGGCCTTTCAGATGCACCTCGACACAGAACACCCCAAGCCGGAACGTGCTTACAGGGAATTCAATCTCGACAGACCCGGCAACATCATCTTCGTCGGCCATCACCTCAGCACCGGAACGCAGGTGCGCTGCCTGATCCGCACGATCACGCTTGCCGGCGCATTGCTCGAAGTGAGCCCGAGCCTTGAGATGCCGAGCCATTTCTTCCTCGAAATTCTCGGCATCCACGACGAAATCGGCGCTACCGTGGTCAAACGCGAAGGCGAATTGGTGACGATCAGCTTCAATATGCTGCTCAACCCGGAATTCCTGCATCACGTGCTGCGGCTGAGCTTCGAAACCTGAGGCTTTCTCCAGTCTTCTCCTCCTTGCGGCGCGCAGCCTCTGCAGCGGCGCTCCTTCTCGCGACCAGACGTGCGATGATCAGAACGGCCCAGTGGAGACCGCACCATTCCGGCTGCTCGAGCGGATCGGCAAAGGGATCGTGACGAATCCGGCGCTTGCGGCTTTCGACTTCCATGAAGAGAACAACCCAGTTGAGATCCATTGCTTCATCCTCCATCTATTTCCTGGAGCACTTGAGCTAAGTCCTCGCGCCGCTCAGATGTAGAGACGCTGGGGAAAGGGGGTTTTCATCCATGAAAGATGCAAGCTGGGACGACCTTCAACTTTTCTTCTATGTCGCGACCGGCGGCGGACTTTCGGCAGCGGCGGCGAGCACCGGGCTCAGCGCGCCGACGATCGGCCGGCGCATGCTGGCGCTCGAACGGGTGACCGGCCGCTCCTTGTTCAGTCGCGGTCCGACTGGCTATCTGCTGGCGAAGGACGGGCAGGAGCTGCTCGATCGGGTCCGACTGATGCAGGAGGCGGCGCGCGCAATCTCCGACTGGCGCGGCGAGGTGCTGACGCTGCCGATCGTCTCGACGGCCGCCGACAGCTGGACCTCGCGCTTCATCGCCGACCATCTGGCCAGCGTCTGGACGCCGAAGGACAGCTTCCGCATGTGCTACAAGACCTGTGACGCGAGCGTCGATTTCACCTATCGCGAGGCCCATATCGCCATTCGCCACAGTCGGCCGGAGAGCGGCAATGTCGCGATCCGCCGTTCGGTCAAGGTGGCGCACGCGGTTTATCAGTCGGCCGGCTACGACGAGACCAACTGCAACTGGATCTCGCTCGGCACCGATACCGCCACTACGCCGGCGGACAAATGGACTTTCGAACAGCCGGATTACTGGATCACCAGCTGGACGACCACGCCGCATATGCTCTTTTACCTCATCCGCGGCGGTGCCGGTCGCGGCGTGCTTCCCTGTTTCATCGGCGATCAGGAGCGCGCACTTATTCGCGCCGGCCCTGTGATCGACGACCTGACTTACGAAATGTGGATTGTCGCGCATGACGACGAACGGCAACGGCCGGAGGTCAGGATCGTTATCGATCGTCTGGCGGCGCTCTTTGCCGATCATGAAGACCTGTTTGCCGGGCAGAGACCATCGGTGTGACACGAAAACGCGGGCCTCTCGACCCGCGTTTCCTTTGGTTGGTGCTCACAGCTCAGGCCGCGAGATGTCGCTCGATCTCGTCAACCGGCATATTGGTATAGTCCTTCGCCAATTCCGCGGAGATTGCGGCCTGCGTATCGGCGCTGAGTGCCGGCCGCAGCGTGCCGAGCGCCTTCGGCGGCGCAACGAGGACGATGTGGCGGGTATCCTTTTCCTGCGCCAGTTCGTCGAGCTTTTCGGCTACCTGTTTCAAAAATTGGGCTTCGGCCTGATCCTGCCAGTTGGTTTCCTCGACAGCGCTGCCGCTGAAGCCGCCGGCGGCATGGCTGCGCCCGGGCTTGTCGGTGCCAATTTCGCGATCGGGCTCGCTCGGCTGCGTTAGAGTTTCCAGCACCTTCAGGTTCATCAGTTGGGCATCGCCGGCATTCTGCATGATCAGAGCCTTGGCTCCATTGCAGACCACGACCCATGATTTCCATGGGACTCTGACGTCGTTCATCTTCAACTCCTCGCTGTCGTCATTCGAAGCGCGCCGTGCTTCATCGATCAAGGCAGAACGCCCGGCCATTGAAAGAGTTCAGGAAAATTGCGCCGAAATCGAACGGGTGGCGATCCGGCCGGCCTTTGCTGCGTAGAAGAGGCATCTTCTGGAGATTGACAATGAAGACAGCCCTGCTCGCCTATGCCGGCGCCTTTCTCACTCTTCTCGTCTGCGACGGGGTATGGCTCGGCCTTATCGCCCGCAGTTTCTATCGCGAGCAGCTGGGAGCACTGATGCTGCCCTCGCCCAATCTTACGGTCGCCGCGCTATTCTATCTGTTCTTCACCGCCGCCGTGGTCGTGCTTGCCGTGCTGCCGGCGCTGTCGGCAGGATCGATCACAACCGGACTTCTCCACGGTGCCATTCTGGGACTGGCGGCCTATGGCACCTACGACCTCACCAATCTCGCCACGCTCCGGAACTGGCCGCTCACCATGAGCCTGATCGACATGGTCTGGGGCACGGCTCTGACGGCGCTGACCGCTGCCGGCGGATATTTCGCCGTCAGGTTCATCGGCTGAAGCGAGAGCCCGCGTCCCGATAATGGACATCCGGGCGTCCCGCTTGGGAACAAAGTTTAAACTCGTTAAAATGGTAATTTTATATTTGACGAATGCGCAAAACATTCATGTGACCTTGGTTCGAGCAAGGCCAGCTTGAATGCGATCAAGACGGCTCTGTTTGACATTAAGACCCCGAATGTGCCCTGTCTGACGGAGAATGTGAGATGACTATGCTCCGCGCTACACACCTTGCCACGGTCAAATCCGCTGTCTACGACCTGCGCTGGGAAGAATTCAACGTTAAACGGCCCGCCCGTATCGTCGCCGTCCGGCCATGCCTCACCGGCGTCTCGATGCGAAGCGCCGAGATTATCGATATCTCGCAGGGCGGCGCCACCTTCATCGTGTCGACCACTGCCGGGCTGCCCAAGCACTACTATCTCAACATTCTCGGCCTCGCCTATCGCATCGGCTGCGCCGAGGTCTACCGCAACAAGGAACGCATCGGGGTGCGGTTCATCAACATCCTGGATCCTGAGGTTCTGCGCCGCGTCGTTCGTACCGATTTCCTTGTCGGCAATATGGAAGCGATCAACGCCCGGCGCGCACCGATCTTCCGCGCGTGATATAGACTGGCGATCGTCCGGTTGCGGAATAATCTTGCTTGCCTTGGCCGTGCCCGGGCCTATTGTTGCGCCTGATGTCACCGTGCCCGGGAAATTGCCTTCGCATGTCCGCCTTTTCGCGCTTTACGCCCCTTGCCAGCGCCCTGCCCTCCACAGTTCCCTTCGTCGGTCCAGAGGCGATCGAGCGTCAGCGCGGACTGGCCGTTTTGGCCCGCATCGGCGCCAATGAGAACGGCTTCGGCCCCGCCCCTTCCGTTCTCGCAGCGATGCGTGAGGAGGCCGGCAACATCTGGAAATATAACGATCCGGAAAATTTCGCGCTCAGGGAAGCGCTGAGCGCCCATCTCGGCGTGACTGCCGCCAATATCGCCATCGGCAGCGGCATCGATGAATTGCTCGGCCAGATCGTCCGGCTGGTGATCGAGCCGGGCGCGCCGGTCGTCACCTCTCTCGGCGCCTATCCGACCTTCAATTTCCACGTCGCCGGCTTCGGCGGCCGGCTGGTGACCGTTCCCTATTTAAACGACCGCGAGGATCTCCACGGGCTCCTTGAGACGGTGAAGCGCGAAGACGCGCCGCTCGTCTATTTCGCCAATCCTGACAATCCGATGGGAAGCTGGTGGAATGCCGACCGGATCATCGCCTTCGCCAAGGCACTACCCGAGACGACGCTGTTGGTGCTGGATGAAGCCTATAGTGAAACGGGGCCCGCGGATTCGCTGCCATCGATCTCCTCGCTGATCGACCTGCCGAACGTCGTTCGCACCCGCACTTTCTCCAAGGCCTATGGGCTTGCCGGCGCACGCATCGGCTATGTGATCTCCACCCCAGGCACGGCGCAGGCTTTCGACAAGATCCGCAATCATTTCGGCATGAACCGGCTGGCGACATCAGCAGCCCTCGCGGCCCTCAAGGACCAGGACTATCTCGTCGAGGTGGTCGGGAAAATCCATGCGGCGCGGGAGCGGATCGCCGGCATCGCCCGGGCGAACGGACTTCAGCCCCTGCCCTCGGCCACGAACTTCGTGGCGATCGACGCTGGGCGTGATGGCATATACGCAAGGGCGATCGTCGATGGCCTGATGGAGCACGGCGTCTTCATTCGCATGCCCGGCGTGGCGCCGCTCAACCGCTGCATCCGTGTCAGCGTCGGCCCCGAGGCGGATATAGCGCTCCTCGAAGAAGCGCTGCCGCAGGTGCTGAAGAAAATCAGCCGATAAAACAGAAGAACCGCGCCCGGTGGAGGATCCGGCCGCGGTTCCCTTCTCCTGACATCGGCCCCGTCAAAAGCGCCCCGCCAGCCCCCTCTTTCGAGGTTGTTATTCCTGTCGAATTCTCAACTGGAGACGGTCTCAGTGAACCGTCATCCATTCGCGGGCAGCGCGCAGCGCTGCTACGATCTGCATCTTGTCCATGGACGCGGCCACGTCGGCGCGAAGCTCGGCGGCGCGGTCGTTACCCTTGATTGCGGCGATGTTCAGCCACTTGTGGGCAGCGACGAGATCGACTTCGCAGCCGCGGCCGGTCGCATACATCAGACCCATTTCGCAGAAGACATCGGCGCTATTGTCGCCACCCATGGTGGCCGTTTCAGCATTGTGCATTTCAAAGCGTGCCATCGGTTTTATCCCTGTTAGCCTGTTTATGACTTACCCTGTTTTACCTTCAGGCCTTGCCGTCTATCGCGGCTTTCGGCCCTACCGGTCCGGCGGGTTTGCCCCGCTCGTTTGATGGGTTCACTATGCCAAACGGCTTTCAAAAAACGCCTAAAATGCATGATTAATTTGAGACAAACAAAGTGCAAATGCTTGGTAAAATTGGGTTTTTGTTAAACATCGGATTCCTTGCGTTTTAAGGATTTTCGCTTGGATTTTACGAAAGATTCAGATTTGAAAATAAAGGGATCGTTCATCATGAAATCAGCAGGCGATTTCGTTATGGGCTTGCCGAACGCTTTTTTCTGCCCTGGCTTCCATGGCCGGCAGGATCGCGATCACGCTTATTTACCTTTACGTTCGCGTCAGCTATTTTCGCGACCGACCAAGGACATCAAGGAGGAATAGATGATCCGTAGCCTCGCTCTCGCCGCCGCCATCGCAGTGATCGCCGGCATAGCGCATGCAGAAGAGCCGATCGTCGGCAACTGGAAGACGGCCGCCGGCGATACGGCGGTGATCGCATCCTGCGGCGGCAGTTACTGCGTGACACTGAAGACCGGTAAATATGCCGGCCGGAAGATCGGCACGCTTGCGGGAACCGCGGGCAGCTATGCCGGGGAGATCACCGACCCTGCCGCCGATAAGACCTATAGCGGCTCGGGCAAGGTTTCCGGCAATTCGCTGAGGATGCAGGGCTGCGTGATGAAGGTTCTCTGCAAGACGCAAACCTGGACGCGGCTCTGACGCTGCAACGACCCCACTTCACGATCATCGAAACGCAGAAGCGTGCCGGCACATCGGCATGCTTCGAAGCTCTTCAAGGCTTCCCGATATTCTCCACAACCCCGCCCCAGCCTGGCCGGCAAGCTGAACGGCGGATGAACCGGCATCTCAGCACTCATTCAGCCGCCCTATGGCAAAACTCTTGTCACGATCGAGTTGCGTATCGGGGGCAAGGCAATGAACATGTATATTCTGGCAAGACGCTTTAGCATCATCACGCTATTTGCGGCGATCTTCGCGATCACGTTTTCAGCGGTCGTGGTGCACAAAGGCGGCGGCGGTGCGCAGTCGCATTTCGGGGCAAGCTATACCTGCCTGGAGAGAAACGGCAACTTCTGCGCGCCAGCGGTGCAGTGACCGGCATCCGACACGGAAGAGGATAAAATAATCGGATTCCGTCGGCGCGCGTCGTTTGCTTGTCAAAAACAACTCTCTATAATGCGTCATGAACAAACGAATCTCCCCTTTGTCGCCGCTCGACATATCCTCACCACCCCTTTTCCAGCCACAAAGCTTTGATGATCCCGCCAAGGCCGTGGAAGCGCTGACAGCGCTTTACGACCGTAATACGGCGTTCCTGATCAAGAGCTTCACCGAGCTTGCGCAGGGGGCGCCGATCTCTTCGCGCTACCGCGCTTTCTATCCGCAGGTCAGCATTGAGACGACAAGCTTCGGCCACGTCGATTCCCGCCTTTCCTACGGTCATGTCACGGCACCGGGCATCTATACGACGACAGTCACCCGGCCGAAGCTCTTCAAGCATTACTTGAAGGAGCAGTTGGCGCTGCTGGTGAAGAGCCACAATGTTCCTGTCATCGTCTCGGAATCGACGACGCCGATCCCTTTGCACTTCGCCTTCGGCGAGGGCGCGCATGTGGAAGCATCGACCAACGCCTTCATCGACATTCCGATGCGCGATATTTTCGACACGCCCGATCTCAACACCACCGATGACGAGATCGCCAACGGCGAATATATCCCGCCGCCGGGAGAGCCCTCGCCGCTTGCGCCATTCACGGCGCAACGCATCGATTATTCGCTCGCCCGTCTGTCGCATTATACGGCGACGCATGCCGAGCACTTCCAGAATTTCGTTCTGTTCACGAACTACCAGTTCTATATCGATGAATTCTGCAGCTGGGCGCGCAAGCTGATGGCGGAGGGCGGCGACGGCTATACCGCCTTCGTCGAGCCGGGCAATGTCGTCACCCTGCCCGGTTCGAGCGCGCCAGAAACGGATGCGACCCTCGCCCGCCTGCCGCAGATGCCGGCCTACCATCTGAAGAAGAAGGGCCATGCCGGGATCACCATGATCAATATTGGCGTCGGCCCCTCCAACGCCAAGACGATCACCGACCATGTGGCCGTGCTGCGCCCGCATGCCTGGCTGATGCTCGGCCACTGCGCCGGCCTTCGCAACAGCCAGCGGCTCGGCGACTATGTGCTTGCCCATGCCTATATGCGCGAGGACCATGTTCTCGACGACGACCTGCCGATCTGGGTGCCGATCCCGGCGCTGGCCGAAGTGCAGGTGGCGCTGGAAGCGGCCGTCGCCGAAATCACTGGTTACGAAGGCTTCGAGCTGAAGCGCATCATGCGCACCGGCACCGTCGGTACGATCGACAACCGCAACTGGGAACTACGCGACCAGCGCGGGCCAGTGAAGCGGCTTTCACAGGCGCGCGCCATCGCGCTCGATATGGAGTCGGCAACGATTGCCGCCAACGGCTTCCGCTTCCGCGTGCCCTACGGCACGCTGCTCTGCGTCTCAGACAAGCCGCTGCATGGCGAGCTGAAGCTGCCGGGCATGGCAACCGCGTTCTATCGCACGCAAGTCAACCAGCATTTGCAGATCGGCATCCGCGCCGTGCAGAAGCTTGCCGCCATGCCGAAGGAAGCGCTGCATTCACGTAAGCTGCGCAGCTTCTTCGAAACGGCCTTCCAATAGGCCGTTTTCTCATCGGTCTGCCACAAAAGGCACCGACTGTTGCGCAAGCGTCTGCGGCCTGCCGGCGGCAATGTTCAGCCCTGCGATCAACAGGGTGAAGGCCAGGAAAGCGACAGCGACGCGCTGGAGAATCTTCAACCCATCGTTTTCGAGGAACTCCAGCTCACGCTTTTCATGGCGGCGCGCCCAGATGTGGCTTGCCACCGCGATTTCAAGAATACTCATTGCCATTCTCCTCGACAGGTTTCAACGATGCCTTGTCGAGTGCTGCCCTGCGATTTCGACACCGGACCGGCACAAAGATTTTTCTCGCTGTTGTCGAAAGGCGCGAAGGTCGTTCGTCTAGGGTTATTGGAACACGGCAAGGGAGACTGTCCGCGATGAAATATCTCTGCCAGGTCTGGTTCGATGGCGCGACACTCGACGCCATGACGAATGAGGAGAAGGCCGAACTCGACGCGAATTCCTTGAACTACGACAGAGATCTCGTCAAAAGCGGACATATGATCGTCGCCCAGGCGCTGCAGTCGCCGAAATCGGCCGTGACCGTCCGGGTGCGTCGCGGCGAGATGTCGGTGACGGACGGCCCCTTTGCCGAGACCAAGGAGGCGCTCGGCGGCTTCATCCTGATCGAGGCCAAGGATCTCAACGAGGCGATCCGGATTGCCGCCGGCATCCCGCTCGCCAAGCTCGGTGCGATCGAGGTACGGCCTATTCATTCCTTCGGCGAGCACGCGTGAGGAGACGGCGATGAAATATCTGTGTCAGGTCTGGTTCGAAACCGCAAAGATTAGCGCCATTTCCGCCGAGGAAGGCGCAAAGCTGACGAAGGATTCGATCGTCAACGACGACAGGCTGCGTGACAGCGGCCACCTGCTGGTGGCGTTGGCGCTGCGCGAACCTTCGACGGCCATGACGGTCAGGGTTCGCAACGATGCCGTGACGGCGACGGACGGCCCTTTCGCCGAAATCAAGGAGCATCTCGGCGGCTTCGTGCTGATCGAGGCGAAAGACATGGAAGAAGCAACTGATATCGCCGCCACCTTTCCCGTAGCGCGATACGGCTCCATCGAGGTGCGGCCGGCCTATTCGATCAAGGAGGAGTGCTGAGCCATGCGCTACATCTGCCTGATCTACAATTCCACCGACACCGACGGCACGCTGACGCCTGATGAAACCAATGAACTGATCAAAGCCCATTTCGCCTTCGACGAGGAACTGCTCCGCGACGGCATCATGATCCATTCCGACGCATTGGAGACGCCTGACAAGGCGACGGTGCTGCGCGTTCGAAACAATACGCTTTCGGCCACCGACGGGCCCTATGTCGAGACGAAGGAGTATCTGGCCGGCTTCTATGTCATCGAAGCCCCCGACGTGGCGGCGGCAAGGGAGATTGCCGGGCGGATCCCTTCGGCGCGTTTCGGCGCGGTCGAACTCAGGCCGGTGCGGATACTGACCCTGCCGGATTGAGGTGCGCCGTTGGAAAGCGTGATCGAGGAAATCTACCGAACGCAATCGCGCCGGGTGCTGGCGACGCTGATCCGCCTGCTCGGCGATTTCGACCGGGCAGAGGAAGCGCTCCACGATGCCTTTGCCGCGGCTGCGCGGACATGGCCGCACGACGGCATTCCCGGCAACCCCTTCGCATGGCTCGTTTCAACGGGACGCTTCAAGGCAATCGATACGATTCGGCGCCGGGCCCGCTTCGACGCCTCGCAGCAGCACATCGAGGACAGTCTCTACACGGTCGACGAAACGGAGATCGGCGACATGGAAGCAATCGAAGACGACATGCTACGGCTGGTCTTCACCTGTTGCCATCCCGTTATTCCTGCCGATGCGCAGACGGCGATGGCGCTTCGGGAAATCTGCGGATTGACCACCGAAGAGATCGCCCATGCTTTCCTCATTCCGGCGCCGACAGTCGCCCAGCGGATCGTGCGCGCCAAGGGCAGGATCCGGGAGGCGAAAATCCCCTACGAGGTGCCTGGCCGCGAGGCGCTGCCGGAGCGGCTCGACCGGGTGCTGCACGTCATCTATCTCGTCTTCAACGAAGGCTATTCCGCCTCCTCCGGCGATGAGGTGGTCCGCGCCGACCTGACCGCGGAGGCGATACGGCTGGCGCGGCTGCTTCTGACGCTGCTGCCGCACCCCGACGTCTCCGGCCTGCTGGCCCTGATGCTGCTGCAAGACTCCCGCCGCAATGCCCGCTGCGGCGGCGAGGGATCGCTAGTGCTGCTTGCGGATCAGGACCGTTCGCTCTGGGACAATGCGAAGATCGCGGAAGGTCTGACCCTGCTTGCCGAGGCGATGCGGGCGGGAGAGATCGGCACCTATACGCTGCAGGCGGCCATCGCCGCCGAACATGCCCGGGCATCGGCAGCCGAAGAAACCGACTGGCGACGGATTGCCTTCTATTACGATCTGCTTCTGGCGGCGCAGCCCTCCCCGATCGTCGAGCTCAATCGCGCTGTGGCGATCGCTATGGCGGACGGGCCGGCGAAAGGGCTGGATCTGATCGACGCCATTCTGGGACGCAGGGAGCTGCAGGCCTATCACCTCGCTCATTCGGCCCGCGCCGATTTCCTGCGCCGCCTCAGCCGGAGAGAAGAGGCGATCGCGGCCTATGAAACGGCGCTGTCGCTCTGCCGGCAGGAACCGGAGCGGGCCTTTCTCAGGAAGCGGATTTCAGAGCTTGCCGCGACGTCCGAGCGGCAGTGAGATCGCCGTCCCGGTGAGCGCCGAGACGATGATCAGCAGGTGAGCATTGACGCTCGCCTGTGCCAGCGCGTCAAGGGCCAGCCGCTCGCTCGAGGCGCCGAAAGCAATCGCGCCGGCGGTGATTCCGGCAGGATAGGTGCCGACGCCGCCCGGCGCATGCACCGGCAGCACGGAGGAGAGCTCGCCGCCGAGCGCACCGCCGAAGCTTGCCGCCATCGGCAGCACGCCCATTAGACCGAGTGCCCAGGCAAGTACCACCACCTTCACCAGCCAGTTGACGATGGTCATCGCCCAGGCGCGCGCAAAGGCGACGGCATCGAGCGGCAAGCCGTTTTCGATCTCCGCAACGAATTTCTGCGCCTTGGCGGGCAGCAGCCTGGCGGCAAGGCGCAGCAGCGGCTTGCGGGCGGCGAAGCACGCGACAGGCAAAAGCAGAAAGGCTGCCCAGAGCAACCAGGCGACAACCATATTTGCGGCGGCGAGCGCAAAGCCGATGCCGGCAGCGGCCAAAAGCGCGTGCAGGTCGAGCAGCCGCATGACGAAGAGTGCGGAGGTTCCCCGCGCCAGCGGAATGCCGAATTCAGTGCGCATCAACAGCGGAAAACTGGTCTCGCCAGTGCGGAAGGGCAGCATGATGTTCAGAAGATTGTGGATCTGCGTGACGCGGAAGAGCGTCGCGAAGCGGCCCGCCGTTTCTTTGGGAAAATAATCGTAAATGCGCCAGGTGCGTAGGAAATAGGTGCTCGTCAGAGCGATCAGCGCGCCGATCACGGGACCGGCGCCGACATCGGCCCATTGCTTGATGATGACAGGCCAGCCCCAGAACCATTGCACGAAGAGCGCATAGGCTAAGACAATGACGATCGTCAGCACGGTCATACGATTGCGCATAAACCAGGACTGCCGGCTTTCAACGATCGAACTCTTCATGTAGTAGGCAATCCTCACTTGGCGTCGGCACAGGCCCCGGTCCCGTCGGCTTTTAAGAGAAATGAAGGTTGCGCACAACGTCGGAGTTGATGGGCGACGGCGGCGAACGCTCTTCCGCGCCGGCGACCGACAGGTAGACGATGGCGCCTTGCCGGCTTGATGTGGAGATCGATGTTGGAGCGGATTACCAAAGGCATTACCGGCGCAAGCATTTTTCTTGCATGCTATTTCCTGCTGAATATCGCGCTCCGGCTGACATTGCCGCACACACTTGATCTCGACGAAGCGGAGCAGTCGTTCTTTTCGCAATATCTGCTCGCCGGTTATAACGAGCAGCCGCCTTTCTACAACTGGATGCAATATGCCGTCGTCTCGGTGACCGGCATATCGATGTGGGCGATCTCCGTTCCAAAGAACATCCTCCTATTCTCTTGCTATCTCTTCTACGGCCTTGCCGCCCGCGAAGTGCTGAAAAACCGATCCCTCGCCGCGGTCGCCATGCTGAGCCTCATCACCTTGCCGCAGGTGGGCTTCCTGGCGCAGAGGGAACTCACTCACACGGTAGCGCTGCTGTTTGCCAGCTCGCTGTTCCTCTTCGGTTTCTTCCGTACGCTGCAACGACCGACGCTCGGAAGCTATCTCGTCATCGGCATCGCCACCGGCATCGGCCTGATCTCGAAGTATAATTTCGTCATCCTTCCGTTCGCCGCCCTGATGGCGGTGCTGCCGAACCGGGAATGGCGCAGCCGTCTGTTCGACTGGCGTTTGCTGGTGGCGATCGTCGTCGCCATCCTCATCATATTGCCGCATGCGCTCTGGCTGCCCGACAATCTCGCCCGCGCCTCCGCCTCGACACTGAAACGGATGGCCGCCAAGGACGAAGCGGCCGCCGGCCTTCCCCGCATCGGACAGGGACTGCTCTCCTTCATCATCGCCGTCCTCGGCTTTGTCGCGCTGCCGGTCGTTCTCTTCGCGGCAGCCTTCCGGCGGGACTTCTTTCGTGCGCTCTCCTCCTCCAGTCCAATGATACGGGTGATCGAGCGCATGATGGCCATCAGCCTGCTCGCGGTCCTCAGCCTGGTCTTCATTGGCGGCGCAAGCGATATCCACGAGCGCTGGCTCGACCCGTTTCTGCTCGTCCTGCCGCTCTATCTGTTCCTGAAACTGCAAAGCTCGGGCTTCGACCTTTCCGCCGGGCTTGCGCGTTTCCGGCCCGTGGTGCCGGTCTTCATGGTCATCATCCTGCTGATCCTGCTGATCCGGATCGTCGGCGTGCAATATGTCGGCTACACGAGAACGAACGTTCCCATTTCCGGCTTCGCAGCCGAATTGACCGCCGACCGCAAGCCCGTTCTCATCGTGGCATCGGACAAATACCTTGCCGGCAATCTGAGATTGGAGCTTGATGTTCCCAGCGCAATGCCGTTCTTCGCCGGTTCCGGCGTTCCCGAATATGCACAGGCGAAAGGGCCGGTGCTGGTCGTCTGGCGCGGCAAAACGCCTGACGACAAAGCCATCCCGCCAGACTTCGCAGCCGATCTCGAAGCATCGGGCATTCATCTGCAAGAGTTGAACACGCTGACGCTGCCCTATCTCTTTGGTGACGACAAACACCTCTTCTCGATCGGCTATTCCTGGGTCGAGGGCGGCACGAAATAGGATAGGGACGGACGGCGCCATATTAGCCGATTACGGGGAAACCGGCATTGGCCGCTGGCAACAGGCGAACACTTCATGTAGTAGGCTTTCCCAAGTGCTGCGGCGGCTATGAAAGCCGTTCCGCCCGACGGCCTTTTGGAGATAAGAGTTGCAAACAACGGTAGAAACCATTCGCGGTGCGAATGATCCGGTACAATCGCTCGAACTGTCGCTGGTCGTGCCTATTTTCAACGAAGAGGAAAGCGTCGGCCCGCTTGTAGAGCGTGTCGTGGCTGCGATGGCCGCCTATCCGCATCGCTGGGAACTGATCCTCGTCGACGACGGCAGCACGGATGCGACGCTCGTCAACGCCCGCAAGTTCGTCGGACGCGAGGGACTGACGCTCAGAATCGTCGAGCTGCAGCGCAACTTCGGCCAGACCGCCGCAATGCAGGCCGGTATCGACACCGCCCAGGGCCGCCTGATTGCGACGATGGACGGCGACCTGCAGAACGACCCGAAGGACATTCCTGCGATGGTCGCCGAACTGGAACGGCGTGAACTCGACCTCCTGGTCGGCTGGCGCAAGAACCGCAAGGACGGGCTGTTCTTGCGCAAGATCCCCTCCTGGTGCGCCAACTACCTGATCGGCCGCATCACCGGCGTCAAGCTGCACGATTACGGCTGCAGCTTGAAAATCTACCGTGCCTCGATCATCAAGCAAGTGAAGCTGATGGGCGAAATGCACCGCTTCATCCCGGCCTGGGTTGCCGGCGTCGTCCCTAGCTCGCGCATCGGCGAGATGGCCGTTACCCATCATGCCCGCGAGCATGGCGTTTCGAAATACGGCATTTCACGCACCTTCCGCGTCATCCTCGACCTGCTTTCGGTGATGTTCTTCATGCGCTACAAGGCGCGGCCCGGGCATTTCTTCGGCTCGCTGGGTCTTGGCCTCGGCGCGATCGCGATGCTGATCCTCATCTATCTCGGCTTCGACAAGTTCATCCTGGGCAATGATATCGGCACGCGCCCGATGCTGATGGTCGGCGTCGTGCTTCTGCTGTCCTCGGTGCAGATGATCACCACCGGCATCTTGGCGGAAATGATCGCGCGGACCTATTACCGTGACGACGCTTCTCCGAATTATATCGTGCGGCAGATTTTCGACGACCAGACCAAAGCATAAGCCGGCGGCACGATGCTGGAGCGCGCGACGAAGACGATCAGAACCGCGGGCCTGCTGCTTGCAGCCTATTTCCTGCTCAACATCGTGCTTCGCATCGCGCTTCCGCATTCGCTTGAGCTTGATGAAGCCGAGCAATCCTCCTTCTCGCAATATCTGCTGGCGGGCTACGGCCCGCAGCCGCCTTTTTACAACTGGATGCAATATGCCATCGTCTCGGTGGCGGGCATGTCGATGGGCGCGCTTGTTGTTCCGAAGAATATCCTGCTCTTTCTGTGTTACCTCTTCTACGGTCTTGCGGGACGCGAAGCACTGAAAGATCAGGCGCTTGCCGCCGTCGCCATGCTGGCACTGATCACCCTGCCCCAGGTCTCGTACATGGCCCAGCAGGACCTGACCCACACGACCGCCCTGCTCTTTGCCAGTTCGCTGTTCCTCTACGGCTTCTTCCGCACGCTCGACCGGCCCGATACCGGCGGTTACCTCCTGCTCGGCCTTGCGACTGGCATCGGGCTGATCTCGAAATATAACTTTGCCCTGATGCCCGTAGTCGCGCTGATCGCGATCCTGCCCGATGCGGAATGGCGGCGAAGGGTGCTCGATTGGCGTCTGCTCATCGCAATCGCCGTCGCGCTCGTCATCGTCCTGCCGCACGCGATCTGGCTGCGGAACAATCTCGCCTTCGCTTCCTCCGATACTCTGGTCAAGATGGCCGCCGGCAGCGAGCCCGCCGGCACCTTGCGCATCGGGAAAGGCCTTCTCGCCTTTGTCGTCGCCATCATCGCCTTTGCGGCGCTGCCCGTTGCCGTCTTCGCCGCCGCCTTCCGGCGAGATCTCTTCAGGGCATTCTCGGCGGGAAACCGTTGGACGCGGTTGATGGAGCGGATGATGCTCGCAAGCCTTGCCGGCATCGCTCTCATCGTGCTCTTCACCGGCTCCACCATGGTTCGCGAACGCTGGCTGGACCCGTTCCTGCTCGTGCTGCCGATCTATTTCCTGGCGAAGATGCAGGCAGCCGGGCTCGACCTTTCGGGCGGACTGCGCCGCTTCCGGCCCGTTGTGCCGGTGCTGATGGCCTGCGTGCTGGTCGCGCTCGGCTTCCGCGTCGTGGGCGCCGGCCTGATCGGCACCTACAGCAGGCCGAACGTGCCGATGGCCGGCTTCGCGCGCGAAATGACGCGGCAGGCCGAACCGGCGCTCATCGTCGCGTCGGATACCTATGTCGGCGGCAACATGCGGCTGCAGTTTCCCGATGTGCCGGTCGTGATCCCCGATTTTCCTGTGCCGGGCATTCCGGCCTATGCGTCAGCCGACGGCCCTGTGCTCATCGCCTGGCGCGGCAAAAAGACGGCGACGGCTGCGGATGCCGTCATGCCGGAGCGGTTTTCATCGGCGCTGACGGCGGCCGGCATCACGCCGCAAGAGGTCGGCTCGTTGTCGCTTCCCTATTATTTCGGCCGCCAGGGCGACAATTTTTTGCTCGGTTATGCCTGGGCTCGGCCGAGGAACAGATAGAATGACCGAAACCAGCCTTCGCGACATGCGATGGATTTTCATCCTGCTGGCCGCCTATTTCACGCTTCAATTCGGCGTGCGGCTCGCGACCTCCCATTCGCTCGATCTCGACGAGGCCGAGCAGGCCTTCCGCTCGCAATGGCTCGCCGCCGGTTATGGCCCGCAGCCGCCTTTCTACAACTGGCTTCAGTATACGGTCTTCCAGTTTGCCGGCGTTTCGCTTGCCGCCCTTTCAGTGGTGAAGAACCTTCTGCTCTTCACCTCTTACCTGCTCTATGGCCTGACCGCGCGTCTCATCCTGCGCGACAAGGCGCTTGCCGCGATCGCAACGCTCGGGCTGCTGACGATCCCGCAGATGGCTTTCGAAATGCAGCGAGACCTGACGCATACGGTCGCCGTGTTCTTCTCGGCCACAGTCTTCTTCTACGGTTTCGTTCGCAGCCTGAAGCAACCGAGCCTCAGCTCCTACCTCGTCGCCGGCATCGGCATTGGCTTCGGCCTGCTTGCCAAGTACAATTTCGCGATCCTGCCGGCCGCAGCCCTGGTTGCGGCGCTGGCGGATGCGCGCCTGCGGCCGCGGATCTTCGACTGGCGACTCGCGCTGACTGCAGCGGTGGCGCTCCTCATAACCCTGCCGCATCTCTTCTGGCTCAGGGACAATCTCCATTTTGCGACCGCGCGAACGATGGAAAAGATGACCGCGAGCGACAATGCGAGCTATCCGATGCAGGTGGCCATGGGCGTCGGTTCGCTCGGGCTCGCCATCATCGGCTTTGCCGGATTGACGATGGCCGTGTTTGCGGCCGTCTTCGGCAAGAGCCTGCGCGCGGCGTTCGCTGCCCATTCGGAATGGACGCGGCTCATCGAGCGGATGATGCTCGTTTTCGTCATCGGCATTCTGTTGCTGATTGTCTTCGGCGGTGCTGCCGGCATCAAGGATCGCTGGCTGGTGCCGATGCTCTTCATCCTGCCGCTCTATCTTTGCCTGAAGATCGAGGCGGCAGGCGTCGTGACAGACCGAGCGTTCCGACGGTTCATAGCCGTCATCGCCATCATCATGATCGGCGTGCCATCAGCCCTTTACGGCAGCGTCGCAGCCGCACGCTTCACCGGTCATTACGAGCGGCTGAACAGGCCCTATGCCACGATGTTGGAAACCTTGCGCCAACAGGCCGAACCGGCGGCAATCCTGGCCGGCGACAGCCTGCTTGCCGGCAATCTCAGGCAGGATATTCCCGGCGTACCAGTCGTTTCCATGGATTATCCCGGCTTCAACCCGGATCTCTCCAGCCGGCGACCGCTTCTCCTGGTGTGGCTCCTCCCCAGGGGCGGAAGCGAAGCGCTTCCGCCAGCCATGGCTCAATGGTTGCAAGCCAATCTCGGCGCATCCGCGCCTGAGGCATTGGTGATCGACGCACCCTATTTCTATCAGCGCGGCGACGACCGCTATCGTTTCGGCTATGCCTGGGTCAACCAGCCGGACTGAACGAAATCAGGATTTCAGCTCCTTCCAGGCCGCGTCCAGCGCCAGCTTCCGGCGGGGGCGGTTCAACGCTTTTCTATCACGCCGATATTGCACGCTTGATGACTGTCAAGTGCCAGCAGATGCATGCCAAAAATACGGATATGAAAAGGAAGGTCCCAAGCGGTTGGGCTAGCGGCAGGAACGACCAGTCGCCTCGTTGAAATTGAGGCAGCGCAAAGTCGGAAAGGCCAGCTTGTGCAACTGCTGCCTTCCCCACAGATAGACCGGTCGCGATCAGCGCGATATGGGCATGGATGAACCCTGAACGGTGGTGTCGTTGCGGCTGCACGGCCACTCGAATCCCGAAAATCGATGCAAGCACCAACAGGACCGTGGCACTCCAAATTCCAACGCCGGGTACAGCCAAAAGCAGATAGATGGGCTCGCGCATGACCGGAAGTATTGTCATATACAGCCACCAGGCGAACGCACTTGAGGGGTGGCTTTCCAAGAGCGGCATGCTAAGAACGAAGAGCAATGCTATTGCGTAGGCCAG
The DNA here is from genome assembly GCF_003938655.1 of Rhizobium pisi. Lineage (GTDB taxonomy): Bacteria > Pseudomonadota > Alphaproteobacteria > Rhizobiales > Rhizobiaceae > Rhizobium > Rhizobium pisi. The sequence continues at coordinate 32,267 of NZ_RJJT01000011.1, forward strand.
CGATGGGCCAAGTCGCATCATCGTGAAAATAGCGATCCACATGCAGCGTTCCATCCTTCGACCTGAGGAGGGGGATAGGCGACGTTGATTGATTTCCACTCAAGGAGTCACGCGGCACATAATGCCTACTTTGGATAGTAGGCATTTTTATCACGCCCTCGCATTCCGGCGATGACCGTCTCTCTCGCTTTTTTGTGAGTATATGCTTAAATTCTTGAGTTGTTAGCTTTTTTTCACGATGATTGCCGGTGAACGCATCCGAGTCTTAGGTAAGAGTGTCTGATGGGGATCAAATTGCCAATGTTGCAGATCAGAGCTGGGACTAAATGCATTGCGCTTTTGATAGCGACTGGAGCGATTTTAGCTGGTTGCCAGTCATCCGGCGTTGATGGCCTTGCTGCTTATGGCGATAGTGCAAAGACCGTCGAGGATGACTCCGCTGTCGCCTTCTATAAGAACGACGAGTTGATAACCACCGGCAAACTGCAGTTTCAGGAAAAGAACTACGGAAAATCCTACGCCATTTACAAGCGAGCGGTTGACGTTTTTCCGCAGGATCCGGCCGCTTGGCTAGGCTTAGCGGCCTCCGCCGACATGGTTGCCCGCTTCGACACGTCCGATCGCGCCTACAAGCAGCTCTCGCGAATGATCGGCAACACCCCGGTCTACTACAACAATATCGGATATTCTCACCTATTACGCGGTGATTTGCGCACTGCCAGAGGGTATTTCCTGAAAGCCTATGAGCTTGATCCCGGAAATGAAATCACTGCCCGTAACCTCGAATTGATGAAGAACAGCGTAAATTACGCTCAGCGGTGATAGGCCTTTCAGCGATCGGCAATCTGCGTCGAGATTGGAGCGCCTTTGTCGCATCGCGAGCATCGGCGCGGCGCCCTTGGCAGCGATTGCTTTGGAGATTTCGGCGACGTCGTTATTTACCGGGCCTTGCGAAGTATGAGCTGGCCTTCCGGCGAGAGTGTTCGTTCGTAACGCGGCAGGTCATTCACTGAAATGCCCCCGGCTTGGATGGATGCAAGAGTGCTATCCGGAGTTTGAGTTTCCGCCGGCACGGCAGGGAGCGGCGGTGCGAAAAATTGTACCGGTTCCTTGCCGGGCGCGCTAAGGACCAAAGCTGAACCCATGCGTGCGCCGCTTGTGTCATTACTCATCCGTTCGTTCATCGACAAAACAGCCTTTTGCAGGCTATCCACCTCCTGGCGGACAAGTGCGACGTCGTCGGCCTTGGCATTATCCGCGATGTTGTGCGACTGCTTTTCCAGTTGTCCTCTCAGGCCATCGATAGACCTTTTAAGCGCGCCAATGGTCTCGCGGCTCTCGCGAACATCCGCTGAGTTTTTGGCGGTATAGATGAGAACGCCAGCATTCACAGGCAAGAGCATCAGGAGCAAACCGACGAGTAGCGGGCTTTTTGAGCCTCTCTGCTCTATTGTTCGCAAATTGCTTGGTTTTGCGCGGTCGGCTTCGACCTCGATATTCGGAATGCTGGTCATTCGATTACTCCCCGTAAGTCATTTAATCTGCGTTGGCCGCGATCAGCGCCAAGTCCGCGATCATTCCGATGTAAACACGCCTTCCCAGGCCCGTTCGAGCATGTCGAGCGATGCGTTTCCGGCTATACCGTTGAAATTGCAGTAAGAACTGACGAAATCCAGAAGATATTTCGGATGATAGCAAGATGCCGGCATATCGCCGTTGTACTTGCGATCGTAAAACAGGTTCAGGTCTGGATCACTGACAACCAATCCGGTGCCACTGGCATAGGATCTGAAGATTCTGATATATTCGTCGCGCGACGGCGTGTTCACAAAGATCTTGTATTTGAGGCGCCGCAAGCCCGCCTCGTCGGAAAGGTCCTTCGGTGCGATATTCGTCGAAAATACCACCAACTCGTCAAAGGGAACCCTGAACTTCTTGCCGGTGTGCAGCGTCAGGAAGTCATATCCGCGCTCGAGCGGTACAATCCAACGATTGATGAGCGCCTGCGGCGCCACTTGTTGGCGCCCGAAGTCGTCGATGATGAAAACGCCGCCGGACGCCTTCAAGTGGATGGGCGCTTCATAGACATTCGGTCCTTCGTTGAAGGTGAGATCGAGCTGATCGAGGGTCAATTCCCCGCCCGTCTTGATCACCGGACGGCGGCATTCGATCCATCGTTGATCGGCTTTCGGATGGGATTCTGTGCCAGCCTCCGATACGGGGTGATGCACCGCTTCGTCATAGAAACTGATGACATGGCCGCCGACCTCGATGGCATAGGGCACCCAGATTGTTTGGCGAAACAGTTGCGACGTCCGCTCGGCGATGCTCGTCTTTCCGTTGCCGGGTGGTCCGTAAAGCAGGATGGAGCGACCGGAGTTGATGGCCGGGCCGAGCTTTTCAACCAAGGTGTTTGAGAGCACAAGCCCGTCAAGGCTGTCGTTCAACCGCTCAGGGGTCACGCGTTCGTCATGGATGGACTGCAAAACTACTTGCCGGCAGAACGCGTCCAGCGATACCGGCGCCGGCCCGACATATTGGCATTGACGCGACGCCGCGTGGGCATATTCGAACCCCTTCATGGAAAGCGCATATCGAATATCGGATCGCACATCCTCACCGGCCAAGCCGCGAGCCTCGAGATATGCGAGTTTCACGAGTTCCTTGATCAGGACATTGACGATCACTTTCGGCAATCTCATGCGGTCCGCCAGATGAGATGCCGTGGTTGTATCCTGCTCGGCCGCGCATTTTACCGCCAGCCGAAGCAGGAACGACAAATCCAGTCCGGCTTGTTCTATGCTTGCCGGTGCCATCGGCATACGCGGATCGAGGGAAATGATGGCATCCTTACGATCCTGTTCGAGCGAATACTGCATACGACCTCGCTTGGCTCAACCGCCGGGTTTCATGCTGACGAGAAGACTGACGACGCGGATAACTACGGGAACGAGAACGATGATGAGGCTTACCGGAAAAAGGAACGCGCCGAGCGGCAGCAGCATTTTGACCGGCAAGGCGTTTGCCTTTTCCTCCGCACGAACAATACGGAGGTCGCGCATTTCCTTGCAGTAGACCCGCAGCGTCTGCGTTACGCTGGTCCCGAGTTCTTCCGATTGACGGAACAGAACGGAAAGGGCCCGGGCTTCGTCAATCCTGAGGCGGATGGCAAGGTTAGCGAGCGCCTCGCGCAATCGCCGGCCGCCCCGCACTTCCAGCATCATGATCGAGAGATGCAGGCCGAAATCCTGCCGCTTGGCAACGAACTCGCGGGCAACACGGTTCGCCGCAGCCTCGATGCTCATCCCCGCATCGAGGCAGACGATCAGCATATCCATGAAATCGGGGAAGAGGCGGCGGTACTCCCTCTCCTTGGCGCCGCCACGCCGGTCGATATAGATGTTGACCAGAATAAAGGCTACGCCCGCAGCAAACATGGCAACGATCAGCGTCGCCACCCGCGACATGTTCGGCGCGAGCCCGTTTAGAGCCCAGACCGCCGCGACCAGCACGCTGATACAGACCACCGCGCGAACCACCTGGAAGGTGCTCACGGCGCCGGCACCGAAATACCCCGCCCGGATCAGGCGGTTCTGGGTGGAGTTCGCATTGGTGTCACGTCGAGTAATCTCGAAATAGCGACGGATCAGGCGGTTTTCCGCCTCGCCGAGATCGGCAATCGTCGTATCGCCAAGGTGGAACTCTTCGCCTGTTGCCGCCGAGCTCTTCGATACCCGAACCGAAACCTCGCGCTGCCGAAAAAACAATTCCGATGCCGCTGCAGAAAAGATCAGCACGGCAAAGAAGACGATGAGGTAAATTCCATACTCACTCGACATGACCGCCTCAGTACTCGAAGTTGACCATCTTGTAGAGAATGACATTCCCGATCGCCATGACGGCCAGCAGCACGCTCACCACCGTGGTTCCGTGGCCGCTATCCCAGACGGGATCGAAGTAGGTCGGCGACAACGCCTTGATCATCGCGTAGAGCAGAAACGGATAGAGCGACATGAAGATCGCCGTGATGCGTCCTTCCGAGGAAATCGCCTTGACCTTTGCCTTCAGCATATACCGGTCGCGCAGCGTCTTCGACAGGTTCTGCAGGATCTCCACGAGATTTCCGCCGGTTCCCGCCTGAACGCCCAGCGATATCGCAAGCAGGTTCAGGTCCTCGACGCCGACCCGGTCGGCCAAGTTGACAAGGGCATCGTCCAGCGTCACGCCGTAGGTGAGTTCATCCGAGAGGAGACCGAATTCGGTGCCGATCGGATCAGGCATCTCGCGTGCCACCAAAGAAATCGCCGCCGGTAGAGGGTGGCCGGCGGCCAGGCTTCGATTGGCGACATCGAGCGCTTCAGGAAGCTTCAGTTCGAATTTCCTCATGCGACGCGCCCGTGCGCGCCAGACGACCAGTGCCGGGATGAGTAGGCAGACGAGGAGAAAGACGGGGATCCTAAACAGAGTGCTCGGCACGAGGAACCCCACGGCCAGCCACGTCACAAGGGCGCCCGCGATCGCAAAGAGAGCGAATCGCCTGGCATCGAACTTGATTCCGGACTGGGCGTAGAACTGCAGCAGCCGCTGCATGATGGGGGTTTGCCGCCAACCGCCGCCGGCACCGCGCTCCTTCAGCATATCGTTATAGGTCTTGCGATGATCATCGCTGACCTCGAGCAAGCTTAGCCGATGGTTCACGGCGCGGTGGCGTTCGGATGTCTTGAAGTAGCCGCGCAATATCGCTTCGACAGCAACAAGGGCGGCGGTGAAAACAGCCGCGTAAAGGAGAGTCAGGGTCATTGAACGGGTCCCGTTTGCAGCGGTTTGCCGGGATCAAAAATCGTCAAAGGGACCTCGATCCCGAGTTCGGCAAATTCCTCGACGAACCGCGGCCGGATGCCGGTGGCGCGGAATTCTCCATGGATCCGCCCGCCTTCATCGGTGCTGATTTTCTTGAATTTCATAATCTCCTGCATCTGCACGACTTCGCCCTCCATGCCGGTGATCTCGGAAATCGAGACAACCTTGCGGCTGCCGTCGCTTAGGCGCTGGACCTGCACGATCATGGTGATGGCGGACGAGATCTGCGAGCGAATGCTCAACTGCGACATCGGCATCCCTGCCATGCCGACCATCTGCTCGAGCCGCCCGACGGCGTCGCGCGGCGTGTTGGCGTGAATGGTCGTCATCGACCCCTCGTGACCGGTATTCATCGCCTGCAGCATGTCGAACGCCTCGTCACCGCGTACTTCGCCGACGATGATGCGGTCGGGACGCATGCGCAGGGCGTTTTTCAAAAGTTCGCGTTGCCGGATCTCGTTGCGTCCGTCGAGCGTCGGCGGCCGGGTTTCCAAACGCCCGACATGTGGCTGCTGCAGTTGAAGCTCGGCCGCGTCCTCGATGGTGATCAGGCGCTCCTTTGGAGAAATCTGCGACGAGAGCGCGTTCAGCAAGGTGGTCTTGCCAGAACCGGTGCCGCCTGAAATGACCATGGACACCTTGCCCTTGACCGCGGCGCTGAGGAGGATGCGCATCGCATCGGCCATGGCGCCATATTGCACCAGGCGCTCCATTGTCAGCGGCTTGCGCGTGAATTTACGAATGGAAACGAGCGGCCCATCGACCGAGATCGGCCTGATGGCGACGTTGACACGCGAGCCATCCTTGAGGCGGGCGTCAACCATCGGTGTTGACTCGTCGACACGGCGGCCAACCGCCGAGACGATCTTGTTGATCACCCGAAGGAGATGGTCCTCGTCTTTGAACCGCACGGCGGTGCTCTCGAGCTTGCCGCTCCGCTCGACATAGACGCTGTTGTAGCCGTTGATGAGAATATCTGCGATTGTGTCGTCGGCCAGCAGCGGCTCGATCGGTCCCAGCCCGAGCATCTCGTCGGTAATATCGCGGATCAGATCATTGATTTCCTTGGCATTCAGCGGAAAGTTGTTGGTCCGGATATAGTCCTTGACCAACGGCCGGATCTCGGTGGCGATCTCCTCGTTGTCGAGTGTGTCGAGGATCCCGAGGTTGATGCGATCGAGCAGGTAGCGGTGCAGGTTGACCCGCTCGGAAACCATGTCCGGCCCGAGCGAAGCCTCTTCGCCACTCGCCGTGGGTTGGGCAGGCATGTTCTCAACTGCGCCGACCAAAGACAGTTCGGCCGCCTCCAGATGTTCCCGGCTTTCCGGCTCCCGCTGCTTGTAGAAACGCCCCATGATACCGTTCGCCATGTTTCCCGCCCCCGAACTCTTATTTTACAATGACCGTGGAACCGACTTTCACCCTCTGATAGAGATCGATGACGTCGGCATTGCTCATGCGAAAACAGCCCGATGACGCGAAACCGCCGACCGTCGACTGCTCGTTCGTTCCATGAATGCGGTAGAGCGTGTCGGTCCCGCCCTTGTAGAGATAGATCCCGCGAGCACCCAATGGATTGAGCGGCCCGGCAGGTACCAGGTCCGGAAGTCCAGCCGCGCGCGCCTTCATCTCGGCAGGCGGGCGCCAGTCAGGCCACTCTGCCTTGCGTCCAACCTTGACCGTACCGCTCCAGCGAAATCCGTCTCGTCCGACGCCGATTTTGTAACGGATCGCGCGTCCTTCGGAGATGACGAGATCCAGCGTACGATTGCCGCTGACGATGACGATAGTCCCAGCCGCGTACCTTTTTTCGATCGTCACCACGGCGCTTGTCGTCGGCCCAAGGCTTCGCGGCACAAGCCCGCCTGCCGCGGCATCTCCGACAGCGGCCAGAATTGCCAAAACCGCAAGGCCGACATCGGCGGCGCAGGACCTTATGCGCCCATTGTCGATCGACCTCATCGCACCAGTGCTCCAAGCTTACCGACCGCGCCGCAGAAGCGCGCCCGGGAATTCACTTGAAATGGCAGCACGCCGCGGTTGACCGCCTCGCTCAAAGTATCCCAGTCATCCGCAATGACATGCGTCGGGATCTCCTTGAATATCTTTTCCGTTTGTTGTCGGCGCAGGCCGAGGCCGAAAAGCTTGGAGCGGTATTTGTTGATGACGATGAATATCTGATCCGAACTGCCACGCAGCCGTACCAGATTGGCAAACAAATCCTTGGCTTGAGAAAGTGCAGGGACCGTCATTTCGGTGACGATGCAGACGCTGTTGACCGAAGTGAGCACCTCGTATTTCCACGGCGTGTCATAATAGGGAATGTCGATGATCGTATGGTCGCTCTCGAAGGCGGCCACGTCGAGCATACGCAGCACGAGTTCCCTGCCCTTCGGTGCCAAAAGGACTGATGGCTGCTTGAAGGACAGCAGTGAAAAGCCCCCCGAATGACGCTTTCGCACCAGATCGATGAATTCCAGATCGACCCGGGAAGGATTGGCGATGACTGGTTTCAAGTCGTAGTCGTTGACGAGGTTGAGATAGTAGCCAAGCGTCCCGGAGCAAAAATCCATGTCGAACAGGTCAATCCGAGGCGTGGAATTCTTGGTCGGCTGGGCCAGCACATGTGCAAGCGACGAAGCGATCATGCTGGCGCCTGCGCCACCGACGGCTGAGACCACGGCATGCACCCGGCTGTCGCTGGCTCCAGTGCCTGGCGCATGGGTCGAAATCATGTCGATCAGTGCGCGGCGCTCGAGCGGCTTCTTCAGCCAGTCATTGCCGTTCAGGCGGAAGAGCAGCCGCAGCATGTCATCCGGCAGGTCTTCGGAAACGACGACGAGCGGAATGTCCCGATAGCTGGTGCGAAATGCGAAAAGCTCCGGCTGGTGCAGCAAATTCCCGTTGTCGACGTCGAGAACGATCAGGTCGAACTTCGTCGGATCGAAACGGCCCTTTTCCCCCAGCGCCTTCAGCGCCAGATGGCGGACATCGTAACGCGAAAGCGACCCGAACGTATCGAGCATGAAGCTCGCTGCAGCCGCATCGTCGGAGAGAACCAGGATCTTGGTAGATGCGGCAATGTTCATGTGAGCTGTCATTTTCGCTTTCCTACGCGTAATTTAAGGAGTCAGCAGGTTGAGCACGTCTTTAGATCTTCCGTCGTGATCGTCACCGGATGAGCCGGGATGGTGACGTCGTTAAGTCCCAGCAGCCCGCCGAGGATCGGCAGATCGAAGGTGATATTGCGCACCTCCAGCCGCATCGTCAGCACAGGCCCGTCCGGCCGGCCCCAATAGCCGAGCCCCGATCGCTGATAGGTGACCATCAGCTTATCCGGCGTGATGCGCCAATTGAGGTCGCAAATGCCGGGGTGAGGATCAGTTCCCGCGCTGCAAGCGCCGTCGCTCCCCAGGACGATCCGGTTCAATGCCGCCGTGCAGTTGGCAAGAGCCGGTCCGCAGGTCGAGGATATTGTTGCATCGTTCGGCGCCGCTTTGCCGTTGTTGAGTGGATCGGCAGCTCCGACCGGGAAAACGGCATTGAAATTCGTTGTCACCGGATCGGATACAGCGGCCAAACGGGCACCATATTGCAGTGCCTTGACCGTCTGATTCCACTGAGACATTGCATAGCCGAACTCGATGAAGGCGGCGAATACCAGCATGACGATCGGAAAGGTAAGCAATGCTTCGATAAGGCTGGCACCACTGCTATCCTGCCAGAATGTCCTGATCGCCCGAAAGGTCACCATCCGATGTATCTCTCTTCGTGGGAGGAACTGATCGTGATCGCATCGATTCCCAGAAAGCCGAACACCGGCGAAGCCTGGTAAAGATGAGCAGTGGAAATGGTGATGTTCCCGTCTGCATCGGGTGCAGTGATGGTGATATCGGCAGCGTTCGTCCAGCCGGGTACACGGGGTTGAGCGTCTGCCGCAGGTGTTTGGGTTCCGTAAAAGGCGATCGTCTTCGCAGTCGCCTGATTACATGTCGGCACATAGGTTCCCGACGCCGGTCGGCATCGCGAAAGGTAACGCCCCGCATCGCGCAAGCCTGCGTCGATCTGCATACGCTGCCAGAAGATGCTGCCAAACTCCAGTATCCCCGCCGCAAAGAACGTCACAAAGGGAATGGCGAGCAACGCTTCGGCAAGCACCGCGCCTTCCTCCCGCCGCCAGAAGCCGAGGCAAAGCCGATGCCTGATAAAGTTGCGGAGCGCCATCATCTGACCAGCTCCGCTTCTTCCCGCAGGAATTCGTCCAGCGTACCGCGACCACCCTTGCCGGTGATGTCGATCATCTCCAGGGAAAGGTATCGTTCGCCGGCATCCTTTATCGCCGGCTTGGTCAGGAACATGCGCGCGAAGGCCACGGCGCGAGTGGCCTTATGACCGTTTAGATGGCCGACTGAGGCTTCATAGCCACAATTGACAATGGCTGAGAAGATCTCGCGGCGATCACCATATTCGGCCGCCGTATAGTTCGAAAGGTCCGGGCCGCTATAGCACTGGCCGCCAGTTGCCGGTGTTCCGGTCTCACCATTCGCCGAGGCATGGCTGATGAGAGACGGGTTTGCAAGCTCGTAACGATAAACATCGTAAGCGGAGGGTTGGCCTGGTGTTCCAGTCGGCGCTGGATAACTGGAGTAGTTGCTCAGGACCGTGCTCACCGAGGGCACGGCCGTTCCCTGCGCGACGTTCCAATATGTCGTGTACTGCCAATTGTTGCTGCTGCTGATCTGGCCGCCGGAAAGCGAGGTCATGGCCGCTCCGTAGCCTAGCGGCAAAGCCTTGGTGGCATCGCCGACAACGGCTCCGACCGTGACCGGATTGTAGGTATCGCAGGCCTTCTTTCCCTTACCGGTGATTGTCTGAGCGGAGCGTACGTTTTGGGCGGGTCGGTAACGATAATCTCCGTTCGCCTTGTTAAAGGATGAGGAGTAATAGCCGAAGCGCGTATTCACGCCGTCCTCGACTGGCCCCGCCATTGCGCCGGTCTCCGTATCGAGGCTGTCCTGTGTGTAGCAGGTACCAGGATTGCCGGTGGCAAGAGCCTCCGCCAGGACGGACGCACCATTGCCCAGGGGGGTCCGCAGGAACCCGAAATTGCCGGGACCGGGATTGGACGCCGAAGTGCTGTGAAGCTCGATCTGTCGCCCGTAGAGATTGCCGGCCGCAAAATTGGTGTGCAAGGCCGCAGCTGCAGTTTCGCTGGCGCTTTCACTCGTGTTCCCCGCCGGCTCGAACGGATTGCAGATAAAGATCGGCGTCACGTCGCAGGCGCTGGCGTGGTATACCGCCACGGCGTCGGCAGAGATGTTGATCGTATTGCGGGTGAAGCCAACCGGGATCGGAAAGATCGTCGTCATCGCCTGCGGCTTGGCGATGACCCAGGCGTAGGAAGCTTCGCTGGCCGTTGTCGTTTCCATCGAAGACGGGATGGGCGTATCGTCGTCGGCCGGGATGCTCTTCAGAAAAAGCACGGTGACCGTGCTCCCGGCATCGTTTCCGGCATGGTAGGCCACGGTAATATAAGAGCCAAGCGACATGCCGGTCCCGCCGCCTGAAAAAGCCGCACTATTGGCGATTTTCTCGACCGCCGTTTGTGCCCTCGAAATGGCATCATCGCGGCCATCGAGTTCGCGGGCTCCGGCCAGCGCCATCGCATCGACCGCGTTCTGGAGATCAGTATGGAGGTTGCTGCTGCGGCCGACATCGATGATCAGAAGCGAAAAGCCGAGAAGCATTGGCATGGCGATGAGCGTCAAGGCGATGACATAGCCACGATGATCGTTCCAGAACCGTCTGACAACCCTGCTCAGCATTGGCATACCCCCATCACGGCGCTATCGCCGTGACGACCCTGTTTCGTGCATTTTCCCTTCCGGCGCGCGGCCGCCGTTCATGCCTTTCGAACAGCTACTGGCTAACAGTGGCCCCACTGGACGCACCATTGGCCTCCATGGCCGGCGGCTGAATAACGCCCGCCCCGCCGTTCTGGTACTGAGTGACCACCCTGCGGATCACCTTGCCGTCGCTTGCGATACGGGTTCGCTGAGCTTCCGGCGGGAACGGGTCCTCGGTATGGATCGCCTTGTTGGCTTCCATCGCGTTGCCGGCCCCGAAGGTGATGGTGTCGCGATGGTTCATGTAATCGGCGCAGCCCGAAGCCAGGCCGGCGGCTGCAAGGACGAGAAGGACGCGCTTAGCGTTTTGTAAGAGCAACTTGGCCTCCCTGGTTCAGGTCGAGACGATGGCCATAAGGCCCAGTCACACCTACGCCATTGCGAAAGCGTCGGAGCATATCCTTGTCGACCTCCAGGACACCGAGCGCGAAAAGCTCGGCGTCGTTGGACGAACGCGTCTGATCGAGCGGACTGTAGAGGTCTTCACCCGGGCGGGCCGGCCGCACAATGTGCGGAGTGACGACGATAACGAGGTCGGATTCCTTCTTCTGGAAACTCGTCGAACGGAACAGTGCGCCGAGGACCGGTATCTGCCCGAGGCCAGGCAGTTGCTGGATGTCTTTGGCATTGATCGACTGCAGCAGGCCCGCCATGGCAAAGCTCTGGCCGTCGCGAAGCGCTACCGTGGTGCTGGCAGCGCGCGAGATGAAACCCGGATTGCCGTTGACGTTGATCGACGGATCAATCTCGGAAACCTCAGGCTCGATCTCCAAATTGATGACGCCGTCGTCAAGCACCACCGGCTTGAAGGTCAGCCGCACACCAAAGGGGCGATAGTCCGTCTCGGTGGCGACTGTCGTGCCGTTGTTCGTCGTCTTCAGGATCGGCACTTCACCGCCGGCATGGAAGCTGGCGGTCGAGCCGCTCATTGCGATGAGGTTGGGCTGAGCCAGACGACGCACCAATCCCTTCTGCTCGAGCGCGTTGATGACCACGTCGATGCGGCCGCCCGAAATTTCCAGAACCTTGGCGATCAACTGGCCGAAGGGTAGCATACCTGTTGCCGCACCCTTGGGGTCAACGAGGGTACGTACCAGGCTGCCGTTATCGTCCACGCCGATACCCTGGCTGGTCGTTGCCTTGCCGATGCCGTTGTTGCCGCGCCCGGACCAGCCGATCCCGAGGTCACGACCCGTCTGGCGTGAGGCTTCAATGACACGGACCTCCAGCATCACCTGCTGGCTGTCGCTGACGCGCAACTGGTTCAGCACCGGTTGGTCGGAGTAGGACTGGGCGACTTCCATCACCCGCTGCAATTCGACGCCGTCACGGACCATGCCTGTCAGGCGAATGCGATCGTTGGAGTTGACCACGGTAACCCGGGCCGAGGGCGCGGCAGAGCGAATGGCGGCGGCGACTTCGGTGAAATCGCTGGCAACGCGGATGTCGATGACACCGAGAAGCGCCTTGTCGTCGCCATAGACCGAGATATTGGTGGCGCCGATCTTCTTGCCACGAATGAACAGCGACTTGTCGGAAAGCGGCACCACGTCGATCATTTCGGCGTTGCCGATGACGAGATCGCCGAAGGGCTGGCCGGTATTGAGTGTCAGCGTCGCGTTCGGAGGCAATGTCACATGCTGGACCGATTTGCCTAAGGTGACCGACTTTTCCTGTGCGTTGGCGCAGCCGGCAAATCCAGGCCCTAAACACACACAGGCCGAAAACACTGCCGCCAGTGCCGCAAGGCTTTTCGTCCCTGCGATTCTTCTCTTGCCATTCGCCATGCCTGCGTTAGCCCCCCTCATTCGGCTGACCGCACCTGCGGCAGGCCGCATAAACATCATTGGACCAGGCCGACTCGGTGCTCCTCGCGCTTCGTCGTGTTCCAGACCCCTACCGTCACCCATTTCGGCTCGACCGGCAACACCGGCTCGACTTTTTGTTCCACAATCTGCACTTGTTTTTCAGGTTCTGGCAACTTATTCTTTTCCAGATCGTTGCCGAGCTCCGCCGCCATCGCCCCGCCACCAAGGTCGGCGACGGTGATCGGGCGGGTCTGCTCGACTGAGGAAGAGGCAATATTGCGAAGCGCCAGCGAAAGCGTGCCGATACTGGAGCCGAGGGTAAGGCGCTGCGCCTCATCGGTCGTGACCTCAAAGGTCACGGTTTTGACGACGGATGGCTCGTCCTTGCGCTCATCTGCCGTCTGGTCCACCGCCAGCACCTTGACGCCTTGCAGCAACACGTCAACGAAGGTCTGATCGTTGCCTGCCGGCCCGCGCTCGACCCGCGTCAGAAGCACGTCGACGCGATCGGAAGGCCTTACGAAGCCGGCAACGCCGAGCACGTCGTTGACGCGGATGGAAACCGCCTTCATGCCCTGATCGAGGGCTGCCGACAGCGTGGCGCGTTCGCCGGTACCAGTGATTTTCGAGGATAGCACCGGCTCGCCCGGGTCGATCGCCGCCATGGCATAGCGGGGCTGGGCATCGCTGCCAACGACCGCCTCAATGCTGACGAACGAGCCTGCGGGTGTTTCATTGGAGGGCCATGCAATGGCTCTGAGGTTTTCGGATCGAATCCGGTCGCCGAAACGCATTGGAGTGGCCGCGACAATGAGTGTCCGTTCCTCGGCCTTCATGCCGTTCATCGCCAGCAGCCGGGCCTTTTGATCGGAGAGATACTCGCGCATGCCGAAAACTGCTGCTGCTGCGAGTACAAATGCAATAACGAGACTTAAAATCGTTGAAGAACGCATCGCGGTTACTCGCTACACTGGACGGAGCGCATCCATTCATTGATGCTAATTTAGAAGAGAGGGGTTAATAAAAACCCCTCGCTTCTTCGAACGCCAATATCAGGCTGCCGGGGCGCTGAGGTGGGCGGTAAACCAACCTGCCCAGCCGTTCCAAACGGTGGCAAGATTGGTGCCGGCCAATGTCACCGCCGTGATCACACCACCAACCAGCAAGGCAAGCAGAATGAGGTATTCGGTAAGTGCGACGCCATCTTCTTCTCGCGCGAAAGCGCGTACGCTATTTACAAAGGCTTTCATCGAGAATTTCCTCCCAGATAAGTTGTGCGCCGTAATTCCCCCCGGCCGCCTTGTCGTCGAGACCGCCTCTTCGACTGGGACCATTAATAGTCTCTTAACTCTAATTTAGTCAATCGTTTTATACGTGCCGGTTCGACATCTATACTTTATGGTTAAGACCAAAGTCCGCGGTACCATTCGTAAAAACCGACTCGCCGGTCGGGATTTATTGGAACAAAACTTGGAAAACAGGCCATAATAGCCCAAAAGGTTGAATTCTATGCTAAAGATGATCGATGTTATTAATTCTATTTCAGTATTTCTTTTTCTATACGCCGCGTGGACCGATTTCCGCTCATGGAAGATCCCCAACACGGTTGTGCTCGCTCTCGTTGCGCTTTATGCATTGCGCACGGCAGCCGTGATACTTGGCTCCGAGGATGTCGGCGCTGCGCTGTTTGCTTCGAGCGGAATTGGCGGCGACGTCGGGGCCGGTCTGCTGATGTTCATGCTTGGGGTGATGCTCTGGGCGTTCCGGCTGTTTGGCGCAGGAGACGCCAAGCTTTTCCTGCCGATCGGCCTTTTTATCGGATGGCACGGAATGCTGCCGTTTTCGTTTTTACTCCTCGTCCTCGGCGTCGTGACGCTCCTGCTCCTGCGGCTGCCGGTGCCGCTGCCCGTCGCACATCTCGCCTTTTTCATACGCGTCGAGGAAATCCGGGTGAGCCGGAAAGTACCTTATGGAGTCGTCATGGTTTTCGCCGCGCTCCTCACCTTGGCTTTGCCCATTATCCGACAGCAGCTAGGGTGACCTTGCATCGACATAGCTGCTTCCTCGCAAGCGCCCCATTGCCAAAGCAGGACGTTGCGCGCCTGCGGCCGCGGATCTTCGATCCGGCTGGCGAAAGCGAAGCGCTGCAGCCAGCCATGGCTCAATGGCAGGCCAATCTCGGCGCATCCGCGCCTGAGGCATTCGTGATCGACGTGCCCTATTTCTGTGGGCGCGGCGGCGACAGCTACCGTTTTGGCTACGCCTGGATCAGCCAGCCGGGTTGAACGAAATCAGGATTTCAGTTCCTTCCAAGCTGCATCCAGCGCCAGCTTGGTGATTCTTGCCATCTCATCCACCTCCGCATGGCTGATGACAAGCGGCGGCGAGGCCAGCATGCGGTCACTGGTGGCGCGCAGGACAAGGCCGTTTGCCAGCGCGTGGTTGCGCACCAGCGAACCAATCTGATCGAGCTTTTCATAACGGGTGCGCGTGCTCTTCTCGGCGGCAAGCTGCAAGCCGCCCATCAGGCCGATGCTGTCAGCCGCGCCGACGAGATCATGCTCCGCCAGTGCGGCCCAGGCCCTGCCGAAATACGGGCCGATATCGTCGCGCACGCGTTCGACCAGCCGTTCCTCCTCGATGATGCGCAGGTTTTCGAGCGCCGCGGCGGCGCAGACCGGATGGCCGGAATAGGTGAAACCATGATTGAAATCGCCGACCTCGTTGATCAGCACATCTGCGATGCGGTCGCTGACGAGCACGCCGCCGATCGGCAAATAGCCCGAGGAAAGTCCCTTGGCGATCGGCGCGAGATCCGGCTCGACGCCGAAATGCTGATGGCCGAACCAGGAACCCAGGCGACCGAAACCGCAGATCACTTCGTCGGTCACGAGCAGGATATTGCGCGCCTTGCAGATCCGGTCGATCTCCGGCCAGTAGGTTTCGGGAGGGATGATGACGCCGGCGGCCCCCTGCACCGGCTCGGCGACGAAGGCGGCGACATTTTCCTCGCCCAGTTCGTCGATCTTGGCTTCGAGCTCGCGTGCAACCTTCAGACCGAATTCATCGGGCGAGAGATCGCCGCCCTCGCCGTACCAGTAAGGCTGACCGATATGGACGATGCCTGGTATCGGCAGGTCGCCCTGCTCGTGCATGTATTTCATGCCGCCGAGGCTGGCACCGGCGACGGTCGAGCCATGATAGCCGTTCTTCCGCGCGATCACGATCTTCTTCGACGGCTTGCCGACGGCGCTCCAATAGACTCGGGCCATGCGGAACCATGTATCGTTCGCTTCCGAGCCGGAGCCGGTGAAGAAGATATGGTTGAAACGTGCGCCGGCATGAGAGGTGACCTTCTCGGCGAGCAACGCGGTCGGCGTCGAGGTCGTGCCGAAGAAGGTGTTGTAATAGGGAAGTTCGTTCATTTGCCGCGCGACGGCTTCGGTGATTTCCCGGCGGCCATAACCGATATTAACGCACCAGAGACCGGCAAAGCCGTCGAGATATTTCCTGCCGTGATTGTCGAAGATGTAGACGCCCTCGCCGCGCTGAATGACGCGCGTGCCTTCGGCATTCAGCTTCTTCATATCAGCGAAGGGATGCAGGTGGTGCGCGGCGTCGATCGCGGCGAGATTCGAAAGCGGGTAAGTATCGGGCATGGCTGGTGAAAAACCCTCGTGGATTGAAAGGCTGCTGTCGATGGGGTAGGAGCTTGGCCTTGTACCGGAGGATTTTCAAGGTCATGGCGAGCGACAGGATGGACAGCAAGGCCGAAGGCGGCGACCCGCGTTTCGAAATCCTGATTGTCGGCATGAATGGCGACCTGCGCGGCAAGCAGCTTCCATCAGGCGCCGAAGGCAAGGTCTGGAGCGGCGACGTCCGCTTGCCGGCCTCGACGCAATCGCTCGACATCTGGGGCGACGACAATGACGACATCACCGGCGTGTCGCTGACGATCGGCGATCCCGATGGCAAGCTCATTCCCGACCGGCGCAGCCTCGCGCCGATGCCATGGGCGCCCGAAGGCTCGATGCAGGTGCTCGCCACCATGCACGAATTCGACGGCAGTCCGAGCTTCATGGACCCCCGCGCCATCCTCGCTTCGGTGCTGGAACGTTATGCCGCACGCGGATTGACGCCTGTCGTGGCGACCGAGCTGGAATTCTATGTCATGTCAGGGGATTGGCGCGAAACCGGGCGTCCTTCCCCGCCCGAAAGCCTCACCTATCGCGGCGAGCCGAACGGTTTCCAGCTCTACGACATGAACGCCGTCGACGCACTCGATGACTACCTCGGCACGCTGAGAGCCTATGCAAAGGCACAGGGACTGCCGGCGGATGCGACGACGGCGGAGTTCGGTCCCGGCCAGTTCGAGGTCAACCTGCTGCATCGTCCCGACGCGCTGGCAGCCGCCGACGACTGCCTCTATCTGAAGCGCATCGCCGAGCAGGCGGCGCGACGCCACGAGCTGAAATCGACCTGCATGGCCAAACCCTATTCCGAACATGCGGGCTCCGGCCTGCATGTGCATACGAGCATCATCGACAGGCAAGGCCGCAACATTCTCGACGCCAAGGGCGGCGAGCCGAAGCTCATCAAATCCGTCACGTCAGGGCTGCTCAATACCATGCGCGAGGCGCAGCTGATCTTCGCCCCCTTCGCCAACTCCTACCGGCGCTTTCAGCCAGGCTCCTTCGCACCAGTCGATCTGACCTGGGGCAGCGGCCATCGCGGCACAGCGATCCGCATACCCGATAAGGACGGACCAGCCGCGCGCATCGAGCATCGCGTCGCCGGCGCCGACGCCAATCCCTACCTGTTGCTGGCTGCGATCCTCGGCGGCATGCTCTCCGGTCTCGACGGCGAACTCGACCCCGGCGAGGAGACGACGCCCTCGTATACGCCTGCGAACACGGCGCGGCTGACGCATGATTTCCTCAGCGCTGTCGAGGCCTTCCGCACCTCGCCCTTCATCGCCGACATCTTCGGCCCGCGTTACCAGGCGCTCTATGGCGACACCAAGCGCAAGGAAGCGCTGGCGCATCTGCGCACGGTCTCGGATTTCGACTACCGCACCTATCTGCCGCGGCTCTAAAGCCTATGCCGTGGGCAACTTAGGCAGCGGGCTCGCGGCGTTCGCTTGCATCCACCTGGGCAGCGAGACCCTGCTTGACGAGGACCTTCAATTCGCCCGGATGCAGCCGGATCGAGACATCGCGTTGGAGCGGCAGCAACTCGCCGTCCATGACGCAATTGGCCTTGGAACGCAGTTTCGGGAAATGCAGATGCACCTCGGCTGGGTGCATCACCATGACGTCAGCGTTCTCGCGGACCTTGCCGCGCAGCATGTCGATGGCAAGACGGGCGACCCCAAGAGGCTTCAGCGGATTTGCCGTGTAGAAGCCGAGTTCGCCGCTTGTCAGATTATCGGCGTAGAGCAGCGCGTTCTCGCCGAAGGGATTGTTGGAGACCGAGATCGCCGACACCCAGCGGCGCTCCCGCATGCCTGCCGCCTCGAACTCGACCTCGAATTCCGGTGGATTGAACACGACGCCCAAGGCCGCCTTCGTGCTCGCCCTGATCTTGCCCAGTCGGGAGCGATAGCTGTAGGCGTTGCGGTAGCGCACCATGCGGGCGTGCAGACCGGCGGAAAACTGATGGATGAAGGGCCGTCCGTTGGCGCTGGCGATATCGACATTGTCGACCTCGCCGGAGGCGAGCACATCAAGCGCCTGCCAGATATCGAGCGGCACGCGCAGCGAGCGGGCAAAGAGGTTCATCGTGCCGGCAGGCACGACGCCAAGCGCAATACCGTTCTTCCAGGCGATCGACGCCGCCGCCGAAATCGTGCCGTCGCCGCCGCCGGCGACGATGCCATCGATATCATCACGTTTGGCGGCCCGCTCCATGGCGGGAATGATTTCCCTTCCTGAGAAAACGATGGCGTCGAAATCGTGCCCTGCTTCGCGGAAAGCCGCCTCCGCCCTCTTCTCGTAGGCCAGCATGTCGGTGGTCTTGAAGGTACCGCCGTCGCGATTGAAAAAGCCTACAAGCTTCATGAGGGCTCCCGTCTCTGGCGCGGAAATGATCCTGCCTTGCCCTTGAGATGGTTGCTCTATGGGCGATTTCAAGCGCCGGCGCTTCTCCCGCGAAATGGACGAAATGCAAATATTGCAACGGACATATGCACATAGCAGGACGCTGCACTGCGAAAAACGCACTCGACGCCTGCCGATATATCACGGATAGATCAGATATCGGAGAGATCGTCTCCACCTCCCGCTATTTTACGATCGCCCTGCGGCCACGCCCGCGCCAGAGGGCCTTTGCCAAGCAGAAAACCGCCTCGAGGAGCTCTCGTGAGTGAGATCACAGTCAATGATTCCATCGATAGCCGGGACGAAGAGCTGCTGCCGTCGGCGACGACAGTAGCGCTGGTTCAACTGGCGCTCGCCTGTGGTGGCTTCGGCATCGGTACCGGTGAATTCGCGATCATGGGGCTGCTGCCCAATGTCGCCGAGACTTTCTCGGTGACGACACCGCAGGCCGGCTACGTCATCAGCGCCTATGCACTCGGCGTCGTCATCGGCGCGCCCGTCATCGCCGTGCTCGCCGCCAAGATGGCGCGCCGCACGCTGCTTTTGACGCTGATGCTCGTTTTTGCCGCCGGCAATATATCCAGCGCCGTGGCCCCGACCTTCGAGACCTTCACGTTCCTGCGTTTCATCAGCGGCCTGCCGCATGGTGCCTATTTCGGCGTCGCGGCCCTCGTCGCCGCCTCGATGGTGCCGGTGCATCGGCGCGCCCGCGCGGTCGGGCGTGTCATGCTCGGCCTCACCGTCGCCACGCTTGTCGGTACGCCCTTGACGACGTTCTTCGGCCAGTCGCTCGACTGGCAGGTGGCGTTTTTCTCCGTCGGCGTGCTGGGCCTGCTGACGGTCGCACTGATCTGGTTCTACGTTCCGAAGGACAGGGTTTCCGAGGAGGCGGGGTTCCTGCGCGAACTCGGCGCCTTCCGCCGGCCGCAGGTATGGCTAACCCTCGGCATTGCCGCCGTCGGCTATGGCGGCATGTTCGCGATGTTCAGCTATATCGCCTCGACGACGACCGAGGTGGCGATGCTGCCGGCAAGCGCAGTTCCGGTCATGCTGATCCTCTTCGGCGTCGGCATGAATGCCGGCAATTTCATCGGCTCCTGGCTCGCCGACAAGTCGCTGCTCGGCACGATCGGCGGCTCGCTCGTCTATAATATCGTCGTACTCACCACCTTCTCGCTGACGGCGGCCAACCCTTACATGCTCGGCCTCTGCGTTTTCCTCGTCGGCTGTGGTTTTGCGGCCGGCCCGGCGCTGCAGACGCGGCTGATGGATGTCGCCGCCGATGCGCAGACGCTTGCCGCTGCGTCCAACCATTCCGCCTTCAACATCGCCAATGCGATCGGCGCCTGGCTCGGCGGCCTCGTCATTGCCTGGGGTTACGGCTTTGCGGCAACCGGTTATGTCGGCGCAGCGCTCTCCTTCCTCGGGCTCTTCGTCTTTGCAGCCTCGCTACGTCTGGAGCGTCGCGACCGGAGCACACAGGCCGTCTGAGGCCATGCGGAGCTCGCGGCCTTCCGGGCTGCAGAAGACATAGTCGTCGCCCCAGGCGGCGAGCGCTCGAATGACCGGCTTCAGCGTCATGCCAAGCGGCGTCATTGCATATTCGACGCGCGGCGGCACCACCGGAAAGACCGCGCGCGACAATAGGCCGGCCTCTTCCAGTTCGCGCAGTTGCTTGGTCAGCATGCGCTGGGTCACGGCCGGCAATTTACGGCGCAGTTCGTTGAAACGCAGGGTACCTTCCATCAGATGGAAGAGGATCACGCCTTTCCATTTGCCGTCGAGATAACTCAACGTCGCCTCGACCGGACAGCCGGGAAAGTTCTTGACGAGCTTGGCGCGCGGCAACGACATTTTACAGTATCCTTTTAGGTACTACGTACAGAATTTGTGCATTCTTGCGTTGTCAGAACATAATGCGCATCTAGCTTCCGTGCAACGAACACAGGAGTTCCCCATGCGCGCCGTCGCCTATAAAACGCCACAACCGATTTCTGCCGAGACCTCGCTGGTCGATGTCGAGCTGCCGATGCCGGAGGCCAAGGGTCACGATCTGCTGGTCGAGATCAGGGCCATTTCGGTCAATCCCGTCGATGTGAAGGTCCGCGCCCATTCCGCACCACCTGCAGACGAGCTCAAGGTGCTCGGCTGGGACGCTGCCGGCATCGTCAAGGCGATTGGAGCGGAGGTCACGCTGTTTGAGCCTGGCGACGAGGTATTCTACTCCGGCATCATCAGCCGACCGGGCAGCAATGCCGAATTCCATCTCGTCGACGAGCGCATCGTCGGCACCAAACCGAAAAGCCTCGATTTCGCGGCCGCGGCCGCCCTGCCGCTGACCTCGATCACCGCCTATGAAGCTCTCTTCGACCGGTTGAAGGTGCAGGATGCGGTTTCGGGAGCGGCACGCTCCATACTGATCATCGGCGGCGCGGGCGGCGTCGGCTCGATCGCCATCCAGATCGCCAGGGCGCTGACCGATCTCATCGTGATCGCGACCGCGTCACGGCCGGAAACGCAGGATTGGGTGAAAGAACTCGGCGCGCATCACGTCGTCGACCATTCCAAACCGATCGCGCCGCAGGTGGCAGCACTCGGCATCGGCGCGCCGGGATTCATATTTTCGACCACCAATACCGACAGCCATATCGGCGACATCGTCGAGGCGATTGCGCCGCAGGGCCGCTTCGCGCTGATCGACGACCCGAAGACGCTCGACATCGTGCCCTTCAAGCGCAAAGCCGTCTCCGTTCATTGGGAACTGATGTTCACCCGTCCGCTCTACGGTACGCCTGACATGATCGAGCAGCACAAGCTGCTGAACAAGGTTTCCGAACTCGTCGACGCCGGAAAGGTCCGCACGACGCTTTCGGAGATCGTCGGGCCGATCAATGCTGCGAATCTCAAGAAGGCGCATGCCATGGTCGAAAGCGGCAAGATGAAGGGCAAAGCGGTGCTTGCAGGATTCTGAGGTCGCCAGCTGGGCCGGTGTTGAATGCCGCATCGCGGGGTGCGACATTCTGGCGTTAAGCATTTAGCCCGCTTGACTTTTTCCGCGTTCGGGACCACCTAGCATCCCACGTGGACGGCACTTGTCTTCCGCGGATTTCAACGGAGTCATCTTAACGATGCCAAGCGACAGTAGCAGTCGATTGCCTTTGCCGTACGCGGCCCTCGTGCGCTGACCGACTCCTGTCGGCTCGCTCGTCGGACGCTACGGCGGATCGACGGAAAGGCGAGCCTCAAATGAATATCAATCGCTTCCCTCTTCGGGCAGGCCATGCCGCCCGTGCCTTCATCAACAACAGCCGCGGCGCAACGATCGCCGAACACGTCGATGCGTTGAATGCGCTGAGCGTCCAGGACGCCGGGCGCGTGCTGTCGGGCATGCCGCTGGACTATGCCGTCAACATTCTCGACCGGCCGGAGCTTCGCAACGCCGCACAGATCCTTGCGCTCATGGGCGCGGAGGACGCTGCCCGGCTGCTACATGGCATGTCCAACGACCGCGTCGCCGACGTGCTGCTCGAACTCGACGGCGAGACCCGCGCTCGTCTGTTCTCCAGCCTCGACGAGCCGGTGCGCATCGCCATCCAGCACCTGATGGGCTATCCGCCGCGCACGGCCGGCGGCATCATGACGACGGAATTCGTCAGCGTGCCTGATAGCTGGACCGTCGCCCAGACACTCGACCATGTGCGCCAGGTCGAACGCTCGCGCGAGACGGTCTATGCCATCTACGTGCTCGACGAGGTGAGCCATGCACTGATGCATGTGGTGACGCTCCGCCGCCTCATCACCGGCGAGCCGGACGCGTCTATCCTCTCGGTGGCGCAGAAGGGCACGCCGGTTTCGGCCGATCCACTGATGAAGCAGGAAGATGTCGCCCGGCTGATCCGCAAACACGACCTGCTCGCCCTGCCCGTCACCGACGAACATGGGCAGGTGCTCGGCATCGTCACCGTCGACGACGTAATCGACACGATGATATCGGACACGACGGAAGCAGCCCAGAAGTTCGGCGGCATGGAAGCGCTCGGCCAGCCCTACATGAAGATCAACTTCGCCGGCATGATCCGCAAGCGCGCCGGCTGGCTCGCAGCGCTTTTCCTCGGCGAGATGCTGACGGCAAGCGCCATGCAGCATTTTGAAGGCGAGCTTGAGAAGGCTGTGGTGCTGACGCTGTTCATCCCGCTGATCATGAGCTCGGGCGGCAATTCCGGTTCGCAGGCGACCTCGCTGATCATCCGGGCGCTGGCGCTGGGCGAATTGAAGCTTTCGGACTGGTGGAAGGTGCTCTTGCGCGAATTGCCGACCGGCATCGTGCTCGGTGCGATCCTCGGCCTCGTCGGCTTCATCCGCATCGTCTTCTGGCAGTCGGCCGGCCTCTATGATTACGGCCCGCACTGGCAGATGGTCGCCATCACGGTGTTTGCCGCCTTGATCGGGATCGTCACCTTCGGCTCGATCTGCGGCTCGATGCTGCCCTTCTTGTTGCAGAAGCTCCGGCTCGATCCGGCTAGCGCGTCGGCTCCCTTCGTCGCCACGCTGGTCGACGTCACCGGGCTCGTCATCTACTTCTCGGTGGCGCTGCTCATCCTCAGCGGTACGCTGCTGTAGAGCATGCATACGGCAAGCCCGAGCGGAATTATTTTCCCTCGGGCAACTTCAACGGACCGTGCGTCTTGATGCTGCGGATGGCGAAGTTCGAACGGATGTCGCTGACATTCGGCAGGGTCAGCAGCGTCTCGGTTAGAAGCCGGTCATAGGCGGCGAGATCCTCCACCACCACTTCGGCCAAGAAATCCGCGGTACCCGAGATCAGGAAGCAGGAGACGATCTCGGGGATGGCGAGCAGCGCCTTCTGCTGCGCCTCCGAATTCTCGCGACTGTGATGAACAACCTTGAATTCCACGAAGACGGTCAGGCCGAGGCCGACTTCCTTGCGATCGATATCGGCGGTGTATCCGCGGATGATGCCGGTACGTTCGAGATTGCGGATGCGGCGCAGACAGGGCGACGGCGAGAGATTCACCTTCTCGGCGATCTCGACATTGGTGGCCCGCGCATCCTCCTGCAGGCATTTCAGGATGGCAATATCGAATTTATCGAGATTTGGCATTTTCACGATATCCATAGGCGCCAGTTGGCAGAAGATTGCGTGTAGCATGATTTTTGAGCCACAGATAGCAAGGACATGCCCCGGCCTCTGGCGCTAATCTTTTCCTCAACCGGACAGGCTCCGGACTAGGGAAAGGACAGGATGATGACCACCCTTGCATTCTCGAACGACAAGTCGCCATCGCAGGCAATCGGTTATGCCGGGGGCACCATCACCGTACTGATCTGGGCGACATGGTTTCTTGTCACGCGCCACAGTGCGACAACGCCGCTCGGCTCGATCGACATCGGGCTGATCCGCTTCGGCATTCCAGCCATCGCGCTTGCGCCCATCTGGATGAAAACAGGCCTGTTGCCGAAGGCCGTGCCGCTTCACCTGCTCGCCATCATGGTGTCCGGCTCCGGCGCCATCTTCTTCCTTCTAACCACTTTTGCAATTCATTCCACGCCGGCCGCCTCTTCAGGCATCCTGCTCGGCGGCTCCATGCCGCTCGCCACGGCGTTGATTGGGGCTGCGCTGTTTCGCGAAAGGCCTGACGGTACACGCATCGCGGGGCTCGTCGCGATCGTCGCCGGCGTGCTGATCCTGCTCACGCGCAGCCTTGCGGACGCCTCATTGCCGTGGACGAGCTTCGTGCTGCTGCCGGCCGGCGCCCTTCTCTGGGCGAGCTATACCCATGCTTTCCGCCGCTCCGGTCTGACGGCCGTGCAGGCGAGCGCCCTGATTGCCGTCTGGTCCTTCCTGATGATGGGCGCGCTTGCGGTGATCTTCGGCATCTCGCTGCCTCAGGTTCCTCTGCAGGAAATCGGCCTTCAGACGCTGAGTCAGGGCATTCTTTCCGGCCTCGTCGCCATGGTGGCCTACGGCACCGCCGTCAGAACACTTGGCGGAACGCAGGCCGCCGCCTTCACGGCCCTGACGCCCGTGCTGGCAACCCTCGGCGGCGGCTTGCTGCTTGGCGAACAGATCGGCGTTACCGAAATCAGCGCCGCCGTGATCACAGGCATCGGCGTGGCACTTTCGACCGGCATTGCCGCCAAGCGTCGCTGAGCGTTTCGATCAATCAAGAGCCGCCGTTAGCGATATGCTGCGGCGGTTCAATTCGAATGAACGCAGGATTTTTTGAGTTGACCCGACTTCTCTTTATGCACGAATTTGGCAATCTGCCCTGCAGGACACTGCCCGTCATTAAAAAGCACCGCATGCCCCGCCGGCAATGACTGAGTTGTCGGCCTCTGCGTAACGGTCTTGATGGCCGCCAGCGCGGGTAAAGCACTGGCAAACGTAGACAACGCCACGATAGAAACTATTACGCTTATACTACGCATTGCGGCCTCCCTCCATGAATAGACCGCAGTATACTGAGCACACTTGTCCCGTTCGTCAATTCACTTGCATCAGCGATGTTCGCTCTGCTCTCCCTGAGGGCATGGCTTTGCTTTCGGCCCTAGGGCTTAGGCCGTAGCCTGAATGACGACAACCCTGGCGCCGACATCGACACGGCCATAGAGATCGATCACGTCGTTGTTCATCATACGGATGCAGCCGCTCGACATCGCCAGGCCGATCGATTCCGGCTGGTTCGTGCCGTGAATGCGGAAATGCGTATCATCGCCGCCGCGATAGAGATACATCGCCCGCGCGCCGAGCGGATTGTTCGGACCGCCCGGCATGCCGCCGGCAAGCTTGCGATAGCGTTCTTCGCGGCGCTGCATGTTTTCGGTGGGCGTCCAACTCGGCCACTCGGCCTTGCGGCCGATATAGGCGTCGCCGGCAAATGCCAGCCCCTCGCGGCCGACGCCCACGCCATAGCGCATCGCCCTGTTATCGCCGAGGATGTAGTAGGCGCGACGCGCCGGCGTATCGACGATGATGGTCCCCGCTGCATGCGTCGTTTCATAAGCCACTTCCTGGCGACGGAGCTCCGGCTTGATCTTGTCGATCGGCACCTGCCTCAGCGGAAATTTTTCATCAGGAAGTGCCGCGTAATTCGTCTGGCTGTTCAAACCGGTCGAGGAGCAGCCGGCCACGACAAGGGGCAGAGCAATCAGAAAGCCCCGGCGGGAGATCGTCATGAAGGTGTCCTTAGTGCGTCGAGAGATGTCGCAGGCTAAGGAATTTATGGTTAACGAATGACTAAGGACCGCAGCCGGCAAGCGATCACGAAAGCGTCAGCCCCGTGAAATGCCGGCTGCGATGCCGATCCGCTTCACATATTCGGATAGACCGGTCCTTCACCGCCCTGCGGCGGCACCCAGTTGATGTTCTGGTTGGGGTCCTTGATGTCACAGGTCTTGCAGTGCACGCAGTTCTGGGCGTTGATGACGAAGACCTCTTCGCCGTCCTTCTCCACCCATTCATAGACGCCGGCCGGACAGTAACGCGTCGATGGACCGGCATAGATGTCGTGTTCGGAACGCTTCTGCAGGCCCATGTCCTTCACCTGCAGATGCACCGGCTGATCCTCCTCGTGGTTGGTGTTCGACAGGAACACCGAGGACAGCCGATCGAAGGTTAGGACGCCATCCGGCTTCGGATAGGCGATCGGCTTATGCTGCGAGGCGGGTTCAAGCGATTGGGCATCGGTCTTGCCATGTTTCAGCGTGCCGAAGAAGGAGAAGCCAAACAGCGTGTTCGTCCACATGTCGAGACCACCGAGCGCGACACCGAGGGCCGTGCCGAACTTCGACCACAGCGGCTTGACATTGCGAACCCGCTTCAGATCTCGGCCGATGTCGCCCTTGCGCCATTCATTTTCGATCTCGACGACCTCGTCATGGCTGCGGCCGGCTTCGATCGCAGCCGCAATCTTCTCGGCCGCCAGCATGCCCGACAGAACCGCATTGTGGCTGCCCTTGATGCGCGGCACGTTGACAAGACCGGCCGAACAGCCGATCAGCGCTCCACCGGGGAAGGAAAGCTTCGGCACCGACTGGTAGCCGCCCTCGGTGATGGCGCGCGCGCCATAGGAGAGCCGCTTGCCGCCCTCGAAGGTGCCGCGGATCGCCGGATGTGTCTTGAAGCGCTGGAATTCCTCGAAGGGATAGAGATAAGGGTTCTTGTAGTTCAGATGGACGACGAATCCGACCGCCACCAGATTGTCTTCAAGGTGGTAGAGGAAGGAGCCGCCGCCGGTCTTGAAACCAAGCGGCCAGCCGAAGGAGTGCTGCACCAGCCCCTGTCGGTGGTTCTCCGGCTTGACCTGCCAGAGCTCCTTGATGCCGATGCCGAATTTTTGGGGTTCGCGGTCTTTCTGCAGATCGAATTTCGCGATCAACTGCTTGGCGAGCGAGCCGCGCACGCCCTCGCCGATCAGCACATATTTGCCAAGCAGCTCCATGCCGCGGGTGTAGTTCGGGCCGGGCTCGCCGTTCTTCTCGATCCCCATGTCGCCGGTGGCGACGCCGATCACCGCACCTTCGTCATTGTAGAGCACTTCGGTCGCGGCAAAGCCCGGATAGATCTCGACACCGAGTTCCTCGGCCTTACCAGCCAGCCAGCGACAGACATTGCCGAGCGAGACGATGTAATTGCCGTGATTGTTCATCAAGGGCGGCATCAGTACGTTCGGCAGGCGGATCGAGCCGGCGGGGCCGAGTACCAGGAAGTGATCTGATGTCACCTCGGTCTTGAAGGGATGGTCGCTCTCGCTGCGCCAGCCGGGCAGCAGCCGGTCGATGCCAACGGGATCGACGACGGCGCCGGACAGGATATGGGCGCCGACTTCCGAGCCCTTCTCCAAAACGACAACCGACAGCTCCGGATTGACCTGCTTCAGACGGATCGCCGCAGACAGACCGGCAGGTCCGCCACCGACGATCACCACGTCGAATTCCATGCTTTCGCGTTCGGGCAGCTCACTCACCTCGGTCATCCATTCGTCTCCACTTGGCCGCCGGCGGCCATCATCCCCTGATCGGCACTTTCTTGTCAAAACGAGAAGGGATTGTCGAGCCGGGATACGACAGCCGATCTTCCAATTCGCACAATGATATGCATCCCGCATCAGGATTATATGACGTTTACGTTAACGTCAATTATCAAACGCCGCCGAACCGATCGCACTCCCTTTCCTTTTCCGCCGCTTGCGCCTTATACATCGCTCGGACATATCGGAGGGCAAAGTTCATGGATCTCGGCATCGAAGGCAAACGCGCACTCGTTCTCGCCTCCTCACGCGGCCTCGGCCTCGGCATCGCCGTGGCGCTGGCGCGGGAGGGCGCAAACGTACTGCTCTGCGGGCGCAGCGGCGAACAGCTGGAGGCCAATTGCAAGGCGATCAATGCCGAAGGCAGGGGCAAGGCCGACTGGATCTGGGCCAATCTCGGCGATGAACGCTTCGTCGAGATGACGACGACGGCTGTGAAAGAGAAGTTCGGCGGGCTCGATATCCTCGTCAACAATACCGGCGGACCGACGCCCGGCACGACCGAAGACATGACGGCCGAAAAGCTCGAGACCTATTTCCTCTCCATGGTCGCCCGCGTGATCACGCTCACCAATGCGCTGCTGCCCGGCATGAAGGCGCAGGGCTGGGGCCGCATCCTGACCGTTGCTTCGTCAGGCGTGATCGAACCGATCGCCAACCTGGCGCTGTCGAATACGCTGCGCCCGGCCCTTGCCGGCTGGAGCAAGACGCTTGCCTCCGAAGTGGCGGGCTTCGGCATCACCACCAACCTGCTTTTGCCGGGCAGCATCCTGACGGCGCGGCTCGACGATCTCGACGGGGCTGCGGCAAAACGGACGGGCAAGAGCCTCGAGGAGATCCGCACCGACAAGGAAGCGCGCATTCCAGCCGGCCGCTACGGCCGGGTGGAGGAATTTGCCGCAGCGGCTGCCTTCCTGTGCAGCCAGCCGGCAAGCTACATTACCGGTTCCCTCATCCGCTGCGACGGCGGCGCGGCGCGATCCGTCTGACGGCTGCGCCTCAGCCGACGCGGGCCGCCGCGGCCCAAGTCGCGACACTTCGGATCATCTCTTCGACGTAAGCCGGATCGTCCGCAAATTCGGCGAGTTCGGACAGACGATGGAAACCCGTGAGGATCGCGATGCGCCGTCGGTCGAGCCTGCGTCCGGTCAGGATTTCATATGCCGATACGATGCGGGCGGTCAGATCGGGCGAAATGAAATTCGAGTAGATGAATTCCTGGTGCAACGGGCCAAAGCCGGAATCGGCGAAATCGTAGATGCCGTTGAGCCTCCTCTGCGCGTGGTCGAAGGCCATGTTCCAGCCATGGCCGCCGAAGAAGCCGTAGATGTTGCCGTAAGGATCGGGCGACAAGGCTTCGAAATCCGAAACGACGGCCCGCGCAAAGCTCGTAATGTCGGGCGGCAGCAGCGGCAAAGCCTTCGCTCTCACAGCCTCGGGCGATTGCCAGGGCAGGATTGCCGCCGCGCCGGCCGTCCGCATGCGGTCGGCATCGAGCACATGCAGTTCGGCGTAAAATCGCGCGAGGTCTTCCGCCAGGTGCTGACGATCGCTGCCCCCGAGCGCATCGTAGTCTTCGGCGATGAGATGTTCGCCCTCGATCTTGGTGTGGCTGGAGAAGACCGGTGGCCCGTCGTGAATTCGCATATCGGGAATCGCCATCGAAAGCGACGGCCGAATGACATCGAGCAAGGCAGCTTCCTTCTGAAGCACCCGCTCTGCGGTGAGATTGCGGGGAAACTTGAAAATCAGCGTGTCATCGACGTCAATCGCGATCGAATCCCAACCCTTTGCTGCCAGTCTGAAGACCGCGCCGGTGAGATGAGGAAACACGCTTATGATGAGAGAGCGAAACTCGCTGGCGTCCAACTCAGCCATGACAACCCGCCTTTTCTGTTTTCTGCGTTCTTCCGCGCAACAAAGGCATACGCTTACAGCCGTCGGACTGCATCAAGTTGCGCGCTCCTATATTAGTACAGTTTGAATATTACGGAATATTCATTACAAAAATTTAAGCCGTTATAACCACTTAGTGATCGTGTCCGGACAATTATGTCTTTTTTGCGCCGCAATATAAGCGGCTCAATCAGGGCATAAAATTTGCACCCTTGCCCCCCGCAACCTTGCCCAAAGTCCGGTCTCGCCCATGAAGAAATTTTGGATCACCGTCAGCCTTATCGCAGTCGCCGCCGTCGGCCTCTGGCAATTCGGGAATCTCATCCCCTATGCCTCCCGCATTCCCTACCTCTCGCAGATCATCAAGCAGCCGGCAGGCGGCAATGGCGGTGAGCAGCAGGCCCAGGCTGATCAAGCTCCAGACGGCGGGCAGCATCAGGGCGGCGGCCGCAGACGCGGCGGTGGCGGTCCAACTGTCGTCAAGACAGTTGCCGCCGTGAAAACCGTGCTGCCGACGGATGTGACGGCGACCGGCTGGGCCGATGCCGATGACAACACGACCATTGCCGCGCAGGAGCAGGGCCTGATCGTCGGCATCAACGCCAAGGACGGCGCGACCGTCAAAGACGGTGACCTCATCGCCAAGCTGGACGACCGGACGGCCAAGGCTACCGTCGACAAGGACAATGCGATGATCGTGCGGGATACGGCGACCCTGTCGCAAGCTGAAACCGCGCTGGTGCGCGCGCAGGATCTTTTCGACCAGAAAGCCGGAACCCAGCAGAGCCTCGACCAGGCAAGAGCCGCGCGCGACAGCGCCGTAGCGACGGTTGAAGCTGATAAGGCGACACTCGCCGCGGATCAGATCATACTCGAAAACACTAGTATCCGCGCTCCCTTCGACGGCCGGCTCGGCGATATCGCCGTCAGCAAGGGCGCTTTCCTCAATGCCGGCGCAGCAATCGTCACTATCGCCAAATACGATCCGATCTATGTGAAATTCCACCTGCAGGAGCGCTATCTGCGCGCACTGAAGGCCGCTCTGGCAGCCGGTCCGGTCGCGGTCAGCACGGTCCCCTCTTCCACCAAGGGACAGGTCCGCAAGGGCGAGATCAGCTTCTACGACAATACGGTCGACACGGCCTCGGGCACGATCCTCGCCAAGGCGAAGTTCGAGAACGCCTCCGGTGCGCTCTGGCCCGGCCAGTCGGTCAATATCGTGGTGCATTTCAACAATGCGGAACAGCAGGTGGTCGTGCCGACGGTTGCCGTCAGCCCCGGTCCGGACGGTTTCTTCGCCTTCGTCGCCAAGGATGGCAAATCGCATCTGACGCCCGTCACCGTTGCCCGCGCGAATGGCGGCTTCACTGCAATTGCCTCAGGCCTTTCGGAAGGCGATCACGTCGTCGTCGAGGGCCAGGGCCAGCTCAGCGACCAGCAGGCCATCAACGAGCAGTTCGATGAAAAGACGCTTGATGTCGCGTCCGCCGAAAAGCCTCGGCAACAGCAGCAGTCCGAGACGATCGCGGTGGGAGCTGAGCAATGATCCCCAATTTCTGCATCCAGCGCCCCGTCGCGACGACGCTGCTTGCCATCGGCGCCATTCTGGCCGGTCTAGCCGGTTATCAGCTTGTGCCGGTCGCGGCCCTGCCGCAGGTCGATTTTCCCACAATCAACGTTTCGGCGCAGTTGAGCGGCGCCTCGCCGCAGACGATGGCGACGTCGGTCGCCACGCCGCTGATCAAGCAGTTCGAGACTATCCCCGGCATCAGCGAAATCAGCGCATCGAGCTCGCTGGGCAGCACCAGCATCGTGCTGCAGTTCGACCTCAACCGCAACATCGACGCGGCGGCAGCGGACGTGCAGGCCGCGATCTCGCATGCGACCCGGCAGCTGCCCGACAACCTGACGACGCCGCCGAGCTACCGCAAGACGAACCCGGCCGATGCGCCCGTCATGCTGCTCTCCGTGCAGAGCAACACCATGCCACGCAGCAAGCTCGACGAGATCGCCGAAGACATCATCTCGCCGTCGCTTTCCACCCTTCCCGGAGTTGCCCAGGTCAGCGTCTACGGTGCGCAGACTTATGCCGTGCGCGTCGAGGTCGATCCCAACAAGCTGCTGACCCGCGGCATCGGCATCGATACAGTCAACAAGGCGCTTGCTGCCGCCAACAGCCAGCAGCCTGTGGGAACGTTGCAGAACAATTCGCAGGCCATGACCATTACCGCGAATACGCAGCGCACCAACGCCGATCAATTCCGTTCGCTTGTCATTGCCAATCCGAATGGTGCGCCGATCCATCTCGGCGATATTGCCGATGTACAGGACAGCGTCGAGAACCAGTATACCGGCAGCTGGTATGACGGCCAGCGCGGCATCATCCTCGCCATTCAGCGTCAGCCGGATGCCAACACCGTCGACGTCGTCGATGCGATCAACGCCAAGCTGCCGCAGCTTCACGCCGAAATCCCGCCTTCGGTCAACACCGTCGTCATGAACGACGCCGCAAAACCGATCCGCGCCGCCATTGCCGACGTGAAGTTCACGCTGCTCCTGACGATCGGCCTCGTCGTCCTCGTCATCTACCTCTTTACCGGCCACGCCACAGCGACGATCATTCCGGGCCTTGCCGTCCCGCTGTCGCTGATCTCGACCTTCGGCATGATGTATGTGCTTGGCTACAGTATCGACAATATATCGCTGCTCGGGCTGACGCTCGCGGTGGGGCTCGTGGTGGATGACGCGATCGTCATGCTCGAAAACATCCTGCGCCATGTCGAGGAAGGCATGCCGGTGCGGGAGGCGGCGATCAAGGGTGCGGGCGAAGTCAGCTACACCATCATTTCCATGTCGGTTTCGCTGATTGCGGTCTTCATCCCGATCCTCTTGATGGGTGGCGTCGTCGGCCGCGTGTTCAACGAATTCGGCATGGTGGTCGCCATCGCCATCATCTCGTCGGCGATCGTCTCGCTGACCGTGACGCCGATGCTCGCCTCACGTCTGTCCAACCACCAGAGCCGCCCACCGCTCCTCATCCGCATCTTCGATGCCGGCTTCGAGCGGACGCTGCGCGGCTACGACCGGGCGGTCGGCTGGTGCCTTCGTCATCGCGTGACGATCCTCGGGGTTTTCCTCGGTTCGGTGGCGCTGACGGTCTATTTCTTCATGACGTTGCCGACGAGCTTCTTCCCGCAGGAGGATATCGGCCGCCTGACGATCAGCACCCAGGCCCGGCAGGACATTTCCTATCCCGCCATGGAGGCACTGCAGCAGCAGGCGGCAGCCGTCGTCAAGGCGAACCCGGCGATCAACCACGTGATGTCGACGATCGGCGGCAACCCGAACAAACCGCAGAACAACGGCTCGATGTTCGTCGAACTCAAGGACAAGACGGAGCGTCCGCCGCTTGACCAGACGCTGCGCGAGCTGCGTACCGCGATCAACAAGATCCCGGGGTTGCAGGCCTTCGTGACGCCGAACCAGAGCCTGCGCTTCGGCGGCCGCCAGACCGCCAGCCAGTATCAGCTGGTGGTACAGGCGCTGAGTGCTGATCAAACCAACCTCTGGGCCGGCAAGATCCAGGCGGCGATGCGTAAGGATCGACTGTTCACCGACGTGACGTCGGACGCCCAGAACAACGCGCTCCAGGCCAATATCGTCATCGATACGGAGCGGGCAGCCGCCTACGGGATCGATAACGGCACGCTGCGCAAAACGCTGCAGGAATCCTTCAGCGGATACTCAGCGGCGGAAATACAGTCGACCGGCGACAGCTACAACGTCATCGTCGAATACGATACGAGCAAACCCTGGGACGACCAGAAGCTCTCGGAAATCCGTGTCGCCTCGGCCAATGGCAGCCTGGTGCCGCTTTCGAACTTCGCGCACGTCCAACGCACCACCGGCCCGGTCACCGTCAACCAGACGGGCCAGTTGGTCTCGACCACCGTTTCCTTCAACTTGCCGGAAGGCGTCTCGCTCAGCGATGCGACGGCGGCGATCGACCAGATCAAGAAGGACATCGCGACACCGACAGACGTCTTCACCTCCTATGGCGGTACGGCCGAAATCTTCCAGCAGTCTCAGGGCAACACGCCCTATCTGATCCTGGCGGCCATTCTGACGATCTATGTCGTCCTCGGCGTGCTCTATGAAAGCTTCATCCATCCGCTGACCATTCTTTCCGGTTTGCCTGCGGCGGCGTTCGGCGCGCTGCTGGCCCTGAAGATCATGGGCTTCGACCTGTCGATCATCGCCCTTATCGGGCTCCTGATGCTGATCGGCATCGTCAAGAAGAACGCGATCATGATGATCGACGTGGCGGTGGAGACGATGCGCACGACCGGCGAAAAGGCTACGGCGGCGATCCACGAGGCCTGCGTGCGACGCTTCCGGCCGATCATGATGACGACCTTCTGCGCCCTGCTCGGCGCCCTGCCGATCGCGCTCGGCACCGGCGCAAGCTCCGAGCTGCGTCAGCCGCTCGGCATCGCGGTGGTCGGCGGCCTCATCGTCTCGCAGCTGCTGACGCTCTTCATCACCCCCGTCATCTTTGTCGAGATGGACCGCTTCGGCAATTTCCTCGGCCGGCTGATCGGCGAGAAGAAGGTCGAAGAACCCGAGGTGCAGGAAGCAAGGGCAATGGCCGCCGAGTGATGACGACCCTCTGAATTCGGCATTGCCGATTGCCCCTTGCGGCGCACTTCTTCTTCCACCGGGAGAAGAAGTGCGCCTGCAATCACATCAACTTCCTCTCCTCTTGAATGTGTCACGCCTCTATGGCATCACCCGCCCTCCTTGATCCGGGCGTTCGCACGCCCTTGCGGAGCAACGCTCCGTCTCCAATAACAATCGACATGAAGAGGTGCGGGCATGGCTCAGGCGCTGGGTTTGGACTTCGGCACGACGAATACGGTTCTCGCCATGGCGGATGGCGGGGCGACGCGCTCGATGGCGTTCACGAGCACGGCAGGCACGGCCGACAGCATGCGCACGGCGCTGTCCTTCATGAAGGACGCGCAGCTCGGGGCTTCGGCGCTGAAGGTGGAGGCGGGCCATGCGGCGATCCGCCAGTTCATCGACAATCCCGGCGACTGCCGTTTCCTGCAGTCGATCAAGACCTTTGCGGCAAGCGCGCTCTTCCAGGGCACAATCATCTTCGGCAAGCGGCAGAGCTTCGAAGACCTGATGGAAATCTTTATCCGGCGCCTTCGCCATTACGCAGGCGAGAGTTGGCCCGATGAGACCAGCCGCATCATCGCCGGCCGTCCGGTGCATTTCGCCGGCGCCAATCCGGACCCGGCGCTTGCGGTGCAGCGCTACAACGAGGCGCTGACGCGGTTCGGCTTTCCGGAAATTCATTATGTCTACGAGCCGGTTGCGGCCGCCTTCTACTTCGCGCAGAACCTGAAGTCCGATGCGACCGTGCTCGTCGCAGACTTCGGCGGCGGTACGACGGACTATTCGCTGATCCGCTTCGAGACCAGGGCCGGCAAACTGACGGCAACGCCGATCGGCCATTCGGGTGTCGGTGTGGCCGGCGACCATTTCGATGCGCGCATGATCGACAACATCGTCGCGCCGCAGATCGGCAAGGGCAGCCATTTCAAGAGTTTCGACAAGGTCCTTGAGGTGCCGTCAAACTACTATGCGAGCTTCAGCCGCTGGAACCAGCTGTCGATCTTCAAGACCTCGCGGGAATTCGAGGATCTCAAGAAGCTGGTGCGCACGGCGCTGGAACCGGAGAAACTGGAAATCTTCGTCGACCTGATCGACCATGACGAGGGCTATCCGCTCTATCAGGCCGTCTCTGCAACGAAGATGGCGCTTTCCTCCGCCGAAGAGGCTCCGTTCGATTTCGCCCCACTCGGCCGCGGCGGTCGTCGCACGATCAAGCGCAGCGATTTCGAAAGCTGGATCGTCGATGACCTCGCCCGTATCGAAGGAGCGCTCGACGAAGTGCTAGACAAGACCGAGACGAAGTCTGGGGGAATCGACAAGGTGTTCCTGACCGGCGGCACCTCCTTCGTGCCGGCGGTGCGCCGGATCTTCACCGAGCGCTTCGAGCGCGGCCGGATCGAAAGCGGCGGCGAACTGCTGTCGATCGCTCACGGCCTGGCGCTGATCGGCGAGCGCGACGACATCTCGCAATGGACGGTACAATAGAACGGGCAAAGGCAAGCAATATGCCGCCTGCCCTTTCAATGCCCACTTCCCTCCGCTAGACTTGCCGCATGATCTCCGCCAACGACCTTTCTCCCGCCGAGCTTGCAGCGCTTCTGCATTTCCATGCGGATGCCGGTGTGGAATGGCTGCTGGAGGAAGAGGCGATCGACCGCTTCGCCGAGTTCGAGGCGATGAAGGCTGCTCGCCGTCCGGCGACAGCGGCGCAGCAGGAGAGCCCTGTTGCAGGGGAACGTCAGATATCGCCGCGTCCGAATGCGGCGGCGCGCCCGGCTCCGGCCGAACGCGCAACCTCCGGCCCGCAACCTGCCATTCCCGACGGCGAGGCCGTGCAGCAGGCGCGTTTCGTCGCCGAAAGCGCACGATCTCTCGGCGAGCTCAAGACAGCGATCGAAGCCTTTAACGGCTGCAATCTCAAGCATAGCGCCCGCTCGACCATCTTTGCCGACGGCGATGCCGAAAGCGGCATTATGGTGATCGGTTCGGCGCCGAGCGCCGAAGATGATCGCGAAGGCACGCCCTTCTCGGGAAAATCCGGCCAATTGTTCGACAAGATGCTGGCCTCGATCGGACTGACCCGTTCGAGTGTCCTGCTGACGCAGGTCATCCCCTGGCGCCCGCCCGGCAACCGTGCGCCCTCGGCGGCGGAAATGGACATTTGCCGACCCTTCATCGAGCGGCAGATCGCACTGGCCGAACCTCGGGTCATCCTGCTGCTCGGCAATTTTTCGGCGCGCTTTTTCTTCGGGGAAAACGATACGATTCACGGCCTGCGCGGCCGCTGGAGGGAAATCGCCGTTGCGGAGCATGTCATTCCCGCAATCGCCAGCCTGCATCCTCAGGATCTGTTAACCGCACCTGTCAACAAACGGCTGGCCTGGAATGATCTGCTCGCTTTTCAGGCGAGACTTAAGTCACTCTCCCTGCTTAGAAATTAGCCAAAGTTGAATAATTTGTGAAACATCCTATGCGTTTTTGGAATAGCTGCATCGCGTCATGATGCATTGCAAAATGCATGCTGCATTGCAATATAACCTTGTGTCTTGGGAGGAATCACAGGAACCAAGGCCATGAACAAGCGTTTTCGTCCTATCCATTGCGGGTTTGAAACCCTCCGCCTCGCCGGCGACCAAGTTCGCTCCACTCAGGGCTACGGCCGTTTCGGCTTTGCCACGAACGAACAGATGGTTGCCCGCGGCACCGGCGTTAGCAGCCGCATCGCGCGCCCGACCGCCATTTTTGCGGACTTCCAGCAATATTGAGCGGCAGGCGCTTCGCCTGCCCTTTCCCGTCAAGAGTAGCCTGAAATGTCCACGATCCTGATATCGCTTCTGTGCAACATCGATACGTTCGAGCACATTCGCGCAGCGGTCTGCGCCGCGCGGGAATATGAGCGCGAGCTTTCGGTCAAGCCGGCAGATGCCAGCGAGCGAATTGGCGCAGGCACTGCTGCAATCGTTCTTTGATCAGACGGTCATTTCCTCGATTTGGGCTTTCGCCCATTCGAAGGCTTCATCGACATAGGCGAACTTGACCGCCTGCCAGGCGCAATATTCCTTTACGAAATCCCGTGATAACCAAAGGTGCGTCTTGCGCGTTTCGTCGTGCCAGGCGACGCAGCCGCGTTGCGCCGCCTTCGCCAGCAGCCGCTGTAGATGAGTGCGCGACATCATGAAATCGCTCGCGAGCGCGCGGGTTTCGACGCGCCCGACAGGAAACCTGTCCGGTTCCGCGTTTTCGATGTCCATCCGGGCCATGAAGTGGTCGACGACGAGTCCGCCGGCCTCTGTCCAGAGAAACAGCGCCACCTGCTCCGGCGGTTCGCGCCAGGCGGCATCTTCCAGGCAATGGCGAGCAATGCGCGGCTGGACGAGCTTCATCAAAGCGGGGTTTGCCTGAAAAAAAGCTGCCCTTTGACCGCCGTCGAGCAGGTCGAGCGCGGCGAGATTGGCAAGAATCCACCCGAACATCGCCTGATGGCTGACTTCGGCCGGTTCGAAATGGCGCGGCCGCCGCCGCTCGTCGCCGGGCGTGTGCACAATGAAGCGGTAGGTATGAAGTTCTTCGATGAAGGCAAGCACGGTGTTGCGGCTCGCTACCTTGTGCGCGGTGATGCGCCCGGTCAGCCGCACGGCGGTGAAACCCGACGTCGGGTCGCGCGGATCATATTCCAGGTTAAGGGCATAGGCCGTCTGGGTCAGAAGCCAGCGCTGGTGGGAGGCGAGCAGCCGCGCCAGCCGCGGGCCGGCATCGAACATGGTACGCGTCTGCCCGGCCAAGAAGCGGATGCTCATCAGGAAGGAAGAATTCCCCGCCAATTGCTCCGCCGTGAATGCCATTATGCTTTTCTCCACCTCCGCTCGCAGGCCAGCGTTCGGAGCAGCGATGCCGGAAGCTCCCCCGGCATCAGCAGCTATTCAAACATGCACAGCTTCGAATAAATGATAGTCTCTCACGTTCAACAATCATATTTCACGGACCGGGGAAATCCCAAGAATTCACCATTCCTTTCGCTCTTTGATCGCAAGTTTCGCACCATGGCAATCCCTGGGTTAAAACCTTTTATATCATGAGCTTGCCGCCGCTCAGGATTGCGGCGTGGTGGCCTTGCGCGCCTCCTTCTGCCCGATACCCAACTGGTGCTCGCGATAGATGATGAAGATGCCGGCAGCGACCACGATGACCGTGCCGATCAGCATGGTAACGCTCGGGACGTCGCCAAAGACGAAATAGGCGACGATGCCGCCGAGCAGGATCGACGTGTATTCGAACGGCGCGATCGTGGAGACATCGGCATGACGGTAACTTTCCGTCAGCAGGATCTGCGCGACGCCGCCGCAAAAGCCGGCCGCGATCAGGCAGAACGCCGAAGGCCATGGCAGGACCAGCCAGCCGAACGGAAGAGACGCCAGCGAAAAGACCGAGGCGGTGATCGAGAAATAAAGCACGATCGTCGTGGTCTTCTCCTCCTCGACGAGGCGGCGCACCTGGATCATCGCCATGCCGCCAAGAACGGCCGAGAGCAGCACCGAGAGCGCGCCGACCGCCTGTTCGGCCTCCATGCCGCCGTCGCGAAACAGCGTAAGCTTCGGCCAGGAGACGATGGCGACGCCGACGATGCCGAACAACACGGCGCTCCAGCGATAGATGCGCACGGTCTCACCGAGAAAAACTGCGGCGAAGATGACGGCGACGAGCGGCATCGCGTAGCCGAGCGCGATTGCCTCCGGCAGTGGCAGGTGCAAGAGGCCATAGAAGCCGAAACCCATCGACATGATGCCGATCGTGCCGCGCTTGAGATGCCCAATCGGATTGGCCGTATAGAAAGCCGACTGCAACTGCCTGTTATAGGCGAGAAACGCCATGATCGGAAAGAGCGCGAAGAAGGACCGGCAGAAGGTGACCTGCCCCGGCGGAATATCCGAGCCGGCCAGTTTGATGAAAGTCTGCATGGCCAGGAAGACCACGACCGACGAGACTTTGAGCGTAATGCCCCTCATCGGATTTCTGAGAACCGAGTGCATGATCCTGGCTCTTGATGCTGACTTAACAGGGTGGGAGACGCGTTCGACTCGGGAACGCAGCGGATGATTTCCGGCATCGTAACGAAAGAAAATTCCGATGGGCGAAAAAACCGCAGGCAATCCAGGAGAATCGCAAAATCACTTCCGCACCTGCTCGATCTGCGCAGGTACATCCGCATTGCGTCGAAAACTCTCTTCCTTGAGGTCATTCCCCCTAAAATGTCCGCCCACGGCCGCTTGGCATTAACCAATTGAAAACCATAGCCGAGCATCGTTTTTCGTCATCTAGTTGAAA
The DNA here is from genome assembly GCF_003938655.1 of Rhizobium pisi. GTDB lineage: Bacteria > Pseudomonadota > Alphaproteobacteria > Rhizobiales > Rhizobiaceae > Rhizobium > Rhizobium pisi. The sequence goes on from NZ_RJJT01000011.1 coordinate 71,890, forward strand.
AACACCTTCACCGCCAAACGATTGCCCACGCTCCAGGATACTTTGATGAAGCCGCTTAGCGCAGAAACAATTGCCCAATCGCAGACTGCGACACCGCGCTCCATGCGCGTCGTTACCGACGGCATCAGCACCGACCTTGAGCGCTTCAGCGCCGACAACACGCATATCGTCAAGCAGATCAAGCTGCTTGCGATCAATGCGCTGATCGAGGCGGCAAGAGCGGGCGAGACCGGGAAGGGCTTTGCGGTCGTCGCCAACGAGGTACAGCGGCTGGCACAGATTGCAACCGACATCACCGGCAGGTTCGAGAGCAACGTCCTCGGCCGCATCGGCCTCAGCCGCGCCATGGCCGATTCACTCGTCGAGGAGATGGAGGGGGTGCGCCTGACGGATCTCGCGCAGACGCTGGTGCAGCTCATCGTTCGCAATCTCTTCGAGCGCACGGCCGATGTGCGCTGGTGGGCAACGGACCCGGCACTCTGGCAGACGCTGCAGGAACCGGGCCGGGAAACCGTCGCCTTCGCGGCGGAGCGTCTCGGCGCCATCAACCGTTTCTACACCGTCTATCTCGATCTAGTCATGACCGATCTCTCGGGCAAGGTGATCGCTTCCGCCAATCCCCATTTCCAGCGCAAGATCGGCGGCACGAGCCTTTCCGGCGATCCGTGGTTCCGTGCGGCATCGGCTTGTGCTTCCGGCGACTCGTATATCGTCGACGAGGTCAAATCCAGCCCGCTCCACGACAACAGGCATGCGCTTGTTTATGCGACCGGCATTCGCGAAAACGGCAAGCTCGACGGGCGACTGATCGGCACGCTCGGCGTCTATTTCGACTGGCAGAACCAGGGCCAGGCGATCGTCGAGAAAGAGGCGAACCTGCCGCCGCAGCTGGCGGAAAAGACGACGGTCATGCTGCTCGACGGCAAGAGCCGGGTCATCGCTACCACCAATCCCGCGCTGCTCTTTTCCCATTTCGCGCTCGCCAACCCATCCGGCCAGGCAAAAGGCAGCTACTACGACAACAACGGCTCGATCGTCGCCTTCGCGCGCACCCTCGGCTACGAGGATTATGACGGGCTCGGCTGGTATGGCGTCGTCGTGCAACGGACGGAAAGCGATGCGGCGATCAAGATGGCACTCAATCTTAAATAGTCGCATCAAAGCAGCCGCACCCACTGGTTTCAAACGGAATATTTGACCGGGAACTTCATGTTCAAGGGCAATTTGCTTTAACTTTAGTTCAGACTTTAATGTAATTATGCCCGGCAAATTTATGGCAGAGTGCGCCCGCCTCTGTATTCCGCGATTGTCCAATAACGGTCTTCAGGAACCACCATGCGAACAGATACCGGCCAGGTTATTCATCTGGCAGACTACCGCCCCACCGACTTCGTACTGGAACGCGTGGACCTGACCTTCGAACTCGACCCGACGGAGACAAAGGTCGAGGCCCGTCTTATCTTTCACCGCCGCCCGGGCGCAGATCCCACGGCACCGATCGTTCTTGACGGCGACGAACTGACCCTGTCGGGGCTGCTGTTCGACCAGGTGGAGCTGGACCCTTCGCGCTACGACGCCACCGCGGACAGCCTGACGGTGCGCGACCTGCCTGAAAGCGCGCCGTTCGAGCTGACGATCACCACGATCATCAATCCCGAGGCCAACACCAAGCTGATGGGCCTTTACCGCACAAGCGGAATCTATTGCACGCAGTGCGAGGCGGAGGGCTTCCGCCGCATCACCTATTTCCCCGACCGGCCGGATGTGCTCGCGCCGTTTACGGTCAACATCATCGCCGACAAGGACGCCAATCCGCTGCTCTTGTCGAACGGCAACTTCCTCGGCGGCGCGGGCTACGGCCCCGGCAAGCATTTCGCCGCCTGGTTCGACCCTCATCCGAAGCCGAGCTATCTCTTCGCGCTCGTCGCCGGCGATCTCGGCGTCGTCGAAGACACGTTCACGACCATGTCCGGCCGTGAAGTGGTGCTGAAGATCTACGTCGAGCACGGCAAGGAGCCGCGCGCGGCCTATGCCATGGACGCGCTGAAACGCTCGATGAAGTGGGACGAAGAGGTCTTCGGCCGCGAATATGATCTCGATATCTTCATGATCGTCGCCGTCTCCGACTTCAACATGGGGGCGATGGAGAACAAGGGTCTCAACATCTTCAACGACAAATACGTGCTTGCCGACCCCGAGATCGCGACCGATGCCGACTACGCCAATATCGAGACGATCATCGCGCATGAATATTTCCACAACTGGACCGGCAACCGTATCACCTGCCGCGACTGGTTCCAGCTCTGCCTCAAGGAAGGCCTGACGGTCTATCGCGACCACGAATTCTCATCCGACCAGCGCTCGCGCCCGGTCAAGCGCATTGCAGAGGTGCGCCATCTGAAATCGGAGCAGTTTCCCGAGGACGGCGGCCCACTCGCTCATCCGGTGCGGCCGACGAAATATCGAGAGATCAACAATTTCTATACGACGACGGTCTACGAGAAGGGCAGCGAAGTCACGCGGATGATCGCGACGCTGCTCGGGAAGGACGGCTTCAAGAAGGGCATGGACCTCTATTTCGACCGCCACGACGGCCAGGCCGTGACGATCGAGGATTTCGTCAAATGCTTCGAAGAGGCGAGCGGGCGCGACCTCGCGCAATTTTCGCTCTGGTACCACCAGGCCGGCACGCCGCTCGTCACCGCATCGGGCAGCTACGATGCCGCGGCCGCCAGCTTCACCCTGTCGCTCGAACAGATGACGCCTGCCACCCCCGGTCAACCGGATAAAGAGCCGATGCATATTCCCCTGAGCGTCGCTCTCTTCGGCGAAAACGGCGGCAAGATCGAGCCGACTTTGGTCGAGGGCGCCGAATATGCCGGCGAAGTGCTGCATCTCACTGGCCGCACGCAGACGGCGGTCTTCCATGGCGTTGGATCGCGGCCGGTCGTTTCGATCAACCGCAGTTTCTCGGCTCCGATCAACCTGCATTTCGATCAGAGCCCGGCCGATCTCGCCCATCTTGCCCGCCATGAGACTGACCATTTCGCCCGCTGGCAGTCGCTGACCGACCTCGCACTGCCGAACCTCCTGAAAGCGGCGCGCGATGCCCGCGAGGGCAAGCCGGTGGTCTGCGAGGTGACTTTCGTCGAGACGCTGATTGCGGCCGCCGCCGATGAGAGCCTCGAACCCGCCTTTCGCGCCCAGGCGCTGGCGCTGCCGAGCGAATCCGACATCGCCCGCGAACTCGGCAGCAACAACGATCCCGATGCCATTCATGCCGGCCGGCAAGCGATCCTGAAACAGATCGCCGATGCAGGAAGGGACGTCTTTGCCACCCTCTACGCAACAATGACGACATCGGGCGATTTCAGACCGGACGCAAAAAGCGCCGGCCTGCGCGCACTGCGCAATGCCGCCCTCACCTATCTCTCTCATGCCGAAGAGACGCCGGCTCGTGCCAAGGCCGCTTTCGATGCGGCCAACAACATGACCGATCTCAGCCATGCGCTGACGATCCTGGCCCATCGTTTCCCCGACAGCGCGGAGACGAGCGAGGCGCTGGCGACATTCCGTGACCGTTTCGCGGAGAATGCGCTCGTCATCGACAAATGGTTTGCGATCCAGGCCGGCATTCCGGGCGCGAAAACCCTGGATCGGGTCCGCACACTGATGGACAATCCGCTTTTCAAGCGGACCAACCCGAACCGGATGCGCTCTCTCGTCGGCAGCTTCGCCTTCAGCAATCCGACCGGCTTCGGCCGCGCCGACGGCGAAGGCTACCGCTTTCTGGCCGACCAGATTCTCGATATCGACGGGCGCAACCCGCAGCTTGCCGCACGCATCCTCACCTCCATGCGCTCCTGGCGCTCTCTGGAACCGGCGCGTGCCGATCATGCTCGCGCCGCGCTCCTTGAGATCGAACGGGCTCCGGCTCTTTCGACCGACGTGCGCGACATCGTCGAACGCACGCTTAAGGGGTAATTTGTTTCGGCCAGCCGCCGCACAAAATGCGGCGGCCAGCCGTCAAATGATTCGAATCACCCGGAAAAACCCGAAAATATAAATAGTTAACGGATTTTTACCTTTGCCTCTGGACAAGGCGAATCACCCATGATTCTCTAGGTCAGGTTCGAGCGAGCGGCGCGCGAATCACATGAGGGACAAGGCGAAGAGATGATGGACGTGCGGCGGGCAACCGTGGCCGGAGGACGGCTGCGTGTCGATTTTGACGGGCTGAAAGCCTGGCGAGGCAGCCTTTCCGGTCATGCGACATCGGAGCCGCTGCTTCGTCATCTGCCAAAGGCGGAGCTCATCTTGAAGCGCGCCATTCCGGCGCTGATCGTCGCCTTCCTCACCGTCGTCGCCGCCTCACATTTCTTCGGCATGATGAGTGAATACGGCCGGATGGAGGCCTCAGCCCGCCACGCCACCGCCCTTTCGGCGGCGACCGCCTCTGCCGTCTTTGCCGATGCGGCCGATATCTTCGACAGCGGCGATATCACCCAAGCACAGGACCGGCTTGCCAAGTTCCTGCCGCAGGACCGGCTGGACAGCGGCGCCTTCGTGCTGCTCGTGCAGGCAAGCGGCAAGGTTTTTGCCGCGACGACCGCCGGGCTTTCGCATGTCGGCAGCAATGTCGGCGACTTCTTCCCCGAGGTCTCGGCGATCCGGCGCTTCGGCGATCGCGCCGGCGTCATCGAAACGACGATCGGCGGCGTTCCGCACTATGCCGAGATCACGCTGATGGGCAATGCCGGCGGCTATATCGTTGCCGCCACCTCGCTCGACGAGATCGGCCGGCTCTGGCGTGAGGAACTGGCGCTCAACGTGACGCTGTTTGCCGGCATCTCCTCGATCCTGCTCGTTATCCTCTATGCTTATTACACGCAGGTGAAGCGCGCCCGCGACGCCGACGACATCTTCCTGGAATCGAACTTGCGGGTCGAGACGGCGCTGTCGCGCGGCCGCTGCGGCCTCTGGGATTTCGATTTCGAGAACCGCGAATTCTTCTGGTCGCGCTCAATGTACGACATGCTCGGCCTGCCCGGTTCCGACAAGACGATGGGCTTCGGCGAGGCAGCACGGCTGATGCATCCCGATGACGGCGGGCTGTACGAGATCGCGCGCGCCATCGCCAATGGCCACTCCGGCCAGGTCGACCAGATCTTTCGCATGCGCCATGCCGGCGGCCATTACGTCTGGATGCGGGCCCGCGCCCAGGTGATCCGCAGCAATTCCGGCCGCATGCACCTGATCGGCATCGCTATGGACGTGACCGAACAGCATCGGCTTGCCCAGCGCTATGCGGAAGCCGACCAGCGGCTCGCCGATGCCATCGAATGCACCTCGGAGGCCTTCGTGCTCTGGGACAAGAACGATCGCCTCGTCATGTGCAACACCCATTTCCAGCAGGCCTATGGGCTGCCGGACAGCGTGCTCGTGCCCGGCACCGAGCGCTCGATCGTCAATGCCGCTGCCGCCCGCCCCGTCATCGAACGGCGGATCGCCGATGCCGACGGCTCCGGCTATTCGCGTACGACCGAGGTGCAGCTTGCCGACGAGCGCTGGCTGCAGATCAACGAACGGCGCACCCGCGACGGCGGGCGGGTCTCGGTCGGGACCGATATCACCTTGATGAAACGTCACCAGGAGCGGCTGCGCGAATCCGAACGCCGGCTGATGGCGACGATCGGCGATCTCTCCGCCTCGCGCCAGACGCTGGAGGCCCAGAAATCCGAGCTTTCGACTGCTAACGCCAACTACCAGGCGGAGAAGGAGCGCGCCGAGGCCGCCAACAAGGCGAAATCGGAATTCCTCGCCAACATGTCGCATGAGCTGCGCACACCGCTGAACGCTATCCTCGGCTTCTCGGAAATCCTGCAGAACCAGATGTTCGGCCCGCTCGGCTCGCTGAAATACGACGAATATGCCCGTGATATCCACGACAGCGGCAAACATCTGCTCAACGTCATCAACGACATCCTCGACATGTCGAAGATCGAGGCCGGACACCTCAGGCTGCACCGCGAGCGTATCGACCTCGTGCCGCTGATTGAGGAAAGCCTGCGCTTCACCGCCATTCCGGCGGCTGAGAAAAATATCGTCATCGACCAGCGCATCTGCTCCGGCCTGACGCTAATGGCCGACCGCCGGGCGATGAAACAGGTGCTGCTCAACCTGCTCTCCAATGCCGTGAAATTCACCGACAATGGCGGTCGCATTGCGGTGCGCACACGCCGCATCGACGGCACCGTCGTCGTCACCATAGCCGACACCGGCATCGGCATTCCGCGCTCGGCGCTCTCCAAGATCGGCCAGCCCTTCGAACAGGTGCAGAGCCAGTATGCCAAGAGCAAGGGCGGCTCCGGCCTCGGGCTCGCCATCTCCCGCTCGCTGACCTCACTGCATGGCGGGCGCATGAAGATCCGCTCTCGCGAAGCGATCGGCACCGTGATCTCGCTGCGCATTCCGGATGATGTCTAGGGTCGCTCCATATTAAACGAAAGATTCGGGGCGACGGCATCAAGCACCCGATGAATCAGCCGGTTATCCCTCTGCCTCGGGGCAAGCGGGAATGGATCACGTACCCCGGCAATGGTTTCGAACTCCATCTAACGCCCGTCGTTGCCCGTCCGTGTGATACTTGTGTCATACGGCTCCACGAAGTTCCGCGCCAACAATGAAACTTGCGGAAACACTAATGTATCCAAAATGCGAAGTAAAAATTGCGTTTACGCCGCACAATTTATGCGGATATGCGAAGGTAATGATTTAGCAACTGCCGCAACCGATAACTGGTCCATAGCTGACAAACACTCTTCATCTGCCTGCTCAGCTTAAACAAATCAATTTCCGTTGGATGAATCACTCATCCGACTACCGTTTCTGCGAGCTATTCTCAGGATCTTAAGACGGGGGATCATGACGACATCCCGTCAGCTTTCCATACAGAGAAATCTAATGTTGCCGTCATCCTTCTTCTCCCGCATCAGCTCCAAACTTGCAATCATGTCTGGTCTCGGAATGGTCATGGTCATCACCATGCTGACGACCACGTGGCTGACGAACCGAATGGTCGGCGAAAGCTCCAGTCTCGAACGGCAACAGCTGATCATTTCGCGTAATGCCGTGGATACCAAGGCTTCTGTTCGAGGCATGCAGGTCGGCGTACGCGACCTCCGCCTTGCCGATTCGACGGACAAGGTTGCGGCTGCCGTTGCCTTCATAACCGAGAACCACGAATCGGCGAGCAAATACCTGAACGAGGCGATATCCGCCATGGCAGTGGGTGTCGACTCGGATCGAATGCAGAAGGTCAAGGGCATGACCGACGCTTACTTCGCCTTGGCGGGCGATCTCGCGAAGGTCATCGGCGCAAAGCTCGGTCAATCGGCGACTGATACAAACCTGAAAGGGCAAGAGGAAGAACTTAGGGCAAAGCTCCTGGGAATTGCTCAAAATGCGACCAAGACGTTGGACGAGGGCGTTAACGCCGCCAAGGAGAGTGCGCAGCAAGCAGACGTTGACAAGATCGCGATCCAAAGTTTGGCCCAGAAGCTGAATCTCGGTGTTGGCATGCTTGTTCTCATGACTCTCGCAGCGTCCGCTGCTTTCGGCAGCCGCGCTATCGCCAAGCCGATTGCGCGGATCACCAGCGCGATGGGCAATCTCGCTTCCGGCGATACAACGGCACAGGTCCCGTTCGTCGGTCGTCTGGATGAGATCGGGGCAATGGCGGCCGCGGTGGACGTATTCCGGGAAGCGGCCATTACCAACAGCCGTCTCGAAGGTGACGCACGGGCGTCGCGTGAACAACAGGACGCCGAGCGGGCCGCTACGCAGAAGCGCATGGAAATGGAAGCCGAGCAACTGCGCTTTGCCTCCGAACATCTCGGTGCCGGCCTGAAGCGCTTGGCGGCCGGTGACCTGGCCTTTCAGCTGAACGAGGCTTTTGCACCGGATTTCGAACCTCTGCGCCGTGATTTCAACGAGTCGGTCCGCCAGCTGAATGCGGCCCTGTCCACGATGGCTGAGAGCATCACCATTATGGACGGCGGCACACGCGAAATCGCCACTGGCGCCGGGGATCTCGCCAAACGCACCGAGCAGCAGGCCGCCTCGCTGGAGGAGACCGCAGCCGCGCTCGATCAGATCACCGCCAATGTCAGCTCGTCGACGAAGACGACGGAAGAAGCCCGCACCGTCGCTACCCAGGCCAACCAGAGTGCGGCGAAATCCGCCGAGGTGGTTTCACAGGCCGAAGAGGCGATGCGGCGGATCGAGCAGAGCGCACAGCAGATCTCCAACATCATCGGCGTCATCGACGAGATCGCCTTCCAGACCAATCTGTTGGCGCTCAACGCCGGGGTCGAGGCGGCGCGTGCCGGCGAGGCAGGCAAGGGCTTTGCGGTCGTCGCGCAGGAAGTGCGCGAACTGGCGCAACGTTCGGCCAAGGCAGCCAAGGAGATCAAGGACCTCATTCAAAATTCGACGGCCGAAGTGGAAGGCGGCGTGAAGCTGGTGCACGATACCGGAGAGGCATTGAACGTCATCGGTAGCTTCATCAGGCAGATCAACGACCATATGAGCTCGATCTCCGTCTCCGCAAAGGAGCAGGCGACAGGTTTGGCGGAGATCAACACAGCGGTCAATTCGATGGACCAGAGCACGCAGCAGAATGCGGCGATGGTGGAAGAATCGACGGCTGCCGCATCAAGCCTGGCACAGGAAGCCGCGAAGCTTCGCGACCTAGTCGCTCGCTTCAAATTCGGGGCGGCCGCACCGCGCATGGCCAATCATGCCAGCCAGCCAGTCACTTCGCCTGCCCGCGCACTGACTCAGAAAATTGCCGGCGCCTTCGGCCGCGGGAGTACGGCTGTCGCCGCTCAGACGTGGGAAGAATTTTGATGAGCGCTCAACTGCTGGGCTGAACTGGAATTGCTAAGCTTTTACAGCGGTCAGGAATATTTTCCTGACCGCTTTCGAAAGCCGCTTCACCTCCCCCTCCAACGTTTTGATGTCAGGGCAGTCGCCGGCGCGACAGACGAGTTCGGTGAGGCCGGCGGGTGCATCGTTCGGATCGAACGAGCCGTCGATGGAGAGGCGGATCAATTGTGAAAGGCCGGTATAGAGCGCGAAGGCCTCGAGGCATATGTCGAGATCGGCCGTCGCCATCAGCCTGTCACCAAGCACCTTCAAGGCCTCGCCGGTGCTCATGCCGTTCACGGCAATGCCAACGCCCCTGGTCGGGGCGATCAACGCCAGATACTGGGCGATGAATTCGAGGTCGATGACGCCGCCGGGGATCAGCTTCAGGTCCCAGGGACCTGATGGCGGCTTTTCCTTGTCGATCAGTTCGCGCATTTCGGCGACGTCATGCGCCACTTTGGCAATGTCGCGATCGGCCGACAGCACCTCCCGAATGATCTGCTCCGCCTCGGCGACGAGGCTCTCGTTGCCACAAATCAGCCGAGCGCGGCTCAGCGCCATATGCTCCCAGGTCCACGCCTCCTCGCGCTGGTATTTGCCGAACGAATTGATGCGGGTGGCGACCGGTCCCTTGTTGCCGGAGGGGCGCAGCCGCATGTCCACCTCATAGAGCACACCCTCGGCAGTCGGCGCCGAGAAGGCGGCGATCAGCCGTTGGGTGATGCGGGTGAAATAGCGCGTTGCGTCGAGCGGTTTCGGCCCATCGGATTCGGCAGCGGCGTCGTCATAGTCGTAGAGCAGGATCAGATCGATGTCTGAACCTGCCGTCAGCTCGAAGCTGCCGAGCTTGCCCATGCCAGCAATCGCGATGCGCCCGCCGGGATAGTCGCCATGGGCTGCCCGCATCTCGTTCACCACGGCATCGAGCGCCGCTGATATAATGAGGTCGGCCAGATGGGTGAAGGCGCGTGCGGCCATCGCGCCGTTGATCGCGCCGGTGAGCAGGCGGATGCCGATCAGGAAGCGCTGTTCGGCAGCGAAGATGCGCAGCCGGTCGAGCACCTCCTCATAGTGGCGCGCCTGGGCAAGCGAGCCCTTCAGCCGCTCACCGAGATACTCGCGCGTCGGCAGCTCGGCCATCAGGCCGGGATCGAGCATGCCGTCGAAGACATGCGGCTTGGCGGCGATCACCTCGGCAAGCCGTGGTGCGGAGGACATGATATTGACGATCAGCGATAAAAGCGCCGGGTTGCTGCCAAGCAGCGAGAAGAGCTGGATGCCGGAGGGAAGGCCCGAAATGAAGCTGTCGAAGCGCAATAGCGCTTCGTCGGCACGCTTGCTTTCACCGAAGACGCGCAGCAGCTCCGGCGCCAGCTCCGTCAGCCTTTCGCGCGCCTCGACCGATTGCGTCGCGCGGTAGCGGCCATAGTGCCAGGTGCGGATGATGCGGGAAATGTCGGACGGCCTGTTGAAACCGAGTTTCTTCAGAGTCTCCAGCGTATCCGGGTCGTCGCCCTGGCCGGTGAAGACGAGGTTTCCGGTCTCGGCAGAAAGCTTGCTCTCCTGTTCGAACAGCTGGGCATAACGCCGCTCTACCGTCTTCAGCACACCGACCAGCCGTTCGGAGAAACTCGGCGTATCGGTGAAGCCCATCATGAAGGCGATACGTTTCAGGTCGGCATCCGTCTCCGGCAGCAGGTGGGTCTGCTCGTCGCGCACCATCTGGATGCGATGCTCGACATCGCGCAGGAACCAGTAGGCCTCCGTCAGTTCATCGCGGGTCTCCGCATCGATCCATTTCGCCTTGGTGAGTTCGCCGAGCGTCTCCTCCGTCACCCGGCCGCGCAGCGATGGCATGCGGCCGCCTGCGATCAGTTGCTGCGTCTGGACGAAGAATTCAATCTCGCGGATGCCGCCGCGGCCGAGCTTGACGTTATGGCCCTTCACCGCGATCGCGCCGTGGCCCTTATGCGCATGGATTTGCCGCTTGATCGAATGGATATCGGCAATCGCCGCATAATCGAGATATTTGCGGAAGACGAAAGGGGCGAGCCCGCGCAGGAATTCTGCACCCGCAGGAAGGTCGCCGGCAACGGCCCGCGCCTTGATGAAAGCTGCCCGCTCCCAATTCTGGCCCCTGCCCTCGTAATAGATCATCGCCGCATCGACCGGGATCGCGAGCGGCGTCGAGCCGGGGTCCGGACGCAGTCGGAGATCCGTGCGGAAGACGTAACCGTCAGCCGTGCGCTCCTGCAGGATGCGCACCAGACGGCGCATCATCCTCGGGAAAATCTCGATCGCGTCATCCGGGTCGGGCACGATACCCGCCTGCTCGTCGAAGAAGACCACGAGGTCGATATCGGAGGAATAGTTGAGCTCGCAGGCGCCGAGTTTGCCCATGCCAAGCACGATTAGCCCCGAGCCCTTGCTTGGCGCCGCCAGATCCAGCAGCCGCAGCTTTCCGCCCTCATGGGCGGCCAGCAGCAGATGGTCTATTGCGGCGGCAACCGATGCTTCGGCAAGCTCACTCAGCCAGGCCGTCGTCGCCCGTCCGTCGAAGATGCGCGCAAGATCCGCAACGGCAACGAGGAAGGCCACCTTGCGCTTGATGGTGCGCAGCCTGGTCATCACCACGGATTCCGCAGGTGCGGCGCCTTCGCCATCAGGTTGCCAGCAGCGCCGCGCCTCGGCGATCAACGCTTCGATCTGCGGTTCCAGCGGTTCGCTGACGGCGCCGGCAAGAACGGCGGGGTCGAGATTGACGATTTCACGCAGATAGGGCGACAGCGTCAGCACCGCCGCGATGAAATCGCGCAACGGCCCCTCGGTCTTCAGCATCGTGGCCACCGACGGCTCGTGTCTGCCCGCCTCCTGAAGGTCGGCCAGCGCCAGCTTCAGCTCCGTCTGGTTCAGCGGACGCAATAATCCTTCGGCCACATCCTTCAGACCATGCGTCGATTTCGTCAGCATGCGCTCTCCTAGCCTTACCGCCGAAGGAAGTACCACGCAGAATCGTGGACGACCTCCTTCGACCGGCATTAAACTAGGGTCTTGGCGGCAAACCGCCAATACGCGATTCGACCGATGGTATCTGACAAAGGACTCAGGCGGCGGGCATAGTCGCCAACAGCGCTTCGAGCTTGTCGTAGGCATCCGAAACGCCGGTCGACATGCCTGTTTTCAGCACGAAGTCGCGCGTCTCCTTGCTGTCGTAGAGAATGGTGTTGGTCATCACGGTCCGTCCGCCCCTCTCTTCGAAGATCAGCGTCGACAGCGATTCCGCGCCGCCGTCGAAGATTTCGGTGGCGACCAGACGTTCCGGCGGAACGATTTCCTTGAAGATGCTCGTCAGGCCGAGGTCCGGCTGGCCTTCCATCCTCCAGACGAGACGCAGCTTTCCGCCGACGCGGAGGTCGACCTCGCAGACGGCAAGTTCGGAATCGAACGGCACCAGCCAGCGCTTCAGCAACTCCGGCATCGTATAGGCCTTGAAGATCATTTCGCGCGGGGCATCAAAGCTGCGCGCCATGCTGATTTCGCGGTCGCTCGGCAGGCTGACTTCCAGATCTGTCTTGCTCATGCTTCATTTCCTCCTTCGGCCTTCATGGCCTTTTCCTCGTCCTTCAACTCTTCCAGCAACGTGTCGAGCCGTTGGAACTTCGCCTCCCAGAGGGTGCGGTAACGGTCCAGCCAATGGTTCACCTGGCTAAGAGGCTCAACCTCGATCCGGCAGGGTCGCCGCTGGGCATCGCGGCCGCGCGTAATCAGCCCGGCATTCTCCAGGACTTTCAAATGCTTGGAAACAGCCGGCTGGCTCATCGCAAAAGGTTCGGCAAGTTCCAGCACCGATGCCTCGCCCTCGAGCAAGCGGGCAAGGATCGCCCGCCGTGTCGGATCGGCAAGAGCGGCGAATGTTGCATCCAGTCCCGACGTCGAAAGCATTTATATAACCTTTTAGTTTTATAACTTACTGGCTATATAAATGGCTAACCGAAGGCGGTCAAGCCCCTCGCGCGGCCCGCCATATTGACTGACATCGGTAAAGTCAGGCGGCCTTGGCCGGGAAGATCATGCTGACCGTCAATCCGCGCCGTTCAGGCTTGTCGGGATCGGTATCGGAGAGTTCCAGCCGGCCGTTGTGCAGCTCCATTACCGCTTCAACTAGGGAAAGCCCAAGTCCCGTACCGGGCTTCGAGCGGCTTTCGTCAAGGCGAACGAAGCGCTTCACCACGTCGTCGCGCCTTTCGGCAGGCACACCCGGCCCGTGATCGGCGACCGAAAGACAGATACCATCAGGGTGGCGAGCAAGCTTCAGCGACACCTCGCCCGCTCCCTCCGTATCGGAGGAATATTTGATCGCATTGTCGAGCAGGTTGAAGATCGCCTGGCCGATCAGTTCACGATTGCCCTGCACTTCCACATCGGGCTCGATGCTGGAGCTGAGGCCGAGCCCAGCCTCTTCCGCCGCCGGTTCGTAAAGCTCAGCGCTATCGGAGACGATCGCCGAAAGCTCGACCGGCGACATTTCCGCCGCGACTGATCCCGCCTCGACACGGGAGATCATCAACAGCGCGTTGAAGGTACGGATCAGCTGGTCCGATTCGGAAATGATGCCTTCGAGAGCTGTGCGCCGGGTATCGCCGTCGGTTAGATCGAGCGCATCGGCCGCCTTGTTGCGCAGGCGGGTCAGTGGCGTCTTGAGATCATGAGCGATGTTGTCGGAGACCTGCCGCAGGCCCTCGTTCAGCTTCTCGATGCGTTCGAGCATGGTATTCAAAGACACCGACAACCGGTCGAATTCATCGCCCGATCCGCCCACCGGCAGGCGCTGCGACAGGTCGCCGGCCATGATTTTCTTGCTTGCATCCGACATGCGGTCGATGCGTTTCAGCGCGTTGCGGCCGATGGCGAACCAGATGATGATCGCGCCGAGCCCCATGATCGCCAAAGCCACCATCAGCGCCTGGCGCACCAGCAGACGGAACCGCTCAGGATCGCCGAGGTCGCGGCCGATCAGAATTCTGAGGCCGTTGTCGAGCACGAAGATATTGGCGATCGCTCTGTGGCGGCGCTCGATGCCGCTGTCGGTATAACGCTGATAGATGAAGGGGGCGGAGGTCCAACCGATCTCCTCGAAGACACCCGGCTGCACCGAGGCGACGTTGCCGGCGAGGATATCGCCGGAGGGACCGGCGATGATGTAGAGGTTGGCGCCCGGCTGGCGGGCGCGCCGCTCCATGGTGCGCAGGAGAAGGTTCATGCCGCCGGTGTCATAGGCGCGCTGCACCTGCTCCACCTCCTGCCTGACGGCGTCTCGGATCTGGCCGGTCAGCAGCCGTTCCGACATCGCCGTCACATAAAAGACGAGTGTCGCGGCGCAGATGGCAAAAAGCAGGATGTAGAGTGCCGAAAGGCGGACTGCGGTGGACTTGAAGAGAACCCTGAAGCGGCTCATCCCTCATCCTTGATCATATACCCCGCGCCCCGAATGGTCTTCAGGAGCGGCTGGCTATAGTCTTTTTCGATCTTCGAGCGCAGGCGCGAGACGTGCACGTCGATGACGTTGGTCTGCGGGTCAAAATGATAGTCCCAGACGTTTTCGAGCAGCATGGTGCGGGTCACCACCTGGCCGGCATTCTTCATCAGATATTCGAGCAGGCGGAATTCGCGCGGCTGCAGCAGGATCTCCTTGCCGCCGCGGCGCACCTCGTGGGAAAGCCGGTCCAGCTCGAGATCGCCGACGCGATAGACGACATCCTGATCCGGCGTGCCCTTGCGGCGGCCGAGCACCTCGACTCGCGCCAGCAATTCGCTGAAGGCATAGGGCTTCGGCAGATAGTCGTCGCCGCCAGCGCGGAGACCGGTCACACGGTCATCGACCTGACCCAGCGCGGAGAGGATGAGGACCGGCGTATGGATGGCCTTGCGGCGCAGCTCGCTGATGACGGACAGCCCGTCCCGGCGCGGCAGCATGCGGTCGATGACGATGACGTCGTAGGTATTTTCGGACCCCATAAACAGGCCGCTCTCGCCGTCGCTGGCGTGATCGGCGACGATGCCTGCCTCACGAAAGGCTTTCGTGAGGTAGACTGCGGCTTCGAGATCATCTTCGATGATGAGAATCTTCATGCGGCCGACATTACCCACCGGCTGCGTTTCGGCAAGGCTCAAAGCATGTTCCTGCGGGGCGGCGCTCATTGAGATCGTCCTTCAAAGATCAGAGGAATCGAGCCGCGCGGACTTTCGTCCGCGCGGCTGCTATTTCCCGGGGATCAGCCCTGGCCGTTGATCGGAAGCGCTACGAAACGGCTTCCCTCGCCGGACTGGATCTGGAAGAGCGCGCGGGTGCGGCCGTCCTTCTTGGCCTGGTTCAGCACCCTGACGACATCGGCGGCGCTAGAGACTTCCTGATTGTTGACGGAGGTGATCTTTTCGCCTTCCTTGATGCCCTTGTCGGCAGCGTCGGAGTCCGGGTCGATACCCGTAATCGCCAGGCCCTTGCCGTCATCGGAGGGACCGACCGTCAGGCCGAGATCGGCGAGCGCCTTCTCGGAAGCCGGTGCCTCGGGCTGCTGCGGCTGGTTGTTGTCATCAGCGGACGCATCCTTCTGGTCGGCCGGCAATGTGCCGAGTTCGACGGTGAGAGACTGCGCCTTGCCGGCACGCCAGACCGAAAGCTCGGCCTTGCTGCCAGGCTGCATCGCGCCGATGCGGCGGCTGAGGTCACGCGCATCCTTGATCGTTTCGCCATTGAGGGCGGTAACGACGTCGCCAGCCTTCATACCGGCCTTGTCACCCGGCGATCCGGCCTGCGGGGCAACCACGAGCGCGCCGCTCGGCTCGGAGAGGCCGATGGATTCGGCGATATCCTTGGTCACCGGCTGGATCTGGACGCCCAGCCAGCCGCGCGAAACCTGGCCGTCCTTCATCAGGTCGGCAACAACATCCTTGGCGGTCGAGGCCGGAATGGCGAAGGCGATGCCGACGCTACCGCCGGACGGCGAGAAGATCGCGGTGTTGATGCCGACGACTTCGCCGTTGAGGTTGAAGGTCGGGCCGCCGGAGTTGCCGCGGTTCACCGCGGCATCCACCTGCAGGTAGTCGTCATAAGGACCGGAGCCGATGTCGCGGCCGCGGGCCGAGACGATGCCTGCGGTGACCGTGCCGCCGAGGCCGAAGGGGTTGCCGACGGCGACGACCCAGTCGCCGACGCGGACGTTATTGTCGTCGGCCCAGTTGACGTAGGTGAACTTCTTACCCTTGCCGTCGACCTTCAGGACAGCGAGGTCGGTGCGCGGATCCTTGCCGATCAGCTTGGCATCGAGTTCGGTGCCGTCATTCATGACGGCGACGAAAGCCTGGCCATCGGAAACGACGTGATTGTTGGTGACGATGTAGCCGTCCTCAGAGATGAAGAAGCCGGAGCCCTGGGCGACGGGGCGCAGGCGACCCTTGCCGTTCGGACCGCCGGGACCGTTCTGGCCGAAGCGGTGCTGATGACCCTGCTGGTCATTCGGATCCTGCTGGCCGAACTGCTTGAAGAAGCGCTTCAGCGGATGATCGTCGGGAAGGTCATCGAAGCCGCGGCCGTTGAAATCGAAGGAGAAGCCTTCATTGTTGTCGGCGACGGGATTGACGCGGTTTTCGACACGGACGGAAACGACCGCCGGTGAAACGGCATCGACGACATTGGCGAAGCTCGGAACGGCAGGCGCCTGAACCTTGACAGCTTCGGCATAAGACCGGGTGATTTCGAGCGGAACGCCGGTTGCGAGCACAGCGGCTGCAATACCGGCGACGGTAGAAGCCTTGAGCACGGTGGCGAGGGACGGACGTCCGTTGAAATTCTTGAGCATTGGAGCACCTTCTCTTGTTCTTAGATCT
Source organism: Rhizobium pisi (assembly GCF_003938655.1). GTDB lineage: Bacteria > Pseudomonadota > Alphaproteobacteria > Rhizobiales > Rhizobiaceae > Rhizobium > Rhizobium pisi. The sequence goes on from NZ_RJJT01000011.1 coordinate 88,705, forward strand.
TCAGACCGGCAGCGCCGGATCAGTCGATGACTGAAGATATAGGACGTCGCACCTTACTGCGAACTGTCCGGCCAATGAAAAATTCGTAATGTTTAAAATGTTTGGCGGAGGGCCGAGCTCGCCCCAACTGCTTCACCGACACGGCCGGAATTGGTCGTCGCCCAGCTCGACCCGTCGCGACGGAAAATTGCCGTTCGGTCGGCTATTTTTTCAGAAGCTCGCTCAGCCGTGCCTGTTCGTCGGCCGTCAGCTTGCTGCCGGTCGGCTTGCCCGTCCTCTTGCGTGCAAAGAGGAGCAGTGACAGTCCGCCGGCAAGCACCAGCAGTACCGGCGCACCCCAGAGCAGCGCCGTCTTGACGCTGAACCGCGGCTTCAGCAGCACGAACTCACCGTAGCGCGAGACGATATAGTTGAGCACCGCCTCGTCGCTGTCGCCGTCGGTGATGCGCTCACGCACCAGCAGGCGCAGATCCTTCGCCAGATCGGCGTTGGAATCGTCGATCGACTGGTTCTGGCAGACCATGCAGCGCAGTTCGGCCGACAGCGCGCGAGCCCGTGCCTCGAGCGCCGGATCGGCCAGCACCTCGTCCGGATTGACGGCAAAGGCGGGGGCCGCCATCAGCAGCAAAGCGAAGGCCAGGAGGAGACACCGCATCATTCCGCCGGCTCCATTGCAGGCGTTGCCGGCTTCGCCTTCCTGCGCGGGGCGCCGACGCGCAGGCGCCGGTCGGAGAGTGAGACGAAGCCGCCAAAGGCCATGATCAGCGCTCCGCCCCAGATGCAGAGGATGAACGGCTTCCACCAGATGCGCACGACGATGCCGCCGTCCTTGGTGGCGTCGCCGAGCGAGACGTAAAGCTGGCTGAGCCCGAAGGTCAGAATGCCGGCCTCCGTCGTCGGCATCTGGCGGGCCGTATAAAGGCGCTTGGCCGACCAGGTGTCGGCGACCGCAACACCGGCGCGCCGGACGGTGAAGTGGCCGCGGTCCTCGGTATAGTTCGGCCCCCTGCCCGGCTGCATGCCGTCGAAATTCAGGCTGTAGCCGCCGGCATCGACCGTCTGGCCGGGCTTCATCTCGATGACGCGCTCCGTCTGGAAGGTCGTGACGGCGACGATGCCGAGCACGGTGATGCCGAGCCCGGCATGGGCGAGCGCCGTGCCGAAGGCAGAACGCGGCAGACCGGTCAGACGGCGCCAGGCGACACTGCCCGAAACCTTGCCGATGCCGGCGCGATACCAGAGATCGGTCATAGCGCCGAGGACGAGGAACAGCCCGGCGGCGAGCCCGAGCACCGAAAGCACCGGCCCGCCATGTTCGATATAGAAGAAGATCAGCGCCGCAACGAAGGCCAGCCCGGCCACGACGTAGAGCCGCTGCAGGGCGCCGAGCAGATCGCCGCGCTTCCAGGCGAGCAGCGGCCCGAAGGGCACGATGACGATCAGCGGCGCCATCAGCAGGCCGAAGGTCATGTTGAAGAAGGGCGGCCCGACGGAAATCTTGTCGCCGGTCAGGGTCTCCAGCAACAGAGGATAGAGCGTGCCTGTCAGCACCGTGCCGCAGGCAACCGTCAGGATCAGATTGTTGACGACGAGCGCGCCCTCGCGCGAAATCGGCGCAAACAGCCCGCCGGCCGACAGCCGCGGCGCGCGGAAGGCGAAGAGCGACAGTGCGCCGCCAATGAAGATCAGCAGGATGCAGAGGATGAAGATGCCGCGTGAGGGATCGCTGGCAAAGGCATGCACCGAGGTCAACACACCGGAGCGCACGAGGAATGTGCCCATCAGCGACAGCGAGAAGGTGAGGATCGCCAGCAGCACCGTCCAGATCTTCAGCGCCTCGCGCTTTTCCATGACGAGTGCGGAATGCAGAAGCGCGGTACCGGCAAGCCACGGCATGAAGGAGGCGTTTTCCACCGGATCCCAGAACCACCAGCCGCCCCAGCCGAGCTCGTAATAGGCCCAGTAGGAGCCCATGGCGATGCCAAGGGTCAGGAAGGTCCAGGCGGCCAGCGTCCAGGGCCGCACCCAACGGGCCCAGGCGGCATCGATACGCCCTTCCAGAAGGGCCGCGACCGCAAAAGAGAAGCAGACGGAGAAGCCGACATAGCCGAGGTAGAGCAGCGGCGGGTGGATCGCGAGACCGACATCCTGAAGGACCGGATTGAGATCGCGGCCTTCGGCCGGCGCCGGATCGAGGCGGAGAAAGGGATTGGAGGTCAGCAGAATGAACAGCGTGAAGGCAACCGAGATCCAGCCCTGCACGGCCAGCACGTTGGCTTTCAGCGTCTCCGGCAGATTGCGCCCGAAGACGGCAACCAGCGCGCTGAACAGTGTCAGGATCAACAGCCAGAGCATCATCGATCCCTCGTGATTGCCCCAAACGCCCGAATATTTATAGATCGGCGGCACCAGCGAATGCGAATTCTCCCAGACGTTCTGCACGGAGAAATCCGAGACGACATGAGCATAGGTCAGAACGCCGAAGGAGAAGGCGACAAGCGAAAACATCGTGACCGAGCCGATCGTCGCCACATCCATCATCGCGGAATCATGACGGCGGGCCCCCAAAACCGGCACGATGGAGAGGATGAGCGCCGTTGCAAGCGCCAGCACCAGCGCGTAATGGCCGATCTCGATGATCATGGCGTCGCCTTCGCTTCCTTCCCCGAACCTTCCTGGCCCTGGCCTTCCTTCCACAACCCCTGGGCTTTCAGCCTGTCGGCCACGTCCTTCGGCATATAGGTCTCGTCATGCTTGGCAAGCACCGTGTCGGCGACGAAGACGTTCGTTCCCGGCGTAAACATGCCTTCGGTGACGACGCCCTGTCCCTCGCGGAAGAGATCGGGGAGGATGCCGGTATATCTGACCTTTACGGCATTGGTGCTGCCGTCGGTGACGGAAAACTCTACCGTCGAGCCGGTATCGCGCACGACGCTGCCCTCGCCGACCAGGCCGCCAAGCCGGATACGGGTTTCCGGCGCCACCGGCGACTTTGCGAGATCCGCCGGCATGTAGAAATAGGCGACCGACTGGCTGAAGGCGAACATGACCAGCAGCACGGCGGCGGCGATGAAGCCCATGCCGCCTGCTATCACCGCGAGGCGTTTCTGCTTGCGCGTCACTCCGTCGATCCTTCCGTTGATATGCCGAGTTCCCGCGCAAGCGCCAGCAATTGCCTGCCCTGCTCACCGGACGGCGGAAAGGCCACAAGCCCGCGCCTCAAGGCGCCGGCGGCGCGATCCTTGTCGTTCAATACGGCGTAAGAGCGGACGAGCCGCATCCATCCCTCGAAGTTTTTCGGATCCTGGCTGAGCTTGGCATCGAGGCTTTCGACCATACCGCGGATCATCTGCTGCCGGTCGCCGGCGCTCATATTCTCAGCCGCCGCCACATCTTCCTGCGTGGGGTTGCCGGGGCGCGCCGGCGCGCCGGGGGTAGCCGCAGCGCCCGAGGCAGCTGAATTCGCGCCGGGATTTGCCGGTGGGCCGCCGTTCATGGCGATATGCTCGTTGACAAGCGGCAGCCAGGGCGCATCGGCGGGCGATTGTTTCGCCAGCGCCTCGAAGGCCTGGCGCGCCTCGTCGGGCCGTCCCGCCTGCTCCATACTGAGGGCGATGTAGAAGCGGGCACGCGGATTGATTGGTTCCAGCGTCAGCGACTGCTCGAGCACCCCGCGCGCCTCTTCCGTCACCACGCCGTCGGAGACCGCCATCAGCGTCTCGGCAAGGCCGTCAAGCCGGATCGGGCTCGGGCCGAGAAGCCGGATGGCATTGCGGTAGGCGGTCTGCGCGTCATTCGCCCGCATCGTGCGGAAATAGATCGGCGCCAGCACATCCCAGCCTCTGCCGTCATCGGGATTCTGCGCCAAATGGCGTTCCGCCTTGGCGATCAGCACGGCCACGTCGTCGCCGGGGTTTTCCAGCCGCGCTTCCAGCGGCTGCGAGGGCAAATCCGGCCGGCCCGTCGTCAAATACAGGCAGAGCCCGAGAACCGGCAGGAGCAAGAGGACAAAGGCCTCAGTGAAACGGTGATGCCTTGCCGCCTTCGGAATTTGAACCGGCTCATCGGCAGAAACGGCGATCAGCCGCCGGCCGATTTCGGCCCTGGCATAATCAGCCTCCTCCGGCGTAATCAGGCCACCATTGAGATCCCGGTCGAGTTCGCGCAACTGGTCGCGATAGACCGCCGCCTCGCCTGCGCGGCTATTCTCCGCCGCCTTCGCTCCGCGCAAAAGGGGGTAAAGCAGGATGGCGGCGACGACTGCCGTCAGAACGGCAACGAGAATCCAGAACAGCATATCGGCCCAAATACTTGAAGCGCGGCCTCATTCCAACTGCCAAAGCTCGAATGACGAAGATTTGAGGCTATAAGCCGCAATTCAGAGCGGCGACCAACTGCCGTCGTCGTTGCGGCAGGCAGCGCCCCGCACCACGGTATCCTTGCCGTCAACGGTCAGCGTGTGGGTATATTGCCGGCAATTCTGTGAGCCGACCTGATAGGGTGCTGCCGCGACAACCTTGCCGCTGATGTCCTTGCCGGTCCAAAGCATCGGCTGGCCGACGGCGGCTCCCTCCAGCGCCCGATATTCCGCCTCGAGCGCCCGCTGCTTGTCGCTGTCGCTGAGCGTCACGCCGCTGCGGCCGACGAGGCCGCCCTGCAACGCAGTGATGAAAGCGGTCGATGCCGAGGGCTTGCTCGAAAAAATGCCGCGTGACGTGGCGCCTTTCGTCGTCACGCAGCCGGACAGCGCGACGGCGACGAAAAGGGCGGAAACGATCATGCCCTGCGAGCGAAAAATCATTGCGTCGAACCACGATCAGAGGTCAAATTCAGCCGATCGAAGTGCAGCGTCCCCGTGTCAGCATTAAGGCAAAGCATGCTATACATTTGCCACTATCTTTGTGACATCAAGTAGTTGCTCATGCAACATCCTTTGTGACGCCGGGCAGGATAAGCTTCGCCTTCAGCCCGCCCCACTCGCCGCGGGAAAGCTCGAGTCGCCCCTGATATTCGTTTGATATCTCGGTGACGATCGAAAGACCGAGCCCGGTTCCGGGCTTGCTTTCATCGAGCCTGCGGCCGCGCTTCAGCGCCTCGCGGATCTGGTCAGGCTCCAGGCCCGGCCCATCGTCCTCGACAGCGAGCTCCACCCAGTGGCGGCGTGCGCTCGCCTCCGTCCCCTTCACGTCCTCGCCGGCTTCCACGGCCGAAAGCCGCACCCTGCTTTTGGCAAAACGCGCAGCGTTTTCCAGGAGATTGCCGACGGTCTCCTCAAGATCCTGCTGCTCCATGGCGACGGCGAGATGTGGCGGCGAAACCACGAGATCGAATTCGGTATCCACATTCAGCCGGCGCATGACGCGCACCAGGCGCTCCAGTGCGGGTTCGGCATCGGTGCGGGCGAGCACGGATTCGCGCTGTGCGGCGATGCGCGCCCGGTTGAGATAGGACTGCACCTGCCCCTGCATGGATTCCGCCTGGCTGCGCACCAGCTCGCCATGGGATTTTTCCAGCACGCGCGCCTCGTTCAGGAGCACGGCGATCGGCGTCTTCAGCGAATGGGCGAGATTGCCGACCTGCATACGAGCCCGCTCGACGATGCGGCGGTTGCTGTCGATCAGGGCGTTGACCTCGTTGGCAAGCGGCAGGATTTCACGCGGGAAATCACCCTTCAGCTGCTCGCTCTCGCCAGCGCGGATGCGCTCAAGTGCTGCGCGCGCCTTGTCGAGTGGCTTCAGGCCGTAGAGAATTGCCAGCGCATTGACGATCAGGCTGCCGACGCCAAAGCCGGCGAGCGCCAGATAGAGACTGTGGGAAAAGTTGCGGACATCGTCCTCGACGACATCGACATTGCCGGTGACGCGAAAGCGCGCGGCGCGCCCGTCGGTATCGAGCACCACTTCGGTTTCGGCCACCTGCACGCGGTTCCCGGAGGCATCCGTCACCTGGTAGTAACGCTCGTAATTCTTGTCGAAGGGCGCCTCGACGACGGAAGGAACCGGAATGAGCGCCGAGCCGAGCGAAGGCGATACCAAAGGGGCGGTCGTATAGGTGCCGAGCGGTTCCACCACCCAGTACCAGCCGGTCTTCGGTTGGGCAAAGCGCAGGTCGCCGAGCTGCGGACTGCCGCTCAACGCCCCCTGATCGCCGATCGTCACCGAATTGATGACGTTATAGAGCTGCGCCCGCAGCAGATCCTGGAAGCCGCGTTCGGCGCTCTTGCGATAGAGCGTGGAAATCAGCAGGCCGATCACAACAAGCGCCACCGTCGACCAGACGGTGGTCAGCAGCAATACACGTGCTGTGAGCGACTTAATTCGCATGTTTCGGCGCTTGGATGCGGTAACCGAGACCGCGCACCGTTTCTATCAGGTCGACGCCCATTTTCTTGCGCAGGCGCCCGACGAAGACTTCGATCGTGTTGGAATCGCGGTCGAAATCCTGGTCGTACATATGCTCGACCAGTTCCGTGCGCGAGACGACCTCGCCCATATGATGCATAAGATAGGCAAGCAGGCGATACTCATGCGAGGTCAGCTTCAGCGTGGTGCCGTTGACCGTCGCCTTCGAGGACTTGGTGTCGAGACGCACCGGCCCGCATATGATCTCGGAGGAGGCATGTCCTGCCGCACGGCGGATCAGCGCCCGAATGCGCGCCAGCACCTCTTCGACGTGGAAGGGCTTGGTGACGTAATCGTCGGCGCCCGCATCGATGCCGGCGACCTTGTCGCTCCAGCGGTCGCGCGCCGTCAGGATCAGCACCGGCACGCCGCGGCCGGCGCCCCGCCATTTTTCGAGAACGGTGACGCCGTCCATCTCGGGCAAGCCGATATCCAGAATGATGGCGTCATAGGGTTCGGTGTCACCGAGGAAATGACCTTCCTCGCCGTCGAACGCCTGGTCGACGACATATCCGGCCTCCTTCAGCGTATCGGCCAACTGCCGGTTCAGATTAACGTCGTCTTCGACTACCAGGATGCGCATCGGTCCGCCTTCGTCCGCTTCAAATCGATTATGTCCTGAATAAGCCGATTCCGCTTACATCGGAACCTTTACCGTCACCTTGCGTGGACGTTGTCCGTTGCCCTGTACGAGAACGGTGATGATGCAGGTATCGCCCACCGGTTGCACGGACAGAAGCTGGCCGCCCGTCTCCTCGACGACCTGGGCTGCGGCGGCGCTGCAATCGCCTGCTACGCGCACGACAAAAGTGCCCGTCGCGTCCGGTGAGGGCGTCGATACCACCAGTCCGGCGGCCAATGCTGCGACGCTCAGAGGAAAGGCCATGTCTTATGCTTTCAAGGTAATGCCAACTTGTTCCGAATATGTACTCACGCGACCTGAATGGCAAATGAATGCACGGTAATCCAGGGTGTTTAGAACTGTTCTCGACCGTTCGGGACGATCGATTTCCGCCGCGGGAAACCGCCTCTGCAGCAAGCGTTGGCGGTCTTCCCCGCGGAAAAAACTCCTCAACACAGGCTCAGCGAGTTCGCTCCCCCCTTTTCACAAAGGCAAGCCGACGAGTTTCACCATGACCGCCGCAGCCGAATCGGCCGCGCCCGTGTCGATGCCCCGGCATACCGGCAGATGGCAGCAGACGCCCAGCCGCGCCGGTCGCCCTGAAATTGTACCGATATTTCATGTCATCATTTCATCGTTTCCCGCGTTTATGGAAAAGCACGGGTGACCGCGTGCCATAGCTTTCACCGCCCGATTGAAACTGTTACGCTCCTGCTACCCCGCATTTCAAACCGTTCCAGCATTAATGCCTAAATCCCTCCGCTTCCGCTCGGCGCAGACAGTCATCGTCCTCGCCATTACCCAGCTCATCGGCTGGGGCACGACATTCGACATGCTCGGCGTCATGGGCCGTGTCGTGGCGCCCGATCTCGGGCTGCCGAACGAGGTGGTGTTTGCCGGTCTCACGATCATGATGATGGTCAGCGCAATTGTCGGTCCTGCGACCGGCCGCTGGCTTGGCCGCTATGGCGCCGCCCGCGTGCTTTCGGCCGCCTCGCTGATCTTCGCGCTCGGCCAGCTTCTGCTTGCCGCCGCAAACGGCATCGCGCTCTATGCCGTAGCGTGGACTATCATCGGCATCGGCGGCGCACTCGGCCTTTCGGCGCCGGCCTATACCGCCGTCGTCGAGCGCGAAGGGGCGAATGGCAAACGCGTCATTGCCATCCTGATGCTGTTCACCGGGCTTTCGAGCGCCATCTTCTGGCCGATCCTCAGCCTGCTCAACGAGGCGATCGGCTGGCGCCTCACCTTCCTCGCCTGCGCGGCGCTGCAATTCTTCGTCTGCCTGCCGCTGCATCTTTTCGCCCTGCCGAAACCGATTGCGGCGCATGTCCAAGGCGGCACGGCGGAAATCGCCCCGGTGCCGCTTTCAAAGACAGCGCAGCGCAAAGCCTTCCTGCTGATTGCCGCAGCCACGACGATCTCCACCTTCGTCACCTTCGGCCTCTCGCCATCACTGCTCGAAATCTTCCGGCAGTCCGGCGCCTCACCGGCGCTGGCGCTGCAGCTCGGCTCGGCACGCGGTGTCCTCGGCATCTCGGCGCGTTTCCTCGACATGCTGCTCGGTCGACGCGGCAATCCCATCCTCAGCGCTGCAATGGGCATCAGTCTGATGGTGGCAAGTTTCCTGATGATGCTGATCGCCAGTCCTTCGACGCCGCTCCTCATCACCTTCGTCCTGCTCTATGGCTTCGGCTCCGGCGTCATGACCGTCGCCCGCGCGCTGCTGCCGCTGGCGCTGTTTTCGCCGCACGAATTCGGCCTGCAATCGGCCCGGCTGTCGCTGCCGCAAAACCTCGCCAATGCCGCCGCCCCCGTTATCATCACCGCCATTCTCGACCGCGCCGGCACCGGCCCGGCACTCCTTGCCTGCGCCGTTCTCGCAGCATTGGGGCTGACCTTCGTGCTGATGCTGATGGCGCTGGTGCGCGGGGCTCGCACATCGGAGCCGAGCCCGGCCGTTTCGTGATACGGGTCTTTGTGCCCAAGCAGGCGGGCCGCTGCGACCGACTTTTCATGAACGTGCAGCCGCTTTGGCGAATCTTTTGAAACGCTTGCTACCGCTTTTTCAAGAGTTGAGTCCAGCGGCTTAGAAGTTGATTCAACGTCGCAACGGCCGGATTCGGGAGAGCCGGTCATCCATCTGAATTTCCGATGAAATAGCAGTCCGCGCTGCGGAATCTCACGGAATTCAGAGCGGCCGCGTCACCGCTGCATGGCTGTCATAATCGGCGGCAATCCGCTTTTCCCGGAGCGGCCGCACGCGCTCGATCGAGAGCTGATAATCGGGATGCGCTTTGTAGGCGGCTAGGGCCGCTTCATCGTCGAATTCGCCATAGACCACGAGATCGATCTCGGTCCCAAGCTGATCGGTCTTCACATTGGTGCCGATCTCTAGCAGCCGTGCATGCGGAATGCCGGTCAGGATCGAAAGCCCTGCCCTCACCTCCTCCAGATGTTCCTCCTGCACGGTGAAGAAGACGATATGGCGGATCACGCGGGAGCTCCTGTCAGATGAGGCGGTGATCCGCGCGATAACACGCGCGTCCCGGGCCTTCAACCGCTCGATCGCGTGCGCGAGGGATCCGGACGTATCGCCGCATCAAAGACTACGGCATAGCTTGCGAGCTTTTCCGCCCGGTCGATACCGTTGACAATGCGGCGCGCGTTCACCCAATCCTCGGTCGCAGCATTCAGGTGATCTTCGAGCTTATGGCCGGTGAAGCTGCCCTGCAGCATGCCTTCGATCAGGATCGTCACCGCCACCTCCATCTCCATCGCCCGGTCAGGATTGGCAACCAGGTCGATGCCCGTCAGCACACTCATCGCCTCATAATTCCGCTTGTGGGTGAGCTGCACCAGGCCGCGTCCGAGCCAGCTGCGGCCGTCCTCGTCCGGCCGCCAGTATGGTGTCTTCACCCAGGAGAGCCTGCCCGCGGCGAAGGCGGCCTCCAGGATCTCGACCGCGCGTCCATCGCTTTCCGCCAGCGTCTCCCGCACCGGCTGCATCGTATAGGCGGTCTCGTGGTAGGCGGTTGCGAGGATATAGGCGAGCCACCGCAGATCAGCATGGGAAAACCGCTTTTCCCAGGCGTCGAGAATCGCCGTGATACCCACTACCTGAGGATGAGTCAGCTTTCCTTTGAAGAGCTTGTCCCGCACCGCATCGAAAAAGAATACCCGGTCCATGTGGACAACCATTCCGCGCTTCCCACAAATATCATGGTTAAAACCGTCTTAATCGATTAAAATTCATTTAATCGTTTAAAGTGTTTAAGCCACTGATTTACACGCCTTTTGTCTTGTGCAATGCATCTCCCTGCCCTGAAGCCTTGACCCCGAAAGAGGAGACTTCCGATGCAGACGCCCGCCAACACACAAACCACCATTCCCCAGCACCTGGTCGACCAGATGGAAAATGAGTGGCGCCAGATTCGCCTTGAACGGGAAAATCCCCGTCCGGCGCAGCAGCCACAACAACAACGCTGAGAAATATACGCAAAGCGGCGCCGATGTAAGAGGAGCCCTTAAGTGAGCCGCTTCCAGGCGGTTCGCCGTCTCCCCAGCTCGTGCGCCGCCGATGCCCGACCAATACCCCGGCTATCTCATGGCGGCCGGGTATCTCTGTTGAATAACTCATCCCGGCGGATTGATCGACAGGCGATGCGGATGTCCTTGATACTGCAACCGCGACAGGCTCATCGCGCCGCAGCGTCAAGCCGCTTTGCCAGCGTCTGCAGCGACCTGATAAAAACCGCTCTATCATCAAGCGCACGCGATAGCACCAGCGCGCCTTGAACGCCGGCGACGCTTTCCTCGGCGAGTGCTCGCGCCTCCTCCTCAGGGCAGCCAGCCCGCACCAGCGCCGCGCGCAATGCGTCGATCCAGCGAATGAAATAGTCGCCGATCGCCGCCGAAAATCGCTCCCGTGTCTCGTCAAGCGCAAAGGCTCCGACAAGACAGATGCGACCGCCGGAACGGAAATAATCGTTGACATTCACCCACATCGCCGCGATCGCCTGACGGGCGTCGTCATTTCTCAGCGGCCGATAGATCGCCTGTTCAAACCAGGCATCGATCTCGGCGATAACAGCGCTCGCCATCTCCTCCTTGCCACCAGGAAAGAAGTGATAAAGGCTGCCCTTGCCGATGCCGGTGCGCGCGGTGATCCGGCTGAGCGACGTGCCCTCGTAGCCGAACTCACGGAAGATTTCCGCCAGCAATGGCACGATGTCTCCGCGTTCATAGACGGTCTTCACCCGTAGACTTCCCCGGCTTCAGAGGCCGAGTTCGGTCAGGCCGGGATGGTCGTCCGGTCGCCGGCCGAGCGGCCAATGGTATTTGCGCTCCGACTCCCGGATCGGCAGATCGTTGATGCAGGCGAAGCGGCGCTGCATGAGGCCGGCGGCATCGAACTCCCAGTTCTCGTTGCCGTAGGAGCGGAACCAGTTGCCGCTGTCATCGTGCCATTCATAGGCGAAGCGGACGGCGATGCGATTATCGGTGAAGGCCCAGATTTCCTTGATCAGCCGATAGTCCAATTCTTTCGCCCATTTGCGGGTGAGGAAGGCGACGATCTCGGGGCGGCCGGTGATGAATTCGGCGCGGTTCCGCCAGCGGCTTTCCGGCGTATAGACAAGTGAGACGCGCTCGGGATCGCGGCTGTTCCAGCCGTCTTCGGCAAGACGGACTTTCTGGGTGGCGGTCTCCAGGGTGAAGGGTGGAACGAGGCTGGACATGAGATCTCCTGTACTGATCAGCTAGCACTGTACCTATCGGTACAATAATTGGCAAGGCGCCTTTGGTGGCATCCGGCGTTAGAGGTCGATACCGAGGCTCCAACGCAGCGGCAAAGCATCCGGTCGAAATACGATGTGTTCGGGCGTGAAACGCCACAGCCTTTCCGCCCGTTGAATGGTTGCAATCTCAGGCGAATCCAGCAGCACCTCGACCCTTCCCGTCATCTGCAGCACGTCGCCGGTTTCGAAGTCGACAAAGACCAGCCCCGCCCTGGGGTTGACCAGGAAATTGCCGAGCGTGTTGAAGAACCGATTGCCGGGAAAATCGGGAACGGTCAGCACGCCATCGGCGCCGACGCGCACGAAGCCGGCATTGCCGCCGCGATGGGACACATCGACCTGCCGCTCGCCATTGTCGCGATCGACATAGGAAGCGACGAAAAACGTATCGGCGCCTTCAATCATCCGCCGCGCCCGATCGTCGAGCTGGGCGGAATGAAGCGGCTGCATCGCTGTGGGTAGATCGGGATCGCGGACAAAGGCGGAAGAGCGAAGCTGGATATATTGCGGGCAATTGCCGAAACTCTGGCCGACACGTACCGAAAAACTTTCCACGCCGGTCCTGTGTATCACGCCGTTCAACCGGTTGCGCCGCCGGGTCTCCAATTGGATGCCGAGCATTGCGATTGCGTCGCCCTCTTCCATACCGGCATCGGCGGGATCGGCCGCGTCGCGCGGCAGGGTGACATCGAGGATCTCCGGCTCCGGTGAGGACATGAAACCCGGCCGCCCAGCCCGGACCGTTGCCCAGGTATCTCCCCTGGCATCGACCGTGCCGAGTACGACGAAAGGCAGCATCGGAAAGAAAGCACGATGCTGTTCCGGCATGGCCCGGCGCACAAAATTCCGCCCAGGCCCGTCCATGCGTTCGACGACGCCGACGCTGCGCTGCATGGCAAGCTCGCCCTCATGCCAGGGCGATGTGCCATCCTGTCTTGTCTGTTCCAGCATTGTGGCTTCCTTCCAGGTAACATTCGGGAAAGCGGGAGGGCGATCTTCAGGCGGCAAGGCCGATCTTCGTCTTGCGAAAGCCGACGAACCCCGGCAGCGCTTCGATGCGCGCCAGCCAGGCGCGGACGTTTGGATAGGCCGAAATATCGACATTCCCCTCCGGTGCGTTGGCGATGTAGCTATAGAGCGCGATGTCGGCGACGACAGGATTGTTACCGAGCAGGAAGTGGCGGTCTTCCAGTTCCGCCTCGACCAGTGCGAGGATGCGGTGCGCCCGGGCGATGACTTCCTCGACGCGGAAATCGGCGCCGAAGACTGTGACCAGACGAGCGGCACAAGGCCCGTAGGCGATCTCGCCCGCGGCGACCGAGAGCCATTTCTGTACCCGCGCCGCGGCCAGGGCCTCTTCCGGCAGCCAGTCGGTGCGGCCGTATTTGCGCGCCAGATAGACAAGGATGGCCGAGGAATCGGTAATGACCACACCATTGTCGTCGAGTACCGGCACCTGGCCGAAGGGATTGAGCTTCAGAAAGTCCGGGGACTTGTGAGCGCCTGCCGCCATGTCGACCTCGATCAATTCATAGGGCACGCCAAGCAGTGACAGGAACAGGTGAGCCCGGTGCGAATGGCCGGAAAGCGGGTGATGATAAAGTTTCATGACGGTTCCTCTGGTCTTCTGATGGAGGCAGGGCCTGCGCCTCCGGCGATGGCCGCTTCGAACCATCTGCATGGGAATTTAATGTCTTCCACTCAGCTGCAGTAGAATGCTAATTTGGAAGGAAAACTACCAATTTATGGAAGGCTGGAATGGACCGCCTCGACGCCATGACCGTGCTTCTTGCCGTTGTCGAACAGGGCAGCCTGTCGGCGGCCTCACGGCATCTGCGCTCGCCGCTTGCCACCGTCAGCCGCAAGGTTTCGGAACTGGAAGCACACCTCAACGCCCAGCTGCTGCAAAGGACCAACAGGAGGATCGCGTTGACGGAGGCCGGTCGCTCCTATGTGGAGGCAGCGCGGGAAATTCTCGATCGAGTGGAAGAGGCGGAACGGACGGCCGCTGGCGAATACAGCGCACCGAAGGGCGAACTGACGATGACCGCGCCGATCGTCTTCGGGCGACTGCATGTCCTGCCCGTCGTGGTCGATTTCCTCAAAGCCTACCCCGATATCAATCTGCGGCTGATGCTTGGCGACCGGCTATCGAACCTGGTCGAGGATCATATCGATGTGGCTCTCAGGATCGGCAACCTGCCGGACAGCAACCTGATCGCCACAAGGCTCGGCGCGATCCGCCGCACGGTCTATGCCAGCCCGGATTATCTCACACAGCACGCCGCACCCCGGCATCCGGGCGATCTCGCGACACATGACTGTATCACCTTCGAGGGCATGGCTTCGACGGTGAGTTGGACATTCACGGATGGAAAACGCGATCTCGCCGTGCCGATACGCTCACGGCTTGCCGTCAATACCGCCGAGGCCGCGGTCGATGCGGCCGTCGCCGGCCTCGGCGTCACGCGTGTGCTCTCCTATCAAGCCGCGCTCGCCGAAATGGCGGGGCTGCTGGTGCCGCTGCTTGCCGATTTCGAACCGCAGCCGGCACCGGTGCATCTCGTCTATCCCTCGCAAGGGCTGGTGCCCCTGAAATTGCGGGCGCTCATCGATTTCGCGACGCCGCGCCTGCGGGCGACGCTGAGCAAGGATCAGGCGAGCTTGCCCTCTTCCGCCTTGTAAAAATACTGGCTGGCGACCAACCAACCCTTCAGCGGTCGTAGCGGCGGAATGCAGGTCGCGAGCATGAAGGGACCGGTGACGAGGAGCTGCACCCAGAAAGGCGCAGAGAACGCCACCTCAAGCCAGACGCCAAGCAGCACGCTCGGTATGCAGGCGAAGCAGATGACGAAGAAAGCCGGGCCGTCGGCCGGATCGGCGAAGGAATAGTCGAGGCCGCAAGCCTCGCATTCCGGCCGCAATGTCAGGAAGCCCTTGAACATGTGTCCCTGGCCGCAACGCGGGCAGCGTCCCCTGATGCCGGTCTGCATTGGAGGAAGCGGAGGATATTCGGTGTCCATAACGATCTCGCTTTCGTGCGCCGCGGACATTGATGCGATCAATGTCCTTGAATGTATGCATTCAATATAATTACACTATGCGAGATTGTCCAATCAATTTGCCAGAAGGACGCAGATGCCCGCCAGCAGGTTGCGAGCTGATCGCGGTTTCGCAAGTTCAGTTTGAGAGCCGAGACGGGCCGGAAGGCAGATGTCGCGGTCGATCTGACCCCCGCCCCGACGTTCGACCGCGTCGGCAGGCAGGTTGTCGACCTGCTGTCAGAAAAATGAAGCCGCCATCTCCGGCGGGCCTTCGAGCGCATGCGCCATGAATTCCAATGCGCCTTGCAGCTTCTCCCGGGTGACCGGGCCGCCGAGGCAGACCCGCACCGCTTCCGGTGCAGGGCCCTCGACCGTGAAGGCATCGCTTGCCAGCACGGCGATGCCGGAGGATTGCATGTGACTGGCGAAGGTGGAGCGGGTCCAGCCGTTCAACAGCGGCAGCCAGATGTTGAAACTGAGCGGATCGGCGCGGTAGCTGCCGGCGGGCAGGATGGCGGCGACCATCTGCTGGCGGGCTGCGGCCTCGGAACGGATGAAGCGCAGGATCGCATCGGCTGTGCCGTCCTCGATCCAGCGGGTGAGGAGCGCCATGTTCAACGGCGAGGCCATGACATTGTTGGCGCGCATGGCGCTGACGAAGGGCCAGACGGCCTTGGTATCCGGCGCCACGACATAGGCAAGGCGCAGACCTGCACCGATGCATTTCGCCAGTCCGCCGATATGCCAGGTCAGATCAGGCGCTGTCGCCGCAAGCGGCGACGGGCCTTGCAGCGGAATGAAGCCGTAGGCGTCATCCTCCACGATCGGCACCTGATATTTGCGGGCAACGGCGCAGATCTCCTCACGGCGTTTGGCCGGGATCGTCAGTGTCGTCGGGTTCTGCAGCGTCGGATTGAGATAGAGCGCCTTCGGCTTCAGCCTCTCGCAGGCTCTAGCGAAGGCGTCGGGCAGGATACCCGCCTCATCCATCGGCAGGCCGGCGAGATTGAGCCGCAACTGGGCAGCGATCGAGCGCATGCCGGGATAGGTGACGATCTCCGAAAGCACGGTCTCGCCGGGTTTTGCGAGCAGGCCGAAGATCGCCAGCAGCGCCGGATGGGCGCCAGGCGTGACGAATATCCGCTCCTGCGAGGGCTTGAGCCCGCGGCGACCGAGCCAGGCGGCGGCGGCTTCCTTGTCCATACCGGAGCCGCCGAAACCTTGATAACGCAGAAGCGGAACAAGGTTTGCGGCCACCGCCGACATGCCATCGCGCATGCGGGCAATGAGTTCCGGATCGTCAGGCTCCGGTGGCATGTTCATCGAGAGATCGACGACGGATGCGCGGCGGGGATCGGGCGCCATGTCGAGCGTCAGACCCTGGTTCTCCGTGCCCGCGCTACCGGTGACGAAAGTGCCGCGGCCGACATGCGAATCCACGAGCCCGCGTTTCTGCGCCTCCACATAGCCTCTGGCCACGGTGGTGAAATCGACATTCAGCCGCTTGGCGAGCTCGCGTTGCGGCGGTAGCCGGTCCCCGACCGCCAGATGCCCGCTGCGCAGATCCATTTCGATCAAATCGGCGATCGCCATATAACGGGGGCTGCTGCTGCGGCTGAGATCGGGATGCCAGTCTTTCATTTCGCGATCCATGCCAGTCTGATTCCTGATAGGATTGACTGTATATTGTTGCACACAACCGCTGTCACGAAAAATGTCGCGCCCCAAGTCCGGAGAGCGACGCAGGACGGAATGCCGCAGCTTTTGCGCATGCCTTGGTACATTTTAATGACGAATGTCACCGGATTTGACTGCTATCTGCGCCACCGCGCTGCCGCAGCCGATTCGGCAGCGTGCGCGCCGATGACGTGCTGACGATCCGCTCCGCTTGCTGCCGCAAGCGCGAAGCCATTGCGCGGCTTCCGCTTGGGCGAGGCGCCGCGGATCCAGTTGATCGAGCTTTCGCCCGAGAAGGCCGGGTGAGGCGCGAGAACGGCAACACAATCGGCAGCATCTTCAGCGCGCATTGACGAGGGTTTACCGCGAGCTATGGCTTCAGACCTACGCCGCGAAAGCGTCAATGCCGGTCAGCCTTGCCGACAAGATCCAGAGGCGTGCCGCCTCCTCGGGATCGGCTGCATGGCCGCTGACGCCGCCGGGTTCTCCATCCGTTGCGCAGATGGCGATATCGCAGTCCTCGCAATAGAGGCCCCCCATACCGTCGAGTTGCGGCGAGGTCGCCGCCCAAACCTGCGTGGCGGCGCCCTGGGATGGCGTCTTGAATGTCGGATCAATCGGATTGCCGGCCTCATCGATCCAGCCGGCACTAACCATTTCCTCCTTTGCGAGATAGCGCTGCAAGGGGGTAAAGATATTGCCCGGGTGCAGCGAAAAGGCGCGGATGCCGGTGTCGCACCCGAGCCTGTCCAGATGCACGGCGAAAAGTGCGTTGGCGGTCTTAGACTGACCGTAGGCCCGCCATTTGTCGTAACCGGTCTCGAATTGCACATCCTCCCATCGTATGGCGGAGTTGCCATGGCCACCGGAGGAAACCGAAACGATGCGAGCGCCGCGCGAGATCGCCGGCCAAAGGCGGTTGACCAAGGCGAAATGGCCGAGATGATTGGTCGCGAACTGTGCCTCCCATCCGTTGCCGACACGCGTTTCCGGGCAGGCCATGATGCCGGCGCTGTTGATCAGGATGTCGATGCCGCGGCCAGACGCGACGAACCGCTCGGCAAAGACGCGCACGCTTTCGAGGTCGGAAAGGTCGAGCCGATCAATCTCTACGCCATCGATACCGGCGACCGCGCTGCGCGCCACCTCGATGTTCCTTGCGCCGATGGTCACCTTAGCGCCGGCGCCCGCCAGAGCGCGCGTGGTCTCGAGCCCGAGGCCGGAATGGCCGCCGGTGACGATGGCGCGCTTGCCGGAAAGATCGAGACCGGCCAGAACCTCGTCGGCAGTCGTGTGGGCTCCAAATCCGGAGCCGATCGGGACTTGTTTGTCATTCATGATAGTTGCCTTTGTTCTGCGAAGGTGCCGTCGCTCGGGGCGACGTCGCGAGAATAAGGCGTGGTCTCCAGACGATCCATGCGCTAAAGTCCGGCATATCTTCGCCATCGTCCGGATTTTTTGCATGGATCCATTATCCGATGTTCTCGCATTGCTCAAACCGCGCAGCTATGTTTCCGCGGGGCTTGACGCTGGCGGCGCTTGGGCGATCGATTATCCGCCCCCTGATGGCATCAAGTTCAACGCGGTGATATCAGGCGCGTGCTGGCTCAGCGTCGATGGCGTCCCCGAAGCTGTCCGCCTGGAGGAAAGCGACTGCTTTCTGCTGACGAGCCGCCGAGCCTTTCGTCTCGCCAGCGATCCGGCTCTCGAAGCGATCCCGTCCGATGCGATCTATTCGATCGCCCGCGACGGCATTGCGACTTGCAACGGCGGAGGCGATTTCTTCCTGATCGGCAGCCGCTTTTCCTTTTCGGGAGGAAATTCGGACATCCTACTCGGAATCCTGCCGCCAATCGTCCATGTGAAGAGGGATTCTGATCACGCCGCCGTGCTGCGCTGGTGTCTCGATCGGATGACGCGCGAATTGCGCGACCAGCAGCCGGGCGGCTTTCTGATGGCGGAGCATTTTGCTCATGTCATGCTCATGCAGGTATTGCGCCTCCATATCGCATCGCCGAATGCGCGCGGCGTCGGCTGGCTTTTCGCGCTTACCGACCGGCGGATCGGTGCGGCCATCGGTGCCGTGCATGCCGATCCAGCCCGCAAGTGGACATTGCAGTCGCTGGCTGAACGGGCCTCGATGTCCCGGTCAAGTTTTGCTCTCCACTTCAAGGAAAAGGTCGGGCTTGCGCCGATGGATTATCTGACGCGCTGGCGCATGCTTCTCGCAGGTGACCGATTGACAAACTCGGCCGAAGCAATTGCCGGTGTCGCCCTGTCGCTCGGTTATGAATCCGAAAGCGCATTCAGCACCGCTTTCAAGAGAGTGATGGGATGCTCGCCGCGGCAATATGGTCGCGCTCAGCCGCCCGCCGGTGCCATCCGAGATAGTCTCGGCGTTCAGTGAACCCTTGATTGGTGCAGGCATCACAGGGAGGTCGCGCGTTGGCCTGCCGAAATTCCGTCCGATACGGTCTTGCGCCCGCCCCTCCATCTTCTTACCTATTTAAGGCGGAATGCGCCGGCTTTCAGCCTTCCGTGCCGGCGCCCCATGGGATGAAAGCATGAATATCGATCCGATTTTGCGGTCAGTCGTGGCCGTACGTTCCTCAATTCCGGAAAATGCCTTCACAGCGGAGACGCTGGGCACCATCCGGGAGGGTAGCGGCGTGGTCATCCGGGACAACGGGCTGGTGCTGACCATCGGTTATCTCATCACCGAAGCAGAAGAAGTCTGGCTGACGACCCAGGATGGGCGCGTGGTTCCTGCCCACCCCCTCGCCTACGATCAGGAAAGCGGCTTCGGCCTGGTGCAGGCGCTCGGCAACCTCGATGCGCCGGCCGTGGCTTTGGGCGACGCGACCGGGGCCAAGCCCGGTGATCCCGTCGTGCTTGCTGATGGGATCGGTGAATTCGTCGAGGCCAACATCGTCGCCCGGCAGGAATTCGCCGGCTACTGGGAATATCTGCTTGATGAGGCAATTTTCACTGCACCGGCCCATCCGTCCTGGGGTGGCGCGGCGCTGATCGGCTCGGACGGCAAGCTTCTCGGCATCGGTTCGCTTCGGCTGCAGATGAGCCAGGGCGGCGAGACCGCCGATATCAATATGGTCGTGCCGATCGACCTGCTGCTGCCGATTCTCGACGACCTCTTGAACCGGGGCCAGGTCAACAGGCCGCCGCGGCCCTGGTTGGGTGCATTCTCCGCCGAGAGCAATGGCGGCGTCGTGGTCATGAGCGTAGCCGAAGGTGGCCCGGCAGCTCAGGCCGGCTTACGCCAGGGCGATATCATCTCGGAGATCCGGGACGAAGAGGTCGATGGACTGGCCGATTTTTATCGCAAGGTATGGAGCAGCGGCCCCGCCGGCGCCGAAATTCCCCTGCGGATTTTGAGGAACGGCCGGGAAGCATGGCTGCGCATCAAATCCGCCGACCGCAACAGCTTTCTCAGAAAGCCGCAATTGCAGTAGGTCCTCGGATATCCTTATCCCGCTTTAAAGATTCTCCGACGTGATCGTCAGGAAACGCACGGGTTCGGAGCTGACTTCCACCTCGATGAGGCCTAGCCGGTTCAGGGCCAGGTCTATCGATCGTCTGGCCTGCACCTCCGGCGCCTGGTCGAGCACGATCGACATGATGCCACGGCGCAGATAGTCCCGCGTCTCTGCCGTCAATTCGTGGCCGACCCAGAAGGGCCGCTCCGTTCCGCTTGCCTCGACCACCCGTGCGATACCCTTGTTGTCTCCACCGGCAGTGTAGACACCGATGATGCCCGGCTCCCGCCGGAGCGCCGATCGCAGCAGTTCCATCGCATTGTGTTCATCATCGAGGTCGAACATGACCTCGATGAAACGGTGTTCGTTCGAACCTCTCTCCGCGAGATAGGCGGAAAAGCCGCGGATCCGCTCCTTGTGATTCTCATAGGCTCCACTGTGGCAGAGAGCCACGAAGGAGCCGGGACGTTTCGCCAGCATGCCCGACATGTAATGCGCTGCCGTGCGGCCGGCGGCATAATTGTCGATGCCGACATAGGGCAGTTCGGGAGCCGGACGGGTCATGATCTGGACAACGGGAATGCCGAGATCCGCGGCCTTTCGCACGCTGGTGACGACATCGACATGGTCGGGCGCAACCACGATCAGTGCCGAGCGGCGCGCCGTCGGGTTGGCAATATAGCGCGCAAACTGCGCCGGCTCGTCTTCGCGGACGAAGGTTCGATGAACGACGATGCTGTCGTCGAGCGAGGCGGCGATGCGTTCAAAGGCCCGGTTCAACCGCGAATAAAAGTGGGTTTCCGGGCGGACGAGGATCACCTCTATCCGGATGAGGCCGCGATGGGCGACCTGCAGGCTTTGCCGGTATTCAAGCCGTCTTGCCGCGACGAATACCTTTTCCACAGTCTCCGGCCGCACGCCGCCGCGACCGTTCAGCACGCGCTCCACGGTTGCCGTGCCAACGCCGGCTTCCCTGGCGACATCCTTCAAAGTCACCTTCGTCACGGGCCACCTGCTCCTCAACCTGGCACAGCAGAACATCGGCAAGCCACGCAGTCAATGATCAAATTTGATCAAGGAAGCATTGGAGCGCGGAGGCAAGCGAGCAGTATCGTGCCGGCAAATCGGGAGGAGCACCGGAGCCCGAAACAACTCAAGGAATCGCCCGCCGGCGCGGGATGACGGAGGAACCACATGAAGATCGCACTCGACCCCCATATGCATCGTCACCTCAACCTGCGCGATCTTTGCCGCAAGACGGCGGACCTTGGCTTTGACTACATCGAGCTTTCGCCGCGCGACGATTTCCTGCCCTGGTGGGTGCGCCCGAGGGCACACAAGGAACGCATCGCGGAATTCAAGGCGGCGCTGAAGGATCATGGCGTCCAGCTCGCCTCGATCCTGCCGATGTATCGGTGGGCAAGCCCGCACGAGGACGAACGGCAGGCGGCGGTCCGCTACTGGAAGGAAGCGATCGTGATCGCGGCGGAGATGGGCTGCGATACGATGAATTCGGAATTCGGCCGGGGGCCGTCGCCCGATCGCGGCCACCGCTCCAGCTGCTGCGGCGGCATGCACGCGCATGAGCACAGCGAGGCCGCCTGGTGGCGTTCGATGGAAGAGCTCGTTCCCGTCTTCGAGCGCGAGGGCGTCACGCTCAACATGGAACCGCACCCGGAAGACTGGTGCGAGACGCTGCATCCGGCGATTGACATGCTGAAGACCATCGGCTCGAAGAACGTCAAATTCCTCTACTGCGCACCGCA
The DNA here is from genome assembly GCF_003938655.1 of Rhizobium pisi. Classification (GTDB taxonomy): domain Bacteria; phylum Pseudomonadota; class Alphaproteobacteria; order Rhizobiales; family Rhizobiaceae; genus Rhizobium; species Rhizobium pisi. Next base: position 110,508 of record NZ_RJJT01000011.1, read on the forward strand.
TACCTTCTATTTCGGTGACGACATGGCGCAGATGATCCGCGATGCCGGATCGTTGATCGCCCATGTGCATGTGGCCGATACCTATGATCACAAGAAATCGTCAGGCCTGCGCTACATCGTCAATCCGCCGGGCGCGAAGGTCACGATCCATCAGCACATGGACATGTATCAGGGTGAGATCAACTGGGACGTCTTTTTCTCCTCGCTCGCCGGGGTCGGCTTCGACGGCATCATCACCGCCTGCGTTTTCGGCTGGGAGGACCGCGCCGACGAGTCCGGCCGCTTCATGCGCTCCGAAATCCAGAAATACGTCGACAAATACTGGCCCGGCAAACTGGGCTGACCCTCGGCATCTCATGCACCCCACTATCAGGAATTAGACCGTGACCATCACGATTACGACCGCCCCCTGCTGCTGGGGCGTGGACGACGTCAGCAATCCGAACCTTCCCGCCTGGGAGCGTGTCTTCGACGAGGCGGCGGCCGCCGGCTATGGCGGCCTCGAACTCGGACCCTATGGCTATGTGCCGCTCGATGACGCGCTCGTCGCCAAGGCGCTCACCGAGCGCAATCTCTTCATCGTCGCCGGCACGATCTTCGATGATCTCGTCTCCCCCGGCAACCGAGAAACTTTGTTGCGGCAGACGGACGAAATCTGCGCCGTCATCACCCGGCTGCCGCAGCCGGCACAGGCGGCGGGCCAACGGTTCAGGACGCCCTATCTCACGGTCATGGACTGGGGCCATGACGAGCGGGACTATGCGGCGGGCCATTCCGACCGCGCGCCGCGCCTCGACGACGGTGCCTGGGCCGGTATGATCGCCAATATCACGGCGATTGCGGAGCTCGCAGCGCGCAAATACGGCGTGCGCGCCGTCATCCATCCGCATGCGGGCGGCTATATCGAATTCGCCGACGAGATCGAGCGGGTGGCAAACGACATTCCGCGGGAAATTGCCGGCTTCTGCCTCGACACGGGCCATACCTATTATGCCGGCATGGATCCGGTCGACACGCTTCGCCGCTATGCCGACAGGCTCGACTACGTCCATTTCAAGGATATCGACCAGGCTGTCTTCGACCGCGTGCTAGGCGAGAAGATCCGTTTCTTCGAAGCCTGCGGACAGGGCGTCATGTGCCCGATCGGCCGCGGCGTCATCGACTATCCCGCCGTCAGGCGAACGCTTGAGGAGATCGGCTATCACGGTTTCATCACCGTCGAGCAAGAGCGCGATCCTCTCAATGTCGCCGGCAGCCTCGAAGATGTGAAACAAAGCCTGGATTACCTCAGGTCGGTTGGATTTTAGGAAAGACATGATGACGAATGACAGGAGAAAGCCAATCCGCTGGGGCATGGTCGGCGGCGGCAGAGGCAGCCAGATCGGCTATATCCATCGCTCGGCGGCTCATCGCGATGATGTCTTTTCCCTTGCGGCCGGCGCCTTCGACATCGATCCGGAGCGCGGCCGCGCCTTCGGCGTCGATCTCGGGCTCGACGAAGGCAGGAGCTATCCGGACTATGCGGCGATGTTTGCGGCCGAAGCCGGGCGTGCGGATGGCATCGAGGCCGTCTCGATCGCAACGCCCAACAACACGCATTTCGCGATCTGCAAGGCCGCACTCGAGCATGATCTGCATGTGATCTGCGAAAAGCCGCTCTGCTTCACGGTCGCCGAAGCCGAAGAGCTGAAGGCGCTTTCCGAAGCGCGGGGCCGTATCGTGGGGGTGACCTATGGCTATGCCGGCCACCAGATGATCGAGCAGGCGCGCGCGATGGTCAGGAATGGCGATCTCGGCGAGATTCGCATCGTCAACCTGCAATTCGCCCATGGCTTCCATAGTGCTGCGGTAGAGGATCAGAACCCCTCGACGCGATGGCGCGTTGATCCGAGATTCGCCGGCCCCAGCTATGTCCTCGGCGACGTCGGAACCCACCCGCTATACATCGCGAAGGTCATCCTGCCGCATCTCAAGATCAAGCGGCTGCTGTGCACCCGCCAGAGCTTCGTCAAAAGCCGCGCGCCGCTCGAAGACAATGCGGTGACCCTGATGGAGTATGACAACGGCGCCATCGCCACCATCTGGTCGAGCGCCGTCAATGCCGGCTCCATGCACGGCCAGAAAGTCCGCATCGTCGGCTCGAAGGCCAGTATCGAATGGTGGGACGAGCGGCCGAACCAGCTTTCCTACGAAATCCAGGGCGAGCCGGCACGCATTCTCGAGCGTGGCATGGACTATCTTTATCCCGAAGCCAGGATCGACGATCGCATCGGCGGCGGTCACCCGGAAGGTCTCTTCGAAGCCTGGGCGAACCTCTATCGCCGCTTCGGCTTCGCCATCGACGAACATCGGGGCCTTGCCCCCGCCGGCATTGAAGACCTCGTCTTCCCCGATGTCGGCGCCGGCCTGGAAGGGGTGCGCTGGGTCGAAAACTGCGTGCGTTCCGCTGATGCCGGCGGGGTCTGGCTGAACTATCACTAGGTCGTCAACAGCGGTGCGGCCCTTTCCTCGGACGCACCATACCAGGCCCGTACTGCTGCGCCGGAGGCCTGTTCGACGGCGTCGATGCATACACTCAGATAAGCCGGTCGTCATCTTCCGCCGCCCGCGGCGCGCGGCGACGCGTGCTGCCGGTGGCGGCTTTCTTGTGCTCGTCGGCGGCTGCCTCGCCAATTTTCTGGAAACGGTTGTCGCCGCGGTCTTCTGCGGCGGGCTCGGGGTCGCTCTTTTTCACGAAACGGATCATGGGTCATTTCCTGCTATGACAGTGACAGCGCTCCGCACACATATCGGAGCGCCCTCGAAATCGGCGTCAGACGGCAAGTGCAGTGGCGCAGCCTTGAACACTTCGGCTGTCGGGTGAGGTCTGCCCAGGCATGGTTGCCCAGCCGCCGGCCTCAACAAACTGACGCTGCTTGTAGCCGTCGTTAAGTGCCTTGAACTCGATCAGTTTGGCGCTCGCATCCGGCGCCGCATTGAACCGCTCGACGCAAATGGCCGACGCCAACTCTCCGCGTGCGATGTCGCCGGCCGCCGCCGCCGCTTTGCTTGACGTCCCGCCTGTTACCCAGCCTCCCCAGCTGAAGCCGATAATCATCGTGGCGATCGCCGTGACGACGCAGGCCCAGACGAGAAGCGTCTTGGATGGCTGGTAACTGTCGAAACGCTGGGTGATCGATGTCTTGCTGCTGCTCTGCACGGACATTGGAATTCTCCCTGTCTATTGTGCGGGTTGCGCCGTCCGGCGACGCCGGAACGGTTCAGGCTGTTTTCAGTATCCCATATCGCCCATGCCGCCATTTCCGGCTGCAGGGGCAGAGTCTCTTGCGGGAATGTCGACGATCATCACCTCAGCGGTGATCAGAAGTGCTGCAATCGAGCCGGCGTCCTGCAGGGCAGTGCGCACGACCTTGGCGGGGTCGACGATGCCGGCCTCGATCATATCGACATAGGTCTCCGTCTGTGCGTCGAAGCCCTGATTGTGATCGTTGCTGCCGGCGAGTTTTCCGACGACGATGGAGCCCTCGAAGCCGGCATTGTCGGCGATCTGGCGGATCGGGGCTTCGAGCGCCCTGAGCACGATCGAGATGCCCGCCGTCATGTCGGCGTTCTCACCGGTCAGTCCTGTCAGTGCAGACTTCGCGCGCAGCAAAGCCACGCCGCCGCCGGGCACGATGCCTTCCTCGACCGCCGCGCGGGTAGCGTTCAGCGCGTCATCGATGCGGTCCTTCTTTTCCTTGACCTCGGTCTCGGTCGCGCCGCCGACGCGGATGACCGCAACGCCGCCGGCGAGTTTCGCCAGGCGTTCCTGCAGCTTTTCCTTATCGTAGTCGGAGGTCGTCTCCTCGATCTGCGCCTTGATCTGCTGAATGCGTGCCTGGATGGCCGCTTTATCGCCGGAGCCGTCGATGATGGTGGTGCTTTCCTTCTCGATCAGCACGCGCTTGGCACGGCCGAGCATATCGAGCGTGACATTTTCGAGCTTGATGCCGAGATCCTCGGAGATCATCTCGCCTGCCGTGAGCACGGCAATGTCTTCCAGCATGGCCTTGCGGCGGTCGCCGAAGCCTGGCGCCTTGACGGCTGCGACCTTCAGGCCGCCGCGCAGCTTGTTGACGACAAGCGTCGCCAGCGCCTCGCCTTCGACATCCTCCGAGATGAGAAGCAACGGTTTGCCGGTCTGCACGACGGCTTCGAGAATCGGCAGCATCGCTTGCAGACTGGCAAGCTTCTTCTCGTGAACGAGGATGTAGGGATCCTCCAGCTCGACGCGCATTTTCTCGACATTGGTGACGAAATAGGGCGAGAGATAACCGCGGTCGAACTGCATGCCCTCGACGACGTCAAGCTCGGTCTCGGCGGTCCTCGCCTCTTCGACGGTGATGACACCCTCATTGCCGACCTTGTCCATCGCCTTGGCGATCATCTCACCGACGGCGGCGTCGCCATTGGCGGCAATGGTGCCGACCTGCGCGATCTCGCCTGACGATTTGACCTTCGTCGCCCGCGCCTGAATTTCCTTAACGACGGCGGCAACGCCGAGATCGATGCCGCGCTTGAGATCCATGGGATTCATGCCGGCCGCGACGAGCTTTGCGCCCTCGCGAAAGATGGAGGCGGCAAGGACAGTCGCGGTCGTCGTGCCGTCACCGGCAAGATCATTGGTCTTCGACGCCACCTCGCGCACCATTTGCGCGCCCATGTTCTCGAATTTGTCGGCGAGCTCGACCTCCTTGGCGACGGTAACGCCGTCCTTGGTAATGCGCGGCGCGCCATAGGCCTTGTCGATGACGACGTTACGGCCCTTGGGACCAAGCGTCACCTTGACGGCATTGTTGAGCAGCTCGACGCCGCGCAGCAGGCGATCGCGCGCATCGGTGGAGAATCTGATTTCCTTGGCAGACATGATGTTTCGTCCTGTTCGGTCTTGAGATCTGGGGCGAAATTCGCCCCTCAGGCGGCTTTGTCGGCGGCCTCTTCGGTCTTTTCGACGATGCCCATGATGTCGGTCTCCTTCATGATCAGAAGGGTTTCGCCATCGATCGTGACCTCTGTGCCGGACCATTTTCCGAAGAGGATGAGATCACCGACCTTGACATCGAGCGGGACCAGATTGCCGCTGTTGTCGCGCAGGCCCGGGCCGACTGCGATCACTTCGCCTTGCTGCGGCTTCTCCTTGGCGGCGTCTGGTATGATGATCCCGCCCTTGGATTTGACATCGCCTTCCGCACGCCGAATGACGACGCGGTCGTGAAGTGAACGGAATTTCATTGAGGTCTTTCTGCTGCCGGCGCGTATGGCGGCTGCAATTCATAAATAGCACCCGTGGCACTCGATTGATAGGAGTGCCAAGAAATATTATTTACCGGGGGAGATTTTTTTGAAAAATTGATAAAATCATTCCGGCCGATTATTTCGTAATACTATGAAACGAACAGAAATTCTTGGCCGACACGCTCTATTTTTATTCGCCGACCTGAAGAATTAATTGGTTCTTTTTTATAAATAAATCCGAATATATCTTGATTTAAACTCAATCGAAGCGCTATCATAATTTTCGTTGATTTGGCCGACTTGGCTTCGCGGTGTCAGAGACCTACGACCCGCCATACACCACCGAATTGTCGATAGCGAATATAGAACGCCGTTCCGGCACTCATATCGCTTGTTCGATCCGGGATGAATCCGGCGCTGACCGCGGATGTACCGGCAGCGTCCGGATCGTTTCGGTTCGGACGTCAAGATACAGGAAACGCATCGGCGTATTCCTGCGGAGGCCTGAATCATGACAATTCGCACCACACAAACCGTCGTCCGCTTTTCATCTCCATTTCGCCTGCCTGGCTTCGATATGGCGCAGCCGGCCGGAGAATATCGGGTCGATTATGACGAGGAATTGATTGACGGCATTTCGCGGCTTGCCTGGCAACGCGTCGGCGCCTTCATCCATCTGCCGGCGATCGCCACGCAGAGTTCGACGCAGCAGATGATGCCGATCCACCTGTCGGATCTCGAAAACGCACTCGAAAAGGACCAGAAGCAGCCATGACCGCGACAAGCAACCGGCAACCCAATGGACGTCCGATCCGACGCGAGGCAGCGACACATATCTTCAAGGTGGGGCAGACCGTCCGGTTGAAGGATGGGTTCTTTGTCGTCCCCTCCAAGCTCCCCGACACATACCGCATTACCGCCACGCTGCCGCCCAGAGGAAATATGATGCAATACCGCATCCACAGTGACGACGAGCGTCATGAGCGGGTCGCGACCGAAGACAGCCTGGAGCTGGTCAACATGTCGCCCGCCGGCAACGGCGCAACACTGATCGAGAAGACGTTTGGCCACGGCCCGAATGACGGAAGGGTGACATCGTGAACAGCCATGAAGACGAAGTCGAACAAAGACGGAATGCTTTTGCCGTCGCCACTAGGGCAAACAAGGGTGGCGCGAGCGGCCGCTACTCGATGAACATCGAACGCGACCGTCGGATAGAACCCGCCCGTTCGTGGTCCGTCTATCATGTCTCTGCGCGTGTTCCAGTGCACGCGGACCAAGCCGTGATCGGCGAGAGCCGATCCGAGGCCAGAAAAGACATGATGTCCTTCAACCTTCTCAACATAGGATACCGGAAAGAATGGATCAGGCTGTCAGGCGCCAACCGGGGCGCTCATGAGGCCCCGCCGGTTCACCCCTGGCGCTAGAGCCTCTGGCGATGGGGATACCTCTTGGTACGTCCGAGCCGATCGCTTCTGATCCTGGCTAGGGATGCCCGCCCCTTCGGGTTGACCAGCGCGGCAGGACCTCGTTGACTTCGGATATCGCTTGAAAGATGGTGACGTCGTGCCACCTCGGGGATGGGCAGTCCATCTCTTGGGATGAACCGGCGTGAAGGAGTTTGCGGTCCATGTTCGATCATGTCTCCATCGGCGTAAAAGATCTTGAAAGAGCCCGCCGTTTCTACGACGCCGCACTGGCGCCGCTCGGATATGAGCGCCTGTCCAATTCCGACGCCATGATCGGCTACGGTCCCGAGAGGGTCGGGCTCTGGGTCATGCAGGTCGATCATCCTATCGTCCCCGACATGCAATCCGGACTGCATTTCTGCTTCGTCGCCCCTGATGAAGCCGCAGTCGACGCCTTTCATGCGGCCGCCATCGCCTCCGGCGGCACAGATAACGGCGAACCGGGCATCCGGCCGGATTACGGGCGGTTCTACTATGCCGCCTTCATCATCGATCCCGATGGCTACCGCCTCGAAGCCTATTTCCACAAAGGCGAACTGTGAGAACCGTCAGGCCGCTGTTCTCGATATCGATACGCAGCATCCCGAAGCTTCGAGCGCCTCGTTGGCGACCTCAATGAACAGGCGGCGGAACCAGCGCACGCGCCCGTCCGCCTGGTCCACCCGGCGATAGAGCATTGTCACGGGATCGGCCGGCAGCGAAAGCGGCGGCTCGCAGATCGTCAGCCCGTGCAATTGCGCCATGCAACGGCCGATCGATTCCGGGACGACAGCAATGGCGGGCATTGCCCTCAGCGCCGTCGGCAGAGCGGAGAAACGCGGGACGGTCGCCACCACACGGCGGCTGCGGCCGGTGCTTCCGAGCGCGATGTCGATGCCGGTTGCGGCATTACCTTCGAACGAGACAGTGACATGCGCGACATTGGCGAAGTCATCGAGGCTCAGCGGCGCCTTCAGCCCGAGTTGAGCGCTGTCGTAAATGCAGATCGAGACCTGGTCGAACAGCGGCGCGCGAATATGCCAGGAGGCCGGCTCCTCATGCACGGAGACGCTGAAGTCGAAGACGCCCTCGTCCAGCCGGCGGGCGGCATCGCGCTTTTCTGCCGCGATGCCGATAAGCCGGGCTCCGGGCGAAAGCTGGAGAAGGCGAGCCGCGAGCGGGCCGAAGAAAGCGGATTCGAGATTATCGCACATGCCGATGCGAAACTCGCCCTGCCAGGTCGCCGGATTGAATTCCTCCGGCGGGCGGATGGCGCACTCGATGCCCGATAGCGCATTCTCGATTGCCGGGGCGATGGAAAGCGCGCGCGGCGTCGGCTGCAGGCCCCGACCGACACGCACGAACAGTTCGTCGTCCAGCGCCTCGCGCAGGCGCCGCAGAGCGGCCGAGAGACCTGGCTGACCGAGCAGCAGGCGTTCGGCAGCACGGCTGACATTGCGCTCCTGCATCAGCACCGAAAAGGCGAGCAGAAGATTGAGGTCGATCTTACGAAGAGTGGCGTCATTCATCATCGTGAGTAATACCTGACATGGTTACTATCAATTTGCAATAAGAAAGGAAGCTGTACATTTTCTCGTTCCCTACCGCCCGGCAAACCTCCCCGATAAGGCGGCAGCAAAGAAGGAACGATTTCGATGACTCTTTCCAAATCGCGAAGTGGAGCGGGGCTGGCATTGCTGCTGCTCTGCGCCGCCAACTTTCTCGACGCCATGGATGTCTCCACCATCGGCGTAGCGCTCCCCGCCATCCAGGCCGAACTCGGCATGGAGGCGACCTCGCTGCAATGGGCCGTCAGTGCCTATGTACTCGGTTATGGCGGCTTCCTGCTGCTTGGCGGCCGGGTTGCCGACGTCTTCGGCCACCGCCGCGTCTTCCTCTGGTCGCTGGCGATCTTTGCGGCCGCCAGTATCGCCGGCGGCTTCGTCGACAGCGGGCCGACCCTGATCGCCGCCCGACTGATCAAGGGCATTGCCGCTGCTTTCACGGCGCCTGCGGCCCTTGCCCTGCTGCTCTCGGTCTTTGGCGAGGGAAAAGCGCGGGCAAAGGCGCTCGGGGTCTTCTCCTCCACCGGTGCTGCCGGCTTCGTGCTCGGCATGGTGCTCGGCGGCGCGGCGACGATCTTCAGCTGGCGGGCGACGCTTGTCATGGGCGCGCCCGTTGCCATCCTGACGCTCGTTCTTGCGCCGCTGGTGCTGCCCGCCGACCCGAAGAGGACGGGACCGCGGCCTGCCTTCGACTGGGCCGGGGCACTGACGATCACGCCCGGCCTGCTGCTCTTCGTCTTCGGCATCACCAATGCCGCGGCCACCGGCTGGCAAGCCTTCCCGACCTGGGGTTCGCTGCTCGCATCGCTGGTGCTGATCCTGCTCTTCCTGCTGGTTGAAGCGCGCCATGCCGATCCGATGGTGCCGCTCGGCATGTTCCGCCGGGCCAGGCTGCGGCATTCCAATGCGGTTGCCGCCCTCTTCCAGGGCGCTTATGTCGGCTTCCAGTTCCTGGCGACGCTCTACTACCAGAACGTCATAGGCTGGTCGGCCTTCACCACCGGCTTCTGCTTCGCGCTTGGCGGCGTCTTCGTGATGTTCCTGGCGCCGCGTTTTGCGACGCTGGCGCAAAATCGCGGCACCACCGGCCTGATGGCTACGGGTGTCGGTCTGCAGGCGTTCAGCTACATCTTCTGGGTGACCGCATTCGGCCATGTCGACCCGATCCTGCTCGTCCTGTTCTCGCAGATCCCGCTCGGCCTCGGCTACGCCATGACCTACCCCTCGGTGCAAGTTGCGGCACTTTCCGACGTGGAAGAGAATAAGTCGGGGCTCGCCTCCGGACTGCTCTTTGCTTCGTTCCAGATCGGCGGCGGCATCGTGCTTGCAGCCGCCTCGGCAGTCTTCAGTGCATCGCCGCAATTCGGATGGGATCCCTATGTCGCCGGCATCGCCTTCGTAGCGCTGCTTGCGGTGGCGATCACCCTGCTTGCGGCCGCCGGCCCGCGGACATCGGTCGCGCCCGCCTATCAGGCGGCGGAATGACCATCATCGGCCCGCACCCTGACCGGTGCGGGCTCCTCATGAACAGAAGCGATATATGCAAGAATCCTGTTGCTCCGCCTCGGCGAAAGGCGCATGGTCCCACCTTCGGCAGCCATTGCACGGGCGCTGCCGACTGAGGGTCCTTATCCCCTCGCCCCGACGAAAGGAGGACCGATGTCTTCCACTTCCGAAAAGCCATATCTGACCTCATCCGATCTCGACATGCTTCAGGGCGTGCTCGACGATGCCGGCTATGACGCCAAAATCCTGATCGACAACGAACGGGTCTTCAACGTCGCGGCTATACTGCTGATCAGACTGTTTCAGGAGGGCGTCACCTCGCCGGCCATGCTGGCACGGGCGCTCGAATACCATTTCGGCAAGTCAAAGACGCCGCCGAAAGCGGTGACCCCCGTCTTCAACCGATATGCGATACAGGGATTGCCGCGTGAAAGACGCGTCGCCAGCTAAGCGCCCACCTCCGAAGGATCGTTATGCGGAAAACCCTGCTCCCTTGTATCTCAGTCGCAGCGGCCGGTTATTTCGGATGGATGCAGTTCGAGGCATATCAACAACGACAGCAGGCACGGGATCTTGCAGACATCGACAGGGAGCGCCGGGTGGCGCTCCTCAAAATTGACGGCTGCCAGGCACGGGTCGATCTGCTTCTGTCGGTGACCGACCGCCTGCTCAAGGCCGGCGGCATGCAGGTGCCACTCGACATCGGAAGGGACATAGAGCTTTGCCTGGCTCGCGACATCATGTCGGCATCGGGCAGAGCGGACATGGAAAAACGAAGCTGATCCGCCTGTTTCCCATGCTTGACTAAGCCCTGTGGAAATGTGGCTTTCCTGCGGCAGCGGCCTTAATGGCACCTCAATTTTGTTCTATAGGAAAAGCTCGCTGATTTGGCCGATGCGGCATTTGCGGTGACCGGATTTCCGGCCCGCCATTTTCCCGATCGCGAAAGCATGGTGACGTCCCGTCTCAACGTCGGGTTTGGCTTTCGGTGACCTCTCCGGTCATCCGCCTCCAGACTGCGATGCGGTTTCAGCAGGCATCATTTTCATTTCACCCCTGCGGCCCGGTGTTGTCGGGCTGCCCCTCATGACGATCCCGCGATCTCCAATCGCGATCGACAAGCGGGGCGAATACCACGCAGGCTGCGGCTTTCAATTTCGATCTCAAAGGGAGATATCATCGATGGCAAAAGGACAAGTCAGAAGCAATCGCGAGGTCCGGAAGCCGAAGAAGGACAAGCAGGCCGCGAAGGTGGAAAGCACATTCGCCAATCAGATGAAGACGGCGACCCAAACCGCGCCACACGGCAGTGCTCCAAAGAAATAAGCCTCTTATCGAGCCGCCGGCTTTCGCCCTCGCAGCGCATGGCAGCGCAAATCAGGATCGATTTGCGAGAGCATTATGCGTGAATTCAAAGTGATAGCGCGCCCTCTCGGATGCGCCGCGCTCCAGCGCGACATTATCATCCATTGACATGCTTTGGAAAAAACAGGAATTGCTGCAACCATGATCACTCTCCATACGATGTACCACTTCGACTATCCGCTCTTCCTCATTCGCTCGGCCGTGGTGATTGCACTCGGCTTTTCAGCCATCGCGGCCTTTCATGGCGGCGCTCTGTGATCGAATCTGCGCGCCGTAACGAGTACGAGGAAATCCGAGTTGCGCCTTCGGGCGAGCCTGGCGAAAACCCGGAGCGATCCGGAGGAGATGCCGCCCTTTTTGCCGAAAAACGCTGGTTGAAGATCCTTGCCGGATATCGCCAGCCGAGAGCCGGACGGAGCACTTTCGAGCTTGCCGTCACCGTCGTTCCCTTCGCACTGTTCTGGGCTGCCGCATGGGCGGCGGTTCATTACAGCTTCTGGCCCGGCCTGATCCTCGTCGTCCCTGCCGCCGCTTTCTTGCTCCGGCTGTTCATGATCCAGCATGATTGCGGTCACGGCTCGTTTTTTGCCCATCGCGGCGTCGACGACTGGGTTGGACGCGTGATCGGCATCCTGACGCTGACGCCTTACGACTATTGGCGCCGGGCGCATGCGGAACACCACGCCTCGGCCGGAAACCTGGACGAGCGCGGCGTTGGCGACATCGAGACGCTGACGATCGCCGAATACAACGCGCTGTCGCGTTGGGGCCGGCTCGGCTACCGGCTCTACCGGAACCCGATCGTGATGTTCGGGATCGGACCGGCATGGCTGTTCATCATCAAGCAGCGCCTGCCTTTCGGCATGATGCGCTCCGGCGCACTGCCCTGGATCTCGACCATGGCGACCAACCTTGCCATCGCAGTGGCCGCCGCACTTCTGATCTGGACGGTCGGGATCATTCCGTTTCTCCTGGTGCATCTGCCGATCGTGCTGCTTGCGGGCGCAGCCGGCGTCTGGCTGTTCTATGTGCAGCACCAGTTCGAGGAAACGCATTGGTCGAAGAAGCCGGACTGGCAGTTCCAGCACGCGGCACTCCACGGCGCCTCGCACTACGATCTGCCGCCGGTGCTGCGCTGGATTACCGGCAATATCGGCATCCACCATGTGCATCATCTGTCGAGCCGGGTGCCCTACTACCGGCTGCCTGAGGTGCTGCGGGACCATCCGGAACTTGCCGAGATCGGCCGCATCACGCTCATGGAAAGCCTGCGCTGCGTCAAGTTGGTGCTGTGGGACGAACAGACGAAGCGGCTGGTCTCGTTTCGCGATGCGGCGCGGCTCGCCGCCGCGGGATAGTGAGCGGCCTTAGCGGTAGCCCGTCGCATCTGCCGGCTTGCTCGGCTCCTGCACTTCGACCAGGTAACGCCAGCAATCCGGCCGTGAACCGTCGATATCGTCGAAGCCGTAGATCTTTGCCATTCCGCCACTCGACAGCGACTGACCGTTCCAGCGAGCGCGGTCGGGATCGGCGGCGACGGCCGCGACGGCGCGGCCGACGAAGCGCGGCGTTTCGGAAATGGCGAAATGCGGCTGTATCTTCGTCGCCTCGCGCCAGTTCTCCTCTCGCACGCCATAGGCCTCCAGCATCATTTCGGAACGCAGCCAGCCGGGTGTGATCGATATAGCCGTGGCCCCATGTTTTGCCAAATCCTGGGCATGCGCCCAGGCCATCCGGGTGACGCCCGTTTTGACGAGATCGTAGAAGGGCGAAAGCCGATAATGCGTGGCGTTGTATTCGGCCGTGCCGTCAGTCACTTCCACCAGCAGTCCGCCCGGCCGCTCGATCATCAGCGGCAGGGCGTAGTGGGCGGTGATCAGATGCGTCTCGATGCCGAGCTGTAGCATCCGCAGGCCCTTGTCCAGCGAATGCTCCCAGACTGATTTGTCCCATTCGAACAGCTTCTCGCAGCCCCAGATGTCGTTGACGAGGATATCGAGCTGACCGGCCTCGCCGCGGATACGGGCGACCAGCGCCTCGACCTCCTGCCTGACGAGATGATCAACCCGCACGGCAATTCCCGTTCCGCCTGCGGCCGTTACCAGCTCAGCCGTCTCCTCGATCGTCTCAGGCCTGGCATATTCAGATTGCTGCGCACGTGTCGTCCGCCCCGTCACATAGACAGTGGCGCCGGCGGCACCGAGTTCTATCGCGATGCCACGGCCGGCGCCGCGCGTCGCGCCCGCCACCAAAGCCACTTTGTCCCGCAAGTCCGCTGTCATCTTTCCATCCTCCACGCTAGAACGGCATTCATGCCGCGATGGGAATTGATCGGCCGCAACCGGCGTCCGTTGCATATAAACGAATGATCGTTTATAAATATGCAAGAGGAATTTCATGCCGCGCCGCCGTACCCTTTCCGATGAGCAGCTTCTCGCCATGGTGCTGGCGGTGATCCAGGCCGAAGGGCCGGATGCCGCAACCTTTGCGGCAGTGGCGAAAGCGAGCGGTCTTTCCGGCTCGACACTCGTGCAGCGTTTCACGACGAAGGCGGCAATGCTGCGCGCCGCGCTGCTTTATGCCTGGGACAGGCTGGACGCGGAGACGGCTCGGCTTGCCGAGACGGTGCCGAAAACGCCGAGGGGCGCTGTCGCGCTGCTCGTCGGCCTGTCTCAGGATTACGGCGACGATGCCGCGGCCTATGGCGAGGGATTGCTGGTGCTACGCGAGGATTTCCGCGATCCCGTGCTGCGCGCCCGTGGTGCAGCGTGGGGCAAAGCACTGAGGGCCGCTCTCGTCCAATGTTTTGGATCGGCGCAGGCGCCGGAGACGATCGCCCGGCTGATGCTGTCGCAATGGCAGGGCTCGCTGCTCTGGTGGGGTTTTGGCGCAGACGGGCCGATCTCTACCTATGTGGAAACCGAGCTGCAACGTTTCCTCGCAGCCGTGAAATCCTAAGCCCGCTTACGCTTTCTCGTCGTCCTTCTCCTCACCGACGGTCAGCGGCCAGTCGACGACATAATCCTCGAGATCGTCGATATCGATCTCGCTTTCGCTGATCGTGCGTCCTCGCGCAGAAATACCCGCAGCGTGGACGGTTTCGGGATCGCCGGAGACGAGCGGATGCCACCAGTAGAGGTCGCGCCCCTCGCCGACCAGCCGGTAGCCGCAGGTGGGCGGCAGCCAGGCGATGTCAGGCACGTTCTCCTTCGTCAGCTGCACGCAATCTGGCACGAAATCCCAGCGGTTCTCATAGCTGGAGCAGCGACAGCTTTGGCCGTCGAGCAGCTTGCAGCTGACCGAGGTGAAATAGATATCGCCGCTATCCCATTCCTCGATCTTGTTGAGACAGCAGAGGCCGCAGCCGTCGCAGAGGCTTTCCCACTCGGCGACGGTCATTTCGGCAAGCGTCTTGCTCTTCCAGAAGGGCAGATCGTTCATCGTTCGTTTCTTGCAACAGCGGCCCGCAAATTCACGTGACCGCCATTCATCTCTCTTGTTATCAGCCGCAAAATCAATCAATTCTTCAGCATGCTCCTAGTATCGGGGAGCTTTGCGGCCCTATGGTGGCTTCGCGCTTTCGCCGCTTTCCGGCAGCCGGGCATGACCGAAGCGCGATCAGGCGGGAATACAGGACGTGCAAGATCCGGACAACCCAGAAAACGGGCCAGAAAAGGAAGCGGACAAGCGGCCGGCGAAGAGCCGTCACATTCTGCTGCGCATCGATTCGTGGATCGATTCGACCGTCTGGAATGCCGGCTTCCGCGCCGCCGAGATCTGGGAAGATACCACCATCTTCTTCCGCCGCTTCCGCGTTCGTGGCTGGAAGCGCATGGTTTTCGAACTGGCGGGCGAAGGGCTGACGCTCGGCGCTGCCGGCATGGTACTGATGCTGGCGCTCGCCCAGCCGGCTTTCGAAGCCACCAAGGAAGACTGGCGCAACCGCGGCGATTTCGCCGTCACCTTCCTCGACCGCTACGGCAACGTCATCGGCCATCGCGGCGTCATCCACCAGAATTCCGTACCGATCGACGAGTTGCCGGATTCGCTGATCAAATCAGTCATCGCGACCGAGGACCGGCGTTTCTTCGACCATTTCGGCATCGACGCCATCGGCCTGTTCCGCGCCATGGTCACCAATGCCCAGGCCGGCGAAGTCGTGCAGGGCGGCTCGACGCTGACGCAGCAGCTCGCCAAGAACCTCTTCCTTTCCAACGAGCGCTCGATCGACCGCAAGATCACCGAGGCCTTCTTGGCCCTGTGGCTGGAGGCGAACCTCTCCAAGAAGGAAATCCTCTCCACCTATCTCGACCGCGCCTATATGGGCGGCGGTACCTTTGGTGCTGCTGCCGCGGCGCAATTCTATTTCGGCAAGAACATCACCGACGTGAACCTTGCCGAATCCGCCATGCTTGCCGGCCTGTTCAAGGCGCCGGCGAAATATGCGCCGCATGTCAACCTGCCGGCGGCACGTGCGCGCGCCAACGAGGTGCTGACCAATCTCGTGCAAAGCGGGCTGATGACAGAAGGCCAGGTGATCGCCGCCAGGCGCAACCCGGCGACCGTCGTCGACCGCGACGAGGTGGAATCGCCCGATTTCTTCCTCGATTGGGCTTTCGACGAGGTACAGCGGCTTTCTCCACGCTTCCACCAGCATGCGCTGATCGTGCGCACGACGATCGACATGGGCATCCAGCAGGCGGCTGAGGATTCGATCGAAACTTCGCTGCGCGAATATGGCGAGGCCTATCACGCCAAGCAGGGCGCCATGGTGATGATCGAGAATGGCGGCGCGGTGCGCGCCATGGTCGGCGGGCGGGATTATGGCGAGAGCCAGTTCAACCGCGCCACCAAGGCGCTGCGCCAGCCGGGCTCCTCATTCAAGGTCTATACCTATTCGGTGGCCATGGAGAGCGGGATGACGCCGCAGACGACGATCGTCGACGCGCCGATCTCCTGGGGCAACTGGAGCCCGCACAATTATGCCAACCGCTATGCCGGCCGCATAACGCTCGAGACCGCGATAGCCCAGTCGATCAACACCGTGCCGGTACGGCTTGCCAAGGAGAAGCTCGGCATCCAGCCAATCCGGGCGATGGCGAAAAACCTCGGCGTCGAGACCCCAATCCGCGACGACGTCACCATCCCGATCGGCACATCCGAAGTGACGGTGCTCGACCAGGCGACCGCCTATGCCACCTTCCCGGCCGGCGGCTACCAATCGCGCCGCCACGGCATCACGCAGATCCTCGATTACGGCGGCGACGTGCTCTACGATTTCGATCACGACGAGCCTGCTCCGAAGCGTGTGCTGTCCGAACAGGCCGACGCCTATATGAACCAGATGCTATCGCGTGTTCCCTATGTCGGCACGGCACGCAAGGCAGCCCTCGACAACGGCATCGTGACAGCCGGCAAGACCGGTACGACCCAGGCTTATCGCGATGCCTGGTTCGTCGGCTTCACCGGCAATTACACCTGCGCCGTCTGGTTCGGCAATGACGACTACACCTCGACCAACAACATGACCGGCGGCTCACTGCCCGCGATGACCTTCAAGCGCGCCATGGATTATGCTCATCAAGGTGTCACGCTGCGAGCCATCCCCGGCATCGAAAATGCCCTGCCTTCGGAGAAGGACCTCGCCAAAACAGCCGCCGCCAAACCGCAGGACGGGTTGCCGCAGCTCATCCGGCCGCGCATGCTCTCGGTTCAATCGACCGACCTCCTCAAAAATCTCGGCGAGAAGCTAAAGAGCGCCGCCCCGCTTGCGCCGCAGAAGGTCGCGAGCGCCGAGTAGCCGGCGTGCGCATGTTCAAATTGCGTAAGCCGGCACTCCCACGCGGGGCGTGACCGTGGATAGATCAGCGCCTATCTCCCGGCCCGGCATTCCACCCTGCCAGAATCAGTGGTAACCCTTTCACCCGATGTGGTTTCCAAGGTCATGATGTGTTTCGATTTCCCCTTTTCATCCTGGTCACGCTGATCGTCGCCTTCGGCGGCGGGATCATGATCACGCTCTACGCACTGGATGCGACACAGGGTTTTGGGGCGATCAAGCTCGGCGCCTGGGAAGCCTTTCCGGCATTGCAGACCGTCGATGCCGACCCTTACGCCAAGTCGCACCGGGCACGCGCCGGCAAGCTGCTTTACGGCAGCGCTGAGGGATTGACCTTCACGGCAAGCGTCGATGACGAAGGCGCGCGGTTGAATGCCGGCTGCCGCTACCGCATCAGCGGACAGACGCCCCCTGCCCGGCTCTGGACCCTCTTCACCGCCGACAACGGCGGCAATCCGGCGGCGATGAAACCCGGGCTTCCCTCAGCCCTGAACTCATGGACGGTGCTGCGCCAACCCGACAGCAGCTTCTCTATCGAAATATCGGCCGGTGCGCAGCCGGGCAATTGGCTGGCGCTGCCGCAGGCCGGCACGTTCCGGCTGGTGTTGACGCTATTCGACACGCCGACTGCCGGCAGTTCCGGCGTGATCGATCTCGCCATGCCGAAGCTCACGAAGACCGGATGCGGCAATGTTTAGGATATTCTTCGCCGTCCTCACCGGTCTTTTCGGCGCAGCGCTGCTGCATCTGATCATTATCCTTTCGCTGCCCCATTTCACCGGCAAGGACGCAGCGACCCGCATTGAGGCGGAGGGCGACCTCAACAATTTCTACCTGCTGAGCAACGCGTATGACGACGCCGGCCTTGCCAACAGCGACCCGTTCGTGCGCACCGCCGTCTGTTCCTTCGATGTCGAGGATGCCCCGGTGCACTTCACGGCCAAGGGCAAAGTGCCGTTCTGGTCGATCGCGATCTATGACAGCGCTTCCAACGAGGTCTTCAGCATGAACGACCGGACATCGGTCGGCGGCGCGCTCGATGTGCTGGCCGGTGGCCCGATCCAGCTTACGGACCTGCGCAAGAACCTGCCGCAGGAGCTGCAGCAGACAATCCTGGTGGAAATGGCGCGGCCGGACGGTTATGCCGTGCTGCGGACGCTGGCGCCGCAGACGAGTTTCGATGAATCCGCGCGGAACTTCCTCTCGGAAGCGGGCTGCGAACAATTCACCACGCGCTAAGGTTGAAGACGCGTTACTTCTTGTTGACGCGCGGCGCAGGCGCCGGACGATGTTTCGGGCTCTCGGCCAGCCGCTCATAACGAACGCCGGTGAACCATAGGATTTTGCCTTCACGAGGCTCTTTATCCGGGCGACGCGGCGTCCGTGGCTGCCGATCCGCCAATGCGACTATTATTGCCATTCTCGTCTCCATGCACTGCCCGAGACGGATGAACTTGCGATGGATTTCACCCTGCCCGCCAATCTGCGGGCCGGCGCGTCCTGCGATGCCGGGATGACCGGACCGAGGGCATTCGCGCCTTTCCCACGGCACCTGATCGAAATACCGTGATGCGGAGTTTCAACGATCCAGATACTCAAATCGCGTCGTTCCTATCCGAATTGAGACACATGACAGTTAACAGTTTACTAATATTTGGCTGATGCCAAACATAGTTCCCGTGATTTGCTTGTAACGCGTGAACAGTTGTTTTGGTTTCACGCCGCCCACACAAAAGCACCACGTGAATCGAACCATAAAATTAAAAGAAATTCATATGGTTGGGGAGAATGTGCTGGTTTAGCCTGGGCGCAGGGAATGGTGTTGCAAATATACGTCACGAAAATATTCGTATTTTCGCCCGTGTCGTCAAACGTTCCGGGCAGCGATCGATCGGGGATCATTCACACCCTTGGCGGAAATGCTGAGGGCAAGCGATATTCTCGCCCTGGGATCGCTGTGCTGTCGCGCCGCGTCTGATACCAGGTGAGCGGACCTGCGCGCTGACACCAAGAGCGTCGGGGCGCAATCTGACGCATCCAGGGCATTCCGACCTTTGTCACGCCGGTCACGACAGCTGCCAGAGCTGCCGCACGCACTGCGCGATCAGCGGAACACCTGACCTTTTCCAGAGCCACAACTCGATGCTCAATCGCCGCAATGCCCCTTCAAAAACAAGTCGATTTATATTGCCGGCTAATAATATTAGAGCACGCTAAACGTGTGTATTTCTGTTGCATTTTAATAAAATCTTCAGCATGCATTAACCGTACCGGTGTAGGATTTGTTCATAACCGTATGGCCTGACATGCGTTCCGCCAGCGCATATTGGCCCGTGGTTCCCCTTGTTCTGCGTTTTCAGGGTGTGCTTGTGCGTGACCGGTTTAGAGACCTAGAGGGCCCCTTGGCCGTCAGGAAAAAGGACGTGGTATTGATGGCGACTGTCAGCAGTTTCGAGAATCTGTGTCATCCGACACGATCCGAGCTGCGCCAGTTTGCCGAGCTTTTCACACCGCTGTTCCAGGCTTCCTCCGACGAGGCCAGGCGCCAGGCGGTCGCCGCCCTGTCCCAATGCGAACACATGCCTGCAGCCGTGGCGCTGTTCATCGGCAGCCAGTCGATCGAGATCGCGGCTCCTTTCCTTACCGCTTCACAGGCAATCAGCGACGATACGCTGATCACCATCGCCCGCACGCAAGGCAAGGCGCATGTGAAGGCGATTGTCAGCCGCGATTCGCTCTCGCCGAAGGTCATCGACGCCCTGGTGGCGCTGCGCCAGGCCGGCCCGAGGTCCGCCGCCCCGGTGGCTCCCATTAGCGAAACACCGGCCGTGCCGCTTTCGCCGATACCGACCGAAACGAATGAGGCAGATGCGCTGGAGGAACAGCGGGTTGCCAATGAAACGGCATTGCGCGAGCGCATCCTCGACCTTGCTGGTCATCTCGGCCGCAACGATGAGGACAGGCTCGGCCTGCGGACGCTCACCGACATTCAGGAGGCGCTGCTGGTGCGCTTCGCCCGCTCCCGCGAGGCGACGCATTTCGCAACCGCGCTTGCCGATGCGCTTTCCGCCAGCCGCTGGCTTGCGGAGCGCATCATGCTTGATCTTTCCGGCCAGCAGCTCGCCACGACGCTGACGAGCCTCGGCATGGGCTTTCTCGACTCCGTCTTCGTGCTTGAAAAGCTCTATCCGCACCTTGCCGAACAGCAGCACAACGTCACGCGCGGCTGGATGGTGCTCGATGCGCTCGACCCGGAAGAGTGCCACGAACGTGTGGAAGCCTGGCGACGCGCCGATCGCTACACTTACAAATCGGACGTGCCCCACACGTCCGCGCCATCGGAAGCGACCAACTATCGCGTCATCCGCCAGGCGCCACCGCAGCGCGACATGCGCGCCTTGGGGCGGCGGTCTCGCTGAGTTTAAAGGCCATCAGCCGTCCCGCGCGAGCGGGATGATGTCGCCCAATTCCTCCGCCTCGAGCTCGACGATCCAGAGATCGGGATCGAACTTGCGTTCGCGCTCCAGCATGGCGCGCACCGCTTCCGGCTCGGCTCGCGTCAGGCGGATCTCGAACAGGCGGTCGCCGGCCTGGTCTTCGTCGAAGGCGGTCTGCGGCGCCGGTGCGTAAAGCGTTTCCAGGCCGTCGCGGAAATGCTGGCGGATGAAGATCGCACCGGCCTCCTCCGCGCCCTTTTTCTCCACCGCGGCAAAATCGCCGCTGGCGAAGACGCGGCGCAGGAGGGCGGAAACGAAGATATCGGCGCGTAATCTCATCGGCGCGGTATAGACCGGCGCGCAGGCGGCGGCAATCCAAGGTCAAGCCTTGATCCGGTAAGGCCGACACGATCGGCGAAGATGCGGCGGTTGAATGTTCCAGACGGGTCGTCAGGCCCCTGCTGCTGCAAGAGCTTCCGCTTGCGGGGCAAATCCGGCCGCGCTGCTAAATCGCGCCGATTTCCCTGAGTTTTTTCAGCACGGCTTCGTTCGGCTCGCCGTTTTCGGGCAGGTTGTAGTGCTTCTGGAAATGGCGGATGGCCGCGCGGGTCTGCTCGCCGGCGACGCCGTCGACGCCGACATTGGCATAGGCCATGTTGGAAAGACCCTTCTGGATCTTCAGCACCAGATCGACATTGGTGACTTCGCTCGACGGAACCTGCTTTGCGGCTGATGGGGCCGTTTTGATCGTCTTTTCGGCGCTGCGGATCGCTGCTGCGACCGGATCTTCCGCCGACGCTTTCGAACTCACATCCTCATGCGGCTTTTCGGCGGGCACGGTCGAGGGACCGGCAGCATCGGTTTTCAGCGCCGCCAGGACCTCCGGCGTCGCATCCCCGGTCTGAGCCATGCCGACCGTCTCCTCGAAGAAGAGGATCGCCGCACTGGTGCGGGGGCCGATAATACCGTCGGGGGTGCCGTTATAGAGGCCGCGGCGCACCAGCTGCTGCTGGATGTCCATGACGAGCTGGCTCGGCTGCTGACCCGGCGCGGCAGGCGCCGGCGTGGCGTTGGTGGTGGATGCGTCCTGCGGCCGTTCGATCCGGAATGTGGTGACGTCGCCCTGTTGTTCCTCGGCCGGGCGATGGGCGCCGAGCACATTCGGAAACTGCGGGTCGCGGGTGCGGAATATCGGGTGCGGGTGCGAGCCCGGCTGATACCACAGTGCGTTGGCTGCGACGAAGGAGAAGATGACGACGAAGGCGATCGTGCCGCCGGCGACCGACGGATTGCGGCCGATGACGCCGCCGAGCACGGAAGCTCCCTGCAAGCCGAGACCGCCGAGGGCGGCGGCGCCCGTTATCAAAAGGCCAGGCTGCTGCCGACCCCTTTTTCCTTTAGGCGATTTTCGCTTGCGCGCGGCCATCGAAAAGCCCCTCTTCCAATTCTACCCCGGTATTGACCGCGCCCTTCAGCCGCGGAGGAAACTCGACAGTCGCGGCGTGACCGGCATCTTCTGCGCGCTTGGCGCCCGAGCCGTCAACCGCGATCTCAATGGTAATGATCGTGCCTTCGCCGGGCTGGCTGGCGATGGCGAAGTTTCCACCATGCAGTGCTACCAGCCCCTTGACCAGTGAAAGGCCGAGGCCCGTGCCTTCGAACCGGCGGGTATAGTCATTCTGGATCTGGACGAAGGGCTGGCCGAGTAATGCCAGCTTATCGGCCGGAATGCCGATGCCAGTGTCGCTGACCGTCAGCTTCAGAATGCCGTCGCGCGCCGCTGCATCGACGGAGACGACGCCGCCGGCCTCGGTGAACTTCACGGCGTTGCCGACAAGATTGATGAGGATCTGCTGGATGGCGCGCTGATCGGCGACGATTTCGCCGAGGCCGCGCTGGATACGGCTCGTTAGGGTGACGCCCTTGGTTTTGGCCTGCAATGCCAGCATCGATTCGCAGGATTTGACCGAGCTTGCGATATCGAAAGCTTCGAGAATCAGCTCGTAGCGACCAGCCTCGATCTTGCTCATGTCGAGCATGGTGTTGACGACGGACAGCAGATGCGCGCCGGATTCGCGAACCAGGCCCACATATTCGCGCTGTCGGTCGTTTTCGAACTTGCCGAAATATTCACCGATCAGGATATCGGAAAAACCGAGAATGGCGTTCAGCGGCGTGCGCAGCTCGTGGCTGACGGCGGCAAGGAAGCGCGATTTGGCATCGTTTGCGGATTCGGCATCGGCCGCGCGGCTCTGGGCTTCGTCACGCAGCTGCTGTTCGACGGAGACGTCGCGCAACTGGGCGATGACGGCGGCAAGCTCGCCGTCCGCGTCGCGGCGGGCGGTCATGTCCATTCTCAAATATGCAAACTGACGTTGATCGCGCGAGACCGAGGGCCGGTCGAGACGCAGATCGACGCTCGCGGCATCTTCGCCCCTGCGCAGGAGATCGAGTGCCCGCAGGAAAAGGATGCGGTCGGAGACATGCACCTGTTCGAGGAAGCCCCTGCCCTTGGGATCGCGCATCCAGGCGAGGAAATCACGGCGGTCGCGGCCGCCGACCGTCACGACACTGCCGTGCGGATCGAGGAAGAAGACGAGGCCTGGGGAGGCAGCAAGGAAAAAATCCTCGGCCGACTGCGTGGCGATGCCGGCGGGCGAGCCCTGACGGGCAAGCGCGATGCTGCCGACGGCTGAAAAGAGAAAGGCGGCGCAAACCATGGCGACACCCGCCGGCAGGGCAACGGCAGGGCTGGTGACGGCCGACAGCCCGATCGGAGCAGCAACGAGAGCGGCCGACGACATGAGGACGAGCCGGCGCAGAATTGCGAGCTCGCGTTGGCGCACAGCTTCGCCGCCTCCCGTCCGGGAGAGCCAGCTTGTCGCTGCCCGGTCTACGAGGGCCGTCGCCCAGCCGCCAATGTCACTCAATACACGCACGCAATACCCGCCCAAAAGGCTGTCTATCGATCCGGACAATAGGCCCCGCCGACTTAAAGAAAGGATAAGGCAAAAGCGCTGTTCACAGCCTGAAAGGGCCGAAATTCCCGTTTTGAGGCATATGGAAGGCTCTTTGCCTTTTGTGGTTAATGGGGGGTAAGCGACGGATTTTCCTCATATTTCAGTATCGCGTTAACTCCTGTGGCAAGGCGAGCGGGCAAAAGCCCTGCAATTGCAAGGAGGTGCTGCCCTGATGTTTAACGGCGATCGCTCACATTCGAATTAAATGCGGCTCAAATACCCTTCGCTAAAATTTGAACTAAATTTGCCGCAAATGCGCGTGAGTTTCGAAAAGCGGCATTCGCAACTTGGCGGTAGGGTGAAAGCACACCGGACAACCGGCCTGATTCGGCGACAAGAACCGGACGGGAAAACAGGATGGGCAACGACAATGTGGTTTCTGATCAAAGGATCCTTCTGGTTTGGCCTTGTGCTCGTGCTTCTTTCCGTCTTCAGCACGGAGAGTTCCGACAAGCTGGCCAATGGCCCGCAATTGCAGCTTTCCGACGCGTTTACGGCGGCAAGCGGCGCCTATGACTATCTCACCGGCATGTGCTCGGAAAAGCCAGAGGTCTGCGCCAAGGGCGCGGAGACCTTCACAGCGCTCGGATACAGGGCCCGTGAAGGCGCCCGTGTCGCCTATGAACTCCTCGACAGCCAATTCAAGGACGAGGCGCCGGCGACCGCAAAACTTGCTGGACCGCAGACGCCGGTCGCACTCAACATTCCCTCCCTCGCTGCGCCTTCGCTTCAGGAAAAGGTGCGCGAGGCCAAAGCCGCGCTGAACCAGCCGATGCCTTACCGTCCGCCGGTCGATGACGAGGATACAGCCGCGACGGTGGTAACAGGCGCTATTCCGCTGCCGACGCCGAAACCGGCGACCTGACGAAATTTTCGCGGGCACACGCCCGCAGCACCTTCGGGTTTCTAGCTTGCATCGGTGGTCCGCATGACGCGGAAATGCCCCATGCCTGACGTGCCTGCCCTGTTCAATTCAGCATGTTGCTGCGCCGTGAGGATGCCCATCCCTCACGGCGTTTCTTCTATTTTTTTGCGTAATTCGCTGCAAAATCGCTGCGCGCTTTGCCTGGGATTGCTTTAACGGTTCAAATCCGCTGGTCTTTCACCTATATGCACTTCAAGAGCTTTTCCTGACGCATTCCGGATGCAAAACCGCTGCGCATTTTGCTGGAATTGCTTGAACGGTGAAAGGCTTTTCCATGTCATCCCTCGACCAGATCATTGACGACTTCACCTTCCTGGACGATTGGGAAGACCGCTACCGCTATGTCATCGAGCTCGGCAAGGCGCTGCCCGACCTGCCGGAGGAGAAGCGCACCTCCGCGAACAAGGTGATGGGATGCGCAAGCCAGGTATGGCTGGTGACGCATACGACAGGCGACCCCGACAATCCCGTCATGAGTTTCGAGGGTGATTCGGACGCCCATATCGTGCGCGGACTGGTCGCCATCGTGCTTGCCACCTATTCCGGTAAGAAAGCATCCGAGATCGCTGGCCTCGATGCCTTCGAGATATTCTCGAAGATCGGCTTGGTGGAGAATTTGTCGTCGCAGCGCTCGAACGGACTGCGATCGATGGTGAACAGGATCCGCGAAGAGGCAAGGGTCCGCGCTGCGGCTTGAAAACGATTGAAGTTGATCGGCGTCGAGAAACGTTCGCCGCAAACCGATCGATTCGGAAGCGCCGTCCGGGCATCCGAGTATATTAACACTTGCTCATAATACAGGAATACATTCTGCGCCTCCCTGCGAAGCAAAAGACGGGAGGCCTCGCAATATCACCTCCCGCGCCTGGTTCCGCCGGCGAAGGGCGTGAAATACTGGAGAGAATTTTCCTCGTCCTGAATGAATACAAAAAAGCCGGGCGTAAGACCCGGCTTTTGTCGTTGTTGCTTTCGAAAAAGCTCAGCCGCGGCCGCGCTTGCGGCGCTGCCCCAGGCCCATTTCCTTTGCCAGGCGCGAACGCGCTTCAGCATAAGCGGGCGCTACCATCGGGTAATCGGTCGGCAGGTCCCACTTCTCGCGGTATTCTTCCGGCGAGAGGCTGTGATGCGTCATCAGGTGACGCTTGAGGGACTTGAAGTTGCCGCCGCATTCCAAACACGTGATCTGCTCGTCCTGCACCGATTTGCGGACAGAAACTGCAGGCTTCTGCTTTTCGACGATCGCCGCAGCGGGCTGCGGTACGGACGTGTTGCTGAGTGCCGAATGCACGTCGGAAATCAGATTGGCCAGGTCGCTGACCGGTACAACGTGGTTGCTGACATAAGCCGCGACGATGTCGGCCGTCAGTTCCACAAGCAGCTCCGGCCCATTGCCGGTCGCTATATCAGTCATATTCTTTCTCCTGTTAGCATGCTCAAACGGCCCTTGACTGACGCGTCAAAGACCCTCCTCGTAGAAGCAAACAGCAAAAGTACAGGAAGCGACCTTCTGTTCCGAAAAACACGAAATCCACCCCTAGATTCCGAAGACCGAGACCTGCTCTTATACTGCCTGATCGAAAACCACTACGTCGTGCCCCAGGCGATGGCCTCAGTTAGACATTGAAAATCAAAACTGAGGGACTTGGAAGCAGTAGGATTGTAATTCACAATCAGAACTCTACTTGCATTTTCAAATACCATCGTTTGGCCGAAACGCCAATTATTATTTGTCGTTTTTCTTGAGAAAAAATAGCTGACGAAGAATTGAGGGGCCTGCTATCAAGCTTTACTCACAGCTTCCTGTGCATAAGTTTTGCATAAATCTGGTAAAGTCGCCAAACAGCATATCTGTCAGCGCTTGGCCATATCGTCGCGTACCGAGATATCGCCGAGATCATATCCCGAGCGGTGGGCCGCCCTCGCAAGCAGATGTGCGGACACCGGCGCCGTCAGCAGGAAGAAGATGAAGCCGGCAAGGGCGCGGGCGAGAATCACCGAATCTTCGGAATAAAGGCCGGCGGCAAAGAGCAGCAATCCCGAGCCGACAGTCCCCGCCTTCGAGGCCGAATGCATGCGGGTATAGAGATCGGGCAGCCTGACGAGGCCGATCGCCGCCGAAAGCGCAAAGAGCGCACCGGCAATCATCAGCAGGGCCGTGACGGCTGCGACGATATAATCCATCATTGCCTCTTCCTCCCCGTCCGGCGTTTTTTGGCCTTGCTCTTCGCCACCGCGGCGGAAGGCGGGGATTTGATGCTGCCGCGCGACAGCACGAAGCGGGCGAAGGCGACGGTTGCCAGGAAGCCGACAAGGCCGAGCGAGATGGCGATATCGATATAGAGCGAAAAGCCGGTCTTGATCGCGATGACGGCGATGAAGCCGATCGCTATGCCAGTCAGCATGTCGAGGGCGAGGATGCGATCCGGCAATGTCGGACCGGCAATAACCCGCCAGACAGTCAGAAGCAGCGCCAGGCCGAGGATGACGAGGGCGCCCGAGGATGCGGCCGTGATGATGGCGGCGGGCGTGATCACCGGAAGGCCTCCATGATCTTGCGTTCAAAACCGTTGGCAATATTCCGCCTCGTCGCCTCGGGATCGGAACAATCGAGCGCGTGGACATAGAGCGTGCGGCGATCTGTGGAGACGTCGACCGAAAGCGTGCCTGGCGTCAGCGTAATGAGGTTTGCGAGCAGAGTGATCTCGAAATCGCTCGTTACCGTCAAAGGGAAGGCAAAGATGCCGGGCTTCAGCTTCATGTCGGGCGAGAGAACCGTGATTGTGACCTTCCAGGCCGACAGCGACAATTCCTTCAGAAACAGAGCGGCGAGCGAGAGCAGCGGTCCAACGCGGCGCGGATAGGTCTTGCCGCCGAAGGGTTCGCGAATGATGAAGAGCGCCAAAGCCGCGAGCAGGAAGCCGAAGATGAGATTGAGCAGCGAGACGCTGCCGGTGACGGCAACCCAACCAATGGCGAGCAGCAGGTTGAAGAGGAAGGCGGTCACGGCGCGCGCCCTCCTGGAAAAACCGAATGAAGATAGGCTTGGCGGTCGACAAGACCGGCTGCGGCCGATTGCGACAATCGCAACAGCTGTTCCGGGGCGATGCCGAAGCCGATGACCAGCGCCGTCAACGCAGCGAGCGACAGCCCGGTGCGCCAACACCTCCTCGACGGGGCGAGCGCTATCGGCGCTGGGCGCCAATAGGCGAGCAGGAAGAGGCGCCCGAAGGCGATCGTCGTCAGAAAACCTCCGGTGAGGATCGAGGCCGCCAGCCACCAGGCGCCGATATCGAGCGAGGCCTTGACGAGAATGACTTTCGGCCAGAAGCCGGAAAAGGGCGGCAGGCCGCAAGCGGCAAGGAAGAGCACGAAGGAGACTGCGGTGAAACCGCCGCTTTGCCTATAGAGCCCGCCGAGAGCCGAGAGCGAAAAGCCGCCGCCGCGCCGGGCGATCTCGCCGGCGGCAAGGTAGAGCGCCGTCATCAGCACCATGGAATGGACCGCATAGAAGACCGCGCCGCTGATGCCGCCAATCCCGCCGAGGGCCACGCCGGCGAGCATGTTGCCGATGCCCGAGATGACGACATAGCCGAACAGCCTGCGGATGTCGTTTTCGGCAAGCGCGCCGAGGGCGCCGACCAGAATGGTCGCGGCCGCAGCGAGCGCGATCAGGAAGCCAAGATCCTCGCGCTCGACCGGCAGCAGCATGATCATCACCCGGATCAGGGCGTAGATGCCGACCTTGGTGAGCAAGCCGGCAAAGAGCCCGGAGACGACGATGCGCGGCGTATGGTAGGAGGCCGGCAGCCAGAAATTGACCGGAAACGCGGCTGCCTTCATGCCGAAGGCAAGCAGGAAGAGACTTGCAAGCGTCATCAGCGGCGCCGTGCCACGCAGGGCCGTCGCCTTTGCGGCGATATCGGCCATATTGAGCGTGCCGAAAATGGCATAAAGAATGCCGACGCCGGCCAGGAACAAGGTCGTGGCGATGAGATTGAGCACCGCATATTTCAGCGCGCCGTCGATCTGTTCGCGTTCGGAGCCGAGGATGATCAGCCCGAAAGAGGAGATCAGCAGCACCTCGAACCAGACGTAGAGATTGAAGATATCGCCGGTCAGAAAGGTGCCGGTGACGCCTGCCATCAAAAGCATGAGCAGCGGGAAGAAACCATACCGCCGGCCGCTTTCACCAATATCGGCAAGCGCATAGATGCCGCCAGCGAGCGCGGCAAGAGCTGCGGTGAACGCCATCAGTGCACCGAAAAGATCGACGGTGAAGGCGATTCCGAAGGGCGGCAGCCAGCGGCCCATGACCATGGTGAGCGGGCCTCCGGCTGCGACCTTCGCCAGCAGTGCCGCATCCATCAGCGCCAGCAGCATGAGACCCGATATGGCAAGCCAGGCCTGCAGCCGTGGATAGGCGCGCAAAATCAGCAAGACGGCGCCGAGCGTGATGCAATGGGCGACCGGTAGGATGGCGAGCCAGTGCCCGATCGGTACCGGAGCGGTGATCATGGCGGCGGAGAGATCGATAGGCGTGGTGGGGGCAGCCATCAGATGGCGCCTCCACTATCGGAAGAGAGGGGGGTGAGCATCCGCACAAACATCCGCCTCAATACCCCAATGGCGGCAACGGGCGGTCGTCGGGCTCGGCAGCATGCATTTCGCTGGTATCGTCGGTGCCGAGGTCCTGATAGGCGCGGTAGGTCAGCACCAGCAGGAAGGCGAGGAAAGAGAAGGAGATGACGATCGCGGTCAGGATGAGCGCCTGCGGCAGCGGGTTCGCCGTGCCGGAGGGCAAGGCGTCGAGATCCGCCGGGATGATCGGCGGCACTTCGCGCGTCAGCCGGCCCGATGTAAAGAGCAGGAGGTTGACCGCGTTGCCGAGGATGGCGATGCCGAGCATGATGCGGATCGAGAATTTCGACAGCATCAGATAGATGGCGGCGGCAAAGAACAGGCCGACGAGGATCGAAAGAAGCGGTTCCATCATTCCACCTCCCTTTCTTCCAGCGCCAGCGCGATCGAGGCAATGGCGCCGAGCACGACCAGATAGACGCTGATATCGAAGAGCAGGACGCTCGACAGCGGTACCTCTACGCCGAAAAGCTTCGGATAGATCCA
Organism: Rhizobium pisi; assembly: GCF_003938655.1. Lineage (GTDB taxonomy): Bacteria > Pseudomonadota > Alphaproteobacteria > Rhizobiales > Rhizobiaceae > Rhizobium > Rhizobium pisi. Next base: position 140,011 of record NZ_RJJT01000011.1, read on the forward strand.
GAGACCGGTCATGAAGGGAACCGCAAAGAAGATGGAGAGAAGGCCCGCCATCGTCGAAAGCAGCAGGCCGGCGCCGGCAATCGATAGCGGATGGAAGAACAGCGCACGGCGCACGGCCGAAACGCCGCGAGCGATACCGTAGACTGCCAGTCCAGAGGCTGCGATCAGCCCGCCGATGAAGCCGCCGCCCGGTTCGTTATGGCCGCGCAGCAGCACGAAGACGGAAAAGAGCAGCATCAGCGCGGTCAGGAACGGAGCGACGGTGCGGAAGATAAGGGTGTTCATTCGATCAGCCCTCCGCCTCGATCGAGTCAGGATCATTGGCAGCAAGCTTGCGCTCCGTGCCGGCGCGGATGCGGATCAGCGCCAGGATGGCAAGGCCGGCGACGGCGACGACGGCGATTTCGCCGAGCGTGTCGGTGCCCCGGAAATCGACGATGATGACGTTGACCACGTTGGCGCCGTGGGCGATCGATTTGGAGTAGGCGTTGAAGAAGGCTGTCAGCGTATCGTTGAACGGCATCTGCGTCGCCCGTATCAATAAAAGCGTGAAACCGAGACCGCAGCCAAACGCGAGCGTACCATCGAAGATCCTGCGGCCGGGCGGGCGCCGGTCGGCGGAAACAAGGCGAAGCCTGGTCATGACGAGGGCGAGGATGACCACCGAAAGGGTTTCGACCATGAACTGGGTGAAGGAGAGGTCCGGTGCGCCGAACAGCAGGAAGATGATGGAGACCGCGAAACCCTGAATGCCGAGCGAGACGATCGCCGTCAGCCGATCGCGGGCGATGAGCACGCCGGCAAGGCCAACGGCGGCGATCAGGAATACCGCCCATTCATGGAGCCTGACATCGGCCGGCCAGACGGGAAGGCGCGGCAATTCTCCATAGACGACAAGCGGAACCAACAGAATGGCTGCAACGCAGACGAAGGTGCAGGTGACATAGATATCGAGCCGCCCCGGCTGGGTAAAACGCGTGATGCGGCCGGCGAGCCGCACGAGACCCGATACGGCAAGGTCGAAACCGTGATCCGGCCCCCGCCCCGCCGAGCGCAAAAGGACGGCCATCAGCAAGCGTGCGTGTGCGAACTGCCAGTAGACGCCGATGCCGAGCAGCACCGTCAGGACGGAGAGCGCCAGCGGCAGGCCGATATGCGGCGTGAGCGAAATGTCTATTTCGGCCGGGCCTCCGCGGATGGCGGCTGATATTGGCGAGGACAGAGCTGAATGGGTGAACCTTGAAAAGACTGCCGCAAACAGACCCAGGACGGCGAGGATGGCCGGGCCGAACCAGAGCAGGACGGGCGCTTCGTGCGGATGTTTCGGCGTCTCCACCGGTCGACCGAGGAAGGGCTTCAGAGTCACGACGAAGGCGACAGCGAACATCAGCGCATTGCCGAAGACGGTGATTGAAGTGAAGGTCAGCGCGCGAATATCGCCGCCGGCGAGCGCGGCATAGATCTCCTCCTTGGCGAGGAAACCGAAGAAGGGCGGCAGGCCGGCCATGGAGAATGCGGCCGCGAGCGCGATAACAGACGTCAGCGGCATCGCCCGCATCAGGCCACCGAGCTCGGTGATATCGCGCGTGCCGGTCTCATGATCGATGATGCCGGCGACCATGAAGAGCGAGCCTTTGAAGAGGGAGTGCGCCACCAGATAGAGCGCTGCCGCCTCCACCGCATATTCCGAGCCGAAGCCGACCAGCAGGACGAGCAGGCCGAGCGAGGAGACGGTGGTATAGGCGAGCTTGAGCTTCAGGTCCGTCTGGCCGATGGCGAGCGCCGCGCCGACCACCAGCGTCAGCCCGCCGAAGAAGGGCAGAAGGATTTCCCAGGCGGGTGTCGCGCCCATGATCGGATTGAGCCGCATCAGCAGATAGACGCCGGCCTTCACCATGGTGGCCGAATGGAGGTAGGCCGAAACCGGCGTCGGCGCCTCCATGGCGTTCGGCAGCCAGAAATGAAAGGGAAATTGCGCCGATTTGGTGAAGGCGCCGACCAGGACCAGAATGAGAGCGGCGAGATAGAACGGGCTCTCACGCACGACATCGCCGGATCCGATGAGCAGCGACATCTGCGTGACGCCTGACATGTTCCAGAGGAGCAGCAGGCCGGCGAGCAGGAAGAGCCCTCCCCCGCCCGTGACGACCAGCGCCTGCAGGGCGGCGCGGCGAGCTGCCTCACGCTCGTGATCGAAGCCGATCAGCAGGAAGGAGGTGATCGATGTCAGTTCCCAGAAGATTAAGAACATCAGGAAACTGTCGGAAACGACGACGCCGAGCATCGCGCCCATGAAGAGGAAGATGAACGAGAAGAAGCGGCCCTGATCCTTGTGACCTCTCAGATACCCGCCGGCATAAAGCACGATCAGCGTGCCGATACCGGTGATCAGGAGCGCGAAGGCCAGCGACAGGCCATCAAGGAACCAGGAGAAGGAAAGATTGTAGCTCGGCACCCAGACATAACCGCCGGCGACGACCTCGCCGCGGGCGATGACGGGAACGAAACGGAGGAAATGCAGGAAGGCGAGCAAAGGAGCGATCGCCAGGAGCCATGCACCGTTTGCCCCGAAGACGCGGATAACGAAGGGAGCAACGACAGCGCCGGCGAGCGGCAGACACAAGGCCAGAAATGTCAGAGCCGTGACATCGGCCATGTCTCCTCCTCTACCGGCAACAGACGAAGGCCGGCGGGGCCAGCTCATTTCCTGACTTAGGCGAAATGGTAGAGGGTCTCAAGCAATTTCGATCACAGGGCGAAGCTGCCCGTCATGTTCGAAAAGCGTATCAGGCCATCGACCGGGAAAGACGTGTCAACAGCCGGGCGAGGCAACCGTGAAGGATGAAAAGCAAAAGCGTCAGCGGCCAGACAAGGCAGGCAAAGAGCCCGACGAGACGATACAGCGTCAAGCCGTCGTGATTGGCCCAGCCTTCCAACATCGTGACCGCCATGGCGGCCACGGCCACGAGGCCGTAGAGCAGGAAGATTGCAGCTTCAAACAACAGTGACTCTCCAATGCACGTCACATTAACCCTAACGGAAAATCCCTAACGGATGTAAAAGCAATCGTCTTCCCTCATTGCGGTATGCCGCGAATCTCGCGACGCTGCGCCGCAGACTTGATGAAACCAGGGCAACGCACCACATTTCTCGCGAAACGGAACCGCCCCTCGGCAAAAGGAGCACGTCATGTCCGAAACTGCAACCACCGCCAAGATTCACAAGACCGATGCCGAATGGAAGGAGCAGCTCACTCCCGAGCAATATCGCATCACGCGCCAGCACGGCACCGAGCGTGCCTTCACCGGCCCCTACTGGGATTCCTTCGAGACAGGACTTTACCGCTGCGTCGGCTGTAATGCGCCGCTTTTCCGCTCCGACACGAAATTCGATGCCGGCTGCGGCTGGCCGAGCTATTTCGAAGCAGTATCATCAGATGCAGTAACCGAGCATCGCGATACCACCTACGGCATGGTGCGCACCGAAATCCGCTGCGGCGCCTGCGACGCCCATCTCGGTCACGTGTTTCCCGACGGCCCGCCGCCGACCGGCCTGCGCTACTGCATCAACGGCCACGCCATGGTGTTCGAACCCGGGAAGTAAGCACCGGGCCTTGTGATCGGCAAGCGGCTCATCCGATGCGATGAGCCGCTGATTTTCTCCGTCGCTCGCGCTGTCGATGAGCCGGCGATTCCCCCTGCAGGATAAGGCCGATGACGCGAGATATTCTGAGCACCGACCGGCTGCGACTGCGGGAGATCACGCCCGCCGACCTGCCGTTCCTTCATCGCATTTTCGGCGATGAAGAATGCATGCGCTATTACCCCGGCATAAAGACGTTCGACGAGACCGAAAGCTGGTTTCGCAGGCTCGCCTTCGACAGCTATACCAATCACGGTTTCGGCCTCTGGGCCGTGGTTGACCGAAAGAGCGGCGCGTTGCTCGGCGATTGCGGCATTACGCTCCAGGAAACGTCCGCCGGCCTGGAACCGGAGATCGGCTACCACCTGTGGCGCGATCATTGGGGCAAGGGCTATGCCGTCGAAGCGGCTACCGCGGGATCATGCGCTGCAAACCCTTGGCCTTGCGCGCATCGTCTCGATCGTCAGGCCCGACAACATTCCCTCCCAGCGCGTGGCCGGGCGGGTGCATCGACGGCGGGAAACATCCCTCAAATCAGCACGTCCCGACGACAGCCGGACAGAGTTCTACCTCTACATCACGGACAGGACATAGAGCTGATCCCGTTGTGAGCCGATGCCTGTGCAGCTCGACAGTTGGCGACGCCAGTTCGCCGATCACTCGTGATCGGCGGGGCAAGGCCAGGTCGCCGGTGCGGAGAGGCCCGTCGGCAGCTTGGTCGAGGCGTCACCGCAGGCAAGGTCGATCTGCGCTTGCTCGAGGCCGGCGGCGGCCGAGAGGTCAAGGCCCTCGATGCGGGTCAGGAACATGAAGGCACGGTCGAACATCACTGGGCCTTCGAAGGTCGCCCCGGAGAGGTCGGCACGGGAGAGATTGGCGAAAGAGAATTTCGCTCCCGTCAGCACCGCCTTGTCGAAATCGGCGCGGCCGAGTTCGGCCTTTTCGAATGTGGCGCCGGAGAGCTGGGCGCCTGCAAAATTGGCGCGCTGCAACTCCGCGCCGGCAAAGGACGCGCCTTCGGCGGCGATATTGGCGAAGCTGGACCGATAGGCCTCGATTTTGGCGAAGTTGGCGCCTTCGGCGTGGGCACCCTCTAGCGAGGCGCGCACCAGAGTCGCCTTCTCGAGATTGGCGGACTTGACGTTGGCGCCGCTAAGATCGGTCAACGAGAAATCCGTGCTGAAGAGGTTGGCGCCTTCGAGATCACTGCCCTGCAACATCAGGTTCTTCTTGGTGCATTCCTGCCAGTCGAGCTTCGGCGAAGCCATGCTGCCGCACTCGGCAGCTCGCGTGGAGATCGGGGCAAAGGCAAGAAGAACGAGAGCAAAGAGGCCGAGCGGCGATCCGTGCATTGCCATTGAACTGTTTACCTCCGTGACGCTTTCAGGCCACCTCTCGCGAAGCAGGCCGTCACTCATTTCTACACAGCTCAGACTACAATAAAAAGATGGCGAACGCTTGCTGACGTTGGATTTAGCGGATCAATCCGTCTTGCCGGGCAGTAGGATCAATCCGTCTTGCCGGGCAGGCGAAGCTCCATGCAGGTGAGATCCAGCCAGCGGCCGAATTTGGTGCCAACCTCGGAAAATCTGCCGGCGATGCGGAAACCGAGCTTTTCGTGCAGCCTGATCGACGCCGCGTTTTCCGCTTCGATGCCGGCGATCATGACATGGATATTGCCGGCTGCGGCCCGCGCGATCAGCTCCCGCATCAGGCGCTCGCCGATGCCGGCGCCGCGACAGTCCTGGTCAACATAGACGGAATGCTCGACCGTGTGGCGGTAGCCGTCGAAGGCACGCCAATCGCCATAAGAGGCATAACCTGCGACCTTGCCTGATATCTCGGCCACGATGACGGGAAAGCCTCGCGCCTTGCGCGCCCTGAACCACTCCAGCCGATTTTCGAGATCGACCAGCGTGTCGTTCCAGATCGCCGTCGTGTGCTCGACGGCGTGATTGTAGATATCCCGGATGTCGGAAAGATCGGCCTCGGTGGCATCGCGGAGGAGAACGGCGTCTGTCATGATTGCCTGGTTCGAATTGCCTGCTACCGCGTCTTTGGGAAGGCGTGACGCGAGGATTGAAAGTGTTAGAGCGTCTTTGCACGTTTGAAAGTAAGCGCGGCGCTCTAAGCGGGCATACGCTCCGCATCGGGAGATGTAAACGGCGGATGCGAAAGACGGACAACTGAGGAATGATCGTCGTTCAGAGACCCGGCGGCGACAGGCTGAAACAGGTGAAAACAGCCGAATAGTGCACGGCGGCGGCGGTGACGACGAAGCCGTGCCAGATGGCGTTCTGGAACCGCAGCTTCTCCCAGACATGGAAGACGACACCCAGCGAATAAATGATGCCGCCGATGATGATCAGTAGCATCGAGGCGAAAGGAATGCGCGAGGCGACAGGCTCGGCGACCACAATTCCGCTCCAGCCCATGGCGAGATAAAGCAGGATGGCAAAACGGTCATAGCGCCCGGGAAAGACGCATTTCAAAATAATGCCGGCGGCGGCGAACAGCCAGATCGCGACCAGCATGAAGAGGAGCAGCGGCTCGTCGGCGCCGCGCTCGAGAAACGGGGTATAGGTGGCGGCGATCAGGATGAAAATTGCCGAATGATCGAAACGGCGCAGATACCATTTCGTGCGCGAGACCGGCCAGGCGTTGTAGGAAAAGGAAATGGCAAGCGTCAGCACCAGCCCGACGCTGTAGATCCAGGCGGCGGCAAGCGCGCCGTAAGAACTCCAGACCGTAGCATAAAAGATCAGCACGGTCGCTCCGATCAGCGCCAGCACAAGGCCGACGCCGTGTACGATGCCGTCGGCGATCAGTTCGTATCTGTCGTAAGCCCAGCGAATGCCGTTGAACTCGGCCATGCACGCCCGTCCGTTTCACAACCCGAATGAGATCGTCTCATCGAACGGGCGGGTGCGCAACTGCGACGAACCGAGCGGCGGTAAATCTTCGTGACAGACCGCAAGAGCCCGCCGACGTATCCGGCTATGTGAAATCAAACTTTCTGCCTGTCGACCAGTACCGAGCATTTGGCATGACGCACGACGCGGTCGGCCGTGGCGCCGATGAAGTAGTTGGAAAAGTCCGGAAGGTGCGAGGCGACGATAATGAGATCAGCGCCCAGATTTTCGGCGGACGAAATGATGGCTTTTGCCGGTGGACCGTTGCGGATTTCGACGGTTGCCCGGATGCCGGTCCGGGCGATCAGCCCTTCCAGCTTCTCGCGGCCGTCCCTCATCGCGTCCTCGACGATATTGGCCGGCAGTTCGACCGCGACATAGGTCGGCACATCCTCGATGACATTGAGCAAGACGATCTCGCCGCCTTCATCCAGCAGGGAGGCGGCCTTGCGCAGGATTATTTCTCCCTTGTCCATGTTTCCGATTGCGACCGCTACGATGATCTTCCTGTACATGCTGCCCTCCATGACGATGCATGCATAAGCTTCCTCTAAAGAAGATATGGGCGCATTGACCGCAATCAAGTGAGCGATGGGGATCGTCAACGCCTGCTCAACGCTTCATCCTCAAAAACGAGCCTTCTGTGAACAATCGGAATCCGCCATATAGGGGTCAAGTACGGCACCGAGGGCCATCAGAGCGAATGAACCGGCGAAACTTCCTCGGGCTTGCCACCAGCGGCATGTTTGCCGCCACCGCCGGTGCGCTATCCATCCCGAGCATTCCCCATCGGGGAATTGCTCGAGGGCCAATTCGGAGTAAGGAGAACAACCCATGACGACAGAAGCTTCTTATGCGCTGACGCGGCCCGCCTATATCGACCAATCGCACCTAGTCGTGACCGACCTCGGTCTCGTTTCCGGCTTCTATCAATCGATACTCGGCTTGAAGGTCATCGAGAAGACGGCAAGCGGGGAAGTGCTCGGTGTCGGCGGCGTGCCGCTGCTGACGCTGACGACCGTGAAAGATGCCCGCATCGCGCCGCGCGATGCCGCCGGCCTTTTCCACACCGCGTTCCTGATGCCTGACCGCACCAAACTGGCCCGCTGGCTGCGCCATGCCGCCCATAACAACGTCGCGCTGGACGGGGCCTCGGACCATCTCGTCAGCGAGGCGATCTATCTTTCCGACCCCGAAGGCAACGGCATCGAAATCTATGCCGACCGGCCGCACGAACAATGGAAATTCCACCAGGACGGCATGGTGGAGATGGCAACGCTGCGCCTCGACCTGCAGGCGCTCTACAACTGCGCCCCCGACGAGCGCTGGGCCGGCATGGCCGATGGGACGGCGATCGGCCACCTGCATCTGCAGGTCGGCGACATCCCCCAGGCCGACGCCTTTTACCGCGACGTCCTCGGCCTGACGTTGATGGCGAGCCGTCCCGGCGCCAGCTTCTTTGCGACCGGCGGCTACCATCACCATCTCGCCGCCAATATCTGGAACAGCCGTGGCGCCACGGCGCGCGCCGGCAACATGACCGGGCTTTCCGACTACAAGATCCGTTTCAACGACAAGGCGACGCTGGATGCGGCGGTCTCCAAGCTCGATCAACTGGAGATCAAGAGCGAGAGGCGTGATGGCGGCGTGTTTCTGCGCGATCCCTGGGGCATCGGCCTGACACTTTCGGCGTAATTTCCACGTTGCAATCGACCAACCATGGCGGTTGAAGACATTGACGCCATGCGAGCAAAGCCTTGAGCGCGAAGGCATGCCGCTTGCGCTTTGCCGGACGGCCGGCAGCCTCAGGGAACCGGAACCGCATCGGCGCGTTTCCGTGACGAAGCAATGGGGCTTCGGGGACCTCGCCGCATGGGCATCGCCAATGGCATCCGCAAACAAGCAAAGAAGATCGCCATCGGCGAACGCCATACCAGCGCCTGGGCACAGTCGCTGAAGGAAGCAGCGGAAGAGCTACCGCCGCCGCCGCTGCACCGTCTGGAAAAGGACGGTCTCGACGTCAGCATGGCCTGGGCAATCATCGGCATCTTCGGCATTCTCTTCCTTGCCGCGGTCTATCTGATGTCGCTCATCCTCATCCCCATCACACTTGCCGTCGTCGTCGGCATGATCCTCGGCATGGCGGCCGAAAAGCTCAGCAAGATGGGGGTGCCGCGGCTTGCCAATGCCTTCTTGCTGTCAAGCGGCGTCGCATTGGTGATCTTCCTGCTGATCAACTCGCTTGCCGACCCGCTGATGACGTTTGCCAATGAGGGCCCGGCCTTTGCCGAGCGAACCATCAACCGCGTCATGCCTTACCTGGAGCACATCAAGTGGCTGCATATCACGCCGGCGACATTCGAAAGCGGGTCGATGTCGATCGGTGCACTGCTCGAAAATACCGGCAACGTGCTGCATGTGGTGACGAGTAGCCTAACGCCCGCACTGGTGCAGGGGATGATCTTCTTTGCAGCGCTGCTGTTCTTCCTCGCCAGTCGGGTCAACCTGCGCAAGTCGATCATCATGACCTTCCGCACTCGCACGCAGCGACTGGCGGCAATCCGTGTCATCAACGCCGTCGAGCAGGTGCTTGGCTTCTATTTCGCGACGGCCTCGCTGATCTATGTCGGGCTCGGCGTCGTCATGACCGTCATCGCCTACGCCGGCGGGCTGTCCGCCCCGATGCTCTGGGGCTTCTTTGCCTTTCTGTCGAGCTTCATTCCTTACCTTGGCATCACGCTGATGACGCTTGCCATCGCCATCGCCGGCGTCCTTACCCATGATGGCCTCCTCATCGGCCTGATACCGGCAGCGGCCTTCTTTACCGTGCATCTCCTCATGGAGAACCTGATCTTCCCGGCGGTGATGGGACGGCGGCTCGAGATCAATCCCTTCGTCGTCTTCCTCGCCATCCTGTTCTGGACATGGATGTGGGGCGCCGTCGGCGCGATGCTGGCACTGCCTCTCTCGCTGATCGTCATGACTGTTATCGACGAGCTGCTGATCGAAGAAAAGCCGCAGCCGCAGTTGCCGAAATGATCAACCGGGGGGACGTTCGTGGCATCTGATCTCGATCTTGCCGAATCCGATCACGACCAGATGGTCAGCGGCCGTTCTCTCTGGGGGAAAAGCGGCATCCGGCCGCACTGGCTGCCGATCGAGCGGAGCTTTTCGATCGACGTCACCGTGATCGGTGGCGGCATCACCGGCGCATTGGTTGCCGAACACCTGACGGCGCGCGGTTTTTCCGTTGTCGTCATCGACCGGGAGGAACCCGGTTTCGGCAGCACCGCCGCGAGCACGGCCATGCTGCAATGGGAAATCGACAGCACGCTCACCGAGCTCGAGGATTATTACGGCTTCGAGCGCGCGGCCAGGATCTACCGCCACAGCGGTGCGGCGGTCGCCGGGCTTTCCAAGCTGATCGCCGCAAACGGGATCGCCTGCGGCTTTCGGCCGCGCAATACGCTCTATCTGGCCGACGGCCGCGAAGGCGCGCGCAATCTCCTGGAAGAACGTCAGCTTCGCCGTCGGGCGGGCCTGCCCGGCGTCTATCTCGAACATCCCGATCTCTTCACACAGTTCGAGCTCGACCGGGATGGCGCGATCTATTCTCCAGGTTCGGCGGAGTGCGATCCGCTGCTTTTGACCTGGGGATTGATCAAGATGGCCGTCCGGCGCGGCGCGCGGCTTGTCAGCGCATCCGTGGCTCAGCTTTACAGCGAGGGCGATCACGTGACAGTCGAGACGGACGACGGCCACGTCATCGAGGCGCGGCACGTCGTGCTTGCGACCGGCTATGCGATGCCCGGCCTCGATATGCCGAAGCTGCATCGATCGAGTTCGAGCTGGGCGCTCGCGACCGTGCCGCAGGACCCGGCAAATTTCTGGCGCGACAGGGCGTTGATCTGGGAGGATAGCCACCCCTATCTCTACATGCGCACGACGCCTGATAACCGCATCGTCGCCGGCGGCGAGGACGACGGCACGACCGATCCAGAAGCGCGCGACCGCAAGCTGCCGGCGAAGACCGTGGCGATTCAGGAAAAGATGAAGCGGCTGTGGCCGAAGGCCGATACGCGCGTGGCCCATGCCTGGTGTGGCACCTTCGGCGAGACGGCCGACGGCCTGCCGCTGATCGGCCCGGTGCCGGAGATGCCGCATGTCTTTGCCGCCTATGGCTATGGCGGCAACGGCATTACCTTTTCCTATCTCGCCGCTCAGATGATCGGCGCCATGCTTGCCGGCATGCACCGCGACTGGTTCGAGGATTTTGCGCTCGACCGCGACGGGCCGCGCATGCCGCGTTTTGGAGAGGATATCGTGCGGGTCCGGAATGAGCTGAGGTAAGGACGCCGTATGGATAGCGGGCCGTACGGCGGAACTACTCCGTCGTCTTGTCGTCGCCGGTATCCTCGACATCCTCGAGGCGAACGAACTGCGTGCCCTTGGCCTTGAGATCGACTAGCGCTTTCGCCACCCCCTCACCCGCCGCATGGGTCGGCTGGTTGATGTGAGAGATGATGACGTCGCCGTCCTTGGCGGAGGCGATGCGTTTTTCGGTGATTGCCGCTCCGAGCAGCGAGCCGCCGTCGCCGTTTACCGAATAACCGGCAATGCGATAGCCCATGGCACGGATCTCGCCGATGGCGGAAAGGTCATATTTGGCGGTCGAGCCCCGGAACCAATGCGGCGCCGGAATGCCGGCCGCGACCATGGCGGCCGCGCCGCCTTCGACTTCCTGCCTGACAGCCTGCGGCGAGCCGGCGGAGGCGATGCCGTAGATCAGCGTCGGCGTGTCAACGGCCGGAATATGGTTCTCGCCATGGTTTTCGAGTTCGAAGAGATCGGGATTCTGCAGGAGGACGGCGACGGCAGCGGGATTGTGCTTCAGCCAGCGGGCGGTAACGAAGATCGTTGCCGGAATGCGTTCCTGCACCAGTGTCGACAGAATGCGCTCGTCCGCTCGCCCCATGCAGGCATCGAAAGTGAGCGCGATGCGGACATGGCCAGCGATATTGGAACGGGCGATATGCAGATGCGGTTCGACGAGTTTTGGCGCTGGAGCCTTCGGGGCCGAACCCACTGCGGCCGGAGCCGGCAGCGCCGACGGTATTTCGTCCGCTGACGCAGCTGATAGGGTAGCCAGAAGGAACGCCGAAGCGAGCAGGATGCGGTTCATATCGTCGATTTCTATGATTCGAGCTGCCTATTTTAGCGATTGCTTTCGCCTGCCGCCATGTGGCCGGATGTCACTGCAGCCGCTGGGACACATGCACCGGCATCAATCATAGAGATAATACTTGTCCCACTTCTCGCGCGGCACCTTTTCGCCGATCTGATAGTCGAGTTCGCGCACGTTGATATGCTGCGGGCCGGTGATGCAATTGTAGGAGAGATGGTACCAGTCGCCCTTGCTGCGGAAGACCGCACCCGGCGCCTGCAGCGAATTGTCGCCCGGGATCGGATCCTTGAAGGTATAGGCGATCACCTTGTCGGGCTTGAAGCCGGTGCTGTCGCTGTTGATGCGGCTCATCGCCTCAGTGTCGCAGCTCTGTTCCAGGCGGGTCGAAGGATCGAGCTTTTCTAGCTGCTTCTTGATCGCGGGATCGACGGCAAGGGCGGGGCCGGCAAGGCCGACCAGCGACACAAACAGGATCAGACGTTTCGGCATTGCGGACAAAATCCCTTACTGTTCTGCAATTCTCACCCTACCGCCGACAGCTTGCCGGAGGCTTGGCACGTGCAATTTCGCTGAGATAGCGGACTTTCTTAAACAATGTGGTGACATCAAGGCAATGCGGGCAGCGCGTCCTCCTTGTCTGTGGAAGGTCACCCGTACCCTTGGCGCAGCCTTGCCGCTTGATCCGGCGCCGGTGCGCCTCTATCTCTTGCCAACCCGACATTCCCACGGAGCCATTCCTTGTCCGCTTTCAAGAGCCTGCCGACCCCGCCTGCCGCACCGAAGAAACCCGCCTCCGATACGCGCCACGGCATTACCCGCACGGACGATTACGCCTGGCTGCGCGCCGACAACTGGCAAGCGATGTTCAAGGATCCCTCGATCCTCGATCCCGACATCCGCCGGCATCTCGAAGCCGAAAACGCCTATATGAACGCGGCGATGGAAGACACGAAGCCGCTGCAGAAGGCGCTGTTTTCCGAAATGCGCGGCCGCATCAAGGAGGACGACAGCTCCGTGCCGATGAAGGACGGCGCCTATGCCTACGGCACCTTCTATGTCACAGGCGGCGAGCAGCCGCGCTATTTCCGCATCGCCCGCGATGGCGACGTCGCCGACGAGACGATCCGCACGGTTCTGCTCGACGGAGACAAGGAGGCCGCCGGCAAGGCCTATTTCCGGCTCGCCGGCCTCGACCATACAAGCGACCACAGCCGCGGCATCTGGGGTTATGACGACAAGGGCTCGGAATTCTTCACGCTACAAGTGCGTGACCTCTCAACGGGCGAAGACCTTAGCGACCGGATAGAGAATACCGGCGGCGGCGGTGTCTGGGCGCCAGACGGCAAGAGCTTCTTCTATTCGGCGCTCGACGAGAACCACCGGCCATCGAAGGTGTTCCACCATATTCTCGGCACACCGCAAAGCGAGGATCGATTGGTCTACGAGGAAGAGGATGCCGGCTTCTTCATGGGCGTCGGCGGATCGCTGCTCGACGACTTCATCTATATTGACATTCACGACCACGAGACGAGCGAATACCGCCTGCTGTCGACCAAGGACCTCTCCGCCGAGCCGAAGCTAGTTGCGGCGCGCGAGGAAGGCATCGAATATTCGCTGACCGAGGGCGGCGACGTCTTCTACATCCTCACCAATGACGGCGGCGCCAAGGATTTCAAGATCATGGAAACGCCGGTTGATAAGCCGGGCAAGGAAAACTGGCGCGAGGTCGTGCCGCACAAGCCGGGCACCCTTATCATCAGCCATATGGCCTACGCTCGCCATCTCTTGTGGCTGGAGCGCAAGGACGGGCTGCCGCAGATCATGATCCGCGACCGGAAGACCGGCGAGGAACATGCTATCGCCTTTGCCGAGGAAGCCTATTCGCTGGGGCTCTCGGGAGCTGCGGAATACGACACGGATGTCATCCGTTTCTCCTATTCCTCGATGACGACGCCGTCGCAGCTCTACGACTACAATATGGTAACGCGCGAGCGCACGCTGCTCAAGACGCAGGAGGTGCCGTCGGGCCACAATCCCGACGACTACGTCACCCGCCGCGTCTTCGCTCCGGCCTGGGATGGCGAGAAGGTGCCGGTCACCCTGCTCTATCGTAGGGATACCGCGCTCGACGGCACGGCACCCTGCCTGCTCTACGGCTATGGCGCCTACGGCATCACCATTCCTGCCGGCTTCAACACCAATTGCCTGTCGCTTGCCGATCGCGGCTTCGTCTATGCCATCGCGCATATCCGCGGCGGCAAGGACAAGGGCTTCTCCTGGTACGAAGACGGCAAGATGGACAAGAAGACCAACACCTTCAAGGACTTCATTGCTGCCGCTGACTATCTGAATCAGGAGAAGTTCACATCCTACGCGAAGATCATCGCCGAGGGCGGATCGGCCGGCGGCATGCTGATGGGCGCCGTTGCCAACATGGCGCCTGAGAAGTTTGCCGGCATCATCGCCGCCGTTCCCTTTGTCGACGTGCTCAACACCATGCTGGATGACACCTTGCCGCTCACCCCGCCGGAATGGCCGGAATGGGGCAACCCGATCGACAGCAAGGAAGAGTACGAGCAGATCGCGTCCTACTCGCCCTATGACAATGTCGAAGCAAAATCCTACCCGCCGATCCTGGCGCTCGGCGGCTTGACGGACCCGCGCGTCACCTATTGGGAGCCGGCCAAGTGGGTTGCCAAGCTGCGGGACAAGACGACGGGCGACGCACCGATCCTGCTCAAGACGAACATGGACGCCGGCCATGGCGGCGCGTCAGGGCGCTTCCAGCGGCTGGAAGAGATTGCGTTCGAGTATGCGTTTGCAATCAAGGTTGCAGACAAGATGTGAACGCTAGACCCGGCTTGGGTCATGCCGCTGGATACCCCTCTGCGCTGCCGGCCAGAGGGGCTCGACACAGTGCGCCGTCGAAGGAGAGAGAAATGCCCGTCTATGTCGCCCTACTCCGCGCCGTAAATGTCGGCGGCACCGGCTCCCTCCCTATGGCCGAACTGAAAGCGATCTGCGAAGGCCTCGGCTTTACCGACGCGAAGACCTACATCCAGAGCGGCAATGTGCTTTTCCGCTCGGATGAATCCGAAAAGGCGGTAGAGGAAAAGCTCGACGAGGCTCTCGGGAAAAAAATGGGCAAGCAGCCCGGGGTGATGGTGCGCAGCCGAAAGGAGCTTGAGGACATTGCCGCCAATGCGCCCTTCCCCGATGCCAAGCCGAACTTCCTGCTCGTCTACTTCCTTCCCGAGAAGGCGGCAGGCGATGCGCTGGAGAAGATGGTGGCGCCCGACGGCGAAGAAGCAAAGCTCGCCGGCCGGGAAATTTATGTGCACTATCCCAATGGCTCGGGCCGCTCGAAACTGAAGCTCCCGGCGCTGAAGCCGGGAACGTCCCGCAATCTTAATACCGTGCGCAAACTCGCCGAAATGGCGGGTGAGATGGAAGGCAGGAGCTGAAGCGGCGTCAGGCTCCGGCAGCGCCTTTCGTCCGTTTGGCCTTGTAGCCGCTGATCTCCTCGCCGGCAGTCGGCGAGAAGCGCAGGTTCCAGAAGGTCGCGGTGATCGAGATGAGCGTGACGACGACGAAGGCGGTTGA
This sequence comes from Rhizobium pisi, assembly GCF_003938655.1. Taxonomy (GTDB): domain Bacteria; phylum Pseudomonadota; class Alphaproteobacteria; order Rhizobiales; family Rhizobiaceae; genus Rhizobium; species Rhizobium pisi. The sequence continues at coordinate 155,353 of NZ_RJJT01000011.1, forward strand.
GAAATCGCCAAGGGCAGGCGTTTCGACACCTGACAAGGCCATGGAGCCGTGCAGCGCTAAGGCCCCGATGCAGATGCCGAGCGACAGCATCAGCTGCTGGAAGGTGGTGTAGAAGCTGGTGGCCGAGCTCATCCGCTCCTTGCTGATCTCATCATAGGCAATGGTGTTATAGGCGGTGAACTGGAACGACAGAAAGAAGGCGCTGAGCATCAGGACGACGAAGATCAGCGGCATCGGCCAATCGGGCCGGAACGCGGCACAGAGGCCGTAGCCGATCGTACCGAGGATGCCGTTGATGATGAGGCTTCTGCGGAAACCGAGCCTGCTGAAGACGGCCTTTGCCATCGGCTTCATGGCGAGTGCGCCAAGTGCGGTCGCTATGACGATTTGACCGGCCGCGGCGGCAGACAGGCCGAAGCCGATCTGGAAGAGCAGCGGCAGCAGGAAGGGCTGAGCGCCCTGCGTGATGCGCGTCAGCGAACCGGCGACGACCGATGTGCCGAAGCTCGGCACCTTCATCAGCGAGAAGTCCATGATCGGCGACGGATGCTTGCGGGCATGCTTGAGATAGGCGATGCCGAAGATGAGGCCGAGAGCGATCAGGAAGATCGAGAAAGCGCCCTCGCCTTCATGGCTCGACATTTCGAAGCCAAACAGCATCGAGCCGAGCGAGATGCCGGAGAGGACGAAGCCGATCGTATCGAAGGGGCCGCTTGCCTTGCCCTTCACCTCGTCAATGTAGATCGAGACGAAGATCATGCCGACGATGCCGATCGGCACGTTGATGTAGAAGATCCACCGCCAGTCGAGATAGGTGACAATGAAGCCGCCGAGCGGCGGTCCGACGATCGGGCCGATCAGCGCCGGCACCAGCAGCCAGGACATGGCGCTGACCATATCCTTGCGGTCGACGCTGCGCATCAGCACGAGACGGCCGACCGGCATCATCATCGCGCCGCCCATGCCTTGCAGCAACCGCGCCAGCACCAGGAAAGACAGTGTCGGCGCGAGCGCACAGAGGATGGAGCCGGCGACGAAGACTGATATGGCCGCTCGGAAGACGGTGCGCGAGCCGAAACTGTCGGCCATACGGCCGCTTGCGGGAATGAAGATCGCAAGGCTGAGGAGATAGGATGTCAGCGCGATCGACATGGCAGGCGCGCTGACGGCGAAATCGCGAGCCATGGTGGGCAGCGCGGTCGCAAGCACGGTCGCATCAACGTTTTCCATCAGCATCGCACTTGCGACAATCATCGCGATCACCCGGAAATTGGGCGCGGCGCGCCGAACCATCGGCGCCTGGTAAATCTGATCCGACATCGTCCGGAATCACTCGCGGTGGCGCGGCGGAGCACAGGAGGCAGCAAGGCCGCGGGGATGACATGGCGCAAGGCCAAGGGGAGATGACTTGCTATACGCCTGCGATCATGGCGGCGCTATGTCCTTTATGGCAAGGCAGCTTTGACGAGAGGTAAAGGCAGATCACGATTCCTTGCATCGGCCTGCTCTTCGTGAAGGTTGTCACTCCCGCGCGAAGGTCTTGCGCGCGACAGAACCGGCTTGCACCGCAGGCATCCCGGCCCTACCTATGAACCATGACCCCTGCCCTGCAGAAAAACCGGCCCGGCGCGGCCTTTCCATTCGACAACAGCTATGTCGGCTTGCCCGAGCGCTTCTTCGCGCCCCAGACACCGACACCGGTGACCGAGCCGTGGTTGATCAAGCTCAACGAGCCGCTCGCCGCGGAACTCGGGCTCGACGTGGGAGTTTTGCGCCGCGACGGCGCGGCGATCTTTTCCGGCAATCTCGTTCCGGAAGGGGCTCAGCCGCTGGCCATGGCCTATGCCGGGCACCAGTTCGGCGGCTTCTCGCCTGTGCTCGGCGACGGGCGGGCGATCCTGCTTGGCGAAGTGGTCGATGCCAAGGGCAAGCGCTTGGACATCCAGCTGAAGGGCGCGGGGCCAACACCTTTTTCGCGCCGCGGCGACGGGCGGGCAGCGCTCGGGCCGGTGCTGCGCGAATATATCATCAGCGAGGCCATGTTTGCGCTCGGCGTTCCCGCAACGCGGGCGCTGGCCGCCGTGACGACGGGCGAGCCGGTCTATCGCGAAGAGGTGCTTCCGGGCGCAGTTTTCACCCGCGTGGCGGCAAGCCATATCAGGGTCGGCACCTTCCAGTTCTTCGCCGCAAGGGGCGATACAGAAGGCGTTCTGGCGCTGGCCGACCACGTGATCGACCGGCATTATCCCGCGCTGAAAGAGGCCGACAATCCCTATCTCGCGCTGTTCGATGCGGTCTCCGACCGCCAGGCGGCGCTGATTGCGCGCTGGCTGCATGTCGGCTTCATCCATGGCGTCATGAACACAGACAATATGACTGTCTCCGGGGAAACGATCGATTTCGGCCCCTGCGCCTTCATGGATAGCTATGATCCCGCAACCGTCTTCTCGTCGATCGACCAGCATGGCCGCTATGCCTATGCCAACCAGCCCGCCATCGGCCAATGGAACCTCGCAAGGCTTGGCGAAACGCTCTTGCCGCTGATCGACGCAGATCCGGACAGTGCGGTCGACAAGGCGAATGTCGTGATCAGGACTTATGGCGAACGCTTCCAGGCACAGTGGCTGGCCGGCATGCGACATAAGATCGGACTCGCCGGGGAAGAGGACGGTGATCTCGAACTGGTGCAGGCATTGCTGGCCCTGATGCAGGCCCAGGTCGCGGATTTCACGCTGACCTTCCGCCGGCTGTCGGATTTTGCCGGCGACGATACCGCAGAACCTGCTTTTGCGGCGAGTTTCCGGGAGCCGGACGCCTGCCGCGACTGGCTGGCGCGGTGGCGGGAGAGACTGTCACGCGATCCGCAAACGGCCACCGAGCGCGCCGTCGCCATGCGCCGCGTCAATCCGGCCTTCATCCCGCGCAACCACCGGGTCGAACAGGCGATAGATGCAGCAGTGGAGGATGGCGATTTCTCGCTGTTCGAGGCACTGCTGACAGTGCTTTCGAATCCCTACGAGGACCAGCCGGCCTTTGCAGCCTACATGGAGCCGCCGAAGCCGAACGAGCGAGTGCTGCAAACCTTCTGCGGGACCTGACGGTCGACGGCGCCCGTTTCATCGCAGCAGCCCGGCCACGGCGATTCGCTTCCCTCAAGCCCGGCGGCCCAGTCCGACGCATCTGCACCGTGACCGTAGCCTGCGGCAATTGTGGCCGTTGAAAGGCATCTCCTTTGCGCTATCTGCCTGATCGGCGGTGCTTTTCCGCCGATCCCTCACCCCGGCTCACCTTAGCGGGAGACAGCCTTATGGCGATCGTCATCACTTCCATCTTTTTCATCGTCATCGGGCTGGCCCTCGGCGGCGGCGGGCTCTGGCTCGTGACGCTCGGCGGCAGCATCTTTTATCTGTTCGAGGGCCTGATGTTCCTCATCACCGCCGGCTTGCTTTTGATGCGCAAGGCGGTGGCGCTCTGGGTCTATGCGGCGCTTGTCGTCACAGCTCTCGCCTGGGCGATTTGGGAGGTTGGTTTCGACTGGTGGCAGCTCGGCCCGCGCGGCGGCATGATCATCCTGCTCGGGCTCTGGCTGCTGACGCCATGGATCCGCCACCCGCTCGGTCTGCGCAGCCCGACGGGCATCACCTATGGCGCCAACCCGTGGCCGCTCGCCGTGCCCGTCATCCTCGCTATCCTCGTCGCCATCTATTCGATGACGACGGACCCGCACGATCTTGCCGGTGCGTTGCCCACCGATGCGGTTGCCGCCAACCCTGCTTTCGGCGGCAGTGTGCCGGATGGCGAGTGGCACCAATACGGCCGCACGCCCTTCGGGCAGCGCTATTCGCCCCTCGACCAGATCAATGTGCAGAACATCGCCACGCTCAAGGAAGCATGGCGATACCAGACCGGCGACGTCAAACGGCCGGAGGATATCAGCGAGACGACCTACCAGGTGACACCGCTGAAGGTGAAGGACACACTCTATCTCTGCACCCCGCACAACTGGGCAATCGCGCTCGACGCCAAGACCGGCAAGGAAAAATGGAAGTATGACGCCAATTCCGGCATGAACCCGGACCGGCAGCATCAGACCTGCCGCGGCGTCACCTATTATGCCGATCCCGCCGTGGCCGCCGGTCAGCCCTGCGCCGAGCGGGTCTACCTGCCGACATCCGACGCCAGGCTGATCGCGCTCGATGCGACAGACGGGAAGATCTGCACCAGCTTTGCCGACCAGGGCGTGCTGCATCTCGAAACCGGCATGCGCTACAACCCCGCCGGCTATTATTATTCCACCTCGCCGCCGGTCGCAGTGGCGGGCAAGATCATTATCGGCGGGGCGGTGAACGACAACTACTCGACGCAGGAGCAGTCCGGCGTCATCCGCGCCTTCGACATCAATACCGGCGCGTTGCTCTGGAACTGGGATTCCGGCAACCCCGATGTGACGACGCCGATCGCCAACGGGCAGACCTATACCACCAATTCGCCGAATAGCTGGTCGGTCTTCAGCGTCGACGAGACGCTCGGCATGGTCTACCTGCCGCTCGGCAACCAGGTGCCCGACCAGCTCGGCATCAACCGCAGCGACAATGTCGAGAAATTCTCCTCGTCAATCGTCGCGCTCGATATCGCCACCGGGCAGCTGCGCTGGGTGCGCCAGACGGTGCATCATGATCTCTGGGACATGGACGTCCCGGCCCAGCCGGCGCTGATCGACCTGACGAAGCCGGACGGCACCGTCGTTCCCGCTCTCGTCGGCGCGACCAAGCAGGGCGATATCTATGTGCTCGACCGGCGCACGGGCGTGCCGATCATCCAGGTCAAGGAAATCCCGGCGCCAGGCGGCGCTGTTACCGGCGATCATACCTCGCCGACGCAGCCGATTTCGGATCTCACCTTCTCGCCTGAGCCGCTGAAGGAGAAGGACATGTGGGGCGTGTCGCTGTTCGACCAGCTTGCTTGCCGCATCGACTTCCACCGTTACTATTACGAGGGCCGCTACACGCCGCCTTCGCTCAAGGGAACGATCGTCTATCCCGGCAATTTCGGCACCTTCAACTGGGGCTCGATCGCGGTGGATCCGGAGCGGCAGATCATGTTCGGCATGCCGACCTACCTCGCCTTCACCTCGCGCCTGGTGCCGGCCGCCGACATTCCGCCGAGAGGCCAGGATGAGAAGGGCAGTGAACAGGGGCTCAACCGCAATGACGGCGCGCCCTATGGCGTCTTCATGGGTCCCTTCCTCGGGCTGCTCAAGATCCCCTGCCAGGCGCCGCCATGGGGCTACGTCGCGGGCGTGGATCTGCGCACCGGCAAGATCGCCTATATGCACAAGAACGGCACCGTGCGAGACATGACGCCGCTGCCCCTGCCCTTCAAGGTGGGCGTGCCCGGCATCGGCGGGCCGATGCTGACCAAAGGCGGCGTCGCCTTCCTGGGTGCTGCGGTCGACAACTATCTGCGCGCCTACGACGTGACGAGCGGCCGCCAGCTCTGGCAGGCACGGCTTCCCGCCGGCGGCCAGGCGACGCCAATGACCTATATGGCTGATGACAACAAGCAATATGTCGTCATGGTCGCCGGCGGCCACGGATCGGTCGGCACCAAGCCCGGCGACTACGTGATCGCCTATACGCTGCCTTGATGCGAAAATTCCCTCTCCTCTCCAGGAAGAAGGACGAGCACAAGCTCTAGGCAGGGTTGCAACGCCATGTTCTCTCCGGTATTCGGGGAGAACATTTATGGAAATCTCTAGCAGTATTCGCAATTACTACGGGGTCGGCGGTCTTTTCGACCGGTCGGCCAAATCCACGAATCAGCAGACGACGGAATTTGCCAGCACTGCGCGTGGCGCCGCGCCCGGTCTCGAACCGAGCACCACGCCGCCTTCGATCGCCAATACCATCTGGACTCTGCAAAGCACCGAAGGCCCTTACATCAATCCGCCTTCAGACAAAGAGGCCGCAGCGAGTGCGGCCCATGACTCGCTGGTCGACGAATTCTCCAAATGGGGCAACATGACGCCGGCGGAATATATCCGCGCCCGCTATCTCGATCAGCATGATCTGACCGAAGCCGGCCTGGCCGCCATGCCGGCCGATCAGCGCGCCGCGATCGAGAAGGAAATCGCCGACCAGATCAAGCGCGAGATGGCTGGCATCGACGATGACGGCACTGAGACGGCCGAGGCCATTCAGGCGGCCTGAGCCAAAAAACCAGGTCAAGATGCGGCGGGAGAGCGCTCTCCGCCGCATTTTCATGATTCAAACCATCTCGACGATCATGCGACCGACCTCGGCAAAGACCGGGTTGAGTTCCTTTACCGGCACGGTCGCCTCGCCGATATAGACGGCGGCGACGATCGGGCCGCGATCCGGCGGCCAGATCACCGCGATATCGCCGAGAGAGCCGTTGGGGCCGGTGCCGGTCTTGTCGCCGATCTTCCAATCCTGGGGCAGGCCGGCCCTCAGCCGCTCCTTGCCTGTCGTGCTTGCCACTAGCCAGGCGATCAGCCTGTCGCAGGAAGCTTCGGTCAGGATCGAGCCAAGCGTCAGATTGCCAAGCGTGTCGAGCATCGCATCCGGTGTCGTCGTGTCGCGCGGATCGTCCTTCCTCCCCTCGTTCAGCGTGGGCTCCGTGCGATCGAGGCGCGTCGTGCCGTCGCCGATCGAGCGCAGCCAGTCGGTTAGCACGGGAGGCCCGCCGAAGCTTTCGAGCAGCAGGTTGGCGGCCGTGTTGTCGCTGACGGTCACCGCCGCTTCGCAGAGCTCGGCAATCGTCATGCCGTCGGCGCCGGCATGTTTTTCGCTGAGCGGAGAATAGTCGACGAGCTTGTCCTTGCCGTAGCTGACCCGGCGCTGAAGGTTCTCCTCCCCCTTGTCGACGCGGGCAAGAACGAAGCCTACAGCTAGCGCCTTGAAGGTGCTGCACATCGGAAAGGCCTCGCTGCCGCGATAATTGAAGGAGATACTCGTCTGGGTATCGAGCACGGAGACGCCGAGACGACCGCCGGTGCGTTTTTCGAGGGCGGCGAGACGGCGCTGGATGTCGTCGTCACCCTCTTCGGCATTCTTCTCGGCCTTCTCCTGGGCATTGGCCGGACGCGTCAGCGCGGGCAGGCCCATCGCAGGCAGGCAAAGTGCCGAGCCTATCAGCAGGCGGCGGGTCAAACTGAGATCCATGAAATCCTCCGGCGGGTGGGAGGACAGAGCTAAAGGGCGATTGCGGCGGCATCTCGTCAGCGCGGCGACCTTTGTCGTCCATGGCGGCCTGACGCTCACGCGGCGATCACGCGGCGCGCGTGACCTCGACCGTCACATGCGACAATTCCTCCAACGCCAAAAGCCTTCCCTTGTAGAAAGCCGCGTCACGCGGCTTGGCGGTGACGATGGCGACGATCGCGGCATGATGGCCGGGGCCGACCTGCCAGACATGCAGGTCGGTGATCCGGTCGTCCTCCGTCTCGATGGCATTGCGGATTTCCCCCGGCAGCGTCTCGTTTTCGGGCACGACATCGAGAAGGACGCCGCCAGAGGATTTCATCAGGCTCCATGACCAGTTGGCGATAATCAGGCCGCCGACAATGCCCATGATGGGATCGAGCCACGACCAGCCATAGAGGCTGCCGAGTGTCAGCGCTGCGATGGCGAGCACGGAGGTGAAGGCATCGGCGATGACGTGCAGATAGGCGGCGCGAATATTGTTGTCGCCGCCTTTTCCATGATGGTCGTGACCGTGATGATGGTGCCCGTGGTGATGGCCGCGCGAATGATCACGCCCGTGATGTGCGTGATCTCCATGCGCTTGATGATGCGCATGGCCGCCTCCGCCGGCCAGCAGCCAGGCGCTGGCAAGATTGACGGCGAGGCCGACGACCGCCACCCCGATCGCCTGGGCAAAACCGATCGGCACGGGATTTGCGAGGCGGAGCACGCTTTCCCAGGCCATCAACAGGGCGATCAAGGCAAGGATAATGGCACTTGCGAAGCCGGCGAGATCGCCAAGCTTGCCGGTGCCGAAGGTGAAGCGTGGATTGTGCGCCTGCTTTCGGGCGAAGAGATAGGCGAGCGCCGAAATCAGGAGAGCGCTGGCATGGGTCGACATGTGCCAACCATCGGCGACGAGCGCCATGGAGCCGTAGACGGTGCCGGCGGCGATTTCCGCCACCATCATCACGGCCGTCAGCGCGATCACCAGCCAGATGCGCCGCTCGTTGCGCGCGTGGTCGGCGCCGAGGAAAACATGGTCATGTTCCAGCGCGTCCATTGCCGCCTTCTCGATCCCGGCACTCATTGCAGGCTCCTTCTTCAGAGGCATTCAGCGGATATAGGTTCTCAGCACTTCCGATATTTCCTCGACCGCCTCCGCCCTTGCCGCATCATCCTCGGCATTCAGCACATGTTCGTGCAGGTGATCGTCCAGCACCTCACCGGTCAGCCCCGTCAGGGCGCCGCGCACCGATGCGAGGAGCTGCAGGATTTCCCCGCAGGGACGCTCGGCCTCCAGCGCGCGCTCAACCGCTTCCATCTGCCCTTTGAGGCGGCTGACGCGGGCAATGAGCTTCTTCTTCTGCAAGGTGGTGTGGGACATAACAAACCTCAACTTAATATAGGGGGGTATACTATTATGAACATGCCGTCCACTGAAATGGTATGTCTCTCGCTGTCGCTTCAGCGCGACGAAAGCCCGTGCTGGCGCGGCATTTGCCGCGGAAGGCTGATACTCGGCGCAATCCGCCATTGACAAAAACCGCATTTGCGACGATTTATGAGCCCATGATCGAAAACGCGCACCAGAGCCGCTCGTATTTTTGGCTGTACCTGTAAAGGGCGGCCGGACAAGATCATATTGTCAACAAGCCGCCGTCAGGCGGCTTTGTTGTATCGGCAGCGTCCTGACGGCGGAATATCAAAGGACGCGAAGACCATGACCGAAATCGAAGACAGCGAAATTTCACTGATGCGCCCGTCGGTGGTGACGATCCGTGCCGCCAAGCCGCGCGACCTCCCCGAACTCATCGAGATGATCGCCCTGCTTGCCGCCGATCACGGCGATGCCTCGGGCACCACCCCGGAGCAATTGGAGCGCGATCTCTTCGGCGCGATGCCCTGGATTCATGCGCTCGTTGCCGAGACGAGCGAAGGGCTGATCGGTTACGCTATTCTGGTGCCGCTCTACAGGGCGCAGGAAGGCAAGCGCGGCATGGACCTGCATCATCTCTTCGTGCGCGACGGCCATCGCGGCCACGGCACCGGCCAATTGCTCGTCGACCGGGCGCGGGAAACGGCGCGCAACGCCGGCTGCGGCTACCTCTCCGTCAGCGCCGCGACCGGAAACGTGCTGGCGCACCGCTTCTACGAACAGCTGGATTTCACCCCGCGTCCGGTTACCGGCATGCGCTACATGCAGTCGATCGGTTGAGACGCATCGGACGAGGATTGTCCGAAGCTATCCCTAAACGCTGCGCGTTTTGGACGGCCCCGCATCTATTTCGCGGAACGTTTCCCGGTCACGGCCTCCGGCTGTCTCTCGTGCGGCGGCCGTGTCGCCCATTGATGGAGAGCAGCCTTGACGAAGGCGAACGCTGCTGCGCGGGCCGGCGCAAGATCCCGCGGATCTTCCTGCGCCTCGGCGAAGCGTGCCTCCATCACCGCCATGGTCTCGACGAACCAGACCGCGAGCAGCGCATTGCGTCCGGCAAGCCGATCGCGCATGCGGGTTATAACGAGGTCAAGCTGCTCGAGGGTCGGTCTTGCGTTCATTGGTCCTGACGGTACGGCGCATTGCATCGATGGCCGAGAATGAAGCACCGCGCTTGCCCGGAGCGGGATAGTCTAGCGGCCCGGCACCGCCTTCAGATAGGCTGCGATCGCCTCGCGGTCGGAGGCCGGCAGATGAGTGATATTCTTCTGCACATCGACCATCGAGCCGCCGACGGAATCGAAATCGGGCGTGAAACCGGTTTCGAGGTAGCTCGCGATATCGGCTTCGCTCCAGCCGCCGATGTTCTTTGAAGCCGGGGTGATGTCGGGTATGCGGCCCTTCCCTTCCGGGTTGGGAGCACCCGCAAGCCACATATCGGACTTGAAGCCGCCGAGCGCATCCCGCTGCGTATGACATTCGCCGCAATGACCCGGGCCTTCGACGAGATATTGCCCGCGCTTCACTTTGTCATCGCTCTTTGCCAGAGCCACGCGCGGCTGATCGCTGAAATAGAGAAACTTCCAGCCGCCGAGCGCAAGCCGGATGTTGAAGGGGAACGGCAGTTCGTGCGGCGGCGCGACGCTCGTGCTCTTTGGCAGGGTTTTCAGGAAGGCGAAGAGATCGTTGACGTCCTTGTCGCTCATGCGGGAATAGGAGCCATAGGGAAAGGACGGATAAAGGTGCTTGCCGTCAGGGCCGACGCCGCGTTTCATCGCGTTGCCGAACTCGGCAAGCGTCCAGGCGCCGATGCCTGCTTTTTCATCCGGCGAAATATTCGGCACATGGAAGGTGCCGAAAGGGCTCTTCAGCGCGAGGCCACCTGAAAGCGTCAGCTTGGCGTCACCTTCCGAACCCGGCGCGGCATGACAGCTGACGCAACCGCCGGCCCAGAAAACCATCTCGCCGTTTGCCGTATCCGGCGCGCCGAGATTGGCCCAATGGCTCTCCGGCAGCGGATCGGGCGCGGTGATAAGATAGAAGGCGCAACCGCCGAGGACGGCAACGCCGATCAGACAGAGCAGAAACCGGATGAACCTGCGGACCATGCGCCGCCTCCCCTTTTGCCGAGATTTTCCTGCGCGGAGCGATTCTGCGACCAGCCCGCACGGGCGGAGAATAAGATGATCCGCGTCAGCGGCAAGGCCGGCGCGGATCGGGGATGTTTCGCCTGCTCAATTCCGGGGCGCAAAACCCGCTCTAGAATTGCTTTAGACCAGAACGGCCTATCGCTCATTTGCTGAGGCGATAGGCCTTATGACAGCCGCCGCAGCTGGCGCCGAGCGTGTTGAGCGTGGCGCCGACGGCCGCGGGGTCGGCCGGAAGCTGGGCGAGCGCGATTTCGGCATCGCTGGAAAGCTTGGCGGCGTGCGCCTTGAAGTCATCCATGTTTTCCCAGATCTTCGGGCTTGCGCCTTCGTCGTTCGTGTCCGAGCCCGGCTTGAACTGATCGGGGAAAACCTTGGCCGTTGCGGCGATTGTCGTCAGCGCCGTCTTCACTGCCTCGGCGTCATAGGGTTTGGTGCCCTTGGCGATGGCTGCTAAGGCCCCGGCAGAACCGCCGATCTGCTTCATCAGCGCAACGCGTGAATCATGAGTACCGTCAGCGGCGGTCACCGAGCCGACGGCCATGCCGGCCATCGCCACAGCCGCAGCTACTGCTTTCCAGTTCATATTCCTCTCCATTTTTCCTCGACCAAGGCGGCCGCCGGTCAATCTGCACCGGGAGCATGCCAAAATCCATGCGCCGAGATAGTCACGTTTTGCCGTATCAACATAAAAACAATGTGATAAGCCGCGATGACTCAGGCGGTTTTCCAGCCTTGCCAGAGACTGAAAGCGGAAACCGCGATCAGCAGCATCCCGGCGAAGCGGCCTACAAAGGCCGTGACGTCAGGATTTGCGACCAAAAGGTCGCGGCTGCGGCCGGCCGTCATCGCCAGCGTGCCGTAGACGGCGAGCTGGGTGACGACGGTCATGATGCCCATGATCAGGCCCTGCCTCCAGATCGGGCCATACTCCGGTCTCAGGAACTGCGGATAGACGGCAAACATGAAAATATAGGCCTTCGGGTTGACCAGACAGGTGACGGCGCCCTGGCGGAAGGCGCGCCAGCTGGAGCGCGCCGTTCCCGGCCCGACGGCCTCGACGGTGATCGAGCTGCGGACCAGCGAAATGCCGATCCAGATCATGTAGGCGACGCCGGCAAAGAGCAACAGGTTGAAGAGCTGTGGCAGCATGGTGACGAGCACGCCGACGCCGGCCGCGCCATAGGCCGAATGCACGGCGCCGCCGGCCATGACGCCGCCGGTCGCGGCCAAACCGCGCTTGGTGCCACCGGTCAGCGAATTGGCGAGCACGAACAGCATGTCCATGCCCGGCACGATGATGATGCCGAAGAGAAGGGTGAAGAAGAGCCAGAGGTTTTCATGGTAATTCATGTCAGTTATCCGTCGTTGGTTTTATCGGCCTTTCGAGAGACCTTGATTGATTTCAATTCGATAGGCGGATCTATAGGCAAACCCAACTGACAGTGTATTGTCAGGAGCGTTCAGAGCGGAGACAAGAAAATGCGCAAGGCCTCACGGCTTTTCGAGATCATTCAGATCCTCAGGCTGGCAAGAAAGCCGATGACGGCGGCTGTCATGGCCGAGACGCTTGAAGTGACCGTGCGCTCGATCTATCGCGATATCGCAGCGCTTCAGGCGATGCGGGTGCCGATCGAGGGCGGGCGAGGCATCGGCTACATCATGCGGCCGGGTTTCGACCTGCCGCCGCTGATGTTCTCGATCGAGGAGATGGAGGCGATCGTGCTGTCGCTGGCGCTGCTCGAAAGGACGGCGGACGAGGAGTTGAAGCAGGCCGCACGCCGGGTCAACCGGAAGATATCAGGCGCGGTGCCGGCCCCGCTGCGCCAGGCGATGGACAACAAGGCGCTTTATGCCTGGGGCACGATCGCGCAGCCGCCTGTTGGATTCGACCTTGCGATCGTGCGGCGCGCGATCCGCGACGAACGAAAGCTCACGCTCGGCTACCGCGACGAGCTTGGCCGTGCGAGCGAGCGGACGATCCGGCCGATCGCGCTGATCTATTACTCGCAGACCGCCAATATCGTCGCCTGGTGCGAGTTGCGCCAGGCGATCCGCAACTTCCGCAGCGACCGGGTGGAGCGTTGTGCGGCAGCGGAGGATTTCTTCAAGGGCGACGGCGACAGGCTGCGGGAAATCTGGACGAGCGGCTGGACAGAGACGACTATACCGGCGTGACGCCGGCCAGCGCACAGCCTAATAGGGCAGCGTGCGGCTCTCTTCCCGGCCGAAGCCGCGGATTTCGATACGGTCGGCATGAACCTCGACGATCGCAAAGGCGTTTTCGCTCTCGGTATCGACTACGCCCTTGAAATTGACGAAGTGGCAGGCGCCGGCCACGCCGTAATTGCCGACGTGGTCATGGCCGTTGAGATAGGCGACGACATTGCCTTGCGAAGCGAGCAGTGCGACGATGCGCTCGCTGTCCCACATGCCGTGCTCGCTGGGCGGATGCACCGGATAGTGATTCATGACGATCACCTTCTCCTCGGCCGCAGCGGCGCTGGCGATTTCATCACTCAGCCAGGTAAATTGCTTGTCGCTCAGCGCAGCATTCCATGGATGAGCGTTCCTCGCGCCCCTGGCCTGCAGTTCCGCCAGCATCTCGGCGGCAAGCGCGCGATGAGGATGGCCTTCAGGCGGCGCGAAGGTGCTGACCTCATTGCCGTCGAGCATGATGAAACGCCAGCCGTGACGGGAGAAGCTGTAATAGGGCGACGGCATACCGAGGCGCGTGGCGACTTCGGACAGATGCCCTGAAGAAACCGAGAAATCGTGATTGCCGAGCAGGAAGAGCGCCTCGTGGCGCAGTTTCTCATAGACCGGCAGGATATCGTCGAAGCTTGCGAAGCTGCGGTCGATGACATCGCCGAGCGTCATGACAAAGCTTAGCTCCTCGCCATTAAAGACCTCGATCGCCTCGGCAACCTTGGCAAGGCTGTTGGCGTAATAGCGGTCCATGGCCGCATGCGGCGCGATCGCCGCATATTGCGGGTCGGCAATGATGCCGAAACGGAACAGAGGAAGACTCGAAGAAGACATGGAGCGTGATTAGGAGCGGGTGGTGACAGGGATGTGACGGCTTCCGCCGGAAACAAAACACCCGGCGCTTGGAAGGCGCCGGGTGCAGAATTCAAAGAGGCGGATGACATCGCCGCCGTGGTGGCGAGTCTTGTACCGCTTACTTCGTGGCTTCTTCGTAGCGCTCCAGGACGTAGTCCCAGTTGATCAGGCTATCGACGAAGGCTTCGAGATATTTCGGGCGGGCGTTGCGATAGTCGATGTAATAGGAGTGTTCCCAGACGTCGACGCCGAGGATCGGGGTGGCGCCGTGAACGAGCGGGTTTTCGCCGTTCGGGGTCTTGGAGATTTCAAGCTTGCCGTTCTTGACGGAAACCCAGGCCCAGCCGGAACCGAACTGGGTGGCGCCGGCGGTGGCGAAATCGGCCTTGAACTTGTCATAGCCGCCGAGATCGGAGGCGAAGGCTGCTTCGAGCTTGCCGGGCAGCTTGCTTCCGCCGCCGCCCTTCTTCATCCACTTCCAGAAATGGATGTGGTTGTAGTGCTGGGCAGCGTTGTTGAAGAGGCCGGCATTGGTGCCGAACGACTTCTTCACGACGTCTTCGAGCGAGAGATCCGAAAGACCGGCTTCGGCGGCGAGCTTGTTGCCGTTGTCGACATAGGCCTTATGGTGCTTGTCGTGGTGAAACTCCAGCGTTTCCTTCGACATGAAGGGAGCAAGCGCTTCGTAATCATAGGGAAGTTCAGGCAATTCGAAAGCCATGTCAGATCTCCTCTTGGCAATAGATTGCGTCATCGGCAGGTGAGGCGGAACATAGGAGGGGAAAGGGGGAGAGGCAACCGGCGAAATATCAAAAAACGACCGGCCGGAGGAAAATTTGCCTCAGTTGCAGGGCTGTAATCGCGCCTGCAAATCACCGAGGATGCTTGCCCCGAAAACCGCTTCGCCGGCGACACCAATCAAGGAAGAACCGATATGAACAGGAATATAATCCGGCTTCTGGCCGCAGCCACGCTTCTTTCCCTCGCAGGTGCGGCGCACGCCTCCTCCGACGCGGCCTGGCAGCAGTTCGCCGCTGATGTGGAAGCCAAATGCAAGAAGGCGGCGGTGACGATCGAAAAGCCTACCGCCACCATCGATCCCTTCGGCTCCACCCACTACGGGCTCGCCCTGCTGACCGGCAAGCCGAAGGGCGCCAAAGGACTGATCGCCCAGATCTGCGTCTACGACAAGCAGAAGAAAACAGTCGAGATCGGCAGCGAATTGGACGGCAAGAAGCTCGGGCTCATGCCGGCAAAATAGGCCGCCACGGCGCCGGCCGGCTTTTGCGCCTTATCCGTGAGGAACCCGAGGCAGCTCTCAAGAGTTTAGAGGCTGGGCCTTACGGCTCAGCTTTTTTTGTGAAAACGCAGAACCGCTCTAACTGTTTTATTTTACGCAATTCCGAACGCAAAAACCGCTCTGCAATTTTGCCGGATTTGCTTTGGGGAGGCGCCGGCATGTCAGAGCTTCGCAACAGGGCGGAAGATCAGCAGAAAATCTATCAGCGCTGGGCGCCGGTCTATGACCGCATTTATCGCGGCATCCTGCGTGACGGTCACCGCAAGCTTGCGGCGCTCGCGGCGGCGGCCGGTACGGATATATTGGAGATCGGCGTCGGCACAGGCCTGACGCTCGGGCACTACCCGCGCCGCTGCCGGGTGACCGGCATCGATATTTCCGAACACATGATCGCGCGTGCCCGCGAAAAGACGAGGCGCGAAAACCTGTTACATGTGCAGGCGCTTGAGGTCATGGATGCGCATGCGCTCCCTTTGCCGACCGGTCGTTCGATGCGGTCTGCCTGCCCTTCGTCATCACGCTCATCCCCGAGCCCGAACGGGCGCTCGACGAATGCGCCAGGGTGCTGCGTCCGGGCGGCGAGATCATCCTCGCAAGCAAGCTCGGCGACGGCGCCGGTCTGCAGGGCGCGATCGAGGTGGCGGTGGCGCCGCTGGTGCGTCACATCGGCTGGTCCTCCGCCTTCCGAATCCATCGCATCATCGCCTGGGCCGAGCGCCGCGGCGATTTTGCGCCTGCCGATATCCTGCCGGTCTTTCCGAACGGCTTCTTCAAGATCGTCCGGCTGAAACAGCGCGGATTTGCCGCCTGAGGCGGAGAGTTTCATCCCGCGTCGCCTCTATCGTTCGTTCGAGGGACCGCATGACATCGGATATCTTCTTCTTCATCGCCGTCGGCTTCTGCGCGCAGATCGTGGATGGCGCACTCGGCATGGCCTTCGGCGTGCTGTCGACGACCAGCCTTCTGGCTTTCGGGGTGCCGGCGGCAAATGCCAGCGCCATGACGCATGTGGCGGAAATGTTCACGACCGCGGCGTCGGGTCTCTCGCATGCCTATCATCGCAATGTCGACTGGCGTCTGGTGGTGCGGCTTGCGCCCGCCGGCATGATCGGCGGCGCGATCGGCGCCTATCTGCTCGCCAACATCGACGGCAAGACGATCGAGCCCTATGTGTCGGCTTATCTGATCGCGATCGGGCTGCTGATCCTCTATAAGGCCTTCCGGCCGCCGGTGCAGCGTGAGGTGCGCGACTGGGCCGTACCGCCCGTCGGCCTCTGCGGCGGCGTGCTCGATGCGATCGGCGGCGGCGGATGGGGACCGATCGTCACCAGCACGCTCATCGGCCGCGGCCATGACCTGAAGCGGGTGATCGGCTCGACCAACTTCACCGAATTTGCGGTGACGCTGACGATTTCCCTGACCTTCGTTGCCACACTCGGCTGGTCCCAACTCAATTCCGCGATCGGCCTCATCATCGGCGGCGTCATTGCAGCACCCTTGGGCGCGATTCTCGTCAACCGCCTGCCGGTGCGGCCGCTGATGGTGGCGGTCTCGATGATCATCATCGCAACGTCGGCGATACGGATCCTGTAGACCGCACTATTGCATGAGATCACAGATTCCGGCCGAAATAGACCTCCACGGATGCGATCTTGTCATCGCGGAAGCGGAGACTTTCCATATTGCGGAAACTGGTGCCGTCGAGCTTCTCGGCACGGTAGCGGACGATTGCCTCGTCGCCGTCGATCGCCAGGAACTCGATGTGAAGGCCACGGAAGATCGGCTCCTTCGACCAGCAGCGCTCGAAATACACGGCGCGGGCGATGTGGTCGTCACGCGGACTGGAGAAGGTAAAATCCTCCGTCAACATGGCGCCGGCGATATCCTTGCGGTCATCGAGATAGGCGGCGTAGAGATCGCGGACGGTCTGCTCGCGCGATATGCGCATGTCGCTCATAGCAATGTCCTCCGAATTACTGATTGCATATTGCAATCAGCCTAACAGTTTCGCCTGAGACGGTCCAGATCGCTTCGGCAATTTCTGAAAACAGGCCATCGCTGCCGGGAGCGCCGTCTTGAAGGACTGGCCAAACGGCGGTTATATGGGCGCGTGCCCACCCTGGAACGACGAGCGCGTGCGCCGCTACGGTCCCATGCGCCCGACGTAGAAAGCTTGATCTCAGGACAGTTTCATCCGCGCCGATCCGCTCGCCGCGGCAAAGGGGCACATCATTTCATCAGGCGCGCAAGAGCTGCGCTCTCTGATCAATGCCGAGGCAACGAATGACCGATACGCAATGGGATGCCGCCAGCGCCAGGCCGGGCTCGATCTACTGGAAGCGCAACCTCGCCGTCTCGCTGATCGGTTCCTTCACCACGATCGTGGCGATGACGCTGCTGCTGCCCTTCCTGCCGCTCTATGTCGAGGAACTCGGCGTCAGCGACCATGCGGCGATCGTGCAATGGTCGGGCATCGCCTATGGCGCCACCTTCTTCGCCGCGGCTCTGGTCGCGCCGCTCTGGGGGCGGCTCGGCGATATCTATGGCCGCAAGCTGATGCTGGTGCGCGCCAGTCTCGGCATGACGGTGGCGATCTCGCTGATGGGAATGGCCGGCAATGTCTGGCAGCTGGTGGCGCTGCGCCTCTTCGTCGGGCTTGCCGGCGGTTACTCCTCCGGCTCGATGGTGCTGGTGGCGACGCAGACGCCGAAGGACCGTTCGGCCTGGGCGCTCGGCGTTCTCTCATCCGGCATCATGGCCGGCAATCTCGTCGGGCCACTGCTCGGCGGGGCGCTGCCTCCCGTCATCGGCATCCGCGGTTCGTTTCTCGCCGCCGGCGGCATGATCTTCCTCGCCTTTCTCGCCACGGCCTTCCTGATCAAGGAAGAGAAATCGCCCGCCCGCAAGCAGGCAGCGAAGGCGAGCGGCGGCTGGAAATCCATTGCCGACAAGCGGCCAGTCATCGCCATGCTGGTAACGGGCATGCTGCTGATGTTCGCCAATATGTCGATCGAGCCGATCATCACCGTCTATGTCGCGCAGCTCGTGCCCGTCGAAGCCCAGGTGACAATCATATCGGGCATCGTCATGTCGGGCGCTGCCCTCGGCAGCATCCTTTCGGCCTCATGGCTCGGCAAACTCGCCGACAGGATCGGCCATTGGCCCGTCATAGCAGGCGCACTCGCCGTCGCCGGGCTGTTGCTGATCCCGCAGGCCTTCGTCACCAGTTCCTGGCAGCTGATTATCCTGCGTTTCATGATGGGCATGGCGCTCGGCGGGCTGCTGCCCTGCATCACCGCGGTCATCCGCCACAGCGTGCCGGATAGCGCGGCCGGCAGCATTCTCGGGCTATCCATCTCCTCGCAATATATCGGCCAGGTGGCCGGTCCCATCCTCGGCGGTTTTGTCGGCGGACATATCGGCATGCGTGCGGTGTTCCTCGGCACCTCGCTACTGCTTCTGGCCGGTGCTGCCTATGCCTGGATGGTGCGGCCGATGAGGAAACATCAAGCTCCGGCTGAAGATGATGCCGATGACCTGTGATAGCCGGGTCCGGGATCAGCTTCACGCGGCACTCGCGCAGATCAGCTCGACGCCCGAGCGGGCTATCGCTTCCAGCACCTCGCGGCTGTCGCCGGCACGAGCGCGGACGGCGAGCGAATGCATGACGGCGGAGGCAAGCCTTGCAAGCATCCGGGGATCGGCGCGCTCGGGAAGCTCGCCTCTTTCCACGGCAAGGCGCATGCGCTTTTCGATCTCGCCGTCGAAATCGTTGAGACTGCGGCCGAGCACCTCGCGCACGCGCTCATGCTGGACTGCCTCGGCAGTCGCCGTGCCGATCAGAAAGCAGCCGCGGGCGGCGGTTTCACCATGCAGATAGATTTCCAGCGCCCCAGCATAGACGCGGGCAATATTGTCGCGAAGCGGCAGTGACGGATCGAGCGCCTCGGTCAGCACGTCCATCCCATCCTGCCGATACCCTTCCAGCGTATCGAGATAGAGATCTTCCTTGTCGCCGAAGGCGCCGTAGAGGCTCGGGCGATTGAGGTTGGTCGCCGCACTCAGAGTGTCGAGCGAGGCGGACGCAAACCCCTTGTCCCAGAAGACATCCCGCGCCTTGCCGATTGCCGCCTTCGCGTCAAAGGCCCTCGGGCGGCCGCGCTTCTTCTCATCCTTCATATTCTGTACCGTTTCGCATTAAATTCTTGACGAGAACTATTTTATGCGAAACAGTACAAATGTCCAACGATATCGGCGGTCGGCGTCAGCTGTCTGCGCAAGAGAGGAGATCCATAATGAAACTCTATATGCACGCTGCAGCATGTTCGCTTTCGCCGCACATCATCTGCCGGGAGCTGGGGCTCGATATCGAGCTCGTCCAGGTCGACCGGCAAACCCACAGGACGAGCAAAGGCGAGGATTACCTCGCCATCAACGGCAATGGCTATGTGCCGGCGCTGATGCTCGACGACGGCAAGGTGCTGACCGAGGGGCCGGCCATCGTGCAGTTTCTCGCCGAAGGCTCGGCCCTGCTGCCCGACGTCGGCAACCTCAGCCGCAACGAGGTGCAATCCTACCTCAATTTCATCACCGCCGAGCTGCATAAGCCGATGGTGCTGCTGTTCAATCCGATTTATTCCAGCGTACATGGGGAGATCCGCGCACTGATCTCGAAGCGGCTCGCCTGGCTGAATGGCCGTCTTGCCGGACCCTATCTCACCGGCGATGCCTTCACCGTGGCGGACGCCTATCTTTTCGTCTGCCTGAACTGGTCGCCCTGGACCGACATCGATCTTAAGCAATGGCCGGCGCTGCACGGCTTCATGGCTCAGGTTGCGGCGCGGCCGAAGGTGCGCGAAGCGCTGCAGGCTGAAGACCTCGAAGCCTTCGACGCCGACGGCGTTTATTTCGCACCGCATGCCTATCTCGCCTCGGCCGGACGGACGGGTGAGCCGGTCAGGCCGTAACGCCGACGATTGTCAGAGCGCGTTTACGGCCACCGGCAGGGCGCGCTTGTGAGCGGTCGCCCGATAGGCCGCAAGAATCCGGCGGCGGGAGATCTCGCCGACCGGCTTGCCTTCGAGGAAATCGTCGATCTCGTCATAGGTGACGCCATAGGCCTCCTCATCAGGACGCAACGGGCGCTGGTCTTCGAGATCGGCGGTCGGCACTTTGAACACCAGTTCATCTGGGGCGCCGAGCCTCTTTGCCAGCAGGCGGACGCGGCGTTTGTTGAGACCGGCGAGCGGCAGAATATCGGCCGCACCGTCGCCGAACTTGGTGAAGAAGCCCATCACCGCCTCGGCGGCATGATCGGTGCCGATGACGAGACCACCCAATGCGCCGGCAAGAGCGAACTGTGCGATCATGCGCTGACGAGCCTTGATGTTGCCGAGGATGAAGTCCTGCCGGCCGGCATCGGCAAAAGCGAGGCCGCCGCTACGGGCCGCCGCAAGCATCGCATCGGCCGGCTCCTTGATATTGACCACCATCGAGCGGTCCGCGCCGATCGTTTCGAGCGCCCGACTCGCATCGGCTTCGTCGGCTTGGACACCATAAGGAAGACGAACGGCGATGAATTCGGCGGTATGGCCGCCGTCCCGCAGCTCGCGCACCGCCTTTTGGGCCAGCAGCGCCGCCGTTAGCGAATCGACGCCGCCACTGATGCCAAGGACGTAATTGCGCATGCCCGACGCGACGAGATAATCCTTGAGGAAGGCGGTTCGGCGTTCGATCTCATGCTCAGCATCGATATCGGCGGCAACGCCCAGTTCACGGATGATATCGCCTTGTTCGTCGAACAGCACAGTCATAAGCCTCTTCCTCCCACTTACGGAATTTCGGCGCCACTATGGAGAAAAGATGGGGGGAAGGCGAAGCCGTTTCGGGCAGACCTGCCATGCATTTGGTGCAAGTGGGCGCCGGGACGCAATATCTCTAGGTAGAGAGGGTGAGCTCGCACCTACCGCACGATCGTAAATAGCTCCACCGGCTCCGCAAAGCCCTTCAACATGTGCGTCCCGACCGACACCACATCCCCTGCCCCGGCCTCGTCGCGAAACGGCTCCGACATCAGCACGGCCTCGCCGAGTTCACTGCAAGCGGTCTGGATGCGGTTGACCAGGTTGACGTCGCCGCCGATCAGGGTGAAGTCGAGGCGGCGGCCGGAGCCGACGTTGCCGTAGCTGACTTCGCCGTAATGAAGGGCGATGCCGGCTTTCACGCCGATGCCTTCGTACTGGAAATGGTCGACCTCATCGAGGATGGCGCGGGCCGATGCCAGCGCGGCGCCACAGGAATGGGCGGCATCGTAGCCCGGAAAGAAGGCAAGCACGGCGTCGCCCATGAATTTCAGCACCTCGCCGCCCTCACGAGTAATGGCTGGCACGATCCTGTCGAAATAGGCATTCAGCAGGCCGAGCACGGTGCTGCCCGGCAGCCGGTTGGACAGTTCGGTAAAGCCGCGCAGATCGCAGAGCAGCAGAGCCGCCTCGATCGATTCGATCTGGTCCCGGCGGATGCGGCCGGCCAGGATGCGGCTTGCCGTCAGCGGGCCAATATAGGTATCGAGCAGGCTGAGCTCGACCTGGCGCAGAATGCGCAGCTCGCTGGTATTGCGCAGCGCCGGCAGGATGCGTTCGATCACGTGACGGTCGGAGGCGGTGAAGCCGCCCGGCCGCTTCGTGCCGAAGACGGCGGCGCTGACCGGCCCATCGGCATTGCTGAGCGGCGCAATGACGAGCTGCATCAGGCCGCGATCGGCAAAGACATCGATATGCCGCCAGCGGCCGTGCACGCTTTCGCCTGGGCCGACGACAAGCGGTTCGCGGGTTTCCATGACCTTGCGCAGCGGCGTGTTTGATATGGCGACCCGCGCGCCGTGTTCGCGGTCGTGGATCTCGACCGGCTCGCCCGGCGCCCAGGCGATGGTGCGTCCGATGAACTCCGGATGCAGCGTCATCAGATGCAGGGTCAACCGGTCGACTGGCAGGCCGAGCGCCTGAAGCCTGCGGCCGAGGCCGGAGACGAGGCCCGCTTCGTCGAGCGCGTGGCATTCGTCGCCGGAGAGCCATTCGATGATCGAGAGCAGTGCACCGACGCTGACGGCATCACGGGCAGTCTTGGGCTGGAGCCTGTCGGTATCGGCGGCATAGATCGCGGATGTCATGGCTTTCTCCTCCTTGAGTCGGACGAGGCGCTAGTGAGCGCCGCCGCCGGAGAGTTGACCGGGTTTCCTGAGAAGCAGGCTTGCAAGCAGGGCGACGACGAGGGCGACGCCGAGCAGGAAGAAGGTGTCGCTAAAGGCCATGATATTGGCCTGCTTGCGCAGCTTCAGCGCGATGGCGACGACGGCCTTGTGGCTCGCGAGCGCCTGGTCGCTGACGCCGTGGCTGATGAAGTAGGCGGTGAGCCTGGCGACACGATCGCGGGTGGCTTCCTCGAAGAGGGAAACCGAGTTGGTCAGGATGTTCGAGTGGAACTGCTCGCGCTTCGACAGGAAAGTCTGAAGCGAAGCGATGCCGACCGCGCCGCCGAGATTGCGCATCATGTTGAAGAGTGCCGAAGCCGAACCGGCATTCTCCTGCTCGATGCCCGCAGTGGCGATTGCCGAGAGGGGCGTGAAGACCAGTGCCTGGCCGATGGCGCGGACGATATTCGGCCAGAAGAGCTGGTCGCTCGCATAGTCGCCGGTCATGTGCACGTTCATGAAGTTCGAAGCGGCGAAGAGGGCAAAGCCGACGACGATCAGCAGGCGGACGTCGAAGCGCTTCATCAAACGCGGCACCAGCGGAATCAGCAGCAGTTGCGGGATGCCGGTCCAGGCGAGAACCATGCCGATCTGCTCGGAATTATAGCCCTGGATACGGGTCAGATAGATCGGCAGTACGAAGACCGAACCATAAAGCGCAATGCCGAGCAGGAAGTTCGCGACGATGCCGAAGCCGAAGTTCCGGCGGACCAGCAGGCGAAGGTTCAGCAGCGGATTGGCAGTCTTCAGCTCGATGATCAGGAACAGCGTCAGCGAGACGGCGGCGATGACCGACAGGCGGAGGATGAAATCGGAGCCGAACCAGTCTTCCTTGTTGCCCTCCTCCAGTACGGTCTGAAGGGCTGCGAGGCCGATCGCCATGGTGATGATACCCGGCCAGTCGCCCTTGGCGAGCAGCTTCAGGTTCATCGGTCCACGATCGAGCGAGGCCCAGAGCATGCCGACCATCAGCGCGCCGGGCACGAGGTTGACGTAGAAGATATATTCCCAGCCCCAGTTTTCGGTGAGGTAACCGCCGATCGTCGGGCCGATGGCCGGTGCAAAGGTGGCCGAAAGCGCAAAGAGGGCAAGGCCGATCGGCTGCTTGGGCTTGGGCAGCAGCGTGATGATGATGGTGAATGCCATCGGGATCAGCACGCCGCCGGAAAAACCCTGAATGGCGCGCAGAATGATCATCTGCTGCAGATTGGCCGCGAAGGCGCAGGCGACGGAGAAGACGAGAAAGAGGATGGCGTTAACAAGCAGATAGTTGCGGACCGAGAAGACCCGCGCCAGCCATGCGCTGAGCGGAATGACGACGATCTCGGCGATCAGATAGGAAGTCGAGATCCAGCCGCCGTCATCCGTGCCGGCGCCGATGGCGCCCTGGATATCGGCAAGCGAGGCATTGACGATCTGGATATTGAGGACTGCCATGAAGGCGCCGAGCGTCGAGCCGACAACGGCCGCCCACATGCGAAGCAGGCTCATGGCGGCAGGTTTTGCCGGCGCGGCAGCGGTGGGGCGTGCGCTCGAATTGCTATTTGCGGCGATCTGAAGAGTGGCCATGACATATCTCCTTCCGGCTTTCACGGAAAACTTCTCATGACGGGGTTCGGGTGATCATTCGGGAAATGGAGGGATCATCCAGCGGGACTGGATGATCCCTCCTCGGCTGCCGCGGAGGTCTGGGCAGCCTTAGCCTGGGCAGCTTTGGTATCGATTTCGGGCTCGACCGACATGCCCGAGCGCAGCAGGCCGCTCAGAGCCTCGTCGTCGATGACGATCTTGACCGGAATGCGCTGGACGATCTTGGTGAAGTTGCCGGTGGCATTATCAGGCGGCAGCAGCGAGAATTCGAGGCCGCTTGCCGGCGAAACGCTGTCGACATGGCCCTTGATCGATATGTCGGGAAAGCTGTCGACCTTGATCTCGACCGGTTGGCCGGGGCTGATATAGGTCAGCTGCGTTTCCTTGAAATTGGCGACGACATAGACCGCATGCAGCGGCACGACGGCCATCAACTGCGTGCCCGAAGTGACATACTGGCCGACGCGGATCGACCGGGCGCCGACCGTACCATCAACGGCGGCGACGATATCGGTATAGGAGAGATTGAGCTCCGCCTGGTGGGCGGCGGCGGTGGCGCGGTCACGCTGGGCAACCGTCTGTTCGCGCTGAGTTTGGAGCACCGGCACCTTATTCTCAGCCGCGACGAGGGCTGCCCGGTCGCGCTCGACGGCGGCGGAAGCCTGGTCGCGGGCCGACTGGGTCTGCTCGGCGCGGGACTGCGTGCCGGCGCCATTGCTGATGAGGCGGGCCGAGCGGGCGGCATCGGACACTGCGAAATCCAGCGACGCCTGCGAAGCATCGATCGTCGCCTTCGCCTGCTCGATCACCGACTGCTGCAGGGCGATCTGGGCGTCGATATTGGTAATCGCGGCCTCTGCCGCCTTCACATCGGCTCTCGCCTGCGACAGGGCAGCCTGGAAGTCGCGGTCGTCGATGCGGGCGAGAACCTGGCCGGCCTTGACGGCGTCATTGTCGCTGACGAGCACTTGCCTGATATAGCCGGCGACCTTCGGGGCGACGGTGGTGTAGTCGGCCTTCACGTAGGCATCGTCGGTAGATTCAATGAAGCGGCCGACCGTCCAGTAACGGTAGCCGAAATCGCCTGCGAAAGCGACGCCGGCAAGGAGGGCTGCGGCAATGACGGCGCGCTTGACGATGCTGCGGCCGGTCTTTTTGGGCGCATTCGCAACTGCTCTTTCGGCAACAGGCATGGCAGGCGCCTCGGCGGCGGGCGCCCTGGCGGCGTCCTCGGCCAAAATCTGCTCGACCTCCCTCGCACCTTCGAAAACATCCTTGCGGGGTAACTCGACCATCATCCTTCTCCTTCGCAATTGGCCTCGTCTGTGAGAGGCCGTGTTCAATGAGACGGAAATTGGACCCTGTCATTCATTTTGATAATCTGCTTATATCGGGAAGGATCATCAACTCTCAGCGGATAATCCGAGGACAATATGGATCGGCTGACAAGCCTCACAGTCTTTGGCCGCGTGGTGGAATGCGGCGGTTTTTCCGCCGCCGCGCGCCGGCTCAACATGTCCGTCACCATGGTCGGCAATCACGTGCAATCGCTGGAGGATCGGCTCGGCGTGCGGCTCCTCAACCGCACGACGCGCAAGGTCAGCCTGACGGAAACCGGCAAATATTACTATGAGCGCTCGTCGCAGATCCTTGCCGAACTCGAAGAGGCAGACCGGACGGCGGGTGCGCTGAGCTCGACGCCGCGCGGCACGCTGAAGGTCTATACCAGCAGCGCCATCGTGCGTTTCCTGCTGCCCGTCGTCAGCGAATATATGGAACTCTATCCGGCGATCTCACTCGATTTCAGCGTCGGCGAGCGGATGGTCGACATGATCGAGGACGGCTACGATCTGGTGATGCGCACCGTGCCACCGCCGGATTCATCGCTCGTCGCGCGCAAGCTGACGCCCTGGCGCCATATGCTCGTCTGCTCGCCGGCCTATCTCGAAACCCATCCGAACCCGAAGACGCCGGCCGAGGTCGCCGATCACAATTGCCTGCAATATGCCTATTACCCCTACGGAGACGAATGGCGCTTCGAGGATGGCGAAGGCAAGCAGGAGAGCATCAAGATCGGCGGCAACGTCGTCTCGAACAGCGCCGAGATGCTGCGTTTCCTGACGCTGAATGGGCGGGGCATCTTCCTGGCGCCGAGCTTCGTGGTGTTCGACGACATCGCCGAAGGACGGCTGGTGAAGATGATGCCGGACTACCGGCCGGTGGAACTCAACATCAACGCGGTCTACCCCAACCGCAGCCATCTGCCGACGAAGGTGCGGTTGTTCATCGATTTGCTGGTGGAGCGATTTGCGGAACATCGGAAGTGGATGACGTGAGTGCGCGAGGGATGATCGCCTGACCTCAGCGCAAGACGCTGCCCCTCACCCTAACCCTCTCCCCGTAAACGGGGCGAGGGGACGTGCCATGCGAGACGCAGGTTGGGTACGGAAAGGTCGCGGCATATCCCTTCGCCCCGCAAGCGGGGAGAAGGTGCCGGCAGGCGGATGAGGGGCGGATGCGTGGATTTTGGTAGAGGCGACCGCCCCGGCCCTGCGCTTGCGCTTCGGGCGTTCTTCGCTGCAATCGACTCACTGGATCGATTGCTCCCGCTTCGCGGGACCGCTCCTCACCCTCACCCTCACCCTCACTCTCACTCCTCGCTCTCGCTTCTGCCGTAGGCCCAGTCCATGTAGAGTTCCAGCGCCTTGCGGGTGACCGGACCTTCCTGGAGATCGCGGCCGTCGAGGCGGATGACGCCGACGACCTTGGAATAGTTGCCGGTGGTGAAGATCTCGTCGGCTTGAAGGAAATCCTCGACGGAAAGCGTTGCTTCAACGACGTCGAACCCGGCCTTGCGCAACAGGCCGATGACGCGGGCGCGAGTGATGCCGGCAAGGAAGGTGCGGTTGGCCGCAGGCGTCATCACCACGCCGTCGCGCACCATGAAGACGTTCGATGAGGCGGTCTCGACGACATTGCCATTCAGGTCGCGCACCAACGCATTGTCGAAGCCGCGGCTACGCGCCTCGGCGATCATGCGGCCGCTGTTCGGATAGAGCGAGCCGGTCTTCGCCTCGGTCATCGCCGTTTCCGGCGACGGACGGCGATAGGGCGAGACCGTGAGGCTGGTGCCGCCATGACCGCCCATCGGAGCCTCGAACAGGCAGAGCGCAAAGCGGGTCGATTCCGCATCGACGGAGACGCTG
Organism: Rhizobium pisi; assembly: GCF_003938655.1. Classification (GTDB taxonomy): domain Bacteria; phylum Pseudomonadota; class Alphaproteobacteria; order Rhizobiales; family Rhizobiaceae; genus Rhizobium; species Rhizobium pisi. The sequence goes on from NZ_RJJT01000011.1 coordinate 182,551, forward strand.
CCGGGCGAACCATGTTCGCCCCAATACATCGGCTTGATGTAGATCGCGGTTGCGCCATCGAATTTCTCAACGCCTTCCCAGGCGAGCGCCGCGATTTCCTCGGCAGTCTTCACCGGCTTCAGGCCCATCGCAAGCGCCGAGCGATTGATCCGCTGGCAGTGCAGGTCGAGATCCGGAGCGACGCCATCGAACCAACGGGCGCCGTCAAAGACCGACGAGCCGAGCCACATGGCATGCGAGGTCGGCCCGATCAGCGGCGGATTGCCCGGAAGCCATTCCCCATCGACATGGGTCCAGGTGGTCGAGCGCGGTGATGTATCGACGGCCATTTTGCCCTCCCTTATGAAGACGGGCATTTCCGCACGGAAATGCTCTATCTCTTTGTTTTCAGCGCATTCCCTGGGAAAGTTGCTTGGCACTTTGCTGGAATTGCTCTGCAAAGCAAAACCCACCGCGGCAACCCGGGTCAAGGACAAATCCGGCCGGGAAATGCGGAAGCAAGAAAATACCGGAGGACGGCACCGGACCGCAATATTCGTGCGCGGCAGCAAGCGCTCAATCGATGGGTGCATCAGCAAAAATGATGGAATGGAATATTGGAACGGCTGCCCACCGCATGTCATCATGCGCGTACTCTCGGATAGCCAGCAAGGGAAGACGCCGATGAAAGCCATGTTCTACGAAGCCTTCGAACAGGCGCCCGACATCCGCACCCTGCCCGATCCGACGCCCACTGAAGACGGCGTCGTCATATCGGTCGGCGCAAGCGGGCTCTGCCGCAGCGACTGGCACGGATGGATGGGGCATGACCCCGATATTCGCCTGCCGCATGTGCCGGGACACGAGCTTGCCGGACGGATCGTCGCCACCGGCCGCGGCGTCATGCGTTTCAAGGTGGGCGACCGAGTGACGGTGCCGTTCGTTTCCGGCTGCGGCCATTGCGCCGAGTGCCATTCCGGCAACCAGCAGGTCTGCCCGAACCAGTTTCAGCCGGGTTTCACCCACTGGGGTTCGTTCGCCGAATATGTGGCGATCGATTATGCCGACACCAATCTCGTGCACCTGCCCGATACAATCGACGATGCGACGGCGGCAAGCCTCGGCTGCCGTTTCGCCACTTCGTTTCGCGCCGTCGCCGACCAGGCCCGCACCGGGCCCGGCGAATGGATCGCCGTGCACGGCTGCGGCGGCGTCGGCCTGTCGGCGATCATGATCGCAACGGCACTCGGAGCCAATGCGATCGGCATCGACATATCAGAGGAGAAACTCGCCTTCGCGCGAAGCTGCGGCGCAGTGGCGACGGTCAATGCCTCAAGCGTCGCAGATGTCGCGGAGGCGGTGCGGGAGATCACCAAGGGCGGCGCGCATGTCTCGATCGACGCGCTCGGACACCCCGCCACCTGCTTCAACTCGATCAAGAACCTGCGCCGGCGCGGGCGGCACGTGCAGGTCGGGCTGATGCTCGCCGAGCATGCGACGCCTCAAATCCCGATGGCGCAGGTGATCGGCCATGAACTGGAGATCTACGGCAGCCACGGCATGCAGGCCTGGCGTTACGACGCCATGCTCTCGATGCTCGCGGCCGGCAAGATCGCGCCGCAGAAGCTGATCGGACGGCAGATCAGCCTCGAAGAGGCCGTGCCCGCGCTGATGGCGCTTGACAAGGCCGAGACGACCGGGATCAGCGTCATCACGCGGTTTTCTTAAGGCAACTCCACCGGCCCCAGCGGTGGCGAGCAGCGCCCCTTATTCAGCCACGCCGATCGAAGCGAGATAGGCAGCAGACGCCGGGATCTTCGACTTGTCCTTGATTTCGATGATCAGGCGCGGGTTGCATTCGAGCTGAGCAAGGGCCGCGAAGACGGCGTGCCAGTGGATCGAACCTTCGCCGAGGCTCCAGTGGCGGTCCGCATATCCGTCGGCATCTTGCAGATGGACATGCTGCAGGCGGTTGCCGGCGGCCTTGACGTAATAATCGACCGGCGGAGCGCCGGTATAGCCGTGGGCATAATGGGCGTGGCCGGTATCGATCGAAACCGCGACAGCGGATGAATTGAAGCTTTCGGCAAGCGCGACACGGATATGCGGATCCTTGTCCTCGATATTCTCTATGACCATGGTGCAGCCCACGTCCTCGGCGCGCCTGACGGCCTCGCGCAGGGTCAGATGTGTGCGTTCGACGAACGCTTCGCGAGCGCCGTCATTGTTGTCGAGATTGTTGTAGGACCAGGAGGTGTAAGGGCTATGGATGACCATCTGCGTTGCCCCGATGGCGGCGCAGACGTCGAGACCCTGCAGCAGGCGCCTGTTAACGATGGTGCGGATATCGGGATCTTCCGAGGCGATGGTAAAGCCCCAGAACGGGCCGTGAATGCCGAGGCGGCCGCCATGACCGTCGAGAAGCCGCCGGGCGCGGTCGGCAAGCGGCGCCCAGTCGCCGTTCAGGATGTCGGCATCGACGAAGCTCTGCAATTCGAGATCACGGGACTTTTCGAAAAGCCAATCTCGATAGAGCTCGACTTCATCGAGCGTCATGGCGGCGCCGACGACGGGAAGAGAAGACATGGATGCGCTCCGTAAATGTGAATGCCGAGACGGCGTGAAGGGATGGCTCAAGAACGGCCGAGAACAGCCGCGGCGTTCTATGCGCCCCTTCTGTGTCGGCGGTATTACGGACTGGGAATCTTTCAAAACCCTCTGACCCCAGTCATATCAGCACAGCTGGTGCGACATCGTCGGACCTTGCAAAAACGACCCGCCGTTCCGATATCGGCCTCGTGACGCAATGGCGCACGAGCGGCGTTGAACCCCTGGCAACGGAGCGCGTTGTTCATCGCTTCAGCTGCCGTAGCGCGCCGCTTTGAAGGTGTTCGGCGATGTTGCCCCCGACAACAAGGCGGTTGTCAAAGGCGGCGCAAAGGTCTAACGGCTGCGCCCGCAAGAAAAAGCTCGTCAGAAGAAGCCTTGTAAGAAGAAGAAAGAGACATGATGTCCAACTCATTTGTGAAAGTGCATGCCGAGGACCCGAAGCGATTTTTCGTCCTTGGCGACCGTATCGAGCGTCAGCTTCGGATCCGCGGAAACTGGCTCAATATCTTCGACGTCACAGTGCCGCCCGGCAGCCGGACGCCGAAACATGCGCATGCGAGCCCCGAGGTGTTCCGCATTCTCGAAGGAAACCTGACGATCTGGCGTCTGAGCGACAGCGGTCCCGAGGAGATCGAGGCCAGCGCCGGCGACATCGTCACCATTGCGCCGTTCATGGTGCACGGCTACTCCAACCGGGGAACCGTCCCTGCGGTCTTTTCTGCGATTGTCGATCGCGAAATGGCGGAATTCATCGAAGCGGAAGGCACGACGGAGCCGCCAAAGGCCAGCCCTTCGACTGAGACCATCGCCCGCATGACGGCAGCCGCCAACGCTTACGGGATCACTATCCTCGCGGCCTGATGAGGCTAATGCACGGAGACGCCGGGGACCACCTGGCGTCCGACGTGTCCCAGATTGCGTTCGCGCCACTGCTTGGGCGTAACGCCTTCCCAATCCCGAAAAGCGCGGTAGAAGGAGCTTGTATCTTGATAGCCGAGCAAGCATGCGACCTCGTCTCGGCTGAGGGATCGGAGAGCAACTGCCTCCCCAATTCCTGACGTGCTTCGACGAGCAACTCGCGGAAGGTCGAGCCCTCGTCCGTGATCCGGCGCTGGAGTGTGCGCTCACTCATGCCCAGGTCGAAAGCCACGTCGCACAGTTCCGGTCGGCCGCTGGCCAGGCTTCTCTTCAGAACGATCTTGACCTGCTCGCGGATCGAACTGCGCGCCTGGATTTCGCCGAGCGCCGAGGCAAGGGCGGGCGTGAGGAGTTCGAGCAGTTCCGGATTATGCCCGGGAAAAGGTCGGTCGAGATCGGCGGATTTGAGGATCAGGACGTTGCGGGATTGCCCGTAGCGGACCGGGCATTCGAAATAAGACCGATGCGCGTTACTCTTCGGATCGGCTCGCTGGAATTCCACGCGAACCGGCGTCAGCCGCTGTCCAGTACCGCGCCGACCCAGTTCGACCAGCGTAGCGAAATCCACGTCCACGGCGATTGGCGGCTCCGCCTCGGTGGCATAAATCCGCTCCCACGTGATCGAGCACTCCCCGCCCTGCTCGGAAAGGTGCAGTTGCTCCGGTGTGCAAAGCCGCTTGAACCGGGCTAGCCGCGACAGGCCATCTCGATAGTCGCGGGCATGAAAGGCCGCGAGGCTGGAGGGCGGGTACACGGCGGTTTCAGCCGATTCAACCAGTTTGATCCCGAGCCCTGGATCCGCCGTCAACTCTTCCAGTGCCCGCCATAGAGCGAAGAACTGCGCCGTGCTGACCAGACCCTGGCCATTCAGATGCAGTGTCACCGGCAGGCGCGCCTGGCGGAGCAGCGCTGCCGGACGCACGCCGACATGTTCGACCGCGAGCCAGAAAGCCCGCGGTATCTTGCACCTGTCTGCCGGCGATCCGCTCATGGCTGCCCGCTCCTATCGCATCTGACTCATGATCACGCGGTCGAACACGCGGTCGCCAAACCAGTTGCGGATCATGATCATCGGCTTCGCATATTTGCCGGCGACGTATCGCGTGCGCGGTCTCCTCGCCTTGACCGCCTTGGAGACGATATCGGCGATCACGCCGGGATCGGTGCCGCGACCGGGGCCGTAAGCCGCGCGCGTCGACATGGCGACAGCCTGCGTCACCTTAGCATAGGGACCGTTCCCCGAACGCTTGAGCAGTCCGTCGGCGACAACATCGCCAAATCCCGTCTCGATCAGGCCGGGTTCGACAATCACGACCCGGATGCCGAACGGGGCAAGTTCCAACCGGAGACAGTCCGACCAACCTTCAAGTGCATGCTTGGTGGCGTGGTACCAAGCACCGAGCAGGGTGTAGATCTTGCCGCCCATGGAGGTGATGTTGACGATTGTGCCGGCGCCTTTCCCGCGCATCGCCGGAAGCAGAAGCTGCGTCAGTCGCGCGAGGCCGAAGATGTTCACCTCGAACTGGTAGCGGGCTTCGTCAATACCGATCTCCTCGACCGGACCATAGAGCCCGAAGCCGGCATTGTTGACCAGCACGTCGATGGTCCCGACATCCGCCAGAATAGCGCCGACAGCGGCTCTGATCTCCTCTTCCTTCGACATGTCCATACGCAAGGGTATGGCACCCAGCCGGGCGAGATCCTCCATCTTCTCGACCTGGCGTGCGGCGACGTAGACCTTGTAGCCATCGGCGAGCAGGCGCTTGGCGATCGCCTTGCCCATTCCGGAGGATGCGCCCGTGACGAGCGCGGTTTTCTTGTCAATCATCTCGACCTCTTTTCGTGATGAGATGCTCTTAGGGCTCGTGCGGGCCTCGATCACTGACGAGAAATGCCAGGGCACTTGCATAATACGCCAAATATGCCCCCATCCGTCCTAGGCAACACCCTCCCACCTCCGACCCACGCAAATCTTTCGTTGTAGAAATACGGAGAATTCCATGCAAATCCTCAACCAGGACGTGGTACTGCCGCCATTCTCGAAACCGTCACATCAAGACGCTATAAGGATTTTCGCTTGGCGCCCCTTGCGCCGGAAGCGTTTCACCGCCAAAATTGCGACATGCCTGACAGCGACCCATCCAGTACAAGCTCCGCCCGTTCCAGCCGGGATCTCCCGGCCGAGGAAGGTGGCGATTATTGTAGAAGGCGCGATGACGTCCGCCTCGCTTCAGCTATTTCGGGGCTGCGCCAAAGGCAGCCGCTTTCCAGATCACTGCGAATGATGGAAAGACGACAGGCGATGCGCATGTGTATCGCGTCCCTTCGAATGCCTCGCCGCGTCGCCTGATGAATGCGGCATTACAACCTCAACGAATAGGGTCCCTGTGTTTCTGGAAATTGGAATTGTGGCGTTTCTCACCATCCTGAATGGTGTGCTCGCCATGTCGGAGCTGGCCGTTGTGTCTTCTCGAACGGCCCGCCTAAAGGTCCTCTCTGACAATGGAAGCAAGGGTGCAGCTCAAGCGATCAAACTTGCCGAAAACCCCGGTCGTTTTCTCTCCACGGTGCAGATCGGCATCACGCTGGTCGGTGTTCTCTCGGGCGCCTTCTCAGGGGCCACGCTTGGGAGCCGCCTGACCGGATGGCTGGAAGCCCAGGGGATGTCATCGACGGCCGCGGATGCCATTGGCGTGGGTTCCGTCGTCATGGCAATCACATATCTTTCGTTGATCGTCGGCGAGCTCGTTCCCAAGCAGATCGCATTGCGGGAACCCGAAGCGGTTGCGGCGAAGGTCGCGCCGGCCATGACCGTACTTTCAAAAATTGCGCTACCCCTCGTGTGGCTTCTGAACGCTTCCGGAAATCTTGTTCTCAAGCTCCTGGGCCAAGCGGGAAAAGGTGGCGACAATGTCTCCGACGAGGAGATCAAAACCGTTCTGGCCGAAGCCCAGTCGGCTGGAGTTATCGAAAGCGAAGAGTCCGCGATGATATCAGGCGTCATGCGGCTGGCGGACCGCACCGCCCGAGCGCTCATGACGCCCCGACGAGACGTCGAAATTATCGATATTGACGACAGCCTTGAAGAAATTCGGATCCAGTTGCACCGGACGAAACGGTCGCGGTTGCCCGTTCGGAAAGGCAGCTCGGACGAGGTGATCGGCATCCTTCCGGTCAAAGACTTCTACGACGCGATGTCCGAACACGGCAGTGCCGATATCAAGGCTCTGACGCAGGACGTCCCGGTGGTTTCGGATCTTTCAACGGCAATCAATGTTATTGAAGCAATCAGGAAATCGCCTGTTCACATGGTGCTGGTTTTCGACGAATACGGCCACTTCGAGGGGATTGTTTCGTCAGGCGACATTTTGGAAGCGATCATGGGGGCTCTCCAGGAGGGACCTGTCGATGAGCAGGCCATCGCTCGTCGAGACGACGGTTCGTATCTGGTATCGGGCTGGACGCCGATTGACGAATTCGCTGAGTTCTTAAATCTCAAGCTCGATGACGATCTCGAATATCAGACCGTGGCTGGCCTGGTGTTGGAAGAGTTGAAACATCTGCCGGAATTGGGTGAGAGCTTCACGAGAGATGGATGGCGTTTCGAAGTCGTCGATCTCGACGGAAGGCGCGTGGACAAAATACTTGTATCTGCTGATTGAAGGTCAGGAGTGATCGCCATGGCATGGTCTGCCAGCCAGTATGTGAAATTCGAGAACGAACGCACGCGACCGGCGCGTGACCTTCTGGCGCAAGTGCCGCTTCAAAGCGTGCGCCACGCCGTCGATCTCGGCTGCGGACCGGGCAATTCGACCGAGCTCATCATCGACCGCTATGGGGCGGCCGGCGTCTCCGGTGTCGACAGCGATGTGAACATGCTGGAGGCGGCCCGCAAGCGGCTTCCGGGCACAGCTTTTGTCGAGGGCGATCTCGCGAGCTGGCAGCCAACTGAACCGGCCGACCTGCTGTTTGCCAATGCCGTCTTTCAATGGCTTCCTGAGCATCTCGATATCTTCGACCGGTTGATGGACGGGCTTTCCCCAGGTGGCGCGCTCGCCGTGCAGATGCCCGACAATCTGGGCGAACCCTCGCATCTGGCGTTGGAGGAGACCGCGCATGCCGGGCCCTGGAAAGCCGCCTTCGAGGCGAAGAGCGTGCGCCGCAAAGGACTGCCGCCACCGTCGGCCTATTATGACAGGCTGATCGCCAAATCTTCGCGCGTCGATATCTGGCATACCGTCTACAATCATCCGATGGCGGATGCGGCAGCGATCGTCGAATGGGTGAAGGGAACCGGGCTGATGCCTTATCTCGCCCATGCCGGCGAGGAGCACCGCGAGGCCTTTCTGGCGGATTACCTCAAGCGAGTGGAAAAGGCCTATCCCAAGCTGTCGGACGGGCGGGTGCTGCTCAGGTTTCCGAGGATATTCATCGTGGCGGTGAAGGGGTAACGCCGGCCGCAAGGGTGTCAAATGCCTGTTATCCCTCGGCGGCATGGTGCTTGCGGCAAAATCGGCACGGATTATAGTCGGCCGGAAATCAAGGGAGATGACACACATGGACGCTGCCCCCACTCCACCAGTCACCCTCGTCATCTTCGGCGCCACAGGAGACCTGACGCGCCGTCTGCTGGTACCGGCGATCATCAACCTGACGCGCAGCCGCCTCGTCGGCGAGGATATGCACATTCTCGGTGTCGGCATAGAGCCGGGTGACGACGAATTCCTGCGCAAGCGGCTCGACGAATTCCTGAATCATCTCGGCGGCGAAGAGCAGACGGCAGAGGACGAGGCGTGGGAGAGCCTGCGCCAGCGCATTTCCTATACGTCGGGCGATTTCACCAAGGACGATATTTTCATCGAGATCGGCAAGCGACTGGGGCCGCATGCCAATGCCGCCTTCTATCTCGCGGTGCCGCCGATGTTCTTCGGCACCATCGTCGAGAAGCTCGCCGCGCATGGGCTGACCGATGAAAGCGACGGCGTCTTCCGCCGTATCGCCATCGAGAAGCCGTTCGGCACCGACCTCGCCTCTGCGCGGGCCCTCAATGCGCAGATCCTCGCCCAGGTCGAAGAAAGCCAAGTCTACCGACTCGACCATTTCCTCGGCAAGGAGACGGTGCAAAACCTGATGACGGCGCGTTTCGCCAACATGATCATCGAATCGCTTTGGAACAGCCGCTACATCGACCATGTGCAGATCACTGCCGCCGAGATCGTCGATGTCGGCAGCCGCGGCAAGTTCTACGATGCAACGGGCGCACTGCGCGACATGGTGCCGAACCATCTCTTCCAACTGCTGGCGATGATCGCCATGGAACCGCCGAACAGCTTCGACGCCGAGGCGATCCGCAACGAGAAGAGCAAGGTGCTGAAGGCGCTGCGTATCTATACGCCCGAGGAAGCCAAGACGCATGGCGTGCGGGGCGCTTATGCCGGCGGTCCGCTCAACGGCGTCGACCTTCCGGCCTATCGCGACAGCAAGGATGTTTCACCTGATAGCAGGACCGAAACTTTCGTGGCGCTGAAGCTCTATGCCGATACCTGGCGCTGGGCTGGCGTGCCCTTCTATCTCAGGACGGGCAAGGTGCTGACAGCCCGCGATACCGAGATCGTCATCACCTTCCAACAGGTGCCCTTCGCGCAGTTTCGCGAGACGGAAGTCAATCGCCGCCTGCCGCCAAACCGGCTGGTCATCCAGGTGCAGCCGGACGAAGGCATGAGCATGGAAATCTCGATCAAGTCGCCGGGGCTTTCGGTCGATACGGTGCCTGTTTCACTCGACTTCCGTTATGCTGACAAATTCGATATCGGCAAGACGACCGGCTATGAATCGCTGCTCTACGATCTCTTCATCGGCGACCAGACGCTGTTCCAGCGCGCCGATGGCATCGAGGCCGGCTGGGCGGCAGTTCAGCCCTTCCTCGATATCTGGGCGAAGGACCCGGCCACGCCCGAGAGCTATGCGCCGGGCAGCATGGGGCCGGCCTGCGCCGCTGAGCTCATCGAGCGCGACGGGCGGCAATGGCATGAACTCGGCGTTTTGCTGCACAAAAACGGCAAATAACCGTTCCCGGTCTTCGCGTCAGCGGCAGGCGGCTTTCAGCGTGCCGTCGCGCTCGGCCGCGCGATACTGGCGTGTTCCCGGGCGCGGGCAAGCCGTCCGGTCGGACGGGATGACAACGTTGATATTATCGCTTTCGATGGGAGCGAAATCGAGAGGAATCCTGAGTCCGCCGCTCGATTCCGCATCCGGCACGGTGCCGGGCGGCATACCGCCGAAACGTCCGCTGTAGTCCATATCGGCGAGGGCCTGGGAGAAGGCAGGAGCGGCGAAGCCGAGGAGAATGATCGAGGCTGCTGCAATCAACGTACGCATGACCATATTCCTTCTGATATGGCCGATATGAAACGAGCGGGATGCACCGTTCCAGCCGATCCGGCCATCAGTGAAAACCGGCATGACTTAAGGTAGGGTCGGTCGATGCGGATTTCCATCTTGCGACGCACGCAGCCGGATTGGATTGGCCAGACCTTGGAAGTCGATCGACGCGTTGACGATCAAAGTTTGGTGATCGGCCTTTGCCGCCTCAGGACGGCGCACCGAGATGATATCCCTCCACTCTCTAGATTTTGGCCTCTTGAGGTCAAAGATTGACATCTATTGCCATAGGCGAGTGGCTGTCGCATACTGATGACAACGGAAGGAAAGCCATGCCCAACGTCGCGCTCGGGAACCACTACGAGGAATTTGTCCGGAAGCAGCTGGAGTCCGGCCGCTATAACAATGCCAGCGAAGTCGTCCGCGCAGGCCTGCGGCTGCTGGAGGATCATGAAGCGGCGCGCGAGCGCTGGCTCAATGAGGAGATCCCGGCGCGCTACAACGACATGGTGAACAATCCAGGCCTCGGTATCCCGGCCGAGACAGTGCGCGCCCGCTTTGAAACCAAGCGCCGGAATGACGCTGCGAAAGCCAAGTAGGGCATGGCCTACCGCATTATCTACCATCCGAAGGCAGAAGCCGAACTCGACAAGCTCTATGCCGATATCGCCGTTGAGGCGGGAACCGGCATCGCCGGCGACTTCGTCGACGCAGTAATCACCTTCATCGAAGCCTTGGAGACGTTCCCGGAACGGGGAACGGTGCGGGAAAGCCGGATCCCGGGCCTGCGGGTTATCGGTTACCGGCGCAGTGTCAGCGTAGCGTTCTCGGTGAGTGGCGATGTCGTCAACATATTAGGTGTGTTCGCCCGTGGGCGCGATATCACTGACGAAATCCTGGAAGAGCGACAACGGTAAGCCGACAGACAGCCTCTTCCGAATGAACGCTAGGTTGCAGGCCCTTTCGATTCGGCTCAAGTGGAACCAGGGCAAAACATGATGAGCCTCGCGGCGACGCCGCGAAGGCCCTTGCTGGTCGTCATCGCTCAGACGAACTGGCTGAGCCCCGGAACAGAGCCCACGACCTCGTCGACAACCTCCTCGCCGGCATATTGCTTGGCGATCACAATGGTCTCCTTGGCGAGCGAGGTGATCTCGCCCATGCCGAGGCCTTCGCTCATCAGTTGCTGGCCGAGCCCCATGATGCCGCCGCCGCCGAGCGAGCTCATCAGCCCGCCGAGCAGACCGCCGCCGCCGGCGCCCTCGCCGTTGAACTGGGCGACGAGGTCGGCGCCGCCGGGGATCGCTTCGATCATCTTGGCAACCGGGCCGTCGGCAGCTTCGCGCTGCAGGAAGCCGAGCATCATGCCGAGCGCCTTTTCGGCCAGCTCCGGAGAGATCCCCACGCGATCGGCGATCTGGGTTACAATTTCATTCATCGTCAGCCTCCTGTTTTTTGACGTTAACGTCAACGTTAATCGAGATTCGGCCGCGACTCAAGCCGGCCCGTTTCCGGCGCGCTTTGTCCGGTTTTGCTTTCACTGCAACCAGTTGTCCGCATCCGCCTCCCTGCTTATAACAGGGAAACGATGGTTCGATGAAGGCGGCGGAAAAGAGCCATGCCTTCAGGCACAAACGGCGGCATGGCCGAAGGGAGATACTCCGAATGATCGAGGAAGGCAAAATTTTCATCGGCGCGAGCCGCAATCCCGATGATAGCATCAACAAGCCGGAATATCTCGACCTGAAGTTCGGTAACCGCCACGGCCTTGTCACCGGAGCCACCGGCACCGGCAAGACGGTGACCCTGCAGGTGTTGGCCGAAGGCTTTTCACGCGCCGGCGTTCCGGTCTTTGCGGCCGACATCAAGGGCGATCTTTCCGGTATCGCCGCGAAGGGCGAGCCCAAGGATTTCCTCACCAAACGCGCCGAGCAGATCGGTTTCACCGACTACGAATTCGACCAGTTTCCGGTGATCTTCTGGGATCTCTTCGGCGAGAAGGGCCACCGGGTGCGCACCACCGTCGCCGAGATGGGACCGCTGCTGCTTGCACGGCTGATGGATGCCTCCGAGCCGCAGGAAGGCGTCATCAACATTGCCTTCAAGATCGCCGACCAGGCCGGGCTGCCGCTGCTCGATCTCAAGGATTTCACCTCGCTGCTGAACTATATGGGCGAAAACGCCACCGAGCTTTCCAACCAGTACGGCCTGATCTCCAAGGCTTCGGTCGGCTCGATCCAGCGAGCGCTGCTCGTTCTCGAACAGCAGGGCGCCGAACACTTCTTCGGCGAACCGGCGCTGAAGATCTCCGACATCATGCGCACGAGCAACAACGGCTACGGCCAGATCTCGGTGCTTGCTGCCGACAAGCTGATGATGAACCCGCGCCTCTACGCCACCTTCCTGCTCTGGCTGCTCTCGGAACTCTTCGAGGAATTGCCCGAAGTGGGCGATCCCGAGAAGCCGAAGCTGGTCTTCTTCTTCGACGAAGCACATCTGCTTTTCAACGATGCCCCGAAGGTGCTGACCGAACGTGTCGAGCAGGTGGTGCGCCTCATCCGCTCCAAGGGTGTCGGCGTCTATTTCGTGACGCAGAATCCGCTCGACGTGCCGGAAACGGTGCTCGCCCAGCTCGGCAACCGGGCGCAGCATGCGCTGCGCGCCTATTCGCCGCGCGAGCAGAAGGCGGTGAGGACGGCGGCCGATACCTTCCGCCCGAACCCGGCCTTCGATTGCGCCACCGTGATCACCAATCTCGGCACCGGCGAGGCCTTGGTCTCGACGCTGGAAGCCAAGGGCGCGCCCTCGATCGTCGAGCGCACGCTGATCCGCCCGCCATCCGGCCGCGTCGGCCCGGTGACGGATGCCGAGCGCCAGCAGATCATGGACAAGAGCCCGGTTCTCGGCGTCTATGACGAGGACGTCGACCGCGAATCCGCTTTCGAGATCCTGGCCGCACGGGCGAAGAAGGCGGCGGATGCCGATGCCGCCAAACGAGCCCCGGAGGAAGCGCCTCAGCAGCAACCGGGTACCACGAGCTCCGGCTGGACCCTGCCGGGCTTCGGCGGCAGCAATGACGATGATCAAGGCCGCAGCCAATCACGCGGCCGGGCCTCCGGCTACCAGCGGGAGACGGTGGTGGAGGCTGCGATGAAGAGCGTGGCGCGCACGGTGGCGACGCAAGTCGGGCGGGCGCTGGTGCGCGGGATATTGGGAAGCCTGAAGCGGTAAGCTTCGATCCGTCTCAGCGACTTCGCTCCGGTGACACCGGAGCGCATAACGCCGCCGCCCTTGCGCTGGAGCGTCAGGCGCGCCTTGAACCGTCAGTATTCTTCGCCTAAGTTATAGCCATCTACCATTTCAACAGGATGTGTGCCGCAATGGATTTCAACCCGATCGCAACGCCAATTCGCCTTGCCAACGGGGAAATCCATATCCATGCCTGCATCCATCACTCTCTCCCATCTTTCGTGGTCCGCGCCTGACGGGCGGCTGCTTTTTTCCAATCTCGATCTGAGCTTCGGGGCGGAGCGCACCGGTCTCGTCGGGCGCAACGGCGTCGGTAAGACGACGCTGCTCAAGCTCATATCAGGCGAGATTCGTCCTGTTTCTGGGACGATATCCGTCAACGGCGGCCTCGGCGTCCTGCGCCAGAGCGTTCAGGTGGCCCCTCAGGAAACGGTGGCCGATCTCTTCGGCGCAACCGGGGCGCTTGCCATTCTTCGCCTTGCCGAAGCGGGTGACGCGACTGCCGACGAGCTTGCATCCGCGGACTGGATGCTGGAGGCCCGCATTGCCTTGGCGCTCAATCGGACCGGGCTCGACGTGCCGGCGGAGACGCCACTTGCCGTACTCTCCGGCGGGCAACGCACGCGTGCCGGGCTTGCCGCTCTAATCTTTGCGGAACCGGATTTCCTGCTGCTCGACGAACCGACCAACAATCTCGATCGCGAGGGCCGCGAGGCGGTGATTGCGCTGATTGGGAGCTGGCAGGCAGGCGCGATCATCGTCAGCCATGATCGGGAATTGCTCGAAAGCGTGGATGCGATCGTGGAGTTGACATCGCTCGGCGCCACGCGCTACGGCGGCAACTGGAGCCATTATCGCGAGCGCAGGGCACTTGCGCTCGCGGCCGCACAGCACGATCTCGCCGACGCGGAAAAGCGCATCGCCGAGGTTGCGAGGAGCGCGCAGGCGACGGTGGAGCGGCAGGCGCACAGGGACCGTGCGGGACGAAAGATGGCAGCCAAGGGCGGCATCCCCCGCATTATGCTCGGCGGAATGAAGGAGCGGAGCGAAACAACAAGCGGCGACAATGCCCGCCTCGCCGAGCGCCGGCGGGCTCAGGCACTGGAAGATGCAACGGCAGCACGCGAAAAAATCGAGATCCTCCAGCCGCTGTCGGTAACCTTGCCGCCGACCGGGCTGCCCGCCAGCAAGATCGTGCTGAAGATGGACGGCGTCACATCCGGCTATCGGCCGGGCGATCCCATCATCCGTGACCTCTCCTTCGACGTGACGGGACCGGAACGCATCGCCGTCACCGGCCGGAACGGATCGGGCAAGACGACATTGCTTTCGCTTGTCACCGGCGATCTGAAGCCCTGGGCCGGCACCATCGCCGTCATGACTGCCTTCTCCATGCTCGACCAGAAGGTGAGCCTTCTCGATCCGTCGGTTTCGATTCGCGATAATTTTCGCCGCATCAACCCGCAAGCCGACGAAAACACCTGTCGGGCCGCCCTTGCCCGCTTCATGTTCAGGGCAGATGCAGCGCTGCAGATCGTATCGACGCTCAGCGGCGGACAATTGCTGCGGGCGGGCCTTGCTTGTGTTCTGGGTTCGGCGCCGCCGCCGCTCCTGATCCTCGACGAGCCGACCAATCATCTCGATATCGACTCGATCGCCGCGGTCGAGGCCGGGCTGCGTGCCTATGACGGAGCGCTGCTCGTCGTCAGCCACGACAAGGCGTTCCTCGAAAGCATCGGGATAACGCGGCGGCTGAAACTGCCTGCCGCCGATCCGGCCGGATAATTCCGGCTCATGCTCGCTCTGCGCTTCGAACGCGGCGGTTGCGGCAAACGGCAACGATCAACGCCGTCGTACAGATCAGAAGTTCCAGACCGAAGGTCCAGTGCAGCATGAAACTGACGACCCAGTTGCTGTAGGTCGCCGGCACCGTCGTCAGCTCGAATCTGGACCAATCGAATGGCGCCAGCCAGAGCATCGGCGCGGCGACCGTATCCATGATCATGTGGAGCATGACGGCTGCGAAAAAGACGGCGGCTGCGGGAAACCAGCGCGGCGCCAGCCGCCCGACCATCGGCAGAGCCACGACGGCGAGAGCAAGCCAGAAGAGCGGCCAGTGGGAGACATAGTCGTGATGATGGACCTTGCCGCCGGTCAGAAAGAAATAGACCATGTCGAAATCCGGAAGCACGCTGCCGACCAATGCCGCAGTCATGATGCGGGGCGCAGCGGATCGCTGCCGCGCGGCGCTCGCCAGAATGTAGCCTGCAGGCAAATGAGCAATGAGCATGCGTCTTCTCCTCCCGGTCGACCCCGAGGAATCCTCTATGCACGGTTTGTGGCTGGAAATCGGCGCACGTCCGGCTCCCTTGCGTCCTTTTGCGGGCAATGTTATTTGCTTTCTCGCAACCCTTTCGAGAAAGGAGGATCACGCAATGCAATATTATTTCCGGTTTAATCGCCAGCGTGGTCCCGTCAACGCCCTGCAAATGCGTTTGCAGGGCTGACCAGAGACCGTTTCTCGACATCTCTTCCTGGTCTGCCCTTCGTGGCCGATGCGGCGCTGTAGAAGATTTCAGCGCGCATTCCTGCAATTTCCCGGGCCTGATACGTGCAATCCTGTGATGGCTGAACGCCCCGGATCGCGCCGACCAGCCGGTCAAGACCAGAGAACGATCATGACCCTCATCAATATCCGCAATCTCGGCGTAACGCTGGGCAATCCCTTGTTTTCCAAACTCAATCTTGTCGTCAATGCCGGCGATCGGATCGGCCTTGTCGCTGCCAACGGGCGGGGAAAGTCGACACTGCTTGCCTGCATCACCGGCGCACTGGAACCGACCGAGGGCGAGATCACCCGGTCGCGCGGGCTCACCGTCGGCCATGTCGCGCAGAATGTGCCGCCTGCCCTCTTCGACACGCCATTCTACGACGCGGTGCTACAGGCACTGCCGGCCGATCAGGTCGAAAGCGAGTGCTGGCGCGTCGATGTGGTGCTGGAATCGCTGGATGTGCCGGAGGCGATGCGCCAGCGGGTGCTGAAGCAGTTGAGCGGTGGCTGGCAGCGGCTCGCCATGCTTGCCCGCACCTGGGTGGCAGAGCCCGACGTGCTTTTGCTCGACGAACCGACCAACCATCTCGACCTCGAAAAGATCGCGCAGCTGGAAGGTTGGCTGAACACGCTGCCACGCGACGTGCCGGTCATCCTGTCCAGCCACGACCGTGCCTTCCTCGATGCGACCACGAACCGGACGCTGTTCCTGCGGCCGGAACAATCCCCGGTCTTCGCCCTACCCTATACGCGGGCGCGCGTGGCCCTCGACGAGGCCGACGCTTCGGAGGCGCGGCGCTACGAGCGCGATATGAAGGTGGCAGAGCAGCTGCGCAAGCAGGCGGCGAAGCTCAACAATATTGGCATCAATTCCGGCAGCGACCTGCTCGTCGTCAAGACGAAGCAGCTAAAACAGCGGGCGGAGAAACTCGAGGATGCGGCAAAACCGGCGCATCTGGAGCGCTCGGCCGGCGCGATCAGGCTCGCCAATCGCGGCACGCATGCCAAGGTGCTGGTGACGCTGGAGGATGCGGCGGTGACGACACCCGATGGAACGCTGCTCTTCAAGACGGGCCGGCAGTTCATCTGCCAGGGCGACCGCATCGTGCTGCTAGGTCTCAATGGCGCCGGCAAGTCACGGCTGGTCTCGATGCTGAAGCAGGCGATCGAAAGACCGGAGGCAGGACAAGACGGCATCAAGGCGACACCGTCGCTCGTTCTCGGCTATGGCGACCAGGCGCTTGCCGATCTGGCCGACAAGGATACGCCGATCGGCACGATCATCCGCCGCTTCGATGTCGGCGACCAGCGGGGGCGGGCATTGCTCGCCGGGTCCGGCATGACGATCGACATGCAGGCAAAGCCGATCGGTCAGCTTTCCGGCGGCCAGAAGGCGCGGCTCGGCATGCTAGTGCTGAGGCTCACCGAACCGAACTTCTACCTCCTCGACGAGCCGACCAACCATCTCGACATCGAGGGGCAGGAAGCGCTGGAGAGCGAGCTGATGGCGCACGAGGCGAGCTGCCTGCTGGTATCGCACGACCGCAGTTTCGTGCGAGCGGTCGGCAACCGGTTCTGGCTGATCGAGAAGAAGCGATTGGTGGAGGTGGACAGCCCGGAAGGGTTCTTCGCTTCTGTGGCGAGGTGATGGATGGTGAGGGCCGGAGCGTGATTGTTTTGACGGCGTGCCGCGCGGCACGCCGCCAACATGGGCCTAAACTCTTACCGCTTCGGTGCAACCAGACAGAAGAAGGCGCCTTGCGGGTCCATGGCCTGGATGATCCAGCTGCCGCCGGGAACTTCCATGGGACCGTGGACGACCTTGCCGCCGCCTGATGTGACGCGGTCGATCGCGGCATCGATGGCCGGCACGATGAAATAATAGCTCCAGAAGGGCATCGGGATATTTTCCGGCTTGGTCATCATGCCGCCGATCTGCTTCCCGTTATGGGAGAAGAGATAGTAGACGCCCATCGCGCCCATGTCGAAATCGCTGTCCCGCTTCCAGCCGAACAGCTTGGAATAGAAGGCCAGCGCCTCTTCGCCATTGCCGGTGTAGAGTTCGTGCCAGCCGATATTGCCGGGTGCGTCGGCGGCCAGTTCAGGCATGGGATTCTCCATCGGCGCCGGTGTCATGATGCAGAGCACCGCGCCATGGGGATCGGCGACGACAGCAAAGCGGCCGACGCTCGGGATGTCTGCCGGTGGCCGGCGGACCGAACCGCCATTGGTGGCGAAATCCCTGGCCGACTGGTCGACGTCGTCGACAGCGACATAACCCGTCCAGTTCGGTGGAATGCCCTTGCCTTCGAGTTCGGCCGGGAATTCCATCAGGCCGGCGACGCCGATGCCGTTTGCCTCGAAGATCGTATAGGGTGGCATGCCTTCCACCGTCATATCGGAGGTCGTCCAGCCGACGACCGAACAGTAGAATTTAGCTGCAGCTGATGTGTCGGGGGTCATCAGTTCGCACCAGATGAATTTTCCATGCGTCTCGGACATCATACTCTCCCTTTTTCGCGCCCGTTTTCAATGTCCGGGACGCCATGATTGTCAGATCTTGCGAGCGTAATGCGCTTCCATGAACTGCTTCCATGAACCGTCAGGCTGTCTGGTGCTGGAGGTGAAAGTGCGGTGATCGGCGTCGGTGAAGGTTATCCGCTCCCGGTAATCGGCGAGCCCTTCGCCATTGAAGTCAGGACCTGCCGTATAGAGATCCAGCACGTTGCCCGAGGCATCGACCTCACCTTCATAGACCCACATATAGTCCATCATGCTGCCGATCCAGCTGCCGACGTACTTGCCTTTCGAAGCGTTGTAGCCGAGCGTCAGGATGGTGGTGGCATCCTTGCCGTCGGCCGTGCGGCCGCTGCCTTCGGCGACGAACCAGATGCCGTGCAGCGACCGGACTGTCTCCGTCCAGTCGTCATCGCCCGTCATCTGGGGCGCGGTGACGGTCCATTTTCCGAGCAGACTTTCCAGGAAAAAATATTCCTTCGGCACCTCAGCGGCCTTCATCATCCTCTCCTCCCTTGAGCAAGGGCGACCTATCCTGCTGGAACTGCTCCATCTCAATGACAGCAGGATGCTGTCTTCTGGGCCTCCTCATATTCGTCATGGCGGCGTACGAAATTCATCGTACTGTCCTCGTTGCGGCCCTTCGGGGCACGGTCCAGGATCATCAGCGTACCGATCAGTTCCTCCGGCCCGCGGGCATAACTCGAATAGGTATGGAAGACCTCGCCCTTGTCATTGCGATAGAAAGCGCTCAGTCCCGGCAGTTCGTCATGAGCGTTTGCCGGTTCCATGGGAGTGAAATTGTAAAAGACCTTGTCTTTGGCAAGGTCCTCCGGACTGAAAGAGACGTGATAATCGAAATTGAAATCGCTGCCGAAGGAAGAGACCCATGGAAACGTCCACCCCATGCGCCGCTTATAGGCGGCGATCTTGTCGAGCGGCGCGCGCGAAACGGTGACCCAGGTGACATCGTGGTGGTTCAGATGCGGCAGGGCGCCATCGACATGGTCTGACAGGAAGGAGCAGCCCGTGCAGCCGGCATCCCAATTGGGACCGAGCATGAAATGGTAGATCAGCAGTTGGCTGCGGCCATCGAAAAGATCGGCAAGCGACTTCTTTCCCTCCGGCGTTTCGAAGACGTAATCCTTGTCGACCTTCACCCAGGGCAGCGCCAGGCGGGCGGCATTGAGGCTGTCGCGCAGCCGCGTCGCCTCCTTTTCCCTCGCCAATAGGGCGCGGCGGGCTTCGAGCCATTCCTCGCGGGACACAACCTCATTCTGCATGGCCTGCGCCCTCCTCCGGCGCCGCCGGCGGAAGCCGGCTCCGTTCCTTCTCCTTGACTAAATACATTGATATCAATAGATATAAGACATGTCAAACTCGATCGAGATTCCTTTTTCCACGACGCTGCTGGTACGCGACACCTGCCTCTGCCTGCATGTGCAGCGAGCGGCGCGCGCGCTTGCCCGGCTGTTCGACGATGCGCTGAGGCCGGTTGGGCTGACCAACGGGCAGTTTTCCTTGATGATGTCGCTGAACCGGCCGGAGCCGCCGCCGATGGGGCCGGTCGCCACCCTGCTCGCCATGGACCAGACGACGCTCACGGCTGCCCTGAAGCCGCTGCAGCGCCGGGGTTGGATAGATGTAATGGAAAATCCGAAGGACCGGCGCCGCCGGCTGCTGAGCCTCACCGCCGAAGGCAAGGCGACGCTGGCGAGAGCACTGCCGATCTGGGAAAGCACGCATGCGGCAATCGACGGCAGATTGCCGGATGGCGGCCCCGCGCGGCTGCGACAGGATCTGCAAGCGGTGTCGTCATCGATGAGTACAGAAACGGCAAAACCGGCGCGTTCGCCGCGCCCGCCCCGTCGCGGCGGGGAAGCAGCTGCCAAATAACCGGCGCGCCCCCCCAGGAAGGCCGCGGCAGCCGATAAGGCTGCCGCGTTTTAAAGCAGATCAGGCAACAGTGACCGGCACTTCGGTCGAGGTGCGCATGGCGTGGCTGTAGGGGCAGACGATGTGAGCCGCGGCAGCGAGCTTTTCGGCCGTTTCGCGGTCGAGACCCGGAATGTTGACGGTCAGGGCCACTTCGATGCCGAAGCCGCCGCCATCTTCACGCGGGCCGATGCCAACCTTGGCGGAGACCGTCGTGTCTTCGGGAATCTTGACCTTCTGCTGGCCCGCAACAAATTTCAGAGCACCGAGGAAGCACGCGGAGTAACCGGCAGCGAAGAGCTGTTCAGGATTGGTGCCGGTTGCGCCGTCGCCGCCGAGTTCCTTCGGAACGGTCAGCGTCACGTCCAGGACGCCGTTTTCGGAAACGGCGCGGCCTGCACGGCCGCCGGTGGCAGAGGCTTTGGTCGTATAGAGAATAGGCATGACGATCTCCTTTGGTTGGCCCTTCGATCGGGTTGGATTTTTAATATCGCACAATTAAATCGCACACAAGCGAATTTTGCAAATTGCATTTGGAATTCGAAAAGAGGACAATCGGCGCCTCGGGGATGATGGATATGAAAGCGCAGACGACAAAGACGATGGAGATACCGGAGGAGGAAAAGCGGCTCGAGAAGCAGCTGTGCTTTGCGGTCTATGCGACGGCGCATGCCTTCACCCGCGCCTACAAACCAATTCTGGAAAGAGTCGGCCTTACCTATCCGCAATATCTGGTGATGCTGGTGCTGTGGGAGCGCAGTGAGTTGCCGGTGAAGACGATCGGCGAACAGCTGGATCTCGATTCCGGCACGCTGTCGCCGCTCTTGAAACGGCTGGAACAGAGCGGGCTCATCAAGCGCCTGCGCGACCTGCGTGACGAACGGCAAGTGATCGTTTCGCTGACACCGAAAGGTCAGGCGATGAAGGGGGAGATCAATACGATCATGACGGCAATCGGTGAGGCCGCAGGCTGCACGCTCGAGGAAATGGCCGAACTGCGCGGCATGCTGCATCGGCTGCGGGGCAATCTCAGCCGGGCCGGCGTGGGCGGCGGTTGACCGCCGCCGAGATCAGGGCCGCCGTGCGGGGGACTTGGCCGGCGACCGACGCTTCTTTGCAGGCGCCGCTTCAGGCCCGGCCTCGGCCGCCTGCTGCAGACGCAGCGCTCTCAGCTTCTCCGTCTTCTTGTCGCGCGCCGAAGCCTCAGCCTCGATGATGGCGCGCGCCGTATGATCGGTCGCTTCCGCCTTGTCGCGAGGCGAAAGTTTGGCGGGATTGAAGAATTCTCCCTTGGTGGCTGTCATGTGCCCTCTCTCAGGTGATGGCGTTCTCAAGCCACAGCTCCGCGGCGGCTGAAAAGCCATAATCCCACAAATGGAATCATGGCTCCATGGCTGACGCCGTGATTCCACGGCGGGATTAGCGGGCGCGGAGAACCTTCTTCGGTGCCGGCAGCAGACCTTCGCGCTGCAGCTTCTTGCGGGCGAGCTTGCGCTGGCGGCGGATGGCCTCGGCCTTTTCACGGGCGCGCTTCTCGGACGGCTTTTCGAAGGCGCTGCGCGCCTTCATTTCCCGGAACAGGCCTTCCCGCTGCATCTTTTTCTTGAGCACGCGGAGCGCCTGATCGACGTTGTTATCCCTGACGAGTACCTGCAAAACGATATCCTTCCTGTCGGCGGCGAGGCCGCACTATCAATAATAAGGCGAGTCTACTTCCCGATCCTGATGCTAGAAAACTTCAGCCAGGGTTCGGCGCTATCGGTCCTGGCCGCCGCCTCGGGGGAAGTGCTCGATGGAGATTCCCCGGCATCGATGTCGGCTTCGGTGATGCGACGCTCGAAATTCTCCGCCGCGAATTGAACGCGATATTGCACATGCCCGTGGTCGTTGGGCAGTATGCTGGCAATCCGGCATCGCTTGTCGGTCTTCGCCGTGCGGGTGAGACCGGATTTCAGCACGATCATGTCGCCGACTTTATAGCTTGCTCTGCTCATTTCAGCGCCCCTTCGACGACTCGATCAATCAAGAAAAGCCAAGCAACGAAAACAAAAAGGCCGGGCTGAAACCCGACCTCTTCCCGTCACTCAGCCCGCTGCCAGTACGTCCGTGGTCAGCTCGCCGCCAATAGATGGTCAGCGCAGGCGAATGACAAATCATGCGGCCTGAAGATTGTCCGCCGAATTCTTGCCGGAACGCTTGTCGCGAACGATATCGTAGCGAATCTTCTGACCTTCTGCGAGATCGCGCATACCTGCGCGCTCAACCGCCGAAATATGGACAAAAACGTCCGTGGAACCATCATCGGGCTGAATGAAGCCAAAACCTTTGGTGCCATTGAACCACTTGACGACGCCTGAATTCATAACGATTTCCTTTTAACCGTTGGAGGGAGCCCGGCGAAAATATCCGCGGGCAATATCGATGTTGAGAGGAGATCTGACGAAGCGCTTCAGCGCATGGACAAAGGTCACAAGCAATTCGATACGCACCATGTAGGATATTTATCGAATTAAGCAATGGTATTTTGAAAATAAAACTTTTCCGGGCACGGAAACGCGAAACGTTTTGCTCAGGGGCAAGGCAAACGCCTGCCCGACAAAGCGAAGCTCGCCTGAGATTGATGCGAGGCGGCCCGCTTGCAGCCGCCTCGGCGACGATTACTGCCAGACGACGATCGGCGCCTTCGTGGGAACGCGATCGTAGAGATCGATGATATCCTGGTTCAGCAGTCTGACACAACCCGATGAGACGGCCTTGCCGATCGAGCGCCAGTCGGGATTGCCGTGCAGGCGGTAGAGCGTATCCTCTCCATTCGAGAAGATGTAAAGCGCGCGGGCGCCGAGCGGGTTTTTCAGGCCCGGCTCCATGCCGCCGTTGTCGATCGAATATTTGACGAGTTCAGGCTGGCGGGCGACCATCTCGTTCGGCGGCTTCCAGCGCGGCCATTTCTGGCGCCACTGGATAACGCCCGATCCCTGCCAGGCGAAACCCTCACGGCCGATGCCGACGCCATAGCGCATCGCCATGCCGTCATTTTCGACAAGATAGAGGAAGCGCGACGGCGTATCGACGACGATGGTGCCGGGGCGCTGTCCGGTCGGATCGACGACGCGCTGGCGATAATAGCGGGGGTCGATCTGCTCGTAGGGAACGGCGGGAATGAGAAAGCCGCCGTCCTCGACGGGACCATAGATGACGGCAAGCTCTGCGTCGCTGGGCACGCTCGACGTTCCCATGGACTGGAACAGGCGCACAGGCGAGCGGTAGATGATCGTCGAATCGCCCGACGTCACCGTATTGGCCGATGAGGCGCAGCCGCCGAGCGCGGAGGCGGCGGTCAGTGCCGAAAAGGAAAGAAAGCTGCGGCGGGAAAGATGTCTATCGAAGCTCATGACGCGGGACTGATTTCCTTTTGATGCGGGAAGCCGAACGAGGCGCCTTATAAGCCGACGATTCGTCCAATGCCGATAACAACATCAGAAAATCTATCGGCTTGCGCCAAATAAACCATAGCTTCACGCAGACGTGTCCCGCCGGGAGCGGACGATATGGGCAGCGCTGTTGCAGCGCTACATCACAACGATCACGGCCTTGGCGGGAACGCGGTCGTAGAGATCAATGACATCCTGGTTCAGCATGCGCACGCAGCCCGACGAGGTGGCCTTGCCGATCGACTGCCAGTCGGGCGTACCGTGGATGCGGTAGAGCGTATCCTGCCCGCCCTTGAAGATATACATGGCGCGCGCGCCGAGCGGGTTCTGCAGCCCCGGATTCATGCCGCCGTTTTCCGCCGCAAAGGGGCGAACCTCAGGCTGGCGCGAGACCATCTCGACCGGCGGCGTCCAGCGCGGCCATTTCTGTTTCCACTGGATGACGCCGCGGCCCGACCATGCATAGCCATCGCGGCCGAGACCGACGCCATAGCGCATCGCCTTGCCGTTACCCTCGACCAAATACAGGAAACGGGCCTTGGTATCGACGATCACGGTGCCGGGGCGCTCGGTCGTCTGATAATCGACCTCCTGGCGCAGGAATTGCGGCTGCACGCGACTGACGGGGATCGACGGCAGGGTGAAATCCTCGTCGCGCAGCTCACCATACATCGCCATGTGCACCGGATTGGTGACCGGCAGGCCGAAGGTCTGATGGAACTGCGTCTTGTAAAGCTCGCGCGTCTGCGGCACCGGCTGATCGGGAATGGGCCGCACCCGGCGCGGATCGACACCGGGCGGCTGATAGAAGACCGGCGAGGTTTCCTGCACGAAGCGGGCGGGCGAATCGGCAGCGACATCGGGAATGAGGATGTTGCAGCCGCTCAGCGACGCGACAACGATCACGAGCCCGGCAATCGGGAAGACCCGGCGCAGAAAATTCATGGAACCACCCTTATCAACGATCGGCAAGACAGCGATATCTGCCGGGACGATGGCATCCGCGGCTGGCGCGAGGCTGGCGTTGGGGTGGAAAAACCAAAATCAGGAAACCGTGAACCGGCTGGTTCGGGTTTATCCGACGTCACATTCGGCCGGCGTTGCCGGCAGCGGCCAAACTCAGGCCGCCACCCCATGGAAGAAGCGGATGCTCTGTTCGATCTCGGCCGGCAGCGCCGAAGTGTGATTGCCGGCAACGGTTTCGGTCTCGATATGGGCGCCGGCGGCACGGGCACGGCGGGCAAGTAGTTCGGCGCGGTCGTTGAAATGGGCCTCTTCGGTGCCGTGGACCACGCGGACCGGGCATTTGAAGCTGTGGGCGTAACACAAGGCCGAGCGCACCTCGAATTCATGGGTGTTGCTGTCGTCGAAGCGGATGTCCTCGGGATAGCGGTTGAAGAAGCGGAAGGCATCGGGATTGCCCGAAATCGGCGCAGCGGCGCGGAACTTGTGGGTGCTCATCGCCGTCAGCATGGTCAGCGTGCCGCCGATGCTGTGGCCGGCGATGAAGAGACGCTGGGGATCGACACCCGGCAAATGCGCCAGACGCTCGCTGGCGGCAAGAACGTCGTCGACCTCATCGTAGAAGCCGGAGAAATTGCCCATCTGGCCGTTTTCGCCGCGCAGCGACGGCATCATCACGACGTAACCGGCATCCATATAGGGCTTCAACAGCTGCCAGTGGCCGATGCCCATGGCATTGCCACCGTGGAGAAAGAGCACGGCGGGCTTGGAGGTGCGCTCGCGCTTGTATCTCGAGACCCAGGCCGCAAGCTCCAGCTCGCCGCCATAGCCGGAGCGATAGAAGATCTTGTCGGCGTCTGCAGGCGCATTCAGCAGTTCGTACTTGTCGGGCGCCGGCCCCTTCTTCAGCAGCTTCGTGCGGAAATGGCTGCGGACCTTGACGTAATCGTGCTTGGCAAGCCGCGGCTCGTCCGGAACATCGAAAGCCGCCGCCATGCGCGGCAGGACGAGTGCACCGGCAAGACCCGCCAGCACGGTGCGGCGTTGGCGGAAAAAGGAATTTCGTTCATGCGAGCTCATTGCGCAGCACCCAAATCATCTCCCCCGGCCCATCTAAATTAAACAGTTAGAACATGATGTCATCCGAAAACCGCTTACACTTTTCGGCGTCATGCTCAGAAAAATCTGCACCGGAAGACCGTTGCCGCCAATACACGTCCTGTTGAAAATATCGCCCTGCGTCATTGTTGCGCAGGGGTCACTCGGCCTTGGCGTCGATCATGGCGATCAACGTGCGCAGCCGATCGGCCTCGTAGGAGGGCTTGTCGGGACGAAGGCGGGCGATGCGGGGGAAGCGCATGGCCACGCCCGATTTATGCCGGGTCGAGCGATTGATGCCCTCGAAGGCCACTTCAACGACGAAGCCGAAATCCTTGTCGGCGCGCACGGCGCGCACCGGCCCGAAGCGCTCGGTGGTGTTGTTGCGCACGAATTTGTCGAGCAGCTCGAGTTCGGCATCGGTGAAACCGAAATAGGCCTTGCCGACGGGCACCAGCTGTTCGCCGTCCTCGTCATCGGCCCAGACGCCGAAGGTGAAATCGGAATAGTAGCTGGAGCGCTTGCCGTGGCCGCGCTGGGCATACATCAGCACTGCGTCGACATTATAGGGGTTGCGCTTCCATTTGAACCAGGGGCCTTTCATCCGGCCGGCCTGGTAGATGCTGTCGCGGCGCTTGATCATCACGCCCTCGATGACAGGGTCGGGCGGGGCCGCGCGCAGGGCGTCGAGTTCCTCCCATGAGGAGAAAGGCACGAGCGGCGAGAGGTCGAAACGGTCGTGGGGGGCGCGGTCGATGATCTCGGCCAGCCGGTCGCGGCGATCGACATAGGTGCGGCCGCGAACATCCTCTTCTGCGTCGAAGAGCAGGTCGTAGGCGCGGATGAAGGCCGGGTAGTCGTCCAGCATCTTCGCCGTCACCGTCTTGCGGTTCAGGCGCTGCTGCAGGTCGGAGAAGGTGCGGGTCGGGCTATTGGAGCGGGCGGTGCCGCCGACCAGCAACTCGCCGTCGACGACGCCTGAAAAATCGATCGCTTCGAGAACATCAGGAAAGGCGCCGGAGATGTCGTCGCCGGAGCGAGAATAGATCTTGCGCCGGTCACCGGAGCGGGAGAGCTGGACGCGGATGCCATCCCATTTCCATTCGGCGGCGTAGTCGGCCGGATCGAGACCATCGAGATCCCCCTCCTCCACCGGATTGGCGAGCATAACGGAATGGAAGATCGCCGGTGTCGCCAGCACAGGTCTTTCGCCGCCTGCCAGCCATTCGAACAATGTCTCGTAAGGCGGCTGCAAGCCATGCCACAGGGTTTCGATCTCGGTGATATCACGCCCGCCGAGGTCGGCCACCGCCTGCTTGGCGAGACGGGCGGAAACACCGATGCGCAGCGCGCCGGTCGCGAGCTTGATGAAGGCGAAACGGCCGGACGAATCCAGCCGGTCGAGCAGGTCACGGACGAAGCCGCGCACTTCGGTGCGGCCGAGCGCATTCATGCGGGTAACGACCTCGCCGAGGCGCGGCTGGGCGAAGGCTGAGCGGTCTATGTCCCTCTCATTGTCCCAGACGAGCGAGATGGTTTCGGCGAGATCGCCGACATAATCGTAGGAATAGCGAAACAGCACCTCGTCCATGCGCTCCAGCACCAGTTCGCGCAGCATGGCGGGCTTGACGTTGCGTACTTCAAGCGTGCCGGCGATGGCTGCAAGGCCGTAGCCGCGGTCCGGGTCCGGCGTGTCGCGGAAATAATCGGTGAGCAGCTTCAGCTTGCCGTTGCGGCTGGGGGTCAGGACCAGGCGGTCGAGGAGATCGGCGAAGGCTTTCATGTTGGCCTCCTGACTGGGGAAAAAGTTCCCTCCCCAACCCCTCCCCACAAGGGGGAGGGAATAACCTGCGGCCACGCCTCGCCCCAAAGCAACGTCCCTGCATGCGGGGTCGTCAGACGTAAAATGCGGCGTGCGAGGCGCGGCAGCCCCTCCCCCTTGTGGGGAGGGGTTGGGGAGGGGTTTTGGCGCAGGATGCAACTCACGTCCTCAATCCCCCTCGTCCTCATATCCCACCAGATGCAGCGGCTTTGCCTTGATGCCCTGCAGCTCGCACCAGCGCACCAGCGCCTCTTCGCGGCCATGCGTCACCCAGACCTCGGCCGGCTGCAGCTCCCGGATCGTTTCCGTCAGTTCCGGCCAGTCGCAATGATCCGATATGACGAGCGGTAGTTCGACGCCGAGTTGCTTGGCGCGCTGGCGCACCATCATCCAGCCGGAGGCGAAAGCCGGCAGCGGCTCGTTGAAGCGCCTCGCCCAGCGGTCGGCGAAGGCCGATGACGGACCGACGACGACCGCGCCCTTGAAGGCGGATTTGTCGCGGCTTTCGATCGTTGCCGGCAGCAGCTCGCCGAGATCGATGCCCTGCCCGACATAATAGTCGCAGAGTTTTTCCATAGCGCCGTGGATATAGATCGGCTCGGCATAACCGGCATCGCGCAGCAGCCGGATGACGCGCTGGGCCTTGCCGAGCGCATAGGCGCCGACGAGATGGGTGCGCTCGGGAAATTGCCGCAACGATGCCAGCAGTTTGCCGGTCTCATCCATCGGATCAGGATGATGGAAGACCGGCAGGCCGAAGGTCGCCTCGGTGATGAAGACATCGCAGGGAACCGGCACATAGGCCTCGCAGGTCGGGTCTGGGCGGCGCTTGTAGTCGCCGGAGACGACGATGCGAGTGCCGTTCTTCTCGATGGCGATCTGAGCGGAGCCGAGCACGTGGCCGGCGGGATGAAAACTCACCTTGACGCCGTTGACCAGCAGTTCCTCGCCGAAGGCCGCCGCCTGCTCACTGGCGCAAAAGCCGTCGCCGTAGCGCAGGCGCATGATATCGAGCGTCTGGCGGGTGGCGAGCACATTCACATGGCCCGGCCGGGCATGATCCGAATGGCCGTGGGTGACGAGCGCCTGCTCAACCGGTCGCACCGGATCGACATAAAAGCCGCCCTCGGGACAATAGAGCCCTTCGGGGGCGGGATAAAGCAGCGCGTCAGGTCTCATGAAGCTAGAGATAGCGGGAATTGGACGCGTGGCCAGAGGCCTGAGGAAGGGGACCACAGAAAGCGCCAGCACGACGACTGCGCAAGCTCGTCGCCATCGTGACACCGGCCGAGTGGAATCGACCATGGCTGCCTTTCAAGACGGCCATGATGATCTTCCCTCGCTGCGACAAAAGCCCGTTGCTCAGACTATCGGCGTCATCAGCAGGCTCGTCCTGTCGTGGCCAACCACCATATCAAGTGAGGTACCGGCCCGGACGTCCACCGGCTGCGGGAAGGTGTGAAGAACCTGAAGCCAGCCGCCATCATGATAGCCGTCGGGGTGGTTGTCGAAAACCACGCCCTCGATCAGATCGACCTTCATCCATTGGACGACCCCGACCGCAGTGCCATCCGCGTGAACCGGCACCGATACTTTGCGCAGCGCTGCGGCATGTTTGCGGGCGGTGAGGTCGACTGCAGCGATCTCGAAATCGTCGGAAAGCCTGGTCCATTCGGTCATCGTGCCGTGAACGGGCAGACGCAACGGGGCAAGCGCATTGAATTGCGACATGTCGAAACCGGAGACCTCGCCGACATGGGCATAGTTGGAGAGTGTTTCGCTGGCGACGAGGCAGCCCATGGCGGAGGCAGCGCGCGGAATGACGATGGCATCCTCGCGGATCAGCCGCGCATGGGCGTCCTCGAAAGTGTTCAGGACATCTTCGGCCAGAAGATCGCTCGAAAGAATCTCGGAAATCAGGATATCGGCGCGGGTCTTCATCTCCCTGCCGACGGAAAGTTCGGTGGAGGGCTTTTCGAAAATATCGATCTGCTCGCGATAACCGTTGGCGGCGATGATCCTCTCCGCTGTCTGGGCGATGGCCGGCACGCTCTCGCAGGTCACGATGTTGGTGGCGCCGGCGCGCGCCGCCATCATCGACAGCAGGCCGCTGCCTGCGCCGATATCGAGGATATGCGCATCGGCGCCGCGCAGCTCTAAGGCCCGGCGGATCGCCGCTTCGAAGGCGTCGTTGCGTCTGGTGTCGTTCATCATGGCGATGTGCCAGAAGGGCACGATCGCGGAGGAGATGCGTCTTATCTGGTGCCAGGCATTGATATTGTCCGGCTGCAACCGCAGAACATGACGAAATTCGGCCAGCGCCTCCGACTGCCGGCCGGAGTCGGCCAGTGCAACGGCAAGGTTGTTCCGCACGACAGGATTTTCGGGCGACAGGCCACGTGCCATCTCATAGCAGCCGACCGCTTCCGCCGACCGGCCGAGCTGGCGCAGCAGCGCGCCCTTTTCCATGAGTGCGACGAGATGGGCGGGATTGAGGCCGAGCAGCTTGTTCCAGTAGTAGAGAGCGGTTTCAGCATCGCCTCTCTTTGCGACAACGCCCGCCAGCAGCGGCAGGATGTCTATCGTGCGATAGTCCTTGTGCAGGACTCTGACATAGGCTTTTTCGGCGTTTTCGAAATCGCCCGACGCCTGAAAACTCATCGCGTCGCTCAGCGATTTGCGCGCGATCGAAATTCTCTCTTCCATATCTTTGCTGATCATTCCGGCTCCCTGGGCCTTCTCGAGATAAGCGGAGGAGCCGCGGACGAGCACACGCCTTCGGCGCAACCTGCCATGCACAGGACTGACATGAGCGGGCGGCGGCTCGAAAATTTCCGTGAGCGAACGACAAAACGAATCCTTCACGGAGGACCCTACGTTTGCCGTTCCAAAAAAGTTACTGAATTCTTAAGAAATTCCGCTGCCGCGGCTCAACGCCGCAAGCCTTCATTTTTTCGTGTTCCGATGCCGTCGAGGAAGTTGACCACCGCGGCATTGAACTCGGCCGGCCGCTGCAGCGGCGCAAAATGGCTCACACCGTGGAGATAAATCATCTGCGCGTCCGGAATGCTGCGGGCAAGATATTCGGCATGGTCAGGCTTGATGAATTCGTCATGCTCGCCGAGCACGATTGCGACCGGCACGTGGATGAGGCCGAGGTCAGCCGCATCATAATTCGGCTCCGTCCGCATCATCAGGCCGACCGCCTCGACGAAGGGATGAAAATCGTCCGGCGTAGCGGACAAGGCAGCGTAATCCGCGGCGTGTCGACTGAAGCATCGGTCGATCACCGGGGTCGGATGAAATTCCAGCGTGCCGCTCGGATCCATGTTGCAGGCAAAAAAGAAGACCCCTTCGACACGGGACGGCACCGTCATCGCGAGGATCAGGGCAATGCAGGCGCCATCGCTCCAGCCGACGATCGCCGCCTTGTCGAGGCGCAGTTCGTCCATGACGGCAAGCACATCGGCTGCCATCAATTCATAGCTATAGGGACGGGCATCGCGGCTACTGCGGCCATGACCGCGACTGTCGATCAGCACGACGCGACGACCGCTCCGCAACAGCGCGGGCACCTGATAGCCCCAGTTGCCGCTGTGACCGAGGCCGCCATGCAGCAGGATGACGGCAGGACCGGCGCCATAGCTCGAATACCCGATGCGGGCGCCGTCGCGCTCGACATGACTTTCGATCGTTGCGGGCGGCAAAGGAGCGGCGCCATGGACCTCGAAGTGGATGAGTTCGTCGTCGTGTGTTTCCATGCGATGACAGCCCCGTGCGGCAAATGACCCGATAGCATAGAAAAGCCGGAAAACAGCCCAAGAACAACCGGAATCGCTTTCTAGCCCTTCCATCATTCGATGCAACCAGAGGGGGATAAATCTTGGGCAGGAAGCTTTTCTATTGTGCCGCCGTGATTGCCGTCGCTGCCGCCGGCATCTATCTCAACAATACCAGCCTGCTTGCAGAACATCGGCCGGGAAAGCCGGTGCTGCTTGCCCATCGCGGCATCGCCCAGCGGTTCGACGAAACCGATTTGAAGAACGACACCTGCACGGCGACCCGCATGCTGGCGCCGAAACACGACTATCTCGAAAACACCATCCGGTCGATGCAGGCCGGCTTTGCCGCCGGCGCCGATATCGTCGAGATCGACGTGCATCCGACAACGGACGGCGAGTTCGCCGTCTTTCACGACTGGACGCTCGACTGCCGCACCGACGGGCACGGCGTCACACGCGAGCATTCGATGGCTGACATGCGAGCGCTCGATATCGGCTACGGCTACACCGCCGATGGCGGCAAGACCTTTCCCTTTCGCGGCCGCGGCATCGGCATGATGCCGACGCTTGCCGAGGCGCTCTCGACCTTTCCGGACCGGCGCTTCCTCATTAACGTCAAGAGCCGCGATCCTTCCGAGGGCGAAAAGCTCGCCGCCGTGCTCAACGGCCTTTCCAACGAGCGACGGGCAAAGATCATCGTCTATGGCGGCGACGAGCCGATCGAAATCGTCCGCCAGCTCACGCCCGATATCAGGACCGCGTCACGCAAGAGCCTGAAGGGCTGCCTGTTCGGCTATATCGGCTATGGCTGGACCGGCCTGCTACCCGACGCCTGCAAACATGCGATGATGCTGGTGCCGATCAACATCGCCTCGTGGCTCTGGGGCTGGCCGGACCGTTTCCTCAACCGGATGGAAGATGCCGGAACCGAGGTTTTCGTGCTCGGCCCTTATCGCGGCGGCGATTTTTCCACCGGCATTGACGACCCCTCGCAATTGGCGCGGCTGCCTGAGAATTATGCGGCCGGCATATGGACGAACGAGATCGACGTGATCGGCCGGCTTGTGAAATGAAGCTCAGAGACTGCCGGCCTTCAGCAGTACGGCGATCTCTTCAGGAGAAACAGGCTTGGAGAAGCGGTAGCCTTGCGCCTCATCGCACCGCGCCTCGCGCAGGAAATCCAGCTGCGCGTCAGTCTCCACGCCCTCGGCGAGAACCGAAAGCTTCAGCGTCTGCGCCAGCGAAATGACGGCCGAGACGATAGCGACGGCGGTCTTGTCACCCGGCAGGGCCTCGACCAGCGAGCGATCCATCTTCAGGCGGTCGAAGGGGAATGTCTTCAGCGCCGCAAGGCTGGAATAGCCCGAGCCGAAATCGTCGATCGACAAGCGCACACCAAGCGCACGCAGTGATTCCATCATCGCAAGCGCGCGTTCGGCATCCTGCATCACCACGCTTTCGGTGACCTCAAGCTCCAGCCAGCGGGACTGCAGCCGATGGCGCTCCAGCGCCTCGGCGACATGGGTTGCGAAATCAGGATCGGCGAACTGCTTGGCGGAGACGTTGACGGCAATCGTCAGTGGCGTCAGGCCCATATCCTGCCAATGGCGGGCCTGGCGGCAGGCCTCGTTCAGCACCCAGAGACCGAGCGGCACGATCAGGCCGGTCTCTTCTGCGAGCGGAATGAAATTGACCGGCGGCGCCCTGCCCTTGGCCGGATGGTTCCAGCGCACCAGCGCCTCGAGCCCGGTGATGCGGCCTGTGGCGACATCGACCTGCGGCTGGTATTGCAGGAAGAGCTGGTCGCCGGTGATCGCCTGATGCAATTCCTCCTGCTCGCCGAGCGGCATTCCAACGGGCGTGCCGCCGCCCTCGTGATGCTGCAATGTGTTGCGGCCACCCTCCTTGGCTCGGTACATGGCCCGGTCCGCATTGGCGAGAAGCTCTTGCGAGGTCACGCCATCGAAGGGGAAGGCGGCAACGCCGATGCTCGCGGTGACGGCGATCTCGCCATCCTCACCGCGGATCGGCCGGTTGATCGCCTTCTGCAGCTCGCGAAGGCGACGCGTGATGCCGGCATCGTGGCTCGACTGGTGGACGAGCACCACGAGGAATTCGTCGCCGCCGAGACGCACCACCATATCGGACGCCCTGACACTGTTGGCCATGCGGGCGGCGACCTCTTTCAACACCTCGTCGCCGGCGGCATGGCCGCGGCCGTCGTTGACGTCCTTGAAGTTGTCGAGATCGATATAGGCGACGGTCACCTTTCGATTATGGCGGCGGGCCTGGTCGAGGATATTGGCCAGCCGCTCCTTCAGGAAGGCGCGGTTCGGCAGGCCCGTAAGATCGTCATGATGGGCCATGAAATGGATGCGGTCGTCGACGCGTTTGCGTTCGATGGCGATGCCGGCGATGTGAGTGGCAAGTGCCACCAGCGTCATCTCGTGCTCGGTGGGACGGCGGACTTCCCTGGAATAGAGCGCAAACGTGCCGAGCACGTTGTTCTGCGAGGTCATGATCGGCGTCGACCAGCAGGAGCGGAAGCCGAAGGGCGCGACCAGCGCGCGGAAATCCTCCCACAACGGATCGACCGTCACGTCCTCGACGATGACAGTCTGGCCACGCCACGCGGCGGTTCCGCAGGAGCCGACCTTGGGACCGATCGTGACGCCGTCGATCAGACGGCTATAGCCGCCGGGCAGATTGGGAGCGGCGCCGTGATAGAGCCTGGTGCCCTCGCTGTCGAGCAGCAGCGCCGATCCGTCAATGCCTGTCAGCTGCGCCTCGATCATCAGCACGAGCGCCTCGAGGATCATCGGCAACGGCTCGTTGCGGGCGATCATTTCGAGCAGTTTCGCCTGGCCGCGATAAAGATCCTCCTGCAGCTTGCGCTCGGTGATATCGCGGGAAACGCCGATCAGGCCGACGACCTCGCCGCGGTCATTGCGCAGCGGTATCTTCGAGGTCAGCCGGCATATCTGCCTCTTGCTGCCGGGAAGGACGTATGATTCCTCCATGTCAATGCGAGCTTCGCCCGTCGCCATGATCTGCTGCTCGATGTCGAAGTGGCGGCGCGCCGTCTCGAAGTCGAACAGATCGAAATCGCGCTTGCCGGTGATCTGGGCAGCGCTTTCCAGGCCGAGGCTACTTGCGGTGACGGCGTTGGCGAAGACGAAGCGGCTGTCGCGATCCTTGACGAAGAGGAAATCAGGGAGTTCATGGACGATCGCCTTGAGCCGGAGGTTCTCGATGCCCTCGGACAGATGGTGGGCGGTCGATGCCATCATTGCCTCCGTTGCGGCGACGATACGGCGCGTTTCGGCCGTCAGGGCGTCGGTCGGTTCCCGTCGCCTGGCACTCAATTCCGGCATGACGCCATTCTCCCCGGCGGCCGAAGGCCGCATCCCGCAATAGTCATCATTGAAACTCTCTTATGAGAGTAGTCCGCATTTCCTTCGGCTTGCTTAAATGAAAGAGTGAACAAGACGACAAAATCCGCGGCGATATCCTGCCCTCGTCTGCTGCGGCAACTGCGATTCCGACCGCCTGTACCAAAACAATACATGCCGGATTGGCATGTTTCCTGCTACGGGTGCGCTATGACAAGAGATCCTGGGATGCCTTCACGCCGCGACATGCTTCTGTTCTTTGCCGCCTCGGCGGTTGCGGGATGGACGGCGCCACGCGCGCTCGCCGCACCCCTGACGGCTGCCGCGGAGCCCGGTTTGCGCGGCGCGATCGACGCCGTGGATTATCGCGCCGTTCCTGAAAGCGGCGACAGCAAGACACGAAACCTGCAACAGATGATCGAGCAGGCCGCGCGCGAAAATGTGCCGGTTTTTCTGCCGCCAGGCACCTACCGGATCTCCAATCTCACCCTGCCCGACAATACGCGCATTTCAGGCGTGCCGGGGGCTTCACGCATCGTCTATACCGGCGAAGGCCATCTCTTTGCCGCCGAAAACGTACGACGCATCGAGCTTTCTAATCTCGTCATCGACGGCGGCAATCGTTGGCTGGGCGACTATGCCGGCGGGCTTCTGCAATTCACCGGCGTCGACGAGGTGCTCATCGACAATTGCGAAATCGGCGGCAGCCGCAAGCACGGGCTGCAGCTCGAGCGCTGCGGCGGGCGGATCGAGCGCAGCCGCATTTCGGGTGCGGCCCAATCCGGGCTTTACGCGGTGGAATCGGCAAACCTTTCGATATCGGGAAATACCGTGTCGGATTGCGGCAATGGCGGCATCCTTGTCCATCGCTGGAAGAAGGCGGAGGATGGCACTGTCGTCTCAGGAAACCGCATCTCCAACATCCGCGCCAATGATGGCGGCACCGGCGAAAACGGCAACGGCGTCAATATCTTTCGCGCCGACGGCGTCATGGTTGTGAATAACCACATCTCCGATTGCGCCTTCACGGCGATCCGCGCCAATTCGGCCTCGGATATCCAGATCAGCAGCAATCAATGCCGGCGTTCCGGCGAGACGGCGATCTATGTCGAATTCGCCTTCGAGGGCGCCGTCGTTTCCGCCAATCTCATCGACGGGGCCGCGAACGGCATTTCGATCGCCAATTTCGACGAGGGCGGCCGGCTGGCGAGCGTCACCGGCAACGTCGTGCGCAACCTGACGCTGCGCGGCCCCTACAAGCACGAGGTCGGTTTCGGCATCGGTATCGCGGCAGAGGCCGACACGCTGATCTCAAGCAATGTGATCGAGGGCGCACCGCGCTGGGGGCTGCAGATCGGCTGGGGGCCCTACCTTAGAAACGTCGTCGTCAGCGGCAATGTGGTGCGTAAGGCGCCCGTCGGCTGCGCCGTCTCGGTCGCCGATGGCGCCGGGACTGCCGTCATTACCGACAATGTGTTCCAGGAAACTGCCGAAGGGGCGGTTCTCGGATTCCAGTGGGAAAAGAAAGTCTCCGGCGAGATGGCGGGCGGCGGCGCGCCTTATGCGCAGCTCACCGTCGAACGAAACCGCGTCTCCTGACTTTGCATTCGCGCACTTCCGGACGCAAAACCGTCGCGCACTTTTGCTGGAGTTGCTTGCATCAAAAGCTTTCATCGTACCATCAGCGGCAAGGACTTTTCCGAGCGCGATCCGGCGTTTACGGTCTCTCCGACACATTAAGGGGATACGTCCATGCTGACAATCTACGGAGTCTATCGATCGCGCGCATCACGCGTCTACTGGATGGCGGAGGAGCTTGGGCTCGAATTCCAGTCGGTGCCGGTGCTGCAGGCAAGGCGGCTTGCAAATCCACTGGCGCCGGATGCACTGCTCAACACGCACTCACCGGATTTCATTGCCGTCAATCCGATGGGGCAGATTCCCAGCATCAAGGACGGCGACCTCGTCATGCACGAGTCGCTGGCGATCAATCTCTACCTTGCACGCAAATATGGAGGGCCGCTTTCCGGAAAAACCGTCGAAGAAGACGGTTTGTTGACGATGTGGACAGTCTGGGCGGCTGCAGAGGTCGAGCCCCATACGGTAAAAATCGTTCTGACCTATGACAACGGGCTTGAAAACAGCGAAGACGGCAAACAAACGATCGCGGTCGCCTGCCGCTCGCTGCGCAGGCCGCTCGCGGTCCTCGAGAGCCACCTTGCCGGCCGGCAATGGATCGTCGGTGACCGCTTGACCGTTGCCGATCTCAACCTCGCGGAGGTGCTGCGCTACGCCCAGAGCGAGGACGCGCTTTTCCAAGCGCATCCGAACATCAAGGCCTGGATCGAACGCTGCCAGTCCCGCCCGGCCTACAAGGCAATGCAGGCAACACGCAGCAAGGAGCCGATCGAGGTCTGAGGGTTAGAGCATGGTGCCGAAAAACCCCTGCCTCCTTACCCGATTCTATTGCAGCAGAGATGCAAGGCCGTAGAACGTCGCGGATATCACTGCCGCCGCCGGCATCGTTACGATCCAGGCGATCACGATGTTGCCGGCTAATCCCCAGCGCACGGCTGAAACGCGCCGGGCTGCGCCCACTCCGACGATTGCTCCGGTGATGGTATGGGTCGTCGAGACGGGAATACCGAGCCAAGTCGCCGCGAATAGTGTCAATGCTCCGCCCGTCTCGGCGCAGAATCCTTGCATGGGGTTGAGTCGAGTGATCTTCGACCCCATGGTATGAACGATCCGCCATCCGCCAAACAGCGTGCCGAGAGCCATTGCCGACTGGCAGGAAAGGACCACCCAGAAAGGCACATAGAATGTCGAGCCGAGATATCCCTGGCTGAACAAAAGCACTGCGATGATGCCCATCGTCTTCTGCGCATCGTTTCCGCCGTGGCCTAGCGAATAGAGCGAGGCGGACACAAACTGCATGATGCGAAATGTCTGATCCACCGCAAACGGCGTTTGCCGGACGAAGGACCAGGAGACGACGAGCACCAATACCAGAGCAAGCAGGAAGCCGATGGCCGGAGAAAGGAAAATGGCGCCGACAGTCTTCAGGAGACCACTCCAGACGATCGAGCTGAAGCCCACCTTTGCCAAACCGGCGCCCACCAGCCCGCCGACAAGTGCATGTGACGAGCTGGATGGAATCCCGAAAATCCAGGTGAGAATATTCCAGATGATAGCGCCCATGAGTGCGGCAAAGATCACTTGGGGCGAAACGATCGCAGGATCGATGATGCCGGTCCCCAGCGTCTCGGCCACATGCAGGCCGAAGAATAGAAATGCGATGAAATTGAAGAATGCCGCCCAGACGACCGCATATTGCGGCCGCAGGACGCGGGTCGACACGATCGTCGCAATGGAATTGGCCGCATCATGCAGGCCATTGAGAAAGTCAAAGAACAGGGCGACAACAACCAGGCCGACGAGCAGCGGCAGAGCGAGGGAGGCTTCCATCAGACGTTCTCGATGAGAATGCCGCTGATTTCGTTGGCGACGTCCTCGAAGCGGTCGACGACTTTCTCCAGCTCTCCGTAGAGTTGACTTCCGATCATGTAGGCCATCGCATTGCCGCTGGCACCATGACGTAAAAACAGATCCTTCAGGCCCTGGTCGTGGAGTTCGTCGGAACGTCCCTCCACCCGGGTGACTTCCTCCGCGATGGCCGCAAGACGATGCGCATTGGCGCCCAATCTGTCGAGGAGAGGGATCGCTTCCGCGATGAGGTTCGCTGCCTTGACGATTTCGCCGCCCATCTGCTGCATGAGCGGATCGAAGCTCACTTGCTCGAACAGGCGGATCGTCTTGACTGTCTTATGCATCATGTCGATCGCATCATCCATTGACTGAATGAGATCCTTGATGTCGCCGCGGTCGAAGGGCGTGATGAAGCTTCGCCGAACGGCAAGAAGAACCTCGCGCGTCACATCATCGGCCTCGTCTTCCAATGTGACGATACGTTCGCAGTTTTTCTGGACGTCATTGCCTTTCAGGAGTTGGTCAAGGGCGTGCGCTGCGGCAACCACAGTCTTGGAGTGCTTGGAAAACATTTCAAAGAACCTGTCCTCCCGTGGCATCAGCTTGCGAAAAATACTCATCATGCCAACGGACCCTTCAGCGTGGCTAACTGTCATAAATCTGTCATAAACACGCTCAGGCAATTGAAGCAACAAGCAAATTCGACAAGCCAATCACTATGAAGTCTACGAAAAAAAGCCCGGAGCCCCGACCAGACAAGTCCCAGACATTGCTTCGGCAGCTTGCGACCGTTCCCGCCAAGCTGTTCTCCGGTGAATTCCGTCAACAGTACGGCGCTCTTTGCTTCCGCTACAGCAATGGCGGACCCCAGGTCGAAATCCTTGTGGTTACATCACGCGAGAGCGGACGCTGGATCATCCCGAAAGGGTGGCCGATGAAAGGGAAGAAACCCTTCGAAGCTGCGGCGATCGAGGCGTGGGAGGAGGCGGGCGTGCGCGGGGCGGTGAGGAAGAAGCCGGTCGGCTACTACACCTATCTGAAAGAACTCGAGAATGGCGACGTGGCGCCCTGCATTGTCGACGTGTTTCAGGTTGAAGTCACGGAGATCAGGGGTGACTTCAAGGAGCAGGGCCAGCGTGTTCTCGAATGGGTGAGCCCTGATGAAGCGGCGCGACGCATTCGCGAGATCGAACTCAAGTCACTGCTCGTCGAATTTCAGCCCCGCGGCCGCAAGAAGGGCAATGGTGGCGCGTGATCATGCTTTGATGCAGCCTCCCCGCGCTAGCGGAAAAGCGCGAGGGTACCGGCCATTTCCTCACGGATCCAGGCTTTAAAATCCTTGACCTTCTTCGGCTCGCGCGTGCCTGCGGCCGTGACGAAGTAATGGCCGAAGCCGGTCTTGGCGCGAATGCCGAAGGGCGCCACCAGACGGCCTTCGGCGAGCGAAAAGCCGGCAAGGGTCTGCCAAGCCAGCATGACGCCTTGGCCTGCAATCGCCGCATCGAGGCAGAGCGAGGCGTCGTTGAAGACGTGGCGCGTGGCGAGGGTTGCGCCTGAAAGTCCGGCCTCGCGCATCCAGACCTCCCAGGTGAACATGGCATTGCCATCGATGATGGCAGGCAGTTCGAGGAGATCGGCAGGTCCCTTCAATCTCGCCGCCATGTCTGGGGAGCAGACCGGAAAGACCTCCTGCTCCAGCAACAGTTCAGCCTTCACGTCAGGCCATGTGCCGGCGCCGACGCGGATGCCGATATCGACATCGCAAAGGGCCGGATTGACGAGGTTGGTCGTCGCATCCAGCCGCAGCTTGATGTCGGGATGACGCTCGGCGAAGCGATCGAGACGGCAGACGAGCCAGCGGGCGGCGAAAACAGGGGCGACCGAGATGGTCAGGATCGTATCGTCCTTGCGGCTCGCGATCGATACCGCGGCCGAAAGACGGGCGAACCCCTCGGCAAGCGCAAAAAGCACCGGCCGACCGGCTTCGGTCACGATCATTCCCCTGGCAGTGC
Organism: Rhizobium pisi; assembly: GCF_003938655.1. GTDB lineage: Bacteria > Pseudomonadota > Alphaproteobacteria > Rhizobiales > Rhizobiaceae > Rhizobium > Rhizobium pisi. The sequence goes on from NZ_RJJT01000011.1 coordinate 222,680, forward strand.
GCTCGAAGATCACCTGACCGAGCTGGGCCTCCGCCTTGATGACCTGCTGACTGACGGCGCCGACCGAGACGCCGAGTTCGTCGGCCGCTGCCTGGAGCGAGCCGAGACGCCCGACGGCTTCGAGCGCGCGCAGGCCGTTGAGATGGACGGAATTCAGGTTTCTCATATAGTTTTTCTATAGCATGACCGCGTCAATCTCAATTGAAAACCTGACCGTGGGCGCCGATATTGCAGCATGAGAGGCTCGGCGACATCAGCCGTTGAGCAAGCAAATTTGTAGTGAAGAAAGCGAGGCATGCCATGTCATTGCTGAAGTTTTTCTTGAGGACCGCCCATAACTTGACTGACGCAGACATTGCGGGTGATCTCTGGAAGGAGGATCCGCTGCGGCATCCCGAGGTCGAGCGCATGTCGATGCGCGAAATCGCCGATCTGCCGCTCGGACGGCAGGTGGGCTTTCATGCCGAGACCAAACCGCCGCTGGCGAAATGCGCGTAAAAACGTGCTAGGCTTTTGCCCGAGAAGAAGGGCGAAGCAATGGCCGACGACGTCGATGCGATCTTCGAGCGCCTGAAGCGGCTGGCGGCGGAAGCCGGCCTGCCCGGCGTCGAGGAGAGCACTTCCTACGGCAATCCGGCACTGAAGGTCGGCGGCAAGAGCTTCGTTGCGGTAAAGAACGCCGAGACGATCGTGATCTCGATCGCGCTCGACGACAAGGAGCATCTGCTCGAAATGGCGCCTGATATCTATTTCCAGACCGCCCATTATGTCGGCTGGCCGTATCTGCCGGTGCGCGTCGCCCTGATTGGCGACGAGGAATTACGGTTGCGGCTGACCGGCGCCTGGCGGTTCCGGGCGCCGAAGAAGCTTGCCGGCAGTTATCAGACCTGATCGTAGGCAAGCGCCCGCTGGACAGCGGAACGCTGCAGCATGCGGGCGTGATGGTCGCTCGCCTTTTCGAAGCGGGCGGGATCGACACCGTCCGACGGCAGCCAGCTTGTCATGACGAAAAGATAAGGATCGGCGATCGAATAGGTTTCGCCCATTACCCAGGGGCCTTCGAACATCGACTGCTCGATCAACGTGAAGCAATCTGCCATGTTTTGCGGTACCTTGGCCTTCATCGCCTCTATTGCGGCCGCATCGTCGGCCCACCGGGAACCGCGCGGGCGGTGGGCATGGTTCACATGCACGGTCGAGCAGATGTAGCTGTTGAAGGACTGGAGCCTGGCAAATTCAAAGGCATCGTCGAGCGGCGCGAGTTTTGCGGCCGGCGCGCTTTGGGCGATGTAAGCCAGGATCGCCGGCGTTTCCGTCAGCACGCCGCGATCGGTCACAAGCGCTGGCACCCGGCCCTTCGGGTTGATCTTCAGATAATCAGGCGACCGCTGCTCGCCGTCACGAAGACTGATCTTCTTCGTTTCGAAGGCCAGGCCGGATTCTTCCAAGGCAATGAGGCTTGCGAGCGCGCAGGTTCCGGGCGCGTAATACAATGTCAGCATGGTTCTCGACTCCCTTTCGGCAAGGGTTATAGCGCAGGGGTCTGCGCGTCGGAACCGGCAAGATCGGGAGGAGCCGGCAATTTCCGGCCCCTCCACCGCACCTCACCCGCAACCCGGTACGTCTTCCAGCCGGCACCAGACCGGGATGCCGCGCTCCCTGGCGATGCGCACATCATTGTCGGCACCCTTGGAATCGCCGGGCAGGCGCAGCACGCCCTCGCAGAGCTGCAGCAGCCGACCGGCGACCGGGTGGAAGATTTCTTCGTAGAGCGCGTCGCCGACTGACCTGCCGCCAGCGGCGTGCCAGATCGGCAGCGCCACCCACTCACCGATCATCGGCACGTGACCGGCTGCAAACAGCGCATGCGAGGGTTCCTCGAGGCGCTTCAGGTTGGCGGTCATTTTCTCCGGGTCGTCGCCCGTTCCGGACCGATAAGGGCCGGCAATCAAAATCAACATGATCCACTCCTTCGCTCCGCCTCAGGCGTGAGCACTCCCGGCCTCATGCACGGGATTTCGTGAAAATTCACGATATTTCTTGAATGTCGAGTCAATTCGTGCATATTCAAGATATTTCGTTCACTTCCATGCAGAGAGACGATGCTGACGACACAACGCAAGAGCCTCATTCTCGACATCCTGCGCCGCGATGGCCAAGTCATCGCCAAGCGCGTCGCCGAGGAATTCGCACTTTCGGAGGACACGATCCGGCGTGACCTCCGGGAAATGGCGGCGGAGGGCCTGTTGAAACGGGTGCATGGCGGTGCGATGCCACTGGCGCCCGACCTGCCGGATTTCACCACGCGGCGCAGTGTTTCGTCGGAGATCAAGGTGCGGCTGGGGGCGAAGGCAGCGGCAATGATCAAGCCTGGGCAGATGATCTTCCTCGATGGCGGCACGACGACGGCGGAGATCGCCAGGCACCTGCCGCGCGATATGCCGCTGACGGTCGCGACCCATAGTCCGACGATCGCCGCGGAGCTGGAACACCACCCGACGGCAGAGGTGATCCTCACCGGCGGGCGTCTCTACAAACATTCGATGGTGGCGACAGGGGCAGCGGCGATGGCGGCGATCTCGCAGCTACGCCCCGATCTCTTCTTCCTCGGCGTCACGGCGGCCCATCCAGTGCATGGGCTTTCCACCGGCGATTTCGAGGAAGCGGCAATCAAACGGCATATCGCCAGCTGCTCGGCCGAAACGCATGTCCTGCTGACGGAAGAGAAATTCGATCTCGTCTCGCCCTGCCCGGTGCTTGGCATTTCCGACGCGGCGGGACTGATCGTGCCAGCGGAGATGACGGCCGAACGGCTGAAGCCCTATCGCGATCTCAACGGCGCAATCGCCGCAGCATGATGGTGCTGCGGGCCGGCGGACGCGCGGCGGCCCGCGGCAGAAGGCTTGCAGCGAGTGTCGCAATGAACAGCACCAGCACGGCATAGGCCGGCGCCATGCTGTCGGTTCCGAAGATCAGCATCGTCTGCAGATACGGCTGCGCTAGCGCGACCACAACGGAAAGGGCCGGCATGTCGAGCAGAGCTCCGGCCGATCGAGACAGGGCCGGCATGAAGGCTGCCGCGGCAAGCACACTATAGATTGCCGCCAGACGGGCCGCGAGTCGAAGCGTGGCCGACGCTTCAAGCGGGTGCGTGTCGGCATCCTCGAATGGAACCATGAGATAGGCGATGAAAGTGGCCAGGAACAGGAGCGCGACGGGCAGCATCGCAAGAACGACCGGCCACGCCGCCGCCATATCTGCTGAGATAAAGAGGAGGAACGGCGTGGCGGCGACGAACCAGATGGCTGCGACCGGTCCCCAGAACCAGAGCAGCGACAGATAGTGAAGCCGAACCAGGGTGGCCACGAAGAGCACGCCGATGGCGATCCAGATGCAGCCGGGCTTGAGCATGCCCGATATCAGCCGAATGGTCGGCTCACAGGCGCCGGCCATCTCCTCGCAGCCTAACAGCTGAATTGTGAGCCAGGTTATGGGGTCGAGCCCCAGTGCTGCGAAGATGAAGATGCCGATACCGATCAGCACCCACCAGAGATAGCGGCCTGCAAACATGCCCTGCCCCTACGGCTTCCAGGGAACGCTCTCGCCTCCGCGTCGATACGCGCACGTCCGACCACAGGGCGCATCTCTTTATATTATGCAATTCTTATTTTTTTATAACTTATATACGCGCTTCGCGCACTCATGCGGTCAAGGCGGAAGTGACCCTGACATCGCCGACATGGATGCCGTTCCAATTGCGCATCGAAGTCGTGGCAAAGGCCATCAAGGCTACATGGACCTTTTCTTCCGTCTCGAAGAAGCGGGCGAGCGTTGCCGCCACCATGGCTTCGGCGGCGCGGGTCGTGCCATCCTCGCATTTGAGCGCGATGGCGATGCCCTTTTCCGGGATCGCGGCGCAGAAGACGCCTTCGGCGCCCGTCTTGACGAAGATGCGGCCGGGAGCGATCTGCATCAGTGCGGTGCAGGCGCGGCCAGAGCCCGCGACATAGAAAGGCTCGGCCATGCAGGCTTCGATCAGGCGGCGGGATGCCTTGGCGCGAAGCGGCTCCAGGCCGTTGCCAGTTGCCATTTTTGCAAAACCGTGGGCAAGGCCGCGCAAAGGCACAGCATATGTCGGAATCGAGCAGCCGTCGGTGCCGCAGCTCTCGGCCCCAAGCACGGCGCCGGTCAGGCTTTCCATCGCCGCGCGAATCTCGACCTGCAAAGGATGCTCATAGCCGACATAACCCTTCGGATCGAGGCCCCGATGACAGCAGGCGCAGATGAAGCCGGCATGTTTTCCCGAGCAATTGTTGTGAAGCGCAGTCGGCGCGTCGAGCGTGCGGGCCTGATGGATCAGGGTTTTCTGGTTCGTGGACCAATGGGCGCCGCATTCCAGCGCTTCGGCACCGCGGCCGGCACGCGCGAGCATGGAAGCAGCGAGCGCCACATGCTCGTCTTCGCCATTGTGCGAGGCGCAGGCAAGCGCCAGTTCCTTGTCGCCGAAGCCATAGGCGTCGGCAGCGCCGCTTTCGACCAGCGGCAGCGCCTGCATCGCCTTGCAGGACGAGCGTGGGAAAACGACAGCCTCGATGTCTCCAGCCGAGAAGACGAGCTTGCCGTCGCCATCGACAACGGCCACCGCGCCGCGATGGCGACTTTCGACGAGCAGGCCGCGTGTGACTTCGACGGTGACGGGATTGGTCATGGGCTCTCATCCGGATGCTGGCGGGATGCGCAGGCATACCGCGTCAGGTGCCGAAAGCCAACGGTCTTCACGCTTTGCTCGGGTCTGCCGGCCGTCATCACATCGCCCAAACATCCATCACAGGAATTGACCGAAGCGATCGAAAACTATCGTTTCTCTGCTATGTCCGATGCGGCTAAGAGTGGTGCATCAGGAACCTCTCCATGCCATCCACCTTTTCCTTGATCCTTCGCGACAACGGCATCCGCATTCCAGCGGCGACACTCGTCGCGCTTGCCTTCACCTATGCTTCAACGGTCCCGTACCAGTCGATTATCGGGATCAACGAACTGGGCATGAGCAACGGCGCCTATTCCGCCCTGGTCTTCTTCTCGGCGATCGTCAACGTTACGACGAGCCTGACGCTCGGTATCTGGTCGGATAGGCTGAAGGAGCGGCGACCGCTGGTGCTGGCGCTTTCCGTCGCCGGCATTTTCGGCTTCGGATCGATCGCGATCCTTCACAGCCCTGCGGTCTTCATCGTCTCGACGCTGTTGCTGGTGCCGATGAGCAATTCCACCTATTCGCTGCTTTTCGCCAGCCTGCGCGCCAGGACCAACCAGATGGACCGCGGCCGGGGGGCGGCAATCACCGCGATGGTGCGGGCGCTCTATTCCGGCTCGTGGGCGCTGGCGCCGGGGTTGATCGGCCTCTATCTCGTCAATTCACCGTCGATGACGCCGGCCTATGGGATCGCGGCGATGGCGAGTTGCACCTGCTTCTGCCTGTATTTTTTCTTCGCGCCTCGAAATGGCACTGCCGGTCCAGCCCCGGATCAGGCTGGTTTCCTTTCTTCGTTGAAACGGATCTTCGTGCCCTATGTGCTGGCGCGCGTCCTCGTTATGTCGATGCTCATCGGGCTGCAGCGGCTGAACGGCATGCTTTCGCCGCTGATCATCACCCATGCGGCCGGCGGCACCGTGGTCGATGTGGGCTTCATGGCCGGGCTGACGGCCTTTCTCGAAATGCCGTTTATGATGATGTGGGGTTTGGCGCAGCGCCGCTTCCGCACCGTGCATGTGCTTGCCTTCGGTTCGCTGATCTATTGCGCCTATCTGCTGCTGCTCGGATTTGCTTCCGCGCGCTGGCACGTCTATGCGCTGCTCCTCGTCAATGCTTGTGGGGTAGCCGCGATCCTCAGCGTGCCGATCACTTATCTGCAGGACCTGATCGCGGATCGGCCGGGGCTCGGAAGCTCGCTGATCTCGCTCAACAGTTTCATCGGAGCCGGCATGAGCGCCGGGCTCTTCGCGTTCGGCACCGCGGTCACCGATTATTCCGGCACCGCCTTCGTCGGCGCTGCCGCAGGCCTCGTGTCGATCGGAGCCTTGCTCTATCTCGAAGGCAGCAAACGACAGGCGCGGCAGCCCGCCTGAAGCGCAGGATCATCGATACGTCTCAATGCGGCGTGATGCGGTAGGCGCAGCGCCGCGCGCCGGCGAGGATATGTTCGCTGCGTTCGATCTCGGCATCGAGAACGGCGCGGAAGGTTTCGAGTTCGGAGCGGCAGAAGCCGGCGCAGGCGGCAGCGGCTGCGCAGATCGGGCAATGGTTTTCGACCAGCATGAACGAACCGTCCGCTTGCCTCCAGCTGTCGGCCATGTAGCCCTCGCGCGTGCGGATGGCAGCAAGGGCCTCAATGCGCGAGGCGAGATCGCCGCCATGGCCGATTTCCTGCCGGTAGCGCGTCAGCGTCTCAGCCTCCCGGGCGGAGATCACGGTATCAAGGGCTGCGGGACCAAGCTGTTCGACGAGCGTGCCGAGGAGATTTGCCGTCAGTTCGGCGTGGCCGTCGGGAAACTGACGGTTGCCCGCGGCGGTGAGATGCCAGAGCTGGCGCGGCCGGCCCCTGCCCGTGGCAGCAACGGTGATCGGCTCCACCAGCCCTTCCTCGGCCATTTTCGCCAGTTGCTGGCGGGCAGCCTCACCTGAAATGCCGAGCGCATCGCCGATCGGGGCCGCGAGCTGGGGGCCGTCGGTCTTTATCAGGATCAGGATCCGGTTGGCTGGGGACTGGCGCATATTTTCCAAGCTACACCTTGTTTTAATCGAGGCGGCATGCAATTTTCCAATTTATAACTTGGAAAATAATCATTCGCCAGTGAAAACATCGGAGATCGTTCCATGTCCAACATCGATCAGACCGTAGCCATTCCGAACGCCAGCTCCGTATTCCGGCTCTTCCTGCCCGAGCACCTGCCGGCAACGATGATGCTTGGCGGCGGCGTCACGCTTTATGCGGTCGAGAGTTACATCACTGCCACGATCGCCCCTTCGATCGTGCGAGATATCGGCGGGCTTTCCCTGTTTTCCTGGGTAACAAGCATTTTCGTGGCCGCGGCCATTCTCGGCTCGATCTTCGTCGCAATACGGCCGCGAGGGATTGGACTTCGCACCATCTATGTCATCGTCGCGCTGGTCTTCGGTGTGGGCAGCCTGATCGCCGCAGCCGCACCGTCGATGCCTGTGGTGCTGATCGGACGCGCCGTGCAGGGGCTTGGGACGGGCGCGCTTGCCGCCCTTGGCTACGCCTTCATCCGCTTTGTCTATCCCGAGCCGCTGTGGCCGAAGGCCTCGACGCTCTATGCGGCGATCTGGGGTATCGCAACCGTCATCGGGCCGACGCTCGGCGGTTTCTTTTCCTCAGGCAGCAGCTGGCGCTACGCGTTCATCGTGCTGGTGCCGCTCGGCCTGCTGATGGCGGTCCTGGCGCCGCGGCTTTTGCCCGAAGTCAGGGACGACCGCGATCAGGCGAAGACGCCGGTGGCACAGATCGGACTGCTTCTTGCCGCCGTCCTGATGGTCAGCGCGGCCGGCGCGGCGACCAGCATAAGGGCCGCACTGGTCGTGGCCTCGGTCGTCGCGGTATCAGGCGCGCTGCTCATCGAGCGGCGAAGCCGGAACCGCCTGCTGCCATCAGGTGCCGTCACTCTTTCCAGCCCTATCTCACGCGTCTACCTGACGATGCTCGCCATGACGGTCGTCCTCGTCAGCGATGTCTTCATCCCCTATTTCCTGCAGACCCTGCACGGGGTGACACCGATCGTCTCCGGCTACCTCGTGGCGCTGGTCGCCCTTGGCTGGACGTTCGCAGCCTTTCTCAGCAGCTCGTTGAGCGGCAAGCGAGCCCATGCGGCAATCGTCACCGGCGTTTTCATCGAGACGGCAGCGACCGCTTCACTCGCGATCTTCCTCGCCGGGGATAATCCTGATGGACATATGCTTCTTGTCGTGCCCGCCTCGATCTGCATGTTCATGATGGGTTTTGGCGTCGGTCTTGGCTGGGCCCATCTCGTCGCCACGGTCCTGAAGCTCGTAGCCGACAAAGAGCAGGACAAGGCCTCCTCTGCGATCCCGACGATGAGCTCGCTCGGCGGCGCTTTCGGCGCAGCACTCGCCGGCGTCATCGCCAACGGCGCTGGCCTCGTCGATCCGGGCGGCATTGCGGGTGCGCTATCAGCCGCGCATTGGCTCTATCTCGTCATGGCGCTGCCTGGTGTTCTGGCGATCGGCGCCTCGCTAACGCTCAGCCGAGGCGCAGCATGACTTTGCCGACATGGTTGCCGTCTTCCAGCAGCCGATGCGCCTCGACGACCTGCTCGAAGGCGAAGACCTTGTGGATGACGGGAGCAATGGTGCCGGCCTTCAGCAGCGGCCAGACCTCTGAGAGGAGGTCGTCCCGGATGGCGCGTTTTTCCTCCGCCGTGCGCGGGCGCATGGTGGAACCTGTCACCGTCAGGCGCTTGACCATGATCGGCGAGAGATTGACCTTTTCGGCAAGTGCCCCGCCGAGAAAGGCGATGATCGACAGGCAGCCGTCCTTGGCGAGCGAGGCGATGTTGCGCTCGAAATAGGAAGCACCGATCATGTCGAGGATGATGTCGACGCCGCGGCCGGTCTCGGCCTTGATCACCTCGGCGAAGTCTTCGGTCCGGTAATTGATCGCGCGCTTGGCGCCGAGCTTTTCGCAGGCTTGGCATTTCTCCTTCGAGCCTGCCGTCGCATAGACCTCGGCGCCGAAAGCGCGGGCAAGCTGGATCGCCGTCGTGCCGATGCCGCTCGCACCGCCGTGGATCAGCACCGTCTCCCCCTCCGTCAGCCCCGCCATCTGGAAGAGATTGGCCCAGACGGTGAAGAAGGTTTCGGGAAGGGCCGCAGCCTTCACCGCGTCATAGCCTTTGGGGAACGGCAGGATCTGACCGGTTGGCAGAACGCAATATTCGGCATAGGCGCCGCCATTGGCGAGGCCGCAGACCTTGTCGCCGACGGCATGGCCACTGACACCAGGACCGACCGCGACGATCTCACCGGATAGTTCCAGGCCGAGGATCGGGCTTGCATCCTTGGGCGCGGGATAGCTGCCTTGGCGTTGCGCAATATCGGGACGGTTGACGCCGATCGCCTCGGCGCGCACGAGGACCTGCCCCTCGCCCGCCACAGGAAGCGGGCGCTTGCCGATCGTCATCACCTCCGGCCCGCCGAAGGACGGCAGATCGACGAAACGCATTTCCTGAGGCAATGACATGACCCGGCTCCTCCCTGATCGAAAGCAACCGAAATAGATCAGCCCCTGAGGCTTGGGAAGGCTGGAAGTGGCAAAGGCGTCAATTCGCCTCGCCCAGCAGGTGGAAGACGAGACCTTCCTCGCTCTCCTTGGCGGCCGACTTGATGATGGCGATTTCGGCGCTCACCCGATTGATATCGTCGATGACGAGGCCTTCCGGCAGTTCGATGACACCGATCGAGCAGCGCATCAGCGGAAACAGCGCTTCTACGCCGGCGCGGTCATGACCGAGGATGCGACCGGCGGCGCGGTCCTCGTCGGAATAGAGATCGAGCACATCGTCGTGAAAATCACTGATCAGCCTGTCGAGGATCTCGGTCAATTCCTCCTTGGTCCAGCCAACGACGCCGATGAAGAAATCGTCACCGCCGACATGGCCGAGGAAATGACGCTCGGCGAAGAAATAGCGGCGCATCAGGGCGGCAAAAAGGGAGATCGCGTGGTCGCCGAGATGGAAGCCGTAGGCATCGTTGAAAGGCTTGAAATTGTCGAAGTCGCAATAGCAGAAGTGGCGGACCTCATCGCCATCGCGTCCGGACTGACGCATGAAATCGCGGATGGCGCGGTTGCCGGGCAGACCGGTCAGCGGGTTCTGGTCCTGTGCGGTCTTCAACTGCTTTTCGTTGATGACCTTGATCAGCGAGGCGGCGGAGACCACGCCTGCATAACGCATGTTGTCGGTCAGGATCAGGCAGTTGCTGCCTTCCATATTGGCGAAGATCGCCATCAACTGCTCGGCGTCGCTGTCGAGGCTGACGATCGGCGCCATCTCCACGAAATGCGAGATGCTGCGCTCGTACATCTTGTTCTTCAGGAGATCGCGGCCGAAGGGCTGATAGATATATTCCTTCAGGTGATGCTCGTGGATGATGCCGCGCGGCTCACTGTTGGCGTTGAGAACAGGGAAGAAGGCCTGGCGCGGGTTGCGGCGGAAGAGCTCGAAGACGCTGTCGATGCTGTCGTTCTCGTAGACTGCCGGCAGAAGTTCGATCTGCTTGCGGATGAGGATTTCGTCGAGCGACTGGCTGCCCCGCTTGCTCTTGCCGAGTTCCTGCAGATGCGAGAAGGACAGCGCCAACTCCGATATATGCGTCGTCGGGCGGGAGATGAACCAGCCCTGGACGAGATCGACCCCATATTCGCGACAGGCGATGAACTCGGCCTCGGTCTCGATGCCTTCGGCGATGACGCGCGTACCGAGCACGTGGGCGATGTTGACGATGCTCTTCAGGAGATGGCGCTTGCGTGGGCTGCGGTCGATCTCTGCGACGAAGTGGCGGTCGATCTTGAGGTAGTCGACGGCATAATCGCAGAGCAGCTTCATCTCACCGTGGCCGACGCCGAAATCGTCGATCGCCAACTTGAAACCGGCCTTGCGCAGCTTGGAAACAAGGGCAGAAAATTCCGGCACGCTGGTATTGTCGAAACGCTCGGAGAATTCAAAACAGACCGAAGACGGCGGAATATTGGCCTTCCTCAGATGCTGCAGCAGGTTTTCGACAAGGCGCTCGCCGTGCGGGATCAGCCGGACGTCGAGATTGAGGAAAAGCGTGGACGTCGAGAAATTCGACAGCGTCGCGAATTTGGCAAGCGCGCGGCTGGAGAGCATCTGTTCGAATTGCAGCAACTGGCCAGCCTGGTGGGCTTCGTCGAGAATTTCCATCGGCGTGTCGAAGCCGATGCGTTCCTGGCCGCGCATGAGGGATTCATAGCCAAAAACCGTGCCGGTTCCGGCCTCGACGATCGGTTGGAAGGCGTTCTCGACCACGAGCTTGGCTAGCGTTACGATCTGATCGCTGGCGTAGCGGCGCAGAACACCCGGCTCGACGGTGGCAGCCAAAGATATTCCAGTCTTCATTGTGGGCCGATCTCCACTGTGACTTGTTCTTTTTCGTCCGGAACATGCCGCAGAAGAGATCAATGAACCCTTTCGCCAGTGTGAAAGTTTTGTGAAACGCGCAGAGCACCCACGCGTTCCGGCCTATTCAATTTTTCCAATGCAATCAAATGCTTGCTCAGGCGGAGCGACGGCGCTCCGCCTCGTGATCGGCGAACATGTCGGCGACGCATCTGCCACCGGATGGAGCGCCCTCGTCGCCGAGAACATCGTCCCGGAATTCGTTGACCTTCCGAGCGGTATCCCAGAGACGCAGCGCCTCGCGGACAACCTCGCTGCTCGAGGCATAGCCGCCATTATCGACGGCGGCGCGGATGCCCGCTGCTTGCTGCGGAGAGATGGAAACGGTGACCATCGGCATGAACTTCCTCCCTTTCTGATCAGACAGAACCCTGCCTTTGGGGGACGCATGACCATTTTCAGCATTCTCGGCGATATCAGCCGGTGCCTTGGTGCATTCGCACATCGCACGGTCCGCGTGTTCGGACCGGGCCGTAATCCCTAAAGTCTAATCCCCTGTCATCCCCTTGTCAAAAAAGAACGGCCTGAACGCCGATTTCCACAGGTTCAACTGCGGATGCCGAAGCCGAAGCCGATCATTGTCCAGCCCTGGACGATGAGATCGGCCGCCAGGAAAAGGCCGAGGATCCAGAGACTGTTCACCGGCCAGCCGAGCGCGATGACGAAACCGGCAAGCGCAGTGATGAAACCGCTTGCGGTGATCCAGCCCCAGCCCTTGAGTGGCCGCATGCGCATGCCGACCCAGAGACGGAAGATGCCGGCCACGAGCAGCGCAACGGCCAGAAACAGGGTCAAGGCCGCCGAGGTGAAGATGGGATTGATGAAGGCGCAGATACCGGCAAGCAAATAGAGCACGCCGCTCAAAGCCCAAAAGAGCACGTGATCCCAGCCGCGCACTTGGAAGGCATGGATGAGATAGATGACGCCGCCTGCCAGCATGAGCATGCCGACATAAAAGACCGAAGCGACGGTCGCTATCAACAGGTTGCCGAGAGCGATGAGGCCGCAGATGAGAAGCAGCACGCCGAGGCCGACGAACCATACCCATTTCGACCGTAGCGAGGATTCGGGCATTCCATCGAAGAGACTGGTCATAACACACCTCCTGATCAACTTCGCATATGTCGCGCCAGTTCTTCAGGAAAAGATCTGCGCCAAATCAAATCGGCAAAGATTTTTGTTGATTGGTCAGTCAATCAAAAATAATCTGATCTGGTTTTCAGGGAGTTTTCGTTTGCCGAAGGTCGGAATGGAGCCGATGCGCCGCAAGGCGCTTGTCGATGCAGCGCTGCGGGTGATCGGCGATCACGGCTCGCTTGCCGTCACCATGTCCGACATCGCTCGGCAAGCCGGCGTGTCGCCGGCCCTTGCGCATCATTATTTTGGAAGCAAGGAGCAATTGCTGATCGAGACCATTCGCTCGCTTCTCCGGCAGCTGCGCAGCGATGCGGTGGCAGCGCTCAGGGCGGCGAAGACGCCACGCGAACGGCTTTCGGCCGTCATCCGGGTCAGCTTCCACGCCGATCAGTTCGCACCGGAAACGATCGCCGCCTGGCTCGCCTTTTATGCCGAAGCACAGCGTTCGGAGGAGACCAGGCGCTTCCTCGTGGTCTATGCGCGACGGCTGCATTCCAATCTGCTTGCCGATCTCAAGGCGCTTCTGCCTACCGACGCCGCAGAACGCATTGCCGAAGGCGCTGCGGCGATGATCGACGGGCTCTACATCCGGCAAAGTTTGAAATCGGCGCCGATCGGCATCGAAGCCTCGATCGCGCTTACCGAGGATTACCTGAATGCGCTCTTGGCCACCGCCCCCCCTTCTCCCCAACGGGGAGAAGATGTCCGAAGGACAGATGGGTGGGGCAAGGCCGAGACTGCCGCCCCCTCATCCGGCCCTGCGGGCCACCTTCTTCCCGAGGGGAGAAGGGACAACCACATCGAACCACCCAAGGGACAAATGACATGAAAGCCCAGCCGAAAGCCTCGCACTTCATCGACGGCGAATATGTCGAGGATACCGATGGCACCGTCATCGAGAGCATCTATCCTGCGACCGGCGAGGTGATCGCCCGGCTACATGCGGCAACGCCCGCGATCGTCGAACGCGCGATCGCAGCCGCCAAGCGCGCGCAGCCGGAATGGGCGGCGATGAGCCCCATGGCGCGCGGACGCATCCTGAAACGCGCGGCCGACATCATGCGCGAGAGAAACCGCGCGCTCTCCGAGCTCGAAACGCTCGATACCGGCAAGCCGATCCAGGAGACAATCGTCGCCGACCCGACCTCGGGCGCCGATGCCTTCGAATTCTTCGGCGGCATTGCACCGGCCGGGCTCAACGGTTCGCATATCCCGCTCGGTCAGGATTTCGCCTATACCAAGCGCGTGGCTCTTGGCGTCTGCGTCGGCATCGGCGCCTGGAACTATCCGCAGCAGATCACCTGCTGGAAGGCCGCGCCAGCGCTTGTCTGCGGCAATGCCATGGTTTTCAAGCCGTCCGAAAACACGCCGCTCGGCGCACTGAAGATCGCCGAAATCCTGCACGAGGCGGGGCTGCCGAAGGGGCTCTTCAATGTGATCCAGGGTGACCGCGACACCGGACCGCTGCTTGTCAACCATCCCGACGTCGCCAAGGTGTCGTTGACCGGATCGGTGCCGACGGGGCGCAGGGTCGCAGCCGCTGCAGCTGGGAATCTGAAGCACGTGACGATGGAACTCGGCGGCAAGTCGCCGCTCATCGTCTTCGACGACGCCGACCTCGATTCTGCGGTCGGTGGGGCGATGCTCGGCAATTTCTATTCGACGGGCCAGGTCTGCTCGAACGGCACGCGCGTCTTCGTGCAGAAGACGATCAAGGCGGAATTCCTCAAGCGGCTGAAGGCCCGCACCGAGGCGATGCTGATCGGCGATCCGATGGACGAGACGACGCAGATCGGCCCGATGGTTTCCTGGGCGCAGCGGGAAAAGGTGATCTCCTACATCGAGAAGGGCAAGGCCGAGGGCGCGACGCTGATTGCCGGCGGCGGCATTCCGAACAACGTCTCCGGGGAAGGTTATTATGTTCAGCCGACGGTCTTTGCCGATGTCACTGACGACATGACCATCGCCCGCGAAGAGATCTTCGGCCCTGTCATGTCGGTGCTCGATTTCGAATCTGAGGACGAGGTGGTCGCGCGCGCCAATGCCAGCGAATTCGGCCTTTCCGGCGGCGTCTTCACCGCCGACCTCACCCGCGCCCACCGCGTCGTCGACCGACTGGAGGCGGGCACGCTCTGGATCAACACCTACAATCTCTGCCCGGTGGAAATTCCCTTCGGCGGCTCGAAACAATCCGGCTTCGGACGGGAAAACTCGCTGGCGGCGCTGGAGCATTATTCGGAGCTGAAGACGGTTTACGTGGGCATGGGGCCGGTGGCGGCGCCTTATTGATCAAAGACCCCGCTCCAACCCCTCCCCACAAGGGGGAGGGGCCAAGCTGTGGCACCGTCGCATTTCAACCTCGCCCGCCGTTGTATTGATAGCGTGGCAAAGCGGAGCGGCAGGTTAAGCCCCTCCCCCTTGTGGGGAGGGGTTTGGGGCGGGGGTTTCTCAGTTGCAAAAGAATCTAAGGGAACGTCATGCAACAAGCAGATTTCATCATCATCGGTTCGGGCTCGGCGGGTTCCGCCCTCGCCTACCGCTTGTCGGAGGACGGCAAGAACACCGTTATCGTCATCGAGGCGGGCGGCAGCGATTTCGGACCGTTCATCCAGATGCCGGCGGCCCTTGCCTGGCCGATGAGCATGAAGCGTTATAACTGGGGCTATCTTTCCGAGCCGGAGGCGAACCTCAACAACCGGCGCATCACCGCGCCGCGTGGCAAGGTGATCGGCGGCTCCTCCTCGATCAACGGCATGGTCTATGTGCGCGGCCACGCAGAAGACTTCAACCGCTGGGAAGAACTCGGGGCCGGCGGCTGGGCCTATGCGGACGTGCTTCCCTATTTCAAGCGGATGGAACATTCGCATGGCGGCGAGGACGGCTGGCGCGGCACGGACGGGCCTCTGCACGTCCAGCGCGGCGGCTTCACCAATCCGCTGTTTCGCGCCTTCATCGAGGCCGGCAAACAGGCGGGCTTCGAAACGACGGAAGATTATAACGGCAGCAAGCAGGAAGGCTTCGGCCTGATGGAGCAGACCATCTTCGGCGGCCGCCGCTGGTCTGCCGCCAACGCCTATCTGAAACCGGCGCTGAAGCGGGCGAATGTCAAGATCGTCTACGGCTTGGCGCGCAAGGTGGTGATCGAGGACGGACGGGCAACCGGTGTCGAGATCGAACGCAACGGCCGGATCGAGGTGGTGATGGCGAACCGCGAGGTGATCGTCTCGGCCTCCTCCTTCAATTCGCCGAAGCTGCTGATGCTCTCCGGCATCGGCCCGGGCGGGCACCTCAAGGAGATGGGCATCGAGGTGAAGGTCGACCGGCCGGGGGTCGGCGCCAATCTGCAGGATCACATGGAATTCTACTTCCAGCAGGTGAGCACCAAGCCGGTGTCGCTCTATTCCTGGCTGCCCTGGTTCTGGCAGGGGGTGGCGGGTGCGCAGTGGCTGCTTTCCAAGGGCGGGCTCGGCGCTTCAAATCAGTTTGAAGCCTGTGCCTTCCTGCGCTCCGCACCCGGGCTGAAGCAACCCGACATCCAGTATCATTTCCTGCCGGTGGCGATCAGCTATGACGGCAAGGCAGCGGCCAAAAGCCATGGTTTCCAGGTTCATGTCGGCTACAATCTATCGAAATCGCGCGGCAACGTGACGCTGCGCTCGGCCGAGCCGAAAGCCGATCCGGTGCTGCGCTTCAACTATATGAGCCATCCCGAAGACTGGGAGAAATTCCGCCACTGCGTGCGGCTGACCCGCGAGATCTTCGGACAGAGCGCCTTCGACCACTATCGCGGGCCGGAGATCCAACCGGGCGAAGGCGTGCAAAGCGACGATGAAATCGACGCCTTCCTGCGCGAACATCTGGAAAGCGCCTATCACCCCTGCGGCACCTGCAAGATGGGTGCCAAGGACGATCCGATGGCCGTGGTCGATCCGCAGACGCGGGTCATCGGCGTCGAGGGGCTAAGGGTCGCCGACAGCTCGATCTTCCCGCACGTCACCTACGGCAATCTGAACGGTCCGTCGATCATGACCGGCGAGAAGGCAGCCGACCATATTCTCGGCAAGCAGCCGCTGGCGCGCTCGAACCAGGAACCGTGGAGCAATCCGCGCTGGGCGGTGAGCGACCGGTAGTCAGTGGTAATCGACTTCGCGCTGGTGACGGATGGCGAGGACGATGACGGTCGATTCGTTCATCACTTTGAAAAGAATGACATATCCAGCCGATCCGAAGGGGACGACGAGCTCACGCAGCAAGGGATCATCCGCGGACGCGCGCCTGGCCATGAGCGGGAAATCCTCGAGTATCATCAGCGCCTTCTGAATGGCGTTGATGGCACGTTCCGCCAACTCAGGATCGCGTTCGATCAGAAAGTCTGAGAGCCGGTCCAGATCTTCATAGAAGGTCTGGGTGTACCTCAGTTCGAATGTCATTTCTGTTGCACTGCCTTGCGGGCTTTCGCCTTTTCAAGCTTTTTGCGCATCAACTCCTGAATATCGTCCGTCGCATAATAGACACCTGTCCGCTCCGCTTCCGCCAAGCCGGCCAGACCCCGTGCGATGAACTCCGCCTGCGTCTTCCTATAGTCGATCTGGCGACGGAGAGAGTCCTCCATCAGCGACGACAAGCTCTCGCCTTCTTTCAGAACGCTTTCGGCGGCGGCGCGCAATTCGGGATCCACGCGAAGGGACGGGAGCGATGCCGTTTTCATGGCCTACCTCATGCGTTGCAATTGCGATGCAATATGATGCATCGCAGCGTTAGATTCAACTCCCCTTAACGCGCGTCTTCAATATGGCGCATCAAAAAACTGGACAGCGTGTCACAAACGGCCGTCTCATCTCGTCCAGCCTTCTCGAACGGGCAAGGCAAAGGAGATGGCTATGGTGAGGCTGAACCGGAGAGAGACTGAGCGATGACGGAAGCAGAAGGCGCAGATGCCATGGCCGCCTTCGATCCGCTGCGCCCGCGGCCGACGCGCGTTGCCTATCGGATGCTGGGCTCGGTGGCGGCACCCCACGCGCACGGGCCTACAGGAAAACGGATCAAGCCAGCAGCCGGGTGACCTCGGCGCCGCGCGCCGGCTGCGCGGCATCGGCGATGGTCGTCGAAAACAGCACCTTGCGGGTTGCGTCGGCCACCTTAGCGAAGACGTGCCGGATCTGGCAGCTCTGCTCGCCGTCGCAATCGTCGCACTTCCGGTAGGCCGTGATCGAGAGACACGGAAGCGGAGCGATCGGACCGTCGATGATACGCAGGATCTCGCCGAAGGTGATGGCGTGGGCGGGCTTGAGAAGAAGATAACCGCCCTGCTTGCCGCGACGGCTGACGACGATGCCGTGATGTTTCAGGTCGAGCAGGATCTGTTCGAGAAACTTCTTCGGAATCTTCTGCTGCGCTGCGATATCGGAAATCATCACCGGTTCGTCGGCATCGGCATCAGCCAGAACCGTCAGCGCCCGCAGCGCATATTTCGCCTTTTGCGTAATCATCTCAGACCATCGACACACACGAGCGGCGCGATTCTTCGCACCACTTCAGCAGTACTTTCGTCTCTATTGCACAGCCAGCATGAACGGAATTTGAACGCGCCGGAGAAAGCCTTGAGAGACAAGCGTTTTGGCCTTGTTTTTTGCTCTTGGCCAACCCTCGATAATCTATTCCAAAACAGCCCGTTCTGCACTCTTTTCGGCATCAATTCAGATTTCCGATTGACAGGCTGCGTGTAACTCTACTATTTTTATAGACATTCAGACTGCCGACGTGGATTTTTGCCCGCGGGCGGCTGCTTTTCTGCATTGCGGCAGCTTCGGAGAGATATTTGCTCCTCCGGCCGCAGCTTTCGAAATCCCTTTTTCTGTCCGATCCAGGATCGAACTGCGATACTCCCGCTAACAACGGACAGGATTCTCATGACTGTTACCAATCCTATTGCAGAAGCCGAGGCGCTGAACGACAAGCTGGCAGGCCTCGACCTCGCCGGACGTCTGTCGCTGGTCTCGGGCCTCGGCGGCCGCGTGGTGTTCACCACTTCGCTCGGCATCGAAGACCAGGTCATCACCGCCGAAATCGGCACGCACCGCCTGCCGATCGATGTCGCGACGCTGCAGACCGGCCGGCTGTTTCCCGAAACGCTTTCGCTGATAGACGAGACCGAGAGCCAGTACGACATCCGTATCCATCGCTACGAGCCCGAGCAGGCCGATATCGATGGCTATGCGGCGAAGTACGGCCTCAACGGTTTCTACGAGAGCGTCGAGGCCCGGCATGCCTGTTGCGGCGTGCGCAAGCTGAAGCCGCTTGCACGCGCGCTCGAAGGTGCCTCGATCTGGATTACCGGCCTGCGCCGTGGGCAATCGGCCAACCGCGCCGAAACGCCTTTCGCCGAATACGACGCCGAACGGCACCTGCTGAAGGTCAATCCGCTGGCCGATTGGGACATCGACAGGATCAAGGCTTTCGTCGCAGAGAAAAGCATACCGGTGAACCCGCTGCACGCCCGCGGCTATCCCTCGATCGGCTGCGAGCCCTGTACACGCGCCATCAAGCCGGGTGAGCCCGAACGCGCCGGCCGCTGGTGGTGGGAGCAGGACGAGACGCGGGAATGCGGCCTACATGTCGCCGAAGAGGCAGCAGCGATCGCCGCACAGTAAATCACCCCACGGCTTTCCCAATCGGGCGCGGCGATCGCCGCCGCCTTGGGAAAGTCCACATTCCCAGAGAAAGGCAACATTCTCAGGGAAAGCCAATATCAAGGAATTGTTTTGCGGTGAGCCGCAAACGACCGATAGCCTGGAGTAAAACATGCCCGATAGCCGTCCGGATACGGAACTCAGCAATCCGCAGAGCACCAAGGCGCCGCTCGACCCGCATCTGAAAGCGCTGGAAAACGAATCCATCCACATCTTCCGCGAGGTTGCGGCCGAATTCGAGCGTCCGGTCATGCTCTATTCGATCGGCAAGGATTCCTCGGTGCTGCTGCATCTGGCGCGCAAGGCCTTCTATCCCGGCCGCGTGCCCTTCCCGCTGCTGCATGTGAACACCGGCTGGAAATTCAGGGAGATGATCGCCTTCCGCGACGAGACCGCGAAGAAATACGATCTCGATCTGATCGAGCACATCAATCCGCGCGGTGCGGCCGAAAACATCACGCCGTTTACGCATGGTTCGGCTGCCTTCACCGACATCATGAAGACCGAAGGCCTGCGCCAGGCGCTCGATGCCGGCCAGTTCGATGCGGCTTTCGGCGGTGCTCGGCGCGACGAGGAAGCCAGCCGTGCCAAGGAGCGCATCTATTCCTTCCGCACGCCCGACCATCGCTGGGATCCGCGCAATCAGCGGCCGGAACTCTGGAACATCTATAACGGCATGATCCGCAGGGGCGAGAGCGTACGCGCCTTCCCGCTGTCGAACTGGACCGAAGTCGACATCTGGCGCTACATCCAGGCCGAAGACATTCCGCTGGTGCCGCTCTACTACGCCAAGAAGCGGCCGTTCGTGGAGCGTGACGGCATGATGATCCTGGCCGAGGATCCGCGCCTGGAACTGCTGCCCGGCGAAGTTCGCCAGGAAGGCATGATCCGCTTCCGCACCCTCGGCGACTTCCCGCTGACCGGCGCCATCCGCTCACAGGCCACCACCCTCGAAGAGGTGATTGCCGAACTCGAAATTGCAACGGTGTCCGAACGCCAGGGCCGCGCCATCGATCGCGACCAGTCCGGCTCCATGGAAAAGAAGAAGCGTGAAGGATATTTCTGAGATGACCGCAGCCCAAACCGCCGTCTCGGCCGCCACCGTCGTCACCCTGCCCGCCGCCGAGCCGCAGAAAGCTCTGCGCGACTCGCGCCCACTGCGCCTGATTACCTGCGGCAGCGTCGATGACGGCAAGTCGACCTTGATCGGCCGCCTGCTCTGGGACACCAAGGCGGTCAAGGAAGACCAGGCGGCCACCCTGCAGCGTGATTCCACTGGCAAGCAGAACGATCTCGGCCTGCCCGACTTCGCGCTCTTGCTCGACGGCCTGCAGGCCGAGCGCGAACAGGGCATCACCATCGATGTCGCCTATCGCTATTTCTCGACCGACAAGCGCTCCTTCATCGTCGCCGACACGCCCGGCCACGAGCAATATACCCGCAACATGGCGACCGGCGCCTCGACCGCCGATCTCGCCATCCTGCTCGTCGATGCACGCTTCGGCATTCTCGAGCAGACGCGCCGTCACGCGACGATCGCCTCGCTGCTCGGGATCAAGCAGTTCGTGCTCGCCGTCAACAAGATCGACCTGACGGGCTATGATCGCGCCGGCTTCGACAAGATCAGCCATGAATTCCGGGAATTTGCCCTGTCGCTCGGCGTCAAGCAGATCACCGCCATTCCGATGTCGGCGCTGAAGGGCGAAAACGTCGTCTATTCCGGCCAGGGCGCGATGCCCTGGTACACCGGCCCGACACTGGTGGAAACGCTGGAGCTTGCCACCGTGCGCTCGTCGCAGACGGTCGGCTTTCGTCTTTCGGTACAGCGCGTCTCGCGTCCGGGTGAAAGCTTCCGCGGCTACCAGGGCACGGTTGCCGGCGGCTCGGTCAAACCAGGCGACAGCGTCATGATCCTGCCGTCGGGCATGGTCGCCAACGTCTCCAAGATCGTCACCTTCGATCTCGTTCGCAACGCCGCCGTGGCTGGCGACGCGATCACGCTGGTGCTCGACCGCCAGGTGGATGTGGCGCGCGGCGACATGATCGTCTCGATCGACGCCCAGCCGCAGGTCGGCCTTGCCTTCGACGCGCAGATCGTCGCGCTACAGCCTGAGGGTATCGAGCCCGGCAAACGCTACTGGCTGAAGAGCGGCAGCCGCCGCCAGCGAGTCCAGGTGCAGCCGCTCAGCCAGCTCGAGCTGAAAACCGGCAGCTGGAACGCCGCCCAGCGGCTTTACATGAACGCCATCGGCAAAGTCCGGCTCGTCTTCGACGAAGCGGCGATCTTCGACCCCTATGAGCAGAACCGGCTTTCCGGCTCTTTCATCCTGATCGATCCGGAGACCAACAACACGGTCGCCGGCGGCATGGTGACCGGCAAGCGCACGGAACTCGGCGGCCTGTACAATGGCGAAGCCCGCGTCATCCTCTCGCTGCCGGCAGACCTTGCCGAGCAGATCATGGCAAGCGAACTCTTCGCCAGCCGCAGCCACGAGGCCGAGGTACGGCGCATGACGGCCGCCGAAGCGGCCGACCTCTGGTCGAGCGCTGCAAGCGATATTTGATGAGAGATTAGGGGCCAGCGAGGCTGGCCCCTCACCCAGGCTGAATTCGCTAGCTGAAGGGCTGGCGGTTTTCCTGCCGAACCAGCTCAATTTTCTGGATCGACCTCTACGGCGGCTAGAAAAGCCAGAGTTTGCCGAAAACGGGCTTTTTCAATTCACGATTCGCTGTTTGCCGCTTGCCTGCGGGCGAATGTGAGACCATTCTAAGATCGGATCCTGGCGGTGCGGTAAGACGCGAGAGGTCAGGCCTGACAACGCTCAATCGGACCTCGAAGCACTTAACGTGGCGCCTTTTCTCGACTGATCCCCGAGCGAGGAGGTTGTCCATGTCCACGCGCTATGTCGACCATCCGCTACAACCGGGCGACCGGGTCCCGAACGTTGTGTTTGACGCGATCTCGAGCGAGGGGAAGATCGCACTTGATGACTTTCGTGGCCGCAGCCCATTGTTGATCGGTTTGTTTCGAGGCCTGCATTGTCCGTTCTGCCGGCGCCATGTCGCCGCCATGGCATATCTCAACCCGATGCTACGTGAGAAAGGCGTCCAATCCCTGGCGGTGGTAAACACCCCGGTCGAGCGCGCGCGGCTCTATTTCCGTTACCATCCGATACCCGATCTTCTTGCTGCTTCCGACCCGGTACGGGCTTCGCACCAAGCCTTCGGCTTACGCGAGGTCGGGATCGACACGGTCATGGCGATACAGATCGATCTTCCGGGCGAGTTGCCCGAGCCTATGGGCGTGATGGCAATGGACGAATTTCTCAACGAGAAGGAAGGATATCAAATTACGGAAGCCGACCAGCAGATGATGACTGCCGACCATGGGCAGCTTGTCGGTCAGTTCCTAATCGACCGCGAGGGCATCGTACGCTGGAGCTTCACCGAAGTTCTGGAGGCTGGGCTCCAGACATTCAAGGCACCGAATTCACAGGAATTGATGTCGGTAGCTTCCCAAGTCGTACATTAACAACGAAAAACTCGATCGACGACCCACCGCCCGGGTGGTGCTCAGTGGGATGAGCATCGTTCGGGATGCTCATCGATTCGCTGTTTACAGCTTGCTCGCTGGCGACTGCACTCCGCCCTTGGCTATCGCCAAATGGCGCGCGAAGCGCTCACTGCATCCCACTGGATTTCCGCATTTCGGCATCGCGCCACTGCTGCCATTGCTGCCTCAGCTTGCTCCGGGACATGCCTATGGATTCATCGAGAATCTCGACTTTGAGGATGCGTTCGGTGCGGAAATGCCGGAAGGCTTGTTTCGATTGGCACCACGCGATCAAGAGGCTGTGCGTGTCGGCATAGCCGAGAAGCACGGGCCAGACGATGCGGCGGGTGACCGCCCCATCCTCCGCGCGATAGTCGAGCTCAAGCTTGCGGCCTGCCCTGATCGCCAACCTGAGCGGACGCGTGTCGCGTGTCACATCGCCGCTGACATCAGCCGGTTTGATGCCGACGGCGGGTTGGGCAATATAGGGAAGAAGGTCCTGCGGCATGACCGATGTGATCTTGGCCATCACATCGCTGGCGGCATTCTGGATGGCCGCGTCATTCAACTTTGCCGCCAATTGAACACCGAGCACCACGGCCTCTATCTCGTCAGGCGTCAGCATGAGCGGCGGCATGTCGTATCGCGGATCGAGGACGTAGCCAAACCCAGCTTCACCTTCGATTGGAACACGCTGAGCAATCAGGTGTGCGATGTCGCGGTAGACGGTTCGCCGCGCGACCTCAAGTTCATCTGCAAGCTCAGCCGAGGTCACCGGGCGGCTCGATCGTCGAAGAATCTGGATGATCTGAAAAAGTCGATCTGCCTTTCGCATGCCTGATGACTCCTGCTGCCACAACGCTGTCAGCACGGCTATGTCACAAAAGCAAGGAAAGAGATGGTCGCACGTCCAAGGAAAAGATTATGAAGTTCGCATCCACTCGCCTCATCGCCTCTGACATCAACAGCATGGTGGCCTTTTATGAGCTTGTGACGGGCTGCCGCGCCGACTGGCTTGCGCCCGTCTTCGCCGAGATCGTCACCCCCGGCGCGAGCCTCGCAATAGGCAGCGCGGAAACCGTGGCCTTGTTGAGCGAGGGCAGTTCTGAGCCAGGGGCCAACAGGACGGCCATTCTCGAGTTCATGGTGTCGGATGTCGATGCGGAATTCGCACGGCTTAAGGATCGGGTCACGGTCGTGCACGCACCCAAGGATTTGCCATGGGGCAATCGCACAGTGCAGTTTTCCGACCCCGAGGGGACACGCGTCGCCCTCTATACGCCCGTAACCGATGCCGCGAGACGCCGTTTCGCTGGCCGTTGATTGACCGACGCTGTTTGCCGGAGCTTTTGGCTGGCAAACCACGCCCACTAACACCAGAATTGGATCTGCTCCGGGAGGCTGGACGATCAAAAGACGAAAACCTAGGAGTGATTCAGCCCAAACCCGCCTTCTTGAAGGAGGAGAAAAAATGAAACGCATCGAAATGGAGGTGAGCGGCGGCTGCCAGTGCGGTGCCGTGCGCTACCACGCAACCGCTATGCTTGACAATTCGCATCTCTGCCATTGCCGCATGTGCCAGAAAGCCTCGGGCAATATCTTTGCCGCGCTCGTCGCCGCCCCCGATGATGCGCTCAGCTGGACACGCGGCAAGCCGAACGTGTGGAAGAGCTCGGAGCTTGTCGAGCGCGGCTTCTGCGCCAATTGCGGCACGCCGTTGTTCTTCCACCACCTCGAAAACGGTCGCACCAACCTGATGATCGGTTCGCTTGACGATCCGCACGCCTTCTCGCCGCTTGCCAATACCTGCACCGAGAACATGGTGTCATGGTTCGATACGGTCACGGCCATAGAAAATACCGGTGCGACCGAAAACAACGGCGCCGACTGGGCCGCGGCGATCAAGGAGAGCAACAACCAGCACCCCGATCACGATACCACCTCATGGGCGGTGAGGGAGCGTGATGGCTGAGTCCTATTCCGGCGGCCGGTGCGGCACTGTCCGTTGCCGCTATTCCGAAATATCCGTCGTGCCGGAGACCAACGACAGCAATAGCTAACTTTCAAGATGATGCACGCAGGGTGCCTGACGGTCTGTTCCCTAACTCATCCGTGTCTCGAAGCAGGCCGTCAGCTTGCGGCCCCCAAATTGGTCGTTGCTTCACGCCGAGCCCTACGCGTGCTCCTGGCGCTTGCGACCCGCCCTACTGAACGCCCTACTTCCCTAGAGCGGTTCTCAGCGCATCGACGACGACCCGGACGGAGGGGACGTCTTTGATATCCGAATGGACCACCAGCCAGACCTCTCTTGTCAAAGCCTGTTCGTTTTCAATGCGCTGGAGACCGCTGGACTCCGGGACGATGAAGTCGGGGAGCATGACGACACCTGCGCCAAGGCTTGCGGTTGCGGCCTGAAACTCCAGCACGGACGACCTCACGGCGATCGGCCGGCCGGCGGCCAATTCGCTCAACCGCAACTGTTGCGGTGAGGCGTTCATGGTTTCGTCGTAACCGATGAAGGTCCAGTCCGACGGTGGAACGGTGTCGAGGTAGGTCTTTGATGCGTAGAGATGGAAGCTTGTCTCACCGAGCTTGACGATGGAGTAATCGCCGTCTTCCGGACGCGACATGCGCACGGCGATATCCGCCTCTCGTCTGTTCAAGGATGCGAGGCGCTTTTCTCCGACAAGCGTGATCTGAACACCCGGATGGTCTCGCCTGACGGCCGCGATTGGCTTTGCCAGGAGCACGCTTGAGAGAGCGGGAGGCGCGCTGATTCTCACATGGCCGCGCACTTCCGTGGCGCTGCTGCGAGCAAGCTGCTCGATGGCCGCAGTCTGCACCGCAACAAGAGCTGCGTGCCTGGCAACCTGCTCTCCATCCGGCGTTAATATGATGCGCCGTCCGCGGCGGTCTACGAGTTTGCGTCCCAGACTGGCTTCAAGCGACGAAACGCGCCGACTGATCGTGGCGTGTTCGACACCGAGCTGCTTTGCTGCACCAAGCAACGTTCCTGACTGGGCAAGCGCCAGGAAATGTCGAAGGTCGTCCCAATCGATTTCTGTGAATTCTCTCCCAATCATTGTGAGACAATAGGGAATTTTCACACATCAGGCCATGGCTTAATGTGTACTCAAGAAGGAGTACAAGAGATGACCGACCAAATCATATGGCTGAACGCCCCCGGCGACATCGCCCAGTTCCATGTTGAGCATCACCGTTGTGATCCTCCAGGTGATGGCGAGATAGGAATTCGTCATGAGGCCATCGGCACCAACTTTCTCGACGTCTATCATCGAAAAGGCATCTATCCGATGCCTTCCTACCCATCCGTGATCGGCGCTGAGGCGGCGGGCATCGTCGAGGACGTCGGTCCTGGGGTAGTCCTCCCCGTTTTAGCGGGGTTCAGCGGTAGAATTCACGCGGCCATTTTCAGTTTCTGAGCGGGTGTGATGCCGCCAATGCCCATGTTGGGCCGTTCGTGGTTATACGTCCAAAGCCACTCCGTGGCGATCTCCTGCACCTCCGTTATGCTGTCAAAAATATACAGATCGAGCCATTCATGCCGAACAGTTCGGTTATAGCGCTCGACATACGCGTTCTGCTGAGGCTTGCCGGGCTGGATGTAGTTCAATGCGATGCCTTGGGTCTCTGCCCATTCGACCAGTTTCGAACTGACATATTCAGGGCCATTATCAACCCTGATTGCCAGCGGCTTGCCCC
>NZ_RJJT01000012.1 GCF_003938655.1 Rhizobium pisi
CTTGCCGGTAAAGGAGGTATTCTTGACTTTGGTATAGGGCTTGAACCAGTCGATCCGCTTGCCGTGCTTGCCCCAGAACTTGTCCGGGTTTTCGACGCTTTCCTCGTACCATTTCAGGTACTTCTCCCGGTCTATGAATGCTTGTTCGCGGATGAGACGCGGCACGGTGTAGCGATCGAGGACCACTGATTAGCTCCCTGTGATTGGCTCCTGAAAATCGATCCCGCTCGACGAGAATCTTGAAGCCAGTTCCGTCTGATTGATGTCCCAACCCATTTGTCGGTCTGAGGCCGGTATATAGGCACACTGACAGCAGCATCTTGGACTGCAAACTTGCGTCGACCGTTACATCATTTCCGGCCGTCTGATTGCCGAACCGTCGCTGAAGCGGCTCAGCCTGTAGGGTGAGATGTCTGTGATCGGGGTCTCGTTCATCACAATCTCGCTGACCAACCGTCCGGCACCCGGTCCAATGGCAAAGCCGTGTCCGCTGAACCCCGCCGCTATCACGTAACCAGGCAGGTGCTCCACTCTCGAAATGACAGGGACGAGATCTGGCGAAGTATCGATGAGTCCTCCCCACGCGCGCTCGACCCCGATTCCCTTGAGCGCCGGGTATTCGCGTTCGAGGTTCTTCAATGCGAGCTTCACGAGCTTCCGGTCGGGCGCAGGATCCAGAATGCGGTTCTTTTCGAACGGCGAGACTTCATCGTTTTCCCAGCTGCTGATAGCATCAGGCCCATTCCAGAAGCTGCTGTTCAGACGGTACTTCAACTTCTTGCCGATCTTGCTGCGGTACATCTGGTAGAATTTCACCGCATATCGCATCCCCTGCGGCGTGATGTCGAGCGTGCCACGTCCCGGTACGGCGATCGTGTAGGCGCCGTCTGTCCGGCGCCGCAACACGAAGTTTGACGCCGAGAGACATCCTGCTTGAATGATCTCGGGCGCGGGAGTCGTCTTAATTGCAGTCCCGGAGATGTTTGCGACGGGAAGCTCAATGCCGTATCGATGAGAAAACCGGGAAGCCCATGCCCCGCCGGCGCAAACAACGGTACCGGCTTTCACGAGTCCCCGCTCTGTCCACACGCCTGTTACCCGGCCGTTGCTAATGTCGAGGCCTCGAACGGCGCAGTTTTGATGGAGCGATACGCCGTTTTCCTTCGCGGCCTCAGCGATGGCCGGTACGGCAAGGCTGGGCTCCGCTCGCCCATCCGTCGGAGACCAAACGCCGCCAATCCATGAGGACGTACCGCCCGACGCTCGCTGATTGGCCTCGGAAGCACTGAGGATCTGGCTGTGAAATCCTTGAAGGCGCGCAGCCTGGCCCCACTTCCCCCAGCGGGCTAAATCGGCTTCGTTTTTGGTGCAGTAAAGAATCCCGGTTCGGCGGAAGCCGAGATCGCGACCCGTCTCAGTGCTCAGTTCCTCCCAGCGCCGCAGACTGTACATGGCTAGCGCAAGTTCATAGAGATCGCGGTTTTGCTGGCGAACCCATCCCCAGTTGCGGCTCGACTGCTCTCCCCCGACGATGCCTTTTTCGAGCAAAGCAACCGATACTCCTTTGCGGGCGAGCTCATAGGCCGTGCAGGTACCGACGATCCCCGCCCCGATGACGACGACGTCGACCTCGGTTGGAAAAGACGCGCTATCACTTACCTTCTGAACCTGTACTGGCATAGTCTCTATTCCTCTGGCATCGTGCTCCTGTCATCTCCGACAGGAACGATAAAGCTCACTAATTGGTCGTCGCGAGCACCGAACTTTCCCGACGCTCGGCGGCGGCGATGACGCCGAGCTTGTTCCGCCGACCACGTGCGCATCAGCTGACGTCTTTTTTCGTCGCGCCCGAGACGGAATTTTCTCAGCTGTGATCACCGCGGACATCGAACGCATCGCGCAGCCCGTCGCCGATGAAATTGAAGCTTGTGACAGCGATCGTTATGGCCGCGCCGGGAATGATCGCCAGCCAAGGTGCCGTCCCAAGATATTGCTGTGCGCCGTTCAGCATATTGCCCCAGCTGGGCAGCGGCGGCTGAATTCCATAGCCGAGGAAGCTGATATAAGCCTCCATCAGGATCGCCCGGGCGACGGTAAGGGTGGCCGCTACGATGATCGGACCTATGGCATTGGGAAGGATCTCGCGGAACATGATGTGCGTTGCGCTCAGTCCAAGCATGCGGCCGGCCAGCACGAATTCACGCTCGCGCAGGGAACGGACCTCGGCCTCGACGATGCGGGCGACTTCCATCCAGCTCGTGGCGGCGATGACGACGGTGATCATGATCGGGCTTGGCTTCAGTGCAGCGGCAAGAGCAAGCACGAGGAAGATGGACGGGAAGGAAAGGAAGCCATCCACGGCACGCATCAGCACCGTGCCGACCAGGCCACCCCTATATCCCGCCACCACGCCGACAAAGGTTCCGATCAGCGTCGACAAGAGCATTGCCGAGAAACCGACCAAGAGCGAAATCCGCCCCGCCATGAACAGGCGGGCGGCCAGATCTCGTCCCAGCGGGTCCGTGCCGAGATAATGCTGGCCCGTCAGGGGCGGAGCGAAGCGGGCGCGCAGGTCGATATAGAGGGAATCGTACGGCAACAAATGGGGACCCACGACGCATGCGAGCGTCAGGAGAGTGATCATCACCATACCGATGAGGGCCAGATGGTGCTTCATGAAACGGTGCGCAGTTCGGCTGTTCCACCAGCGCTCCCGGGGCGAATTTGCTGCAATGGCAGTCATGATGGCTGACTCCTGATGAGCGTTCATGGCGCTTAACTCAGACGGATACGGGGATCGATGATGGCGACAACGATGTCGGCGGCGAGGTTGCTCACCACGACAAGGATCGCGGAGAACATGAGCAATCCCATCACCACCGGGTAGTCACTGTAGCCGAGGCTGTCGAGGAACAGGCGTCCCATGCCCGGCCAGGTAAACACCGTCTCGGTGACCAGAGCGCCGGTCAGGA
The DNA here is from genome assembly GCF_003938655.1 of Rhizobium pisi. Taxonomy (GTDB): domain Bacteria; phylum Pseudomonadota; class Alphaproteobacteria; order Rhizobiales; family Rhizobiaceae; genus Rhizobium; species Rhizobium pisi. Next base: position 2,973 of record NZ_RJJT01000012.1, read on the forward strand.
CGCTGGGAAGCTGCATCCCAAGAAGTGTGATCATCGGTAGGAGGGCATTGCCGATGACATGTTTCATCAGGATGCGACGCTCACTTAGTCCTTTGGCGCGGGCGGTCTTGATGAATTCCTGATTGATAACGTCGAGAGTAGCCGTTCGCATGTAGCGGCTCCAGATGGCCACATGAACGAGCGCGAGCACGACGCTGGGCAGAATAAGATGGTGGAGATAGTTCAGCACGGATTCGTCGCCGATCGTGTACATGTTGCCGGCTGGCAGCCAGCCAAGTCTGAGCGAGAAGACGTAGATCCCGATCAGGCCGAACCAGAAGGTCGGGATCGAAAGGGCCACCATCGCACCGACCGTCGCCATGTAGTCGAAAACCGAATAACGCTTTATGGCGCCGCGAACGCCGATCCACGTACCTATAGCGATCGCGATCACCGTGGACGATCCCATCAGCAGCAGCGTTGCCATGAGGTGTCGTCCAATCACCTCGAGAACCGGCGCTCCGTCGCGGAATGAGTGGCCCCAGTCTCCTCTCAACAGGCGCCAGGCCCAATCCAGATACTGCAGCCACAGAGGACGGTTTAGGCCCAACTGCTCCGCCAGTCGGTTCAAGTCGTCCTGCGTCATGCTCGCATCGAGCCCGAATTGTGCCAGGGGCCCGCCCGGAATCAGGTTGAGGACCACGAAGCCGATGACGGAAACGATCAGGAGCAGTACGAGGCTTTGAGCGAACCGGTTGATTAGAAAGCTACGCATTCAGGCTCTCCCTCTGATAGCGCCAATAGAAGTCGCCGCCGCGACGCGCGGCGGCGACGGCGGGAGGAAAACTCAGCTCTTCCAACGCCAGCCGGCAGCATGCCAGGACGCCGTGCGCGTGTTCGTATTCGGTTCCCAGCCTTCAAGGCCTTCCTTCGTGCCAACCACGTAGGTGGCGGCAAACAGTGGAAGGAATGGAAGGTCCTGACGCACGATTTCCTGAATACGGTAGTAGATTTCTCGACGGGCTTCCTGATCGAAGGTCTGTGCACCCTTCTTGAGCAGTGCATCCACTTCCGGATTCGAATACTGGCCGACGTTCGACCCCTTTCCGCCCTTCGCGGCAATCGCGCTGCTCGCCAGGCGGTTGGTTGCATCGGGGTCCGCGGCAATCAGATGCGTAACGCCCGAGATTGCCGTGTCGAATTGTGACTTCAGCCAGAACTCGCCAAACATGACGGCAGCCGGCAAATTCGAGATCGTCATCTGGACACCAATTTCGGCGAATGTCTGCTGCAGGAACTGCTGCACCTGCTCGCGGAGGTTATTGCCGGATGTCGTCGAGTTGTTGAATGCCAGCTTCACGCCGTTCTTCTCACGGATCCCGTCCGAACCCGGCACCCAGCCGGCCTCGTCGAGGAGCTTGCGTGCGGCGTCGAGATTGAATTCCTGCGCCGGAAGGTTCGGATTGAAATAATACGACTCCTTCGGCATGAAGGTTTCCGTCGTTGTCACCACGCCGAAATAGAGGGCGTCGATGATCGCCTTTCTGTCCATTGCAGCATAGAGTGCCTGACGCACCGCAAGTTCCTTGAACTGCGGCCGCTCGAGGTTGAGATAGAACGACTCGACGGATGCACCAGGCACCAGGCTCACCACACGGCCCGGCAACTTGCTGGCCTCGTCGTAGTGGTCGGGTGTGATGTACGCCTGGTCTGTGAGGTCGATGTCACCGCTCTTGAACTGGGTGTAGAGCACCGTCTGGTCAGGAATGTATTTGAATATGACCTGTTCGACATACGGACCGTCCCCAAAATAATCCGGGTTCGCCGCCAGTTCGAGATGGTCGCCGGCGACACGCTGGCTCCACTTGAAGGCGCCAGTGCCAACGGGTGCCTGATTGAAGGCTGCTGCGTTCGGATCAGCTTCCTTCTCGAGAAGGTGCTTCGGCACGATGAAGGTTTCGGTGAGAAACGACAGGTAAGGAGCGAAAACCTGCTCCATGCGCCAGGTGATTTCGGTTGGCGAGACCACCGTGAGGTCACGCACCAGCGAATGGCCGCCCGTACGCCAGGCGCGGAATTTCGGATTGGTGATCAGTTCAAGGGTGAACTTCACGTCCTCAGCGGTAAACGGCTGGCCGTCATGCCAGCGCACATCGTCACGCAAGCGAACGCGCCAGTTCAGGCCATCCGCCGAGATGCCGCCGTTCTTTTGCGTGGGCACCTCTAGCGCAAGATTGGGCTGGAGCACACCGCCCGGATCCATGCGAAAGAGGGCGTCGAAGAGTGAGAAGTGGACCGCATCATCTGTTTCGATGTGGGCCATCAGCGGATTGAAGACGGTCGGTTCCTGCGAAAGCCCGACCACGACGCGACCCGCAGGCTTCTTGTCGGCGGCCCGGGCAATGTCAGGCTTGCCGATCAGGTTGGGAGCGGCAAAGCATGCAATGCCGCCGGCTGCCATCAGGCGCAGTGCGTCGCGCCGAGAAATGTTGCTTTTGGTCCTAGACTCTTTTGTCATTTCATTCCCTCTCTTTTGCTCATTAGGAAGCCACTGCCAGGAGTTAATTGAACTTTCTCAAGTGTCTCTGCCTCGTTCTCCCGGAATTGCAGCCACAAGTTCCCGCGTGTAATCCGATTGCGGTTTCAGGAAGATCTGAGACGGCGGGCCGCGCTCGACGACCCGGCCTTTCTGCATCACTGCAATTTCGTCACAGATCTGACTGGCAACACGCAGATCATGGGTGATGAAGATCATTGACACGCCCGTCTCGCGCTGGATTTGGTCGAGCAGCTTGAGGATCTGGGCCTGGATCGACACGTCAAGCGCGGAGACTGCTTCGTCGGCAATCAGCAGCTTAGGCTTGAACATCAGCGCTCGAGCGATGCCGATGCGCTGGCGCTGACCACCCGAGAATTCGTGCGGGTAGCGGCCGAAGGCGCCTGCATCGAGGCCGACGTGGGAAAGCAACGCCCGGGCCTCTTCGCGCGCCTGTGCATAGGGCATACCATGTGCGACGGGGCCGACGGTTAGTATTTGACCGATTGTGGAGCGGGGATTGAGCGAGGCGAAAGGATCCTGGAAGATCATTTGAATTCGAGGGCGCAGGGGCCGGAACTCGGATTCAGAGAGCTTGACGATGTCCTTGCCCTCAAACAGGATCTGACCGCTGTCGCTGTCCTGAAGCTTGATCAGGAGTCGCCCCAACGACGATTTTCCGGAACCACTTTCGCCGACAATGCCAAGGGTTCGGCCTGCGGCCAAGATGAATGAGGCGTCCTGTACCGCAGGCACGACACGCTGGCTACCGAACAGTGCGCTGCCGCTGCGATAGGTTTTGCACAAGCCATTGACAGTAAGGATTGCCTCGTCGCTCGTCGGCACCTTGAGCTTTCTGTCCACGCCCGTGAGGCGCGGAACGGCGGCGATCAAGCGTTTGGTGTAGGGGTGGCTGGGGGATTTGAGAACCTGATCGGCGGTGCCCTGCTCCACAATCCGCCCTTTCTCCATAACCACGACGCTGTCGGCAATTTCTGCGACCACGCCGAAGTCGTGGGTGATGAACATGACGCTCATATCCTTGCGGCGCTGAATGTCGCGGATCAGCTTCAGGATCTGCGCCTGGGTGGTTACGTCCAGGGCTGTCGTTGGTTCGTCTGCGATCAGAACGGTCGGCTCGAGGGCCAGCGCCATCGCGATCATGACGCGTTGGCGCTGACCACCTGAAAGCCTGAACGGATACTGGTGGTACATGAGTGCCGGATCGGGAAGGCCCACCTCGGCCAGCAACTCAAGCGCGCGGTCACGCCGCGAGGCCTTGGTGCCCACTCCATGGGCCGCCATCACTTCGGTAACCTGCTCGCCGACCGTCATCAGCGGGTTAAGCGCCGAAAGCGGATCCTGAAAGATCATGGACACGACGCGGCCACGCAGCTGGCGCAACTTTTTTGCCGGCGCGCCGACGATGGCCGTTCCATCGAGATTGATCGCACCCGACGAGACTGGAATAATCTTGGGCAAGAGCCCCATGATCGTGTTTGCCGTTACCGACTTGCCCGACCCTGACTCGCCGATAATGCAAAGGATCTGGCCGCGCTTGAGCTCGAATGAGACGTTTTCGACGGCATGAACCCGTTCCATGCCTTTCGGGAGGTCGACTGTCAGGGCACGCACCGAAAGCGCTGCATCGTCCGCTGTAACGGCCTCTGTCATAACGGCCATCGGTTCATCTCCTCGTTTGAAATTTTGGCGCCGATCTATGCATGCTGCCGCATAACCTCTTCGAGCAGTGCGCAGCTTGTCACCGGCCTTGAGCACTATTCGCAACCAATCGGCACTGGTTCGATGATCAATATAAGATTGGTATTGCCATTGGTGTCAATATAGATCAAATTGGTTTCGCAAAATAATTGTTGTGGAGGTCACATGAGCGTGGTGTTGAAGGATTTCATTGAGGCGGAAGGTCTGGAACCAGGCGATCGCCTGCCTCCCGAGCGTGATTTGGCGCTGAAACTGGGGCTGCCGCGTACCGCCCTCAGAAGGATGCTCAGTTCGTTGGAGAAGGAAGGCCGCCTTATCAGGCACGTCGGCAGAGGCACCTTTATCGCCGGCAGCGGCGTAAGCTCTAGCGCGCTTCGCCGGCCGGCATCCAATGAAGGAGACACTTTGCGTACCTATCCGGCGGAAGTTTTCGAGGCGCGGCTGATCATTGAACCCAAGATCGCGGCCTTGGCAGCGTTGCGGGCGACAAGGCAGGAAGTCGAAGAAATGCAGAAATCAATAGCGCGAGGCAGCACGTCGGAAACACTGGTTGAATTCGAGAAATGGGACGCCGTCTTTCATCGCATCATCGTCCAAGCCGCTCGTAACGGTCTTCTTGCCTCGCTCTATGAAGGTATTCACGCAGTACGGGCGGGAAACCTCTGGGGGAAAATGAAAGAACAGTCGCTGACCTCTGAGCGCATGGCGACCTATATCGTCAGCCATCAGGCGATTCTCGACGCAATCAAAGACCGCGACAGCAGAGCGGCTGAGCGAAACATGTACGACCATATCATCGAAGCCAGAACCAATATCCTCGGTCCGAGCATCTGAGACTTGGTTTGACAATTGGTATTGAGGCGCAATGCGTGTCCACTGTATTGGCTGCGATCCTCGCTAAGTCGCCGATCGGGTCGATAATCCGTGTCGGCTTCGCAGTGTTGTAAAACTGCGGCCTTTAGGGACCAAACTGTCGTCGAAGCCAGGAGAGGAAATTTCGTTTTCTGGAATCGCCTTCGAAAGGAAGTCGGCTCAACAGGATGTAACTATAGCCGTTGCTGGAGAACCCCCGCGGCGCCACCAGTTGCCCGCTTTCCACAGCGTCGGCGACCAGCGGCTCTGGGCCGATCGCGGCACCTATCCCAGCGATTGCGGCCTCGATACTCAAATAGAAGTGTTCGAACACTTGGCTGCCGGGTGGATTTGGGTCTCCGATCTGGTTATCGGCGATGTAACGCGTCCACGCATCTCGACGCGTGGCCGAATGAATGCGAGGCAGGCAGAAGACTTCATCGCTGCCGGAAGCCAACAGCCGTGGCGCACATACTGGGCCGACACGTTCTTCGACGACCGTTTCCACAAACAGTTCCGGCGGCCAGCTAAAATCGCTTCTCCGTAAAGCCAAATCAATATGGCTCCTGTCGAAGCTTACGGGGCCGCCAGCGGCCAGTACGTGAACCTCAATCTCCGGATGAAGTGCATTAAATAGCGGAAGGCGTGGGATCAGCCAGCGTTGCGTGAATGTCGGTTCACACGAGAGTACAAGCGGTGCCGAACCGCCACCTTTGATTTCGTCGCAACACTCGCTGATCTGGCGAAACACTTCGCTCATCGTCACAAGCAGACGCCGTCCAGGGTCGGTTAGGAAAACGGCCCTGTTTCGTCGTTCGAAAAGGGCTACTCCCAAGTCTTCCTCAAGCAAGCGGATCTGCTTGCTGACGGCGCTGTGCGTGACGAACAATTCGTCGCCGGCACGCCCAAAATTCAAATGCCGTGCAGCTGATTCAAACGCTCGAAGCGCTGATAAAGATGGGAATCGTGTGGCCATATCTGTGAGATAAAGTGACGGATTTCGGTCAGAATTGATCGTTTTTTCGGCAAAAGCAATAGCGCTAATATCCTCGTCATCACATAAAAACCGAAAGGATGGCAATCTTGAAGGTGGGAATCCTGGCCGATGATTTGACGAGCGCGACGGATGGCGCCGGACCATTTGTGAGCATGGGGCACAGGTGCCTTGTCTTCACTGACTACCGGCGATCGTCCCCTGAAAATGTGGCGATCATCTCCGTCAACAAGGCAAGTCGGGCCGCATCCGTGAAGGATGCTGCCGATCGGGCGAGGCAGGCAGCAAAAAGCCTGGCGTCCGCGGAACTCCTTTACAATACCGTTGATTCTACCATTCGCGGCCACGTCGGAGCTGAGATAACAGCCGCGCTCGCGGCGTCTGGTCGGACCACCGCAATCGTCGCCCCGGCTTTCCCCGCCGGTGGAAGAACTACTGAAGGAGGACGTCAGCTTCTTCATGGCGTGCCATTAGAAGAAACCGAGTTTGCAAAGGACCCGCTCCACCCCATAGCGGACTCGAACCTTCGGGCTTTGTTTCGGGATATCCCAGAGGCGGAAATCCGTCACCTTGGGCTTGCGCAAATCCGTGTATTGAAGTCCGGCGAACTGATCGCGGATCAACATAAGTTGTTGATCGCCGATGCAACAACGCAGGAGGATCTGGCCCGGCTGGTGAAATCGGCGGCAGATCCGAAGTCCATCCTTTGGTGTGGGTCTCCAGGACTGGCCATCGCACTGGCAGACTATGTGGGTCGCCCCGATGACACCACATTGTTGCCCCTCGCGGCGGCGCTCAATCTCTTCGTTGTTGGGAGCGTCAACCTCCTGAGCCGCGAGCAATGCTCACGGCTGATGAGCACTGGCAACGTCCGGCAGATCGTCATCGACGCCGAGGTGGCGTCTCGCTCTGCCGACCTCGCGGCCAAAAACGCCGCTGACGAATACAGACAATCCGGAACCAGCGCTGACGTTATTCTAACCACGTCGGACCGTGGCACCTCCGCCGATCCTCGGTTCATCGCAATCGCTCTTGGCAAGACTGTCCGCGCGATTATGGAGTATCATCCGGTGACGGGACTCTTCCTGACTGGCGGTGACACCGCCGAATCCGTGCTGAGCGAACTTGAGATCGCCTCTGTGAATCTTCTCGGCGAGGTCGAGCCCGGCATCCCGGTGGGCCGCACGACCGGCCCCGATCCTGTTCACATCATCACAAAGGCGGGCGGCTTCGGCTCGTCCAATATCCTGCTGAAATCAGCCGAGGTGCTTCGGGGCCTCTGGCTTGGAGATAGGAAATGAAGAAACCTGTTGGCATAACAATGGGCGATCCCTGTGGAATCGGCCCGGAAATCATCGCCCGCGTTTTCGCGGACGGATTGCCGGAGCAAGCGGTGGTGATTGGTGACGCCAAAGTGATGGAACGCGCGGTTCGGGCCTTGGCTCTTCCTCTTCAAGTGCAGCCCATCGCGTCGGTCGACGAGGCGGTCCGAGACGCGACGCTCATACCCGTTCTCAACGTCTCGGATCTGCCGGGCGATATGCCGATCGGTCAGGTGGACGCTCGCGCTGGGCGAGCGAGCTACGACTATGTCGTGAGAGCGATCGACGAAGCGCTGGCAGGAAACATCGGGGCGATCGTTACCGCGCCGATCAATAAGGAAGCGATGAAGAAGGGCGGGCTCAATTACCCCGGCCACACCGAAATCCTTGCTGAACGGTCGGGGACCGACAAGTTCGCAATGATGCTGGCAAACGACGAGTTGCGTGTCATCCTGGTGACGATCCACGTGTCGTTGCGCGACGCAATCGACCTCGTGACGCAGCAATCTGTGCTCAGAACGATCGAATTGGCGCACAGGGCAGGCAAGGCTTATGGCATTGCTTCGCCCCGTGTTGCGGTCGCCGGCCTCAATCCCCATGCCGGTGAAAACGGCATGTTCGGACGCGAAGATCTCGACATCATCGCGCCGGCGATCATGCGCGCTCAGGAACTGGGAATAAACGCGTCCGGCCCGTGGCCCGGAGACACAATTTTTATGCGAGCCCGCATGGGCGAGTTCGATATCGTCGTTGCGCAATATCACGACCAGGGCCTCATTCCGGTCAAATATCTCGGCATCGACAACGGTGTCAATGTCACCATCGGCTTGCCCTTCATTCGAACCAGTGTCGATCACGGCACCGCATTCGACATCGCGGGCCAGGGCACGGCCGACCATTCCTCACTTCGCTACGCCTTCGATCAGGCGCTGCTTCTCAACGCAATCTAGGAGCGCTTTCTTTGCCCCAGACTTCTCCCGACTTCATATTTATGTTGACCAACCAGGATCGGACCGTTGCCGACGCGGCTGAGCGCCTCAAGGATGTGCTTGCCGCAGGCATCACGCATGTGGGGTTCAAGGATATTGGCCTCCCGTTCGGTGAACTCTTGGGCCTTGCTTCGGCAATCAAGGCGGCGGGTGCGACGCTCTATTTGGAAGTTGTTAGCCTCGACGAGGAGAGCGAGCGCCGGTCCGGGCAGGCCGCGGTCGACCTTGGCGTCGACATCCTAATGGGTGGAACCCGACCGAATGTCGTTCTGCCAATTATCGCTGGGAGGAACATCCAATACTATCCCTTCCCCGGCAAGATCGTTGGTCATCCGAGCAAGCTCGATGGGACGATCGAAACAATTGTGGACAGTGCTCGGCAATTGGCTGCGATCGACGGTGTCAGCGGTCTCGATCTGCTCGCCTATCGCTTCAACGGAGATGTCGAAGCGTTGATGACGCGCGTGTGCGAGGCCGTCGAGAAGCCTGTAGTGGTTGCCGGATCGATCGACAGTCCTGAAAGGATGGCGGCCGTCGTACGATCTGGCGCCGCAGGGTTTACCATTGGCACGGCGGCTTTCAATGGCGCATTTTCAGGCAGTTCCAATCTGCGGTTGGAGATCGAGAAGGAGATCGACGTGCTCATGCGGATTAAGGCTGACGCGGGTGATATTGCGCTTTCACCATTAACATCAGGCTGAACCGACCGTTCACAAACCATTAATTTCGATCTTTATGATTTTGCGAGAAGGTGAATTTTGAATTTGGAGATCGGATTCATGAATCTAGCGACGTTCGACCCGCCCACGCGCTTGGCGGCCACGACCACTCTTGAGGGGCTGGAAACGCCCTGTCTGGTTCTGGACGCGGACCGGATGGACCGGAATATTGCGCGGCTCAGGAACCGGCTCGATGGCCTGGGGGTGTCGCTTCGACCGCATTTGAAGACCGCGAAATCGATTGACGTGGCCCGGCGGGTCATGAGTGCGCCCGAGGGGCCGGCGACTGTCTCCACGCTGAAGGAAGCCGAGCAGTTCGCGACCGATGGCGTTCGCGACATGATCTATGCGGTCGGCATCGCGCCGGAGAAGCTCGCACGTATCGTCGAACTGCGTGCCAAGGGCGTCGATCTCGTGGTGGTAGTCGATGCCGTTGAGCAGGCGGAGGCGGTTGCCGCGGCATCCCGAAACGCCGGAATGCGGATCCCAGCCATGATCGAGATCGACTGCGATGGCCACCGCTCGGGTGTGGTGCCCATCAACCACGCCCAGTTGCTGGAGATCGGGAAGGTCCTGGCCGCAGGGGCGGAGCTGCGTGGCGTTCTGACCCATGCCGGCGACAGCTACAAAGGTGGAGGCGACGAGGCGCAGCAGCACTATGCAGAAGCGGAGCGGTTGGCGGTTGTTGGAGCCGCGCAACTTCTTCGCGGTGCAGGTCTGCCATGCCCGGTCGTCAGCGTCGGTTCGACGCCGACGGCCCATCACGCAAAGGATCTGACCGGGGTGACTGAAGTCCGCGCCGGCGTGTTCGTGTTCTTCGATCTGGTGATGGCAGGCATCGGCATTTGCCAAGTTGATGACATCGCGCTCAGCGTTCTGGCGACGGTTATCGGACACCAGCGCGAGAAGGGTTGGATCATAACTGATGGCGGATGGATGTCGCTGTCGCGCGACCGTGGAACCGGCAAGCAAGCCGTCGACCAGGGATATGGCCTCGTCTGTGATATCGACGGAAGTGCCTACGAGGACATTATCGTTGCCGATGCGAACCAGGAGCACGGTATCATCGCCGTGCGGCCCGACTCGGACGCTCGCCTGCCCGTTCTGGCGATCGGAGACCGGGTGAGGATCCTGCCGAACCACGCATGCGCGACCGCGGCGCAGCACGCAGTCTATCATGTTGTCCGTAGTGGCTCGCATGCCGTTGAAGCTTGCTGGCCGCGCTTCGGAGGCTGGTGATGTCGAACATCATAACCCTAAATACCGTTCGTGCGCCCAGCCCTGCCGGTCATTATGTCCAGGCGAAGCTGGCGGGCCAGCATCTTTACATATCAGGGCAGCTCCCGATCCGGCCGGATGGGGCGCCGCTTCCCGACGATAGGTTCGAGACGCAGGCGGGGCAGGCCATCGAGAACATGCTGGCGGTTCTGCAAGCCGCGGGCGGAACCCCGGACAATCTCGTCAGGGTGACCGCCTACATCGTTGGCGTCAGCAACTGGCCGCGCTTCAACCAGGTTTATGCAGCGCGGCTGGGAGAGGCGCGCCCGGCGCGCACCGTGGTTCCGGTATCCGAACTCCACTACGGCTATCTCGTCGAGATCGACGCGATCGCCGTGCTCGCGCAAGACACTCCCGCGCGGCAGGCAGAAAACAGCTCCGACTAATCAATTCAGGTCAGCCACGATGTCACCACTCCTCAAACGCATACGGAGCGATCAAGCGCTTCCCGCTAAGGCCGACGTCGTCGTCATTGGCGGCGGCATCGTTGGCGCGTCGGCGGCATTTTTTCTCGCGGAGCGGGGGCTCTCCGTCGCTTTGATCGAAAAGGGGTATGTCGGCGGTGAGCAGTCAAGCCGAAACTGGGGCTGGTGCCGCCGGCAAAACCGGGATGAGCGCGAACTGTCACTCTCAGGGATTTCCATGCAGGCGTGGGACCAGTTTTCTGCCAAAATCGACGAGGACGTCGGCTTCCGCCAATGCGGTCTATTCTATGCGACAGACGATCCGCTGCAGCTGGCGGAATGGGAACAATGGCTTGATCTTGCCCGGCAATTCAACGTCAATACGAAGATGCTGTCTGCCCGGGAGGCGCATGACAGAATTCCCGCGCAAGGTCGCCGCTGGCTCGGCGGCGTCCATTCAGTCGATGATGCCAAGGGTGAGCCTGCCATTGCGGCGCCAACGATCGCGAATGGTGCCCGCAAGTTCGGAGCGACTATCCACCAGGAATGCGCTGCACGAGGTCTTGATATCGTCAATGGTGCAGTTGCGGGCGTCATCACCGAAAAAGGGATCATCAGCTCGCAGGCTGTTTTGAACGCCGGCGGTGCGTGGGCCTCCCTGTTCTGTCGCCAGTACGGCGTACAGTTCCCGCAGGCAAGCGTGCGCCAGACCGCAATTCGTACACGGCCTACAACCAGTCTCGGCGAGGCGATATATACACCGGAGTGCTCGCTGACCCGCAGATTGGATGGCAGTTACACGCTTGCTATCAGCGGCAGGGCGACCTTGGATATCACGCCGCAAGGCCTCCGCTATGCGCGCTGGTTCATGCCGATGTTTCTGAAGCGACTGAAAGCGGTCCAGATCGGCATCGGGAGATCGATGTTTCACGGACCGGAAGCTTTGGCAAGCTGGAACGAGAATAGGGTTTCGCCGTTCGAGCGGATCCGCGTTCTCGATCCAAGACCGAGCCGCCGGACGATCGCGGCGATTCTGAAGGGCGTCACCGAACAGTTCCCCGCGCTAGGGGGCATTGAGATCGCCGACAGCTGGGGCGCCTATGTGGATTGCACACCGGACGCGGTACCCGTTATCTCGGCGTGCGATCATGTGAAAGGCCTCTATTTGGCCGCCGGCGGTTCCGGCCATGGCTTCGGCATCGGCCCGGGCATCGGCCGCCTGGCAGCCGACCTGGTTGCGAACGATAGGCCTTGTGTTGATCCCACACCCTTCCGCCTGTCGCGCTTCTTTGACGGTTCCAGAGTGGAGGTAGGCAGTCTCTGATCGTGCCGGAAGGGCGAATTTGGGACAATTCGCTCCTATCCGATAGGGTCTAGCATCTTGTAATACATGCCGACCAGCGGCAGGAACCAGGGCGTTCCGAAGTGCCCTGGGACCGCCGGCCATTCGAACCCCTTCATCGGATTGCGGTCCTGTCGGCCGAGGATCGCGTCGGCGACCAGCATTCCGAGATGGGTCGAAAGCTGGGCCCCATGGCCGGAGTAACCCATGGCGTGCCAGACGCCGTCATGAGAGCCTGCGCGCGGGAGCCGGTCCTTGGTTATGTCGACGAGCCCGCCCCAGCAATAGTCGATCTCGACACCGGCGAGTTGCGGGAAGATCTCCGCGAGGCTTGCCTTTAGGATCGCTCCGAACTTGGCGTCAGAACCGTGGTCGGAATTTGCCGAGAAGCGCGCGCGCCCTCCGAAATTCAGCCTCCGCCCCCCGCCCCGATCCCACGGCAAACCGAGACTGGTTGTCGGTCCGGCGAGATCGGATTTTCGGATCTATCTTCGCACCTTAAAGCCCGACGACGCCGGGCAATCCAGAGATGCCTGCGATTTCGGTGTATCCGTAATGGGGATTGGCCGGCTCGTGAGCGCGATTGACCCAAACCTTGTTCTTGATCCCGAGGTCACGTGCGGACATCAGATCGTAACGGAACGAGGAGGAGCAATGCAGTATGTCCTCCGGGCCGCAACCAAGCATATCGAGCATGTATTCGAACGCCCGGAAGTGCGGCTTGTAGGCGCCGGCCTGTTCGGCGGTGTAGACGGCGTGGAAAGGCGCGCCGAGCTTCTCGACGTTGGACATGATCTGCGAGTTCATCGCATTTGACAGAATGACCAGTGGAATTTCCTTGGCCACCTTGGCAAGACCCCCCGGGACGTCTGGATGCGGCCCCCAAGTGGGAACGCGTTCGTAGACCATCTGCGCGTCTTCGTCCTTGAAGTCGATGCCGTTGCGTTTGCAGGTCCTTGCCAGTGCGTTATGGATCACTTCCGCATAAGGCTTCCAGTCGGCCATGACTTCATCAAGGCGGTACGCAGAAAAATCGGCGATAAATTGCAGCATTTTCTGCTCGCGCATTCGGTCGCCGTAAAGATCGCGTGCGGCCTCCGCCATCTGGAAGTTGATTAGCGTGCCATGGCAGTCGAAGGTGATGTATTTCGGGCGGAAAGTGGTCATGCGCTTCGTCCTTGCTTTGGGGAGGATTGTTTAAGTCATGACCAATCATAGCCCGGCGCTCGCATCTGAATTGCCCGAAGATAGCGGAACGTCAGCACAAAATGCTGGAGGGAAACATCATTTGCCCTTGTGAGGGCTGCTGGGTCACAGCGGTCGAGGTGCCGGACGCGGGAAACTTGTCATTCGGTACCCGTGCGCGACAGCGAGTAAGATCGACTGCGTCAGCTCCCAATCATTCGCCGGTGTTAGCGTTGGAAGTGGCGGGATAGTTTCAGCACTCCGCCCAAGCTCCAAAGGACGCCGTCGGAACTCTCTGCCAAAATCGCCTTGAGACATAAAACAATCTGCCTGAGATCGCGCGAATACGGCCAATAGACTCACATTGGGCCTGATAGGATCAATGCAGGTTAGGTCGCAATGCGCCGACGCATCCGATGAGCTGAACGAGAGAGGTCACGCATGAAAACGCTGCTGCTCAAGAAGCATGACGTAGGGCGGCTCATCAGCATGGCGGAAGTCATCGGCGCGGTCGAAGAGGCTTACAAGGCCTTCAGCAGCGATCAAGTGGAACAGCCCGATTATATAGGGATTCATCTGCCCTCGCTGCGTGGCGAGATCGACTTCAAGCTTGGCTACGATAAAGTCGCTGAAATCATCTCCATGAAGGCGCATTCCGGAGGGTTCACCAACAACCCGGTAGAACACGGCGTGCCGAACAGCATGGGCACCATTCTCCTGTTCGATGCCAGAAGCTGTGCGTTGATTTGTATCATGGATGGAAGCTTGATCACTGGCCTCAGAACCGGGGCGGCGGGAGCCGTCTCCGTCAAAGCATTGGCGAGAAAGAGCGCCAGGACGATCTCGTCGATCGGCACAGGTAACCAGGCGAGGATGCAAATCCGGGCGATCAATGAGATCATGACGATCGAAGAGATCCACGCCTGGGACAGCACCTACGAAACAAGTTCCAAATACAAGGCAGATATCGAGCGCGAATTCGGCATTCCCGTCACGGTCGCAAGCTCGAAGAAGGAGGCGGTCGAGCGGGCCGACATCTTGATCACAACGACCCGAGGGAAAGGGTCGCTTGTGGAAGCGGAATGGGTGAAACCCGGTACGCACATCGTTGCAATCGGCACGGATCAGCGCGGCAAACAGGAGCTGGATCCGGAGCTTTTCCGAAACGCCAAAATCATCGTCGACTCGCTTTCACAATGCACGGAAAAGGGCGAGACCTGGCACCCGCTGGATAGAAACATCATAGCCAAAGACGACATCCACGGCGAAATCGGCGAGGTATTATTGGGGAGGAAGCCGGGACGAGAAAGTGATGACGAAATCACGATTTTCGATTCCACGGGGATGGCCATACAAGACAATACGACAGCCAACAAAATTTATCAGAACGCACTAGCCAACAACGTCGGCACTTTCTTCCAGTTTTTTGAGGAATAACCATGCGCAACTATCCCACCATTCAGGACATCCGTGAAGCTCAGCAACGACTAAAGCCGCACGTCAGGCACACGCCGCTGTTGCGTGCCGACAAAATCGAGAAAGCGGCTGGTTGTCAGCTCTACCTCAAGCCGGAAACCCTGCAGATCACTGGCGCATTCAAGATCCGCGGCGCCCTGAACAAGGCTCTCTCGCTCCCCCGAGAAGAGATCGCAAATGGGATCATTGCGACCTCGTCGGGGAACCACGCCCAGGCGCTTGCTTACGCAGCCAAGATGCTCGGCGTAAAAGTGATGTTGGTGCTGCCGGTCACCACACCCAAAATCAAGATCGCTAATACGGAAGCACTTGGCGCGGAAGTCATTCTTTTTGATGGCGATAATGCTGCTAGATGGAGAAAAGTCTACGAGATCGCTGAAGGAAACAATTATGCGGTCATTCACGGCTTCGAGGACCCCGTCGTAATGGCTGGTCAGGGAACGATCGGGTGCGAGATCCTCGAAGACTTGGAAGATGTGGACACGGTCATCGTACCCCTGGGCGGTGGAGGGCTGATTTCGGGCATCGCCACTGCGATCAAAGAAACGAAGCCATCGGTGCGTGTTATCGCGGCAGAGCCTGCCTTGACGCCGAAATATTTCTACAGCCGTAAAAACAAGGAGCGCACATCGCTTCCATTAAAGAACACGATCGCGGATGGTCTGAGGTTAAGCGTTCCGGGTCAAAATCCGTACCCGATTATCGAAAAGTATGTCGACGAGATTGTTCTTGTTGAAGACGAACACATCATTGCCGGAATGCGCGCCCTTGCCAAGGATGCAAAATTGATCGCGGAACCAGCCGCCTCCATCGGAATAGGAGCCCTGTTGGCAGGCAGCATACACGTGAAGCCAGATGAGAAAGTGTGTGCGGTTTTGTCTGGCGGGAATTGGGATCTAAGCGACCTTGCCGAGATTTACAATTTGGCGCTGTGATCGGTCTCAGCGTCGGTCTGGACACTACCCCGATCGCCGTTCGACGTCTGCGATTCTCATATCCTCTCTCACAATTGCAAACAGTCCGACCGCGGGGCGGATCGGGATTTCATTCGGCAGGGAAGATAGATCAGAGCCATTCAAGGGAGCCACCAGTGAAACATAGCCACAGCTTCTATATCGACGGTCAATGGGTTGAGCCGTCCGTTTCTAAAACTCTTGAGGTCATCGATCCCTCGACCGAAGAGCCGATGGGTACGATCGCCCTCGGCAGTGCCGCCGACGCTGAAAAGGCGGTCGCGGCCGCACGGCAAGCCTTTGCCTCCTTCTCGCAGACATCCAAGGAAGAGCGCGTCGAACTGCTGAGGCGCATTGTAACGATCCTGAAGCGCCGCAATGACGAGCTCGGCGAAATCATCTCGCGGGAAATGGGCGCGCCGCTCGCCATGGCCCGGGCCGAGCAGGCCGGTATCGGCGCTACCCATTTCGAACAGACGATCAAAGCCTTCGAGAGCTTTGCCTTCGACTACATGCAGGGGACCACCTGCATCATGCACGAGCCGATCGGGGTCGTCGCGATGATCACGCCGTGGAACTGGCCGATCAACCAGATCGCCTGCAAGGTCGCTCCGGCGCTCGCCACGGGATGCACCATGGTCCTGAAGCCTTCGGAGATCGCTCCGTTCAACGCCGTGCTCTTCGCCGAGATCATGGATGAGGCCGGCGTGCCGAAGGGGGTGTTCAACCTCGTTCAGGGCGACGGGCCTACGGTTGGTGCGGCGCTGGCCAGCCACCCGGATGTGGATATGGTGTCCTTCACCGGGTCGACGCGCGCCGGCATTGCCGTGGCCCAGGCGGCGGCACCAACCGTCAAGCGAGTGCATCAGGAGCTCGGCGGCAAGTCGCCGAACATCATCCTCCGCAGCGCCGACTTCTCTGCCGCGGTCGCCGCCGGCGTACGCCGGTGCTTCGGCAATTCCGGCCAGACCTGTACTTCGCCAACACGAATGCTGGTGCCTGCGGAGCGAATGGACGAAGCAAGCTCGATCGCCGCGCGGGAGGCGGATGCTCTGGTTGTCGGCCCCCCACATGACCCTCGCACCGATCTCGGACCGGTCGCAAGCGCGGCCCAGTTCGACAAGATCCAGGCGTTGATCGAACGCGGCATCGCGGAAGGAGCGGAGCTTGTCACCGGCGGCACTGGTCGCCCTTCGCATCTCAATTCCGGCTATTACGTGCGCCCGACGGTGTTTGCCCGCGTCACCAACCAGATGACGATTGCGCGAGAGGAAATCTTCGGCCCGGTGCTGTCGATCATCGGTTATGACAACGAAGAAGAAGCCGTGGCGATCGCCAACGATACGCCCTACGGTTTGGCAGCCTACATTCAGGGCGATCCAAAGGAAGCGCGAGCTCTCGCAGGCAGGCTGCGCGCCGGCAGCGTTCGCCTCAATAGCTCCACCTGGGACAGTGCCGCCCCTTTCGGCGGCTACAAGCAATCCGGCAACGGTCGGGAATACGGGAAGTTCGGACTGCACGAGTTTACCGAGATCAAGGGCATAGCCGGCTTCTCGAACGAGTGAATGGTCAAAGTCGGTGTAGCCGTTTCGGATGCCTGCACAATGGGCTGTGATTACAATCAAACGCGAGATCCAAGGGTACGCGTGATCACGGGTGATCGCGTGGATCGACCGCTCTGAAGATGCCGTCGCGCGTGAAACGCCATCCCCGCGTCAGCATAAGCCGGACGGGTCAAAATTGAATGTGACCTCAGGCGACGTTTTCACTCATTCAGGAGAAGATCAGCCGACCCGTGCAGTTCGAACTGACCGATCAAACACGGAAGGCTGTCGCTGCATCGATGGAACGTCGAAAGGTCGGTGAACGGGATTCCCTGTTTGACGAACCCGACCGTAAAGATCGGCCCGGTCCAGTCATTCCGCACCCTTCACGGACGACCGCTGTGCGCCCCCAAAAGCGGTTATTGAGGAACGGCCCCGGTTACTCGCAAGCGGACATCGATAGCGGCCGCGCAACAAACGCGCCCTATGTCCGACGTGCCGTTGCGTCAAGCTCATATCACACCTCTCACCCCAGCAGGTCGCGCGTGCGGAAGGGATCTCCGAAAGGCCTTGTCTGGTCCCCTTCGAACGCAAAGAGAAGGGGCGAACGGACCGCCCCGGTCTCATCATCGTAACAGCGCTTGAGCTGGCTTTTCAGGCGCGCTTGAGGGCTGGCTCCAGGCCAACGGCGGCGGCTAGCCCACCGATATCCTTGATCTCGGTGTATTCGTAATAGGGATTGGCCGGCTCATGGCCGCGGTTGACCCAGACCTTGCTCTTGATGCCAAGGTCATAGGCAGTCATCAGGTCGTAGCGGAAGGATGAGGACACATGAGTAATGTCTTCCGGTCCGCAGCCGAGCTTGTCGAGCATGTATTCGAAACCCTTCATCAGAGGTTTATATGCGCCGACTTCTTCTGCCGTGATTACCATATGGATGGGCGCGCCCAGTTTTTCCACGTTCGACATGATCAGGCTGTTCATGGAGTTCGAGAGGATGACCAGCGGAATTTCGTTGGCCACCCTGGACAGGCCAGCCGGGACGTCCTGGTGCGGCCCCCAGGTTGGCACCTCGTCGTAGATGTGTTGCGCGTCTTCGGGTTTGAACGGGATACCGATGCGTTTGCAGCTGCGTTCGATTGAATTCTGCACCACTTCGAGGAACGGTTTCCATGGGCCCAGCACCTCGTCAAGGCGATAGCCCCTGAAAGCCTCGACGAAGGCCGCCATCGCTTCGGGGGAGAGGCGCTCGCCGTAGACGCGTCGCGCAGCGCCGGCCATGTCGAAATTAGTCAGCGTGCCGTAGCAGTCGAAGGTCACGTACTTCGGTCGAGATTGAGTCATGGCGTATATTCCTTCCAATTTTCATGGCACGGTGTGCCTATCCAAGGTCATTTTAGCGGGCATGCCGCCTGTCCAAAGGGGTCGCTATTCCGACAGACCGCAATACGGTCGAGGCAGGTACCTTTGCGAATCTGGTCATTTGCTCTCCTTTTCAGATACCGGGCCAACCCACCAAAGCGGATCTCTCCGAGTTGTTCGCTGCATTCCGACCAGCGGCAGAACACTGGCATAATTTTGTGGCGATAGCAACTGATTGTCCAACAATCTTTGAATCTCCTCCTGCAGTTCTCCATTGTCGGCATATGTGTGTCGCTACAAAGCAATAACCTCCAGTCCGTTATCCGTTGGTTTTATTTCATTTTTTCTAAAAAAGATCAAAAACGCTAAACTCGGTCACATTCGTCATCGAAATAAATTGTTGTACAATTATTTAAGCATGAGATACTGAAGTCATCGAACTGCCCATTCCGAGGCAGGATATAAATGAGTTTGAAGATGGGTCATGAGCATCAGTGCGGGCCAGCCCGCGTCCCTGAGCTTTCCGAGGCGTGCCATACCGTGGGCACTGCGGAAGCCGAACGAATCGCCGAGCGGCTATATGGCACGCGCGGCTCGGCATCGCGATTTGAAACAGAAAAGGACGACACGTTCCTCCTCGACTGCGCGGCCCAGGGGAAGTTTGTATTGAAGATCGCTCATCCTTCTGAGCGGATCGAGGAACTCGATTTCCAGGTCTCGCTGATGCGGCATTTGGAGCGGCGAGCCCCTGATCTACCAATCCCCCGCACACTTCGCGATGTCGACGGGGCGGATTTGCCCATCGTCACTACGAGTGGCGGCGAGCGGCGAGTGGTGCGCCTTATTACCTTCCTTGCCGGCACCCCGCTCGACCGGACATCTTGCACAGCCCCACAGCGTGAACGGATCGGCGAAATCCTGGCAAAGCTGCGTCATTCCATGGCCGATTTCTCGCACCCCGCAGACGGCCGGACGGTGGCGTGGGACGTCACCCATCTGCTCGACCTCACCAATCTTTTGAGATGCATCCCGGAGGGCAGCAAGCGAACCTGGACCGTCCGCGCGCTCGAGCGGTTTACCGAAGTCAAGCCGAAGCTCGATTTATGCCGGCGGCAAGTGCTCCACAACGACTTCAATACGTCGAACCTGGTCGTCGATCATGCCAGTCCGCAGTTCCTGTCCGGCGTCATCGACTTCGGCGATGCGGTTCGTACCGCCATCGCCGTTGATGTCTCCACGGCATTGATGAACCAGATGCCAAAAACCTTCGACCATGGGAACCGGCGTGACCTGTTTGACGAGCCGCGCGACGTTCTGCGCGGTTATCTCCGCCACGCCGAACTGACGGAGGAGGAGATCCGACTCATCCCCTTCCTATCGATGGGACGTCTTGCTGTCCGTGCGCTGCTGACGTGCTGGCGCGCCGAGATCTTCCCCGAGAATAGCCGCTACATCCTGCGCAACACCGAAGCCGGCTGGGCTCACCTCGAGTGGTTCCACTCGATTTCCACCGCACAGATTTCTGATCTTCTGACACGATAGGAACCGCAATGTCCAAACAAGCGACTACGCTGCCCAAGGGCTTCCGTGGCGACATGCCAAATGGCTTCAACCCTCAGGACACGTCTCATCTCACAAGTGAAGATCTGGCGCATGTCGCAAGGCGGCAAAGGCTGCTCGGGCCTGCTTATCGGCTTTTCTACAAGTCGCCGGTTGAGATCTCCCGTGCCAAGGGCGTCTTCCTTTATGACAAGCACGGCAACGAATATCTCGATGCCTACAACAACGTGGTGTCGCTGGGTCACTCTCATCCGCGTGTCATCGAGGCCATCCAAAAGCAGCTCGAGGTACTTTGTACACACACGCGTTACATGCAGGAGCCGCTGCTGGACTATGCCGAAGCCCTGATCAATACGTTCGGTGGCGAACTCGGCCGGACCGGATGCGCGATGTTCACATGCACGGGTTCGGAAGCCAACGATCTCGCCTTGCGAATCGCGCGTTACCACACACGCAAGACCGGCGTCATCGTCACGGCCGAAGCCTATCACGGCAACAGCGGCGCGGTGGCGGCAATATCGCCGTCGCTCGGCAGGAAGTCGGCTCTGGATCCCTATCTTCGCACGGTCGCGGCGCCCGATTCCTATCGGCTGCCCATCCAGGAAATCGGCCGGCGGATGGCAGAGGATGTCGCGCGGCAGATCGCCGACATGGAGCGGCACGGCGGCGGCCTAGCGGCATTCATCGCCGACTCCGTCTTCTCCTCCGATGGTCTTTACGTCGATCCGACGGACGTATTGGCGCCCGTGGCGGAAGTGGTGCGCAAGGCGGGCGGCCTGTTCATTGCCGACGAGGTGCAATCCGGATTCGGGCGGACCGGCACCCATCTTTGGGGTCACCGTCGTCACAAGATCGATCCGGACATCGTCACCATGGGCAAGCCCATGGGCAACGGCTATCCCGTAGCCGGCGTAGTGCTGCGGCCCGAACTCGTCGCCGAATTCGGTTCCAGCTTGCGCTACTTCAACACGTTTGGCGGCAACTCGGTCGCTATCGCCGCCGCAAGAGCCGTGCTCGACACGATCCTCGAAGAAGGCCTGATGGACAATGCTGTCAAGGTCGGCGGCGAAATCCTCGACGGCCTCCGGGATCTACAGAAGAAATATGAATTCGTCGGCGATGTTCGCGGCGCCGGACTCTATTTCGCCGTCGAACTCGTCAAGGATAGAGATCGGAAGACGCCGGACATGGACCGTGCGCTTGCAGCCGTCAATGCCTTGCGCGACCGGCGCATTCTCATTTCCGCGACGGGAGCGGACGCGCATATCCTGAAGATCAGGCCCCCGCTCATCTTCACACCGGCCAATGCGGCACGTCTGCTCGAGGGCATCGACGAGGCGCTTCGGTCCGTGCATACCTAGGACCCGCCACCAGGCAGCCAGGAGGCACAAATCATCTAGCCTTGCCCTGCGCCGCCTCGTGTGGCGTAGGTACACGAACATGATCAACGAGCAAAGCCAAAACCATGCCGCCGCTGTCCGCCAAGAATCAAGCCGAAGATCCAAAGATGAAGGTCGAGCCCTTGCCCGCCAGCGCGGTGGAAATCCTGACTCACGCCTTGCGACGGCGCATCTTGTCAGGGGATTTCCGACCGGGCGAGTTCCTCCGTGACGTGAAGATGTGCGAAGAGCATTCGACCTCGCGGCACACATTCCGTACAGCAGCTCAGGTGCTCGTCACGCAGGGCCTGCTGCGTCAGATACCGAACCGGGGCTTTGTGGTGCCCGAATTCGGGCCAGACGATATCGTCGATATCACACGCGTGCGCGGCGCCATCGAGGGCGAGGCCATTCGTCTGATTGTGCTGACCGGCGTCATCCCATCTCAGGCGCTGGAGGCGGTGGACGTGATGCACAGGTCGACTCTATCCTCCGACAGATCTGCATTGGTTGCTGCGGACCGTGACTTCCATCGCGCGATCATCGCCGCCAGCGGGAGCGTTCGGCTGAAGCGGACTTATTCAGACCTCGAGGGCGAGATCGAGCTCCTCCTCGCACAGCGGCAGGATTTCTACGCCACCGCCGAAGAAATGGCGGAAGAACACGAGCGGCTCATCAACAGTTTGAGAAGCCGCCACTACGATACGGCGCGGGACGCGTTCCAGGAGCATTGGGAAGATCTCCAGATCAAATTGCTCGATCAACGCTGACCCCAGCGCTCCCCTGCGGAATTCGACCGCTCGGAAAGGATAACCTGCCAGGCGGCACAGAGGATGCCGGTCCCGCGCGTTCGACGCGGAGCAAGCACCATCTCTGATGCTTCCTCTCTGACTTCGGGAGGCCCTGCTTCTCGGCTCGCGGCTTCGACGCTAAGCGTATGGCACCGAATACGCAGTTGCGGCCGCTGCTGGCCAACTCGATCGAATAACGGTACGGAGAAGTTTCATGCGTGAATACTCCATCGCAGCCATACCTGCCGACGGCATCGGACCTGAGGTGATCGCTGCCGGCCAGACTGTTCTTGCAAGCCTGGAGATGCGACTCGGCGACGTAAAATTCACCTTCGAAAATTTCAACTGGGGATCTGACTACTACAGGAAACATGGTGTGATGATGCCGTCGGACGGGCTGGAGCAGCTCAAGAAATTCGACGCTATCTATTTCGGCGCGGTCGGAGCACCCAATGTTCCGGACCATGTCACCCTGTGGGGGCTCAGATTGCCGATCTGCCAGAGCTTCGACCAATACGCCAATGTCCGGCCAACCAAGATCCTGCCTGGCATAACCTCGCCGCTGCGCAATTGCGGCGCCGGCGACCTCGACTGGGTGATTGTGCGTGAGAACTCCGAAGGTGAATATTCCGGCCATGGCGGACGCGCTCACCGCGGCCTGCCCGAAGAGGTCGGCACTGAGGTCGCCATCTTTACCCGCGTCGGCGTCACCCGCATCATGCGCTACGCCTTCAGGTTGGCCCAATCCCGACCGCGCAAGTTGCTCACGGTCGTTACGAAGTCCAATGCCCAGCGGCATGGTATGGTCATGTGGGACGAGATTGCTTGTGAAGTGGCGGAGCAATTCCCCGCGGTTACGTGGGACAAGATGCTGGTCGATGCCATGACGGTGCGGATGACGCTCAAGCCACGGAGCCTCGACACCATTGTGGCAACGAACCTGCACGCCGATATTCTTTCCGATCTCGCTGGTGCTCTTGCCGGTAGTCTAGGGGTTGCACCGACGGCGAACATCGATCCGGAGCGCCGCTTTCCCTCGATGTTTGAGCCGATCCACGGCTCCGCCTTCGACATTGCCGGCAAAGGCATCGCTAACCCGGTTGCCGCCTTCTGGACTGCTGCCCAGATGCTCGACCACCTCGGCGAGCGGGAAGGCTCGTCCCGCCTCATGCGCGCTGTCGAGCGGGTGACCGGTGCCGGAATCCTTACCCCCGACGTGGGCGGTTCAGCCACTACCTTGGATGTTACCGAGGCCGTCTGCGACGCGCTCCACTCCTCGAATTTCTAGGGACACGCGGCTGACCATGACCTGGAACGATCACAAAGCAAGGAAGGCATTTCGCCGGCGCCCTCCTCATCAGCGGGAACTAGCCAATGAAACTTGATAGGATTGACGTCAAGATACTGAACGCATTGCAGACGAATGGCCGAATGACGAATGTCGAGCTTTCGGAAGTGGTCAATCTCTCGCCAAGCCCCTGTTTGCTGCGCGTGAAAAAGCTGCAGGCGGAGGGCTATATCCAAGGCTACTCTGCGCGGATCGATATGGCAAAACTGGGCCAGGCGCTGACGGTGTTCACCGAAATCACTCTGAAGAACCACCGTCAACTTGACTTCGCGAGATTCATTACGGCGATTGAGAAGATCGATCAGGTTATCGAGTGCCATTTGGTTTCGGGAGGCTACGATTATCTCGTAAAATTTGTAACCGCCGGAATCGACGAGTACCAGACGATCATGGAACGGCTCCTGGATTTGGATATCGGCATTGACAAGTACTTCACCTTCGTCGTCCTGAAATCACCCCTGATCAAAGTGCATTTGCCGCTTGCAAGCCTGCTCCAGCAGTAACCTCGTACCGGACCTCGGTAGTCGGCATCTCGTGCCGCTGGGATGATGAGAGACGACAGCTGAAGAACCATTTCAAAGCGGCGGAGCAGTGGATGTTGCAATAGGGGACCGCCATGCTGACGAAGGGCTACTGCATTTTGGCAGGCAGCGTACACGTAAACGACGATGAAAAGTGTGTGAGTCTGGCGGGAATTGGGATTAATCGACCTGGCCGGAGGTTTCAGTGGATCTTTCTGACCGCCAGTCGCGTGGACGCCTCTGGGGCGAGACGCTCTTCTGTCCCGGAGGAAGTCAGAGGTATTCAATGCCGCCGCCTCGCACTTCGGACGTCACGTCAGCCAATAGCTTGGCTCGCAAGGCAAAAAGTTTGAACAGCCGGTGTTTCAGAGTGGTCCGCGGCGCCGCGAACCATCGCAACGACGGTGCCCTCCCGAGGCAGCCCCCAGTCTTGGAGCGGTGACGAAAGGCTGGTCTGTTTGGGGATGTCGACTCGCACAGTGCGACCTTCCTTGCCGGAGAGGATGAAGGCAAGCAGGTCCCTCGCCTGTTCCGAGTTTTCCGCAACGACAGGCCCGACGACTTCACCCTTTCCGAACAACCGCGTTGCCGCAAATGCGACGATACGATCACCTTGCCGGATGGCGGCGAAACTCCCCTCCTTCGCCAGAGCATTGTATATCGCGTCACGGTCGGCCCCGAATGCCGTACGATCAAGCGCTTTGATTGCCGGCAGCGCGTCAGGCCCGGCCCAGTCAGCATTTTCAGGGGCAACGACGTGGCTGACGACCCCTTGGTGGCGGACGATTTGGTGCGTCGCGACGAATCCCAGTTTTTCATAAAGAGGCAAGCCGTCATTCGTCGCCGTCAATCGGCATTCACGATCACCAGCGAGTTCCAACACGGCGGTGGTCAGTTTTCTTCCCAATCCCCGGCCACGCTGGCTTTCGTCGACAATAATCATGTTAATGGCTGAGCAAGTGTGGCCGAAGGGAGTCATGAGTGCGGTACCCACAACCCGGTCGCCGGCGAGCGCAACGCGTCCTTCGCTCAGAGACCGTATGATTTCCCAGTCTTCCCTCCTGTGCGCCCAACCCGCTGCACGGGACAGTGCGAGCGCTCCGTCCACATGGTGAGCCTCGAAAGGCGCAAAAACGATCGATTCCGTTTGCATGAGTTCATCCATTCGTGGGTCTCCAGCTCACCAGCGATAAAGAGCGACGGGTCTATGAAACCGCGGCCAGAATCGAGATTCCTGGCCGGACGGGCGACATGGGTACATAAGCCGCGCAAAGAGGGCGGGCGGACTAACCCCCCCATCCGATTTCAAGAGGCGCTGACCGAAACGGCTTGCCTGCCGCCTCGCTCCGTCTCGCCTGCAGATGCGACGATGCACGTTAAAATGGCATCGGTTGTTCGAATGATCAGGTGACGGTGACGAAAATCTTCCGCACCGTCTCGATTGTCTTCCAGACCCCGACGTAGCCCGGCTTCATCACGAAGCTGTCGCCGGCGCGATAAATCACGGGGTCCTTGCCCCGCTCCGTCAGTTCGATCACACCGTGCACGAGGTGGCAAAATTCAAACGTCTCGCCCTTGATGGAGTGCGTTTCGCCGGGCGTCGCCTCGAAAACACCGGTATTGACCTTGCCGTCCTTGGCGATGTCCTGCAGCCACGTCTTGAAGGCGGGGCTGCCCGAAATCAGGCGATCCGGCTCGGCAGTTCTATGCTTCGGCTCGAAGGACGGATTGGAGTCGATGGTCTTCAGTAGGGACATTCATCTTTCCTATTCTTGCTGCGGTCACTGAGGTCATTGTTCGGTGATTCGAGCATGCCTGACGTTCTGCACGCGATCGCCAACACGTATCCGGCGTTGCTCGCGACGACCTACCAAGTGACAGCGATGTACTTGGTTTCGAGGTATTCGAGCATGCCGTGATGGCTGCCTTCGCGTCCGAGGCCACTCTGCTTCGTGCCGCCGAATGGCGCCGCAGCGTCGGAAACGACACCGCGGTTAATTCCTACCATGCCGCTCTCCAGCCTGCCGGCGACTGCAAGCACATGCTTGAGGTCTCGGCTGAAGATATAGGATACAAGCCCGTATTCGGTGTCGTTGGCCAGATCAACGACCTCGTCCTCGGTATCAAACACAATCACCGGCGCAACCGGACCGAAGATTTCTTCGCGAAGTATCTCGGCGTCCGGAGAGACATTGGCGAGAACGGTTGGCAAATAATAGAAGCCCTCGCCGCTCAACCTGCTACCTCCTGTCACCAGCCGGGCTCCCTTGGAGATCGCGTCATCTACCAGGCGCTCCACCTTGGTCACCGCAGCATCGGTGATCAGTGGGCCAAGCTGCGTATCCGGTGCCAGTCCTGGCCCGACGTTGAGCGCTGCCATCTCCTCCGCGAAGCGGCGTATGAAGTCAGCGGAAATCCCCCTTTGGACGTAGAAGCGGTTCGCGGCCGTACAAGCCTCACCGCCGTTGCGCATCTTTGCAACCATTGCGCCAGCGACCGCCGCTTCCAGGTCGGCATCATCGAATACGATGAAAGGCGCGTTGCCGCCCAATTCCATTGAGCAACTGACGACCTGGTCTGCGGCTTCGCGCAGCAGCATCCTGCCAACGCCGGTCGAGCCGGTGAACGACAGCTTCCGGACCCGTTTGTCGTGCAGCATTGCACTCACCACAGGACCGGCTTTTTTCGTGGGAACGATGTTGACCACTCCGGCAGGAACACCTGCCTGCTGCATCAGTTCTCCTATGGCGAGCGCAGTCAGAGGCGTCTCGGCTGCCGGCTTCAGGATGCAAGTGCAGCCTGCAGCCAATGCCGGGGCAATTTTTCGGGTCGCCATCGCTGCCGGGAAATTCCAAGGCGTTACCAATACGGCGATACCAATCGGCTCATGGCTGACAATGATCTGGTTTGCGCCGGAAGGTGCTAATCCAAATTCTCCCGGAGCCCTCACAGCCTCCTCGGCATACCAGCGAAAAAACTCGGCCGCGTAGGCGACCTCCGATCTCGCGTCGGGAAGCGCCTTGCCATTTTCCACCGTGATCAGTTGCGCCAGCCACTCGGCTTGTTCGAGTAGAAGGTGAAAACACTTCATCAGGACATCCGCGCGCCGCCGTGGCGAAGTTGCTTTCCAGGCCGCAGCCGCCTTTTCTGCGGCGTCGACGGCCGCCGTCGCATCCGGGATATCGCCGTCACAAACTGTGGCGATTGCTTTCGCAGTCGAAGGATCGATCACATCGAAGGTCCGGCCACCTTTTGCCGAAACCCATTCGCCACCGATGAACAGTTGCGTGGGAGCTTCGCATGCTACAGCCGCCTGCGAAGGCGCGCGGCTTCTTTCAAGTGTCGGAGTTGCTTTCACGTTCACCACCATTCGCTACCAATTAGGATATTTGTGCGATCAATATAGAATTGGTTTAGTGATTGGTGTCAACATAGATCAAATTGGTCTCACGGATTATTTTCGATCTTCTGAAATAGGAGTGCTCTGCGGTAAACAGAACAGCTCGAAAACTGGCGTTCTCCCACCTGCGCAAAGGGAGAACGCTAGCGAAAGGAGCTTTCTTGGTCGACGTGAATTAGCGTCACGCCGGCCTTTCGGAAGCGCTCGTACGCCACTTGATGAGCCGCTTCTCGGCTTCTTCATTTCCAGACTAATCATGTCTGTTCACCTTAGCTCCGGCCTTTGCTAGTTGTTGTCTGCTGCGCGTGTGCCAACGCAGGGACTTGATTGCACGTGGACGGCACGAACCTTGGCGCCGTGGCGGACTTGCAGAAACGAATAGGGCATCTGAACTCAGCCCTTCAGGCGTCTGAGGAGCATCTTCCTGTCGTGCCGCGCGTACATCGAGTAAACAATAGGAATGAACCAGGGTTTGCCGTTGAAAAATGGGAGGGCTTTTGGAGCAGCGTCGAAATCGAATGCGGAGCGCGATTGTTCCACGTCACCGAGGATCTTGAACGCCGCCTTCTTGCCCAGCCATCTGGCCCACACGACACCGGAGCCGCAATAGCCGGTCGCATAGACTGTATTTCCGCGGGAGAACATGCGCGGGATCATGTCGCGGTTCATGGCGACATAGCCAAACCAGCTGTGCGTAAGACCTATTCTTGCGAGTTCGGGAAAAAGCCGCGCAAGTTCACTTTGCAGATGTGCAATCGGAGCTGCCGGGTCTCCGGCAGTCGTGCCATCGCGTCCGCCGAACAAGATCCGCGAGCCGTCGTGCGACGGCCGGTAATAGTAGCTGAGCTTACGCAGGTCGCCATACATCATGCGTGGCGGCATCAGCCGATCCATCAACCCTTTGTCTAGGGCTTCAGTTGCGATGATCCTGCTGCGCACAGGAACAATGCGTCGACGCAGCCACGGGTCGAAACCGTCGGTATAGCCATCAGTGCAGACAAGAAGTTTTCTGGCGAACACCTCGCCGCGTTCCGTTTGAATTTGCACGCCTCCGGCCTCGCTAGTCGAGCCAAGGACTGCGGTATTGTCATGAATGACCGCCGTCGATGTGTTCACCAGATTGATCATGGCCGCAAGAAGCTTGGCCGGTTGTAGCCCACCGATGTCTTTGCGCACGAGGCCTCCGACATAAAGGTCGGTTCCGATGAACTTAGGGACATCAGCCCTTTGCACGGGATATGCCTCGATGCCGAGATTCTCTTGCAGAAAGACTGCCTGACGACGGAGTTCGTCGGCTTCGTCATCCGTCATGGCCCCGCTGAAAGCGCCAGACAACGAGAAATCGCATTCGATATTCTCGTCTTTGAGGAAGCGCCAGAGATCCTCTCGCGCCGCCTTGCCTTCCAGGAGTATGGCTTGTGCCCTCTCCTGCCCGAACCTTCTGACCAGATCCTTGCGCCCCGGGCGGATGCTTCCGCTGGCCATGCCCCCATTGCGGCCCGAGGCCGCCAAGCCAAGGGTCTGACGGTCAAACAGCTGGACATGCTTGCCGGCACGCGCAAGTTCAAGCGCCGCCGACAAACCCGTGTACCCTCCGCCAACGATCGCAACGTCGCATGTCTTCTCGACGTTCCGTGCTGGCAGGGAAGGAAATGTGCTGTCCTCCCACCAGTAAGGTGTCAATTTGATAGAATGTCGTTGAGCTTGGATCATCAGAGCTTAAGTTCCGGAAAAATGGTGTGAAGTTATGATGGCTTAGTCTCGGCAAACCCAGAGCTTGCGCGTCGTTTCGATGACCCTCCAGGTGCCGACGAAACCCGGATGCATGGCGAAAGCGTCGCCGGCAGCAATCCGCCGTGGCTCACAGCCATCCTCGATTAGTTCGGACACGCCCGAAAGAATGACACAAAATTCAAAAGTTTCGCCCTTGATCGAGCGGTAGGCGCCGGGCGACGCTTCCCAAATGCCGGAGCGAACGACGCCGTCAGACGTCTGCGCGATGTCCCAGGCGAGAAACTGCGGGTTACCCTCGACAAGCCTTTCGGGCACGGGTTGCCCTTTACGCGGCTGAGGCAGGTTGTCGTAGTCGATGAAAGTGAGTTTGGACATTGGAAGACCTTTCTTGGATCTGTTTATCGGACGAACGACAGGCGCCGCTCGAGGAGTTTCAGGGCCGTCAAAACGACGATGTTTATGGCGAGATAGAACGCCGCGGTGACGATGAAGATGTCCATGATCGCGAAAGTCTCGCTCATGAGCCGCTTCGCATATCCGGTAATTTCCAGAACGGTAATCGTTGATGCGAGGCTGGATTCCTTCACGATGATCGCCGCCTCGCTGCTATAGGCGGGAAGTGCCTGGCGCACGGCAAGCGGGAACTTCACCCTCTTAAAGACGTGCCACGGGTGCATGCCACAGGCTTCTGCCGCTTCGATAAGTCCTTTCGGCAGGGAGAGGAAAGCCGTGCGGAAAATCTCCGCAGTGTAGGCACCGGTGTTGAGCACCACGGCAAGGATTGCAGCATTCAGCCCGTCTCCGATCATCCACCATAGAGCAGGGTTCTGACGAATAAAGCTCACCTGGGCCAAGCCGTAATAGATGACGAAGACCTGGACCAGCATAGGCGTTCCGCGGAAGATCGCGCAGTAGGCGTCGCATAAGCGGCGCAACGCCCGGCTCCTCGAGCAGCGCGCGAGCCCGACGGCGACACCAAAGGGAAGCCCGATACCGAGGCCAAACACGGCGATCAGCAACGTTGTCCTGGCACCTATGACAAGGAACGGAACGGCATATGCAATTATCCCGAAATCCATGTCATCGTCCTCGGAAGCCGCGGTCGAGCGCACGTTCTACGCTGGAAAACACGGTTTGACTGACTGCGGTCATGCAGAAGAAGAGCGCCGCAGCGATGCAGTAGAAAAGCAGCGGGGATCGCGTGATTCCTGCACCGATGGCAGCCGTCCTCATCAATTCCTGTAAGCCGACGACCGAGACGAGCGACGTATCCTTGATCGTCATCTGCCAGACGTTGTTGATCCCGCCAAGCGCCAGCCGCAGTGCCAGCGGGAACGTGATGCGCATAAACGTTACCCCTCTTGGCAAGGCGAGCGACTGAGCGGCTTCCAGCAGGCCGTAAGGCACCGCCTGAAGCGCACCCCGGATGACTTCGATCGAATAGGCACACGAGATGACGGCAATCGCGATTACTCCGACGATATAGGGGTATGCGTTATCAGCCGAGTCCTGGTAGCCGAACGTAGCCGTAATCGCCTTCACCCACTCGATCGACCCGAAAAAGAGGAGATAGATGACCAGCAAGCCGGGAATGCCGCGAACAAGAATACTGTACCCGTCGACAAGTTGCGAGACGACCATGACCTTCCGCCAGCGCATGATGGCCAAGGGTGTTGCAACCAAAAAACCGAGTGCCATTCCGATCAAGCCGATCGCGATCGTGACGACACTTCCTTTCAGCAGAGCCAGCGCCCAACTTTGCTCCACCATCAACATCCAAAGGTCATCCAACATGGACACAATCCCCGTGACCTGCCTTGGGCTGTGCCAAGGCAGGCTTCATGTTCAAAACGATCACTTCTTGCAGGGAATCGTGTAATCGTCCTGGAACCAATGCATCGAGGCTTCCTTGACCTTGCCCTCGTTGATCATCTTGCAAAGGGCGGCATCGACCTTGGTTTTGAGTTCGGTATTGCCCTTGCGCATCCCGACTCCCATGCCGTGGCCAAGAACGTCTGGGTCGTCCATGGCCATGATCTTCAGATCGATCTTCGTGAAGTTGGCGCCGTCGGGCGTTGCGAGAAAGTCCATCCACGTTGGCGAATCCGCGAAGGCGACGTCGATACGGCCGCTCGCGAGGTCGGCGGTCAGCTGGGTGGTCGCATCATATGTTTTCAGATCGGCTCCGTGCATCCGTTTCTCCATGAACCTGGCGTATGTCGTTCCCGTAACGACGCCAACACCCTTGCCCTGAACGGCCTTCTCTATTTCGGCGAGGCTTTTAAGACCTGCAAGCGGGGAGTCCTTAGCGACAGCGAAATAGAGCGGTGTTGTCGCATAGGGTATCGAGTAATCGATCTTCTTCTGACGCTCTGCAGTAATACCAAGGCCCGAAATGATGACGTCAAACCGATCGCTATCCATGGAGGGCACCAGCGAACTGAACGTTTGCACAACGAACTCACACTTCAGTTTCAGCTCGGCGCAGATCCCATTGGCGATATCGGCGTCGAAACCGGTTACCGTGCCGCTGGGATCGGCCATGCTGAACTTCGGCGCATCGCCCTCCGTTCCGATGCGCAGAACGCCGTCCTTTGCCGACGCGCCGGTTGCGAATGCGCAGACGAGAAGGCTAGTTGCGAATGCTGACTTGATGACATTGATGTTGATCATGATTGTTACCCCTTATGGTTGTCGTTGTAGCGCGCGTTCAGGCGTTGGCCGCCATCACTGTCGATAGAAACCGCTTCACCCCTTCCGTCGCGGGATTTCGAAACAATTCCTTCGGTTCGTCATCCTGCTCAAGGCGACCATTTTGCAGGAATATCATCCGGTTCGACACATCGCGTGCGAACCGCATTTCATGCGTGACGAGGAGGATCGTAGCCCCCGCTTCCGCCAGCGCCCTTATGACTTTCAGCACTTCACCCACGAGCTCGGGGTCCAGCGCCGACGTCGGCTCATCGCACAGCATCAGTTTTGGTCTCATTGCCAGAACACGTGCGATCGCGACACGTTGTTGCTGCCCGCCCGAAAGCTGTTGCGGGTAGCGGTCGCGGAAACTCGCCATGCCGACTTTCGACAAGGCCGAGAGCGCAACCTCTTCGGCGTCTTTTCTGCCGAGCTTCAGCACCCAAACGACTGCCTCGGTCACGTTGGCCAGGACGCTCAGGTGAGGCCAGAGATTGAAGTTCTGGAACACCATGCCGATCTGTCTGCGAAGGTTCCTGATATCGCGACCGTTGACGATCTGGCTTCGGCCGCGCTGGTCATTGACGACGGAGACGGACTGGCCCATGCACTCGATCCGACCTGATGTCGGCGTCTCCAGAAAATTGATGCAGCGAAGTACGGTACTTTTTCCACATCCGGACGACCCGATCAGAGAGATGACTTCACCTTCTCTCATGTCGAAACTGATACCATCCAGCACCTTCGTCGATCCAAACGTCTTAGTGAGTTCGTGAACCTTTAGAATTGCGTTCATGCGTGGAGCCTCAGACAATTGCCCATTCGTTATCCCGCCACCAGTCCTTGGGAGTCCAGTTCCCGCAGCACCTCGTCAACGGCAGCCCTTGCGATCGCAACCATTTCGTCGATTTCCGCTTCCGTCATCACAAGTGGCGGTGCAAAGCCCAAAATGTCTCCATGCGGCATCGCGCGCGCTATGAGGTTGCGATTTCGAGCGGCTTGCGAGATGCGCGCGCCGACCTTCAGGCCGGGATCGAACGAAGCCTTGGTGTCGCGATCGGAAACGAACTCGATGGCTGCAAGCATGCCAACGCCACGAACTTCCCCGACGATCGGGTTTTGCTCGAATTCTGCCTTCAGCCGCTGCAAAAGATAAGCGCCCTTGGTCGCGGACTGGGCCGCCAGGTTTTCGCGCTCGACGATATCAAGCACTGCGTTCGCCGCGGCGGCGCCAATCGGATGGCCAGAATAGGTGTAGCCGTGTGAGAAGGAGCCCACCCGCGGCGTCGCCTCCTCCATGACCTCATAGACTTTCTGCGAAACGATGGCCGCCGATAGTGGCACATAGGCTGACGTCAAGCCCTTGGCGACGGTGACCAAATCGGGTTCCATGCCGTAGAGATCCGAACCGAACATGGCGCCGGTGCGGCCAAACCCGCAGACCACCTCGTCGGCAATCAGCAGCACGTCGTACTTCTTCAGCACAGCTTGGATTTTCGGCCAGTATCCTGCCGGCGGCGGTGTAATGCCTCCCGTTCCAAGGACCGGCTCCGCGATGAAGGCGCCGACAGTGTCGGGCCCTTCGGCGAGAATAAGCGCTTCCAGTTCATCAGCGCGACGCTGTGAAAAGATTTCTTCGGTCTCACCAGGCATCGCACCGCGATAGAAATGCGGCACGCCGGTACGCAGAATCCCCGAAACCGGGAGATCCATATGATCGTGGTAAAAGCTCAAGCCTGTCATCGAACCGGAAACCACAGAACATCCATGGTAGCCACGCTCACGCGAGATGATCTTCTTCTTTTGCGCTTTCCCGCGGAGATTGTTGTAATACCAGACGATCTTCGCCTGCGTCTCGTTCGCGTCCGAACCGGACAGCCCGTAGAAGACCTTCGACATGTTGCCTGGCGCCATTCGCACCAGTCGATCCGAAAGTCGTGCGAGCTCCTCGGTCGTATGTGCGGCGTAAGAATGATAATAGGCAAGCTTGTAGGCCTGCCGGGCGATCGCTTCGGCGACTTCAGTGCGGCCGTAGCCGACATTCACGCAGTAGAGACCCGCAAACCCGTCCAAATATTCTCTGCCGGACGCGTCCCTAATACGAACGCCCTTTCCCGTCTCGACGATGGTAGGATCGGTCTCCCCGGCTGCGTAATTCTTAAGGTAGGTGAACGGATGCAGAACGGTCCTGCGGTCCATGTCAGCTATTTCAGCAATGTTGGTCATTTCTAAATTCCTCATGCAGCGAGGTCATCGTCGGGCTGAACGTTTCTGCCGCCTCTCTCTTGTCCATTCAGCGTAGAAGCATTGAGGCGATGAATTCCGGCGTAAGTATTGCTGAGACGAGGAATTCCTGCTTTCTATGGCTACAAAACGATGAAATCCTGCGGAGTTTCCAATGCAGCTCGACCGCCTAGATGCTCGCCTTCTCAGTATCGTGCAGGTTCATAACAGACACAGCAGCGAGGAGCTCGGTGCGATGGTTGGTCTTTCGGCCACTGCGGTGCAGCGCCGCCTCAAGCGGCTTCGTGAGGCTGGAGTGATTGAGGCGGAGGTTGCGGTTGTGAAACCTAAATCTGTCGGCCGACCGATCGCAATGCTGGTACTGGTCACGCTCGAGCGCGAAAGAGCCGACATCGTCGACCGGTTCAAGCAATCGATCCGGCAGACGCCAGAAGTGATGAACGGCTACTATGTAACGGGAGATGCGGATTTCGTCTTGATTGTCACTGCCGAGAGCATGGAGGACTATGAGGTCTTTACCCGCAAGTTCTTCTATGAAAATCCCGACATCAAGGGGTTCAAGACAATGGTGGTCATGGACCGCGTCAAGACAGGCTTTTCAGTTCCGATCGACTTTGATCACTTCTCCTGAGATTGCCGCCGACGGCCGCTCAGACGCGTCGACTTTGCGCAAAGATTGACACATTGAGGGATTGCATGGGCGAGTGGGCTTCTTGCCCGACCACTTGTCCGTCCGAGCGCTGGAGCCGGACGACGAACAAGCGGCAAGCGACCAGCATCATGAGCAAAATGCACGGCAGATTGGTCTGTTTGTGCCGTTCCGACTGAGCGATTTGCATCGCATGGTATGCGCACAAATCGCTTCATCGGAGGAAACCACATGAAGATCTACAATATTGCCCTAATCGGATTTGGCGGCGTCAACCGTGCCTTGACCGAGCTCATCGCGACAAAGAGCCCGCTTTGGGAACGGGACCTTGGTTTCCGCCTGAACATCGTTGCGGTCAGCGATCTCCATCTGGGCTCCGTCATTTCGCCCAACGGTCTGGATGCCAAGACCCTCGTGGAGGCGAATTTCGCGAAAGGCGGTTTTGGCCAGCTCTCCGGCGGCAGCGCCGAGGCCGACAACGAAGCCATTATCAAGACGGCGCCCGCCGATATCGTCGTGGAGGCGACTTTTACGAACCCGAAGGACGGCGAGCCCGCGGTTTCACACTGCCGCTGGGCTCTCAACTCGGGCAAGCACGTCGTCACCACGAACAAGGGGCCAATAGCGATTGCTGGTCGCGAACTGAAGGCACTTGCCAAGGCGAACACTGTTCACTTCGAGTATGAGGGCTCCGTGATGAGCGGCACGCCCGTCATAAGGATGGCATGGAAGACCCTTGCCGGAGCAGAGGTGAAAGGGTTTGAAGGGATCCTCAACGGCACGTCGAACTTCGTCCTCGGTCGCATGGAGGACGGTCTCGACTTCGCCAGCGCTGTTGCGGAAGCGCAGGCCCTGGGCTATGCCGAAGCCGATCCGACCGCCGACGTCGAAGGTTTCGACGTTCGCCTGAAAGTCGTGATCCTGGCAAATGAGCTGCTGGGAGCAAATCTCAAGCCGGAGGATGTCTCCTGCCGCGGCATCTCCGAGCTTTCCCCTTCCGACATTCAAGCAGCTGCCAAGGTTGAAAGCCGTTGGAAACTGATCGGGTCCGCAGTTCGCAATGCCGACGGGACGATAACCGGCAGTGTCGCGCCCAAACAGCTTGCTCTCGGACATACGCTCGCCGGCGTCAACGGCGCTACCAACGCAGTATCGCTGAACACAGAGCTTCTCGGCCCCGTTACGGTTAGTGGCCCAGGCGCCGGTCGAATCGAAACCGCCTACGCACTGCTGTCCGACATCGTGGCTATACACAATGCCCAGTCGGCCAGTTTCGCGAAGGAGGCAGCGTGATGCCCGGTCTAGCCTTGAAGCCCGCCTCTTCCAACGAGATCATCGTCAGTAATCCTTTCGACGGCAGTTTTGTCGGCGCCATCCGAGAGACCAGTGCCGACGCTGTGGACCTGTTGCTCGAACGCGCCAGGCGCGGCGCGCAGATTGCCCGATCGCTCCCCCGCCACCAGCGCTCTGCGATTCTCGAAAGGGCCGCAGCCGCCATCGAAGAACGTAAGGAGGAGTTTGCGCTCCTGATCGTGCGGGAGGCGGGGAAGACAATTGCCCAGGCCCGCAAGGAGGCGACACGTTGCGTCAACACGCTGAAACTCTCTGCGGAAGAGGCCAAGCGGAATGCTGGCGAAGTCATTCCATTCGATGCCTATGCTGGATCGGAAACTCGCCAGGGCTGGTTCACCCGGGAGCCGCTAGGGATCATCGCGGCGATCACGCCGTACAATGACCCGCTCAATCTCGTGGCGCACAAGCTTGGCCCCGCCATCGCCGGCGCAAATGCAGTAGTCCTGAAACCGTCGGAACTTGCCCCTCTCTCAGCCCTCAAGCTGGTGGACGTGTTAATCGAAAGCGGTTTGCCGGACGAGGTCATCACGGTCGCTGTTGGCGGCGCCGACCTGGGCAAGGCGATTGTTTCGGCAAAAGACGTTCGCATGATCTCCTTTACAGGGGGCTTTGTCACGGGCGAGGCCATCGCACGATCTGCAGGCATCAAGAAGCTCGCAATGGATCTCGGTGGCAATGCGCCGGTTATCGTGATGGAAAATTGCGAAGTTAACGCCGCCGTGGAAGATTGCGTGTCAGGTGCCTTCTGGGCGGCTGGCCAGAACTGCATCGGAACGCAACGAATTCTGGTACAGCGCTCGATCTATGAACGCTTCAAGACCGAGTTCGTGGCCCAGACCACCCGGATAAAAACCGGCGACCCG
This sequence comes from Rhizobium pisi, assembly GCF_003938655.1. Taxonomy (GTDB): domain Bacteria; phylum Pseudomonadota; class Alphaproteobacteria; order Rhizobiales; family Rhizobiaceae; genus Rhizobium; species Rhizobium pisi. The sequence continues at coordinate 40,163 of NZ_RJJT01000012.1, forward strand.
ATGAACTCCGAGACTGACATGGGCCCGATGATCTCCGAAAACGCGGTGAACCGAGCCGCCGCTATGGTGGAACGAGCAATCGCTGCCGGCGCGATGCTGCTTTGCGGTCACAAGCCAGCCGGCACCCTCTATCCTCCGACCGTCCTGGAAAACGTACCGGCCGCTTGCGACGTACTGAATGAGGAAGTCTTCGCCCCGGTCGTCATACTGCAGCCGTTCGATGACCTTGAAGAGGCAATAGAGCTGGCTAACAAGCCGGAATACAGCCTCCATGCCGGGATCTTTACCAACGATCTTGCCAGTGCCCTGGAGGCAGCAAAGCGGATCGACGCCGGCGGCGTCATGATCAACCAGTCGTCGGACTATCGGTTCGACGCAATGCCGTTTGGCGGATTCAAATACGGCAGCATGGGACGCGAAGGGGTTCGCTTTGCTTATGAGGACATGACCCAGCCTAAGGTCGTCTGCATCACGTCGCTCCAGCACTGATCGCCGGCGCCGGCGCCAGTTTGAACCCATCGTCGTTTTTGGAAGTCAAGATGTTCAAAGGATCCATCACTGCCCTTGTCACCCCATTTGACGATGGGAAAATCGATGAGGTCGCGCTTCGCACCCTCATCGAATGGCAGATCGCCGAGGGCACGTCAGGGCTTGTCCCCTGCGGAACGACGGGGGAAAGCCCGACCCTCACTCATGCCGAACACAAGCGAGTCGTGGAAATCACGATCGAGGCAGCGGATGGCCGCGTTCCGGTCATCGCCGGCGCCGGCTCCAATAGCACCGAGGAAGCAATCGGCTTCGCGCGGCACGCTCAGGAGGCCGGCGCGGACGGTTTACTGATCGTCTCACCGTACTACAATAAACCCACCCAGGAGGGGATCTATCAGCACTTTAGGGCGATCGACGCTGCAGCTACGATTCCGATCATCGTCTACAATATTCCGGGCCGGAGTGTGATCGATATTCAAGTCGAAACGCTAACCCGCATTTTTATGGATTGTCCGAACGTCAAGGGCGTCAAGGACGCGACAGGCAATCTCTTGCGACCGTCGTTGGAGCGGATGGCCTGCGGTAATGAGTTCAATCTTCTCACCGGCGAAGATGGCACGGCGCTGGGGTACATGGCCCATGGCGGCCACGGTTGCATCTCGGTGACCGCAAATGTTGCTCCCCGGCTATGTGCAGACTTCCAGCGGGCATGCCTGGGAGGCGACTTTACGGCGGCACTGGCTCTTCAAGATCGACTGATGCCCCTGCATCGCGCGCTATTCCTCGAGACCAGTCCGGCTGGCGTGAAATTCGCGCTGGCGCAACTCTCAAAGATCCGAGGTGACCTGCGCCTTCCTCTCGTGGAGGTGAGCGATCCTGTTAAAGAGGTTATTACTCATGCCATGCGCCACGCCGGAATTCTGGACTAGGAGGAACGGCAAATGGGAACTGAACGCATAGAGACCGATTTGATCGGCCCCCTCCCAATCCCTGGTGACGTTCTCTACGGTGTGCATACGCGTCGAGCCGAGCTTAACTTCACCGTTTCCGGCCTTCGCCTGAAAGACTTCCCCGAACTCATTCAGTCCATGGCTATGGTCAAGAAGGCGGCCGCGTATGCAAACGCCGAGCTTGGCCTGCTTTCAGCGGAAAAAGTGTCGGCGATCTCAGCGGCTTGCGATGAGCTCATCGAGTTGAAATGCGTTGATGAGAACTTCCCGGTCGATATGATGCAGGGTGGTGCGGGAACGTCCACCAACATGAACGTGAATGAAGTTGTCGCGAACCTGGCGCTCTGGAAGCTCGGTGCGAATGTGGGCGACTATGACAAGCTTCATCCGAATGATGATGTGAACCTGTCGCAATCGACAAACGATGTCTATCCGACCGCACTGCGTCTGACCATTCTTCGTGCTTGCGAAGGGCTGATCGAGTCCCAGGTCGGGCTGCGCGACGCATTCCGCGCCAAAGCCCGTGAATATGCGACTGCGCTGAAGGTCGGCCGCACTCAGTTGCAGGACGCCGTCCCAATGACAGTCGGGCAGGAGTTTGATGCGTTCGCCGAGCTGATCGACGAAGATATCAACCAACTGCAATTCGCTTCCAGGCTGTTGAAAGAGGTTAATCTCGGCGGATCTGCGATCGGAACTTCGATCAACGTCCCCGGCGGCTTTCCAGCCGCGGCTTGCATCCACCTCACACAGATTTCTGGTATCCAGCTCATCCGAGCTCGAAATCTGATTGAGGCCACCTCCGACACCGGTGGTTTCGTTTCCATCTCCAGTGTCCTCAAGCGAATTGCTGTGAAGCTGACAAAGGTCTGCAACGATCTGCGGCTCTTGAGCAGTGGGCCGAGGGGCGGCCTCGGGGAAATCCGACTTCCGCCCGTCCAGGCCGGTTCCTCGATCATGCCCGGCAAAGTCAACGCCGTCATTCCGGAAATGATGAACCAAATCGCATTTCAGGTTATCGGAAATGATCTCACGGTCACCCTGGCGGCAAGCGCGGGGCAGTTGCAACTCAATGCGATGGAGCCCGTAATCATCCTCAACATCCTACAGTCCATGCGGATGTTGACGCGGGGTATGGACATTTTTAAGCAGCGGTGCGTCGCCGGCATTGAAGTCGATGTCGACCGTTGCAAGGACCTCCTCGATCAGTCTCTTGTCCTTGCGACACCGTTGGCGATGCTTATCGGCTACAGTAAGGCAGCGCAGCTTGCCAAGAAAGCGCTGGCCGAAAAGCGGGGGCTGCGGCAGGTCGTGGAAGAGGAAGGCATCTTAGCCTCCAGTCAAGTTGAAGAGCTCTTTGAAGGTAGCGCGACCTTCGCAAATTTCTGATGGGTTCATCGTCCGCATAAGGGTGGGAAATGGCTGTTTTTACCGAGCTTTCTGACGAAGATCGCCAACTCATTACCGCGGCTTATGGTTTTACGTCGCTTCTGTCGGTGATTGGCATTGCGGACGGCGACTCTGAGACGACCTATCTATTTCGGACTGGGGAAGGTGAATTCATCGTTACCCTTTTCGAGAACGGAGCCCAACCTTCAGATCTGGAAAGGGCCTTCGAAACCATGGAGGCTCTTTATCGACATGGCGTCCCCTGCCCGAAGCCGCTGCGCACTGTCGCCGGCCACGCCACGTCTCGGGCCGCAGGTCGATTGGTTGCCATCGTTAGCTTCGTACCCGGCGCCTCACCCACATTTGCAAACCCGGCAAAATGCCTCAGCCTGGGCCGCGTGATGGCTGAAATACACACCGTCCTGGAACGAAAAGCGAAGTGCAAATCGACGGATCTTCCCATTGGCGCAATTCATGGCGCATTGGTCCATGAGAACGTCTTTTTCCTCGGAGAAGAAGTCAGCGGGGTCATCAACTTCAGGCTTCGGCACGAGGATGCGCTCGTGTCGGAGCTTGCTGATGCGCTTGTCGGGTGGGCGGGCGAAATCGACGGAGATCTGAACAAAGAGCGGGCGCGAGCGATGTTGCAGGGTTATCAGGGAGTCCGCGGCCTGACTGATGCGGAAAAGAAGGCGCTGCCAGGGTTCATAATGGCTTCGACATCAAAGCGATTTGCGAGCAGAAAGGAAAGTATATTACTACCGGAAATCGCCGTGTTAGCTTATCGGTCCGTAACCCCCGACATTTTAGGTTAAGCGACCCGGCTCAATCTCCATGAAATATCTTCTTGATCGAACTGACGAACAGATCCTTGTCGAATTGAAGGCTAATGCCCGTATCTCGCACGCGGATTTGTCGGCAAAGGTGAACCTTTCTCGCAACGCCGTGCGGGTGCGAATCGAACGTCTCGAACGAGAAGGCTTCATCAAGGGATATACGATCCTCACCGGGGATGGTGGGAATAGCCAAAACGTCACAACCGCATTGATTTTCGTCTATCGTCACGATCGCATGAGGGGCGGAGAAGTCATTCAGGCGCTACGGAAGATCCCGGAAGTCGTTGCTTGCGACGTTATGACCGGTGATTTCGATCTCCTCGTGCGGGTCGAGTCCCCCGAGGCCGACCGCATCCGGCAGATTTGGCAATTGATCGCCGAAATGCCCGGCGTGCGCGATACACTGACCGCGTTCGCCCTCTCCTCCGTAATCCGGAGATAATTCGGTGTGAATGGGGGCGGGGCAGGTGTCCGCCGCACAATAACCGCCGGTCGGAACTCGATTGGCGAACGCCGCTCCTTAACGAGCATCAGCAAAATTGCGCCACCATCGCTCTATGCGAGCGCATTCTGATCGGTCCGGCGGGCAGCCCATCCGAGCGGTTCCTTACTTGGTGGAGTTTCGAATGAAGACGCTCCCAGACGGGCGCACGGCTTGACATCGTCAAGCGGACTTGTCCTTGTGGATCATGTATTGAAGCCGACGTCTTTAACTCCGGAGGTTCGTGTCGTCGCCCTCACACGGCGGAGAGTAGGTTCTCCGCCGTTTTATCGCTCGTTGTTGTCCAGGCCGGTCGGTCGCTACGCTGGCGTACCGGAGGCGGCGGAACTGGTTAGTTGACAGTGACGTAGATCTTCCGGACCGTGTCCACGGTGCGCCAGGTGCCGATGAATCCCGGTTTCATCACGAAACTATCGCCTGCTTTGTAGGTCACCGGTTCACCGCCATCCGGGGTGATTTCCACGACGCCTTGGAGGATGTGGCAGAATTCGAATGTCTCTCCCTTAACGGAGCGCGTCAGGCCCGGTGTCGCTTCCCAGACGCCGGTGTGAATCATGTCGTCCCGCGCAACGTCTTGCGGCCAGCTCTTGAAAGATGGATCGCCGGAGATCAGGCGCTCCGGCCCCGGCTTGGACTCGCGCGGCGTTTCCGTGCTGTTGGGTACTATTGTCTTGAGGAGGGACATGTTTTCTCCTTGCTCTCCTGGTTGCAGCTTCAATAACCGCGGTCGCGGTCGACGAGCCCGATCGGGTCGAAACCGTCGCGAAGGCGTTTGATGTTGTCGATAACGGCGCCGGCCGCCGTCTCTGCTTGCGTGACGCTTGCGATGTGCGGCGTCAGGATGATCTTCGGATGCCTCCAGAATCCATGCTCGGGGGGCAAGGGTTCAGGTTCGGTCACGTCGATGACCGCGCCCGACAGATGTCCGGCGTCGAGAGCTGCAATGAGCGCGTCATGATCGAGTTGCGCGCCGCGCCCCACGTGGACAAGCGCCGCACCCGGTGGGAGGGTCGCGAAGACCCCGGCGTCGAGTAGTCCTTGCGTCTCTTGGGTCAGCGGCAGGAGACAGATCAGGATGTCGGTGCGCGCGAGGAATGGCGTGAGCCCGTCCGGGCCGTGATAACAATCAACGCCATCCACTTGTCTTTCCGAGCGGCTCCAGGCGGCAAGTGGAAAGCCGAAGGGTATCAGCCGCTCAATAGCGGCCTGGGCGAGCATGCCAAGGCCAAGGATACCGATCCGCTGCTCGCCAGCTTGCCGCACAGGAAGCGGGATCCAGGCGGCTTCGGCCTGCTGTTCGATATAGGCCTTCAACTTGCGGTGCAGGGCGAGCACGGCGAGCGTGACATATTCTTGCATCATCCGCACGATACCGTCCTCGACCATGCGGACGAGCATGACGTTTGGCGGAAGCGATTCTGGCTTGAATTGATCGACGCCGGCACCGATCGAGAAGACAGCCTTCAAGTTCCTGAAACGATGGAGATCGGGCGGCGCAGTCCACGTGAGAATGTACCGGATTTCGTCCGGATCGCGCTCCGAAATATCCATCACGAAGGGCAGATCGGGCAGGTCGCGTGCAAAAGCCTCCGCGAAGACGCGGCCTCGTTCTCGATCCGAATTAAACCAGAAAACCATAAAGCTCTCCTAGTGTTGCAGCGTCTTGGCAAGCCGCAGGATCATCTCTTCGCAGGCAGCAAGTTCGTCGAGGCGGATGAACTCGTCAGCGCGGTGGGCGCGGGAGATGTCCCCGGGACCACAGATGATCGCGTCGATGCCGGCTGCCTGATAGAGTCCGGCCTCAGTGCCGTAGCTCACGGCAGCCAAGGTCTGCGCTGAGGTTAGCTCCTCCATCAGCCGAGCGAGTGACGTGTCTGCATCAAGGGAAAGCGCTGGATAGGTGCTGCTGGTTTCCCACCTGACGCGGAATCCGTCTTTCGCCAAGGCCTCGGCCGTTGCCTTGATATGTTCCAGGAGAACTGTCGGCGATACGCCGGGCACCGCACGACCTTCCAGTTCCATGATGCAGAGATCCGGGATGATGTTGACGCTGCGTCCGCCCGTGATCGTTCCGATCTGTAGCGTAGAATACGGCGGCTCGAAGTTCTGATCCAAGGCGCTGTCTCGCAAGGCATCAATGGTCTTAAGAGTCGCATTCATCACCGCAGTCATGGCGTGGATCGCGTTCAGGCCCTTATCAGGGCGCGACGAATGGCCGGTCGTGCCATGGATTTCGATGCGGGCGGCGGCCTTCCCCTTGTGGCCGCGGATCGCCACCATACTGCTTGGTTCACCGATGATTGCTCCCAAAGGAGGTGCGCACAAGTTCCCGATCTGCTGCAACATATGCGGTACGCCGCGGCAGCCGGCTTCCTCGTCATACGAAAAGGCGAAGTGAATCGGGCGCCTCAATGGCATTTTTGCTATAGCGGGAAGTCCGGCAAGCGCGGCGGCAAGAAACCCCTTCATATCGGAGGCGCCTCTACCAAAAAGCCGATCACCGTCAGCCCGCAGGCGGAAGGGATCCGACGTCCAAGTCCGTTCGGAGGCCGAAACGACATCCATGTGCCCGGAAAGAATGTAGCCGGGCTCATCTTTCGGGCCGATAGTGGCGAACAGGTTTGCCCTATCCCCTTCCGGACCCGGCAAGACAGTCACGGTGGCGCCATGACTTTCGAGATAGCTCTTCACCCATGTGACGATGTCGCCATTCGGAGTCCCGACGACGGACGGAAAACCGACCAGTTGTTCCAGTATGTCCTTAGCATTCATCGGAGGTTCTCCATCATGTGTAGGGCACAACTGCCGCATGGCAGGCTCCGTTCGGAGCAGCGGTGGCGCGGTCATCGTTCGGGGATCCCTTCCCTGTCTGGGGCGGCCAAACCGGCCGGCGCATTGTCGGTATCCGGTTCCCAACCGCACCCGCTCAATACTGCCCAGGCCAGCCCATCGGGCTGATAAGCCAACGTCGCCGGCTCCATTAATCCGATATCCAACCTAATCTCACCTTGTCGCCAAAGCCTAAAGATGGCAATTAATCCCAGATGAATAATCACTTCAGGTAGACGTTAATGCTCACGTCCGACGATCTTGCCTTCTTTTCGGTCCTCACCACCTCCAAATCCCTCGCTGAAAGCGCGAGAAAGCTGAACGTCACCCCTCCGGCGGTAACCCAGCGCCTGCGCGCGCTAGAAGAGAAAGTCGGGGTCAGGCTGATCGACCGCTCCGGGCGCCACCTGCGTCTTACCGAGGAGGGCTCACTGGTCGCTTCCCACAGCGTCATCGTCAGCGATGCCATAGACTCGCTTACCGAAGCCCTCGCTGATCGCAAGGGTGCGGTCCGCGGGCACCTCAGGGTCGCAGCACCTCACGGTTTTGGTAGGATCTACGTCGCCCCGGTCGTGGAGGCTTTCGCTCGAGAGCATCGCGGTGCCACCGCTACCCTGCAACTGTCCGACCATCCCACGGCATTGATCGTTGACAGCTATGAGGTTGTTGTTCACATCGGAGCGTCCGCGCATCTGGATCAAGTCGTGACGACGCTGGCGCCGAACAACCGGATTCTCTGCGCAAGTCCCGAATACCTAACTTCGGCTGCTCCCATTACTACGCCCGCCGATCTGGCGCGACATCGCTGCCTTGTCGTTCGCGAGAACGAGGAGGACGTAACGCTCTGGCGGTTTAAGGGATCACGGCAGGAAAGTGCGACAGTGCGCGTCAACCCCGTCATGTCGAGTAATGATGGCGCCGTTATTCGGGATTGGGCGCTGGCGGGTCAGGGCATCATGATGCGCTCCGAATGGGCCGTTGCAGAGGACCTGGCCGAGGGACGGCTGAGGCAGGTACTTCCCAACTGGAAGCTGCCGTCGGCCGATATCGTCGCCATCCTCGGATCGCGGCACGGACGAAGTGCGCGCACTGCCGCTTTCCTGACGATGCTTCGTCAGTCGCTGAAACCACTGCCCTGGAGCGCCGATCCTGCGGAGAAGCCTGGTCAATAACCGAGGATCGACTTCGTTTCGAGATACTCTTCAAGCCCATATACGCCATACTCGCGGCCGTTGCCCGACCGTTTGTAGCCGCCGAAGGCGGCCGCTCCGTCCCAAGCCGGATAATTGATATGGACCTGACCGGCACGGATGCGAGTGGCGACCCGGCGTGCACGCTCCGGGTCTGAAGACTGAACATGAGCGCCCAATCCGTAGACGGTGTCGTTAGCAATCGCGATTGCCTCTTCCTCGTCCTTGTAGGGCATGATCGAAAGGACCGGACCGAAGATTTCTTCACGAGCAATCCGCATGTGGGGCGTCACCTCGGAAAAGATTGTCGGTTGCGTGAAAAAGCCGCTATTCAGGCCAGCCGGCCGGCCCAAACCGCCGCACAGCAGCTTAGCGCCGTCATCGATACCGGCCTGGATCATGACCTGTACCCGCTCGAACTGGGCACGATTGGCTATGGGCCCCATGTTCGTCGCAGGATCAAGCGGCGCGCCGACACGAATGGCACGCACAGCCGCGCTTGCCAGTTCCTCCACTTCGCCGAGCCGATGTGCAGGTACCAGCATGCGCGTCGGCGCACTGCACGACTGGCCGACATTGCGCATTCCGGCGAGCACGCCCTTCGCTACCGCCTCGCTGAAATCGGCATCGGTGAGCAAGATGTTCGGTGACTTGCCGCCGAGTTCCTGAACCACCCGCTTCACGGTCGGGGCGGCGGCCTGCGCGACGAGTACCCCTGCGCGGGTGGAACCGGTGATCGAGATCATGTCGACGTCGCGGTGGCTGGCGAGCGCTGCGCCTACGCTCTCGCCAGTGCCGTTGACCAAATTGAATACGCCCGGCGGAGTGCCCGCATCATGCATCAGTTGGGCAAAGAGCAGAGCGCTATAAGGTGACAGCTCACTGGGCTTGAGGACGATGGTGCAGCCTGCTGCGATCGCGGGGGCGACCTTAGCCGTGATCTGGTAAAGCGGCCAATTCCACGGCGTGATCAAAGCGCAAACCCCGATCGCCTCTTTAGCGGTCGCGGTTCGCCCGTCAACCGCTACAAAACGGTACTTCTCGAGAATTTCAATTTGGACACGAATGTGCTCCGCCGCGAACGGGACCTGTGAGGCGCGCGCGAAGCTAATCGCTGCCCCCATTTCCATGACGAGGGCTTCTGCGAAAGTCTCCGCCCTTTCCTTCAAAAGCGAATACATCCTGCGGAGCAGACCAATCCTGTCGGACACAGAAGCTTGGGAAAAAGTGAGAAAGGCCTGCCGCGCAGCTGCAACCGCGACATCGACGTCTTGAGCGCCGCCCGCAGCAATATGCCCGACAACCTGCTCCGAGGCGGGATTCACGACCGGCAAACGGGTTGGATCGAGAGCGTCCTGCCATCTTCCACCAATGTAGAACTGGTGCTCGCGTTCGGTCTGCATTTCTCACCTCGCGTCAAAACATTGCGGCAATTCCGAGCCGCCCTAGAAGATGCCTGGCAAGACGCGAGCATGACAATTTACCTGTGCTGAATGGTTACTTAAGAAGCGTGTTAACGAAGGGGCTGTGTGGGTTGGCGAAAAGGGTTAAGGTTTTCGTCGCTTATCATCTCGGCCACTACTGAGGCCAGAAAAGGTTCAGAGCGACCGGCGCCCGAGCGAAAATCTTGACGAGAGAATGGCCCTTGCGGAAAACCAATCCGCTTGCCTTTTCAGAAGCGCTCTTTTTTCGAATTGGTAAGGTCCGGCCAATCAATTGGCCAAGAAAAGCCCGCCGAGCCAAGCCATCTGCTCGCGTTCCTGGTAAACTTGCCCACCCTCGTGATTGTTGAAGTGGTATTCCACCATCCGCTTTTCACCTCCATAGACATTGAACGCCGCGTATACTGTCGAGGGCGGACAGACTTCGTCCATCATGGCGACCGAAAACAGTGCGGGCGCGTTCGACAACCGCGCAAAATTGACGCAGTCAAAATAGGTTAGCGTCTCGAAGACTTTTTCCTTCTTGTCGCGATGCTGGGCCAAGAACTGCACGATCTCGGTATAGGGTTCTCGTAACGCCACCTGGACCGCGCGTGGAAAGTCACACAGAAATGGGACATCAGGCATAACCGCCTTGACGCGCGGGTCGAGACCCGCGACAGCGATCGACATCCCACCACCCTGGCTGTCGCCGCAGACAGCGATTCGCTCGGCGTCGATGAACGGCAACTCTATCAGGGCATCGATGGCGCGCACGCAGTCGGTCAGAAGCCGCCGATAATAATAGTCGTTCCTGTCGAGAATCCCGCGCGTCATGAAGCCTGGGAAGGATGCCGTGGAGCCGACCGGATCAGCCGTATCGCCGACGCTCCATGCGCTGCCCTGGCCGCGTGTGTCCATGCGGAAATAGGCATAGCCGGAAGCCGCCCAGTGCAACTGCTCGTGTGGGAGTCCCCGACCGCCGCCGTAACCGATGTATTGGAGGACCAGCGGAAGGCGTCCTTCCCGCTGCGCCGGCATGATCAGCCAACCCTTGATCGGATGGCCGCCGAAGCCCGGGAAGGTGACGTCATAAGTTTCGACAGCCTTCAGCGACGTCGCGGCTTTGACGATGGTGACTGCACCACTGGCCTTTCGGGCCTCGGCAATGGTCTCAGTCCAGAATTGGGCAAAGTCGTCTGGCATGACAACCTTGCTCGTATAGGCGCCCAGTTCGGGATGGACGAGGTCGGCAATTGGCACTTTCTTGCCTCCGTGAACAGAATTGAAGTGAATGGTGACAGACTTGAACGGACGACACCTTTCTAGACGGTTGCCGAGCGAAGATGGAAGGGCACCTCCTCGAGAGCCGTTTCAAGGGCTTCAAGACACCTCGCAGCATCGCTATCACTGAACACCAGCGGTGGCCTGATTTTGATGATGTTTCCGAAGGGACCGGTGGAGGATACGAGAACGCCGAGCGCCTTCATCCGCTCGCGTACCCAGCGCGCAGCAAGCTTCGCGGGAGCTCTCGTGTCGCGGTCGGTCACGAGTTCGACGCCGAGGAAAAGACCGCGTCCCTGAATGTGGCCGACCAGCTCGTGCCGCTTCAGAAGGTCGTCGAGCCCGGCCTTGAGAATGCCCCCGTTCTTGCGAGCGTTGCCCTGCAGGTCCTCTCCCCAGAGGACATCGAGACACGCATTGCCGACTGCGGCCGAGACGGTGTTGCCTCCAAAAGTGTTGAAATAGCCGCCCTTCATCTGCAGGGTCGCGGCAATCTCGCGCCGCGTCACGAGTGCCGCCAGTGGATGGCCGTTGCCCATCGGTTTGCCCATGGTGACGATATCTGGCTCTACGTCGAAGGCCTGGAAGCCCCACATGTGGGTGCCCGACCGGGCGAAGCCCATCTGGACTTCGTCGGCGATCGTCAGCGCACCGTGGCGCCGGGCGGCACTGTAGGCGCGCGCAAGATAGTCGTCCGGCGGGACCAGTGCGCCATTCGCATCGAAGATGGAATCGGTCAGCAGTCCCGCAAATCCCTCCCCTTTTTCTTTCAGGCGTTGCGCGGCGTCATCAATATGGCCGGCATATTTGTAGCCGGCGTCATCGTCACCGAGCCGGTAGAGACCGCGGTAGAGGTTCGGCGGCGGCACCGTTTCCACCCAGGCCGGCCGATCCCTTGCGTCGTAATCAATGAGCGAGAGCGGCGACACGACTGATGTATTGCCGTGATAGCTGTTCTCGGTGACGACGATGCCTTCCTTGCCCGTCACCGCGCGCGCCATACGCACGGCGAGATCATTGGCCTCTGAGCCGGTGCAGACAAAGATCCAGGTATCGAGATGAGACGGCAGCGTCGCAGACAGTCGCTCACCAAGCCTTACGATTTCCGCGTGGAGATAGCGCGTGTTCGTATTCAGCGTGCTTGCCTGCCGGGTAAGGGCGTCCACGACGTAAGGGTGGCAATGTCCGAGATTGGCGACATTGTTGTAGCAGTCGAGATACTCGGTGCCCAGAGCATCGTAGACCTTTGAGCCGCGGCCGCGAACGAGTTCGAGCGGTTCGTTGTAGAACGTATAGGTCTTGCCGAGCACCGCTTCGCGTTGCTTAAGCAGGGTGGGCTTGGGCACGGCCCGTGCATCCGCGGCGGCCGTGCTGAAGGGGACAACTGACGCCAGCATGCCGGCAACGAAGGCGGCATCCGTCACCTCAGCGATGCGCTCGATCGCATCCATATAGAGCGTCTGAAGATCGTCGAGCGATGTGCCGGGCACGTTGGTGACGGACTGGTAGGAGACGATGCCAACCTGCAGCAGAAGGCGGGCGAGAACAAGCTTGCGGAGCACGGCCAAATCATCGGCTTCGAGCGGCATGAAGCGCTGGTAACCCCGAGCAAGGCGGGTTGCAGCGAAGACGGGATCCGGTGTCCAGTGGATAAGTGAGGCGATTGCGACCGCGAGATCTTGCGCGACAGGCCCGTAAACCATGTCGCCGAAATCGATGACACCCTTGACGCCGAAAGCCGGATCGACCTCCGCGAGCACGTTGGACTCGTGGAAGTCGTTGTAGATCACCTGCGCGCGAAGCTTCGGCAGAGCCTGCGTCGTGACCGTCGAAAGTTCCGGTAACAGGGCAAGCGCCACCTGTTTGATCCGTTCAGGCATATGGACATGCAGCCGCTCGAGGAGCCGGGGCGCGTTCTTGAGGTCCCAAGGCATGCGCTTCGGTGCCCCACCACCGTAGAATCCCTGCAAGGCACGCGCCAGTCGTCCGCTCATCGCGCCGAGCGTCATCAGTTCCGGCGCGCCCAAGGAACGCCCGGATGCCTGGATCTGGTCGAGCAGGGTTTGCCCCGGCAGGAAGCTCATGACTCTGAGTGCATGGCTCCGGCCGGCCTCGTCTGCCACATCGGCCATCGGGGCGCCTGCTAGCGTACGCCGTACGCGCGGCACGGGAAAACCCGGATCGATCGCTGCGACATGCTCGAGGGCGTCGATCTGGAACTGGAGGCTTTCGGTGGGCTCCGCAAGCGAGGCCACCTTGACCACGAACTGCGCGCCGTCTGCGGTGACGAGACGGAAATTCTGCTCCCTCTCGCCGCCCAACCGGCGCCAGCTGCCGTTGAGGCCATAGGCTGCCGCAACGCGACCCTCCACGAGCTCCTGGGGGAGGTCCGGCGCTGCAATACTTGCGAGCAGCATCTCGATCGGATCTTGCCTGGAATGGGATTGCCTGTTCACCGGAATACCTCACGATCTTGACGGATTTGGCCCGCGCGGGCGGCGCCGCGCTTACAAGGCCGACGCAGACCAAGGCTCCTGATTGAACTGTCTGGTGAAGGGTTTCTCCAACGGAACTGCCATCCGGCATAGAATGAAATCAGATGTTGGACCTTGCTCGCCTGCAAATCTATTCGCTCCTTTGGGGCTGCCCGGCGCCCTCAGTGGCCCGGAAATCGTTGATCGGACCGGCGCGTGATAACGGAGACAACGAGAAGACCGAATGCAACAATACCGAGGATCATGGTCGAGACCGCGTTGATCTCGGGTGTCACTCCGAACTTGATCTGCGAATAGATCTTCATCGGCAGCGTCGATGCGCCCGGTCCGGTCGTGAAGCTGGAGATCACGAGATCGTCCAGAGACAGCGTGAAGGACAGCAGCCAGGCGGAGATCAGGGCTGGCAGGATATTGGGCATGGCGACCTTGAGAAAAGCCGTCGCCGGTTGGCAGCCGAGGTCTCGCGCGGCCTCCTCCAGCGAGGGATCGAGTTCCGTCAGCCGCGACTGCAGGACGACCGCCGCAAAGCACATGGTGAAGGTGGCGTGCGCCAGTATGATCGTCAACGGCCCACGATCGATGCCGAGCGTGACGAACATCAGAAGCATGGAGACGCCGAGCACCACTTCCGGCATGACCATGGGCGCCGCCAGAAGACCGAGGAAGAGCCTGCGCCCGCGGAAGCGGCGTATCCGTACCGCCACAAGCGCGGCCAGCAGGCCAAGCAGGGTCGCAACCGTTGCGGAGACGGCAGCCACGGTAAAGCTGACCCGCGCCCCGTCGATGAGGGCCGCGTTGGAAAGGGCCGACGCGTACCATTGCGTCGAGAACCCGCCCCACACGGTCACCAGCCGCGACTCGTTGAAGCTGAAGACAATCAGGATAGCGATTGGCAGATAGAGGAATGCCATGACAGTAAAGATTGACAGGCGGTTGAACCAGCTCAGGGCATTGGCGTCTGACATGGCTAGACCCTCATCTTGGACAGCCGCGATTGCAGCAAGCTGATTGGGATGACGAGAAGCAGCAGCAGGAGCACCGTAACCGCGGCAGCGACCGGCCAATCCCGGTTGTTGAAGAATTCGACCCAGATGGTGCGACCGATCATCTGCGTATCAGCACCGCCGAGCAGGTCGGGAACGACGAACTCGCCGACGACCGGAATGAAGACGAGCGCACATCCGGCCGCCACGCCAGAACGGCTTAAGGGAAAAGTGACGCGCCAAAAAGCTCCGAAGCGCGTGCATCCGAGGTCGCGGGCAGCCTCCAGAAGAGTTCGGTCGGCATCCGCCAGGCTCGAATAGATCGGCAGGATCATGAAGGGGAGATAGGTGTAGACGATGCCGACATAAACCGCCGTCTGTGTGTTCATAATCTGCAGCGGATGACCGATTATCCCCACGGCCTGCAGGGCGGCATTCAGCAGCCCGTCACTGCTGAGGATCGCCATCCACGCATAAACGCGGATGAGCAGCGAACTCCAGAACGGCACGATGACGAGAAAGACCAGGACCGAACGCCAGGAACGGCTACAACGGGAAATACCGTAGGCCAGCGGGTAGGCGATGAGAAGCGTAATGATCGTTGCGACCAGCGCGACCCTCAGGCTGTTCAGGTAGGCGCGCGCATAGAGCCCGTCGCGCAGCACGAATTGCAGGTTCTCGAAGTTCAGCTTGATCGACAGGAGCACGCCATCCCAACTGAAAAGCGGCTCGAAAGGCGGCATGCCGACCCGCGTGGACGACAGCGCGATCGCCACCACCAGAATGGTCGGGAGCAAAAACATGATGCCAAGCCACAGGAAGGGCGACAGGATCAGAATTCTTTGGCCGAGGCGAATCCGATGCGGGGCGATCATTGCGCTCACTCCCCGAGCAGGTGAGCAGCGTCATCCGCCCACCGTGCGACGACGGAAACCCCGACGGCAAGATCGTCGTCGCAGCCCAAATTGACCTTGAAGGCGTCGAGCGTCGCGTTCGTTACTAGGCGCACGCGGTAGCGCCGCTGTACGCCGGTGTATGTGATGTCCTCGATCACGCCTGGAAGGCCCGGCCCGCCGCGAACAAGCTCGATGCGCTCCGGCCGCACCGATAGCCAGAGCGGACCATCCGGCGAAACGCCGGCCGGCAGCCGGGCGCCGAACTGGCCGTCGAATCCAGACAGGGTCAGCCGCGCCTGCCCGCCTTCTGGCTTGGCGGTCGCCACCTCGAAGATGTTGGCCTCCCCGAGAAACTTCGCGACATAGCGGGAGATGGGGGCCTCATACACCGTTTCAGGTGAGCCGACCTGAAGCACCCGGCCCGACTGCATGATGGCGATGCGTGATGATACTGTCATGGCCTCGTGCTGGTCATGCGTCACGATGACGAAGGTGAGGCCTAAATCCTTCTGCAGGCGAACGAGCTCGTCCTGGGTCTCGGTTCTCAGATTCTTGTCGAGCGCTCCCAGCGGCTCGTCGAGCAGCAGTATCTTCGGGCGCTTGACCAGCGCTCGAGCCAAGGCCACGCGTTGCCGCTGGCCGCCCGAAAGCTGCGAGGGCTTCCGGTCTAGCAAGACCTTCAACTGCAGTTTGCGGGCGACATCGGCCAAGCGGCTGTCGATTTCGGCTCTAGGCAGCCGCTCCTGCACGAGGCCGAAAGCGATGTTTTTCGCGACGTCGAGATGTGGAAAGAGCGCATAGGACTGGAACATCATATTGGTCGGACGCTTGTCAGCAGGCACCGTGGTAACATCGGACTGGTCCAGCAGCACACGACCCGAGGTCGGCGTCTCAAAGCCCGCAATCATGCGCAGCAGGGTTGATTTCCCGCAGCCAGAAGGCCCGAGAAGCGAGAAGAATTCGCCTTTGCCGACATCCAGCGACACGCCGTTGACAGCAACAAAGCTTCCATAGGTCTTGCTCAGACCGTCGACCGTCAAATAAGACTGCTGCATATCCACCGCTCTCAACGATTGCGCGCTCAGTTGCCGGCGCGGAAGGTGGTCCAAACCCGGGTCCGCTCTCTATTCTGGCGGGGCGGCAGGGACCGGTCGGCGAAGAGCTTCGCCCTGACGTCGTCGGACGGGTATATGTTGGGGTCGCTGGTGATCTCGGAACTCACGAGCGGCGTGGCTTTTGCATTCGCATTGGCAAGGAAGACTGCGTTACTGATATCGGCAATTACCCGGGGATCGAGAATGTAGTCGATGAATTGGAGCGCCTGTTCGACATTGGCCGCACCGGCGGGGATCGCGAGCGTATCGAAGGAGACGATTGTGCCCTCCTTCGGGAGGGAATAGCGGACATCCTGACCCGTCTTCGCCTCCTGCGCCCGCGCGGCCGCAATCCCCGTGTCGCCACTCCACATGACGGCTAGACAGAGCTGTCCAGAGGCCATGTCCGCGATCAGCTTGCCGCTTTGCATGTGCCGCACATTCGGCCGAAGGGCCATCAGCAGGTCCTGTGCCTTCTGCAAGTCTTCCTCCCTCGCGGAATAGGGGTCGAGCCCGAGATAGTTGAGTGCCATCGGGATAATTTCATTCGGCGCATCCACGATACCGATGCCACAGTCGGCAAACTTTGCCGCAATCTTCGGGTCGAACACCATGGCGAGGCTGTTCACGGGCGCATCGGGAAGCCTCGCGTCGATCATGGCGCGATTATAGGCGATTCCCGTGGTCAGCCACATGTAGGGAACGAGATAGGTGTTCCCGCTATCATGCTCGCCAAGCATCTTCAGGAGCTCGGGATTGAGGTTGCCGTAATTCTTCAGCTTACTCTTGTCGATCGGCTGCAACGCGCCGGAGGCAATCAGGCGCTCACCGACCGTTGCGCTGGGAAAGACGACGTCGAAGCCACTGCCGCCCGCAAGCAGGCGCGTTTCCAAGACCTCGAGGGAATCGAAGAAATCAACCCGGGCATCGATGCCGGTCTTTTCGACGAACTTGGAGATGGTGTCCGGCGCGAAATAGTCCGAGAAATTGAATATGAACAACTGTGTCGCATGGACGCCTGTCACCGACAGAATGAACATGGAGCCTGCGGCGAGAAGCCGATTGAAAGTCCGACGCAGCGATCTTGCCATCAAGATTTCCTCCCGAAGAGAATGTCATCAAGCAAACCGCGATTTGCCTGACGAACAACACTGAAGTTATCTACGGTAACAGCCCGGGGATTTTGTTCGTGATTTCCCGAAGTGAAGGGCTACACCTCATCAACCAAACTCCCCTGCCCCGCGGCCTTTATTTGTCATCGCTCCGCTCCTACGCGTATCTAGCTTGTCGGCAGACTTCGCGCCCGTCCGGTGTCAGACTCGTCCTCAAAGCGGTGCCGCCTAGGCACTGCGGGCCCAGCCGCTCGATCGGTCTCATGTCGTCAAGAATTTCCCGCCAGAAACCGCCTTTGCCATCGTTTGAAACTGGCGCTAAGCGGCTCGGATCGCTGCGGCATTCACCGTGGTCTTGATAACATCGACAAAGGCCCGAAGAGTTGGACGGCTTTTCCAGTCCTCCAGCGTCGCAACCTGGAACTTCGCCTTGTAGGAAAACAGGTTCGGCCGGATCAGTCTCATCCGTCCGGCGCGCACGAATTGCGCGGCATAATGTTCGGGAAGATAGCCGAGATAGCAGCCAGAGAGGATCAGGAGAGCTTCAGCCTCCATGCTGGATACTGTCGCGTGCGGACTGCTGATTGCGAAGATTTTGATGTCGCGGGCACCCCAATAGTTGCGCCCGATGATCCGGTGCGTCCGCGCCTCGTCGATGCCAATTTTCTCATCAGGCATGGAAAACAGCGGGTGACCCTCCCCGCAGTAAAAATTCTGCGTCTCGTCATAGAGGTCAATGTAGGCCAGGCCCAGCGCCATACGCGGAAAACTGCCGACGACGAGATCGAGCTTTCGCGATACGGCGTCGCGCAACAATTCACCCGGCGATTTCATCTCAATGAAGAGGTGGAGGGCCGGCGCGATTTCGGCGAGCTTTGCGATGGTCCGCACGAGGGGCGATACCGGATCGGTGATCGTGTTGTCGACCAGGCCGATGGCAAGATTACCACTGAGATTGGAGCGCAATCCGGACACCTTCCGGCTGAATTGGTCGAGCGAACCGAAGAGCCGCTGGCATTCGTCGAAGATCAAACGGCCGCTTTCGGTGAGTTCGAAACCGCCGCGACCCCGCTTGCAGAGAGTGACGCCGAGCCTCTCCTCCAACGCCGTTATCTTTCCCGATATGGTGGAAAGGGAGAGGTTGAGATCGGCCTGTGCCGCCGATAGGCCTCCGGCTTCCACGACCCGGATGAATATTCGGATAAGACGGATGTCGGCATTGTCGACCGAAATCAGATTGCGGGTGTTACCTTCGCACTTTTGCATCTGCCGTCCCCACTCGTCGTCGGCGCGCCCCACCGGTGAGCAGAGCAGAGTATCCGGGGAAGACTTCGTCTCGCCCAGAGCCTCCATCCGCCCGGGCGCCAGACTAGATCGGCGGCAGCGCCGCTAAAAATATCGTTCAATGAACCGATACATTGACTTTTACAAATGTAAGCCGTGCGCCCGGACGATTGCCTCGGCGACAAAGCTGACATTTGCAGCCTGCTCGCTCGTTCGTATGGCAAGGTCGATGTCGGCGAAATAGTCCTCATCTGCTATGGGCAGCCGGCGCAGGCGCCCCTGCCCTTCGAAGAGGCTCGCATAGTGGACCGGCAGAACGCCCAGATAGGCGCCTGACAACACCATCAACATCTCCGCTTCGATGTCGAAGGCCATGCGGTTCAGGATGGAATTGTGGAGGCGTTGGTTCGCGACGCCGTTCCAGTAACCGCGGTGGACCCAAGGATATTTGTAGCAATCCGCACTCGTGATCGCGTCGTCCGTCGCATCGAACAGCGGATGGCCAGATCCGCAGAAAACCGCGTGCTCCTCGCGATACAGGGTCCGGTAAGAAAGGCCTGACACCTTAATGTCGGAACCGCCGATGCCCACGTCCAGCTCGTTTGCGGCGACCGCTCTTGTGATGTGGTTCGGCTGCATGATTTTGAGGTTCAGTTCGATTTCAGGCGCAGCTCTCGAGAGTTCGGCGATCGCGCCGGAAAGACGCAGACGCGGGTCCGTCGCCAGGCAGTCCACAATGCCGAGGCTCACCTTTCCTGCAAGAGCGCTTCGCAGGCATGACAAACGCGCCGAACTCGCGTCCAGCATCTCTCCCATTTCCACGCTGATGTCATAAACCCGCCGTCCCTCGTCCGTCAGGGAGAACCCGCGGCGTCCCCGCTCGCATAACTTCACTCCCAGGCGCTGCTCAAGCGCAGTCAGATGATTGGAGATTGTCGGCTGACTGAGCGAGAGCTCCATCTGGGCCGCAGAGATACCGCCATTGCGCACGACACTTTCGAACACACGAAACAAGTGAAGGTCGGAACCAGATATCTTCATGACAACAGATTGCACCAAACGCACGGAAGCGCAAACCCCCGACCTGCCCTGATGCGTGTGCATCCGTGTCGCTAAGCTCAATCGACCTGACCGCTGTTGACCATCAGACAGAGGATCGTGTGCAGAACCTGCGCGGCGATCTGCGCCGTGTTGGTCGTCGCATCATATTGTGGGGCGACTTCGACCACGTCGCCACCGATGATGTTCAGGCCGTTCAGCCCGCGCAGGATCTGAAGGACTTCCCTCGGATGGAGGCCGCCCACTTCCGGCGTTCCCGTGCCCGGTGCAAAGCCCGGGTCAACGCTATCGATGTCGAAGGAGACATAAGTTGGGCCGTCGCCGACGACCTCGCGCGCCCGTTCGATCAGACGGGGCAGATTGGCCTGGCCGACCTCTTCGGCGTGCACCACCGTCATGCCGCTCTCGTAAGAAAATTCCCACAGATATTCGGCGGGGCCGCGGATCCCGATCTGAATCGTGCGGCGCGGGTCAAGGACTCCATCAAGCACCGCCAGGCGGAACGGCCCACCGTGCTGGAACTTCGTTCCTTCGTAAGGACCTGCCGTATCGCAATGTGCGTCGATGTGAATGAGACCCACAGGTTCCTGTTCACCAAGCGCTTTGAGGATCGACGACGTGATGGAATGGTCGCCGCCTACGCTAAGAGGCCGCACGCCTGCTCCGGCTAGCCTGCGGTAGAATGTCTCGATTTCTCTGTGGCACTGGGCAAGATCGAAGCGACTGAGCATCGGGACATCGCCGATATCAGCGATCTTCGCGTTGCTCATCGGCGACGTCCGCAGGACATGGTCGTAAGGACCGATACGTTCGATGGTGCGCAAGGCGCGCGGGCCGAAACGGCTGCCATTGCGATTGGTCACTCCGAGATCCATGGGCACGCCGACCAGTGCGATATCCAGTCCGCCGAAATGCTCGTCGTCTTGAGCCTCCGGCAAACTGGGCGCGTCGAGGAGCGTCGGAACGCCGGCGAATGGCCACTTGCGCTTGTCGCCGCCCTTGAATTGCGATTGTGCCACCTCCCGAAAATGCGGTTCGAAAATATCGCCGCCAGAGGCGTTGCCATATTTGGCTCGAAGTGCGTCGAGATGCGCCTGGTCCACCATTGAAAAAAATCTCCTCATGACACGACCGACCATAGTGGACCTCCGCCTCGAAATAGTTCGGGTTTTCCCGAAGTGTCCGCGCGGAAATTGTCATGTATTTGCGCAAGTCGATCGGTGACATTCCCTCGATAAATCCAAGAAATGCAGGGGAACGTCATGCCGATTGAAAGCACATCAAACACATCCGTGAGACGTCGCAGCATGCTGAAGGGTCTGTCGGGGCTCGCTCTGGCACCCATTGTCAGCGGGTTTCCGAGTATCGCACGGGCGCAGGAAAAAAAGCTGCGCGTGGGTCTTTATGGCGGCTACTTCAAGGACACGTTTGACGCCGAAATTTTTCCGGACTTCACTGCCGCCACCGGCATCGCGGTCGAGAGTGTGGGCGAGCCGACGGGCGAGGTCTGGCTGATCCAGCTTGAGCAGGCGGCCAAGGCCGGCAAGTCGCCGGTCGACATCTCGATGATGGCGGGCGTTCCCGTCATCCGCGGTTCGAATTCCGGACTCTGGGCGCCGCTTGACCCGAAGAAGATCCCCAACATCAAATACATCAAGCCGGAACTGGTGCGCGAGAATGCCAACGGCGAGATCGTCGCGATCGGCGCCACGAGCTGGTATGTCACGCTGGTTTCCAACACAGATGTCTATCCGGAAGCCCCAAAGTCCTGGAAGGACATTTGGGACCCGAAATATAAGGATAGCCTTGGTCTTCTCGCCAATGTCGGCAACTCATATCTCCTGGAAGTCACGGCCAAAGTCTATTTCGGCGGCATCAAGCATCTCGACACCGACGACGGCATCCGCGAGGTGGCAGCCAAGGTCGGCGAGCTGAAGCCGAATGTGCGCCTCTGGTACCGGGACGAAGCGCAGTTCGAACAGGCGCTGAAATCAGGTGAAATCCCCATGGGCCAGTATTTCCACGACGTGACGAGATTGGCGGTGCGGGACGGCTTCCACGTTCGGTCCACCATGCCCATCGAAGGCGGCATCTATGACTACGGCACGTGGGCGGTGACGAAGGCTGCTGCTTCGTCGCTCGATCTCGCCTATGTCTACATGGACTACATGTCGCAGCCCTCGACCCAGGCGAAGCTTGCCCGTAAACTCGGCTGCGCGCCGGTCGTCGAGCGGTCAACGATGGATCTAACGGACGAGGAATTCGATTCCGTCTCCTCCGATATCGATCCGATAAGGCCGCATTACGAGATGCAGGCGCTGAAGACAGAATTCATCAATCAGGTCTGGACAGAGATGCAGCAGGGCTGACCGCCGCGCTGCGTTTTGGCCGCGAGCAATCGTAAAGCAGGTGGCGCTTTCAGCGTGCCCTGCCGGAGGAAGATATGTCCGGACTGGCTATCCGCGAAATCAACAAGGCCTATGGCCCCATCAACGCCTTAAGCAACATTTCCCTCGATGTGGAGAACGGGAAATTTCTATGCCTTCTGGGGCCGTCCGGTTGCGGCAAATCCACGTTGCTGCGGATAATCGCGGGCCTCGAGGATGCCTCGCGGGGACAGATCCTTCTCGACGGGCGCGACATTACCAACGAGCCTGCCCATATGCGCAATTTCGGCATGGTGTTTCAGTCGCTTGCACTTTTCCCGCATCTCTCCGTCAGTGAGAACATAGCCTTCGCCCTGCGCATCCGCGGCGCGTCGAAGCACGTGCAGAAAATGGAGGTGGAAAGGCTTCTCTCACTCGTTCACCTGCCGGGCGTCGCCGACCGGTCCATCACGCAGCTTTCGGGTGGCCAGCGCCAGCGTGTAGCAATCGCCCGCGCCCTGGCACTCAAACCGAAACTGTTCCTCCTCGACGAGCCAATGTCGGCGCTGGATGCCAAGCTGCGCGAGGCGATGCAGGTCGAGCTCAAGCGCCTGCAGCAGGAGCTCGGCATCACAACCTTTCTGGTCACGCATGACCAGAAGGAGGCGATGACGACCGCCGACCTGGTGGTGCTGATGTCCGGCGGCATAATCCAGCAGGTTGCCCCGCCGCTGGAGATCTACCGCAACCCGGCCAACGCCTTCGTTGCCGATTTCATCGGTGCGGCGAACCTGATGGAGGGCCGTGTCGTCTCGCCCGGGCGCGTCGGCGTTCCCGGGGGCACAGTCGCGATTAACGAGGCGCCGACATCGGGCGCCTTCACCTTCTCCGTCCGCCCCGAAGATCTCGAGCTTCATGACGAGGCCAGCCACAGCAGCTTCTTCGGTCACATTGCCTTCACCCGCCATCTGGGGTCCGGCATCGAGGTCAACGTTACCGTCGAGGGCATGGAAAAGGACGTGGTCGTCGCCCTCCCCTCTCGGCACGAGAGCGGCCTGACGGTGGGTCGGCCCGTGCACGTTCATGTCAACGGCGCGACCTGCGTCGTCCTGAGGTGATCGATGAACGCCTCAAGCCCACGGTCCATCCCAGGATATCTCCCGATCATTGTACCAGCAACGCTTCTGGTCGTGTTCTTCGTCGTGCCTTTCGGCACGATGGTCCTGACCTCGTTCCATGAGAATTCAAGCTTTGGCGCCTCTGCATCAGCGTTCACGCTTGCGAACTACAAGCGCCTGCTCAGCCCCTTCTTCATGGGGTTGCTCGTTGCGACCTTCGGCTTGGCCTTCGGCGTTGCCGCCATCGCGATCGTGATCGCCTTTCCCTTCTCCTACCTGTTGGTCAATGCGCCGCGGGCGACGCAGATCTGCTGGCTGATCTTCCTGCTTTCCATCCTGTCGCTGTCGGAATCGATTATTGGTTTTGCGTGGTCGACACTTTTGTCACGCACTGCGGGGATCAGCAATTTTCTGGTCTTCATCGGATTCATCGATAAGCCGGCTTCCTATACACCAGGCCTTCCGGCGCTCGTGGCTGGTGTCGTCTACACCGCTTTCCCCTATGCCGTTATCGTGCTCTATCCGATCCTGTCGCGAGTCGATCCGCATATCGAGGAAGCCGCACGAACGCTCGGCATGTCGCCACTCGGGACCTTTTTCGGCGTCGTGCTGCCCATGCAACGCAACACCATCGTCACGACCTTTCTCATGCTGCTCGTCTTCACGCTCGGCACCTATCTAATGCCCCAGATCCTGGGCCGTCCCCAGCACTGGACCTTGTCGGTCGCCATCAGCGACCAGGCGCTTGTGCAGTCGAATATCCCCTTCGCCGCAGCGCTTGCGGTGTTCCTGGTGATCGTGACGTTTCTGATCGTGATCACCGTCGTGCAATTCGGTCGCAAGGAGCGCGCATGATAAGCCAGGTCTCCCTTCGCCGCATTGCCTTCAGCCTGCTCGGCATCATAATGGCAGCGCCACTGCTCGTCGTGTTTGGCGTCTCCGTCAACGAGAAGAAGTCGCTCACCTTTCCGCCGCAGGGGTTCAATCTGGGCTGGTATGGAGATCTCTTCCATTCGGCCGACTGGTCAGGCGCCGTACTTAACAGCGCGATCATCGCGCTATTCTCCGCAGCCTTCGCGGTCGCGATCGCCTTTCCGATCGCCTGGTTCCACTGGCGCTACCGGCTGGGCTGGGTAAAGGTCGTCACCACGATCGGCCTCGCTCCCTTTCTTCTGCCGCCGGTGATCACGGCGCTTGGCTTCCTGTCCTTCTGGACCCAAACCGGCTTCTATGGGCAATATTTTACCGTCATCGTCAGTCACGGCATCTTTCTCGTGTCCCTGCCGCTCGTGTCCCTGACGCTCGGTTTCAGCACCCTGGACGCAAGCCTGCCGGAAGCCGCCGCGACCATGGGTGCCGACAACCGCGTAATTCTGCGCACCATCGTCTTGCCCTTGATCCGACCCTACCTGATCTCCGGCTTCGCCTTCGCCTTTGTCGTCTCCCTGAACGAATATCTGATCGCCTACATGACGGTCGGTGCCGTTCTGGAGACATTGCCGATGCGGATCTTCAACTCGCTCCGCTACGGCTACACGCCCGTTATGGCTTCCGCCTCGATCTTCTTCGTCATCCTGACCATCGTCATTTTCTCGCTGGTCGCGCGTTTTGGAGACTTGCCGAAATTTCTGGGCGCCTATCGCAATTGAGGGTGGACGAACAGCAAACTATTGCCGGCACACACCAATTTAGACTCATTGAAATGGAGACCAGAGCCGTGACCACGACATTTTCCCGCCCGCAGCACCTGAACGTGCCGGCTGATTTGCTGGACCGGCCGAAGGCCGTGTTCGTCAATGGCCGCTGGCAGGTCGGCCGGGCTGCTGCGCCGATGATATCCATCGACCCCTCCACCGCCAAGGCCTTTTCAAGTTTCCTTCCGGCCTCTCCCGATCAAGTGGGCGAGGCGACGGAAGCGGCGGAAAGGGCCTTTGCCGACTGGAGACGGACGAGCGGCGGCGAGCGATCCCGCTTCCTGTCGGCCATTGCGGCGGGACTTAGGGACCGGAAGGCGGACTTGGTCGCCCTACAGATGCTCAACAACGGAAAGCCCCGCTACGAGGCCGAAATCGATGTCGACGATGCTGCGGCAACATTCGACTATTATGCAGGTGTTGCCAAAGACCTCGACGCGGAGCAGGGTCGGTCGGTGGCGCTTGGCGATGACACGCTGGCGGGCGCTACCCATTTCGAACCGCTTGGGCCAGTCGGCCTGATCGTCGCCTGGAATTTCCCGATGGTGACGACCGCCTGGAAGCTGGCGCCGGCGCTTGCGGCAGGTTGCACCGCTGTTATCAAACCTTCCGAATTCACGACGCTTGCCGAATTGGTCTACGCCGATCTCGCCGGACAGATTGGCCTTCCTGCAGGGGTGCTGAACATCATCCCTGGCGGCGGGGAGATCGGCGCGGCGCTTTGCGCCGATCGGCGCATCCGCAAGATCTCGTTCACAGGATCGAACGCGACCGGCAGTCGGGTCATGGCCGCGGCCGCCAGCCGCATCGTTCCGGTGTCGCTGGAGCTTGGCGGAAAGTCCCCGATCATCATTCTCGAAGATGCAGACATTGCCCAGGCGGTGGAGATTGCAGCTGCCGGCATTTTCTTCAATTGCGGACAAATGTGCTCGGCAACCTCAAGGCTGCTGGTGGCCGAAGGGATCGCCGAGGACTTCACGACAGCGCTTCTTGGCAAAGCAGACCAGCTTATAGTAGCGGGTCACGAAGATCCGGGCGCGCAAATTGGACCGCTGACGACCCCTGAACAGTTTGCCAAGGTGAAGGCCGTTCTGGAGAAGGCGCGCGCCGACGGGCTGGACTGCATCGCGGGCGGCAGCGCCGTCCCTGGCCGGCAGGGCTTCTTCATCGAACCCTCCATCTACCGCAACGTACCTACTGATCATCCGTTGTGGAGAGAAGAGATTTTCGGGCCTGTCCTCGCGATTCGTAGTTTCACCAGCACCGACGAGGCAGTCGCCCTGGCGAATGACACCGATTTCGGACTGGCCGCCACCGTCGTCGGAACCGACGGCGACGCGGCGGCTGCAGTGGCACGCAACCTCGACGCCGGCCATGTCTGGGTAAACACATCCCAGATGATCTTCCCCAACACTGCCTGGGGTGGCTTTAAAGCGAGCGGTATCGGTCGTGAACTGGGTCCCTGGGGGTTATCGGCCTATCGGGGCGTCAAACACATTACCCGCGCCGCGTGAGCGCGGTTGGGGATCAGAAAGCGCCGATCCTTTGCGCACCCTTTAGAGGAAACATCATGACCGCGTCAGCAGAGATGATTATCACCAATGGCCGCGTTCTCTCCATGAACCCGGACCAACCCGAGGCAGAAGCGATTGCGATCGCCGGCGGCCGCATTCTGGCCGTGGGCAATGCCAGCGAGATCGAGGCCTATCGCACCTCAGCAACGCTAATGATCGATGCAGGTGGCACAACGGTCACGCCCGGCATGAACGAAAGCCATATCCACTTGTTCGGAGGATCGAGCGAACTCGACCAGCTCACGCTGTTCAACGTCAAGGGATATGACGCCATGAAGGCTTCGATATTGGCTTACGCAGCATCGAAGCCGGCCGAGCCCCTGCTTCTCGCCAACGGGTGCGACTACACTATTCTCGCCGACAACCGCGGTGTGGACCGCCACGTTCTCGACTCGATTCTGGCGGACCGGCCGCTGGCCGTCATGTCGCCGGACCATCACACCATCTGGGCGAACACGATCGCGCTGACAAAGGCAGGCATTCTGGAGGGCCGCACCCTCCCGCCGGGCAACGAGATCGTGATGGGCGAGGACGGTCTCGCGACCGGCGAACTGCGGGAGCACTACGCCTTCGACGATGTCATCGCTCTTGGGGCAAACGGGGGCCGCGATCTTCTTGGCCTCAGTACCGGCGACGAACCGGATCCGGCACCCAGCGCTGCCGACCGCGCCTACGACCGTGCCCTCATGAAGCGCGGCCTTCAGCATCTCGTCGCCCACGGCATCACGAGCTTCCAGAACATGGACGGCAATCGTTACCAACTGGAGCTCCTGTCGGAAATCCAGGCCGAGGGCGGGCTGATCTGCCGTGGACGTGTTCCCTTTCATTATACCGGCGGCGACATCGTTACGCAGATGGACAAGGCCGCACAGATGCAGGGCGACTTCAATGGCGAATGGCTAAATTCCGGCACCGTCAAGATGTTCATGGACGGCGTTCTCGATTCCCACACGGCCGTCATGTACGACGATTATGCCGACCGGCCCGGCTGGAAAGGTGAGCCGCGTTTCGACCAAGTGACTTTCGACCGTGTCTGCATGGAGGCGGACAAGCGCGGGCTGCAGATTGCCGTCCACGCCATCGGTGACGGCGCCGTCGCCAACGTGATCGACGGATACGCGGCGGCCGAAGCCAGCAACGGCCAACGCGACAGCCGCCACCGGATCGAGCACATCGAAGTGGTGCGCGCCGACGATCTTACCCGCATGGCGAAGATGAAGATCGTCGCCTCCATGCAACCCACCGTCCCACCTGGCCAGGTGGGCCTGCCACTCGAACCGACGCTGTCGCGGATAGGCCGCGAGAACTGGGCGCGCTCGTACGCTTGGCGCGCCATTCGCGACGCCGGCATCGACCTGATCTTCTCGACCGACTGGCCGGTTTCTCCAGTGTCGCCGATGCTGTCAATTCATTCCGCCATGACGCGTAAGCCCTGGACCGACGATCAGCCGGACAATCGGCAGACTCTTATGGAGGCGCTGGACGCCTATACTGTCCGGGGTGCCTATGCCGAATTCGCCGAATCCTGGAAGGGCCAGCTGAAGCCTGGCTTCGTCGCCGACCTTGTCGTCTGGGATCACGATCTTCAAGCCATTGAGCCCGACGAAATGGCCAATGTCGCGCCGCGCTACACGATCTGTGGGGGGCGGCTCACCTACGGGCCTGAACCAAAGATGCAGGTCGAGACCGAACTCGGTCAGGAAGCTTGACGAAGGGGAAGGCTCATGATTGTATCATTGGATACAAAAATCCGGAGCGATCCTTCGATGTCTTCCTCTATTGCCTCATTTGGACAGCATAGCTCAACTGCAGAGGAAGAAGCGTATCGACATATTCAGCAGGCCCTTCGGATCGGCCGCTACAAACCGGGTGAACGCTTGATTCCTGAGGACATCGCAGCCGAGATCGGCATGAGCCGCATGCCGGTGCGGGAGGCGTTCCGGCGCCTTGCGTCCGACGGGTTGGTGGTTCTGCGTCCCAACCGCGGCTGCATCGTCGCCGGGCTCACGGTTGATGAACTCTACGAGATTTTTGAAATGCGGTCCGTGCTGGAGGGGCTTGCCGTCAGATTGGCAATGCCGCGGATCGACGAGGACGGACTCGATGACTTAGAGCGCCTGCTTGACCGCATGGAGCGCGCTGGCCAGAGCGGAAGCAATGATTGGGTGGTCCGGCACCAGGAATTTCATGGCAGGATATGTGCGCTGAGCCAGAGGCCTAAGCTCATCCACCAGATCTCGGCGCTGCACGCGGTGATCGAACCCTATATGCGCATCTGGTTCGACTATATCGAGAAGCCGCTTTCCGCCCGGGAAGAGCATGCCGCACTGATTGCGGCTTTGCGGTCCGGCGACGCGGGCCACGCCGAACAGGTGATGCGGGATCATATTCTCGGCACGGCACCAATGCTGGCCGAGTTCGTAACTCCAAGCCGGTGATGAACGCCGACCGGAGAGAATGCCCTAGACCGGCATCAGATCGGGCGTGGGCGACGGGAACAGCTAGATAAGAGTTTAAAAAGGGGAACTGACATGAAAATTCATCGACTGGCCGCGGTCGCGGCTGTACTTGGTATGCTCGGATTTGGCCAGAGTGCCCTCGCACAGGACGCTCCAAAGGCCATAACCATCGCGACCGAGGGTGCCTATGCGCCCTGGAACTTTACCAATTCCGACGGCAAACTGGACGGGCTCGAAATCGAACTGGCCAATGATCTCTGCGCGCGCATGAAGATCACATGCACGATCATCGCGCAGAACTGGGACGGGCTTATTCCGTCGCTCAAGGTCGGCAAGTTCGATGTGATCATGGCGGGCATGTTCATCACGCCAAAGCGGCTCGAGACCATAGACTTCACCCAACCCTACGCAGTCGACCCGGGTGGGTTCGCGGTCGCCAAGGACAGCGAGCTCGGCAAGCTCGGCGTTTCCGCGGAAAAGTTCAATCTGGACGACGAGGCCGCATCCATGGCCGCGATCGAGAAGCTGAAGCCGCTGCTGAAGGGTAAGGTGGTCGGCGTACAGTCGGCTACTATGATGCGGGAGTTCGTAAAGAAATATTTCGGCGATACCGTGGAAATCCGTGAATACAAGACGACTGAGCAACATGACCTCGACCTCGCCGCGGGGCGGATCGACGCTATTTTTGCGCAGCAGACGGCGCTCACCGCGACACTCTCAAAACCTGAATTTGCCGATTACACCCTGGCTGGGCCCGGCTTTGTAGGCGGCATGTTCGGACTCGGAACAGGCGCTGGCCTGCGCAAGGAAGATACAAAGCTCAAGGAGATGCTGAATACCGCGATAGACGAGGCGATCGCCGACGGCACCATCAAGCGCATCTCGGAGAAATGGGTAAAGACGGATGTGACGCCGGTCAAGTAGGCGCGGGCGGACCTGCCCGACGAAGCGGCGCGAGCCGTTTGCGCCGGGCAGCGCGCTGAAAGGCTACGACTCACATGATCAACCTTGTGCATCTCTTGGGCTTGGAAGAGGGAGGCTGGGGAGTCGCTCTGCTTCTCGCATCCAGTGTTACGCTTGCGCTATCCGTTCTCGGCTTTCTCCTCGGCGCGGTGTTTGGTGCCGCGGCAGCTGCAGGCCGGCTCTCTTCCCGTGGCATCCCCGCTTGGCTCGCCCATGTCTACGGCACCGTATTCCGTGGTGTGCCAGACTTGCTGACGATATACCTGCTCTACTACGGCGGCAGTATTGCGCTGACGCAGATTGGCAAGTTTTTTGGCGCCGCCGGTTTCGTCGGGCTCCCGGCTTTTGCAACGGGTGTCCTGGCGATCGGCGTCATATCGGGCGCCTATCAGGGGGAGGTTTATCGCGGCGCCTACCAGGCCGTGGACCGCGGCCAGTTCGACGCCTGCAAGGCGCTCGGCCTGTCCCGATCTCAATCGCTGCGCCTCGTCATCGTACCGCAACTGATGCGCCACGCCCTGCCGGGGCTCGGCAATGTCTGGCAGCTGGTGCTCAAGGACTCCGCGCTGATCTCCGTTATCGGCCTCGTAGAACTGATGCGCCAAGCCCAGATCGGAGCAGGTTCGACGCGAGAACCTTTCATCTTCTATGTTGCCGCCGCCGCGCTCTACTTCGTTATCGCCGCCGTGACCGCTTCCGTCTTCCGCTATGGCGAGGCGAGGGCCTGGAGAGGCATGGTCCACGCATGATCGACTTCACCTTCTTTCTCGAGATCATTCCCGTCCTACTTGCCGGCCTGCCGTTGACCCTGCAGCTTACCGCAGCCTCGATGGGCATCGGTTTCCTACTGGCCCTGCTGCTTGCGCTTGCCCAACAGGGAAATCGCCGGATCGTGGTCTGGCCCATCCGTACCTTCGTCGCAGTCTTTCGCGGAACACCCCTGCTGGTGCAGATCTTCCTCATCTATTATGGTCTCGGTCAGTTCCGGCCGTGGCTTCAATTAATCGGAGCCTGGCCGCTGTTCCGCGAGCCTTACTGGTGCGCCATCATCGCGCTCAGTCTCAATGAAGCCGCCTATGGAAGCGAGATCCTGCGCGGCGCAATAAAAGCTGTGCCGCGCGGCTTGGTCGAGGCAGCTACAGCTTCGGGCATGTCGAAGCTTCTGACGCTGCGCCTGATTGTTCTGCCTCTGGCCCTGCGCCAGGCGATCCCGAATTACAGCAACGAGATCATTCTCATGGTCAAGGGCACGTCGCTGGCCTCGATCATCACCCTCATGGAGGTCACCGGCATCGCTCAAGACCTGATCTCGCAAACCTATCGGGCCGTCGAGGTCTTCGTCGCCGCCGGCGCCATCTATCTCACCCTCAACTTTGCAATCATCTCGGCGCTGAATGCGCTCGAAGCCTGGCTCACGCCCTATCGGGCGCGGGCCTGAGACATACCTTGCTGCCAATGACCAGGAGAATGAACCAAATGCGCAACTTCGAGAAGCCGACACGATCCGTTGCCGTGTCGCGCCACGCGATGGCGGCGACCTCGCACCCTTCAGCGACGCTTGCGGCGCTGCAGGTCATGGAAGGCGGCGGCAATGCCATGGATGCCGCCATTACCGCGTGCGCAGTGCAATGCGTCGTCGAACCGGGCTCGACGGGCATCGGCGGCGACTGTTTTGCACTTTATGCGCCCGGCGGGTCAGACAAGGTCATTGCCTACAATGGCTCGGGCCGCACTCCGGCCGCGCTGACGGCCGACTGGTTTGACGAGCGAGGGCTGACGGAGGTGCCACGCCAGTCGCCCGCTGCGGTCACTATCCCCGGGGCGATCGACGCGTGGACACGCCTGCATGCCGATCACGGCCAACTCCCTTTCGCTGACGTGCTGGCGCCGGCAATCCGCCTTGCCGAAGGTGGTTATGCGATCACGCCACGCGTCCATCGCGATTGGTCGTTGGAAGAAAAACTGCTTGCCGCCGACGCGACGGCAGCGCGGATCTTCCTTCCTGGCGGGCGGACGCCAAAGATCGGCGAGGTGCATCGGCAGCCGGAGCTGGCGGAAACCCTGAAGCGCGTCGCCGCCGAGGGGCGCGACGGCTTCTATGGTGGTCCCGTCGCCGAGGACATAGTCGCCCATCTGCGTTCCCTGGGCGGGCTTCACACGATGGAAGACTTCGCCAACGCCCGCGGTGAGTATGTAGCCCCTGTCACCACCGACTTTCGCGGCTATACGATTCACGAATGCCCGCCCAACGGCCAGGGCATCATCGCGCTCCTGATCCTCAACATCCTGAGCCGCTTCGACGCTCACGGCGACCCGCAATCGCCGGACCGGCTGCATATCGAGATCGAGGCAACACGCCTGGCCTATGCCGCCCGTGATGCCTGGATCGCCGATCCGGACAAGGCGGAAGTACCAGTCGATGAGTTGCTGTCGGATGCGTTGGCCGACAGGCTCGCGGCGATGATCGACTTGAGGAAAGCGCTGACCGACCTGCCGCCGTTCGAAATGCCGCTTCATCGCGACACCGTCTATATCTCGGTCGTCGACCGTGACCGCAATGCCGTGAGCTTCATCAATTCGATCTTCGACAGTTTCGGCACAGGCCTCGTGGCGCCACGTTCTGGCGTTATTCTGCATAATCGCGGCCAGAGCTTCTCGCTCAAACCCGGCCATCCGAACCGTGTTGGCCCGTCGAAGCGGCCGCTGCACACGATCATCCCGGGTATGGTGACCCGCAACGGCCGGGTGGAGATGCCCTTCGGCGTGATGGGCGGCTATTATCAGGCGCTTGGCCATGCGCATCTGATCTCCAAGGTTCTCGATTACGGGATGGATATGCAGGAGGCGATCGATATGCCGCGCGTAATGCCCACGTCCGAAGGAACGAGAGTGGAGGCCGAGCACACGCTTGACGGCGCGACAAAAGCCGAACTCGAACGGCGGGGCTTCACCTTCTCTCCCGCAGCGGACCCGATCGGCGGCGCACAGGCAATCCGCATCGACTGGGATAACGGCACACTCACCGGCGCATCGGAACCACGGAAAGACGGAATTGCGCTGGGAATCTGAGGATTTTGGCCTCCACAATTATGTTGCACCAGCTCAGCGGAAGGAACGATATGACGCGCGCAATCCTCGTGATCGACGTTCAAAAAGCCTATGCCGATCCGGCTTCGCCCTTGCATTGCGTCGGCAATGCCGACGTGATCGCCAACATCAACGCTATCGTGACCGCGGCGGAAACGGCGGGCGACGTCGTGGTTCACATCCGCCATGTCCATCGCGCGGATGGCTCGGATGCCGGCCGAATGTTCGATTTCAGCGGCGAGGTGGGCGAACTAGGATTTGTCGCGGGCACCGAAGAAGTCGATGATGACCCGAGACTCAGGCTTCCCGCCGGCGCCCTGATGATCAGCAAGCAGCGCTATTCCAGCTTCGTGGGCACAGGTCTCGACCGGATGCTGCGGGAAAGGTCGATACACCGGATCGTTGTGACCGGATTCATGACCAATTTCTGCTGTGAGGCAACCGCGAGGCATGGGCATGATCTCGACTACTTCGTTGATTTCCCCGTCGACGCGACCGGGTGCCCCGACCTGTCCGAAACGGTAACGCAGGACACGATCAGGGCAGGCACGTCCGCGACCCTGGCCGCTGGCTTCGCAAGAGTCGTGACGACAGCCGAATGGCTGGCAGTATCCTGAGCCCGATGAGTGGACACTAGCACCTCCGGCCCGGTCCCACACTTTGAACGGATAGTCGAAAGACAATGATCAAACGCAAACTAGGCCATTCCGGCCTCTCCATCGCTCCCTTGGTACTGGGCGGCAATGTCTTCGGCTGGAACGTCGACGAACAGACGGGGTTCCGCCTGCTCGACGCTTTCGTCGATCACGGCTTCAACGCCATCGATACGGCCGATGTCTATTCCAACTGGGCGCCCGGCAATCTGGGGGGCGAATCCGAATCGATGATCGGCCGCTGGCTCAAGGCACGCCCGGGCATGCGCGAGCGGGTGGTGATCTTCACGAAGGTGGGTTCCGATATGGGCGGCAACGGCCGGAAGGGCCTGTCGCGTCGGTGGGTCCTTGAGGCCGTCGAGCACTCCCTCCACAGGCTCGGAACTGATGTTATTGACCTCTATTTCGCACATCAGCCGGATCCCGAGACGCCCCAGGAAGAGACACTCTCGGCCTTCGACGGGCTGCTTCAGGCCGGCAAGATCCGATCGATCGGCGCGTCTAATTTCGACGCGGACCAGATGCAGGCGGCCTTTGCCCTCGCCGTAGACGGCTTGCCTCGCTACACAGTCCTCCAGCCCGAATACAATCTGTACGATCGTTCGGGCTTTGAAGGGCCGATGCAGGAACTCTGCGTGCAGCAAGGCATCGCCGCGGTCACCTATTTCAGCCTCGCCTCCGGCTTTCTCTCTGGAAAATATCGCAACAGGGCGGACCTATCGCGTTCGGTCCGTGGGGAGGATGTCGAGAAGTATCTTACGCCCCGCGGTTTCGCCCTTCTCGACGCTCTTCAAGCAGTGGCGGATAGGTACGACGCAAGCCTCAGCGAGATCGCGCTCGCATGGCTGATGGCCCAGCCGGCGGTGGCTGCACCCATCGCCTCAGCAACGAAGCCCGAGCACGTCGACAGTTTCGCCCGGGCCGCCGCGCTTCAGTTGACCGCCGAGGATCTTACGCAACTCGCCGTCTGATGTACCAATCGCAGCTGGCGAGAATTACGTCCAACCAGAAGGCCCGAGATCCAGCTGTCCTACCGGTTGTCTGACCCCGCAGGGAACGATGAACATTCCTTTTGAGGGCCTAAAAAATAGGCGCCACTAGGAAACAGGGGAGGATAGAGACCGGTAGGTCGACCATGCTACCAGAGCAATTTATTGATCAGCCTGTTTGGCGCAAGCTGCGATCAGAAAGCCATCGCGTGGAGCATAAGAATGAGCGATTTGGAACTCTGCTATTTGCCGGCCACCGAAGCTCTCGCGGCGTTTCGAAACGGAAGTTTGTCACCGGTCGAGCTTCTGAACGCACAATTGGCGCGCATTGCTGAGATCGGCTCCGACATTAATGCATTTTCATTCCTCTATGCGGACGACGCGATTGCCGCGGCAAGAGAGGCTGAGCGGCGATACCGCCGCGGCGAAAAGGTGCGGCCACTGGAGGGTATTCCGGTGGCCATCAAAGATGAGAGCCTGATTGCTGGCAAGATCACGACATTTGGTTCGTTGATCTTCAAAGAGGAGGTCGCTTCTGTAACATCGCCGGTGAACGAGCATCTTATCAATGCCGGGGCGGTCATCATGGGCCGCACCACAACGCCCGAGTTTTCATGCGCCGGCTTTACCCATTCGCGCCTATGGGGCGTTACACGCAATCCCTGGAACCGTGAATTCACCACCGGCGGCTCGTCCGGCGGTTCCGCGGCGGCACTGGCAGCGGGGTTCACGACCCTCGCTTCCGGTTCAGACATCGGTGGGTCTATTCGCATTCCTGCGTCGGCTTGCGGGTTGGTCGGCTACAAGCCGCCATATGGTCGGAATGCCGATCTCGCTCCCTTCGGCTTCGATTTTTACAACCATCCCGGTCCGCTTGCTCGCAGCGTTGCCGACTGCATTCTGATGCAAAACGTTATGAGTGGGCCCCACCCCCTCGACGTGGTCTCTCTCCGGCCGAAAATCGAAATAGCGAACCAATTTGCGGACCTGAAATCGAAGCGGATCGCCTACTCTATCGATCTCGGCTTCAAACAGGTGAGCGAGGATGTGCGGAAGAATACCCTAGACGCAATTGGCCGTCTCAGAGACATGGGCGCCGAAGTCGTCGAGGTCGATCTCGGCTGGACCCTGAGCGCGGAGGACGCGGCGCGAGATTATCTCGCGTCGATCTTTGGGACATGGGTCGCGCAATATCTCGACACGCATGGCGACGAGCTAAGCGGCTATACCCGCTCCTTCGCACAAAGCGCTCGTGCTAAGGGGATGAGAGAGTACCTCAGATCTCTCGAGCTCGCCGGCGAGATGTACGGGACTTTTGGCCCGATGATGGAGAACTTTGACGCCTTCATTTGCCCAACCCTGGCGCTCCCAGCCGTGAGTGCGGATTTCGAACCTTCGAACGGACTTCAGATCAACGGTCAGGATGTCGAGCCGATGCTCGGCTGGCTGATGACCCATCCCTTCAACACGCTCAGCCGTTGCCCGGTCGTCAGCGTACCCTCGGGGCGCGCTCCAAGCGGAGTGCCTACCGGAATTCAGATCGTTGGCAAGACCTATTGCGATCAGGACGTATTGAGCATTGCGCTTGCCTATGAAGCCGAAATTGGAGCATGGTACGGGAGCGACCAGCGACGTCCGATGTTGGGCTAGTCGCATTTCTGGTTGTGATTGCTACGCGGCTCTGCTGCGACCGGCCAAAGCAGTTCGTAGCGAAATGCCATTCCGGGATTCGTTTACTACACGGCCGAGCTGGTGCAGTATCGCAATGCTAAAGCTTCTTTCACGCATAGGCTTGACCGGCTTTTTCAAAGTGTAACTGGAGGTATGCGGGACGTGTATTTTGAGACATCTTGCGCGAGACCATCAGTGTCAGCACGGAGCAAGCGTTTTCCGCGCCCGAAGGAAGCGTGATCTTTTATTACTACCCGAAACTCGACGAAAGTGAGCTGGCTTGCGGCGAGAAAGCGCTCGGCGTCTCGGGCTTCGCTCTAAATTGGACCAATCGCATCGGCTTCATGGATGCTGGTAGTGATTTGCTGATGCTCGTTCTGAGACGCGACGCGATATGCGATGAAGACTACAAAAGCAAAGCGCACCTTGTCGAAGCTCCATTGGAACCTGCGGCATTTCTCGCAGATTGGCTGCTATCGCTGCTCAAAGCCGCGAGCCAACAAACATACCCTTACGCCAGGGAAAACGTCGATGACGTGCTCGCGGACGTGATCACGGATCGTTTCGAGTTTCTTTTCCAGAAAAGCGTCGTTTGCGAAACACCGCAAATAGCTGAGGCCGAAAAAATCTATAAGAAAATGCGCGACAGGATTTTCGATGGGCCGGACAGGCCGCATACGGTAAGATCGCTGTCGCGTGACCTCGGTGTATCGGCCTTCGATCTCAGGGCGTCCTGCCAGAGTTTCTCGCAGATCCCCCTCGAGAGGATGCTGACTTTGCTTCGGCTTAATGGGGCGCGTCGCGACCTGCTGCGCGCCCGTTGCGCGCCGCGGAAGGTTTCGGACATTGCCATGGACTGGGGCTTCTTTCACTGGAGCCGCTTTGCGTTCCGCTACAGGTCGCTTTTCGGCGAGACGCCGTCTGAAACGCTGAGGGGTTAAATTCACCGGGTTACTCAAGAAGCCGCGGCACTTGCTCCGCTCCTCGCCGCGCAAGTGCGCACGGGACATCTCCGCGTGGCGAGTACACCGGATTTCAATTGTCAGAGGGAGGCGCTCACGCCCCCCAACCCACTATCCCCTTGACCTCCATAAAGTCGCGAATTCCCCAATGGCTGTATTCGCGGCCGTTTCCGGATTGCTTGTAACCACCGAAGGGCGCATGGGTGTCCCACGGCGCATAGTTGACGTAAACTGCCCCCGCCCGCAGTTTCCGGGCGACCGCTCTCGCCCTCTCCAGATTGCCGCCCTGCACGTAGGCGGCCAGACCATAGATCGAGTCGTTTGCAATCCCTACTGCGTCCGCCTCCGTGTCATAGGGAATGATCGAGAGGACCGGACCAAAAATTTCCTCTCGGGCAATCGTCATCTCCGGCGTCACACCGCCAAAGATCGTGGGCTTTGCGTAATAGCCAATATCCAGCCCCTCCGGCTTACCCAGTCCGCCTGCAACCAGAATGGCGCCTTCTTCTACGCCGACACCAATCAACCCCTGAATCTTGTCGAATTGCTGCTGGCTGATCACCGGCCCCATATCAGTATTTTCAGATAAGGGATCTCCGACGCGCGTGGCGGCCGCGGCCCGTTTCGCGATCTCAAGCGCCTCGGCATGGCGCTTGGCCGGGACCAGAAGGCGAGTCGGCGCATCGCAGGATTGGCCCGAATTGCTGAAACACGCTTCGACGCCCTTGATGACCGCGTCCTCCAGGTCAGCGTCAGCCAGCACGATATTGGCTGACTTCCCGCCCAGTTCCTGAGCCACACGCTTGACCGTCTCCGCAGCCGTCTTGGCGACAATGATGCCTGCACGGGTCGATCCCGTGAAAGACACCATATCGACCCGAGGATGACCTGCGAGATACTGTCCGACGACAGGCCCCGTGCCATTGATCAGGTTGAAGACGCCTTTGGGTACTCCAGCTTCTTCAAGCACTTCCGCGAAGATCATCGCGCTGAGAGGCGCCAGTTCGGATGGCTTCAGCACGACTGTGCAGCCCGCTGCGAGAGCCGGCGCAACTTTGCAAACGATTTGGTTTAGCGGCCAATTCCACGGCGTGATAAGCGCGCAAACGCCGATAGGCTCCCAAGTGATCATCGAGCTTCCGTTGTGCTCGTCGAAGCTGAATGCTTCAAGAGCCTCGATTGTCGATTCCAAATGAATCTGTCCCGCCCAGGCTTGCGCCTCGCGCGAAAATTTCAAAGGTGCACCGAGTTCGGTGCTGACGGCCTGCGCGATATCTTCGTAGCGATCATTGTAGCATCGTAGAACATTGCGCAGGAGTTCCAACCTCTCGCTCTTGCTTGTCTGCGAGAAAGTCGGGAAGGCCTCGAAGGCCGCTTGCACGGCCAAGTCGGCGTCTTCGATGGTGCCGATCGCGATCTGCATGAACGGATGTTCGTTTGCAGGATTGATCACGTCCATTCGGTCAGCGCCGCTCGGCATCACCCATCGACCGTCGATATAGAATTTCAGTGCGTTGTCGGACTGCATGATTCCTCCAGTAACATTGTTGTTCGTTGCAGCCAGTGCCTCAACGGCGCCTGGCCTCCTCGTAGCCAGAAAGAACCCCGACGACGTTTACGCCGATGTCTTCGACGGCATAGCCGCCCTCCAGGACGAACAGGGTTTTCGTCCCAATGCCGGCCAGGTGGGCGCCAATAAGAGGAAAATGGCTGTGCGAAAGCCGGAAGCGACTGATCGGATCGCCCTCGAAGGTGTCAACGCCAAGGGAGATGACGACTACGTCAGGGCCACGCTGCCGAATGCTGCCAAGCGCGAATTCTAGTGCCCTCTCCCATTGCGCCCAGTCGGTGCCATCTGGGAGCGGTATGTTGAGGTTGCACCCTTCTCCGTGGCCAGAACCGCGTTCGTCCGCATAGCCAGCGAAGAACGGATAATCATTGCGGGGATCGGCGTGAAGGCTGATAACCTGAACGTCACCGCGCTCGTAGAAGATCTCTTGTGTGCCGTTTCCGTGGTGATAGTCGATGTCGAGGATTGTCACTCGCGAAGCGCCAGCGTCCAGCAGGCGTTGCGCGGCGATGGCGGCATTGTTGAGGAAACAGTAGCCGCCATTGAAATCGGTTCCGGCGTGATGGCCGGGGGGACGGCAAAGGGCAAAACAAGCCTGTTCTCCCTCGATGATCAAATCCGCTGCAGTGAGGGCACTGTCGTGCGAAGCCTTGACGGCTTCCCAGGTGCCTTCGACAAAGCCCGTACTGGCATCGATCGAATATAGTCCAAGCAACGCGTCGATTGAGTCGGGCGCAACATCCTTATACCTGCCTCTCGCGGGCCAAGCGTAGGGAAGAGCTGTACCCGTGCG
Source organism: Rhizobium pisi (assembly GCF_003938655.1). GTDB lineage: Bacteria > Pseudomonadota > Alphaproteobacteria > Rhizobiales > Rhizobiaceae > Rhizobium > Rhizobium pisi. The sequence continues at coordinate 79,875 of NZ_RJJT01000012.1, forward strand.
TCCGGCTTCCCGCCAAAACCGCCACGCCGACGCCAGAAAATCGACATACGCAGTCGAGTGGATCCGTTTGGCGGTCTCGAGGGATTGCGGCCGGGGGGCGAGGACGGGTCCGAGGCCCACCTCCTCGATCCGGCTCAATATGAACGTTGCGCGCGAGGTATTCTCATAACCTTCAACAACAGCGCCGTTGTAAAATTCGAACTGGCCCTGGTGTTCCTGTTGCCGCGGCGAGAAAATCGTTTTCATCGAGCATTACCCACGATTCAAAGATCCGGACGGATCTGAGATTAAGAATTCAGTTGATCTTCGTTCGCTGATTGACGGCGTAGATGCAGATGACAAGCGCCACGGAGATCACGAAGAACACGGCTGCTATCGCATTCACCTCGGGTGTAATTGTGCGACGCACCTGGCCCAGCATGTATGTCGGCAGTGTATCCTGGCCGGCAGTCTTTACGAATTCGGTGATCACGACGTCATCCAGCGAAGTGACGAAGGCGAGGATAAAACCCGCGAGGACGCCCGGAAAAAACAGGGGCATCGTGACGAAGCGAAACGCGTTCCAAGGCGATGCGTACAGGTCTCCCGCAGCACGCTCAAGGCTGATATCCATCGTTTGAAGTCGGGCACGAATCGGAAGATAGGCGAACGGTACGCAGAATGCCGTATGCGCCACGATCAAATATGTCAGACCCGTATAGCCGGTCCAGCCTCGAAGTGTTGCGCTTACAACCAGGAGCGCCACGGCAGTCACAATCTCAGGCACCATCAATGGAACCGAGATGACACCGTAGGTGAACGTCCACCCCCGAAACCTTGGACCTCGGGTCATCGCCAAGGCAGCCAGCGTGGCCGCCGCTGTCGCCAGGACGGCGGATATGGCGGCAAGTTTCAGAGACAGGATAGAAGCCGCGATGACTTGTTGATTGTTTGCCGCGCTTTGAAACCAACGAAGCGAGAAGCCTTCCCATTTCGCCGCACTGGTCCCGGCGTTGAAAGCAAGAACGAGGGCCACGGCCAATGGTGCGTATAGAAAAATGAACGTGGTGACGGCCACGGCACTGAAGCCACGCTGATGGGTTACGGGGAAATTTTTAGCCATGTTCGTGTCCGTGGGTGTCGCCATGACGGATATAGACGAGCAGCGCCACCATCACGATGCCCATAAGGGTCAGCGAAAGAGCGGAGCCGAACGGCCAGTCCCGCCCCTGGCCGAACTGCAATTCGATATAGTTGCCGATCATGAGTTTTCTGCCGCCACCGAGCAGGATGGGGGTGACATAGGTACCGATTGCAGGGATGAAAACGAGAATGGATCCAGCAACGATGCCGGGCTGGGCAAGTGGTACGATGATTTCCCAAAGCACCTTGAATGGACGGGCGTAAAGGTCGGACGCTGCCTCGAGCAGGTTTCGATCCAGCCGTTCCAGACTTGCATAAACAGGCAGGATCATCAGAGGAAGATAGACGTAGAACAGGCCGAGGCAAATCGCGAAATTCGTGAACAGCATCTGGATCGGTTCAGAGATCAATCCTGCCTTGAGCAGAAGGGTATTGATGATTCCTTCGTTCCGGATGAGATCTTGTATAGCGAACGTGCGGATAAGGAGATTTGTCCAGAAGGGAACGGTGACAAGTAAAAGCCAGACTTCCCGGTTGAGCGGATTGCGGGTCGCAATGAAATAAGCTGTCGGAAATCCTACGAGCAGGCACAGAAAAGTGGTCGCTAGCGACAAGAGAAGCGAGCGCAGCAGAATCTCGAGGTTCGTCCCAGACAGCGTCAGCGTGTCGTCGAAAAGATCACGGTCGAAGAGCACGCGCGTCCAAGCTTCGAAAGATGGCGTGAAATTCACGCCGCCCGTCGGACCAGGGGTCAGGAATGAGTAAATCACGATTACCAGAAGCGGTGCGATCGCACCGATAATGACGACCAGCATCGCAGGACTAATCAAAAGCCATCGCCTTCGGCTCTCTGTTTTCAACCGTGCGGATTCGAGGCTAGCCATCTGTACGTCTCCTCAGCCGGGCAACACCTGTGCCGTGTTCGGTGTGAACTTCACCGAGACCAAATCCCCGATGGCAACGGACGGATTTTCGTCCGGCGTGTTGTATTTGCGGACCAACAGAAGACCCGAGCCATTACTCAGTTCGACAGTGTATTGCGTCTCGGGACCGCAGAAACTTACCGTCTTCACAGACCCGGTAAGTTGGCTGGCCGGTTCCTGGGACAATGGAAATATTCGCAAATGCTCCGGCCGGACGACGATGTTTACCAGGGCACCGTGGGCAACCGTGTCCTTCATTGGAATAGCTACGGCACCGATCCCCTGAAGATCGATCATCGTCCCGCGAGCGTCCGGATTGAGCCCTCTTCCCTGGAGGAAGTTCGTTTCACCGACAAAATTCGCCACGAAACGATTTGCCGGCCTGTTATAGACTTCGTGCGGGGTTCCGACCTGCATTATTTCACCTGAGGACAGCACCGCGACACGATCAGACATCGTCAAAGCCTCCTCCTGATCATGCGTTACGAAAATGAAGGTGATGCCCGTCGCGGCCTGGAGCGCTTTGAGCTCCATCTGCATTTCCTTGCGAAGCTTGTAATCCAAGGCCGAAAGTGACTCGTCGAGAAGCAAAACCTTTGGCTCGGATGCGAGCGCGCGGGCCAGTGCGACCCGCTGCTGTTGACCACCCGATATCTGTCCCGTGCGCCGACCGGACAGATTTTCCAGTCGCACCAGTTTCAACATTTCATCAACGCGGGCAGCGATTTCATGGCGGGGCCGTTTGAGCATTCGCAGGCCAAAGCCGATATTCTGCGCCACCGTCATGTGTGGGAAAAGCGCGTAATTCTGGAAGACGGTGTTGATGGGACGTTGGAACGGTGGCACCGACGCAATATCCTCGCCATCGAGAAGGATGGTGCCGGTTGTCGGATATTCGAAGCCGCCTATCAGGCGCAACAGAGTGGTTTTTCCGCAACCCGATGGCCCGAGCAATGTGAAAAACTCGTTCTTGAAGATGTCAAGCGTGGTGCTCTTGACTGCTGTGACGGTGCCATTTCCAGAACCGTAGGTCTTGGTTACCTTTTTCAGTCGAATAGCTACGCCCGGTGTAATCTCACCTGTCATATTGTCCTCAACATAAATTGCGCAGCGAGGGCCGACGCGGCAGCTAGAACAAGCGCTGGCGTCGAACCGTGTGAAGGAGATCGGTGGCGGGCCGCCATGCTCGCCGACCTATTTCTGGACGTCCTGCCAGATGCGGCTGTAGAGCTGCGAGATCTTCGGATCGCAAAGCGTCAGAAGCTCGCCCTTTGATTTCATGTCGTCGGGAATGAAGAGTTCCGGCGCACCCTTCATATCGTCCGAGTAGTATTTCTCGGCACCGATGATGGCCGCTCCATATTTGGCATAGACCGAATTCAATGCTGCGTTTTCGGGCGCCATGATGAAGTTTTGAAAAAGCTTGGCGTTCTCCAGATTTGGAGCATCCTTTAGGACCACCACATTGTCAGAGCCATAGGTGAAGCCTTCTCTGGGAAGGCCATAAGCGATGCTGTGGTTTACAGTACGCCGCTTCAACGCGGAACCACTCCAGTCGAGGGAGGCCGAGACATCTCCGGTGGCCATTCTCTGTATGCCGGCATAGTCGATTGACAGCCAGCTCTTCTTGGCCTCGACTAGGCGGTCACGGACCCGGGTGAGCAAAGCCTTGTCGCTTGTGCACCATGTGCCGCCTTCGAACTTGATCGCGGCGAACATGATATCATTCATCTCGGGAACGATATTGATCTTTCCCTTCAGTTCGTTCGGCGGATCCAGAATCACCTTCCAGGTATTTATGTCGCCTTTGAAGGCCGTGGTATTGACGCTTACGCCGCTCGTATACCAAAGCCATGGCACGGAATATTTTCGGCCTGGGTCGAAAGCGGGATCCCGCCACGTCTCTTCGAGGTTCTTGGCATTTTCCATCTGCCCTGGATTTGTTTCGGCAAGCAGCCCTTCCTGAATATAGGTGGGGACGAAGCTTTGCGACGGAACCACGACATCAAATCCGGAGGCCCCTTGGCGCACCTTTGCAAGTGCCGTGTCGTTGGAATCGAAATCCGTCAATGTCACATGGATGTTGTATGTTTTTGAGAATTTTTCAATCAGTTCGGGGCTGGTGTATTCGCCCCAGTTGTAGATGTTGAGATTGCCTTCAGCCAGGGCGACGGTGGCGCTCAGGCCAAGAATGAATGCGGCGGATGTGACGGTGAATCTCATTTTCCCCTCGCTTGTTTTCTGGCTGGATAATCCAGTGTTCCGACATTTCGAAACCTGCAGACTCCCCAAGAATGCTCAGTTCCGGCTTCAAAATTGTGCTGGCTGCTTACCTCTCGTCTAGCCATCCCCTCTGCTTAAAAGGGAGGCAGCCAACGGGTCATGCCGGCCGCCAAAGTTTCTCGCGGATCAGGTCCTGCGCCGTTGCTTCAATCCCCTTGCGAAGAGCATCGGTCATCATGTCGATTTGCGAGCGGTTGATGGTAAGCGGCGGAGACATGACGCACATGTTGATGAGGGGTCTGACAAGCAGCCCATTCTCCTGGCAATGAAAGTCGATCCGCTTGCCGACGGTCAGATCGAGATCGAAAGGATTCTCGGCTTTGGCGTCGGCAACACATTCAATCCCCGCCATAAGGCCGGCACCCCGAACCTCCCCGACGAGCGGGAGTTCCTCCAGCGTTCGCAACTGCTCCTGAAAATAGGGACCGATTTCACGCGCGTGCTCGAGGAGGCCGTCTTCCAGCAACTCGATATTGCGGATTGCCACCGCGCAGCCGATGGGGTGGCTGGAATAGGTCAGACCATGCACAAAATTGGCGTTGGGATGGTTTGAGCGGCGAAGTTCTGCGAACAAACGCTCTGACACCATGACGCCACCGAGGGGAAAATATCCCGAGGTGACACCCTTCGCGAAGGTTATCATGTCTGGCTGGATTCCGAACACATCCTCCGATGCGAAAATGTGGCCGAGCCGTCCGAAGGCGGTGACGACCTCGTCGGCGATAAAGAGGATGTCATTTTCTGCGCAGAGCGCGCGCATGCGCTTGAGATAGTTCGGCGGCGACATCAAGACTCCGCCGCTTGCCTGAATCGGTTCGGCAACAAAAGCGGCGATTCGCCCAGCGCCCTCATGCGCAATGAGCTTGCGAAACTCATCGACGAGGAAATCTTCAAAGGCCTCCACTGACAGGTTGGCCGGTCGGTGGAAGGGATTGGGGCAAGTCAACTTTCTTACGAGCTCGCTCGCGCCATCCATCCAGTCGTGATCCCGTGGGCGGCCGTTCAGCGATGCGGTCAAGTAGGTCGAACCATGGTAGCTTCCTTGACGGGAGACCAGCAATTTCTTCTGCGGCTGTCCGCGTACGTTGTTGTAGAACTGCACGAGCCGTATGGCCGTCTCGACCGCGGAAGAACCGCCTGTTGTAAGAAACACATGATTGAGATCGCCCGGCGCCCGCTCCGCAAGGATTTGCGCAAGCTTCTCCGCGGGCGCATTGCTTGTATACCATGGTGTCGAGTAGGTCAGGGACATCGCCTGGTCGTGCAATGTATCGGCCAGGGCCTGGTTGCGATGCCCGACATTGACGCACCACATACCTGCCGGTCCGTCGATCAATTTTCTGCCGCTCTGGTCAAAGACAAAGATATCTTCGGAAGACGTGATGAGCTCGCGAGCTTCAGCACCGATACTTCCAGCTACCGGGGCGGCCTGAATAAGATGAAACCGGTCGTTACGGAGAGCATCGGTCTCCAGTTGCGAGAGAGCTGGTTCAACCATAAAAATTCTCCACGTCTTTAATGCTAAACTGTAGGACAATCGAACATGAAACACAGTGTCGCTCTAGCCACCGCGCGGGGTGAGGCTGCCTAAATAATGGACATTACCCTCTTGGCCGACGCGGAAGCGTTCCGCCGAGAGGCCCAACCTTTTGCGACTGGTGCGGTCAGCTTTGAAGCTGCCAAAGCGGGCATTCCCAATAGGTCTCGAGGAGGCTTTCCCGCCACCGCGAAGCTGGTGCTGATCGAGCGGTTCGTTGAACTATTCCCATTCCTGGATTTCCTTTTTTGCCTAGGCAACTTTCTTGGCGTCGGACGTTGAGCAGGCCACTTGCGCATTGACCATGGCATGAACCGCCTGGGGAAGCGTCAGCACACCTATGGCCTGACCGTCGGCATCGACGACGGCGATCTCGCTTGCCCCGGCCAGCGTCATCGCTCTTGCCGCCTCCTCCAGCGTCGCGCCGGCCGGCACCGAAATATTCAGCTCACCGGCCGAAGCATTCAGCGGGGTGGCGACTGTCTTGACTTTGATGACGCGCGCGCGGTTCACTTCCCGGACGAAACTGGCGATGTAATCGTCGGCCGGGTTCATCACGATGTCCTGCCCGGTGCCCTGCTGCACGACTTCCCCATCCCGCAATATCGCGATGCGGTCCCCGAGCCTCAGCGCCTCGTCTAGGTCATGGGTAATGAACACGATCGTCTTCTTGATCTCCTTCTGCAGGTCGAGGAGCACGGTCTGCATGTCGACGCGAATGAGCGGGTCCAGCGCGGAAAACGCCTCGTCCATAAGCAGGATCGGCGCATCGTTCGCCAGCGCACGGGCAAGACCGACACGCTGTTGCATGCCGCCCGACAACTGATTGGGATATTTGCTCTCGAATCCCTTAAGACCGACACGTTCGATCCATCGCATGGCGCAGTCGACCTGCTTATCGCGGGGAGAACCTTGTATCTCCAGGCCGTAAAGCGCGTTTTCGAGAACGTTACGATGCGGAAGAAGCGCAAACTTCTGGAAAACCATGGCGGTCTTGTGCCGACGGAATTCGCGCAACTGCGCGGCATCCATCTTGACCACATCCTCGTCGCCAATGACAAGCTCGCCTGACGTTGGGTCAATGAGACGGTTGATGTGGCGGATAAGCGTGGACTTGCCCGATCCGGAAAGCCCCATAATCACTTGGATGCCGCCAGCGGGCATCGAGATGTTGATATCTCTTAACCCAAGAACGTGTCCATGCTTCTCGTTCAGTTCCGCCTTCGTGACGCCTTGCTCGACAAGCTTTACACAATCCGCGCCGTTGGGGCCGAAGATTTTGTAGAGCTTTTTGATTTCGATGCCGAAGCCGTCAATTTTCTTGTTACCCATGAACCACCTCCCGGTGCTTTTGAAGGCGTGCGCCGAAGGCCTGGCTGACACGGTCGAAGATGATCGCGATGCCGACGATGGCGAGACCATTGAAGATGCCCAGCGTGAAATACTGGTTGGAGATCGCCTTCAGTACCGGCTGGCCGAGGCCCTGCACGCCGATCATCGAGGCGATGACCACCATGGCGAGCGCCATCATGATGGTCTGGTTGATGCCAGCCATGATGGTGGGCAGCGCGAGCGGCATCTGCACGCTCTTCAGCTTCTGCCAGTTCGACGACCCGAAGGCGTCTGCCGCTTCCAGCACGTCCTTGTCGACGAGACGGATGCCGAGATTGGTGAGACGGATCATCGGCGGGATGGCGTAGATGACGACGGCGATGAGGCCGGGCACCTTGCCGATGCCGAGCAGCATGACGACCGGGATCAGATAGACGAAGCTCGGCATGGTTTGCATGACGTCGAGGACCGGATTAATGACGTTCTGCACCCGGTCAGAACGTGACATGGCGATACCGATGGGGATACCGACGACGATCGACAGGACTGTGCAGACGAAGATCATCGAGACCGTCTTCATCGTGTCGTCCCACATGTCGAAGTAGCCGATGAGCAGCAGCGTCACGACCGTTCCCGAGACAATCTTCCAGTTGCGGCTGGCGAACCACGCGACGAGCGCGATGAGAATAAGCACGATCGGCCAGGGCGTCTTCGTCATGAAACGCTCCGACCAGATCAGAAAGTGCTGTATCGGCTCGAAAATCAATTCAAGACCATCGCCATAGGCGCGAGTAAAACTGCGGAATCCTTCGTCGATCACCTTCTTGAGATCGCGTAAAGCCGCATCATCCATGTGCGGAAAGCTGAACAGCCAATCCAAAATCCATCCTCCTCGATAACGGCAAGCGCATTCTTGGACGCGCTGTTCGTTGCCGGCGCGATACGCGCCAGCAACGTCTTGAATGAGATCAAAGCGCCGCCTTGATCTTCTCGGCTGCTTCAGGCGATACCCATTCCTCCCACATGGCCTTGTTCTCTTCCAGGAAGTGCTTTGCACCGTCGTCGCCGCTTGCCTGATTGTCGGTCATCCAGGCCATCAGCTTGTTGACCGTGTCGTTCGACCAGGCGCGTTTGTTGAGGTAGCCCATGACGTCCTCACCGGCGCGCTCGGAGAATGGCTTGGTCACGAGCGTCTGGACGGTGTCCTTCGGCCATTCATTCTTTTTCGAGTCCGGGCAATCCGCGACGGTGTTGCAGCGCTTCCACTCGGCTGCGTCATAGGGCACGCCATGCTCGAGCTTCACCATCTCGTATTTGCCGAGAAGCGCGGTTGGAGCCCAGTAGTAGCCGACCCAGCCTTCCTTGCGCTCGTAGGCCTTGGCAATAGAGCCGTCTAGGCCAGCAGCCGAGCCTGTGTCGACCAGCGTGAAGTTCGCAGCTTCGCCGCCATAGGCCTTATAGAGCTGCGAGGTCACGACCGTGCCACCCCACCCCTGCGGACCATTGTGGATCGCACCTTTCGATATGTCTTCGGGATCCGGGAACAGCTCCGGATGCTTGAGGACATCATCGATCGTCTTGATGTCCGGGTGAGCGTCAGCAAGGTATTTCGGCATCCACCAGCCCTGCACCGCACCGTCGGTCAGCACGGTCGATGCAACGACGAGCTTCCCGTTTGCAACGCCGGCGTTGACGACATCAGGCAGAAGATCGACCCATCCTTCGGGCGCGATGTCGGGCTGCCCCTTCTCGGTCATTGACGTGATCGTCGGGACCGTATCGCCCTGTATGATTTCGGCGTTGCAACCGTAACCCTCGGTCAGAATAAACTTGTCCAGACTGGCGAGCACTTCCGCGCTCTGCCAGTTCATGCTGGCGATGGTGACGTCGCCGCAATCAGCAGCCTGCGCCGAATTGCCAAAGGTCAGCATTGCTGCCGCAAGGCATGTCGAGGCGAAGAGTTCTTTCATGGCACTTCCTCCCTATGTGCGATGTTGAAATTCCAAGCCCGTCAACGCCATCGCATATCTCGGCGGGCCGCGAGCGGCTCCGGTACCCTCCTCAGAATCCGAAGCCCCCGTTTCCTGCTAGCTTGGCAGGTACTCCGCGCTCCATGTCTCGCTGACCGTGCCGGAAGCGATCAGTCGGTCGATCTCAGCATCGGTGTAGTTCAGAGATCGGAGAACGGCGCGTGTGGACGCTCCGTACTTCTCTGCCGGCGCGACAGCAGTGACCTTGCCGACTGCCGGACGGATGGCGAAGGGATCGAGCTGTGTGACGGTATGTCCGCTCGAATGGTCCGGGAAGATCGAGAAAGAATAGCTGCCGCGGTCGACCCCCGGCGTGCCGTCGAAAATGCGGGCGCTCCGCCTCCGGATCGCCTCGATGTTCTCGCAAAGAGATACGCCGATATCGGCTTCCTGTAGCCGCTGCTGCCAGATCTCTGCGGGTGCGGTCATAAAGACTGTCGCGAGATAGGCCTCACGATCGGCTGTCGCCATCTCGACAATCCCCCTCAGACCGGCAACCTTGCCGAAACGCGGAAGATCGGCTTCCGAGGCACACAAAAGAAGGTGATCTCCCGATGCCGTTTCGTAGAGGCGCGACAGGGCATGATAACCCTTCGTTTCGCGGCCGGACGGCTCATCGAAGGGGCCGCGCCCCGCATAGTCGTAGCAGAACGGTATCTGCGCGAGGCCCGTCAGCGCTGACAGCGAGGTGCGCGGTCGACCGATGACCCCGGTTTTGGACTTCTGGTACAGGGCGGCCGCGACGCCAAGGGCCGCACCAAAGCCGCACATGACATCGATGGTGCCGACATGGGCATGCTCCTCCGGCGTTTCCATCGAGCCGCCGAAGCGCAGCATGATGCCAGTCGCCGACTGCACAAGGTCGTCATAGCCGAGATAGTCGGTGCGCGGGCCGGTGCGCACGCCGCCAAAGCAATCGAGTTGGCAGAAGATCGCCTGCGGATTCAATTCCTTCAGGCTCTCCGCATCGAGCCCCATCGCATTGACTTGGCGGTCGGTGGCGTTCCAGACCACGACGTCGACGGAACGCACCAGTTCCTCGAAGACGACACGGCCATCGGGCGAACCGATATTCAGCAGCACGGACTGCTTGCCGCGCATGTGCGACATGCCGAAAATCACGGTGTTCCAGCAGTCATAGAGCGGCTTGGCCGGATCGATCTTGATCACGTCCGCGCCGAAGCGGGCGAGATAGGCAACCGAGTGCGGGCCGGCGATCACATTGCAGAGATCGAGGACCCTGACGCCATCCAGCCAGCCGCCGGGGGCTTCAACGCCGGGGGCCGGCAAGGAAGGATACTCGATGCTCGCAAGCATCGCCAGCGCTTCCTTGACCGTTCCCCAACGCCGCGGGCGCGGCGTCAGCATGGCTTCGGCGCTTTCTTGCAGCCAGGCCATCGGCCCCGGCTGGGTCATACGGCCCAGGACCGGATCATCCACCTCGATCATCAGGCCGGCGGCCCTGGCGTGATCGTCGGCGATCCATTCCTTCAGCCAGCGTTGCGGCGCACCTGGAAACAGCCCTTCCCCGAAGACGCGTTCCCATTCGGCCGCCGTCTTACTGAGGAAGACTTCCTTCATGCGGGCCGCGATCTTGTCGGCCCAAAATTTCGGGAGTGGATAGACGCCAAGGGAAACGTCCGACGACCATTCCCAGACCGGCAGATAGGTGTCTTCCTCCTCGCGCAGTCCCTCGGCCACCAGCTCATCGTAGAGGCCGAGCGTTTGCAGGCAACGCTTTGCATGGTTCTTGTGGCTGGGGCAGACGACGTAGAACATCCGGCCGTCGGCGCACATATAGCTGCGATAGAAGGGATCGAGGAATTCCTGTAAGTCATCATAGGACATATCCATCGGCAGGCCTTCCTTGCGCCGCCGTTCGATCTCCCGCTCGCGCTGGGTCTGGTAGCGCAGTGGATAGTCCTCGATGAGGATCGAGTTGTAGGAGAGGCCCTCCATGACGGCGCTTGCCAGCGGCACCTCGATGTGATCGCCATGCCCGGTGTGCTCGCGCGCTTGAAGCGCCAGCACCGTTGCGGACGCCGCAAGCATTGTGCCGTAGGCGGAAGAAAGCGGCAGCGGAGAAAAAGAGGGGTTGATGCCCATGAGGACGCGATTGAGGCCCATATCCGTGAAGACGCCGGAGGACGCCGCAATTACCGCCTCGAAGGCCCGCCAATCCCGGCGAAGCTGGTCGTCGGAGGCGAAGCCGGGGATCGACAGGGTGATCAGTTCAGGCCGCGCTTTACGCAACGCCGAAAAATCGATCCCAAGCCGGGCGAGCACGCCGGGGCGGAAATTCTCGACGACAATATCGGCCTCCGCCACCAGCGCTTTTGCCTCATCCAACCCCTCCTCCGTTTTGAGATCGAGGGTGACGATCAGCTTGTTGCGGTTAAGGATGGCATTGGCGGGATTGTCCCAGAGCGGTCCGCCGGGCGGATCGACATGCACGACGGTCGCGCCAAGATCACCAAGAATCATGGCCACGGCCGGGCCGGCGATATATTGCCCGAAATCAACCACCCGAACGCCGGAAAGCGGAAGCGCGGAACGCGCGATCGATGTCATTGCTCTCATCTCCCCAAGAGTTTTCTATGCGCGCCGATCGGCGACGATCCAGCCGGCCGCCTTTTCGGCGATCATCAGCGTCGGCGCGTTGGTGTTACCGCTGGTGATCTTCGGCATGATACCCGCATCGACGACGCGCAGGCCCTCAATGCCCCGCACCCTGAGACGGCTATCCACCACTGCCATCGGATCGTCATCGTGGCCCATCTTCGTCGTCCCGACAGGATGAAAAATGGTGTTGGCGATATCGCCCGCCAACCTGGCCAGTTCCTCGTCGCTCTGGAACTGCAAGCCGGGCTTCCATTCCTCAGGCTGGTATTTGGCCAATGCCGGCTGCGACACGATACTGCGCACTTGCCGCAAGCTCTCGGCAGCGATGCGGCGGTCCTCTTCCGTGCTCAGATAGTTCGGCGCAATCGCCGGGGCGTCGACGGCCTTATCGGAGCGAATGCGCACGCTTCCGACGCTGGTCGGGTTGAGATTGCACACACTCGCGGTGAAGGCGGGTACGTTGTGCAACGGTTCTCCGAAGGAGTCGAGGCTCAGCGGCTGGACGTGATATTCAAGATTAGCGTGCGCCTGGCTGTCGTCCGACCGGGTGAAAGCGCCGAGCTGCGAGGGCGACATGCTCATGGGGCCGCTGCGTTTCAGCACATATTCGAGCCCGATCATCGCCTTGCCGAGCAGGCTGTTGGCGAGCGTGTTCAGCGTCTTGGCATTGCCGACCTTGAAGACCGCGCGAATCTGCAGATGGTCCTGAAGATTTTCCCCGACGCCCGGCAGGTCGTGGGCGACCTCGACACCATGGCGCTTCAGGAGAGAGCCCGGCCCGATGCCCGACAATTGCAGGATCTGCGGCGAGCCGATGGCGCCGGCCGACAGGATGACCTCCCTGCGCGCTCTGACCTCTGCCCTTTGCCCCTGCCGCTGGACAACGAGGCCGGCACAACGCTTGCGGCCGGACGCCTCGGCTTCAAGGATCAGCCGTTCGACATGGGCCTGAGTCCAGACCGTCAGGTTCGGGCGGTTTTTCGCCGGGCGCAGGAAAGCCTTCGACGTGTTCCAGCGCCAGCCGGATCGCTGGTTGACTTCGAAATAGCCTACGCCCTCGTTGTCGCCGCTGTTGAAATCGTCGGAGCGCGGAATACCGGCCTCGACGGCGGCCTCGGCGAACGATTCGAGGATGTCCCATTTGAGCCGCTGCTTCTCTATCCGCCATTCGCCACCGTGGGCGTGCATGTCGGAGAAGCGGCTGTTGCCGCCTGTCTTTGGGTCCGCGCCGTTGTCCAGCCGATAATGATCCTCATGCGCCTTGAAATCGGGCAAGCAGTTCTGCCAGGACCAGGCGTTATCGCCGGTCGCCGCCGCCCAGCCGTCGAAGTCGCGCGCCTGGCCGCGCATATAGATCATGCCGTTGATCGAGGAGCAGCCGCCGAGCGTCTTGCCGCGCGGATAGCGCAGCGACCGGCCGTTCAATCCGGCATCCGGTTCCGTCTTGTACAGCCAGTCGGTGCGCGGGTTGCCGATGCAATAGAGATAGCCGACCGGGATGTGAATCCAGTGATAGTCGTCCTTTCGGCCAGCTTCTAGCAGAAGCACGCGCATCGCTGGATCGCGGCTGAGGCGATTGGCGAGCAGACAGCCTGCGGAGCCTCCACCGACGATGATATAGTCAAAACTATCGGCGGCGCGGTAAGAAGCGCGGCTGGTCATCGGCTTGCTCGCGCGCTGCGATGCAACACCGCACAATCATAAGCTTCGACGATTTGCCGTAGCATTTTAGCCTCCTCCTCATCTCTATTTTCAGGAATAGCGGAGGAGCGGCCCGGAAATCCAATGACAAATGGCGCAGGGCATTATAAGTAAAATTAATATGCTTCAGTCAATCGACCTAAGAAAATTGAAGGCATTCGTCACCGTCGCGCGCGAGGGCAACGTCACGCGCGCCGCGGAGCAACTGCACATCACCCAACCGGCGGTCACTCTGCAACTGAAGCGCCTTGCCGCCGATACCGGGCTCACCTTGTTCCGGCGGACGTCCACGGGGCTGGAACTGACGCAGGAAGGAGCTCTGCTGGCAGCCAAGGCGGAGCAGGTGCTGACGGCATTGACGGATTTTGGGCAGACGGCCGGACATTTGGCGACACGCGTACGGGGGAAATTGCGGATCGGCACGATCATCGACCCGGAGTTCACCCGGTTGGGGGCGTTTCTGAAGGCGCTGATCGAGAGCGGGCCGGGCATAGAAACCACACTGCGCCATGGCATGAGCGGCGACGTTCCGGAGGGGCTGAGGCGAAATGAACTCGATGCCGGTTTCTATCTCGGCGACCCAAGAGATTATGATCCTTCCGCCGAGATTACCGGAGAAAGTGCCGCACCGCTTTTTCATGCCCGCGAGCTGGCGCAATTAACCTATCGCGTCGTCGCGCCACCATCGCTCGCCGGTCTCGTGCGCGGCGCGGATTGGTCACAGCTCGCATCGCTTCCTTGGATCGGCACACCGCAGGCCTCGGTCCACAATCGATTGCTGTCGCGCCTATTTACCGATTTAGGCGTCCGGCAAAATATAGTCGCCCAAGTGGATCAGGAGACGTCCATGGTTGCCATGGTACGGACAGGGGTGGGATTGAGCCTTTGCCGAGAGTCGATTGCCCTTCATGAACAACAGGCACACGGCCTTGTCATCGCTGAGAATGTTAAAATCTCCACGACGCTGAGTTTCCTCTGCTTGGAGGCTCGTATCGGCGACCCCTCCATAATGGCTGCTTTCGATGCAATAAGGCGGGTTTGGATATAGTCGGGGCGGTCTGTGTGAAGGCAGTGGTTCGCCGAGACATGGTTTTGAGGGAAGCCTGCGTTACGACAACGCGTTGCCCGATAGCGCTTGTCTACCGTGAAAGACGCAAATTGCCCGTGCGACGCCAGCAAAAGGAGAAGCCACTGCGAGGTTTATCGCTTCAGTCGGCGTGGTCCGTCCGTCGGGGGCTTAGCCCAATTAAGAAAGCCGAGCGCAATTGTTGGAAAAGGCCAGTTCGCAGGATCGCGGCAGCTATTCAGCTAGCCGCGTGTTGCAACAAGCCGTCCAACGCGCTCGTGAAGAACAGGCCCCTTCTATCACTCTGCACTTTGGCCACGGACACGATTTGGTAGTCCGAAGCGGACAATCAATTCGGTACGCAGGGACGGCAGGTTTGCGCACCATGTCGGACACTCAGGCCGCTGTTGAATTTCTGAAAGCTGCCGTTCGCTTAATCAGATAGGGCGGGGTAGCGGACATTCTGGTCCAACGGTTCCTCCGTATGCTTTACGGAACCGCCTCGGTCTTGTAGCGCGCCACCAGCGCTTCAGTTTGTTTGATAAGGTCCCGGGCAACAGACGCGCCGTCGTCTGGGCCGTTTCCATGGACCGCTCGGGACGCAGTCGTCGTCGACTTGAAAATTTCGAGGTCAATGCGCTGGGAAGTCTCGAGACGGCCGTGACGCTGACAACGCCTGAAGACATCGGGAAGCTGACCACGGAAATCGTGTTCGCCGAACCGCGGATCCGCAACAAGATCGTGTTCCTGGCGGGCGACACCGTGACTTACGACGAGGTTGCTGACAAGCTGGAGGCGGGTCTCGGGCGGCCCTACCGCCGCTCTGAATGGAGCGTGCCCTTCCTGATGGAAGAACTGGCGAAAGATCCGCAGAACATGATGCGCAAGTACCGCGCTGCATTTGCCTTGGGTCGGGGCGTCGCGTGGGACAAGGCCGGGACGTTCAACACGCGGCAGTCCATTCCGGTCACGGACATCGATGCGTGGATCCATGCAAACCTAGATGCCTCTGGTCGGGGGTAGTCCTCGAACCGCCTGGGGTTCGCGATTTCGAGCGGGTGGGTGGGACGACAAATGGATGTCGTACCCATCCACTGTCCGACCCCACGCCGCGATGCTCGCCACGTACTGATAAGCGACCTCCGCAGACCCGCTAGCGTTCGCTGCGGGCACTTGGATAACCTGAAAACGCGGCTTGCCTCTCAGGCACCGAAATGTCCGTTTCCGAAAGTTGTCTCAGTCAGCCGCTATGACCAAAACTGGTTCGGTAGCCGAACAGCAGCTGATTGCAAATCCTAGCCGAAACCCACCAGGCTGGTAACGGCCCCAGAGCCGACTTTCAATCCCTCGCCTTGATAGGGTTCGAACTCGTGGCAATCCCGTTGTCCTTAATACGCGGCAAGGTTCGACGGTTAACCGCCCTGCGCGACCGAAGTCGCTAAGACACGGCAGTTCGGGATGGTATTGCCGCCCCCTTGCTCCGCTGCTCGATCCATGCCTCTATTTAACCTTCGAGGGGTGAGCTTCAATGTCATGGCATCACGCACGAACATAGCCGCTTCGCGGCAGCGCGGAGCTGGGGTGGACTTCTATCCCCAAGGGACAACGGAAGACTTGAGGATGAGTGTTTTGCGCAAGAATTCAACTCGGGTCGGCCCCGGCTATCCACAGGTCGTTGTGCTCGTCGGCGCAACGGGCGATCTCTCAAGGCGCAAGCTACTGACCGGGCTGTTCCACCTCACCAATGCGGGCTTCATCCCAGGGTGCCGCATTATCGGCGTCTCGCTCGACGACATCGATGCCGATGCCTTCCGCACCATCGCCCGTGACTCGCTGGACAAGTTCTTGACTCGCAAGTTCTCGCAGTCCGAATGGGAAGCGTTTGCCGCATCGCTCGACTACGTCCCGCTCGCTGCCGGCGCCAATGCTCTCAAGGAAGCGGTCGACAGGGCCGAGAAAGCACTGGGCGTCGAGACGCGGCGCGTGCATTATTTATCGGTGCCACCAAGCGCCGCACTTCTGGCCGTGCAACTCCTCGCCCAGGCTGAGCTGACTGAACGCTCCCGTATCATCATGGAAAAGCCCTTCGGCACGGACCTTGCCAGTGCCGTTGCACTGAACAAGAAGCTGCACGAAGTGTTCGACGAGAAGCAGATATTCCGCATCGACCATTTTCTCGGCAAGGAGCCGGCGCAAAACATCCTGGCCTTCCGATTTGCCAATGGCCTGTTCGAACCAATCTGGAACCGCAACTTCATCGACCATGTGCAGATCGACGTTCCGGAGACGCTCGGCCTTTCCACCCGCGCCGCCTTTTACGAGACCACCGGCGCCTATCGTGACATGGTGGTGACCCACCTCTTCCAGATCCTCGGCTTCATGGCGATGGAGCCGCCCACTGCCCTTGAGCCTGCGCCAATCTCGGAGGAGAAGAACAAGGTGTTCCGCTCCATGTTGCCGATTGAGCCGCGCGACGTGGTGCGCGGCCAATATATCGGCTACCGCAATGAGCCTGGCGTCGATCCCGAAAGCGACACTGACACCTTCATCGCCCTAAAATGCGCCATCGACAACTGGCGCTGGGCTGGCGTGCCCTTCTACCTGCGTACCGGCAAGCGCATGGCCGAGGGGCAGCGCATTATTTCGATCGCATTCCGCGAGCCCCCGAAATCGATGTTCCCTGCCGGCTCTGGCGTGGGGGCACAGGGCCCTGACCACCTCACCTTCGACCTTGCTGATGCCTCCAAGGTCTCGCTTTCCTTCTATGGCAAGCGCCCTGGACCGGGCTTCCGGCTCGACAAGCTCTCCCTGCAATTCGCCATGAGCGAAACCGGCCTGATTGGCGAAGTTCTGGAGGCCTATGAGCGTCTGATCCTCGACGCCATGCGCGGTGACCACACGTTGTTCACCACGGCCGAGGGTATTGAGCGGCTCTGGGAGGTTTCTCAACCT
Source organism: Rhizobium pisi (assembly GCF_003938655.1). Lineage (GTDB taxonomy): Bacteria > Pseudomonadota > Alphaproteobacteria > Rhizobiales > Rhizobiaceae > Rhizobium > Rhizobium pisi. Next base: position 97,443 of record NZ_RJJT01000012.1, read on the forward strand.
CTCCTCGATAACCCGCCGCCCGTACGCCTCTACGACCAGGGCGGCTGGGGGCCGAAGTCGATCCACCAACTCATTGCCCCGCACGCTTGGCGCCTACCGTTCGAGCGCGCCTGGAGGGATGCGGCAAAGCGTGATTGACGGTCAGTAGTTGGATCGCGCCGACGACCCCTTCGTAAGTCCGAAATCCTTGGTTTCAGCCCCATCATTTCAGCTATAAGGTGGGAGACATCGCCCAAAGGGGATTCAAGGCCAATGCCCCCAGAGAAGAAGGACCGTTCGCCTGTTGCTCTGGAACAGCGCGACGTAAGCGCCGACCAGCGCATGTTCTCGCCTTCCGTTGCGCGAAATTCGGCGCCGATCCTCGCGGTCCTAAAACGTGTCCTTCCAACACATGGCGCCGTGCTGGAGATTGGATGCGGGACCGGCGAGCACGCCGTGTATTTTGCGGGAGCAATGCCCAACCTCACCTGGCAGCCGAGCGATCCGGATGCCGACGCCCGCACCAGCACGTCCAGCTGGATCAAATTCGCAGGGCTGAAGAATGTGCTGGCACCGCGGGATATTGATGTGTGCTCAGGACAATGGGGCGTTGAACAAACGGGGCATTTTGACGCCATCGTGTCTATCAATATGATCCATATCGCGCCATGGGCGACAAGCTTAGGATTGTTTGCAGGAGCTGGCCGTTTGCTTCGCGCTGGTGGGCTTCTTCTTCTCTACGGCCCATTCATGCGCGACGGGGCACACAACGCCCCTTCGAACGCTGCTTTCGACGCGGCTCTAAAGGAACGCAACCCATCCTGGGGTGTGCGTGATATCACTGATCTTGAACACGTGGGTGAGGCCGCGGGACTTAATCTCCGCGAGACGATCGAGATGCCTACCAACAATATGTTGCTGGTCTTCTCCAGCGGTAGTGCCTGAACGAGCGGGCGCGAAAGAGACGTGGGCCTATAACAGCATTTGGGCCCTTTGCTATCGTTCGAGGTCGATCCGCGGAACGTGCGGTATGCGCTAAACGATCGACCTCACTCCACTTGATAGTGGTCATGGCAACGTGCAATCGTCCTTTGACGATTACCTTGGAGAATTGTCCCCCTGACCAGGTCGGCGCCATCAGGCCATCAGAAACACTCGATGGCGAACCGGCCGTTCTGCTGGAGCATGTCTGCCGTCTCGGCCTGGAAGGGATCGTCGGCAAGCACCTTGATCAACCCTATCGCTCAGGTCGCACCGGAGATTGGGTGAAAGTCAAATGCGTCCAGAGCGAGGCTTTCTTCATCGTCGGTTATGAGAAGTCGGCAGCGTCGCCTGCCGGCTTCGGCTCGTTGGTGCTTGCCGCCTACCGCGATACCGATCTCGTCCACGTCGGGTCGGCACCGGCTTCAAGGAAGCCGAGGCGATCCGACTGCGGAAGATGCTGGACACGTTGCGATGGAAGCGAAAGCAGCCGCCCCTGCACTATTCCGAAAGTGCCGACATTGTCTGGGTCGAGCCGACCCTGATCGCCGAGATCGAGTTTCGCGCCTGGACGTCGGACGGAAAATTGCGCCATCCATCCTACAAGGGCCTGCGCGAACGGCAGGACAATGCCGACGTCTTCCGGCTCGACTAGCGAAATCAGCGCCATGCGCTAGATTGTCCGCCATTCGAGCTCAAGCGGAGTAGATGGCCTGCAATGTGCAATCTTTATCGCATGGAAGATAAGGACTGGGTCGCAAAGTGGGCCCGGGACGCTGAAAGCCTGATCAACCTGATGCCTGCCTACCAGATGAACCCCGATCAGATGGGGCCGATCGTCCGCAACACCGCCGACGGCAAGAAGCAGCTGGTCCATGCGCGCTGGGGACTGCCCTCCCCGCGCTTCACCCTTGAGAAGGCGGCCAAAGCCAAGGCCGAGAAACTTGCTGCCAAAGGTAAGCCCTTCGATCTCGAAGAGCTGATCCGCATGGAGGCCGACCGCGGCACGACCAACGTGCGCAAGCTCAGTTTTCCGCACTGGAAACGATGGTTTGGCGTCGAACACAGGTGCCTCGTTCCGGTCACCAGTTTCGCGGAACCGGATCCGGCCAGCCGGCAAGATGGCGGCAACGTTCCGAATGCCTGGTTCGCCCGCGATGAGCAGAAGTCACTGATGTTCTTTGCCGGTCTGCATGTGCCGCAATGGCAGAGTGTCCGAAAGGTCAGGGACGGCCTGACCACCGATGATCTCTACGGGTTCTTGACCACAGATCCTAACGACCTGGTGAAGCCGATCCATGAGAAGGCCATGCCAGTCCTGTTGCTGGCAAAGGAAGAGACCGACATCTGGATGCGGGCGCCATGGGAAGAGGCCAAGGAGCTGGCCCGTCCATTACCCAATGATGCGCTGATCATTTCCTCGCGCGAGCCGTACGGATCGACGATTGTCTCGAAGTCCGGAGAGCTGGTGGAACACGGCAGTCTGCTTTGACGCCTGGACCTAGAGCTTGAATGTATCGGAAAACGAAAAAGCCTGCCGCGGGAGGAGGTACGGCAGGCTTCTTGAAAAATTGAACAACGGCTGGGAGGAGGAGTGCCGCTGTTCCGTCAGGCGCCCCTTGGGAGGAGGAGTGGGTCGCCTAACACACGAAGCTCTGCGGGAGGAGGTGCATTGCTTCGTTGACTTAAAGATATCGGAGACTGCCTCGACCGCCAGCGCTCAAACCGCAGTGCAGCCATGCGTATGTTGCAATGCAATATAGACCTTGTGCTCATTTTTCCGCCACTATGATGGAGACGGAGCCTTCTTTATGCTTGGTTCGAAACCGAGAACGAAATCGATCACCTTGGCGGAGGACATTTCGCACGGCTTTAGAATCGGCCCAGGTCCAGGCAATCGATAGAGGTTGAAGCTGACGATAGCGCCTCGGCTAAGCTCCTCGCCATAAAGCCAGGTCCGTTTGCCATCCTCCGACCGCTTGACGGTCACGCCCCACGGTCGATTACTAAAATGCCCATCGACATAGCCTTCCGGCAATTTCGCAAGCGCGTCTTCGAATGCCGCCTGAACCGATGGAGGTGTTTTGCCGCCGGCGGTCATGGCGCCAGACATTCGTCGCAGATCCCGCAGCCATCGTCATCCATGCTCGAGGCCGGACGTAACCTTCGACAGCAAGGACATGCCATTGCATCCGACGCACACTTCTCATCGCGGTCCGGCGGAAGAATTTCGATGCATACTTTCGGCATATCGGCCGCGCTTCGATCCATGGCCACGCTCCGGTGTTGGGGTACACTAGAGATAGTGAGCCTCGAAGGCTGCACAAGCCGGGAGAGATCGCTGTCGGAGATTGGCCAGTGCGGAACCTGGGCGGCCCGTCTCAAATTAACTGCCAAGAGCTGTTCTAACCGGCGCATTCTCACGATTAGCTGGCAAACACGGCCACTGTGCTCAACGTTCGTAACATGATGGCCAATCGGCGCCTAAACGCAGGCGATCGGCTTGACAGGGGATTAGCGGTTCGGACATACCCGCAGGGGCCGTTCTAATAGTGAAAATGACGTTGCTACAGGTTCGGAGGACATCGTGGGCGCAGGGAGCAAGTGCCAAAACACATGTTCTTCTCAAGGGACATAAGGAAGCAAGACTGTGATCTACGAGCTCAGAATTTACGACTGTCTGCCCGGCCGATTGCCCGCGCTGCTCAACCGCTTTGCCGAACATACGCTGGCACTATGGGACAAGCACGGGATTAAGCAGGCAGGTTTCTTCACCACAATCGTGGGCGAGAGCAGCCAGCGTCTCACCTATCTCATCGCCTGGGAATCGCTAGCCGATCGCGAGGTGAAATGGAAAGCTTTCACCACTGATCCTGCATGGCTTAAAGTCCGCGACGAGTCAGAGCGCGACGGGCAGATCCTCTCCAATATCTCTAACCAGTTGTTGTCACCGACTGCCTTTTCGGCAGTAAAGTAAGACACCACGGATCCCCGCTTGCGGCCAGTCGGAATTCTACCCGGTCTGGTCATCTGCGGAAGCGATGACGAACGGCAGCTCTTAGGATATCGCCAACACTGCCCGAACGGCCGGAATGAAGGCGCATAAGCGAATCTAAGGCGCTAGGTATACGAAGCTTGTGTGCAATGCGCACCCCTAAAGGAACCCCTTCCAAGGAGTGCGCATGGCATGCTCACGGGAAAACGCGGATGACCGTCTTTCCCGCGCGCCGCTCCGTCGAATTGAAGGTGGCGACCGCATTGTCCAGGCTTGAAATCTTGCCGATGTTCGTCCGCAGTCTTCCGTCCCGGACCCGCTGAACGATCTCGGATATCTGGGCACGATCAACCTCGACGACGAAGTCGACCACCAGGCCATCCGCAGGTCGAATATCCGTCGGTCCGACGGCTGTCACAAGCGTTCCCCCGGCCCGGATCAGCGCTGCGGACCGTCGGCCCCAGCCCGTGTGCTGTCGACGAAGACTTGCGTGAACGATAACCGGGCCTCACGTCGGAATTCGCTTTCATGTGCCCGGTAGAATTGCTTGAGTTCCTCGTCACTTGGCTCCGCCGATCCTGAGGTATCCTCGATCAGAAAGGTCACTTTCTGCGCGAGGCGACGCCTTACCACGGCGTCGTCCTTGTCGAGCCCGAGCTCGTGCGCCTCGCGCGCGAGAACTTCTTCTTTGATAAGGTCTCTGACCAGCCCGCGAACCTCGTCAGGCGACGGGCTTCTTTGCCATTGCCGCGTCCAAGTTTCAGTTGCCCAACGCACATCCGCCTGGCTGATCCGCACCTTACGCTGACTGGTCGTCGTCTCCGTCGGTGCGCGATCAATCAGCGCGTAGGCTGCAAACAACGCAGCGCCCACGAGAAGAAAGTGAACAAGAGGCTCCCTCAGCAGCGCCAATCAGGCCTGCAGCCATGCTGACAGGGGGAATTTAGCACTGACGACGGAGTGACAGAAGTAAATTACCGTATCACCGGGGTAGCAAGGAGTGGGAAGGTTCCCTTTTCCGTCAGAAAGCATCAAACTCGATGGCCCATATGGCATGCGTAGCCTTTAGCGGAAGTCGATGCGCACCAAGCTTGGTTACGTCGCAGGAATAGTTGCAGCGCTTTGCTTTAGCTCGCCAACAATAGCCGCGGACCTCCTATCGGCCACAGCGTCACGGATCCGGGAGCGCAAGCCGGGCGCCCGGGATGCTTTTGCCTGTGTGATCGCAATCCTTGATCGATCGATGACCGCATCAATGGCGTCGAAACCGACAACTAGCGACGACCGACGCGGTTAACTGGACCACCTTTATTTACAGCAGTTCCGTGCGTCACTGTACCACGCGCTGCACGAGCAACCGGGCGCGGCCTCAGCACCACGCCCGGCCTTACGACGCAGCCCGCCGGATAACTGATATATTGACAGTAGACAACAGCATTTGCGGTATCCATTGGCGGCGCCGTAAATCCAATCGTTAGAAATGCAAGTGACGCGGCGGCAATTCTTTTCATATTCTCCTCCTATATCCTCGATACTTCCCCAGAAGCACTGCGGTTGCTCTCACTCCCAAGGATAGGCCTGTGGCCTGATCAATGACATTGAACAGCCATAGTGCGTACGAATGCTTTGATAATGCGGAGCGTCAGAACCGGTCATGGCGGGCCCTCACACAAACGGCCTTATCATAACATTCGAACCAATACTTGGCACGTAACATCACGTTGAATCGGTTCCGTGCTGCGATGCCAAGGACGGAGAGTGATTAGCCTGCGGCTCCTGATCAGCGTCGCCGACGGCGTTGAATGTCTCGTTTGGGCCGATTGCTGCTTTCAAGCTCTTGTAAGAAGCCGGCACCGTCACGTTAGAGGATCGATCTCAATAGATCGCGAGCTAACCTGGACAGCGCCTTTGACCCCTCACGCGTCTCCAAGCTAGCGATGTTCGCACACCGCTGATGTTTTAACGCCTTGCTGGCCAACCTAAGATAATCCTGGTCGGATCGCGGCGACAGTTCCCGGTTCCGCGTTTTAGTCTCGACACGCGTGGGTAACCGTTGGATCGAAACCACCTTGCCCCCAGGCCTCCGGTATCCAAACGTTAGCCATTCGGCCGGTGGACCCAAATCGGACCGGGCACTGCCAATATCGAATAGCTGTGCCAATGCGAAGAGCGTGGCAGACCGCCATATCAATGATAAGCCGGTCAACGGCACCTCCCGGTTCATCAGGACGGGGGTCGGGCCATGGGGAAGCTGGAAGCTGAGGAAAGTGATCTCAGGCTTCCCCCTGTTTGCACAATCGCTCCAGAGAAAGCAGATCGCTTTTTCGACTTCAGCGAGGTCTATCGCTCCCCTCCCCTCCTCGGCATCAACGATCGCCTCCATTGTCGCGATCAGCACGTCGGCATGATCGAGTTCTGATCTCGTTGGTGGCTCTCGAGATATAGCCGCTAGACAGTGGGGGCAGATGAATTCAACCAAACCGTCCCGGCATTCAAATCGAAAATCGCAACGCGAGAAGCACTTTAAACAGCTGTAGCGCAAACGAATTCGGTGAACCGGGCAAGCCACGCTCTCGGCACGAGACCAGCTCCGGCGCAGCCACTGATCGGCCATTTCGCCTGTCATCCTCCAGGCAAGAAGGGCAAACACCTCGCATGCGAGGTTGTTCGATGTAGCCTAGCGGAACAGCATGCCGGGAAAGTGCGAGCGCCTCGATAATCTCGGGGCGAATCCGGCACGCGCGCGCCCACACCTGAAGATGTCCGTGGGTCGGTCGAAGATCTGAATTCTCATGCCCTTTGGTGTCGAGCTCAAGCCAAGCGTCTATGTCGGCGATCGCCAGGCTATAGCGAGAGGCTAAAGCCATATTCGACATGCTGGAAACCATTCAGGCGACGTTTCAAAGCTCCAAGCTGGAACGGGCAAACTATGCCCAGCCCGATGATCCTCCAATCCTAGACAATGACAAGGAAGTCGACTTTTACGGTACCATTTTCAGACGCTCCGACGCCAACCGGCGTGTTATCGCCATTGATCCTGAAAGTGCTTCAAACCAGCTGGCGGCAATTGCAAAGGCCAGCTCTCGCGGGCAATTCGTTATCGCCTATCCGGCTTTGAATAGAGTCTTCTTGGGACAACGACATACGCTACGAAAATGCCCACTCGGGATCACTCACGCCCACTAGCCCTTCATTTTGGCGGTCTTGAAATAGGCCCATAACGGATCGCCCACGAAACTGTCGAGGGCACCGCAGGCCTCCTCCAGTGACAGACTTCCATAATTTCCTGAGCACTGCCTGAATACTGGCCGGCCGCGTCCTCCAGCAGCACGCGATGTCCCCAGATACCCGGTTCTCGGTCGGCGGCGATTGTGGTGCGCAACTCGTAAACTCCGCTCATAGCGGTCGCACGGTAAAAGACATAGCGCATGAGGGGGTAGTACACGGTATGCCGACTGCCGCCGAGGACAGTTCGGGATGATCTTGCGGGACTGTAGCGCCTCGATCGCGGCATCCGCAGCGAGTTCGAGTAGAAACGTGCTGCTGCTCTGGTCGGAGTGCATGGCACGCGGTTTTTCGTCATCGACATGGATGACGTTTCGCCAGGCATTGGAACTTGGCGCTTGCGTCCGCAAGGGCGAGACGGGCTCGATGGTCGTTTATGCCAACCGTATCAGCAAGATCGAAACTGACGGCGAGGGGCGGGAGGTCGAACGCGATATTCCCTTCCTCAAGGCCTACACCGTCTTCAATGTCGAGCAGATCGACGGCCTTCCTAAAAGCTATGCAGTTCCGAGTGAGGACAATACCGTGCGGCCCGTTGACAGGATCGCGCACGCCGATGCCTTCTTCGCGGCGACCGGCGCCCTCATCCGTCATGGTGGCGACAAGGCTTTCTACGCGCCGGCGCCGGACTATATGGCTTCACTTCATTTCTGCAGAAGGGCCAACTGGCAGAGGGCTTACGTTATCGTCTTCGCGGGATATTGCGACCCGCGTGGTACGCGGTCCGCGCTTTCGTTTCCCCAGGCCGACGACGCATACTCCCTTACAGCATACAATATTTGAAACGGTGGAAGCTCGCTTGGTTCCGCGATGATCTCGGCGCCTTACTCGAGCTGCTTCGCGACGGGAAGATCAAGCCGATGGTGGCCGAACGGATGCCCTTGACCGAGGCTCGTCGCGCCCAGGAGCTGCTCGGTCAGGGAGGCGTCAAAGGCAAGCTCGTGCTGATGGCAGCTTCCAGATAACTGTCAACGCGGTCTGAGTTACCGAAATGGCAAACGGAAATCAGCTCCGCCACGGGACCGATGGCCGACCGTCCGCTGCTTGGACACCCAACAGGAAATGTGGACATCCGAGTTCTTGCCGCCAAGGTCTAGGATCGGCCTTTGCAGCCACCCACCGTTGCTGGCGCCATAGCTTGAATTGACCCTCTTCGATCATTCCCGGTCCTGTGCAACTGCGCGTGGCCTTCTTGGGCAAGGGTCCTTCCGGCAGTTGGCCGACGTTCCCGAGACGGCAGCAACTGAGTGACGACCCAGGCGATCTTTATCATCTGTGTCTGAGCCCCTTGCTCCACCATTCCCGCGCCCTGACGCGACAATTTACAGCCCGACAAAAAGAGCGCAACGTAGCATTGCGAGACCCGCGGCCTTGGATCCGGCCGTCGACGTCGTCGCAGGGAGGCATGCTATGCCGACAATTATTGGCTATCACGACATCACAAAGGGCGCGCAACACTGGCTTACCTCACCGAAGCGCAAGGAGCTTTTCGGTCCGCTCGGGGTGACCAACATCCGAACGTTTGTTGACCCTCAAGATCCGACTCGCGTGGCGGTGATGATGGACGTTCCGGATATTGATGCCTTGCAGGCGGCGATGCAGAGCAAGGCGGCGGCCGATGCCATGGCTTTCGACGGGGTGGTGCCGGAATCTCTGGTGATCCTCGTCGAGTCGAAGGGGTAATCGCTCCGCCGATAAAAGCCCCTTCGTAGGGCCTGTTCAAACTTCGCTGGCGCGGAACTGAGACGGTCCGCCGAGATCCGCCATGACTCTCGAATAGGAATTGGTACATGGCCGAAAGAGTCCAATCCGACCGACGACTTGCGGCAATCCTCGCCGCGGACGTCGTTGGCTATTCGCGAATGATGGGCGCGGACGAGGCGGGTACGCTGGCTGCCCTCAAACGCCATCGAGAGGCATTGTTCAATCCCGCCGTCACCGAGCATAACGGCCGGGTCGTGAAGCTCATCGGCGACGGCACGCTGGTGGAGTTTTCCAGCGTGGTTGACGCCGTCAAATGCGCGATCGCCATCCAGCGCGCCGTCAAGGAGCAGGACGAGCCGAGCGGCAAGGGCGTCACGCTCAGGATCGGGGTCAACCTTGGCGACGTCATCATCGACGGAGACGACATCTACGGTGACGGCGTCAACGTTGCTGCGCGCCTTGAAAGCATCGCCGAGCCTGGGGGGGTATGCATCGCCTCGATCGTTAATGAGAGCGTCGGCAGACGAGTCGACGTTGCGTTCAAGGACGGCGGCGAGGTGACAGTGAAGAACATCGACCGACCGATCCGGGTGTGGAGATGGCACCCTAACAGCGATTCGGTCGCAAGAGAGCTGCGACAGTTGGCTGGTGAACCGGCTGCGGCGCGTCGCGAGCAGGCTTCGATCGCCGTGCTGCCGTTCGACAATATGTCCGGGGAACCCCAGCAGGAGTATTTCTCCGACGGCATAAGCGAGGACATCATCACCGATCTTTCCAAGATCGCCGGGCTCCTGGTCATCGCCCGAAACTCCAGCTTCACCTATAAGGGCAAGAGTGTGGACATCCGTACAGTGGGGCGCGAACTCGGCGTGACGGCTGTGCTGGAGGGTTCAATCCGCCGCGCCGGCAACCGGGTGCGGATCACTGCACAGCTCATCGACGCTGCTAGCGGCACGCATTTGTGGGCGGATCGCTACGATCGCGAGCTCACCGACATTTTCGCGCTCCAGGACGAGGTTACGCGCCGCATCGTCGAGGCACTTAGGGTGACCCTGACACCAGCGGAATCGGCGCGCATTGCGCAAACGCCGACAGAAAGCATGGAGGCGCACGATCTGTTCCTGCGCGGGCGAGAGGCCTTGTTGGGTACGCAGAGCACCAAGGAAATGTTCGAGCTTGCCGTTGGCTGCTTCACCCGGGCGATCGAGCTCGATGCCGATTATGCCGAGCCTTACGCTGGCCTTGCTCATGCCTACAATCGCGACTTTCAGAACAACTACAGCGGAAGGACCGACAGCAAGCAACTTTCAGCCCACTTCGTCAAGCTGGCGCTTGAAAAGGGGCCTGACCTTCCTTACGCGCACTATATAGCTGCGTTGGTGAAATTCTGGGAACGCGACCTGGCCGGGTGTACTAACGAAGCAGAGAAGTCACTGGCGCTCAACCCAAATTTTGTGCTCGCCATGGGCATGCGCGCGTTCGCAAAGATCTATGGTGGTGTGCCGCTCGACGCGATTCCAGACATTGAGCGCGCCATGCGTCTCGATCCGTTAGTTGGCCACTTGTACTGGCATTTCATCGGTTCGGCCCACCTTGTTGCCGGGCAGTACGAGAAGGCCGTCGAAGCCTTCCGTCAGCGCATCCGACTGGTATCCGACACTGACTTGTCGCGGGGCTTCCTGATTGCAGCGCTCGGTCACCTCGGCGAGATCGAGGAGGCGCGGCGGGTCTGGGCGGAGCTAAAGAAGGTCAACCCGAAATACTCGTTCGCTGGCCACATGGGACGTCTGCCGTTCACTAATCCCGCCGATGCGGACAGGATCAGGGACGGTTTCGCCAAGGTCGGACTCCCTGACTGAAGGCGAAGCCCGAGTGAAGGAGAGCCGCGGGGCTTCACGGAGGTCGGACCACATTGGGGTTTGCGAATCTGGCGGATCCAGGTCCGCCCAAGTGGGAACGCTGTTTCCGCCGCCTGGCAACCCAGCCATTTTCGAATCCTTCATACAAGGACTTAGTCCTTGGTCGAAACCTCATTGCAAAGCTACTTCGTACTCGTCACCGCCCTGCACCTTCTTGAGGAGCGCGACTCCTCCTGACACGCCGAGGGCGCTCAACCCATCATCGGGAGCGCCCTCGTTCGCCTACGACGTCTGGTGCAGTCGAAAGGATACGAACCATCGACCCTCACGTCGCGCGCAAGGCACTCAAAATTCGAGGTCTCAGGCGTAAGCAGATTTATGGAACCAATTAGGAGATCACGGCAGACGGCCTTCGGCGGAGGGATACAGAGAGAAAGCCGGACATCGTTAAACGCGGGCCGCTTGCATTCGAAACCGGCAAGACATTGCAGAAAATTCGTAACGAATGCCGTCAGCCGTTCAGGCAGGCGGCGAGGCCGTCCAACGTCTGCAGCCCGTATTCCACTGCGCCGAAACCGAAGACCACCTGAGGCCGAGCGGCACTGGGAGCTGGCGCAAGGCCAGCACGGAAGGGAAATATCCGACAGTGGTGATCGGCATCAGACCGAGCACGCCGCTGAATGTGTCTGTCATTTCGGCCGGCGCCGTTTCCTGCCGCGTCGAATACGACATGCGGACACCCGGAGGCTTCAACTCCGGAAAGGATTGCACGGTGCCATAGCGAGCTGATCGACCATGAAGAAGCTCTTTGCCACGGCTTTGCAGATATCCTTCAGCTCAAGCGACTGCGCCATCCTCGTCATTGCTCCAAGGGTTCCGGCAAACCGGTCATAGAACATCTGGCCTCGCCACCTGATCAACGGCAGGAGCCACCACACGAGCGCGGATATCAGAATGACCACGCCAGCTAATACGGAAATCGTGGTTGCCGCGATGCCGTCACGCGCCGCGTGGAGCATGGCATCAAGACCTTGATGGGCGACGGTCACGGCGACGATCGAGTCGATTCCCACAAAGGCAATGAACGGCAAGATCTTCAGCAGTTCCCTTTTAAGGGCCCTGCTCAAACGCAGCGCTTCGCCCCCGGTCGTAGTCACTCGTATCGACAAGATCTTTTTGCCAAGCGTTCTTCGACCGTTTGCACTGAAGTACGCGAAAGCGAACCACACAAGAACTAAACCGACCAGCGGGCCGAGGGAGTCCGCGACCCTTCGATCGGGTCACCGTTCTGGTCGAGCGCCACCGAGATCGTCTGCCATGACACCGGTCCGCCGTCGGGATTACCAGCGATCGCCGTCGTCTGAAAGAACGGGCTCTCTTGCCCCAGAAACTCAGTGATTTGGCAGATTTGATTGACCCTTGTCTCGCCGGGTTTCAGGGGCCATTCGCGCTCGACCCTTTCCACCAAAGGGCCAGAGGTGACTTCTCCGCACTGCGTGCTCTGAAAGAGCGGCATCCCGAAATTCAAGGGAATGACGAGCGCGAGCACCGCCAGCACAATTTCAAGAATTGTCATGTCGACCAGATAGGCAAAGGCCCGCCTCCAAAAGAGCCGAGGCTGCACAATTCTCTGAGCATGAGTGATATTAACGTCCACGTGACCCCCGCGCCAAACAATGCGATATGATCGAAGAAGCGAGCGCGCTCGCGATAAATCTGAGAAATCCCTGTGACGGCGGCCGAGTGCCGCCAATAGTGCTGCTTCTGCTCACCTCTCCTGCATGGCTTGCGATCCGATTTCAGCGAGCGGCGAGTAGAGATATTCCAGAATGCGCCGACTGCCGGTCTTGACCTCGACAGTGACGGACATGCCGGGAGACAGCGCGACGCGCGTCCCTTCGATGTTGATGCTTATCTCAGCCGGCTTGATAACGACGGGGAAGACCAGGTTCTGCACGCGTTGGGCGTTGCCGATCGGGATGACGCTCTGCAGTTCCTTTGCCGGCTGGCCTTCGAGCTGCTGCGCATCGGGTTCTGGAATGGCGTCGGTTGCGACGCGGGTGACGGTACCGTTCAGGATGCCATAGCGGGTAAATGGAAAGGCTTCGACCTTGATAATGGCGTGCTGTCCGGGCGACACGAAGCCGATATCGCGGTTCGGCAGATAAGCTTCGATCTCGAGAGACGAGTCGTCCGGCACGATGCGCATCAGTTCGGCACCCGCAGTCACGACCTGGCCGACCGTGGAGATGGCCGATGTCTGAACGATGCCGTTAATCGGGCTTTTGATCGTCATCGAGTCCAGCCGCTTGGCCGCCTTGACCAGTTGCTGCTCCTTCTCGTCGATGTCGCGTGATGCTTCCGCCTGCTTCTCAGCATTGTCGGCGACGAAGGTTTTGATCGCTTTCATCCCTTCGCTCGTCGCTGCGACGATCGCGGTCTCCGCCTCCGCCCGCTGACCCACCTGTTCGGCGAGCGTTGCCTCTTCCTTCTGCTTGGTCTCGACGGCATCGATGACGCCGGATCTCGAGCCGGCGCTGAGATCGACAAGGTTGGACCGCATTGTCACACGATCCGTAAGTGTCGCGACCAGCGCCTGCTGGGCCGTGACCATCTCGGTGTATCGCTTCAGTGCGGCGAATTGCTGGTTTCGCTGCGCCGCAAGACTGTCGAGGGTCGATGCAAGCTGCTCAAGATCGGAATTGTAGAGCAGCGTTTCACGTGTTCGGATCTCGGCCGGTATCGAACCATCGAATTCCGGCGTGAGCTCGATTCTGCGTTCTCCGCTCCAGAGATCAGCATGCTGCCAGGCATTGACCTGCGCCAATGCGGCGGCGCGCCGGGTCACCTCGGCCCGCAGCGCGGCGAGGCTGGTGGAGAGCGCGGTGACTTCGGCGCGTGCATCGGTCGGGTCAAGCTCGACGAGTATGTCTCCGGCTTCCACCTTGGCGCCGTTCGAGACAGGAACGGCGATCGTTTTGCCGACTTCGATCGACTGGATCACCTTGACGCGTCCGGTCGGTTGGATCTTTCCCTGGGCTGTTGCGACGATATCGAATTTGCCGACATAGCTCCAGATCAGCGCGCCGGCAGTGAGCAAGCAGATGAACCAGATGAACGCGGTGCGGATCGGCGATGCCGGTGTTTCCAAGATTTCGAGCGCTGCCGGCAGAAATTCGTTGTCCACCCGCAATCGCTTCGGAGGTTTTGGCGGAAGCCGGGGAGGCTGAACGTTCTGGTTCATGACTGCACCGGCCCCGTCTGCAGCTGCCAGAGATGGGCATAGAGGCCGTTCGGGCGGGAAAGCAGCGTTTCGTGTGTTCCCTCCTCGACGATGCGTCCGTCCTTCATGCCGATGATGCGGTTGCAGTGCCTGACCGTCGCCAGGCGATGGGCGATGATGATGACGGTACGGCCGCGGACGATCTCGCGCATGTTGGCAAGGATGATGCGCTCGCTCTCATAGTCGAGGGCGCTGGTGGCTTCATCGAGGATCAGGATCGGCGGATTGGTGGCGAGCGCACGGGCAATGGCGAGCCGCTGTCTTTGTCCGCCGGAGAGATTGGCGCCACGCTCCTCGATCAGCGTATCGTAGCCGCGCGGCAGCTTGGCGATGAACTCGTCGGCGCCTGACAATCGCGCCATCTGAATGGCGGCGGCCCGCGACATGGCCGGGTTGACCATGCAGATATTGTCGTGGATCGTCCGGTTGAACAGCATGTTCTCCTGAAGCACGACACCGATATTCGACCGCAGCCACGCCGGATCGACCTGGGCGATATCCTGGCCGTCGACGAAGACCTGGCCGCTGTTCGGGATATAGAAGCGCTGCACCAGCTTGGTCAGCGTCGACTTGCCGGAGCCGGAAGGGCCGACGATGCCGATGACTTCGCCCGGCCGGATCGAAAAGCTGATGTCCTTCAACACATCCTGACCATCGGGGGAGTAACGGAAGTTCACCGATTTGAAGCCAATCGCTCCCTTCGGCGGCGGCAGGCTGACGGCGACGCTCGGGCGTGGCTCCTGCGGGGCGTTCAGAATATCCGAGAGCCTGGCGACGGAAACCTGCACCTGCTGGAAATCTTGCCATAGCTGCGACAGGCGCAGGATCGGCTGCGAGACCTGGCCGGCGATCATGTTGAAGGCGACCAGCGCCCCGACGGTCAATTCGCCATCGATGACTGCCTGTGCGCCGAAGAGAAGCAGAGCGGCCGAGGTGATCTTGTTGACATACTGGATGGCATTCTGGCCCTTCGCCGCGAGCATGGTCGCGAGGAAAGACGAACGCACATAGGCGGCCAGCCGCTCTTCCCACTGCGAGGAGACCACCGGCTCGACCGCCGACGCCTTCAGCGTCTGGATGCCGACGACGGTCTCGACGAGCAATTGCTGGCTGAAGGCGCCGCGCTCGAACTTCTCGTCGATCCGCTCCTTGAGGAAGGGACGGATGAGAAAGCCGATCGCCATGTAAAAGGGAATGGAGGCGACGACGATCCAGGCGAGCTTCGAGGAATAAGAAAACAGCACGAAGATGAAGACGACGGTGAAGATCAGGTCCAGGCCGGAGAACAGGCCCTGACCGGTCAGGAAATTGCGGATGGTTTCGAGCTCACGGATCCTCGCGACCGTCTGGCCGGTGGCGCGTGTTTCGAAATAGCTGAGCGGCAGGTTCAACAGATGGCGAAACAGGCGGCGGCCGAGTTCGACATCGATGCGGTTGGTCGTGTGCGACAGAGCATAGGTTCTCAGATATTGCAGCACGACATCGAAGAGCCCGACGGCGGCAAGGCCGACGACGAGCACGATCAGCGTCGAATAGCTGCGGTGCGCCAGCACCTTGTCAACGACGACCTGGAAGAACAATGGCGTCACCAGCG
This sequence comes from Rhizobium pisi, assembly GCF_003938655.1. Classification (GTDB taxonomy): domain Bacteria; phylum Pseudomonadota; class Alphaproteobacteria; order Rhizobiales; family Rhizobiaceae; genus Rhizobium; species Rhizobium pisi. Next base: position 113,123 of record NZ_RJJT01000012.1, read on the forward strand.
CGAAGATCTGGATGACGAGGGAGGCGATCAGCACATGGCCGAAGGCCCGCCGGTAGCGCCAGATCGCCGGCAGGAACCAGCGGAAGCCGAAATTCTGCTGTGAGGCGCCGGGACCGGCAAAACGGCGCTGGACGAGGATGAACTCTCCCGCAGTCAACGAGAGAAGTTCTTCTGCTTCGACGTTGCGCGCCGAAAAGTCGATCGGGTTGATCAGTCGATAGCGCCCCTCGGCGGCCACGCCGGCAAAGACCGCGAAGGTGCCGTCCTTCAGTGAGGCAAGTGCGGGCGCAGGAAGGGTTGTTAGCCGTTTGGCATGATGAGCACGGACCGTGCGCGCTTTCAGGCCGACGATCTTGGCTGCCCGCAGCAGGTCGTCGCGTGTGGCCGGCATCGTCAGCGCCAGCTCACGGATCAACGTTTCCGGGCGTGACGCGATCCTGAAAAAACCGGCAATCGCGCAAAGGGCCGCCAACCCGCTATCCGCGATTGCTGCTTCGGGTGCGGCACTCAGTTCGCCGCCGTTTTCCGCCGCCGCATCACGGTCGGGTGCTGTCTGAATGTCTACCATGTGCGGGATCAACGAAAGGCGGATATGCCGGCGCCACGGGGCGCCGGCAGGAGGCAAGAGACGTCGTTACGCAACATTAGCGTCCCGGCTGGACCGCGAGGCAAGAATGGCGTCGCCGACCAGATATTGGTTGGTGCCGTCGACGGTTTGATAGGAGCTGGTGCCCGTGATCATAGACCCATCGGCAAAGGATTGCGCTCCATCGCTGCTCGCTATCAGGTTGATCAGTCGGATGCCGGCGTCCGTCATCGTCTGCAACTCGCCGGCATCGCTAACGCCGTTCTGGTTGAGATCGCGCCAGACCCGGAACTCGCTCCAACGATCATCGTTCAGGTCAAGGACGTTGTCATGGTTCGTATCGAAGGCGAGCCGCAGGCCATCGAGGTCGGTTGTTGCCCCGTCGTTCCAAAGGCTGAAGGCCAGCTCCCGCGCCTGGTCGATATGCCCATCGGCGCCGGCCGTTCCGCCCGCCCCAAGATCGATCGCGAGGAAGCCATCCTGAGGACCAACCCAGGCTGTTTCATCTGCCAGGCCGTCGCCATCCCAGTCGAAGCCGACCGATGACCCGAGCGAGTCCAACGGACGAAGATCAACATGGTTGTCGCCATTCAGGTCTAGGAGGATCGGCGAATTGGCATAATGTATTGGGCCGGGCCGTCCTTGGGCATCGTAGGATCTCCACCAATCCAGCGTACCACCCCGGTCGGAATGATACTCGTATTCGATGCGAGTGCCGTTATCAAAATACTTGTCCTCGCTGGTTCGAACCCCGTTTCGGTCATAGTTCACCTCATCCCTGAGCCAGTCGTACCGGTACTGATAGTCGAAAGTGACCCATGTCCACTTTCTTGTGTCGTCCCTTTGATAGAACGTTTTCATCAGGACGTCTGCGGTCGCAGATGTGTAGTAGTCGGTTTTGTAGCTCCAGTTCTCGCGGCCGCTGACGTCATAAGTCGTCTTACGCGTTTCCCCGCTATCCAAGGTCGTTTCTTCGTAGGTCTTCTGGTCGGCGCTATTCTTGTCCGTGCGAGAAAAGAACCACGGCTGCGAACCCGATCGATCCCATGAATTAAAGCTTTTCTCGCTGTTGTCGTAATAGACGTTCTTTACGGTGAGATGGTCATCTGTGAGTTGAGTGGTGGAATTGTAAGTAGACTCAATGCGATCCCATCCCACGGTCTTACCAGGATCGTAATTGAAGACATCAGTCGTACCATTGTAGTAATATTGATACTGCGATGACAGCCCTGCGGCGATGTAATTCTGCCGAATTGTCGACCAAGACTGCGTGCCAGCGACATCATAGGTGTAAACTTCGCGCGTCCCATCATCGTTGTAGTTGGTCTGCCCGGTCAAACGATTCGATGTGTCGTACCACTTTTCGTAGCGATCCCATGTGGCATTCGAGACATCGTACGTGATTTCCACCCGCGTGCCATCGCGGTTGAACTGTTTTTCGAGCGTCTTTTTGCCGGCGGCATCATATTGCTGTTCGATCCGCGTCCATTGTTTCGCATTGAGCGGGTCATAGAAAGTCGCGCTGGTCAGCAAGCCGGCCCTGGTCGCGTTGCTGACGCTCAGTTGCTGGCCGCTCGGCCCATCATAGGTCGTCGCCACTGAGCTTCCGTCAGCGGCAACGACAGTGTCAGCAGTCTTGCGGCCAGCCGAGTCCGTCGTGAGGCTGGAGGAAAGCGAGCCAAGCGCGGTTACCTGATCGACGACAGTCTGTGTCAGCGCGCCACTGGCGTTGAGGTCGATCTTGGTCAGCGTGATCGAGCCATCGGCATGTGTCACCGCGTTTTCTGTATGATCGACGGTGCCGTTGTTGTCGGTATCCTTCGACAGCGTGGTGATCAGGCCATCGGCACTGGTTGCGATCGTGCCCCTTGCGTTGACGGCTCCGCTGGCGTTGGTCTCGGTCACTGTCGTAACGACCGAGCCGTCGACCTGGATGGTCGACTGCATGACGGTCTCGTAGGCACCGTTGCCATCATAGTCGTATTTGGCGACCTTGACGCGGCCATCTGCCGATGTGGTGGTCTCGATCTTCGCGGCGATCGCCTGGCTCCAATAGACGACGCCCGGCGTCAGGTTGGAGATGTTGCGCGCCGCCGCGTAATTGGTGACCACCGAGACCGAGGAACCGGTGGTATCGACGGTGACGGTATCGACCTGATCGGGTGTACCGTCGCCGTTGATATCCTTCGAGGTCGTCCTCACCCTGCCGTCGGCCGAGGTTTGGATCGTGGTCTTCGCGGCCAACGTCCCGGCCGGAAAGTCTGTGTCGGAGATGACGGTGGTGCTGCTTCCATCGGCATTGGCGGTGAAATTTGTCACCCGCTGGCGATCGTTCGTGCCATTGCCATCGAGATCCCAGGTGGTCGTCGTCATGCGGCCGTCGGCGGAGACGACGATGGTCGACTTGTCCTTGACCGTTGTTCCGTCGGCCTTGAAGTTGGTGGTGACCGATGTCTGAATGCCGGAAGGCGCGGTGACCGTCTCCTGATGCTGGTCGACGATGCCGTCCCCGTTGCCGTCACGGTCAATGGTGACGGTCAACTTGTCGGCGCTGGTCAGGGTGACCACCTTGCCGATCCGGGTTCCGCCGCTGTCCTTCGTCTCGACGGTCTCGCGAATGGCGCCGTCCGCCAGGACCGTGGTCGAGTCGGTGGCGGTCTGGTTGGCAAAGCCCGGACGCTCCTCGCTTGATGCAACGATCAGGCCGTTGGCGCTAATCGTGGCGGTCGTCCTGGAGATCAGCGAACCATCGGCCTTCTTGCTTTCCACCGTCCTCGTCTTGGTGCCATTGGCATTCAAGACGGTGACATCGGTGGCCGTCTGACTGTAGGTGCCGGCACCGGTCGGATCGATCTGGGTGGTGATCGACAGGCCGTTGGCACTGGTGGTGACGAGGTAGCGGCTGGTCAGCGTCGTGCCGGTCAGATTGCTGATCGTCTGCGTCTTCGAGCCGTTGGCATTGAGCACGGTGACGTCGGTCCGGCTCTTGTCGAAGGTCTTGCCGTCACCGGTGCCTGTCGTATCCCACTTGGTGGTCACGGTCAGGCCGTCGCCCGAAACATCGGTCAGGGTGATGCTCTTGGTGACGCCGGCGACGATATCGTCCGTCCTGGTCGTCTTGCTGCCGTTGGCGTTCAGAACCGTCGTGCTGGTGGTCTTCTTGTCGACCGTGGTGTTGCCGTCGCTGTCGTATTCGATGGTCTGCGTCAGGCCGTCGGCAGAGGTCGTGACCGTCTTCGTATCCTTGAGCGCATTGCTGGCGCCGAAGTCGCTGAGGATCTGGACCGTCGAGCCATCGGCCTGCTTTGTGGTGACCGACTTCTTGTCGACAGTATTGTTGCCATCGACATCGGTGGTGACGGTGGTCGAGAGGCCATGAGCCGCAACCGTGGTAACGGTCTTGCTTTCGAGCGTCGTTCCATCCGGCTTGAAGTAGGACAGCGTCTCCGTCTTGCCGCCATCGGCGTTGAGTACGGTGACGTCGCTCATAGAGCGGACCACGTTGCCGCTGGCATCGGCCCAGCTCGTCGTCTTGCTCAAACCGCTGGCACTGACATTGGTCGTCGTGCGGGAAATCAGCACATCGCCGATGCCCTTCTTCGAGATCGTCTCCGTGCGGCTACCGTCGGCATTCAATACGGTGTTATCGGTGGTCACGAGTTCGAAATTGTTGTTCCCATCGAGGTCGGAACTAGACGTCTTCAACAGCCCGTCATCCGAGATGGTGACGACCAACTGGCTTTCGAGAGTGCCAGCAGCATTGTACTGCTTGATCTCGTCCTTCTGCGTTCCTGTGACGTCGATCGTTATCGTTTCCAGGCGATCGACAACGGCGTCGCTGTCGATCTTGGAGCTGATCGTCGTGGTTTTCTGGTCGGCGCTGACCGTGGTGATCTTCTGCGAGATCAGCGTGGCATCGGCGTCGGTCGCCTTGATCGTCTCCGTCGTGGTGACTGATCCGAGCGGATCGAGCGGCGTTTTCTTCCAGGACAAAGTCCTGTTGACCGTACCGTCGCCATCCAGATCATAATCCGTCGACCCATCGAGGCCGTTGAGATTGGTCGTGACTTTGGTTGTGCCGAGGAGCGTCGTGCCCCGGTAATTCGAGACGGTCTGGAATTGCTTGCCGTAGGTATCGAATGTCGTGACATCGGTCGTCTTGGCGTCGACCACCTCGTCGCCGTTGATGTACTCGCTGGTGGTGATCGACTTGCCGTTGCCGGTGGTGAGGATGGTCTTCTTGTTGAGACGCGTGGTATCGCTGCTCGTCAGAGAGATGGTCTCTGTCTTGCTTCCATCGACACTCAGCACGGTCTGGTCGCTGGTCATCCGATCAGCGACACTATCGCGGTTCAGATCGACGGACGTTGTCGTCGTCAAGCCGTTGCCGCTGACGGTGACCGTGCTCCTGGTCGTGCCGGTGACGGTATCATTCGGCGTGTAGGCCGTCTCCGTTGTCGTGGTCGAGCCGTCGGCTGCGATGAGCTTGACCTGGCGCGTATCGATCTTGCCGTCGCCATCGGCATCCGTCCAGATGGTGGTCGTCCGGCGATCGGCGCTGACTTCGGTGATGGTCTGCGTATTCAGCGTTCCGTCGGCGCTCGTGCTCCTTACCGTTTCCGTGCGCTTGCCCGCACCATCCAGAACGATGACATCGCTCGTCGTCTCCTCGAAGACACCGTCGCCGTTGGCATCGGTCTTGACGGTCTGGGTCAGGCTATCGGCCGTTGTGTTAGTGATCGTCGTGGCGATCGTTGCGCCATTGGCGTTCTTTGTCGTCACGGTTTCCGTGCGGCTGCCATTGGTCCCATTGGTGATAACGTCCTCAACCACGAGGTCGTAAACACCATCGCCGTTCGCATCAGTGCTCGTCTTCTTCGACAAGCCGTCGGCCGTTGTGATCGCTTCGATCTTGTTGACCATTGAGTCGTCGGAGTTCAGCGTGCTGACGGTATTGGTCGTCTGCCCATCGGCGCCGACGACGATCTTGGTGAATTTATCGTTCTTCCCGTCGCCATTGGCATCCTCGGCGATGGTGATCGACTTGCCGTCGAGGCTGGTCGTTGTGACCGTCCGTGACAGGAGCGTTCCGGCCGTGCCGGTCTTGGTGCGACGCTGGACCGTCTGCGTTCGGTTGTTGGCGTCGATCACCGTCATATCTGTATCGGTGAAGTCGACGATATTATCGGCGTTCACATCGATCGCAACGGTCTTCTTCAATCCGTCGGCTGTGGTGATCGTCGTCGTCTTCGAGCGTTTAATGAAGGATGCGTTGGTGTTGTAGACGATCGTGTCCAGCGTCACATCGCCTGATGTCGCGACCGTCGATGTGGTATCGGTGCGGGTTTCGGATGGGCCGTTGCCGTCCGAATCGACATAGGTCGAAATCGTGCGGCCATCGGCGCTGGTCGTCGCACTGGAGGCGGAGAGGGTTTTGCCGTTGGCGCTTGTCTCCTTGGTCGTTTTCTTGCGCGTGCCGTCCGCTGCGATCGTCGTGGTCTCGGTGACGATATCGTCGTAAGTGCCGTTGCCGTCGCGATCGAGGCTGGTCGTCTTGGTTAGGCCGTCGACGGACGAAGAGACCATCGTCTTCGTCAGGAGCGTGCCGTTAACGCTGAGCTGTTCCGTGGTCGTCGCGGTCGAACCATCGGCGTTTCGGACATAGATCTGGCGCTGATTGATGATGCCGTCGCCATCCTGGTCGAGCGTCGTCGTCACGGTCAAATGATCGGCGCTGGTGACCGTCGTGGTGCGATCCTTCAGCGATCCATCGGCATTGAAATTGGAAACGGTCTTCGTCTGGACGCCTGATGCATCAACGGTCAGCACGTTGGTCTGCGAGCGGTCGAACGTGCCGTTGCCGTCGTCGTCGAACTGGGTCTGAATGTTCCGGCCATCGGCACTTGTGGTGACGATGTTGCGGAAGGCAAGGCTGCCGTCGGCATTATAGGCAAGGATCGTCTTCTCGACCGAACTGTCAGCCTTCGTGACGCTGGTCGTCTTGATGATGTATGAGTCATCGTCATTTGCCAGCTTGGCGTCACCAACCGTTCCAGTCGTGCCGTCGGCGCGGGTGAAGGTGGTAGTTCCGGTGATCGCGGAGCCGTCGTCGTAAGTCTGGCCGCTGCCCTTCGGTGTCAGGTCGATCGAAGTGATGCCGAGGCTGTCGAGCGTCACCAGCTGCCCGTTGACCTCAACCCGGAACTTCGACCATTGGACATCGCCGGCATCCAATTTGCCGTTGCCGTTGGTATCGAAGACATGCTTCAGCGCCTCGAGATCGCTCGTCGCCGAAGAATCCCATTCGGTGAAGGCGAATTCGTTCGACTGGCTGATCTGGCCGTCGCCATTTGCGTCGATGATAAGGACACCAGTGCCGGCTGCTGCCCAGGCAGTGCGATGCTGATAGCCGTCACCATCGAGATCCAGGAATTTGAAGGAGGTTGATAAGGTCTCGACGCTCAAGCCGTTGCCGCTCAAATCTAGAAGAACCGGCCTCGTGGAGGAGCTCCAGTTGCCGCTGGGGCTTGGTCCGTAATCACTGCTACTCCTGCTTCCAAGAGACTTTGAACTGCTGCTGGATGCCGACTTCGAGCTGCTGGAGGAGTCTGAAGAGCCAGCTAACCTAGCTGTGTTTTGGGCGCGATGCTTATCCAGGGCGTGGTAGACTTCTGGGGAATAAGGAGAAAGTCCGGCCATAGCCGAATACGCTTCCAGAAAACTATAGCCAGCCGCAAAAGCGCGATCGGCGACATGTTCGGGGGAGCCGATTTTCTCGCCGTATCTGGCGGGACCAAGAGATTCGTAGAAGGCTTGCTTGGAAATGTTCCCGTGAGCCGCCTCTACAGTTTGTACATAGTGTACGGCGCTATATCCAAGGTAACGTTCGGTAGCGGGATTATCATACTTCCCGGCCTTCTCCGCGTAGGCCACGCTGAAGATAGCTTGAGCTAGAGCGCTGCTGGCGCCGCTGAAGTTAGCCGTAGCCGCTGCGGTCAGGCCCCAGCCGAGTGCTGTGCCCGCAAATCCCTTCGCGCCACCCAGAGAGTTGTAGTAGTGGTCTAGAGCATCCCCGTTGAGGAGTTGACTTCCGTAGCCTGGCACATTGTTTGCTACGGCGACGCTTCCCCAATCATCGACGCCCTTCCCGTCGTGGGCAATCTGATCAGATATGTTGTGAACTCTGACACCGCCCGCAACATAGGTATGCAGATCTTCAACTTCGAAATTGTATGTCTGCCATCCTTCGATTTCGATAGGCTGAAGTGCTGCGCCGCCGGCGCTCCTCCCGGTAACAATCGCTCGTTCGAACAAGTGCGACGTCTCGACGGAATAGACAATCCTCTCTGCCGTAACTTCGACCAATTGCCCCGATTCTAAAACGACCATTGCTTTACCGGCGTTGATCATTTGCTCGATCGGAGGGAAGGTGCCAAACCGGTCTAGGAAATGGTGACCAGGAGTGCAAACGAGTTCATATGGTTGGCCGTGATCATGCCAGCTTAGCCGAATCCATTCCATTGTGACGTTTCGGAAGATCCGCGTCACTCTCCTAGGGACAAGGTCACTCCGGCCATTCGATTCAGCTTGGTCGAAGGCGAGCACTGTGTCGCCCACACGAATTTCGTCGATTCGCTTGCTCTCCGCCCGGCTGGTTCGAATCTGCGTTGAGCCGGCGAAACACTTAGGGCCTGCTGGAACCATAGTATAGGTGGCGAAAGCACCAAATTGATGGAGCTGAAACGCCCCAGAGACAGGCACGCCCTGGCCAACAAACTCAATTTTGTAAGGCGTGCCCCGCCCAGACAAAATAGAACCGATAGCTCGAAGGGTTTCAAGTATCGGATTCCAAGTATTGTGTGAGAAATCGAACTGCTCGTCGAATGGTCTTATTTCTCCAGCGACGGCTATCCGGCCGTTGCCAAGCACCGTTACATCGCCGCGAAATCCAGCCGATGTATTACCCCAAACAAACGAACGATCGCTTACGAAGCCGGTGTTCGGATAATAGCTATATGTTGCCGTTGCGCTACTCGCTCCCGACGCGGCTCTTATCGTCGCATTCGTTTCGAAATGGACAACCGTTCCTGGCGCCAAACCCTGAGTCGCTCGACCAAACGAAGACGCGAAGCTTTCGATCGAGAAGACCGAGCCTGCACCGCGAGTCATATGGGAATTCATGTCAACGTAGACAGTGCCTCCGTTGCCGATTTCCCACTGCACCTGCGCGTCTTCTCGTCCAAAACTGGTCAGAGGATTTTTTTTCGAACCTGGTCCCATTATTTCTCGCCCCTCGATATATCCATAAATTCAACCTGCCCGCGAGCGCCGAACGCCACTGACAAAGCAATGGGGTCTGCTGAAAGCGGCTTCTTAACCTCGCACCCAATAAAGAAGCTCACATCTGGAAGCCGATCGGTTTCCGACGGCTCAATTTTGGAGCAATTCGCAAACCGCATACGGTCGACTTCTCCGGATTCAGCAAGGTATTTTTTTAATATATCTCTCGCCTGCTCGTCCGGATTTTTATGTGACTGGAGAGTTTCTCCATATATATAGATGACCAGCATACAAAGTACGAAGGACATTACTAGCCAGAGATATTTACTAGACGGAAGCTTCATTCTGCGCCTGTAGATGCAATTTGCGATAGCGTGTATTTTCACAAAACTCTGATTTAATCATCAAATCAACTTGCCTAGAGCCGCCAAGCAACAATAACTCGTCGCCACAAGGAGATCTCATGCCGACCACGGCACGCTGTGGGTCAAAATGACCGCGCACTCACTTACCTTCGTCCAAAAGCAGTAGGATCATTGGTGACACACCGAGAAACGAGTGACCCGCGCCTGACGCGAGAGGCGGCACCCGGCGTAAAGGATTATAACCTTGTTGATGACCCGAACCGCGTTGCGCATCGGATATTATAAGTAAAAAGGAAAATTCTGGAAATAAGAACATCGTCCCTTGATCAAAATTGGAAAATTCTTAGCAATTTAAGCTCTTAAACAATTATTGCCGCCGAACAAGGGGTCAGCATAAAATTTCTACATAGACGTGCAATTTTAACCACGCTGTGGACTTTCAGTCTTCGGTGGCTGTGAGGGGGAGCGCGAGGGGAAGCGTGCGTTTCGTCATCCGGCTTAGCGCATGGGTTGGGGATGCGCATTACGGCCGAAGGCGTCGAAACAGTCGGTCAGGCAACGTGGCTTAGAAAATAAAAATGCGATCGACTGCAAGGACGGCTCTTGGGCGCCCCCATGTCCCGCGATGCAATCGGCAATTTCCTTAGTCACGGCTTTGGTGCAGCGATCGCAGTGTAAGTGGATTTCTGTCTTTGAAGTCCTGGCTATTCGGTAGCGTTTCTGCATCGGACGGATTTCGGGCGGGCGCATGCGAGCATCCGGTTCAGGACGCCGAAGCCAATAGCCACTTCGGTCCGCTGTGCTGCGAACGAGCGTGCCCTCAGCCGGGTGCCGATGATCGATTTGTACCGGCCGATCGCGTTCTCCACCAGCGATCGCTTGCCATAGCTGGTATCGACTTGCCACTTCATCCGGCCATCGGCGTTGATGGCCGCGATATGTTGGTTTCGTTGATCGGTGGGATCGCTGGCTGGCTGTTCCACCGCATTGGCACGTGGCGGAATTACCACCGTAGCGCCGGGGCTGTGCCTGATAACAGCCTCATAGGTGGGATTGCCATCATAAGCGCCATCGGCCGTGAACTGCCCGATCGGCATCTCTATCTGGTCAAGCAGCGGTTCCACCTGAGAAGCGTCGCCGGCATCCTGATCCGTCATGACCTGTGCGATGATCCCGCCGCTGTCGGCATCCAGCGCCAGATGCAGTTTACGCCAGTTGCGACGGGATCTGGCACCGTGCTTTTCCTCCAGCCATTGGCCCGCACCGTAGATCTGCAACCCTGAACTATCGATGAGGACGTGGACGGGCCCCTTGTCGGGGACACGAGAAAACTGCCGCTTGTTCGGCGCTCTTGGTTTGCTTGCCCTTCGGCTCAACGTCGTATGATCGGGAACGGCCAGATCCAGCCCCATCAGCTTGAGCACCGAAGCCATAAAGCCTTCCGTCTGTCGCAGCCTCAGGCCAAACACCAATCCCAGCGTCAAAGCAGTCTCTATCGCCAGATCGGAATAGCGCGGCTGACCGCCGCGTGTTGTTCGCTTCGGCGCCTGCCAGGACGATACTACTTGCGGCGAGATCCAAAGCGTCAGGCTGCCTCGCCGACGAAGACCGGCCTCATATTCCGGCCAGTTCGTCAGCTTGAACTTCATCTTCTCGATGCGATGGCGGCGAGAGGCGTTGTGTTTGAAGGGCATCGTCGGACAGACCAGTTATGAGACTGTAACAGCACCTAACCCGCTGCCATTAACGATCCCTGCACCAACGCCTAATTGAATGAGAAAATGCAACGGATCCAGGTTTCATTGAGGGTCGTCGACACCGGGATGGCGCAAGAGTTCCAATTGAGCAGCAGCGGATACGCGCTGCGCCTCAGTTGGAACCTTTTTTCTCATCCTTGATCCGCCTGAAAGCTGGTTGAAAGCTTGGGCCAGCTATCTTCCCCAAATCGCAGAGGAGCGCGTGGCCGTCGTGGCAACGTAAGTGCGATACGAAAACCCAGGAGGAGATCCAATGCGTTCTACGCGCACGTTATTCAATTCAGCCGCACTGTCCGTCGTCATGCTCGCGTCGATGCTTGCAGCAAATTCTGCTCATGCAGCCGGCAAGATCACGCTGATGGTCGGCGGCTACGAAAAGCAGATCTATCTGCCCGCAAAACTCGCTGAAGGCCTCGGCTATTTCAAGGATGAAGGCCTCGATGTCGAGCTTCTGAACGAACCGGCCGGCGTCGATGCCGAGAACCAGCTTCTGGCCGGCGCGGTCCAGGGCGTTGTCGGCTTCTATGACCATTGCGTCGATCTGCAGGCGAAGGGGAAATTTGTCGAATCGGTCGTCCAGTTCAGCCAAGCTCCAGGCGAAGTCGAACTCGTCTCGGCCAAGCATCCGGAAATCAAGTCGATCGCGGACTTCAAGGGTCATAGCGCTGGGGTCACCGGTCTTGGTTCCTCGACCAACTTTCTGACCCAATACATGGCCAACAAGGCTGGTCTGAAGTCCGGCGACGTCACCTCCGTTCCGGTCGGCGCAGGCGCGACCTTTATCGCCGCCATGCAGCAGGATGCGATCCAGGTGGGCATGACGACAGAACCGACGATCTCCCGTCTGCTGAAGACCAAGGAAGCAACCGTCCTCGTCGACATGCGCACGATGGAAGGCGCACGCCAGGCACTCGGCGGTACTTATCCCGCAGCCTCGCTCTACATGGAAACCTCATGGGTCGATGCCCACAAGGACGATACCCAGAAGCTTGCCAATGCTTTCGTGAAGACGTTGCGCTTCATCAATACGCATTCCGGCGCCGAAATCGCCGACAAGATGCCGAAGGAATATTATGTCGGCGACAAGGAAGGTTACGTCAAAGCGCTCGACGAAGGTAAGGCGATGTTTACCGCCGATGGCGTGATGCCGGAAGATGGTCCGAAGACCGTTCTCTCGGTTCTTTCTTCCTTCTCGAAAAATATGCAGGGCAAGCAGATCGATCTTTCGAAGACCTACACCACGGAATTCGTCAAAAAGGTCATGTAAGCGGCTTTCAGATCCGCCTCCGGCACGTTCGCCGGCGGCGGACATGTCCTCGGCTTCGCGTGCGAGCCTAACCAGCGCGCGTCAGGAAAAACCAATGTCAGACATCAGCATTCGCAAGCCGGCAATCGAGCTTCTCAATGTCAGCAGGCGCTTTGTTTCTCCGACAGGCAAGTCGCTGACGGCATTGCGCGATTTCACCATGTCCGTGGAAGAAGGCGAGTTCGTCGCTGTCGTTGGCCCGACCGGCTGCGGCAAATCCACCACGCTTAACCTGGTAACGGGTCTTGCGCGGCCGAGCGCCGGCGAGGTCAGGCTGATGGGCGGACCCGTCGACGGTATCGATCCGCGCGTCGGCTTCGTCTTCCAGACGGACGCGCTCTTTCCCTGGAGCAATGTCATCGACAACGTTATGGCCGGCCCCCTGTTTCGCGGCAAGGGGAGGAAGGAAGCAGAAGATAGCGCCAAACGTTGGCTTCAGCGCGTCGGCCTTTCAAAGTTTCTGCATCACTATCCGCATCAGCTTTCGGGCGGTATGCGCAAGCGCGTATCGCTGGCCCAGACCTTCATCAACGAGCCGGAAATCCTGCTGATGGATGAACCCTTCTCGGCGCTCGACGTGCAGACCCGCACCGTCATGCACGAGGAATTGCTGAGACTATGGGCGGAACGGAAGGCTTCGGTCGTTTTCGTGACCCATGATCTGGAGGAAGCCGTCGCGCTTGCCGACAAGGTCTATGTGCTCACAGCCGGCCCAGCCACGGTCAAGTCCGTCTACACGATCGATCTTCCACGCCCGCGTATCGTGTCGGAAATTCGCTACGAGCAGCGCTTCATCGACTATTGCAAGAAGATCTGGGAGGATCTCCGCCAGGAGGTCGAGGCCAGCTATCGCCGTTCCAGCGAAGCTGCGTAAGGAGACAAGCATGGCAAACATCATCGCAGACAACGTGCCGGCCGTCGTATTTCGCCCCGGCACATCGGATTCCGAAATCGAGGCCGCAGCGCTCCGCGCGATCAAGAGACGTAAGCAGCAGGTTCTGTCGCTGCAGATCGGGATCTTCGTCGCGGTTGTGGCACTCTGGCAGCTGTCATCCAACCTGCTGTGGATCGACCCGTTTTTCTACTCCAGCCCGAGCGACATTATCTTTCGTCTCTACGATTGGGCGGTCAACGGGACCAGTGAAGGTTCACTTTGGTACAACCTCTGGGTGACGATGGAAGAGGCTCTGATTGGCTTTTTCTGCGGCTCCATCACCGGCGTCATCGTCGGTGTAAGCCTCGGTCGCAACCGTTTTCTGTCGGATGTTCTGTCGGTCTATATCAAGGCGATCAATTCCATTCCGCGTGTGGTTCTGGCACCGATCTTCATCATGATCCTCGGCCTTGGCCTGCCATCGAAAGTGGCGCTTGCCTTCATCATGGTATTCTTTGTCGTGTTCGCCAATGCGTTCCAGGGGGTTCGTGAAGCCGACCGCAACATGATCGCCAATGCGAGGATCCTCGGTGCTTCTGATTGGCAGGTCACGCGGGCCGTGATCGTTCCTTCGGCCATGAGTTGGATTTTTGCGAGCCTTCACGTCTCCTTCGGCTTTGCTATCATCGGCGCTATCGTTGGAGAGTTCGTCGGCGCCCGCTTCGGCATCGGCCAGCTGATTTCAATCGCCAAGGGCACCTTCGACGCTGCAGGCATGTATGCCGCGATCGTCCTTGTGATGATCGTAACGCTGATCGCGGAATTCATCATGACGCAGATCGAAAACCGCTTGGCGAAGTGGCGCCCGCAGCAGAGCCTCGACATTCAATGATCCGCCATGGACGGCACCATAGAACACCGGCGCTCTCCGGCGCCGGTGTTTTTATATTGGCAGGATAAGTTCGATCAGTGTGTGACGGTCGGAATTCTGACCGTCAGCAGTGGCCTTCCGGCGATCTGCGCTGCTCCGCGCTTCATCGACGGTGACATCATCGGCAGTGACCCGCGCCGAAGCCATCAATGTCTGGTCGAAGATAAGGTTGGCGGTCGTATTGGCTGTGAGGAAACTGCGGTAGAGATTGATGCAGATCGCGCCGATGAGGGTCAGAAAGATCCATGCCTACAGCTGGATGCGCAGACTTGCGCCGAGCAGCCGGATGGCTTGCAAGGCGCCTTTCCGAGACTTTTGACCTTTTCACCCAGCATGGCGCAACATGTAGCCAAGGCCGCGGAGAGTTGCAATCTGGGCCGAGCTGCCCTCGAGCTTCTTGCGCACCCGATGGACGTAGATTTCGATCGCGCTTGCGTCCGCTGCGTCGTCGAAGCCGAAGACGCTTTCCGACAATATTGCCTTGCGACCGTCGTACCGACCTTTAGGGCAAGGTGTTCGAGGACCGCATGTTCTCGCGGCGTTAGAACCAGCGTCTCGCCCGCCAGGGTGAACTGGCGCGTGCCGCCGTCGAAAATTAGATCTCCGATGGCTATCTCGGGCGCTGCCCGGTCATGGCCGCGCCGGACAAGCGCACGGATGCGGGCTTCCAGCTCCGCTATTTCGAAAGGTTTGGCAAGATAATCGTCCGCGCCGCCATCCAGTCCGGCGACCCTGCCATCGAGGCTGGCATTGGCCGTGAGGATGATAACCGGGACGTTGTTGCCGGCTTGTCGGAGCCCCTTGAGCAGCGTCATTCCGTCAATTTTCGGAAGCGACAGATCGAGAATGACGACGGCATACACCGCTACGTTCAGGAGATGTCCCGCGTCTTCGCCGTCGTGTGCGATATCGACCGCATAATTCGCCTGCTTGAGCGCCTTGCCAAGCCACGCTGCTAACTCATGATTGTCTTCGACAAGCAGGACTTTCATAGGAGGACACTACTACAAATCATCCGGAAATGTCGCGACGTTAGAGGTGCTACTCCTAGCATAGCGCAACTAAGAAAAGACGGCACTATCGATGACTTCTCGGACAAGGGAATTCATAGAGTCCTTCAAAAATTCATAAGGCCATCACCTGTGCATGAATTTCCGCCTCGCAGCTCGCGCGACGCTCTCGGCCAAGATCAGCAGGCATCCGACGATCGGTATGCCGGCGCCGATTGAACCGCCGAGTAGCCCCCATTTCACCGAAAAGCCGACGGCGATGATCAGGGCTAGAGCCAAAAGGGCAAGTGCGCCGTCGTCTATGAACATGCCGACGAGTTCGTTGGTTGCGATTTTGAGAATGTTCATTGGGCAGGCTCCATGTGCGCGTTGTAGTGCCGGCGAAGCATATGGCCGCTCAGGAAGGAATATGCACTCCAGCCGGAATAGAGCAGCCCATCGGGTCTTGCTCTGTGAAGAGTCACCTTGATGATGGTGTTGAGAGCCGACGCCCCTGCGACAGCAACCAGCCAGAAAACAGCCGTGCGCCACGCACGTTTCCACAGGAGCCATAGCAACACGATAGCCGTGACCGCCATCACACAATGTCCGCATTGCGAGATGAATCAGGGCTCCTTGACCGGAATGAGGAAATGCAGCGCGCGGTGGCGTAAGAGCGAGAAGGCTCGGAGGTTTGCGCCACACTGTATCCATTTCATACGGATTGGTGAAGTTACTGTCACACGAGCGGAATATCGGGGTGCTAGCGTCGGCATCGCTGTTCAAAAGGAGTTACCATGCGCAATCTAGCCCTGTCGCTCGCCCTCGTCATCGGCCTTGCTTCTTCCGTTTTAGCGGAAGATGCCAAGCCATTTTCCGATGCCAAGGAAATCGACCTCGTTTCGCTGTTGCCGACACCGCCCGCCAATAATTCGCCGCAGATGCAGGCCGAACTCGCTGAAATACTAACGATCCAGGTTACCCGCACACCTGAGATGGCCACACGTGCCGTCGCCGATGCGGATGAAGATGTCTGGCGCTTCGCCGATGTGATCGATAATCCCAAGTTCACCAAGGAAAACCTGCCGAAGTTCGCCGCCTTCTTCGACCGCGTCGTCGCCACAGAAGGCGCTGTAGTCGATCCGGCCAAAGATTTCTGGAAGCGTCCGCGGCCTCACCTCTACAGCGACCTGGTCAAGCCGATTGTTCCCCTCTCGAAGTCGGGTGCTTATCCGTCGGGTCACACCACCGTCGGCACGCTGATGGGCATCGTCCTTTCCAACATGGTGCCGGAGAAAAGGACCGAGCTGATGGCACGCGCGTGGGAATATGGTCATAACCGTATTGTCGGCGGCATTCACTATGCTTCGGACGTCGAGGCTGGCCGCATCGCCGGCACCGTCATTGCCGAAACGATCCGCACCCATGACGACTACAAAGCTGAATTTGAAGCCGCCAAGGAGGAACTTCGATCCGTCCTTGGTCTGTCCCACGTCTGAGCCGATTGACCAAACATCCATTTGAACCGCCGGCGAGAAATCCGGCGGTTCTATGCTTTCAGGCATGGTCGCCCTTGGATGACCTCGCGTTAGAGTTTACTGCCTTCAATTAACGTTTCCGGCAATTTATGCCGAACGGCAGCTAGACCCCGCGGAGGTTACCTTTGGTGGCTTCAGCGCAGTCGTCGTTGAGTACATAACGACTTGATACATTTCAGTCGCTGCCGACCATTGTCGCCATCCCTCGCCTTGAAGAGATCTGAACCAACGCCCGCTTTGACGCCGAAGGTCGGCCTTGAAGCGGCCGCGGCGGTTGCGTCATATCCGTGGGTGGTGGGCCCGGGGGATCTTGAAGATCCGTTTGCTCAGCCGGATGCATTCCCGCCAGCCCGGCGTGTATCCATCGGGGGTGAGACATATTGTTATGACAGCGACTTTGCCCTCAGGATGGGATTGACGCGTCTTCAACGCATGAGTGTTTGGAACCGTCATAACGAGCGCCAGTCAGGCCTGACGATCTCTCATGGTACGGGTTGTCCGAAGAGCTTGGCCAATTGCAGGACCAAGGCGGCCGCCCGACTAAGTTGGTCCGTCGTCTTCAGACCTTGTCCTTCGTCAAAGCTGTTGAGAGACAGCTGCTCCAGTTTGAAAAACTCTTTGGTGTACTGGCCCTTTTCGCTGTCTGTCGGATTGAAAAATACAACGAGCTTCTTTTCATCCATCCCAGCGTCGAAACGCGTCAGATGGTCTCCCCATCGGTCATAGTTCGGATGGATGAACCGGTAGTTTTCGCTGGTCTGAAATGCGACTTGGTCAACCTTGCTCACTACGAATCCATCCGCGGCACCTTTGAACTGCATGTTACATCGCTTGCACGCCACGCCGAGATTCCAGATAGCGTAGCTAAATGCCTTGAACTGCGCCTTGCTCTTTGGCAGAACATGTTCTCGGTCGGTCATGAAGGGCCCGGCTGCCTTCAGACCCGTTTTGCAATAGCAACACGTGTGATTATGCCGTTGAAGGTGGAATGCGAGGATCTTGTCCTTCGCACTCTTCAGCGAAGCCTTTTTGACCGGACAAGCGGGTTTCCAGTCCCATGGTTTGCTGGCCTTGAGTGCTTCCGTGACGACCGTTGTTTCATCATCATTTAGAGCAAATGTGGTTAGCTCGGGCAGATAGGGGTCAGGCATTCTCCGCCCCATCAACGCGGCCGGTGATCTTCTCAATCAACTCACCAACGGCATTCAAAAATCCCTGTTGCTGGTCATCGAAGCTTTCAGCACGCATGGTCTGCACGATGTTCAGCGCCGTGTGCCTGCTCACCTGGCCGCTCTCGACTTTCGAAACCAACTCCATCAATTCTGTGCTCACGAAGTGGTTTGCCGGTGTAATGACCTCAAATGCGCGCCAGAGCACCTCCTCGATACTGGAGCCTCCCTCTGACGCTACCGAAAGGCTGAGCGGCTGAGGAAGTGCATTCCTCATCTGAAACACCGAAACGATGTTCTTAAAAGCCGCTAGAGCACCGGTGACGATCAACGGTGCATGCGTCGCGACGACGATGGAGGCGTTTCGATATTCCAGTGCCGTCAGAACACGTGAAATATAGTCTCGCTGCCAGACTGGATGTAGGCTGTTTTCTGGCTCATCGATCAGGACGAGGGGCTTCGGACGGTTACTGGTAATCAGGAACACCAACGACGAGATGAGAGCGAGCTCGCCCGAGCTTGCGTTCTTCAGCTCGATGATTTCACCATCTTTATCTAAGAACACGTCGGTCGGCTTTGATATCATGCGGGTCCGAACAAGTTTTTCCTCGTTGCGCAACACGGCTGTAAATTCCCGGCCGAGCGAGAAATCTAGATGCGATCCGAATTGGTCGATCCAGATTATCTCTCGGCTTGGATACCGTTCGAGGAAGGCCAGAGCGATTTGAAGTTCCGCGGAGTCCGCTGGCAAATCCTCCTCCTGGCCAAGGGGCCTTAGCCACCGAGGATGGACGCGGAATCCGAAACGCGGTGCATAGCCGCAATATTCGAGGATCGAGCCAATCTGGTAGAATAGCGAGCTGCCGTCATCGATCGTCCTCGCAACCGAAGTCTTGATAATCGATTTCGGTGACTGTCCTCCTCTTCCCGCTGACAGCCGATCAATACCACGCATTCCCGCAAACCGGTCATGAGTGGTATTTGATACGACAACGACGTCGCGATACTGCCGCGCTTCGGTCGCTATTGATTTGAGGAGATTGCTCTTTCCAGAGCCGTTAGGCCCAACCAAAATGGCAACTCGCTCCTCGCCATGCGAAAGCCCAAGTTTCTCAAGATCCAAAGCAGTCTCCCTTGCTGCAATGAGTCATGGATTACTGCTCCTCGTAGAACAAGTGCAATATCAACGCGATTGAAAGGATCCGAACCATCGACCCGCGGAGCCCTAAATGCGAGAGGCCGCACCGACCCATAGGCTCACTATAGTTCTGGATGGAAGTAGGCCATTGCTACACAATCGCTTGCCGCAATTTTTCCGTTGGATCCGAAGATTGAAAATAAGAACAAAGAGTAGACAGAAATTCATCTGTATAGGATAGGTAAGCGGCAAGAGAGCGAACCCATGCGTGCACGATTCGGGAGCTAGCCGTGACTTTCGTTACCCATCGCGACCCTATCGACACTCCCGTCCTCCGCAAGGAGAGAGGTGCGTTCTTCACGCCTCCAGCGATTACCCGTTTCATTTCGCACTGGGCCATTCGCGAGCCCGAGGAGCGCGTGCTCGAACCCGCCGCCGGCGACGCTGCATTCCTGGTTTCCGCGGTCGATCGCCTTCGTGAACTCGCTCCCCGCAGGCGATCGTGCCCTATGGTTCATGGCGTGGAGATACACGCCCACAGCGCAGATGTTGCTCGCAAGCGGGTCTCTGATGCCGGGGGCAAGGCCGATATCCTACTGTCCGACTTCTTTGCCGTCACGCCGGATCCCGCCTTCAACGCCGTCATCGGAAATCCTCCCTATATCCGATACCAGGACTTTACCGGGGAAGCCCGTGCACGTGCCCGGGAGGCTGCCATCAGGGGCGGCATTTCGCTGACCGGGCTTGCGTCGAGTTGGGCTGCGTTCACCGTGCACTCGGCGTTGTTCCTTAAGAAAGGCGGCCGCCTGGCCTTCGTCTTGCCCGCCGAACTGCTCTCGGTGAATTATGCCGCGCCCGTCCGCAAGTTCCTGTTCAGTCGATTCCGCGACGTGCAGCTCGTATTGTTCGATGAGCAAGTGTTCCCGGAGGCGGAAGCGGATGTCGTGCTTCTTCTTGCTGACGGCTACCTGGAGGGGCCGGCGGATTTTGCAACGATCCGGCAAACCAAGAACGCTGCAACGCTCGACACTTTGGGCCCGGGACTGAGCTGGACACCGGCCGACCCAGCGGGCAAGTGGACCAGCAGTCTCGTCGATATCGACGCAGTGCATCTTTTGCACGCTCTTTCGACAGCTGGCCTCTACACGAACCTGGAAACCTGGGGCGACACAACGCTCGGAATGGTAACCGGAAACAACAAATACTTCACGCTTTCCCCCCAGCGCGTAGCCGAGCTCGGACTGCGCCCAGACGAGTTGCTCAGCCTTTCGCCACCCGGAAGCTCGCATTTGCGAGGCCTCTCGCTTTCGAGTGCCCAGCTGAAGAAACTTGGTGAAGAGGGCAACGCGATTCACCTGTTCTATCCAAATGACCCGCCTTCCAAGGCTGCCGCGGCCTATATTGCCGACGGCCATAGGACAGGCGTCGACACCGCCTATAAATGCCGGGTCCGCAAGACCTGGTACCGGGTACCACTCGTTTCACCCGCGGACCTTTTGCTGACATGCATGAATGCCGACACCCCCCGGATCACCGAAAACGCGGCCAAGGCCCGTCACCTTAATTCGGTGCATGGGGTTTATCTCGACGACGCGCATAGGGCCCTCGGCCGCGAGCTCCTCCCTGTTGCCAGCTTGAACTCTATAACCTTGTTGCATGCCGAAATGGTCGGCCGCGCCTACGGAGGCGGAATCCTGAAGATCGAGCCAAAGGAGGCCGACGTCTGGGCCATGCCCTCGCCTACCTTTGTTGCCTCTCGTGCCGATGAGCTTCGCAAGATAAAGCGAAACGTTGGAAAGCTCCTAGACAAAGGGCGGCTGCTCGATGCCGTCAAGCTCGTTGACGAGGTACTGCTGGTCGACGGCGAGGTTTCGGCGACGCAAATGGCAGCCGTCCGGAATGCACGCGCGGAACTGGCGAACCGTCGCAATTTGAGGGCAGCAAGTGGCCGCTAGACCAAGTTCGAAAGCAGAAGCCTGGGAAATATTCGATCACATCGTCGAAGCCGCCGCACCTGGCGGGGAACACAGCAATCCATGGGTTCCTGGATCAGACGGCCAGCCGTTCTTCCATCCCGATTACGACACCCTTGCGCTGTTGCTCGGCGTTCCGCTGCACCTGAAAGTGGGGACGCAAACGGGGGTGCCTGCCCTCGCCCTCGATGTGTGGCTCAGCTATGAGCTTCGCAGGGCTGGTTTCGGGACGGACCAGGTTTGGCCGAGGCCTGCTAATCCGCGGGTTCTTCCCGCGCCTGTCTCAGCTTTCGTCAAGTCGCTTCCCACCGCGATACGAGCCAAGGCCCAATCCCATTTGACGTCGAACACGTCCATCCCCGGCGTCACCTCCTCCT
The DNA here is from genome assembly GCF_003938655.1 of Rhizobium pisi. Classification (GTDB taxonomy): domain Bacteria; phylum Pseudomonadota; class Alphaproteobacteria; order Rhizobiales; family Rhizobiaceae; genus Rhizobium; species Rhizobium pisi. The sequence continues at coordinate 134,406 of NZ_RJJT01000012.1, forward strand.
CGGCTTCCATCCTAGGCAAGAACTACCTGAAACAGGTGGATGTCATCATCACCGATTGGGTGACCGGTCCGGAATTGTTGATTTCGACGAAGCGAATGGATTCCTCTTACGGGAAGAATGCGCCGAACCGCATCGAGGAATCCTACGGCGATGCCAAAAATCTTCGTTTGCGCCACCCGATTGCGGCTCTCGGGTTCTTGTTCGGCCTACGGTCTGACATCCTGGAAAAGGAACCCAAGACGGCCGAGTGGTTGTTCGACCTCCTGGCCAAGCTTGGCCGAGAGGACGATGCGTATCACTCCACCTGCCTGGTCTTGATGGATTATTCAAGCGATCAAGCACTGCCGGTAGCCGTCGAGGAAGAACCTAGCGAGGGCATACTGGAGCCGGGCCCGCAGCCGATAACGGATCCAGCCGAGGATGAGATCGCCCATCTTGCCGACAGCACGGTCGAGAACATTGTCAAGACCCTGCCCAAGGTATCGATCCTCGAAAACCAAACCCCGGATGACCTTTCGCCGGCCCGTTTTTTAACGTCGTTGGTTACGCGCGTTCTCGCGGCAACGCCCGTCAACATGCATGAGGAGGCGAGAAGGCGCCGCGCTTCTATCTTACCTAGGAAATAGAAGCCCAAGCTGATTTTCAAAGTTGCCTAATCGCATGCAGAAGGACAACAACCTCAAGATAATCGGCACAGCAACGACAGAGAATGTCCCCTCGGCTATTCGCCGGCTCTCAATCCCTTCTCTTGTTGGCGTCTCTCTCATGCAGACTTCACCCCTGTTCATCGCTTACGGTTGCAAGATATGGCGTGCCGCTCGATTGCCCGCCACCGTGATTTGGCCGGAAGTTCAAAAGGACGAAAGACGCCACGGAGTTGCTAACCAGCTATTTGTATAATGAATCCTCTCTCAGTTGCGCCGCAGAAGCAGAAGCCTGCTAGACCTGTGTGCCTATAGAGGCCAATTAAAGAGCGGCTTTTTGGACCTCGAGGGTCTTTATCTCACCGTCGAAGTCACGCGAGCCGAGAGCTTTGACTTCCCTTATTTTGTCAACTAATTCATTAATGCCGGGCGCAAGGTAATTAACCCCAGATCCGCTATAAACTTCGTCATATTCTCGTTCTGCGTTGTCGATCGCATCCACTCGATACACTCCCATGCCAATGTAGTATCCGGCAACAGCACGTATAAAGTCCGTGCGGGCTTGCTGACGAGCAGTAGTTAAATCTGTCTGCTTCAGCCGTTTCAGCTCCTCAATCTGCTCGTCGATGGCGGCAATAGTATCGCGTCGTTTTTGCTCTGCTGTTCGCAGATCGGGGGGGTTCTTGATCGTTTCGAGATCTCCGGCGCAAGCCTGGACAAAGACAGTTTCGATCTCACGCGTGCTTGGAATGGAGACCACTGGCCCGAAGACCGAAAGCTCGGATGTCCCGGTGGCTGCCGATATATTCACCGAAATACCTGGGACCGTCGACACACGGGCAAGCATTCCGAAATGCGCCTTGAGGACTGTTTCGATAGCCGGGCAAATTCGCCGAGCGGACCCTGTAGGTGACATCGTCCCCGTTGTCAGTCCGGTGGCAATTGGTTCGAAAACCTCCTCCAGCCGGCCGATATGTTTACTCCATTGCGCAGCGAGGGGAGACCAGAAGCCGTTGTCTCTCGTGTTTCGGATGCTGGCCTGCAAATTCGCCAATGAATTGACGGATGACATATATCCGTCTCCCTGCTGACTGAATACGCGCTCAACAGCAGCATCGAAGGCCGCACGTCTTACCACATAGTCGGAGCCAGCCTTGGCAAGGATCGCGATAACTGCGACCATAATGACAATTCTCAGCCAGTAGGGAACAGCGTTGATGACATTCTGAACCACGCTGACGCTATTGGCTCGCATGCGACCAACTTGGACCATGGGACCTGAAGTTGCCCCCGAGTGGCCTTTTTGTATATTCCTCTCCACACGAAACGCGCCATCCGTACGAACGGTTTTCGCTTTGAGCAGCAACGCCTGCGTCTCGTTGTCGAGAAATACGATGTCCTTTTTTGCGACAAGTTCTTCGACCTCGACAAGCCAGGTTTTGTCCATCGGCACTCGCTGCTTTATGGAGGCCTCTATCAGTCGTTTGGCAGTGCCAACTACATCTGCGTCATTCAGATTGGCCGCCTCCACCTGGCTCTCAAGTTGTTCTCTCGCTTTAATGTCATGCGGGCGTTCCTCAATCCCAGTGAGATCCAATTTGGCGAATTCTGCGATCTCTGATTTCAACGCCTGATATAAATCGGAGACGATATCGCCTCCCACCTTTGTTAGTCCGGCAGTAGCACCGGCGATAATGGCAGCGACGATGACTGACATGGATCCCTCCTTCCACGCGCAACTGCGGGTCAATTCAATGAGCGAAATAAAGTCTTTCCCTTGCAAGCCGAGCCAGTACGACCCTGGTTTGGCCTGGCTCCTCAGGATCGCAGCGGCTCTGCCGAACCTCGACCGAGACTAAACGCTCCCTTAAATTCAAGCCTGCTTTCAAATGCGGCTCAGAAGGTTTTGTTAACTGTCATTGGCCCGAGTTTGGGGTGCAACCACAGCTTCCGCCGTGGCCGACGTCGGAAGTCCATTGATCATTCCAATTGGACGCGTAGGAACCACAGACTGCGGGGCAGAACTCATTTGCGGAACTTTCATTGATGACAAGCGGTGTTGGTGCCTGGAAGCTATCGGGAATATGGATCAGGACGACGGCAGACCCCGTCGCAGGCGCTTCCACGGGTTCGCCTGACGGTGTCGCATAGCCGCTATCGCCGCAATACACGGATGGAAGGAAGCGACCGTAGTGCCGTTCTCCTGTCGCGTTGGCGCCTACGACGAAGGCCGATTTCAGATAGCTAGCGGCCTCGGACGCGTAGCCGGTCGCATTGAAATCTTTCGCACCACATTGATTTTGCGCAGCGGCTGTGATGCCCCAAGGCACTATTACCAAATCGGGCGAAAGATTCTTCAGTTGCTGAAGCGCTACCGCTGGCGGATATGTATACGCATCCGCGCAGACGAGGATCGCGGTCCGGCCAAACGGGGTTTTGGTGATTTTGATATCTTCTTTCTCGCCGGGAGAGTATGAGCATTGCGGCTGGTTCAGAATGGATTGGCACGCCGCGGGATCGAATGCGTTTTGCACAACATTGAACTGTCTATGATGGATGACAATTTGGCCTTTTGGATCGATGAGAATGCCCGCATCATAAGCCTCAAACGAGTTCGCTTGTGAACCCGGCCCAGCTTTGGGCCCGCGCTCTGTAAGTCCTGCAGCTACCCACACACCAAGCTCAGAAGCAATGGCGGCGAACGCAGTGCTATAACGACCGGGTATCGGTTCGGCCTCTGTAAATGCTGACGGATTGAGCCAACCCAAATCCGACGCTTCCGGATAAACTACCAGGCTTGCTCCTTGCTTTTTTGCCTCGACTGCCAGCGCCTTCATTACCTGGAAATTGCCTGCATCAGCAGTTCGCAATTGCACGAGGCCTACTGTCAACTCCGCCGCTTGCGACGTCGGCGATGCCAAAACGGCAAAAGCCGCGACAAGTAATGTTGAAATACCCGACCAGCCGATGAACAAGAGCCCCCCAATGACAGCAAATGCTCGTCTCAACAGACCCGCTAAGCTGGCCGAAGCTTATGCTTATCGACCATCGGAGTCCCCTCTACCATCCTGATCTTAAATTCACCGGAAAGCAACCATGGCTTGCACATGATTTTGCTTCACCAATCTTTGCCGTATCGAAAGCTAACGATAGTTCCAAAGATCGGGAGCCGGCGCCCTTGCCTGTTTCGCGATCGGGTGAAAATGCCCATTTTCGAAATATCTATGACGAGATACCACGCCGGCAGGCCGTCGTAGGCGTCTGAAAAAAGGATCTGAAGTCGAAGCTCTCTTCCAAATCGCCATCCGGGTCTCGATAGTGGTCCGGGATCGTCCCGAAATGGAACCTAAACCCCGAGGAGGAGATGTCGAAAAACCGATTATTGCCCACCCTTGCCGAACTCTGGCAGATCAGTTTTCCAGGGCCGGAAAATATTCTCAAGGAGCCGTCCTTCCTGCGGCTGCAGGAACTCTGTAGCAGTGGATACGATGCGGGCTCGCCGGGTTTCTCACTATCCAACGCGCTTGGCGCACCGTTTGCCCTTCCCGAAAAGGCGGCCCGCTTTTCACTTCCCGTCGATTGCGCGGCAGAGCGTCTTGATCCGGCGCTCCGATCGGCACAGCCCGAAATGCGTCACCTCGTTCCGCTCGACATGGCTGATGATCTTCCCGAATTGCGCTTCGGCAACTGCGAAGTTCGGCGGTTCACCGAGACCGAACTCGCGGAGATTTTCGATGCGCCGAGAATTGCCCGTACGACGCGCGGACACCAGATCGATTTGGCGGGGTTCAGCGATTTTCAAAGGCTCTTGATAAGGGAAGCCGTTGATTTGAAGGACGAACCGGAAAAACGCGCCATGCCTTGGATGTACGGCAGCCTCGACAGGGACTTCGGCCAGATCGACCCGCACAAGCCCACGTTTCCCGGCCGCGGTCGAAACCGCCCTCGCCTTCCCCATGACCGCGCCCTGGGAGGAATGGGTGGGCATGCCCGAAGTCGATCTATTCGCGTTCCGGGTGCCGTGGGTGCATACGGTCAGCGATGACCTTTTTGTTCGCATTGAGGCGCCGCCGCTTTCATCGACGCTCTCCTTCACGCAGGATTACTACGCCCATCATGACGGATCGACGGAGGAATATACCCGCCGGCTGACGCTGCCGATCGACGACCAAGCCACTCTCAAACTGAACGATTGGCAGAACTCCCGCTGGGCCGCATTTGAAAGGGCACGCCTCTCGGTGCTTTTTGAAACGCCGATCGAGCATTTTCTCGTCCGCGGCTTCGCAACCGAAGGAATTGATTCCTTTCTCGCCCATATGACTGCAGAGGCGGCCCTTGGCATGCGTGGCGATTTCCGTGGCCAAGGAGCGCCGTCGGTACCTCCCAAGAAATCCGCCGGGCGAAATGCAGGCGCTCATCGCCTCGCTTGTCGGTCCCGCCGAATCGAAGGATTTTGACCATCTCTACAATCTGCGCAGCTTTTTCCTGCACGGCCGGAAAATGCAAGCAATCTCCACGTCCGAACAGATCAAGGCCCGCAGCCTTGCGCGTCTTATCGTCGAGGCACTGATCGATGCTGCAAACCGACAGGCGATTTCCGATCGCAGTGCCTTTCTCGACAACCACACGCTGGCCGGCCTTTCGCTAATTCCGCTCTGACCGTCGAGACCGCCGGTCTATCGAGTTCCGCGGGGGGGCAGGGTGATTGCTAGCACGCCCCATGCCCGAAACCTCCCCCTCAGGTCATCTCCCTCAGGCCGAGCTTCAAAATGATCCCGCCGCGCCGCCTGCGGCGTGACGTCGAGCGTCTTGAGATCAATTTCAAGAAATCGTCAAGCGCCACGCAATATTGCTGATGACAATCGTAGGTTTAGCGTTAGTCTAAAAATCGATTGCGAGGGGGCCGCGTGAGTTCGCCGGGAAAACCACTGGAAAAAAAGCCGGGCCTGCTAGCGTGGCTTAGCAGTGTGCATCCCCTTTGGTATCTTGCGATCTACTTTTTCCTAATTCCCAGCTTTGCTGGCCTGTATTTTCTGATCTCTCCAGATGGATTTTATGCACCATACGCTTCGAAGGAGTCCAGTTGGGTGGACCGACAAGACGAAGCTACTCTTATTTTGGGCAAAGCTATATTTCTTCGTGTTCGCGCGAATCTCTGCGATCCTCCCGGTCTATTCGTGAAGATCGGTACCACCTGGAAACTTCACCAAGCTCTCGGTTCCAAGCGGTTCTGGGCTTTACCTACCCGTTCGCTCTTCTCGAGATACTACGCCAACTGCGAATCGTTGGCGCTAAGCCGGTCGATTACCGACGGGCAGACGATACACGTCACCCTTGGAATTGAAGTGAAAGAATACCAGCGGGCGAGATTGTCTTACAATAAGAGGGACGCCCCACTCAGCTATTTTCGTTTCGACGCCGAATGCACCTACACGGAGCGCACTCATCCGCATAGGGGAATCTTAGATTGTGGGCTTATCGGTGAGAAAGGTGCTGACCTTTCAAAACCTGAATTTCGGAGCGCAAGCCAAGCCCGTAAGTGGGTCGCTGCCGCGGTTTCCGGAAAATTTATAGTATGGGGCGATGAAGTATCAACACTAACGGACTTCCAAAACGAGTTTGTGGGGATTTCCACGGCTATTGGAAAAGACATTGGTCGCATGCTTTATCTGAGCGTCGTGATCCTGACGACGCTCGGTCTCGGCGACATCGTTCCCGTAGCGAATGCCTCGCGTCTTTTAGTCGGCCTAGAGGCCACCTCGGGAATATTTATTGCGGGCCTGTTTCTCAATGCACTGGCTTGGCGAGCGTCCCAAAAAGCCGACCAGGACAAGGGCTCCAAGCGCCCTCATGTCGCGAACCCACAACCGCAACCAGCTGAAGGCCAGCCTCAACCGGCTTTGAAGCCCCCTGAAGATGAAGGTCGGAAATGAAAGCCTTGCGCGTCACGCGGCGACGTCGCCCGGACGCGTTCAATGGAGAGCGCACTCAAGGCCGTGGCTCCTGTCACCGCGGCATTCGCCGCAGTCTGAGGCACATCCGAAATCAAAAACTCCACCTTGATCGTCCGGCCTTGAGCCATCGTTCAGCAGCTGTGAACCGTCGCGATCAATCCCTCCGGAGGCCATCGCCGACCATCTCGACAGCCACCGTGCATGGTTGATCGGACACACGAAGGCGGGCCGGATTATTGCCTCTGGACCGATGAATCCAGCCACTGGCGGAATCGTTCTGGCGAGCTGCGCCGATAAAGGGGAGCCGGATGCCATGCTTCATGCTGACTCCGTCTATGACAAACTCGTAGACCGAGATACAGGAGTTCAATCCCGCCTTCGCGCGGATCTCTTCCCTGTCCGCTGGGCGCCGGAAGCCAAAGGAGTGCCCGTCGCCAGCGAGTAACTTCGCGGCGGATCAGCTCGGCCGATGCAAAGATCACCGCCTCGACCCGCAGCATCCATTCCCGCCAGCGCAGTTCAGGCGGCAGCTCTTCGTTGCAATGGGCTACGATGCTTGCAGGGGCATCGACTCGGACTTTGTGTCCAGTTCACTGAGATCTCGATCAGGGCCATACGTCGCCCAACAGCACGATGGCCGGCGCGACCGCTTCTGCAGTCAATCCCACCAAAACGTCAGCACTTCGAGCGGGCTCCTCCTCCGCCGTGTGGCTGTTAGGTCAAAGTTGGCTGCCGGATTTTCAGCTTAGCGCTTCAATTGAAATCGAGAACTGAAAGCCACACCCGGCGCCGAAAATCGGCCGAAGCGGGCCAGCTTGAGCAGCCTGGCGAGATCATAACGCATTGAAATCATGGTAAATGCGCCATTAACAAGAAGCGATATGGATGCTAGCTTCCGTCATCGCTCGGGACTTCCTGCGACATTTTAACCATCGATAAGTAGCGTTTATCGATGGTTATATGGTCAACCAGTTGGCCTATGCCAGAACTGCTACTATTTTAACGATTGAACCCTCTGGAAGGCGCACCCCGATGACGACGACGGTAAAATTTCGGAGGCCAAAACCACCTGTCCGAGCTGCTGGCCCGCGTTGAAGCCGGCGGGGACCGGGGTAATGATCCGGTGGCGCATTATTTTTAGGCAGTTCGCGAAAATCTGTTTCCGGCCAGGACTGGGAGTAATTGCCTTGGCTGCATGAACCGCGCCGCGATATTCTCCGGCAGCGAGATTTCCGTGGCGTCATCCCCCACTCCGTGGGGCGCGGGACAATTGTCGCGATGGAGTCCATCGCTGGCTTTGGGCAGATTCAGCTATTGGTCGCCGAGCTGCAGATTAAATTTCATTAATTGCGAGCGCGTCGATGCTGCTGCAGAGCACGTTGGAGTCGGTAAGAGCCCGCGGATCTAATAGCGACGGCGCCAGCTGGAGCCAATCGGGTTGCGCTGGCAACTGGATACCGTTTACGTCGCCGCGAAGGCGCCCAGCAACTCATCGACGGTTTTCCGCATGCCAGTAGTGAGTTGGCGCCCTCGTTGCCAGAACACCACGTAGTGATAGACAGCGCCAGGTTCGAACGGCCTGAACTCCAGCCCGAATTGCCGATATTCGCGTGCAATTAGGCTATTGATAATCGAAATCCCGACGCCGGCCGCGACGAAGCCTACGTCGTGGCCGTTCGCGTCGTATTCAACGGCGAGGTCCGGTTCTACGCCCCTGTACCGCAAGGCATTGATATTCATCTGATGAGCCGCAAACTGGGGTTCTATATCCACCAATGCCTCATCGATTATGTCCTCTGGCGTGATCACGTCTTTGACGGCCAGCCGATGCCCCGTCTGAAACAGGCAGACGTTCCTGGCCGTGGCGGCCGGCGCCCACTCGAAGGAACGCTCATCGAGCGGCAGCCGCGAAACTCCCAGATCGGCCCGGCCGTTTAGAACGTGCTCTGCAATCTGCTGGTAGCTGCCCGATCTGATTTGAAACGACAGGTGATTGTTCTTACGGACAGCTTGGATGGCCCGGGGAATGGCGTTCAGACAGAAAACGCCCGGAGCAGCCAAGCTCAATGAGTCTGCCTCTTCGTTGCGAATGGCAGCAATCGACTTTTCGATACGGTCGACGCTCTGTAGGGCGCCGTCGACGCTGCGCAACAGATCCCAGGCACGATCCGTCGGTACCAGCCGGTTGTTCTCCCGCGCAAACAACGCGAGATCAACCTCCAGCTCAAGCTGCCTGATCTGCTGACTGACGGCCGGCTGGGTGATCTTGAGGATCTTTGCGGCATGCCGTTCCGATCCTGCGCGCAAGACCTCGCGAAAAATCTGGAGCTGCCGGATCGTCACGCCTGTCGTGGTTTTGCCGACCATGTTTTCGGTCCTCTGGTTTTGACCGGCCCGAGCGTCATCGCCAGAGGGTTCTCCGAGGCTGGCGGGGAGACGGCATATAAGCTGAGCTTATCCTAATTAAGAACAGCTTATAAATTGACGGCAAATTGTCAAAGTATAAATCTCAGGTGAATGCGAATATTACTTGAGATTACAGGTATAAATAATGCCATCTCCGGTAGTATGAAGCGCTTTTTGATGAGAAACCGTACATAAGGCGACCTTATTCCGGGATATCCGGATAAGGCGGAGAGGACCTACGTGCTGAGCTTTGCACTTCAATTCTTCAATGGTCTCCAGATCACAGTTTTACTGGCGATCGTAAGCGGCGCGCTGGGATCACTTCTTGGTCTGCTTGTCGCCATGGTCAAACTGTCAAAGCTGGGTGTCTCAGCCCTCCTTGGTCAGGCATACACGACGATCGTGCGCGGCCTGCCCGAACTGCTCGTCATTCTCGTCGTCTATTTCGGGGGAACTGCGGCCATCACGGCGCTGACGGGCCGGTATGTCGAAATCAATGCCTTTGCCGCCGGTATAGCCGCGTTGATGATCGTCTTTGGTGCCTATTGTGCGGAGATTTTCCGCGGTGCGATCATGAGTGTTCCGCGAGGACAGGCGGAGGCCGCGCGCAGTCTGGGCCTGAAACCATGGCAGACCTGGTTGTTCGTTATCCTGCCGCAGATGATGCGTGTCGCCCTACCCGCTTACGGTAATCTCTGGGCTTCCCTCGTGAAAGATACTTCCCTCGTGTCGGTCATCGGGCTGACCGATATCATGCGTGTGGCCTTTATCGGTGCGGGATCGATGAGGGCGCCGCTCACGTTCTATCTGGTGGCCTCGGCACTTTATCTAGCCCTCACCAGCATGTCGCTCGCGTCGTTCCGCGCGCTCGAGCGGCGCATCGAGATTCCCGGCCACTAAGGGACCACGGCCATGGACATCAACCTGATCGTCGAAAGCATTTCCGTGCTGGCGCACGGTATTTTCCTAACCCTTTCCGTGACACTTCTATCGCTGGTGGTCAGCTTCATACTGTCGGTGCCCCTCAGCCTTCTCAGAGCATCCCCGAACAGAGCCCTCTCGGGATCGGTACTGGCGTATACCTACGTGTTTCGCGGCACACCATTACTCGTGCAGCTGTTCCTGGTCTATTACGGTCTCAGCCAGCTGACGGTCGTCCGTCAGAGCATCTTCTGGCCGTTGCTGCGTGAACCGTTCTGGTGTGCCCTCGCCGCATTCTCTTTGAACAGCACCGCTTATACGACCGAAGTATTCAGGGCAGGCATACTGGCCGTCCCACGCGGCATCACCGAAGCAGCGCAGGCACTCGGCCTGTCGAGACTGATGCAGATCCGGCTGATCATATTCCCTTTGGCGTTCAGGATGGTACTTCCCTCCTATGCGAACGAAGTCATTGGCATGGTCAAGGCGAGCTCGCTGGCAAGCACCGTCACGCTCCTTGAGATCACGGGGCTTGCCCGCCGGATGGTCTCGGAGACATTCGCTCCCTACGAGGTCTTCCTGGCGGCAGGTCTTCTTTACCTGCTTTTGAACTTCATCGTTTCGGCATTCTTTCGAACGCTAGAGATGCATCTCGCGCACTCGTCCACCAGCAATTCAAGGAACATCAAAGAGGGCCCAAAGTCTTCGAAGCTCTGGCCTCTTAGACAGGCCATAGACAAGCGAGCCCACACAAAACCGGGCGATCAACCATCCATCCGTTCATTATAAAAAGGGAAACAGCAAATGCTCAAGTCCATACTCCTAGTATCGCTCATCGCTCTCACGGGCCAGACTGCCGCCCAGGCCATGGATCGCAAAGTGCTTATGATTGCGACTGAAGGCGCCTCTCCGCCCTGGGACATGATCGATACGGAAGGAAAGCTGGTCGGCTACGACATAGATGTCGGCACAGAATTATGCCGACGCATCGCAGTCGAATGCAAGTTCGTCGCTCAGGACTGGGATGGGATCATCCCGGCGCTGACCGTCGGCAAGTTCGACGCGATCATGTCCGGCATGGCGATCACGGAAAAGCGCAGGAGATCTATTGCCTTTTCGCGACCCTATGCCGGCGGCTTCAACCAGCTGGTGATGCGAAAGGACCTTCAGCTCCCGGCAACGGACACGAAGGCCAAAATCAACCTCACAAACGTTGGCGCAGAGCAACAGGCAATCCTCGGGCAGCTCCAATCAGCACTTTCCGGCAAGACTTTGGGCGTTCTCAGGTCCTCCAATTCCGAAGCCGTCCTCAACGAGCTCTTCGGCAAAGTTGCAACGATCCGGAGCTACGACACCCAGGACAATCTCCATCTGGATCTCGCCGCAGGCCGCATCGATGGCGGCCTTGCCGACTATTTCACATGGAAGACGTTTCTTGATGGTAAGGATGGCGAGACAGCGGCCTTCTACGGTCCGGAACTGTCAGGCGGACTGTGGGGGCCAGGCGTTGGGGTCGGCATCCGCAAAGAAGATACCGATCTGGTCGCGGCCTTCGACAAGGCTATCGATGACGGCGTCAGAGACGGAACACTGAGAGCGCTTAGTCTGAAATGGTTCGGAATCGATATCTCCCCATCCGCGACGCCGTGAACCGGCGCGACGCTTGACCGGATGGAGAGATTTGTCGGGCGCCAACCACTGGAACCGGCATCAGGACTGCCGGTTTGAATCCCAATTGAACATCGCAGGTAAACCGATGCCTTCCACTTTTACCGTGGCCATGACGGGCCAGTCGCTAATCCATCACGATGTCAGAACTTGCCGGGATCCCGGCTTTCTGCAAATCGTGGACGTCCTGAAAAAGGCCGATGTCGCCTTCACCAACTTCGAAGGCACCATCCTGGGGCGGCACGGTGGCTCTCCCATGAAAGGTTCATATTTCGGGTATTCCGACCCCTTTGTCCTGGATGCCCTGAAGCAAATGGGCTTCAACGCCCTGGCGCTCTCCAACAACCATGCTTTCGATCTTGGCCCACCAGGTATTATGTCTACGCTCGAGGAGGTTCGTGTCCACGGATTTCTCCATGCCGGTATTGGTATTGACCGCGATCATGCCGCGGCGCCAGGTGCGGCCACGTTCGGCAGCCGACATATAGCCTTGCTGGCAATGGATGCCGGCCCTGGACCTCGAAACATGTATGCAGAGAACGCGCGCAACCGCCGTCCGTCCAGACCCGGTGTGAACCAATTGGACGTGACCAGGATCTTCGAGGCGGATCAAGCCATATTCGACATGCTGGAAACCATTCAGGCGACGTTTCAAAGCTCCAAGCTGGAACGGGCAAACTATGCCCAGCCCGATGATCCTCCAATCCTAGACAATGACAAGGAAGTCGACTTTTACGGTACCATTTTCCGGCGCTCCGACGCCAACCGGCGTGTTATCGCGATTGATCCTGAAAGTGCTTCAAACCAGCTGGCGGCAATTGCAAAGGCCAGCTCTCGCGGGCAATTCGTTATCGCCTATCTGCACCATCATCACTGGGAGCCGAACTGGCGCGACGTGCCGGACTGGGTCAGGGCATTCGCCCATGCCTGTATTGATGCCGGTGCCCACGCCTTCGTCAGCCACGGGACACCGGTCCTGCAGCCAATCGAGATCTACAACCGCACCCCAGTCTTCTACGGTCTTGGGAACTTCTTCTTCCACACCGAAAAGGGTGAAACCGAATGGAGTTCGCCAGACGTCTGGAAGAGCGTGGTCGCCACATGCATCTTCGACGCGGCAGGATCCTTGAAGATCGACCTTCTGCCCATCGTACTCGGCGGAGAACAGATCGACCGGCTAGACTTCCATCAGCGTCATGTACCGATTGCAGCGTTCGGCAAGACAGGAGAGCAGATCATCGATGATCTCGCCAAGCGCTCGGCCGAATTTGGCACGCTCATCGAGCGCAACGGTCCCTTAGGCAGAATTCATGTTGCCTGAAGGCAGACACGGAAACATGAGGCCGCCTGCTTAAAATCTGCGGGCATCACCGGGCGATCAATCTTCGTCGGCTTTATCCTCATCTCCGGCAATTGCCCTAATTACCGCCAGCGTGCGAGTCCTGAGTTTGGGCGGAAGACGAAGTATCTCCTCGACAAAGCGGCGTCCTTCCGCGGTGGCGAGATAAGCGATCCGCTCATCTGCCTCGGGAGCGATCGTCACCCCCTCCCCTGATCCTGGTTGCGGCAGCCCATCGAAGAAGCAGCCCACCGGCACATTCAAACGCCTGGCGATCTCATAGAGCATCGACGCACTGATGCGGTTCTTCCCATTCTCATATTTCTGGACCTGCTGGTAGCTCAGGCCAACTTTTTGGCCGAGTTCGGTTTGCGACAGGTTGGAATGAACCCGCCTAATGCGAAGCTGTTGGCCCACATGGATATCGACCGGATGCGTCGCTCGATTGCTCTCCTCTTCAGCCCGAAACACGTTGCGCGGAGAGTTGATCGCTAACCGCTTTGCCACCCGATCATGCATTGCTGTGTATCTCCAAGTCAGAGAGGCTCGTGCTTTCCAGTGCCGACCGCCCCCGGTGAGAGAGGCCAATCTTCGGCAAATTTCGCGCCTGGCTAGAATTAATTAGGGACTATCAGTCCGTCGATTGTCAAGCCGCCAATATGCATTTGTTACACGATGGACGTGCGGCGGACCATCGGCTGGAATCTAAGGCGACTGCGAGTGGATAGAGGCCTCTCCCAAGAGCGTTTGGCATTGGAGGCCGAAATTGACCGTTCTTACGTTGGGCGGGTCGAAAGAGGCAGAGAAAACGTTACCGTTGCGACATTGGAAGCCTTCGCAAAAGTCTTATCAGTAAGTGTTTCTGAGCTGTTTGCGGAGATCGACCCAAAAGACGCGCGGCCGCAATCACTTCGTTCTGGGCGGAAGCGAAAGGTTTCCTGATCTACCGGCGACACTATTCCGCGAGGTGGCAGATAAGCGATACGCTCATCTGCCTCGGGCGCGATAGTAGTCCCAAACCCGGTTGCGGCAACCCATCGAAGAAGCAGCCCACTGGCACATTCAAACCGCTGTCAATCTCATAGAGCATCGACGCACTGATGCGGTTCTTGCAACTTTCGTATTTCTGGACCTGCTGGTACCTCAGGCCAACTTTCTGGCCGAGTTCGGCTTGCGGCAGGTTGGAATGAACCCGCCTGATCCGAAGCTGCTGGCCTAAATGGACATCGAGCGCGTGCGTCGCCTGATTGCTCTCCTCTTTAGCCCGGAATACGCTGCCCTCAGAGCTGCTCGCGAACCGCTTTGCCACCCGATCATGCATTGCGCTTCCCTTCCTCTGAGAGACGCCCCTTGCCTAATATCTTTCATAGCGTTAATCCATGGAATATATTCGACATATTGGCTTTTTGAGTTCCAAAAACGCTTCATTTGGCACCTTCGCTTCTCGTTAATACGCCCATTGTGCATGGACAATCGTGCACGCGTCGCGTGGAATTTGCGACATCACAGGTCGGCGCAGAAGATTACGCAGGAAGCGCGTGTCGATAGGACCGTGATCAGTGATTTGGAGAGAGGAAAATATAACGTCTCTATTGATTTGCTGGACCGCCTCGCGGACGCCCTTTCAATAGATATCTCACATTTTTTTGGAACCGTTGCCCGGAGAGAGACCGCGCCCGATCAAGGCCGGAAGAAAGCCGAAGGTCTGATGTCAGAGGCAGGAAATAGCTTGCATCAAAAACGGACGTTTGTCGCCAAATTGGTGCCTACGAATATGCCCACTCGGGATCGCTCACGCTCACTAGCCCTTCATTTTGGCGGGTCTTGAAACAGGCCCATAAGGGATCGCCCACGAAACTGTCGAGGGCACCGCAGGCATCCTCCAGTGACAGACTTCCATATTTCCTGAGCACTGCCTGAATATTGCCCGGCCCCAGCGTATCGAGCTCCGAGAAGGGTTCGGCGTCCTCCAGCAGCACGCGATGTCCCCATATGCCCGGTTTTCGGTCGGCGGCGATCGTGGTGCGCAACTCGTAATCTCCGCTCATAGCGAGCGCACGACAAAAGACATAGCGCATGAGGGGGTAGTACACAGTATGCCGACTGCCGCCGAGGACACGTACGCCGGGTAATATCGCCATGACGATGAACATCAAGTACAGGTTCGGGATAATCTTGCGGGACTGCAGCGCCTCGATCACGGCATCCGCAGCGAATTCGAGCGAGAAATCCTCCCCTCCTTTTGCCTCAAGCCGGGAATCCGCCAGCCGCAACGGAAAGAGGTGGCCGCGATCGCTGCCCCAAAACAGGTCCGTCGTGTTCTTGAACCAGCCCTGCCAATGACTGTCGGCAAGAGCCTCGGTGGAGGATAGCAGACACTGCACAAACCCACTCATCCCAAAAAAATTTCGGGCGAGCCAGGATGATTCATCTTGAAGATGCTCGACCACGAGGTCGGCCACATCTTCATCATCGATTTGCAGGAAATCGATGCCCGGATCGAAATATCGGTTCCACAGGGATGCATTAGCCTGCTTGATCGCCAGCGCAGCCGACGGAAACTCGCCTTGCGGCAGTTCGGAGCGCAGCCGCGCAACCAGATCTCCGTCCTGGGCGCGCTCGACGTTTTTGAGGGCGAAGCGATAAGGGCCATTTTGCGCGAGAACGCTGTAGGGGATCATCTGGCTCCGGCTTAGCCCGAAAACGTTGATCGCATCGCCACCGAGTTTTAGCCAACCGGGCCCCTTCCGACCCCTCTCGACGAATTTGACTGTCGATACCGCATAAGAGACATAGGCCGAACGGCGATGCGCGCTCACTCCCATCAGACTGAAGAGATGCGTGTAATAGGCGTCCGGCTCGATTACCAAATGCAGGTGCGGGCCGGCTTGCATGACGGGAGCATTGGCGAACTCCGCCGCAATGTAACTGGCCCGGTGGTCCGCGAACCCCGCATTCCTGGCCGCCCCGCGGATACATCGCTGAAGGAGAGACAGCGCGTGGCGCCGGGTATCACAGCTGCTTGCAGGCGGCTCGGCGTGGAACGCGGCTCGAGCATAATCCGCCAGGCTCCGTCGCCGGATATCGGCAATCCACGGAAACAGGGAACTGATCAATTCCAACACGTCATGCTTCGAAACCGCTGGAACGTCAGCATCTGTGGGCCCGGTCATATCGGCATGCTCCGATGTGAGGAGGCTCTATTTTTCACCAGGTGAAATCCATAGCCGGCAACAATGACGGCGATCATTCCGCTTCCAAAAGCAAGAAACACCGCCGACGAAGTTAGTGCGTCTCCGGAAACAGAGAGGCCCGCATAGACAAGCAGGCTGAAGCCCATACAGGCGACGTGTACCCAACCTTTCGCTCGTCCGAGCTTCGTGCTTGATACGAGCCTCTGTATCTCGACATCGATCAGTACCCGTGACAAGTTGTAACCAGCGCCAAGGAGCGCCATCAAGGCGCTGGCGATGTCCAGATTCCGCGTTGGATAGAATGCTGTCATGGCGACGCCCGCCAAAAGGACGATGATCGGAATGACCCGGCCATCGACCTTGCTGAACCGCCTGAAGGTGAGGATCAGCATGCTGATGATCGCGCCGGCTGCCCAATAAAATTCCAGCATGCCGAACTCCAGAGAGGTCCCCTGAAGATCCTCGAGCACAAATTTTGATATGAGCGCGCTGATCAGCATACCCATCACGTAGATCAACACGTAGTTGAGAACAAGACACGACGGCACGCGGCTCGTCTCCTCGCCTTCGGACGTTTTGCGCGGAACTTGCGCCGGGCGGCAACGGTCGACCGGCAGGATTCGATAGCGGAGAGCGGTCCCGAACATACTGAGCACGGAAATCGCGAATGGGCCGGCGGCAAAGAGGAAGCATGCCGTTCCGGGCTTGGCGCTTAGCAGCCATCCGGTAGCTACCGCCGCCAGCATGTTGCCCGACTGCATAGCGACATAAGCCAGTGAATTGAAGGCCACCAGGCTCTCAGATCGCGCAATCGACGGCACCATTGCCGAGGAGGCCGTAAGATACAGCCGGTCGGCCACCGCAAAGAAAATCACTGAGCCATAAAGGACGGCGTCCGGCTCTTGTAGGACGAGCGCAGCAGATGTCATCAGCAAGATTGCGATCCTGACACAGTCGCCTACCATGCAAAGGCGCTGGCGATCGACGCGATCGACGAGATATCCAGCCGGCGCACTCGCCAGAAACTCCGAGGTGCTGCCAAGAGCCAGAAACAAAGCAATGGAGCCAGCATTGTTGCCCGACGCCGCTAGCATCCAAACGGCACCTATGTAGTAGGCGTTGCGACCGGCTGCAGCAAACAAGGCGCTTATCAGAAAGAAGCGTCGCACCGAAAGCAATCCGGCGCGATCCGGAGCGAGGTTCGGTGCAATACTGGCATCTTGATTCATCTTGCTGCCGCCGAAATAGAGACGCAGAGCTTGCGTGGCGGTGAGCCTAAAGGATGAAGCGACATCGCACTTTCAAAATCCAGCTCTATTCAGCTCGGACGCCTTAACGGGCTTATGTCTTCCAGTCTGCTCTATATTGCCTTGGCGTGACGCCGATCACACGATGGAAAGCTGCCGCAAGATGGCTGGGGCTTGAGAAGCCACATGCATAGGCGATCTCCGTTATTGGGCGACTGGAATACCGGAGCATTTCGCTCGCCCGCTCAACTCTTCTTCGAATGATGAATGCGTGTGGCGGAAAACCCGTGGAAAGCCGAAACGCCTTCGACAGGTAATGCTCGCTCAAACCCGCCTCGTCTGCAAGTTCAGCCAGGCTCAAAGACCCATCCAGTGAGGCTTCTATCCTTCCGATCAAGCGTTTCAGGACCGCGGGTGACAGCCCGCCTTTGACATAATGTCGCCTCTGGCCCGAACTACGGAACAGCCGCCCGAAGATCGTCCGCGCATGGTTCTCGACGATCATACAACTCAAGGCATCCCGCTGGCCGATTTCGGAGCGGATGCTGCGGGCAGCATATTGGATTAACGTGTCCTCAAAACCGATTTTCGGCATGAGCCGATCAAGGTCCGCTCCGGGTACATTCTCAAACTGATCCAGGATGAATTTCTTGCCAATGGTGATGAACAGGTAGGACACCGTCGGATCGCCATCGTCCCAGCCGCTCCAATTGTGGTCTGCCGGAATGAATGAGAGCGATCCGGCCGGCCTCTGCGTAAATGCGACCCTGCGGCCATCCACATAATCTTCGCCCGCTTTTGCAGCGCCAAGCATGTTCAAGAGGATCGCGTGGTTCTCCGCGGTAAGGTTTGTTTCCTGCCGCCCTACACCGCTCCTGCGCACGACGTCCGCGCGAACGGATCGCCAGCACTCATACTCACGAGCAACTGCGGTATGTTCTGCGCGTCTGATATCCGGGTCAAACGCTGCAGGACCGACCATTCATAACTCCTCAATCTTAAGACTCGCAAACCCCCGTTCACCGGCGGCATTCTTTTCTACGAACTGTGGCGGGATTTCCGTCTGGCTGCTGCAACGCAGAATTTTATGACAGTTTTTTGAAAGAATAGCCGGATTGTGACGGCTGCAGGATCAACCGCCTGCAATTGTGCCCCGGCACGATGCTTGTTCTCCCATCGAACGGCAGACATCCGTCTTGGCAACGGGAGCATCGATGCGTGTCGAATCAATGGAGCACGACATGCGGGACTTCTCCTCATTTTTTGAAGAATGCGAACGGGCTCCGCGGTTGAACGAGCTCGCCGGCTTCTTTGGAGCAACGGCCGCCGGCCGGTCGGGAAATCCCATCAAGCAACCACATGTGGACCGGAGACTGTTAGGCGGCGATAGGCTTCTCGACCGTTTCATCCTCCTTCACGAACGGCGCCGCGGACCTTTCGACCAACATTACCATGCAAGCATCCCCTACCGGCTGGAGGAAGAATGCCGTCTTGGACACGCAATCCTCCGATATGGTCAGGGCATGTCCGCACCGCTCACTCTTTATTCGCTGGGCACAGCGGAAGGGACTATGGCGCGGACGATCTCTGAGTTGGCCGAAGGTCGTGTCGAAAGCCTGTCATGCAGTCCCAACGTGGAAAACTATCAAAGCTTCATGGCCTACGGCGATCCTCCGCATGCGACGTTCTTTCTCGGCCCCTTCCATCACCTGCGGAAAGATCTTCTGCGGACGCGACGGGAGTTCACCAAATTCGCTTCGGGCTTCGACATCGTTTTTGAGGATACGACGTTCCAGATGTATTCCCCGAACCGGCCCGATCAGATCGAATTCGTCTCGCAGCATCTGAAAGATGATGGTCTGTTCTTCTTCGTCGAAAAGTTCAAAAACCGTGACATCGATGAATATCAGCGACGCGAATTGCAGAAGGATCACGGCTTCAAGGCACGCTTCTTCGGCCCAACCGATATCATCGAAAAAAAGGTGGCAGTGCTGACCGTGATGAATCGGAACGAGGTTACGCTTGCGGAGATGTCGGATGCCGTCAAGCGCCGTTTTCAGCACTGCTTCGTGACCTGGAACAGCGGGAATTTTTGCACACTCGTCGCGAGCAACAGCCTATCAAACATCGAACGCTTCATGTCGGGCCTGATCGCCCCGGCCATTCCAGGGGAATACGTCTATGCCGACATCCCCAATCGTCTTCATTCTCAGACTACGTGAAGGCCACTATCAAGGGCAATCAGGTAATTCAAACCACCGCAGAGCGATTTGGTTCAACTATCATGATTATACGATCTTATCCCGCCTCGTGTAGCGAGCAGGGAATACTATTCCCCGTCCGGCCGGAGTTTGCTCATGGCCTCCACAAGCGCCAAGAGCGACTCAACTGCATCCGAGGGAAGGGACTCGACCACGTTGATGAGCTTCCGACGCTTGTCGGCCTCGGCCGGCGTCTTTCCGAACCGATAAGGAGCAGCTTTCATGATAAAATCGATCGGTGAGAAATCCAGTACCTCGCTCAAATGGATGAGCCGGGTGACGTGCATTTTCGTCTCATTGCGCTCATAGCGGCCGTAGACTTGCTCGTGCAGGCCGAGAAACGGCGCCACCTCCGCCCTAGTCAACCCAGTATTGTCGCGCGCGTCCCGGAGCGCCTCGGAAATACGGCGATCGAGTTCGCCGAGCTTGGGTGAGCCTTCAAAGCCGGGACAACGGTAAATGGGTTTGTCGATCTCCGGGTCGGCTGTCTCAACGAGACCTTTATCCTCAACGTATTTATCAAACTTTGTCGTCATAAAAGGCAGCCCGCCATTGTCCCCACCCCTCTTACATCACCCGCACCGCGTCTGGCTACCATGCACAGATCTCACCCACATACCGGCCGAGCAAATCCGAAATTAGTGCCCGGGCCGAGAGATGGCAGACGATAATCGACCTCAGCTTGCCAACCTAATTTCCCGCCATCATTCGATGGTCGTTCTGCTCGCGCCGTCGATACGCGAGGAACCGCTGCGAAAGAACAATCTTGCGGGCGGGGGTGAGCTCAGCAATGAGGAGCGCCGGCTGCGGGCCGATATCATTGCGTGGCCACCGAAGAGCACTTCGGAGGCCCGCGAGAAGCTCGAATATTTGGCACGTTTTGTCGTGGCCACAGGGGTAAGCTTTGACGCCGAAACGCACAGGGTAATTCTCGAATCGGTTGCGCCCTTCTTTGGCTGAATGATGCGCGACAGAGCCTCAATGCCTCAAGTCGAAATAATGCCGCTCCGTGCCGCCCTGTTCGCTTTTGATGTCGAAATAATAAGGCTGCGCCCGCAACGGCCGCGCGACATATTCACGATACTCGCAACTGTTTCGCCCTAAAAGCTCCCGGGTGATGCCATCACGGGTGTCTTCCTTTCGGTCACTATCGGCATTCTGCGGCGTGCGCCCGTTACAAACTCTGACGGTCCGGCTGCAGCGCGACAACTCCCCAGATCGCCCATGATCGTAGTCCTGATCGCCAGCGACTGGCTGCCAGCCCGCCCGGCAATCTGCATACTGATCGTAGCCGGGCTTTCCGGCACCACCCTCGGGGCATGTCGGCCAGGAGAAGCCTGGGCGTTTCATTGCCGTGATCAATCGTTCCATCGGCGGATGGCAGGACTCGACGCCGTGCCATGAGGGGTTATCCGAGGCCGCACATAGCAGAACCTCACAGCCCCATTCGCTGGCTTGGGCGGCTTGAAGTGGAAGGCCGAAGACGGAGAGAGCAAGAAGGATTGCCCGGAACTGTCTCATCAATATCTCCTTGTCAGCGGTCTGTCCTGCGCGGCCTGTTACGCCAATCCCCAAACGGCGGCGTAAACTCGCTCTTACGCCCGGCGAGAAGATTCAAGTCGGCGATTGGGAGACGTGCGATCGTTTGGTCGATGGCGTTTTTCCGCCATTCTCCCATGTCGAGCACGTAGGTCCCCCACAGCCCATAACGCGCCGACCGGGCATACCGCTCGGCCGCGAGGTATGCGGGATCCTGCTGCCCGACGGTGCGCGCCCATCCGACGCGAAGCATTTCGAGACCGAGATCGCGTCCCCTCGCAAAACATCGGGCCGAGGGCTCGCCGGCCACAAAATAATGCGAAGGGGTACAGTGGACGACAGAGTTGTCGACCACCCGCTTCAACCAAGCCTGCGCCAGAGCGCCGCATGGAACCGGCGCCGGACTCGTCAGCTCCTTCGAAGCTGTGGGATCAAAGGCCCATTGAGGTAGCAGGCAGGCTTCGATGCCGTCGAGCCGCACCCTTATCCCCATTTGCGGAAACCAAAGGGTGTCTCCGCTAACAACTGCTGCCCTTCCCTTGATCAGCGGAAGGTATTGCGGACCGGCAGGGGCTGTGTTTGCCTGCAAATTCTCCACGAGATCGGCACTTTGACCCGGGTTCGTGATGGAGATCAGCACAACTACGGCAACAGCGATAGAACGCCTCATTTTGGCCTCACCTGATCGCTCTCGGCGGCACGACTGAGCAGGACGGCCGGATGCTTTACGTCCGAAAACTGCCAAAGGCCCGCCTTGCGACCCCTCGCCTGCTGCTCGGCGACCGAATAGGCCGCGTTGATGGGAAGCCCCTTGGCGTCGAGCGCAGCAAACGCGTAACCCTCTGAAATCAACACCGTCCCAAGGTCCAGTCGCTGCCTGGCAACCGTCGCAAAGCACACGACATAGGTGATCGAGGACGCCTTGGCGATGGGAGCACAAGAAGGGTCCGTGTCCCTGACAAAAGCGACGAGGACAGCGAGTGACGCTTCACCGCAGTCCTGCCTCACGCCGGCCGTGTTGGTGAATGTCGTGCCGCGGAGGCAGGACTGAACGCCATAGAGACGATATCGTTGCCCTCCAAGCGACCAGGTATCGCCGCTTTCAAACACGGCGCTTTCGCTCAGCGCGAAATAGCCGGCCGACGTCGCATGCGCTTGCGTGACTGCGAAGCAGACGACGCCGATGAGGACTGAGAGCCCACCCCTCATTGCCCTTGCACCCGCGGATCCGCCCACATCCCGAACCCGCTTCGGCCGATTTTTTCAGCCTCGGCAAGATCGGGCCGCATCGGTAATCCGTCCGGCTTTTTCGCAAGCCTCAGCGCGCCGAGCGAAACGAGCTGTTCTTCAAGGTTCTCGACAGTCTCGAGCGTGCCCGGAAAATTGTAGTAGCCGAAGCAGGTGGCATCCTGTGTGGGCGCATGCTCCTCCGAGACAAAGGCACGGCAGAACAGGACCTTTGGGTTCCTTAAGAGAATCTCGAGCTGAGTTTGCGCGAAGTCATCGCAGCGTCCGGCAAAATTCTCTTTGCGATTCACCATTTCGCCGGCACACGGTTCGACGCCATAGAGATGAAGCCTAACCTTGTCGTCAACGCGGATGTCGGTCGGGGACGCGGCTTTAAACCCGGTCGCTGACGCAAATCCCTGTCGGCCGACGACCTTCCTGTTGCCGTCGTAATACTCGATGACCAGCACCGTCTTCCCCGCTGCGGCAAGCGATTTCACATAAGGCTCGTCGACCACGCCCGCGGCCAAGGTGGGCGATGATGACATTGCTGTCGCCGCGATCAGCGCCATGCTGCAAGTCCAACCGCGTAGCTTCACTAAATTCGTCATATTTGAAACTCTCGCTCAAAAGTTTCTTTTCGGGCTTCCACAATCCACATTTTCGATGTAGCACTTAACGCATATAGTAATGCTTTGTGATTAGCGTAGCGGGTTTTCCAGGAAACGACAACCGCTTTTATCGAGCCCAATACTCGATGAAGGGAGTGCAATGAAGATCATCATTTCCCCGGTAGCGATCATAGCGCTAGCCAGCACAATGACCCAGAATGTCGATGCAAATGAGGTTAGATCGTTTGATTTTACTCGTTTTTCAGACCTGGAACAGACCGGCAGCGTCACGCCAAACCGAGTTTCGTCAGGTTCGGAAGAAGGCGCGGAACAAGAGTTTACGATCGGCGGCGGCGGTATTCTCACCACAGAAAATCGCGTGATAGAGTATTACTATTCACGTATAGCTAATTTGGACGTCCCCATGAGTTCATGGCGCGGTTCTGCTCCGCAGGCAGACGGATATGTCGGCGAACTTCATAGCGACAAAAGTCATGCTCAGGTATCCACTGATCGCTGCGGACCGTCGCCGCTTGGCCCGGCAGCAATCCGCGATCTGGTCGTCGCCGCTGCAGACAAGCACGGTGTTGACCGGAGCCTTGCAACGGCGGTCGCCTGGACCGAGAGCCGGTTCGATCGGGTCCGCAACAGCCCGAAAGGTGCACGCGGCGCCATGCAACTGATGCCGGCGACGGCCCAACGTTACGGGGTGCGCGATGTCTGCGATCCCACTTCCAACATCGACGGCGGTGTCCGCTACCTCCGCTCGCTCATCGACGAATTCGGCAACCCACTGCTTGCCGCAGCCGCCTACAATGCCGGCGAACAGTCGATTTACGCATACCACGGTGTGCCGCCCTTCCGCGAAACCGTCGCCTATGTCGCGGCCATCCTGAACTACCAGCTTGGCCTCCCGACCCCCGGCGAAAGCGGCGGCGCATCGCGTCAAGGCGACGGTGACCGATCACCAACTCAAAGCAACAGCGTCATCGGCGCAACCACCGCCGCCACGTTCGTCGGCGGCGTGATGCAATTCTAACCGCATGAGGAGAAGGATATGAAGATCGCAGATACTTTCCGGCAATCCCGGGCACTCCGCATCGTGACAATCTGCTCACTCGTCGCGGCAGCACAGCTGTTCTGCGCCGATATTGCGATGGCGCAGCAAACGAGCCAGGCTTTCGCGCCACTTCAGGCTGTCATGCAAGCGATCGTCGACTTCATCACCGGTCCATTTGGACGGCTCTGCGCGATCATTGCAGTCATTTCAATGGGCTTCCTCGCTTTTGCAGGCCGTCTCAGCTGGTTCCTCGTGGGTGGCGTCGCACTCGGCATAGGCCTTGTCTTTGGCGGGCCGGGCATCGTCGATGCGCTCATATCCGTCGTCGGGCATTGAACCATGAGCGAACCCAACGTGACAAAGCCGACCCTCACGCCGTTGATCATAGGATTGACGCGCTCCCCGACCTTGTGGGGGGTGCCTTACATGGCTGCCATCATCGTCATGGGTCTGACGATCATCGCCTGGCTTGCCACCAACAGGCTATGGGCATTGCTCACCGCCCCCGTCGGCTATCTGACCCTGTTCACTCTCTGCAGCTGGGACGCTCGTATCCTCGATGTCCTTCAGATCTCAACGCGATCGACGCCGCGGACGCCGAACAAGGTCTTCTGGGGCGCGAACTCCTATGGACCCTGAAGCATGCTGAAGGTCGTGCGCGAAGAGCTCGGTTTTGGAGCCATCGGCAACCGCGAGCTGCCGATGGCGAAACACATCCCTTATCTCAGGCATGTGGCGGACACCGTCGTCAACCTCGCCGACGGTGCGCTGATCAGCATCATCAAGCTCGATGGTCTGTTCTTTCAGACCGAGGATCAGGCTGAGCTCAATATGCGCTCGGCCGTTCAGAACACAATGATCCGGGCCCTCGGATCAAGCCGCTTTTCGATCTGGTCGACGGTGATCCGCCGTCAGGTCGACGCCGGTCAGGACGGTGCATTCGAAGACCCGTTCTGTGCTGCGCTCGACCGCCGCTACATGGCAGCTCTTGCGCAAAAACGGATGTTCACCAACGAGCTCTATCTCACCATCGTGAGATCGGGCATGCGCGGCCCGCTTGCGATCGGCGATAGACTCCGGCGCCTGCTGGATCGCACGGCCGGCCGCGATTTGCGTGACCAGCAGCTGCGCGAAGCCATCGGCGAACTTGAGGAGCTGACGGGCAACATCGTGCGCGATCTTAGCAAATACGGAGCCTGCACACTTGGCGTCATCCATCGCGGCGGCGAACCCTATTCGGAGCCGGCGGAGTTCCTGAACACCATTCTGACCTGCGGCATCCCGCGGAAGATGCGCCTGCCGCGGATGGGTATCGCCAACTACGTCGGAACCTCAAGGCTGCACTTCTCGAGGCGAACATTGCAGGCTCAGGGCGCCACGCCGGACGAGAACCGCTATGGCGCAATGCTCTCGATCAAGGAATATCCTCCCTTTACCGGCCCTGGTATGCTCGACGGGTTACTCCAGGTCAACCACGAGTTCATCCTCACCCAGTCCTTCACGATCGCCGACAAGCCGGTCGCCCAGGAGCGCATCACCCGCCTCCAGCGGCAGATCGCCGCCTCCGACGAGGCCGGCAGCGATGTCGAAAACGATATCGATTTTGCGCTGAACAGCCTGCTCAACCAGGAGGCCGTCTTCGGTTTCCACCATCTCTCCCTGCTATGCCTCTCGCGTGACCTCCATGGCATCAACAAGGCGGTGTCCGAACTCGGCGCCTGCCTGACCGACATGAATATCAACTGGCTGCGCGAAGATCTGAATACCGAGGCCACGTTCTGGGCTCAGCTTCCCGGCAACCACGCCTACATCGCGCGCAAGGCGATGTTATCGAGCGCCAATTTCTCCGGCCTGTCGTCGATGCACAATTTCGCATCCGGGCAAAGCGATGGTCTGCATTGGGGAAGTCCGGTCACCATCCTGGAGACGACCAGCCAGACCCCCTACCGGTTCAACTTCCATCAGCGCGATATCGGCCATTTCCTGGTGACCGGCCCGACCGGCTCAGGCAAGACCGTGGCGCTGACCTTTCTGCTCGCCCAAGCGTTCCGTGTGCGGCCGACGCCGAAGGCTGTGTTCTTCGACAAGGACCGCGGTGCTGAGATTTTCATCCGGGCGATTAACGGCACCTATGAGGTGCTCACCCCGGGAACGCCGACCGGTTTTAATCCCCTGCAGCTCGAAAACACCGGCGAGAACCGTGAATTCCTCCTGCGCCTCCTCAAAACGATGCTGCGCCGTGGCGACGGTGGCGATTTCGATCAACAAGAAGAGGATGTGCTCGAGCGTGCCATCGTTCGGCTGATGCAGGAACCGGCCGCCGAGCGCAATCTGGCAAACCTCTCCGGTCTCTTGACCGGCCGGTCTCGTGCCGATCCCAACGACATCCATGCGCGTCTCAGGCCGTGGATCGATGGCGAGAAGGCTTGGCTGTTCAACGCCCGCCATGACGTTCTGTCCTTCTCCGGTCGAACCACCTTCGGCTTCGACATGACCAGCATTCTCGACAATGGCGAGGTTCGCACGCCAGCGTTGATGTACATCTACCACCGCCTCGACGAGCTCTTCGATGGTACGCCGGTGATGATCTTCATGGATGAAGGCTGGCGGCTCCTGAAGGATAAGACCTTTAGCGATTTCATCGTCGATAAGATGAAAACGATCCGAAAGCTGAATGGAATTGTCGGATTTGGAACGCAGTCGGCCGCCGACATCGTCCGCTCGCCGGCGGCCCACACCCTGATCGAACAATCGGCGACCAATATCCACTTCCCCAATCCGCGGGCTGATGAGGAAAGCTACATCGGCCGGTTCGGGCTGACGGTGAAGGAATTCAACTTCATCCGCAACACGCCGCCGGAGAAGCGGGCTTTCCTGATCAAGCATGGCAATGACAGCGTGATCGCCAGGCTCGATCTGAGCTCGATGCCAGATCTGATCAAGGTCCTGTCGGGACGGACGGAGACGATCGAGGAATGCGCGCGTCTGCGTGAGATCCACGGCGATGATGCGGCTGCATGGCTCCCCGCCTTTTGTAATTGGGAGAGCGACGCATGAACCAAGGCTCCCTGCCCGTCCTCGCCCTCGCGTTGGTTCTGACCGGTTTCAATTCCTGCGTTGCAAAGGCCGACGTGCCGGTGATCGATGACATCAATCTCGGCGAACACAAGAAGCGCGACAAGACAACTGACAACATCGAGGATACAGATCACGATCGCCATACAATCCACACCTCGGTGACATGCTCGGTCTATCGGGCGGGCCGCGACAACGATCCGGTCGGTGCAGCGAATGCCAACCCGGAGATCTCCGGTCTGGTGCGACGCGTCGCCCGCGAGGAGGGCGTGGACGAAAACCAGTTCCTCGCCCTCGTCTACCAGGAAAGCCGCTTCAACCCCTGCGCCAAGTCGAGCGCCGGCGCCACCGGCTTGACACAACTCATGCCGGGGACGGCGAACCAGCTCGGGGTGAACGAGAACAACATCGAGGAAAACCTGCGCGGTGGTGCGCGCTATTACAAGCAGCAGCTTCTCCGTTACGACGGCAATGTCTCGCTGGCGCTTGCTGCCTATAACGCCGGGCCGGGCAATGTGAACAAATTTGGCGGCATTCCGCCGTTCAAGGAAACGCAGGGCTACGTCCGCAGCATCACACAGAATTGGCTGCCGGCATTCGGGGGCTCCGACAAGTCGGGAATACCCCTCAATTTCGGGGGTGGCGAGACGGCCTATACCGGCATGCGTTCCTCGACATTAAACGCGATGGGAACGACCGCGGCGACCGGCGACAGCCTAGCCAATGTGTCGAGCTGGTATCAACAGCTCGGTCAAGTCAAGACCGGCACTATCCAGGATAGCTGGGACCATAATTCCACGGTCCGCAATGCCAATCTCGAGATGATGAACAACGTCATCAAGCTGGCTACCGCCATGGCCGATCTTGTCAACGCTCGCAATGCCCTGTCCTCGGCCAATCTTTCCGGCTCGTCGCGAAGCACGGCCGATGACGAGGGGAGTGAAAAACCTCGGGACGTCGCCGGTCTCTGCGACCCGCGCCAGAACCTTATCTGGGGCGATGAGAAGAGGGCCTGCATCGAGAAACGGGGAAACGAGGATCAGGTTGAACTGATGCTACAGCCGCAATGATAGGAGAACCGATATGAGAGCCACCGTTCCGAGCGGCATTGCGTTGCTCGTTGTGCCTGCGATCGCATTGGCCGACGTGCCGGTGATCGACAGGACCAATTATGAGGTCGCTAAAAAGACCGCGGAGACCACCAACCAGATCCTGGACACGAACAAGAATATCCTGACGACTGTCGAGGACACGCTAAAAGCGGTCACCGGCGATCGCGGCAGCACTGCATCGCCTTTGAAGGACCTAGCCGTCGGGAGCGGCTTCAGCGTCTCGGCAATGCCGTCCTTCGACAGCATCCTGAAAGAGGGTGTTCCGAACTTCGGCAATATGGGCGGCGATATCGCCAGGACCGCGAAAACGTTCATCAACGGATTGCAGCTGGTCAAATCGCTGTCGGGCAAGGAAGACAGCACCTTCTCGGGCGACAAATCCTACGAGCAGCTGGTGAACACGGTGCTGGGGGTATCGGCCCTCGTCAACGGGTCGCAGCAGGCGATTGAAACCCGGCGCAGCGCTTTCGAGAAGGCGGGAGCCCAGATCGGTACGGCGCAGGACATCAAGGGCTCGATCGACCAGAACACGCAGCTGCAGGTTCAATCCGGCCTGACGCTCAACGAAATGATCGGCGTCATGAACGGCGCCGTCACATCGCTGCAGGCGGAAAACCAGCGGCGTCTCACCGATATCTCGAACACCAAGAAGGCCCTGGCCTTCGGGAACTGACATGGCAAAATTTGAAAGCTTCGCGGCCATCCTTCTGGTCGCGGCAACTGTGGTCGGCTGCGGCACCGTCAAGGAAAAGACGGCCCCATGCAAGCGGCCGGCCAATCTCACCTCCTTTGCGGACGATCCGCGTCAGGAGTGCGGACCGATGCGCCGCGTGAACGATCCGGCTGCAGCCTTCGCCGCAGCCGGCGTGATGGATCAGGATCACCAATAGGAACGCGCCAATGCAAGACTTCCTCGGCGATCTGCTCGACCGCATCGAGAATTCCGGGACCAGCTTCTCGGAGAAAGCCTATACGATCGTCGGCAACGAGATCATGCCGCTGCTGCAGACGCTGTTCGTCGTGTATGTCGCCTGGTACGGAGTGCAGCTTGTCACGGGCACAGCCCGTCTCAGCGTCGGCGAAATTGTCGGGCGCATCGTGCGTATGATGATCATTCTCGCGCTGGTCAGCTCCTGGGGCAACTTCAACAACCTGTTCTATCACTGGATCAACGACACACCCGAGGACGTCGGCCGCGCGATCCTGGCAGCCTCCGGCACCGGGATTACCGAGCCAACCAATGGCATGTCGATGATCTGGCGCACCGCCAGCCAGGCTGCCTCGGCCTTTGCCGAACAGTCCGGCTATTTCACCATCCTGCCCAGCATGATCGGCATCCTCATCATGGTCGGCGCCGGCGTCTTCATTGCGATTGCGCTCGCCATTCTTATCCTCGCGAAGGTGATGCTCTGGGCGCTGATCGGGACCTCGCCGATTTTCATCAGCTGCATGCTGTTTGAGAGAACACGCCGCTATGGCGTCGGCTGGTTCAACCAGTTGCTCACCTACGCCCTGATCCCGCTGTTCATCTACGTCATCGCCGCCTTCCTGATCGCTGCGATGAATCCCGAACTGACTAAGATCGACGCCGCCAGTGGTTCGAGAACGCTGACGCTTGCGGACATTGCCGGCTTCCTGCTGCTCTGCGCCGCAGGCGGCTTCGTGATGTTCTACATCCAGTCTCTCGGCCAGGGCATTGCCGGCGGGATAGCCACGGGCATCGGCAGCGCCGCAACCAACGGCGCCCATTTTGCCGGCGTGCGATTGCCGCGAGCAACCGGCAATGCCGCGCGCAGCAGTGGGCGTGCCGCCTTCCGGGCGGGTCGCGGCCTGCGCGATCGCTTTCGAAACGGTGATGACGATGCCTCGGGCACACGCGCCGCCATGCAATCACGCATCACCCAAAATAGCACGCCAACCTAAACGGAACCGTTTCCGAAAAGTCATTTGCCATGGCCAATTCCAAAGACATTAATTTGCGGACCTATTATCAGAGCGGCGATATCTGGGAGCAGGAGATCGTCAAAAAGGCGAAGCGCTCGCGCATGATTGCGTGGTTCGTCACAACGATCTTCGGAAGCATCACACTGCTGAGCCTGCTCGCCCTCGTCATGCTGGTGCCGCTCAAGAGCTTCGAGCCCTATATCGTCGAAGTCGACAAAAGCACAGGCTATATCGAGGTAAAGAGCGGGCTGACGCGGCCTTCGAACCTCACGGAACAGCAGGCGATCACTCAGGCCAATATCGTCCGGTATATCAGGGCTCGCGAGGGCTACGATCCCTTTGCCATCGAGCAGAATTTCGGGATCGCGGCACTGCTGTCGACCGGCAATGCGGGCCGCGAGTTGGCTGACCTCTACAGCGCCACCAATCCGAAGAACCCGGCCAAGCTCTACGGCAAGAACAAGCGCATCACCACGGAAATTGCTTCGGTCACCTTCCCGAACAACTCTACCGGCATCGTCCGTTTTTCGACCACGGAGCTCTCTGACACCGATTCCATCACCAGCCACTGGATCGCGGTGGTTCGTTACCGCTACACCGAGACGCCGGCGACCAACGAATGGCGGTTCGAGAACCCGCTAGGCTTCCAGGTCTACGACTATCGTCGCGACCAGGAAACGGTGACGGGGAGCGGCCAGTGATCAAACCGTTTCTCATTGCCATCGCTGTCTTAGCTATGATTGGCACCAACAGCGCCGGAGCTGCCGAGACACCTTTGGCAGGACGTCTCGATGCTCGCGTCACCAGCGTCGTCTATCAGCCGAACAATGTCGTGCGCGTCTTTGCTACCTACGGCGTCTCGACGATGATTATCTTCGACGAAGAGGAGAAATTCGAAACGATCGCCGTCGGCGATACCGACAGCTGGGACGTGGTGCCGACCGACAAGGGCAATATCCTCTTCGTCAAGCCGAAGGCGAAGAACGTCGCGACCAACATGAATGTCGTGACGACGAAGCGCATTTATTATCTCGAGCTCAACGACTACTCGCCCGAGGACAACAAAAAGGTTTTCGGCATTCGCTTCATCTACCCCGACAAGGACCTGAACGCCTCGCTTCAAAAGGAGGCGGAGGCCCGCGCCGGCTACCCGAATATTTCGGGCATCGACAAGGCCAACGTTAACATCGACTACTCCTTTTCCGGCGATGGCCGGCTGAAGCCGCTCATGGTCTTCGACGATGGCAAGAAGACCTTCTTCAAATTCAGCCAGCGAGTGCCCGCGATCTTTGCTGTCAACGCGGACTTCACCGAGACGCTGCGCAATTTCCGACGCGAAGGCGACTACATCGTCGTCGACGGAACCGCGACGCAATACACGCTGCGGGACGGCAGTGAGTGGACCTGCATCTTCAATCTCAGAAAGCCCGACTTCGGCGCCCCGGATCCAGCGATCATGGGCCCCGCGCCCGACGACAAGGCAAAATTAAGAAGAAAGAGCGGCAACGGATGAAACGATCGCCCGAACTCGAAGCAATGTTGGCTGCGGACGAGACTGAAGTGCGCGATCGGGGCGCCCGACGCAAGCAGCTCGTCGGGGGCGCTGCACTGTTGCTCGGCGGGGCAGCACTTGCCTACGTGATCGTCTTCGCACCGCAAAAGCGTCCGCTGGATGTTCTCCAGGGTGACGAGGAATTTTCCACGACGACTTTCCGCCCGCCGTCTTTTCTCCGCGACGAGCGCAAGCCCGAAGAGAAGCCGGCAGAGAACATCATCCAGCTTCCCGAGCCAGAGGAAAAGAAGGACGACCATTCGGATACGACGGAATTCGATGTGCCGCCGCCGCCCGTTACCGTCGAAACCGGCGAACAGAAGCAACAGCCGCCAGCCGAGGAATTCCCGAAGCGATTTCTCTCAAAGCAGATCGTGGCCGACTCGGCCAAAGCCGACAGCGGCAACGGATCGCTGGCTGGTGGCGCTACCGAGGGGGCACCCACCGTGGCGGGCGAGGACCGCAACAGCAAGTTCCTCGCCACAGCCTCGGCGATTGATGACCGCTCGGCCAAGGCACGCCAGATCGGCCGGCTGGATGCGATGATCCCGGAGGGTACGCTCATCCCCGGCATTCTCGAAACCGCCATCAACAGCGACTTGCCCGGCCAGATTCGCGCCATCACCTCGCAGGACGTCTATTCCTTTGATGGCCGTCGGGTCCTCATTCCGACGGGAACGCGGCTGATCGGCGAATATCAGTCGGACATCACCCGGGGACAGAAGCGCATTTTCGTCATCTGGACCCGGTTGCTGCGCGACGACGGCGTCTCGGTTCGGCTGAACAGCATCGGCACGGACAACCTCGGCCGATCGGGCCTCACCGGGATCGTCGACAACAAATGGCGCGAGCGTTTCGGCTCGGCCATCCTGCTCTCGATCGTCGGCGCCGGCTCGTCCTACCTCACAGGCTATGGCAGCGGCCAATACAGCGCCAGAAGCAACAGCAATGGAGGGTCCAATTCCGATCGCGCCGCCGATCTGGCCCGGGAGACGATTGCCCAAACCTTCTCCGATATGGCCAACCAGGCGCTCGAAGAGAACCTCAAAATTCCCCCGACGATCAGCATCCACCAGGGTGAGCGCATCTTCGTCTATGTCCGCCAGGATCTTGACTTCTCCGCCATGTATCCGGATCCGGTCGAGGAAGCCTTGAAGGAGATCAAGCATGAGCGAGGGCTTGGCACGGGTCGTGGCGTCAGACAATGATCCGCATTATTTCCTGAAGCGGGCACTGTCCCCGCTGGCAGAGTTTCTCGCCGACCCAAAAGTCGTCGAGGTTTCCGTCAATCGGCCGGGTGAGGTGTTCGTCGAGCGTCTCGGCTCACAGCATATGACGTTTCATGAAATCCCGGCCCTGACGGCGACCGAGATCGAACATATCGCTGAGCGGGTGGCAGCCGCCAGCAGCCAGTTCATCAGCCGCATCAATCCGCTGCTGAGTGCCACGCTGCCGAGCGGCGAGCGCGTTCAGGTCATTCTTCCACCGGCAGCGGCCGACGGCGGCGCCATCTCGATCCGCAAGCAGGTGATCAGTGATTTCACGCTGACGCAGTATCGTGACACCGGTGCGCTCGATAAGGTGTCGGTCACCGTCGGCGGATTGAGCGGGATCGAGCAAAGGCTCGCCGCGCTCCTTGAGGCAGACCGCATCCATGACTTCATCGAGACGGCGGTTCGTGAACGTGTGTCGATCTTGATCAGCGGCGGCACGTCAACCGGCAAGACGACCTTTCTCAATGCTTGCCTGAAGAGCATCGACGCACATGAACGTATTCTGACGCTCGAAGACACACGCGAGCTCGTTCCGCCGCATCGC
Source organism: Rhizobium pisi (assembly GCF_003938655.1). GTDB lineage: Bacteria > Pseudomonadota > Alphaproteobacteria > Rhizobiales > Rhizobiaceae > Rhizobium > Rhizobium pisi. Next base: position 167,978 of record NZ_RJJT01000012.1, read on the forward strand.
AACAGCGTCCATCTCGTCGCATCTCGTGGCGATCAAGGGACGGCGCATGTGACGATCCAATCGCTGCTGGAAGCATCGCTACGAATGCGGCCGGATCGGCTATTCGTTGGCGAGATCCGCGGCGCCGAGGCCTTCGCGTTCCTGCGTGCCATCAATACCGGCCATCCCGGCAGCATGTCCACCGTGCATGCCGACACGCCGATGGGCGCCTATGAGCAGCTCGCTATGATGATGATGCAGGCGGGATTGTCGTCGAGCTATTCAAAGCAGGACCTGATGTCCTACATCCGGATGGTGATACCGGTGGTGATCCAGCTGCGTCGTGACGGTGGCCGGCGTGGTGTATCGGAGATCTACTACGCCCGGCGCGCAACATGAGCCGATCGTATTTCGCAATCTATTTGCTGTTCTGCCTGCTGATCGCCATAGCCGTCTGGATGATGAGCTACAGTCTGATCCTCCAGCTTGTCTGGAAGGATGGCCGAATTCTGCATTTGATGACGACCACCAATCCCTTCGCGCCGCTGCAGCAGTTCTTGGTCTATTCAAACAGTCGGCCGTTGCGGCTGGCGGCAATCGGATCCTTGGTCCCGGCGATCGCTATCGCAGCTGCTGCGGCTGCATTTGGACTGCGCCGGCCCGCTAACCCGCTGGGAGACGCCGCATTTCAGGACACGGCGTCGCTCCGGCGCGGCGGCTGGTTCCGCAAGGATGGACATATTTTCGGCCGCGCCGGACGCAACACTCTTCGCCGCAAGGACGATCGCCACCATCTGGTGATCGGCCCGACACGCTCCGGCAAGGGCGTCGGTTATGTCATTCCGAACGCCCTGATGCACAGGGGCTCTTTGATCATCACGGATTTGAAGGGCGAGATCTTCGAACACACCGCCGGATACCGGGCAAGCAAGGGCAGTGGCGTCTATTTGTTTTCGCCAGGATCGGCGAAAACGCACCGCTGGAACCCGCTGGATTTCGTGCGGACCGATCGCGGCAGCCGCACGCTCGACTTGCAGAACATCGCGAGTATTCTCATTCCTGAGACATCGGGTTCGGAGAACGCCGTCTGGCAGGGTATCGCCCAGCAGGTGATTGCCGGGGTCATCAGCTATGTGCTCGAAAGCCCGCAATACAAAAACCGGCGCGACCTCGGCGAGGTCAACAGCTTCTTCAACGCAGGCGTCGATCTGCAGGTCCTGATGAAGCTGATCAAGGAGAAGGAGCCCGACCTCTCCCGGTTCACGTCCGAGAGTTTCAACGCCTATATTGCTCTTAACGAAAGAGCAGCGCGCTCTGCCCTTCTCGATATTCAGAAAGCGCTGGCGCCTTTCCGCAATGAGCGCGTCATTGCCGCCACCAACGTGACCGACATCGATCTGGCATCGCTTCAACGTCGGCCGGTCACTATTTATCTGGCGCCGAATATCACTGACATGACGATCCTGAGGCCCTTGCTGACGCTCTTCGTGCAGCAGACAATGGATCTGCTGACACGTGAGCATAACGAAAATGCTCTCCCGGTCTATTTCCTGCTCGACGAATTCCGCCAGCTGAAGAAGATGGACGAGATCATGAACAAGCTGCCCTATGTGGCCGGCTACAATATCAAGATGGCCTTCGTCATTCAGGACCTCAAAAACCTCGATGAGATCTACGGAGAAACGGCGCGACACTCGCTTCTCGGCAATTGCGGCTTGCAGCTCATCCTCGGCGCCAACGACCAAGCGACCGCGGACTATGCGTCACGGGCACTCGGCAAGCGAACCATCCGCTACCAGTCGGAGTCGCGTACGCTTGAGCTGATGGGACTGCCGCGCCGGACCAGGGTTGAGCAAATTCGCGAGCGCGACCTGATGATGCCGCAGGAGATCAGGCAGATGCCGGAGGATCGTTTCATCCTGTTGGTCGAGGGTCAGCGTCCGATCTTCCAAACAAAGCTTCGCTACCATCTCAGCGAACCGTTCAAGAGTGCGGCAAAATATGCGGCGGAACATCCGGTTGACGTTCCGGAAACGGAGTTTGTTGTCACACTCCCAGTTCCGGTCCTTTCTACGGGTGATAATCAGGCATCAAATCTCGACCCCGAGACAGACGAAGCGCCCGCACCGCCGGACATGCAGATGACCACTGAAAACGCTGGGACAGGCGCGAAGAAGGTGGCACGCAGCATTCGGAGAAGACCAGGACCCAACGCAGTTGAGAAGGCAAAATCGACGCTGACTTCCTCTGAAAGCGCACCGGCCGGTAATCGGAGGGCCCAAATCGAACGAAAATTGGTGCCGACAGGGACTCGTTTGAAGACTGCGATTACCGCGTCGCTTGCCGCTGCGCCGGATATGCCGTTTTCACGGCGGAAGAACATCCAGGAGATTTTGGCGCAAACCATTCCTGATCCGGCCGAAATCGGGTTGGAATAAGCCATATTTATGAAGGCGCGGTCATTACTGACAAAGCTCTGTGTGCACCCAATCTCGACGGTGCTAATTATGACCAAATAGGCGTAGCATGTCCAATTTTCGAAACTTTCACGTATTTCATATACGCGATAGTTTCGTTTTATGTTGCTGCTGCAAACTAATCAATGTAACTTTCCCGTATCTGAAATACGCGAAAGTTACATCTATGCCTCTCCATCTCGTCGGCGAAAACATTGACAAAATGCGTGGTCATCGCCAGGCGGAGGCCGGCAAGCTCGTGCAGTTGATGCGCGGTATCTATGTAGATGCAGACGACGACATAGACCAGACGGTGCGGACTCATGCTGTCCGCATCGCAAAGTATCTTTATCCGAACGCCTACCTGTCGGGCGCCAGCGCCGTCCTACTCGGTCCGATGCGCGATGGCCGCCTGTTCCTGACCGGCCGCCGCGCGCAGCGGCAGCGTATCAGGGCGCTCGAAATCATTCAGAACAAAGCGCCGGCCCACCCTTCCGTCTCTCAGGCGGTGGTTGGCGACGCCATGGGCGAACTGCGTGTGGACGTGTCTTCGCTGCGCCAGCGTTTTCTGGAGGCCTTTCGCATCCGTAGTGAACACGCGGCCTCGTTCGACGAAGCGATGAAAGAAGGAATCGCCGCGCGCTTGATCGGAGAATACGGAACTCCGGAAAGCGCCGCCGATGCGGTGTTCAAGCTTGCCCGCGACAATGACTGGCTTGATGAAGGGAGTGCCGCCGAACGCTTCCTCAAACGGAATCCGGCGGCCGCTGTCGCCGTCACCAACAAAGCCGCGCTCGATCTGATCGTGGCATGGCATGGGGCGCCGATCGGCAACCTGGCGCATGATGGATTCGAATGGCGATGGCAGGCGTCCGCCCCCGACGGTCCGCCGCTCGTGCGCCAGACTACGCCCGGCCGGTTGCCCCCTTTCATTGAATCATTGTTGCCTGAAGGCTGGCTGAACCGGGTGCTAAACAACCCGGACGAGCGCGCCGAGCTGCGGACCGGCAAGCGCTATATGTCGAACATCACTATTGTAAAGCGGCGAAGCGAGCTGGCGGACTTTCCAGCTGATATTCTGCTGACGAGGCTGAATAGTTTCACGGCAGAACACCTGTTCACAGGGACCTATGCCGGCCCGGGCCGTGGCAATATCCAGGATACGTTTGACCAGAACCTTGCAAAGATCTTCGCGACGGGCGCGACACCGCGCCTCTCTGGCGTGCAAATTAAGGCGCCGATGTTCCTCGATGCGGACGGCACCCTCATCCCCAGTACGAACAGGCCGTTCACGCATATTCTAAAACCGGCCGGAATGTCGGGTTTCGAGGCGCTGCCCGCGATCGAATGGCAATCTATGGAGCTTGGCCGGGCGGCAGGATTCGTCGTGCCCGCCACCGCGCTCGTCGCTATGCCAGACGGCATGCCGCATGCGCTCGCGGTTGAGCGGTTCGATATCCGTACCAGCCTGGATGACATGCGCCGTCTGGCGCTTGAGGACATGACATCCGTTCTGGGCGTCCGTGCGGAAGATAAATATACAGGCACCATGGAGCGGATCGCGGCCGCCCTACGCCCGCTTTCTACTGACCCGGATGCTGACCTGCTATTGATCTTGCGGCGGGCACTGTTTGCCTGGTTCATCGCCGATGGCGATATGCACCTGAAGAACATGGCCGTCCTCAAAATCGCGGAGCCACGGCGGAGAGATTTTAGCTCCGTCCGGATGGCGCCGCTCTACGATGCAGTGACGACGCGGGTGTTTTCAAACCTGCAGAGTGACCGCATGGCGCTCAAAATCAGCGGCAAGGACGAACAGTTGAAGAGAGCGGATTTCAAGCGTTTTGCTGCCACGGCGGGTATTCCGGCCGCGGCCGCGGATGGCGCCATGGATGAACTCGTAGCGGCGCTTGAGCGCGGTCTAGCTAATCTAACTCTGCCGTACCCGCTGACAGACGGCTCAGCGGGCGCTGAACGCGCGGCGCAGATGCGGGAGATTGTCCGCGAGCGCCTGACCACTTTTGAGTAGCCCCTATGTTCCGGCACGTCTACGATGCGGCCACAGCGGTTTCTCAGCGCTGCAACGAACCGGACTTATGCCGCGGGACTGTCCGCGTAGATGCAGTCACCGATCTTAAATACCCTGCGCTTCGGCAGGAGCGAGCACGACATTCATTACTGCGGTATTTCCCATCGAGGCGATCAGGCACCGTTGCCGCAGGGAGACCCTCATCACCCTCGACACCCTTGCGAATATCTTCCCGCAGCGCCGCCACGGTTGACAGCCCCCATTTCCAGGCGACCGTCAGGGTGTGATCAACAATGCCAATTGCCATCACCGCCCAGAAAATGATGCCGAAGACCTTCGCGAGGCCTTCTTCGGCCTCTCTTGAGCCCTCCGGATTGATGATGATGGGTCGTTCGTTTCGCATAAATCGACCTCCTTATCGCTCGCGGTCGTCGCGTTCGCGATCTCGACGTTCGCCGGTTTCGCGCTGGGGTTCCTCCAGCCTCGGCATGCGTTGCTGGGCCGGATCGGCGCGCGTCGTGTCGCCTGCTCCGGAACTTATGCGTTCCAGGCTCGGCTGCGTCCCATCGGTAGTTGGCCTTCTCTCTTCTCCCTCGGTCCGAACACGGCTTGGCTCACCGTCCTGATCGCCTCGCTCCTTCTCGGCGGGCACAGCCTGGATAACGAAAGTGCCCTCCCTCTCCGATGTCATTTTGCTGCCGCGCTCCCGTAACCGCTCCGCCGCTTCGATCGCAATCCTGAGGTCGTGATCCATCTCCGCGATTTCGCGGATCAAGCTATTACCGGCGGCACCGAGCTCACCGGCGCGCGCCATCTCAAGGTTCAAGTTGGCCTGCAACGACACTTTGTTGGCATTGATTTCCGCCGCATCCGCCAACTCGATCGCTTCGCGGAAATGTTCCACCTCGAGCATGACCTCGTTTGCCTCTTCGACGGTCCTGCGGCCATGGCGGGCGACGGCTTCGTCCCAGCGCGCGTTGGCGTCGTCTCGTTCTCCCTCTTTCAACCCATCGCCGACGGGCCGCTCACCACTTTGTTCGTGCAGTTCCATCAACTCGCGTCGCACGTTCACGTGTTCGCGGGCTGCCGAAGCAATATCGTCGAAAGTCGCGCGCTCGGCTGCCGGCATAACGCGTTCCGCCTGAAACAAGGCGGTTTCGACGTGCTTTTCGTAGGCCTCGAACTCGGATCGGCTCATTTGACGCATTGGTTCATCCCTCGAAACGATCTTTTCCAAAGATACCAGATGCGTCATGAATTGCGAGCGCAAACTTTCCGTTCCAGCTACTTCGGGCGATCGAGGGTCGTTGCTCTTTGTGTCTGATTCAAAACGAATAATATGCGATCTTGCGAACCTTTCGACGCTTTCATCGTCGTTTCCTGCAGCTAAAGTCGCCCACTCATTCTTAGCGAATTCAGTATAGCGTCGGCTCGGCTCTGTCCGCGGAAAGCTATATTCATCCGAGCGCTTGGCATCATATCTTCGTTGCGCCGCGTCGCTCGTTCCCTCATGTTCCGTTCGCCCATAGCGGTTCGTCGGACGCACCTGGTTCTTGGTATAAGCCGGAGCACTCACCCGCTCACGTCGGTCGGTCATTTCCATGTTGATGCCGTAGGCCCGTGCCTTGTCAGCCATGGTCACGCGCCAGCGGCGAAACGCCGGGATTGTCGTTTCGATCCTGTGGCCTGCGTCCGAACGCATAGCGACGATCGCATGGACGTGGACATGCGGCCGCTTGCCACCCGCCTCCTCAAGCTTCGGGTCCTTCAACGGATCATGTAGGGAAAATACATAGCGGTAACCGGCAAATTCCTGCGCCAGAAAGTCTCGCGCGGCGGAGTGGAAGGCCCCGATATGCGTACCCGCCCTCGCCGACAGAATGACGTGCATGATGTCGCGTGGTTTGCGGCTATGCAGGCCGTCGCGCCATTTCCGTTGCACAACATCGCCGGCCTGCTTGCCGTCCACGATCGCACCCCCTTGCTCGTCGTAAACCGCACCATCGTGTCGGCTGACAAGGTCGCGCAGGCGGGCCGTGCCGTAGTCGGTCCCATTGCCGTAACCGGTAAAGCGAAACGATGTGGGCTCACTCTGCTCCCTTCCCTCATCGTTCAGACGTCCCTCAACGATCCGCGACGCCTTCGCATCGCCCGTGAGGCGCTCGGCCGCGCCGTCCCGCAGCACGGCGACGCCGTCGATGGAGAAGCCCTTGCCATCGTCGCGAGTCAATACGGCAAAGGCGAACATCCGGTCGCCGAGTCCACGTTTAAGGACCGCCCGCGCCTTCTCGTGGAGATCGGATGCAGGATCGAACCGCTCCTTCACCTCAACCACGAAGGTCCCGATGTCGCGGCTCTCGGCGCGGTTTTTCATCAGATGGCCCCACTCATTTCGGACCGTGGAAAGTTCGTCGCGTCCGCGCAATTGTTCGCCGCGTTCGTTTTCGACGACGACGTCGCCGTTGCGCGAGATGTAGTTGATCACCGCCCCTAGCCGTCCTCCGCCACCGAAAGACGCCATCTTCACCACCGCCGGTTGGCCACCCGATGCCAGCGATGCAAACCGATCTCGCATGGAAGGTTCGCTTGCGCGGCGCCTTTTCCCATGCCGCAATCTGGTCGAACGCCAACCGAGTTTGGCGCGACCAAGTGTTCCACCACCGATGAGAGATGCGGTCGGGACTACTCCGCGGCGGCGCTCCTCGTCCTCCAAATATTTGCCCCGGCCCAGCGATCGTTCGTGCAGCAAGGCGGCCTTGCGCCGCTCCCATTCATTTTCGAAAGCGCCTAGAAAGAATTCCATCAGGCCGCGCCTCGCCGGCGCTGGGCACCGCGTGCCGCGAAGCTCCTGAGTTCGATCATCACGACCGCTACGATCTTCTGAATATCCGCCGTCTGGGCTGAGATCTGGTCGGCTTGAATACGGCCGCCGGTGTTTGCGACGCGCGCCAGCTGATTGAGGTTCACGCCGATTGCCCGCATGTCCGACAAAAGCAGATCCAGAACCGCCCGGTCGTCATCGGTAAAGAAGGGTCGCACCCCTGCCCCTTCCAGCGTCAACGACCGCATGAAGGCCGAGATGGTCAGTCCGGCCTCCTCAGAAACGCGCGTGATCGCGGCGATTTCGGATGCGCTGAAACGCGCGTGCACGACCCGGTCCCTTCGCTCGTTCGTCGCTCCCCGTTCGATCGCGCTGCGATGGCTCGCCGCCATTTCCGCCTCTCTGAAACATCGCCGCAGGCGCCATCGACGGCTCGTCCGTCGATCGTCAACAAATTTGTATCACAAATTTGCGTATCCTGCCAAAAACAGATATACTATTTTAGTAACAAATTTCAACCCAAGAAGCGAAACTGCTAGGGGCGCGGTGATCAGCCAACCCAAGAGCGATCGGCGGTGAGCTAAGCTGATGAACGTGTGTTCACACCATTTATTCACACGGGATATTTGCGCTATATTTCAATATGGTGAGTCTGCATCGGCACATCGAGCGAACACAGCGTGCGTTGGTGCCTTGCGATCAAATTCTAGAGACCATCGCCCATAGAATATGTCTGAAGTCCCGCATTTGAGTTGACGATTGCTATACTCATATAGTTATATTCGTGAAGCGAGGTACGCCAGCCGTCAGAGGATCGATCAAGATGAGCCGAGTCTATGCCGCAGTGAGTAATAAGGGTGGCGCGGGCAAGACCACGCTCGTAACGCTCGCGGCGGGGGAGTATGCACTTAGAAACGAGCGGGTGCTTCTGATCGACGCCGACAGCAGGCAGAACCTATCGGGCTGGTGGCGATTGTGCCACAACAAGCAAAATGTGCCCGAGAACATCGAAGTCAAAACGGCTTCGACATCACGATCGCTCGAAACAGCGATCGATCGGTTTGCAGCTTCCTTCGACCTCATCGTCATCGACGCCCCCGGCGTCGATAGCTCCTTTCAGACGAGCATCATTCGCGCGTCGGAACTGGTGATTTCTCCTATCCAGCCGGCGATCAAGGAGATCGAGGCGGCTGGGCAGGCGGTCGCCTTGGTCAACGAGATAAACGACGAAGCAGGGTCCAGAATTCAGCACCTGAATGTGAAGACGCGCGTGACCGTCCCGGCCCGTAACCTCGAAGCCTATCGCTATATTCGACCATTCGTCGCTGGTTTGCAGGACGCCGCCTATCGCACAAGCCTGCTCGATACAGAATTGTTCGAGCGCAATATCTATCGCGAAATTCAAAACGGCCTAGGGACTTTGCAAATGCAGGAATTGACCGACAGCGTCCGAAAAGCCCGCGCCGAAGTTCAGGCGCTCGTCACGGAAATCGAGAGCAAACGATCAATCCATCTCAAGGGCATTGCCGCATGAACAAGCCGAGCCTAGGCCTTGACGACTTCATCATCGCATCGAAGGCGGCCAAAGCCGATCTCAATGCTGATGGTGGAAATGCGGGATCGATCGAACGTCACGCAAAAGACGAACCGGCGCGGCCGGTCGCAGCCCCTATCCTGCCCAATCTCTCGGAAAGTGCGCGCCGGCAGAAGGCGACCACAAGCGCTATCGCGGGGGAACGAGCGCGTCACGCACTCAAAAACCTGAAGCGCGCCAAAGAGCGCGACGCGAAGTTCTATGTCAATGTTGCGCTGGACTACGAGACGAAGGCGCGCCTGAAAAGGGCGGCGCATGAGAACGATGTCAAGATGACAGTGATCATGCAGGCGGCGATCGATTTTTATCTGAAGGAAAACGGGTACTGATGCCATGGATTGGCGAACGCCCGAGGTAAGAATTTCACAGTCGGCAAGAGAGACTCGGCGGCTGCGAATCGTCGACCGGATATTCGATGGCGAAGAGGAAAGCTACGCGGAAGCGCTCGCAGAGGCCTATCGGCTGAAGGTCCGGCCGCTTTGCCTCTGCCGGGAGCCAGGCATGCCCATGTATATCGCGCAGATTGGTGGGCAGTTGGTCGTCAAGCGTATGCCGCTCTCCGGCGGGGATCACCATGCGACTTGCCCATCCTATGAACCGCCTTACGAGCTATCCGGACTCGGGGCATTGATGGGGACAGCGATCAAGCTGGATGCGGTCGCAGGGTTTGCGGCACTGAAGCTGGATTTTCCATTGTCGAAGCGCGGGGCGTCGGGACCAGAGAACACTGATTCATCGCAATCAGACAGCGTCAAGAGCGACAGCAAACGACTTTCGCTGCGCGCACTTCTCCATCTCCTCTGGCATGAAAGCGGCCTCACCGAATGGACGTCCTATTGGTCGGGCAAGCGCCATTGGTGGCAAATCTATCATCATCTCATCGAAGCTGCTCGTACCATGTCGGTGCGGGGAGAGCCGCTTGCAGAACGCCTGTTCGTGCCGGAGCCATTTCGAACCGACGACAAGGCTGCGATAGAGCAGCGACGCAGCCAGGCGATGGCGGCATTGGCAAGGTCAGGGACCGGGCCGAAAAAACTGATGCTGCTGGTCGGTGAGATTAAGGAGTTCGCAGCCGCGAGAAGCGGGCAGCAGGTTGTCGTCAAGCACATGCCGGGTTTTCGCCTGCATCTAGAAGAGACGGTGTGGAGGAGGCTGCAGCGGCGGTTCGAGGCAGAATTGGCACTCTGGAAAAGCGATGACCGCCACCATCTGATCGCAATCGCGACGATCGAAGCTGGCTCGGCCGGCCTTGTGACGATCAATGAGATCGCTCTGATGACCGTCACCGAGCAGTGGTTGCCGGTGGAGAATGCGCATGAAGAGCGGCTTCTCGAAAAGCTCGTACGATTGCGGGGCAAGACGGTAAAAGGATTGCGTTTCAACCTCGCCACCAGCCAGCCACTCGCCAATGCGATTCTGCCGGAGGCTCGCCCTAAACCCACGGCCCTTTATATTGTGCCGCCCAATGCCGATGATCGGTTTGAGGCATCGCTCCGCGAGATGGTCGACGCACGACCGGACATGTCTGCATGGATCTGGCGGGTCGCGGACGGAGACATACCGCCACCCCCTTGGGACCCGAATTGAATGTTACCGCCGGCTGGCTGGTCTGCATTGTGGCGAGTGGCATGTTCCGCCCGCGACCCCACCTTGTGCCCTCTACACGGAGCCGGGCTCAAATCCACAGCGCTCGGTCGGATCACGATCGCATCGCGCAGCTCGCTGACGCTGCACAAAGAACTCCGGCGATCGCGCTGACGATGCGGCAACTGCGTGAGGGGCGGCGTCACTCGAATGGGCGGCGACCGCTTGCGGGCTCCAAGAGCGGCAGCGAATAGCACCGTCCGCCCCAGGCGTCTCGCCCGGATCATCCTGCCCATCCGACAACCCATCATCGTCATGAATCAATCAAGGTCGATCGATTCAAATCTCTCGTTGGACGCCGAGCCCGCTCTCGACGATCATGCCACCATGATTGCGCAACCCTACGAGCTATATGTCGAACGCGTCGACGCCACGAAAAACATGGCCCGCTACTATGCCATGTCGATAGAGCCGACCCTGTTCGGTGAAGCGTGCCTCATCCGCAGGTGGGGGCGCATTGGCGCCGGTGGTCAGAGGATGATGCATCATTTCACGCGGGAGGAGGATGCAGTCGAACTCTTCCTCGAGCTTCTGAGAAAGAAGCGCTCGCGCGGATACAGACCAAGGCCCCATTTCCAGCAAGGTCCCCTCCCCGCCCGGCACCGAGCTTTTTCGGACAACCCGCCGCCACGACTTCACCCGATCATTGACGGCGAAGCGAAGCTTCAAGCCTGACCGTCGGTCGATCCGACGGTTAGGCTTGGCAACATGGCAAAAGCCTCCCTCAAAAGGGAGGCTCGGCGCTGATGCGGCCTTCCTGCTCCGCCACGAAGACCTCTCGTTCGGCCAGCGCGAGTTCGAGTTCCGCCGCGATCTGCCGGCGCTCGTCGGGGTGTGCGTTCCGCAGCTCGGCCTTGAGTTCTACGATGGTCCAATCCAGTTCGTTCGTCATGTCGCCGTCTCCTTGACGTTTGTGAAAGACGAGCGCTCCGGTCATGGCGGGATGGAGGGGTCAAGGATCGCGATGGCGACCGGCGGAGCCGGCGAGTGGGGGAGCCGATTTTGTCGGAGAGGAGGGCACCGGAGCGGAGGCAAAATTGGGGGAACCGCTGGTCCTTGAGGCCTTCATGCCGCCATGGCACCCTCGGGCGGACTGAGCAGACTTTTCCTCTCCGTATGGCACCAAAAAATCTCGCCGCGGGCTCGATACCAGCTTCCGGTTTATCGTCGCTTGCCGCGGGTGGTCGCAAACCCGTTGGTATTTGTGGACAATCGCGTTGTAATAGGGAATTTGCCGCAGCGCGCCGATGACAGCGGCGGTCACTAGTGGCAGGGACTCCGGGTCATTCATGATGCGGAGAGAAAAAATGACCACGACCAACGAAATCGCCGACAAGATTGCCGGAGAGCACGGCCTGACCAAGGGACAGGGGAAAGCCATCGTCGAGGCTGTGATCGCTTCGATCACGGCGGCTGCCATTGCCGGCAACGAGACGTCCCTACCAGGTTTTGGAAAGTTCAAGGTGAAGGAAACACCGGAGCGAGAGGCTCGCAATCCGTCGACCGGCGCGACCATCAAGGTCGCGGCCGCAAAGAAGCTGAGCTTCCAACCGGCCAAGGCGCTGAAGGACGCGCTGAACAAGTAACACGTCAGAAGCCCCGCTCGGATCGAGCGGGGCTTTCGGCTTTATCAGCGACGCGTGCTGCGTGACCAGATGAGCTGCAATCCTTCCTGCCCCTGAACTTCGGTCAGCGTTGCGTAGATCGGCGCGGGGAAACTCGGGTCGTCGAGCTTGACCGAGATGTAGTCGCGCTCACTCTCGCGAGCCTGCTTCTGCCAGCCAGCGCCAAATTCGACATTGCCGGCCAGGACCCTGAAATCGGGAGCATCGTCGGAGGTGCGCTCGACGCGGACGATCTTGGCCTTGACGTTGAGGTTGAGGGTCTTGATCGTGCCGGTAAAGCCGTTTTCGGAAGCGGTGAAAGAGCCGATGGTTGCCATAGTCGTATTCCTTCTGTTGCTCGGGCCGCGCCCATCGCAGCCTCGATGGCTGTCGATGAGACCGGGAACGATCGGACCGCACCCCTTGGGGCCGTAACAAAGTGAAGAACGGCCTTTGGCCGAGGCTTTCTTGTCTCGCGAGGAATGGCGGCATATCCGGGGTCCCCACAGGACTTGTCGTGAGGGGTGGTCACCGCCAGGGGAAGAAAACGAGCCGGCCGTTGCGGGAGGACGATCGAGCCGAGCGTGCGAGGCGATTTCCGGTCAGACATGCCCCATCGAGACCGCGGGGGCGAGCTGTTGCGCGGAGAGGATCCGGCGCCTGGCTCCGTCAGGCAGATCGCGCTTTCGGCTGGCGAGACTCCGCACCAGACGCCGTCGAACATCGTTAAGACCGGCTAACAATCCCCATCGCAACGCAGATCCGACTGAAGATGACTGAAGTCAGAAAGTGCCGTGGCTCGCACTGGATTGGCGCGGCAATAAGCGAGCGGGTGCGACCGGCTTAGGAACGGTTCACGGCCGCCACCCTGCGGCTTGCCGCTGCATCCTAAACGGTGCGGGCGATTTTCTTGAGGAAGGCCGGGCTGAAACTGCCGAGCGGAACCGTGGACTCGAAATCGAAGGCCTTGTCGAGTTCGACCCAGTTGTACTCGTCGAGAATGATCCAGCACGGAAAATCGAGACCGGCGCGCCGGCATTCGATCTGGCTGATCGGCAGAAACAGGCGCTCGTGCTGCGGCGTTCGCGAGGTTATGGCGAACAGGACGACAACACCTGGCACGGACGACGACACAGACCGGTCGCGCCTTGCGACCTGTTTCTTCGCCGGCGTCTGCTGACGCTTCCAGAGATAGTGGAAACGGACGTCCCCCGCGTCAAACCTGCCCGTCCTCGAGCAACTCGTCGAGGCCATGCATCAACTCGGCGTGGACTTTGTCTGGTGCGTCGTCGAGATTGTATGCGGCAGTATCGGAACGGCCGAGCAGCTTTCGATACTGCTCCGCGGTCAAGATGACGAGCTTCTCCTTGCCTCGCTTGGTGAGCGTCACCGGTTCGACCAATGCGGCCTCGAGGATCTCGCCCGAGGCTCGGTTCATGTCCGAATAAGAAAACTGCTTCATAGGCACCTCCAGTCAATTGCGTAAAACACGTAATCTTTATGCAAGTCGGCCCGGAATAGCGACCAACTTGCGGGAGGATTATGCGGCCTCATCGTGCGGCTGAAGCGCGTGCAGATAACCGACGGCCCGTTGCGCATGCGCTGCGGCCTGGACGATAAACCGTTTGTCGCTCTCCAAAACCGAAAGCCATGACGCGAGATAGCTCGCATGGTCCGGGCGCGGCTCCATCTCCGGAACGATGCCGAGGTCGGCCGCAAGGAATGCCGCACCCAACTCGGCAATCAGTTCTTCGCGGGCCCGCTCCGACCGGTCTTTTGTGTATCTGGAAAGATCACGATTGAGGCGATGGGGTGCACCAGCCCAGTGAATTTCTTCATGGGCAAGCGTTGCATAATAGCTTTCCACGTCCCGGAACGATTCGATCGGAGGCATCTGGATATAGTCCGGCGCCGGCGCGTAGAAAGCCTTGTCGCCACCATGACGGATGAGGGCGCCGGTCGCCGCGAAGAAGGCATCGGCGTGCGCGATCCTGTCAACGGGCCGCACGGTATCGTCCTCACTCGGAACTGCATAGCTTTTAGGAAGGCCGTCGATCTGCTCGACATTGAAGACGGTGTAGGCCTTGAGGAAGGGAATATCGCGTTCGACCTCCCGCCCCTCGCCGTCAGTTTCGATCTTGCTGATACGGTTGGCATAAACGACCATCGAGCACGTCTCGCCCTTGCGGACGCGAGCGCCAAGTTCCAATGCCTGGCGAAACGTCATCCATGTCGATGACGAAAAGCCGCGTGCCATGCACTCCGACCAGAGCAGTAGCACGTTGATGCCCGAATAGGGCTCGCCGTTATGGCGCAAGGGCCGCGAAACGCGGCCACTCAGGTGCTTCGCGCTCCATGGCTGCAGCCATGGCCGCACACCCTCGTCGAGCGTGGCAACGATCTTGTCGGTGATGTGTGCATAGATGTCTGCACGTTCGCCGTTGTTCTTGTCTGACTTCTTCATGATCTTATCCCTCGACCCCGCGAACCGCGCCCTTCGCGGTTCGTCACGGCGGTCGAGAAAGCGGAGGCCGGAAGCGGTGCACCCGCTGGCATCCCGTCGATAGTTCGATCATCGCAGGCGGGCCGGAACGACAGTGGAGGACGGCTTGCCGTTGCGACCGTCCATCTCCGGACTCGGCTAGACCGCAAACCGGGACGAACCGTGACGGGCATCGTCAGCCAAACGACACGGAACAAGGCCGGGGCGCGCCGCGCACCGGTCTTGTTCGGAGATGAGGGCTTTTCGCCTCTTCCCTCAGTCGAAAGCGGACATCTGTAGCGAAGCCGCCTTCTGGTCGATCGATGGAGCGGCGGCAGCAGCGCCTGCCCGCTCATATGGCTTCCAGGTCTCACCAGTGATCTCTTCATAGGCGCTGACTGCGCCTTCGGCGGCCATGCGCAGGACGTGGGCCTGCAGGCCCATGTCGGCTGCGAATTCGCGCTTGCGCTGGGCGCGGCTGTCGAAGCCGACCGGGCCTTCAATATCCTCGTCGCGATAGTCGTTGGAAAGCTTGGTGGTGAGATCACGGGCTTCCGTGACCGAGCGGCTGTAGAACTGGCCGGCGCCGTAGGCGGAGCCGACGAAGGAGCCGACGATGCGCTGCATGTGGATCTGCATGGCCCTTTCGGCGAGACCGTCTTTCAGTGCCACGGCACTTTCGATGAGCTGGGCACGGTGGAGTTCGCGGATACCGTCGCTATCGACGACGGCCAGGCCGAAGCTTTCGGAGATGCGTTGTGCCTGCGCGCTGTCCGGGCAGGTGTGGCGGACCATCTCGAGGGTGGTGGCGCGCTGGGCGGCTGGGCGGGCTTTCGGTGCGGAACGGTTGAGCGATGTCATGATGAATGTCCTTGTCCGTGTTGGTTGAGCAAAGCCCGGGGCCTGCCGTTTTCCGGCACTGTCTCTCGGGTGCGGTCGACACGAACCGGCGAAGCGGCCTGGCCCAAGGTCAGGACGATGCGAGGCGAGAAAGGTGGGGTTGCGGACAATGCGGGGCGCTTGCGGTCTGCAGTGAACGCGGCAACGCCTTGCGAAGCAAGCGTCGAGCCTGCCGCCCCGCGGCGCGGACCGCGGCCTTTGACCGGGCTGCAGTCCGGTTCAGACCGCAGCAGAACCGAGGGCAGCGCCGGATGAACCGCTCGACGTGCGTACTCGGCCAACGCTGGCACATCATCGGCTTGCCGCGGTTCCGCCAAGCTCCTTTCAGACTGCGCCGAACTCGGAGGTAAATCCGCTTGGCAACTCCAGTCCCCGCACTTCATGTTGGGAAAGCTCCCCGCAGCGCTTCGACAGTTGCGGTCTGCAACTCCATTATCCTGCATTTAGCGCCGCGTGGCCAAGAGACCGCGGCGCAGGCCGATGGCCCGGGCTGGCAGGAGCGCATCAACGACGCGCCGCCTGCCGCCATGAAGGGGATCGTTGAACGTGGCGCTCACGCGGCCACCACTCAGGAGCGCGGTGCGGCGAAGCAATCAGGTTATCGCACTATCGAAAGAGTTTCCAAACAAGGAGCTAGTCACGATGGAGTCAACACGAGGATAGGCGGTCGGGTTCAAGCAGCACCGAAGCGGTGCAACATCATTCGAAGCCGCAGATTCTGTTGGCGAAGGCGATCAGCCAAAAGCGTCTTCAATCGGCGATTTTCGGCTTCGAGAGCAGACAATTCATCAATTGAAGCTTCGCTGAGAGACGCCAAGTGGGAAGTTACTGAGGTACCGACCTTATCGCCGTCTTTAGGCCTAGTTGGCGACTGACGGCCCGTGATCCCCGATCGACGGGGCTGTCTTGTCGCGACGGCGGCTTTTGCAACAACTTCGACAACGGCCAGTTCTTGAGGTTCTGAGCGCTTTTCCACGGTAGCAACGGCGATCGCAGCGATGGCATCAGAAGTCTCAGCCACCGGGGCGAGGATCGGCCCTGCAACAGGCGCGTTTTCTACGGCAGGCGCGACGACAATGTCTTCGACCGTCACGTCAGCTTTCTGCCCGTCCTCAAACAGCTGCGGCGCCACGCTGGCTGCCTGACGGGCAAATGCCTTCAGATCTGTACTGCCCCAGATGGATCCCTGCCTGACTGCCGATCGGCGGCCCTTCGACTTGATCTCGACAACGAAATTTCTCTGCGGAGTCTTCATGTCATTCCAATCATAACAGCCTGACCGGCAGGCTAACGAATATCAAAGCGCTCGAGCATCTTTTTCAATTGAGCGTTCTGCAGTTTCAGCTTCAGCGCCAAGGTAGCCTTCAGCGCCGCGATGTCTTCGTCGAGGGCGGCCACCTCCTGAAGAAATGTCAGAGGCTGCACCGGAAGAGATGCAGGTTGTGGGTCGTCGTTCGACTTGAACGGAGACTGCGTCACGACTTGAACCGAACCGGGCTTTATACGCTTCGACCGATTTTTGCTAGAGGTCGACAGGGCTTCCATATCGCCAGGGCTTGCCGGTGCTATTGCCACGACATCTGGATCTGGACGCTCGATTGCGACTTCAGGTTCTACTATGTCAACCGCTCGTTCCGACGGCAAATGGGAGGCGACTTCGCTCGGTTCGACTGTGGGCCTGACCACCGATGATGACGTAACCGGCGAAGCGGCGGCGACGTCTGTCGTTCCGAGCGAATGATCAGTCGACGCAGCTTTCGTTGCAGAAAGCGCCTGCGCCCCGTCCTGATCGCCTGCCTGATCCTCAGCCGGTTTGTCTGAAGCCGGGGGAACCAACGGCGACGATTGCGTTTTACGGCGCGACGTCAGGTCCGCGAGAAATCGCCATGGTGACTTCATAGTGCTTTACCCCCTGACTGAATGCGCAACGGCGCTGCGAGATCCTTGCAGATCCCGCTTGCCAAATTTCTTGGTTCGATATGCTTGCCGCTGTCAAAAGGCAGAACGACAGCACTGTTCGCGTCAGACGCGATCAAGCCGCCTGCGCAGATCGGCGTTTTCGTTGCGCAGCTTTTCGGCAAGTAGCTTGCGAAGACGCTGGTTCTCTTCTTCCAGCTTGATCAGATCTTCAATCTCATCAAGCACTGCGACAGGCGTTGGTTGCGGCTGTGGAACAGCCTTAGGCCTGCGCTTGGCTCTGGTAGCCTTTGCTGCAGCTTCGGGCTTTGCAACGACCGCTTTGGCCTTCCTGCCACGGCCGCTTGCAGCCTTTACGGAATCCGACGGTGCAGCAGCAGCTTGCGACGGAACGTCAGCCGGTGCGGCAACCGCCTTCTTCTGACGAGGTGCCCGCGTCTTCTTCACAGGGGGTGTCTCTACCGGAGCCGCTACGCCTACGGCAACAGCGGGGGCAGCGTTATTCTCTTCAGCCATCGATCATCTCCTTTACAGCCGAACCCTTTTCGGCCGGGCGAGATACTCTGTCAACAGGGGCTTGCGCGGGCCTTTGCTTTGGTTTGCGTGTACGCGGACCATTGGGTCGTTGGCACCGATCTGCATCGCGCGTCAAAGGATTACCCTAAAGCTATGAAACCTGATGTTTGTCTGTTTGTACGGCGCACAAGGAAATACTGCGCTCTACTCTTGCGGGGGGCGCCTCTTCTGGAGCCGGAAAGCACGAACATGCCATGCGACGATGCAGAATGCCATCGATAATTGGCAGTGACGGGCAACTATGACATCGAAATGTCATATAGGGGGTTCTACGGATTTCTTCAGCCAGCCTTGATCGCAGCTTGTATATCCCTTTCCACGTCCTCCATCTCCGCCGCGACGAGATCGCGTTCGATGTCGTCGAGTTCATTTCGCTTAAGAGCAAGCGAAGGCGAATGTCTCTCCAAGGTGCGGCCGGTAGGACACCGGCGGCCGTTCGGAATCCTCCAATCGATTGCGGTAGCTCCAGCGTTCAGCTTCCATGGTCGACAGGGCATGCCACGGCGCCATTGGGCGTCTCGGTATCCTTCAAAATTGACAACCGCCCCGGTCGTTGCCGACCGAAAGTGCGTACCTCGTCGTACGCGCTTGGTTGTGGCGGTTCGTGACGGCTGGCGACACCTTGGAAGATCTTGCGAGTTTCGGGACGACAAGTCATGGCTTTCTCCTGAGGTTCTGGCCCGAAAGCCTTGCCTCGAGACATTTTGATCACCCCATCGGCACGTCCGGGTCAGGAGGCGACGCCAACGGGCAAAGCCTTGCCCTTGACGCGGCGAATTCCCATGCAGCGGGCCAGCCTTCAGCTCTCTACCTTGTCCGTCTCTGCTGAAGATCCTCGTTCCAGTCTCCGGCGTTCGGGCGAAGCCGCTGGAAACCGCAGTCCAGGCTCGACGCGATCTGTCGCAACCTATCGGCATAGGCCTCGCCCTGGCTATTGCTGTCGGTCGCAGCCACAACGAGATCGAGGTCACCGGCGAGCAACGTCACGGCACTCTCGGTTGCCGGCGACCAGCCGCCCGCCGTACTGGCATAGAGCGTATCGTCGCGGCGACCCTCGAGTGCCGATAGGCTAAGTGCGTCAATGGCGGCTTCGGTGACGCAAAGCCGGCCGCCGACCGAGTTTCCGAAGCGAAAGAGCGTCTTGGCGCCCCCGGTCGAAAATCCGCGCCACACGGGTCCCCTCTCCTCCCAGCCGGAGATCCTGCCGTCATTGTCCTGATGGGCGAACCAGGCGCTGCCGGAAGGTCCCTGCCTGATGAGGCTGCCGTCGATCGCGTGTTGCAGCACACGGCGCGGAATGGCGCGTATGCGGAACAGGTAGTCGTGCGCACGCGCGCCTTGGCACAACAGCGGGCGGGCCGCCCATCGTGTGGAGATGTCGGCGGCCATTCTGCGCGACGTGCGCGCCCGCCATGTCGGGTGCAATGGCTGAACGCCGGCCAAGGCTTCGACTGCCGCCAGCGTTGCCTGAAAATTTCCGGGCTGAAGCAAGCCAATCAGTGCAAAGATGTCTCCCTTTCGGTCCGACAGCGGATCAAACCAACCCCTCCCCTCGTGGGTGACGATGATGATCTCACCGCGGCGTCGGAATTTGACGGCGCGGCGCGTGCTCTCCTTCAGATCGATTGCAAAACCAGCCTGCTCCAGGGCAACGGCGCAGGAGACTTGCTCGCGCAGCCGCTCGATATCTTCTCTTTGCATGTCCAATGTCCTTTCCGCCCTCCTGATTGTCAGGGCAACCCCCACCAGCCGCGAAGACCGGCGACTGCAAGGGCGCGATTTGAGGATGAGCAGCGATGAGATAATGTGCGCGGCGAAGCTTCCCTTGCGGCCGACGGGGCGCGAGCGGCAAAATCGACGGTGCGACCTGGCGGATTTCAGTTGCGGTTAGAGCGCGGCCGGTTCGAAACGGGTGGTAAGGGTGTAAACGCTCATACGAAAAGCTCCGCAACGACATCGGTAGCGTAAGCGTGTTCTCCCTTGCGTTCGTAGCTGGCCAAGTCCGCCTATTTAGGCCAACTTCAAGAACACCAAGGACAGTGCCCCAGGAAGGACAAGGATTTTGCGTCAGCAGAGAAGCGAAGGCGTGATACAGGTAACTCTCAGACCTGAGCACGGCCTTACACAGGGCAGAACGCAGCGATGCTAAAGACCGATACTCGCCAAGCGAACTGGCGTCGTGCTAATCCGAGCAAATATGATGCCGACCTTGCCGTGCAAACTATGTCTAATGTCTGCAATGGCGATCGCAATAGCCATGGAAATGCCGGATGAAGCTATCGATGCGTAGGGCAAAGAACACCGCTGTCACCGTACCCGTCAGAAACTCGCGCGAATGCACGTCTCGCCTACAGGCCATACTCACTTCTGGAGTCGAGAAAGGCCTCGATCCCCTCCGGCGGATTGCTATGATTCTGAACTTCTGACACTGCTGGGGCACGTCATCCTAATGACGGCAGTAACCTGTTGGCTCTTGCGAACACCGCCCGACAGGCTGGTCGAATTGGCGCCTGCCAAGTCCTGGTCGTGAAATGATCTCAGCTGCACCTAATGCTTCATCATCAACGGAAGCGCGGCATGCGACAGCAGATGACGGGTGATACGACCGAGAAGCAGTTCCAGGAAATAGCCGTGCTTGAATGCGCCGATAAGTAGGCAGGTGGCATTCGCCGACCTGGCGAAATCGAGGATTGCTTCCGCTACGGATCGACTTCCCGAGTCGATCGCGACGACATCGCTCTTGAGCCCAAGCTGGTCAAAGAGCTCCCTCGCAGTGAACTGGTAGCTTCCGTCCGGTTTGTCGTTGACGCATACAACGGTCACGCGATCGGCCGCGGCCAGCCAGCGCCGGGCGGCGACGACCGCGCGCTGCGCATGATCATGCGGTTTCCAGCCGATCACCACATGTCCCAGCAGGTTGCCTCGATAGGGACCGGGCGGCGGCGCCAGGACGAGCTTGTGTTCATTGAACAGAAGATCGTGGAACGCGTCGCGGGCATCCATGTTGCCGTGACACGGAGCGACTACAAGCGCCGCCTCATGGCATTTGCTGGTCACACAGCGATTGAGATCGCCGCGGCAGTCGTCCAGAAGGAGACGCTCTCTATCGGACTTGGCCTGCTTCCAGTCCTCGAAGGCGGAGGTGACCCGCTCCAATCGCTGCGCTGGCGAGCCTTCGTCCAAATCTCGCAGCATCTGCAGGTCAATCTCCTCCGGCGCGGCGATCATCCTTACAGGATCGGCGCCAACGTGGGCGGCGGCCATGGTGCCGCAGACCGCGCGGGCGGCGTCTTCGGCGACGTCCAGGCAGATCCGCGCAGTTGCCGGATCAGGCAGCAGAGCGAGAACGTCGGCATGGACGGTGACCTCATACATCACGGTACTCTGGCCCGAAAGCCGGCGCGCCAATCCCGCTGTTCGCGCTTTTGTGAAGATCCTGACCGACCTGTGTTGTTCGGCGCGTGAAGTTAACTCATATCAAGTGCCGATGCCGATGGGACAGAGATCGATGGACGACTTTCTCGCCATGTTCTGCTGCGCTACCGCTCTCGTGAAGGTCGATCATCACGGCGGAATACCGGCCCATTATACAAAGGCGCCATTTGCTAGTCTAGACTGGCCCTTGCGAGGTGACGAGGCGCCGCCTTAGCCCGCTGACGTCGATGCGGCTGGCCCCAGTGTTCCCTCACCAAGGAATCAACGACGACTTGCGCAGCCACGCATCGCTGTTGAGGTGATCGAGAATGAACGTTGCCACGTCTACCCGCGATATCGAGCCACCGCGAAAGTTGCTCAGATTCGTCAGAGACCTGATCGTGTTACCCCAGGCTTGTTGTTAAGAACCGACGGACGGACGATGGTCCAGTCGACATCGCTACCCTTGATGATTGCCTCCTGCCGGTTCTTGTCGGCATAGACATCGCGCAGGATCAGCGGGAAGATCACATTGTCGAACAGGAAGCCGCCGTGTCCTGCGTCTTCTTTCGACCGCTGCCAGCAGAGACGGAATGCCAACAAAACCTGATTGTAATGTGGTATCTCGTATGGCCGCAGCAATGGCAGCGAGGGAATGTTTCCGCTTCGCCTCTTGCCGTGTTTGCCCCGCAAGCGGGGCAAGCACATTGTCGCTTGGTAGCTGGTTCGTTCTCCGCCGATCAGGCAACTTCCTCTGACAGCCGTTCAAAGATCGGTTTCAGCCGCCGATGGCGTCCGACCGGCGGATGCTCGATTTCGACGAGGCGCCCTGATTTCTTCTGGCGCTTCAACCAGTCGCGCAGGGTCTCGGCGCTGGTATGATCAAGATAATGCAGGCGGGTACCCGCGATCGTGATCTTACGACCCTCGGGAAGCGTTTCCAGCATGTTGAGCAGGACGGGAACGTCCTTGCAAGTCGCCACGCCGACGAGGTCGAGGTGGATGGATTCCTCATCCTCCAACCTGTCGATGGCAAGTTTGCGACGTAGGTGCGGAAGGATTTCCAGTATGGACAACGCAAGGCCGAGCGCCACGCCGACGAGCAGGTCCTGAAGCACCACCATCGCCACCGTCGCGGTCCAGATTCCCACGGGAACCCAGCCGTGATGATCGAAGAGGTGCCGGACGTGATGGAGACTGATCAGCCGCCATCCTGTCACAAGCAGCACCGCGGCAAGTGCGGTCAGCGGTACCATCGCGAGCAGCTGCGGCAGTAATGCCACGAGCCCAAGGATCCAAACGCCGTGCAGCACGGCCGAGGCCCGCGTCCGTGCGCCGGCCTGAATGTTGGCGGACGATCTGACGATGACACCGGTAATCGGCAGGGCACCAAGCAGACCGCAAAGTCCGTTGCCGATGCCCTGGGCGAACAACTCCTTGTTGAAGCGGGTCCGCACGCCATCGTGCATGCGATCAACGGCGGCGGATGACAGCAGCGTTTCCGCGCTGGCGATCACCGCGATGACAAGCGTCGTCACGATGATACCGGGCTCTATCATCCTGGCGAAGCCATCGAGCGTCGGCAGGGTAATGCTTTCGATGAGAGAGGACGGCACCTCCACTCTTGCGATCGGCAGCTGCATCCCGACGGTCAATATCGTACCGGCCGCGACCCCCACCAGGGCACCAGGCACCAGCATCAGGGACTTCGGCCTGAACTTTTCCCAGGCGATCATGGCAAGCAAGGAAATCAACCCCACGAGGAGGGCGACCGCTTCACGCGTCAGCCCTGCGCCCCATACGCGAGCGAAGGTCTGCTCCATGGCAGTGACGTTCTCAATGCCTCCGGCAGCAGGTCTTGCCCCCATCAGCACATGGATCTGGCCAAGGATGATGAGGATCCCGATCCCGGCGAGCATGCCGTGAACGACTGCAGGCGAAATTGCCCGAAACCACGAGCCGATCCGCAGGAATCCCGCAAGGACCTGCAGCAATCCCGCCACGATGAGAACCGGCCCGAGCATGGCAGCGCCATATTGCTCGACGAAGCCGAAGACGATCACGGCTAAACCCGCCGCCGGCCCCGACACCTGAAGTGGGGATCCGGCCAAAAGGCCGACAACGAGGCCGCCGACAATGCCGGATATGAGGCCCATGGCCACAGGAACTCCTGACGCCACCGCAATCCCGAGGCAAAGCGGTATGGCAACGAGGAACACGACGAGCGACGACGCGAGGTCGCGCGAAAGAACAGAGCTGGAAATCAACGGCCTACTCCGCGGCTTGCGGAATCACATGCGGACGACCACGACCCTTAACCGCGACAGGCAAGGGCCCGTCCTCAAGGATCTCCGTGAAGCGAGCAGCTGCACCGTCATAGACGAGCACCTCCCCCGTCTCGATATCGAAGAACCAGCCGTGCAGGGTAATGTCGTTGGTCGCCAGCTTGGCGGCGACGGAAGGATGCGTGCGCAAGTGATCGAGCTGGACGACGACGTTTTCCATCGCGATGGCGCGAACCCTTTGACGCTCGGACAGGTCGACGGGATAGGCTTCGCAAACAATCGAATGGGCAGCATGACTATGCTTCAGCCAGGCAGCGACATTCGGCATCGGCTTCAGAAGATCGGGATGGCAAAGCCCTTTCATCGCACCGCAATCGGAATGCCCGCACACGATGATATCACGAACGCCGAGTGCTACGACCGCATATTCTATCGCCGATGATACACCGCCATTTGCTGTGGAAAAGGGAGGAACGATATTTCCGGCATTCCGGCAGACGAAGAGTTCGCCGGGGCCGGACTGCGTGATCGTTTCGGGCATCACCCTGCTGTCGGCGCAGGAAATCATCAGCGCTTGCGGCTGTTGTCCCTCCTCCGCCAGCTTGCGATAAAGCGCCTGATGGTCTGGAAAGACGGCACCGCGAAAGCTGGAGATCCCTTTAAGCAAATCACCCATTGTCGAGTCCTTGTGATGGGCCGGACGGCAGGCAGGGGGCGTACCCATGCCCGGCGGGTTGGAATGCGCGATCATTTCGCAAGTGCGAGATAGGTGAAGTTGCCGGGAAAAAAATAGCCGATACGGAATGAGTGTAATCTAATTTATGAAAATCTTGTGAGTGGATTGTGAAATGATTTTAGTCGACGCCCGCTTAGCGCGATGGACGTTGAAATCTCAAATTCGTTTCGGTGAAAGTGTCTCTCGGTGAGATCCAATGCGGTGGGGTCCCCGATAAGAGTGGAGCTATTCCTGGCCGCTGGACCGCTGCCGCACGTCTTCGCGCTGTTCTGCCTTGGCCGCCGGTATTACCCGCGCCGGACCCACGGGGCCACCTTTCGTGTCTGCCAACGGCTCCTTTCTGGTGGTACCGTTTGCGATGATCAACACGCTGTCGTAGAAGCCCTTCCCGATGGAGGATCTAGGAGGTATGGCATCGTGCATGATGCTGATCACCGTCGTGCTCGGACAGGCATCCTTGATCGCTTGGTGGAAGGCAACCGTGGCGTCGGGGTCGAGGGCGCTCGTCGACTCATCCAGAAACAGCAACCCCGGCTGGAGCAGGAGTATCCGCGCGAGTATGATTTTCTGCTTTTGCCCCCCGGACAGAAGCTGGTCCCAGCTATGCCCTTTGCGCCCGTCCTCGGCGAGGTCGCCAACAAACTCGGCAAGGCCGGCCTTGGTCAATGCGACGGCGAGGTCGACATCCGAATGGGCTTCAACGAGATCCGGCATGCAAATCAATTCTTTGAGGGATATCGGGGGGAGGTTGACATCCTGAGCGGCGTACAAGCTTCGCACACTCTCAGGCAGAATTGCCGCGCCGCGACCATGCGGCCAGAGACGATTTATGGCCTTGAACAGCGATGACTTGCCGCTGCCCGACTCTCCGACGAGCAAAGTCCATTCACCCGGCATGAAATGGTGCTCACCGGTCCTGATAAAAGGCACATCATCGCCCTCATGCATCAGTTCCAGACCATCGAGGGTCAGGCCAAGTTTTGAGTCCTGCGTGCTATAGCGCAGTTCGCAAACGCCGGTTCGCGCATAGAACTTGCGCGGCCGCTGCACATCCTCGATCGCCCTCGCAAGTTCGGTTAGGCGACCTAAATTCGCCTTGAGCGTCGATATGTCCGGCATAACGTGGATGAACCAGGAACAAGCGATTATCAGCGCGTTCGCCAGTTCGGCTCCCGTAACGTAGGTTTGCAGGCTGATCTCATTGTCGACATAGGGCAACAGACCCGGCGCGTAGGCGACAATCCGAGAGCCCAGAAAATTGTAGAAGAGCTCGAATGCCATATATCCGGAAACCAGCTTGTTCAGCCGAGCCCAGGTGCGATCGATGTCGAGATAGCGACGTTTGTGAATACCTTTCTGCGCAATCTCGCCCGAGGCGGCGGCGATATAGAAGCTGTTGTGGAGAAGGGTGTTCAGTTCCCCGCGGTAACTGCCCTCGGCCCTTTGCATTGTATTGTCCAGGACTTGTAACACCGCCCCCAGCTTCGTGGCGACGAAGGTTGCAATCGGGACGTAGGCAACGACGGCAACAAGCGTCAGGAAGGCGCTACCATATTCGCCGAAGAACGGCAGCCCGTTAATCGGGGCAGATGTTTCGATGATCTTTCTGCCAACAAAGGCAAGCGACAGCAGCACCCCGGTAATACCCATAGCGACTCCGATGGCACCGCCGGCCATGCCCTTGACCGATTCCTGGACACGCTGATCAATATTGTCGGGGACCGAAATCTTGGGCGGTATGGCATGGGTTGCGCCATGTTGGAGGTGATAGTGCGTATGGTTGCTGTCGAGCAGTGCATCGTTGAACCGCTGGTCAAGCCAAGAGCGCCATTTGCGGTGCAACGTGGTTGAGAAATAATGACGGACGGAGATGAAGCCTACATCCCGAAGGAGCACGATCGCGGCAAGTATTGCGGCACTCCCAAGGATTGTTCTTAGAGTCGCAGGATGTTCAGGACGGTGAAGAAGGGCGATCGCGCTGACAAGCTGGCCCGATACTTCTGCAAACCAGACACTGGCCATGGCCGACAAGGCTGTAAGTATAATGATCACCGATGTCAGCCCCCATGCCTCCAGCCATTTCTTCGACAGCCAGTAAGCAGCCATGAGGCCAGAGAAGCTAAGCATCGAGGAAACCGGAGTTGCCGGTTGTTGCTCTACGGAACGACGGCTCAGCCAGCGCAACGCAACCTCCCGCTGTTAATGAGCTGGTGTCTGCACACACAGTGCTTGCGGCAGGATGAGGGCTCACAAGCGGAAAATTCTATACAAGGCAGGTCGGGTGACGCCAAGAGAGAATTCGCTGCTGCTATGGTCTCGGGTTCGTCCTTGCTGACGGTTAAGAACATGGCGTAATGGTGGCTCCTCGCCTTCATTGATGCGGTCGCGTGAGGGCTGCATCCATTGTCTGGTCGCATTGTTGGTCGCGAGGTGCATTGTGAAGCCTGTTGATGAGCGCCGTATCCATCAGATTTTCGAGATTGGTGTCTGGCTGAAGGGCGCGCATGCCCTGATCGAATGCATAGGCGGCCTGCTGCTTTATGCGGTCAGCACCGACACAATCGCCGCTTGGGTCAATGCCGTCACACAGGATGAATTGATCGAAGACCCGAACGATTTTGTTGCCGGCCATCTGTCGCAGATGGCGAACCATTTTTCCGTCGCCAGCGAGCATTTTTACGCCTTCTACCTCCTCAGCCACGGCCTGATAAAGCTGCTCTTGGTCACCGGGCTTTTGAGAGGCAAGCTCTGGTCGTATCCGGCTTCGCTCGCCGCATTGGGCGCGTTCATGGTCTACCAACTGTATCGCTATTCCTACACCCATTCGTTCGGCCTGCTTGGCCTGACCGCCTTCGACGCGATTGTCATGGTACTGATCTGGCATGAGTGGAGGGTCGTGCGGCAACACAAGCCGGCATGATGGCAGAAGTTCTTCGTAACCTACCTGATAGCATCAGATCGACGGCACCCATTCGTATCATCGGACCGTCCTCCACGACCAGGACGACCGGGTTGCCATTCAATGAGGGTTGAGCCGTAGGGCGGCGAGGTAAATTGCGTAAGTAGCATTTGGTTCTTACACCGCTGAAGACAGGTCGTTTTCGAGGTTAGCGGCTTCCCGATGGCTGATCGTAACCACGGCACCCGGACCCGCGTCGCTCAACTCAATTTCACCGTTCAGGTTCTTCACGAGCGCTTCCACGATACCTGTGCCTAGGCCGGCATTGGGCGCATCGTTACCGATCGGCATGCCGATGCCGTTGTCGGCGATGGAGAGCGTCCAGTCGTTGCCGGATGATCGATAGTCGATCACGATTATTCCTTTTCGTTCGTCGGGGAAGGCGTGCTTCAGGGCATTAATCACAAGCTCGGTCACGATCAGCCCCAGGCTAACGGAAACATTTCCATCCACGACGCTGTCATCGACCTTCACCTTAATCGATAGCCGGTCAGGGTCAGCTATCATGGACGCACCAAGGCTTCGGGATAGCTGAGTAAAGTAGGTCCGTAGCTCAACCTTGCCTTCAAGTGACGTGGAGAGTTGCTGTTGCAGGGCTGCGATTGACATGACCCGGTGATGTGCGTCGCGAAGATGCCCGCGCGCTTCCTCCGACTGAACCCGGCGTGCGCTTTGCATTAGAACGCTTGCAATGATCTGCAGGCTGTTTGCCACCCTGTGCTGGACCTCCTGTAGCAGGACGGCTCTATCGCGGATCAAGTCATCTTTGATCCGGGCTTCGGCGCGGGCGTCGGTTACGTCTGCTATGGCGAGGAGCAGCCGAATGTGGTCCATGTCACCATCATCAAGCGTTCGCGCATTAAGGACCAACTGCCGGGTCTTCTGCCCTGGCCGCTTGAGGTCTATCTCGTAAGCCTCGATGTTCGCACTTCCCGAAGCCGTCGCCCCGAGAAGTGACTCAAGCGTGGGCATCGCCCATTCCCCAGCTCCAAGTTCGCTGAGCCGCTTACCGGAAACTGACGCTGGGTCGATATCGAAGGCCCGGCAGAACGATGCACTCGCTGCAATGACCTTCAGATCGTCGGACAGGAAAAGCAGTGGTTCGATAGATGACACCACCACTGCAAGAGTGCTCGCCGCTTCGAAATGCACTGTAGGCGTCTGTAGCATGGAATGGCCCTCATGGACGGACCGAAGACTCACCGAGCAAGTCATTACTCGGCAGCAAAGCGGCCAAGCAGGACTGGCCAAATTCGACAATATCACTGTAGCACGCTTGAGACGTTATCGATGCATCCGATTTCGCATTTGGTGTCGCAGGGCATCCGGCGGTGACCGCGTCCCGCTGCCGGGAAGTGGCCGGAATGGCCGCCTTGCGGCTGGACGAACGCCTCTCGCCCAATTGTGGCTTAACGCGACCCACAACCTGGCGCGAACCGCGCATTGCCTAAGCAATGCGCGCCACGCTCCGACTTGGTTTTCTGCCGGATCGGGTCCGCGTCACAGAGCTTCGTGCAAGCGCTGGCTTCAGTCGTACAACATCGTCCTGTTTCTTGATCGGAGTCAATCGGATCCCCGCATGGCGTGGTCGGTTGGGGTCATCGCCCTTGCGTCACCCTTATCGAACGGGAAGGCCCGCATGCTGAAACACCGGATTGCGGCGCGCAGGACTGATGCCGGCATGAGCCTGGCCAACGCCAAGTTGGCCGAGGTCAGGATACATACGGTGATTGCGGGCTTTCCAGATGCTTTCGACCCCGACGAACTGCTGTTGGCGCCCATCGTGGCCTGCGCGATCAATGCCATCGAACGAATTACGCCCAAGCTGGACTTCAACCTTGATGACGTCGACATCTGCCTTCACGCAGTGCGGCACGATGCGCCTCCCCGGATAGTCTCGGTCGACTACGAAGTCGTTGTCGATACCGACGAGAGCGATCAGCGGCTGGAACTGCTGCACAAGTATGTCCGCAAATATGGCACAATCTCGAACACTTTCGCAGCGGCATCACATCTCGAGGGCACGATCAGGAGAAAATTCATGAGCCGTCTGCACACGGAGACCCATCTGGTCTCGCGCATCGGCTGGCTACGGGCAGCCGTGCTGGGCGCGAACGATGGCATCGTGTCAACCGCAAGCCTGATCATGGGCGTCGCCACCGCATCTGCCGATACCCAGCAAATCCTGGTGGCTGGTGTCGCCGGTCTCGTCGCAGGCGCAATGTCCATGGCAGCCGGGGAATACGTGTCGGTGAGTTCGCAGGCAGACACCGAACAGGCCGACCTGGCGCGGGAGCGAAAGGAACTGGAGAGGTTGCCGGAAGCCGAGCTTGAGGAACTGACTCAGAACTACGTCAAGCGGGGTCTCACCCGCGAGCTGGCAGGACAGGTTGCCGTGCAGTTGACTGCCAACGACGCCCTTGACGCGCATTCCCGCGACGAACTCGGCATCGTCGAACACCTGGCTGCCCGACCGATCGAGGCGGCAGCGACCTCGGCTGCCACCTTCGCGGTCGGAGCCGCAATGCCCCTGCTCATGGTCGTCTTTTCGCCCGCTTCAATGCTGGTCTACGCTGTGGCGGTCGCATCGTTGCTGTTTCTCGCCCTGCTCGGAGCAATTGGCGCGAAGGCGGGCGGTGCGCACGTTCTCAAAGCCACCGCGCGCGTCACCTTCTGGGGCGCATTTGCGATGGCGCTGACCGCAGGTATTGGGGCGCTGGTCGGGACTGCAATTTAATGCGGTGTCGGTCCGCCCAGACCGATCAGCTCGGCGGGGCCTCCTTGTCACGGCAATTCGGATTCTGGCCGCTCTCAAAACTCCGCGACGACATCCTCAAGCATCGACCGATTCTTGCCGACCAGACTCTTCAGCATGTCGTTGTCGATTGCCTGCATCGATGCGACTGGATCGATCGCGCTCACCATGACGTCGCCCGCATTGATGGCCCGTACGATCACGTTGCACGGCAACATGGCCCCGACCTTCGGTTCTTGCTTCATAGCTTCGTATGCCATCTGCGGCCTCAGGCCGCGAGGATCGTTCGCTTGCCGTCGACAGAAAGTGCGGGCGCCCTTCCACATCGATTGGCCGTCGAAACAGCATTCCTGGCGGCGCTAGAACTGTTGCCCGATCGTCATGGCGGTGCTGGCAGCCTGCTCCAAGATGTTGTCCATCATCGACCTCAGCGTACGTGCGGGTCCCTGTCGCGGCGCAGGCGAGACGCGACGATGGCGTTAGCTTCCGGGGCCAACAGATCGTGCTTCTCAGCAAAGGCGGCAAATAGGCCGCGGGCGATCTCCGCTTCGATTTCACCGCGCAGCGCGGCTCCACACGCCTTAAGCGCAACTGAGTGCGTGTTATCTCTGCGCGCCGCCGGCCACTCGACGAGATAGCGGTAGGCGTCCATCGCGCTGCGAACCTCCGCCGGAAAGCCGAGGCCGACCAGAATAGAAACAGGCTCTTTGAACATATCGGGTTTCATCACGCTCTCCTTCCTAACCCGGGATGTTGTCGGGCGCCGCCGCCGCGACGCCCTCGTTGAGGGGCTCTGCTTAAGCGACCTTCTGCGCTTCGATCTGCGCGGGAGCAGCCGATGGCCCAAGAGCCGGCGCAGACTCGATGGCAATTTTCCGCGGCTTCATTTCCTCCGGTATTTCACGAACGAGATCCACGGACAGGAGACCGTTCTTTAGATCCGCTCCGTTCACCCTGACGTGGTCGGCGAGCTCGAACCGATGTTCGAACGGCCGACCGGCGATGCCGCGATAAAGGTAGGCTTCGGCAGCCGCCTCCTGCTTCTTGCCGGTCACGGTCAGAAGGTTGGACTGGAATGTGATGTCGAGATCGTCCCCTGCGAAGCCTGCCACCGCGATCACAATCCGATAGCTGTCATCGCCGGTCTTGACAATGTCATAGGGCGGCCAGTCGCTGATCGAGCGGGCGCGCTGAGCATTTTCGAGAAGATTGAAGACCCGATCGAAACCGACGCTGGATCGGAACAGCGGTGCGTAGTCGTAGGATGTTGCCATAGCCATATCCTCCTTGAGCAACATGGATACGGAGCGCCTAAAGATGGCGCTTCCAGCAAGGCCAGCCCCATCTCAGCGGCTGGCGGCTATCGATTTGGTTTTTGAGGATTTCGGATTCAAGAGCTGCGGCTGAGAAAAATTAGCGCGTCGAGACGACCTCTCGATCGAATTCAAATCTTGCCGCCACCGGACCAACCGCGGAAGTCAAAGCCGGCGATCAAACGAGGGCGAGTGAACAGGCGCGACGCCTGATCCGCAGCGCGATCCCGAACTCAACGAGGATGCGCTACGACGGCATTACGACGAACTCGGGCTTCATCAATCCCAACCCCGACTCGCTTCAGGCAATCGCGCCGACAACCCGAAAATACTAAGGACCATTACCGGCGATCTGAAAAGCGCGGGTGGAACTAGACCCCCGAGCATTTCACGCGATCAGAAGAAATTAAAACGGAGGCTCGAAGTCATTTTGGCGAGCGTCCAGCTCGACAAAGGTGACCGTCTCCGCTCGAACCCGCCGATCGACAATCTCGTCAACAACGCCGGTGCGGTTTGATCAGCGAGTTTACGCCGCATCACGTCCTCTGAGCTCAACACAGCAGGAGAATGGCGCTTCATCGCCGGCGAATGAGCCATCTTCGTGGGCTCTCGATCGGGCGAAGCTACCAGGTCGAACTGCTGCGTCGTCGTCAGCTCGGCAGCCGCGCGCTACCAGTTGGGCTCCCTCGATGGCTGCGAGGTTGCCGGGCGTGCTCCTTCAGGTCCTGTTCGCCTCGAAAATGGCGCTGATCGATCCCTAGAAGGTGGGCGTCTGCGAAGCGGTAGAGCGTGCCGGACATCATTGCTGAACCCCGCAGCATCCGAACCGGTCGTCGCGCTTTGCGCGCAGTGGATCAAAAAGGAGCCCCGCCGAAACGGGGCAATTTATGGAAAGGAGGGACCGCACAGGTAAGAAGGGTTGACGTACGGACCCGTCACAAGAGTGGCGGCTGTGCGATCCTTGTCGACATAACGATAGATATTCGGAAAGGTTCCCGTGCAGTCCCGCACCAACCGCTGGATAGATCGCTGGTCATACCAATATTCGGTCACAAGCCAAAAATCGCCCGCAATTTAAGGCGCCCAGCTGGCTGGAGGAACAGGCACTCTTCGACAGCTACAAGGCCGGGCTGATTGTCGACCCTCAAGCGTACCCGGGACCGCCATCACGAGCGTCAACGCCCGGAAGCCTTCACGAGAGGACATCCTGTCTCGCAAAGGGACAGACCGTAAGCCTTTTCACACCCTAAACATTTCGCTCCCCGTGACCACTCGGCAGGCGCTTAATAGGGACCGAGAAAGGTGATGACTCTTGGCCCCAGGCTCCCCTCCTTCGCCTCAGTGTCATTGGATGAGGTGCTCATGATCCGATCAATGCATGACCGCGGTCGCCCTTGGCCAAACCTGCTGTGTGCGAGGCTATGCTCGGAGTTTCGCTAGGCCCCACAACCGCATCAGTTCTGCCGGGGCCGAGATTTCCGCCGGAATCACGAAAGGGTCTTCGATTCTTCGCGTGGAAGTAGTGCGCCTCTTAATCGGCAGGCCGTGACCAATGTTGCGGACCAAATAGAGCGCGACCTTCAGCTCACCTGCCACCTTCCACGACTGCAACCTGCCCCAGGGCTTTTCTTCGAGCCGTCCGCGGCTCTCATCAATGCCACGGACTTCAAGCCACTGAGCAACACATGCGAGTGCGTTGGTGCGATTGACAATCCTGTCGTCCATTCCCTGCCAAACGGTCAGCGCGGGCCACGACGTGGCTTGTGGGGTGAGCTCGGTGACGGGTTTTCCCCACCCGCCGGGCGGCGGCGTCGCTCCCAACTTCATCGCGCCCATCGCGGACATTGCATCCCGAGCAGAGCCGAATGGCATGCCCGCGATGATCGCGGCGCCGGCAAAAAGATGAGGATAGCTCGCGACCAGCGCCCCCGTCATTGCGCCACCGGCGGACAGTCCCGCGACAAAGATCCTCGAACGGTCTATGCGATATCGCTCGCACGCGTGCTCGATCATCTGCTTGACTGAAAGCACCTCGCCGCGGTCTCGAGCGACGGCGCTCGGCCGGAACCAGTTGAAGCATCCCTGCGCATTGTTGGCTCTCCTCTGCTCAGGATAAAGGAGAACAAAACGTCGCTCTTTCGCGAGCACGGAAAAGCCGGTGGCGACATCCAGGCTGTCAGGAGATTGACGGCAGCCATGCAGCAACACGACAAGTGCGGGGTTCTTCGGCAGCCGCGTTGCCGGTACGAATGATTTCATGATCAGGCGGCCCGGATTGCTTCCGAACCCCGCCGTCTCGACCAAAACCGTTTTTGGAGGGGATGTTGGCCTTGCACGGATCGGCTTACGTTGCGGCGCTTTGAAAGCCTTCTCAACAAGCCTGCTGATTTTTTTCTGGGCTTTGAAAGCCTTTGAGAGCGATTTGCCGAAACTAAACTTCATACGTCCACGGTCTCAAGCCGCGACAAAAGTGTCCGGAGACCCGGCTGCGCGGCATCGCGGAGAGCATCCTTCAGCAGAAACCACTGCGTCTTGCGGATACCTTTCTCCGGAAACCTGCTGGCGACCTTCGACACCTTGAGGAGATGGACCGTGACATTATATTGGTTCGTGCTGGTATCCTTGCGATAGGTAAAATTGCCAAACGGCGTACTGCCGACAACGCCGAGGATGCCGGCCTCCTCGAACGCCTCCCTTAGGGCGGCCGCGCTACTCGGCTCGCTGCCCTCGATATGCCCTTTCGGGATACCCCATCGGCCGTTACGG
This sequence comes from Rhizobium pisi, assembly GCF_003938655.1. GTDB lineage: Bacteria > Pseudomonadota > Alphaproteobacteria > Rhizobiales > Rhizobiaceae > Rhizobium > Rhizobium pisi. The sequence continues at coordinate 202,208 of NZ_RJJT01000012.1, forward strand.
CGGCTGCTCACGAGGAGGACCTCCAACCGTCCCTTCCGATCCCGCCGGTAACAGATGGCACCTGACTGCGCGACGTCGAGACTGACGACATCGTTGGAAAATTCGTTCTGGGCAGCCTCGTGAAGCATGGGCGTCCTCCCATTTCGAGCCTTGCAAAGTAGAATGGCGACACCGGCGAGTCCAGCCGATCGACACGCATGATCTGAGAGCCGCGTTGATATCGTCCAATTCAAACCTGGAGTACATCCTCGCAGATTCAACTCAAGCCCAGTAAAGCCCGGGGGCGCTTCTATGTTCCCACCTACGCGCCATTTGCCGGCGGTTCGATCGTGCTTCACCAGGCGAGGACAAGGACGATCGCGGCCCCAAACGCGAGGACTGTATGAAAGCGCCTTCTGCCAAAGATAGCACGATGGCCCAGGCGCCAAAGGGCCCGAAACAATGGGGCTGGCTGGACTGGCGATCTCGGGCAACGGCAAGCGGTTCCAAAGCGCGAGCGACGACCAGGCCGATGCAACGGTGATAAGCAACGCGCGCTCTGCATTAATCGCACCCTATCCTTGGAAGGCTTACGGGACGGCTTTGTCATTCCGCCAATTCCTCGGCAACACCTAAGAAAGCAATTGAACCCACATTGATCATTGACTCGCCCAAAAATGAGAACATAATAAGAACATCGGCGAGGCGGCCGCCAATCTGAAAACAGGTCGAATTGAGCTCTGCAAGGAGAATGAGAACGTGCGCCCGCAATTAGCCCAAGCCCCGAATACCGATCTCGAATGGGAGGTGGAAGCCGTGCTGGCCTGGCACGACGAGGATCCTCGCGCGGCGATTACAACGCTGCTGCTCGATTGTCAGCATCTCCGCCGTCAGCTCGCGTTGACGACCGGAGCCTCCAGCGTTGGCTTTACCAGGGGCTGGACGCCAACTTACGAAAGGCCGGAACGATGAAGACCTGTTCGCCAGAGATAAACGATGAGCTCGAAATTACCAAAGAGGACGTCGCGCAGTTGAAGGAATTCGTCGTGTACATCGGCCTCGAAGGCTTCGACACGCTCAATGAGCGAGGCGGATTCCGCAAGTCCATGAAGCTGATCCGCCTCATGGAGAAGGTCGACAAGGTTTTGGATAAGTGGATCACCTATGTGCCCGATGACGACGGCGCAGAGGAGATCGAGAGGCATCAACCGCTACTGCAGTGAGACGACGAAATGGCAATCACGCAGCGCGCACCCCTTCGATCGAGCCGCCCGAGCTGACAATGCCTGAAATGAACATCTCGAAGAAGTTGTCGCGCTGGTCTCTGGAAGAGGCGCGGCAGGTGGGGCATGTACTGGTTGTCCGGTGCGGGCTTTGCAATATTACGCGCCGTTTCCTGCCGGATGACATTCTTAAGCTCCACAAGAATACCGCCTTGAGCCGCCTGAGGTTTGTCTGCCAGGAATGCAATCAGAGTGCATACATGGAGGTGAAGGTCTATTACCCGTCATCGTGGGATGTCGGAAAACTTCCGATCCGACGCCTCGCCGGAATGCGAGATATTAAAAAGCCTATTTGGCGAGACGAAACCCTTTAGCAGCTGGCAGGGCCCGCGCGCTGATCGGTGCATGCGTAAAGCCGCTCAACGGCCAGGCGGGCGAAGTCGGCTTCGTCGGCGCTAAGGGCAGCCGTTGCCGGTCACCCGGCAAGCGTCTTCCCCGCTCCGGCACAAGATAGGCGACGGTCGTCCAAAGCGGCCGGCCGCCGTCATCAGGATAGCGGCCGGAGGTCGAGCGCTCAGTCACGCTCGACAAATTTGTTAAAGCGGCTCGTCTTTCCGTCCTTGGTCTTTTCCTGGTAGAGAAAGGCAAGCTTGTTTGCATCGAAGATCTTGAAGAATTCGTCCCAGTCGATCTCGTCGAACTCCTCTTCCTTCTCCCCGAAATCGATCCGCAGAACGCCGCCTTTGCCGCGAGTCCGGATCGCTGCCGGCCTGCCATCCCTTTCCTCCGCCCATTTGCGGATTTTCAGGTGATCCGTGGTTGTCTCAGAGCTGCTCATTGAAGCCTCCATTTCCTCTTTCGCACGGGCTGGGTGAAGCGGTTACAGCAGCGGTTGTCTTTGCCTCCAGTCGCGATAGGGCGCGAGCACTTGGCCAGGATAACGCCGCTCGATCTCCTCCTCGGTCAAAGCAATCCGGAAGAGAACCTCCTCTGCCGCATCGTTCTTGGTAGCGTTGCTCGCCTTTTCCAGCTCGCTCATGGTCAAGAACAACTCGTCGTCAGTCATCGCCTCAAGGCGGGTAGCAAGCTCTTCGACCGGTTCGGTGATCAGGGGATTCGCGGACATTGGCGCCTCTTTGCTGATGCCTGTCCAACTTCGCTTCTCATACTAAGTTCCACTGAAAGGCCGAGCAACAGAGCGATTCCCTCGCCTCCTTCTTCCCCATTTAACCGGCAGCTGCGATGCAGGTCGCTCTCGCAGCAGACGGAGACGGACTTACCGGCTGTGAGCTACATCGAGAGGCAAGGCTGGCGGAAGTGGCCATGTCGCCCGGACCTCGCAGCCAAGGCGTTTGAGGTGGCCAATCAGCACGTTCCCGTTTTCGTCGCGCGGATGGACGACCAGAACGCGTGTGCGCCGCAGATCCTGAACGATCATGCTTGGTCCCGCCGTCTCAAGCCTCGAGCCAAACGTCTTCGAACCGCGACGCCGTCGGGGACGGATCCGGCCGGATCGGGTATCCGAACATGCAGGCTCCCGAATATCTACGTTCGCAATCCTGCGCTCAACGCCAGCTAAATCGTGAAATCTCGTTGCCCAGAACAAAATCAATTGTTTCCCGGGCAAGCCGCGCCGTGGCAAGCCCTACTTCTCGAGACATCGTGACGTTCTCACATAGAAACTCGATGTTATTGATTTCCTTCTGCAGCAGGCTCCTTTTCAACTCGTCCTGTCTGAATCCCCTGTCGCTCTCCCCGCGATAGCCCTCGACGAAGCTGTTGAAGATGAGCTCCTTCTCTTTGCTCTGTTCAGCACGAAGCGCCCAGATAAAGGTCGCAATGTCATAGGCCAATGCCCCAACTTTCGTGAACTCGAAGTCAAAAAGAACTGCTGTGCCGTCGCGCATGATGGCGTTGCCAAGCCAAGCATCACCATGGCAGATACCAACGTTGACCTCAGGATCGACCCGGAGCCTATCGGCCTGTTCGGCCAACTCGCGAAAAATGGGACGGAGTGTGGGGTGAATCCGATCTTCCCCGGTCGCTGGTTTGGTTACAATGGGTAAATCTACGGACGCTCGATGTACTTGGGCGAGCGAGCGGCCGAAGGCCTTCGCGTCTGCTGGGACCGGCGCGAGTGGCGAACCGACGATCGTCCGAATTACCAATGCGTTGAACTCGATCTCGTTGACCGTGACTGGTCCAAGGATCTGCCGGCCGTCAACCTCGACGATTTCGCAGCACGGCACATCTAGCGAGATTAATTTCTTTAATGTGTTTGCTTCGCTCTCGAGATCGGACGGGCTATGTAGCGAAGCAGGTGAGAATCTAATAAAGACGTCGTCATTCGTGCTTCTCGCGCGGAGGTTCTTGTTTACTCCGTCTGTCACCATCTGCACGTCGCAAGGTTCCATCCCCAGCGAACTTCCGACATGAGCCTGAAAGTCTGTCATGTTAGAGATTTCACCAAGTAGATTTTTCTGTGCAATAAGGCACTGATAAAACGAAAAAATATGGACTTTGTTTGTCCGAGATGTCCCAATGCGGCCCTGCCGGATAGCGCCTGCTCGATAAATTGCCACATTCATCAAACGTGAGTTGGCGGCCCAAACGGCAAGATCAGCGTCGGCGTCCGCTGCCCGAGAAATGTATCAGTTCCTCAGCGGCAACCGGCTTCGCCGGCGTGGTGCAGTTTCGGGCCGCGTTTGGTTCTCCTACGGGGTGACGTCAGGACAGTATCCTGGCGTCAATCATGCAGCCATGGTGCGGACGTTACGTCTAGGCTCAGCGACCTGGCCGGTATCGCGGTCGAGTGTGAACTGATTGACCAGATCGCGCAGTCGGCTCGCCTCAGACGACAATGTCGCTGCCGCTGCCGTGGATTGCTCGACCATCGCGGCATTCTGCTGAGTGGACTGGTCCATTAGATTGACGGCTGTGTTGATCTCGGCAAGTCCGGTGGACTGCTCGCGCGCAGATGTCGCTATTGCTTCCATCAATTGATTGATCTGAGATACCTGCTCGCTGATCTTGTTTAGCGACTGGGCGGTCTCAAGAACCAGTTTCACGCCGGTGCCGACTTCAGTGGAGGACTTTTCAATAAGTCCCTTGATTTCTTTTGCCGCCGTCGCTGCGCGCTGGGCAAGCTCGCGAACCTCCTGAGCGACAACCGCAAAACCTTTGCCGGCTTCTCCGGCTCGTGCTGCCTCCACGCCCGCATTCAGCGCGAGCAGGTTAGTTTGAAATGCAATGTCGTCGATGACACCGATGATGCGTGATATGCGCTCGGAACTTTCTTCTATCCGCCTCATCGCCTGTTCGGCATCGGACACGACGCAAGCAGAACGTTCTGCGCTGACATTGGCCTCGCGTGCGACATGGCGCGCTTCCTCGGTTCGCTTGGAGGCAGTCGTCACATTGGCAGTAATCTCATCAAGGGCTGCAGCAGTCTCCTCCAGTGAGGCGGCCTGTTGCTCGGTGCGCTTTGATAGATCCTGCGCACCAGAGGCGATCTCGCCTGTTCCGTTGTCGATGCTGTGCACGGTCTGCAGTACAGCACCAATGGTGGTTCCGAGTTGTTTGAGCGACACATTGAAATCCCCACGCAACTGTTCGTACTCCGCAGCGAATGGCTCCGCCAGCTGGAAGGAGACGTCGCCGCCAGCCAGGCGTCTCAGTCCATCGCCCAGCGCCGCCGTCGCAAAGCGCAACTGCAGCGCTTCCCTCTCGGCGCGCTCCTGTTCTGCAACTCGGGCCGCCTCTGACTGACTCCGCGATACCGCTGCCTCCTGCTCCAATCGAAGAACGTTCATGGCATTGTGTCGGAAAATCTCCACTGCTGCTGCCATCGCCCCGATTTCGTCGGCGCGACCAGCGTAGGGGATCTCGCTCTGCAGATCGCCGTCGGACAGGATCTTCATGGCAACGGCAATGCGCCGGATCGGATTGGCGATGCCAAAAACCGCAAACATTGCCCCGGCGAAGGTGACCAGAATGGAGAGGAAAGCGATCACTGCGGTGGTGGTGAACGCGAAGCTCGCTGTGGCGTCGCTTGCGGTCACATATGTTTCCGTCTGTTCGAGAATAAAGGCCACAAGATCTGCAATTTCGTGGGTTACCTTATCGGATTGCGGCTCCATGTTCTCGCGAAAGAAACTGGCTGCCTCTGCGCCCTTCCCGCGGTCCTGGAGTTGGACCATTTGCTTGGCAAGCTCGCTATATTTTTTTAGTTCCGAATCGACCTGACCGATCAACTCGCGGCCTTTCTCTGTGCGCACGCCTTTCACATATTCTTCGATCGCTTGGTCGACCGCGGTGTTTGTGTCGCCGATCAGCTTCGCGCCTGCGGCTTGATTTTCTGGGGACGCCTCCAACAGGTACCGAGCGTAGGCCAGCTTCAGATCCGAGAAGTTTCCCTTGATATCTCTGGCTGTCACCATCCGCTTCATCCAAAAGCCACCAATCTGCTGCGTGTTGTCGTTCAGCGCCGAAATTGTGCTGAGAGAATTATAGGATAACGCCATGAGGAAGGCACAGATGACAGACAAAACGGCTATCAGGGTCTGCTTAACAGTGAGACGTTTCATACGACACTCCAGTTCCTTTGGCCGCCCTCGCGGCTGAATGACTGAAAGAATTCGTCGCAGTTGCTAATTTAGCTTTAACTTTGACCGCTTGGTTCGTCGCTAATTGGATTATCTACGTCGCTTACAAACGATCCCTAGAAAAGCGCCTTCTCACTGCTATCAAGAGTATGCATCTGAAGACTGAGATGCGATCGAGCGGCAAAGTGCATTAGTGGCATAATCGAGATAGTTCGTGCCCGAATCACACGGAAGCACCCTTTGAAAACTCCAGGCCGCCAACCGGCTAGTTGCAACGTCGAACCCGACGAATGCCGTGGGACGGTGGCTCAGTGAAAATTCCGGCTCTTAATCTTCAGGGTATCACCCGTTGACCCGGTGGTCGTTCGAAAAACCGCGCGGGTATTCCGGCGATGCCCATCTTCTCGATTTCATTTATGGGAAGGCCTGGGATCGAAGACGCCGTTAGAGGGTCACGCGATTTGATCACGATGAACATCGCAGTACTCCATTCTTGGAATATCATCCCGTTCAGTTCACGCTAGCACCGCGTCGGTTGCTGATTTTGTCGGGCGAATGAACGCGGCCAAGAAAGTCACGTACGAGTGAGAGCACCTCATCGAGGTTGGTCTCCAGAAGCCAATGACCACCATCCAGCAGATGCAGTTCAGCGTCGGGGAGATTGCGGAGATAGGCACGCGCAGACTTTTCCGGCATGTACCCGTCTTGCGGTCCCCATACGATCAGCGTCGGCGGACGATGCTTGGCGAGATAGTTCCGATGTTGAGGAAACCAGGCGCGGTTCTCTTTCAGGCCTGCGATCAGATCAATCGCTACCTCCTTGCGCTTCGGCGTCATCAACGACCAGTGCAGCTTCCAGAGGTCGGGCGGAATCTGTCGAGCGAGCTCAGGCCTCACATCGTTCAGGAATTCACCCCTGAAGGTCTCTTCATTGATCGCCTCGGCCACTTTCAGCCTCATCTCGGAAAGGGGCAGCCGCCAGGTCTTTTCGATCTCGGCATATTTCGGTCCCAGCGCGTCTTCGTACGGGATATCGCCATTTTGGATGATGAGCGCTGCGATGCGCTCTGGTGCCTTGATAGCCAGCCGCGTGCCAATGGGGGATCCGAAGTCATGGAGATAAAGCGCGAAGCGCTGCACACCGAGCGTTTTCACGAAGCCGTCCAGAAGGCTGGCATAGCCATCGAAGCTGTAGTCAAAGTCGTCCGGAGTCGCGCTGTAGCCGGCACCGGGAAAGTCCGGCGCAAGCAGCCGCCAACGATCCGCCAGCCCTGGCATGAGATTGCGGAATTCGTACGACGAGCATGGATAGCCATGCGGCAACAGCACTACGGGTGCGTTTTCAGGCCCTGCCTCGCGGTAAAAGATATCGATGCCGTTGACGGTCACATGTCTATGAGTCGTTGGTTGCACGCATACCCTCTCGGCCGCTCAGGAAGTTTGATCCCCCAACCCGTCGGACATCAGTTGGTTCCATATGTTACAAGGGCGTAGGTTTGACATGCAAACTGGGCGCGTCCTTCGCAATCCTGACATCATTATTGGACGGTGTAAGATGGCCACAGAGATCAGCGCGCCGCGGCGCGCCCCGGTGCAAGCCGAAATCGCCGCTCTCGGTCTCGACGGAAGGGTACGCACAGGGGGGACGAGATGATGATCGGCATAATCGGGATAGTGGGTGCGAAGCTCGGCCACATCAGGGATGACCGCGCTGAGGTGGTGCAGCATCGCCTCCCGGGCAGCTCCGCCCCATGGCCGGTCGCGCGCCGACGGAGGCGCGGGACCCTCGGGTATCGCTGGACATCAAATGTCATTGCTTGCGATCGCCCTTATCGCCCTGCCTGGTTTGGCTTCTTGTTTCGCGTCGTGGCGCGCATGGCGGAGAGCGATCGCGAAACATCATCGCTCTCCTTGAACTTGCCGTCCTTGTCGCGACGGACGTCTCGTTTATCGGTTCCTGTATCGATCAGTTCGCGCTTGCTCATTGTAGGACCCCCTTGGGGTTGCTCCACTTCAAAAACGCGTGTCGTCGCCGAAAGATGCATGGAATCAATCATCTAGGCGCAATTCTCGAACGCGCCCGCGAACAGATCCCAGTTATTGAAAAATGATTCGTTTCGGGTCGGAACGATTCGCCCCCGAATCACTTGAATCGCTTGAATTGCTTCAGAGTGTCGATGTCATGGCGGGTCCAAGAGCCAATTGGAAGGGGTACATCAAGTTCGGAGAGGTGTCCTTTCCGGTGGCGCTCTATACGGCCGCGTCCTCGTCCGAACGCATCGCTTTCAACACACTCAATCGCAAGACAGGCAACCGGGTCAAACGGGAGTTCATCGACAGCGAGACGGGCGATCCGGTTGAGCGTGAGGAACAGGTCAAAGGCTACGAAGTCGAAAACGGCCAGTATATGGTGCTTGAGCCGGAGGAGGTCGCCGCGGCCGTGCCCGAAAGTGATAAGACGCTGAAGATCGAGGCCTTCGTTCCCTGTTCGCAGATCGACACCACCTATTTCGACAAGCCCTACTACCTGATTCCCGACAAGATGGGCACGGACGCCTTCCTGCTGCTGCGCGACGGCATGAAGAAGAAAGGTCGCCGCAATTGCCCAGACCGTGCTGTTCCGCCGGATGCGCAGCGTGCTCATTCGCGCGCATGGCAAAGGCCTGATCGCCTCGACGCTGAACTTCGACTACGAGGTCCGATCCGAAAATCGGTCGCGGCCGAGAAAAGGGCCAGCAGATGAGCCGCCGCGCCAAACCGCTGCTTCAGGACGAGCACCTTCTCAAGTCCAGGCAGGCACGCCCGCGCGATCCGGCGCAACCTGCTGATCTTGTCGACGCTCATCACGGTCCGGGATGCTGTACGCGCCGGAGTCGGTGCTGGACGCCTTCCAATCTCACTGGTGAGCCATGACTTGGCTGATGGCACTCTGGTAAATTGGGGAGATATTGACGGCCCCGAGATCGCACTTTGGACGCTCTATCCGTCCAGGCGGCTGCTCAGCGCGCGAGTATCCGCGTTCCTGGATTTTCTGAAACAGGCCTTCCCAAATGGGACGCCGCACGAGCTGGCCGCCTATATCGGCAGATAATGACCGGGATCACTCCCGCACCTAAATGCCCTACAGACAAGCGACCCGTTGAAAATCAGGGCAGAGGACACGTGCAACTCGCTGGCGTCGGTCTGAACTGAAGCAAGCAAGACACGTCAGATCAATTCCTCGCCTTTCCTCGTCCGTTTTCAAATTGGCATGAAAGAAGCCGCCGAGGGCCCCATTAAGTGTCTCTCCAATGAGACGGGCTGTCTCATCTCGGCGACTTGTGGCACGGATTTGGCTGCATACCTTCCGTCCAGAAGGAGAACCCATATGAGCCAACTCGCTGACCTTGAGCACACCAACTCCACATCCAGACCGATCGGCCACGGCCGAGCCCTACGTCTTCACACCTACGGCAGCCCCGAATCCTTCTCGGTCGATTCAGTATCCGTACCTGATCCGGGTCCCGGTGAGGTTCTGGTCGAGGTTAAAGCAGCCGGCGTGAACGGCCTCGACTGGAAGATTCGCGACGGCCATGTCCGCAACATCTTCAGGCTGGAGCTGCCCGCCACCCTTGGTATCGAGATGGCCGGCGTCGTGCTGCAGACGGGCCCTGGTGTCACGGGCTTGGTGCGCGGCGATCGCGTTATGGCCGCGCTCGGTCAATGCGGCGCCTATGCCGACCATTTGGTCATCGACGCCGAGAAACTCGTCCTGACGCCAGAAGGTCTGTCGGACGTGGAGGCGGCGGCTATTCCGGTCGCGGCAATGACGGCCTGGCACGTGCTTCAGGTCGTGGATTTCGACCTCTCCGAACGGCGGGTGCTGATCCATGGCGCAGCGGGCGGCGTGGGGAGCTTCGCCGTCCAATTCGCCAAGGCAGCGGGAGCAATCGTCTATGCCACGGCCTCGACCAAAAGCCTGCCGCATGTCCGGTCGCTTGGTGCAGACAAGGTGATCGACTATCGACACCAGCACTTCGAGCTGCTTGTGGCTGACATCGATCTCGTTGTCGACCTTGTCGGGGGTGATGTCGTGGACCGGTCCTGGGCAGTGCTGTCGCCCGATGGTATTCTCGTGAGCATCGCCGCTCCAGACGTCGCATCTCGCGCGCCCCAAGGCCGGCGCGGTGTCTTTTTGTCAAATAGACCCGACACCGCGCGTCTGGCTGAGATCGCCCAGCAAGTCGCCACCGGTGCCCTGCGATCGACAATTGCCGAAGTCGTCGGTTTCTACGATCTTCCCTCGGCAATTGAACGTAATCGCACCGGCCACGCCCCCGGCAAGATCGTCGCAGACTTCACCCGCTGACAGACAAGACCCTGTTCTTCGCGTACCCGACATGGATCGCGGAAATCGAGTTTCGTGGATGGGACCAACGCGGCAATTCGACACGCATCGTTTAAAGGCCTGCGGGAAATCAAGGACAATACCGCGGTCTTCGACAAGAAAGACAAGCCGACCGGGTAAAAAGGACAGGGCGCTCGACCCTTGCGGGGAGCGCCCTGTCCGACCCGGACGATCGAGCGCGACGGGCAAGCTGCTCGGCAGGCGATCATCAAAACGGGTGGAAGCCGATAGATGATGTCCGACCGTCCGGTTTTCAAGGCTCGTTGACGCGCACGAATTCGAAGAAATAGATCGGCTCGTCGCCCTGATCGTCATCGCCGCCACGATCCGGAGCGGAGACCGTCGAATGGATGCCTGAGCCCGCGCCATAGGCCGACGAAGTCGCGCGGCTCGATCGGTGGCAGGCTTCGGAGCCCCTCAAGCAATGTCTGCTTTTCTCTCACCTGAAGAATTGTCCTTTTGCTTGCGCTCGCTGGCTCGCCGCCTGGACTTGGCGGCCCGGCGCGCAATCCGCAACTCCGCCAGCGTCGGCATCCACCAGCCGCGCTTGAGCTCCCGCTGCGCCGGTGGCGTGCGCGCCGGCCAGGTCGTCACCAATTCTTCCAATGTGCCTGTTCGCCAGGATGCCCAGATATATTCTTCGCCATTCGCTGCGGGAAAATAGAAGGCACCGACTGTCGCCCGATCCGCCAATTCGCCGTCAGTCCATATGAAGACGACGACCCCGACATGCGTCCCGATCGCACGCTCGAACGGCGGACAGTCGTCAGCGGGGAGCGGATAACGTTTTCGCCGGCGCTCTCTGATCCTCGCCTTCGACGCCTCAGCTTCCTCCGTCCCTTTGATCGCCTCGCGTCGAGCCCGCCTTGCATCTGGCTCGCTGCGCTCGGCAGCCGCCTCAATCGCCGGCCATCGTTGCCGGAGCTCATCAAGGGAACGATAGGGTACGGTCCAGAGGCGGCGATCAGCATCCCAGCGTGCATAGGGAATTTCACGGATCTCATTGACGACGCTGCGCGAATAGGGCGTCCGGATCTGGAAGGCTGCGGGCGCGACCTCGAGGTACCGGCTTTCGATCGGCTCGAAAGCAAATGCATCCCTACCCTTTTCGTCGGCGAATGTATCGGCCTCGGCTTCAAGCTCGGCCAGCCAGCGGCCGATGCGTTTTTCAGCGGTGCGCCCGGGCACGAACCAGGCATTCAGGCGGTCGCTCCACCGCGCACGTGGGAATGCCTGCCGAAACCGCTCTACCGTTATCCGATCATGCGGCAGGTCAGTGGTTGCGCCCTCTCGCGGGGGCGGGCCGGATGGGTCCTTCGTTTGCTCGTCCATGCGATATCACCTGGCAGCCACCCATGGATAATCAGGCTGCCCGTTTGGATTTTCCAAGGCGCTTGATCGCCTGCTCAAGCGGTCGTTCGCCATCACAATAGTCCTGCCAGGCCGGGCTCTTGGCAAGAAGCGCCGGCACGGTGCGAACGGTGAACCGCTTCGGGTCAAGATCGGACTTCACCTGCGTCCAGGTGAGCGGCATTGAAACGCTGGCGCCGGACCTTGCGCGCGGCGACAGCGGCGCCACGGCGGTGGCCATGCGGTCGTTGCGGAGATAATCAAGGAAGATCCTTCCACTGCGTAGGCTCTTGGTCATCTTGATCAGATAGAGTTCGGGGTTGTCGAGCGCCATCTGTTGGCAGACATTGTGCGCAAAAGCTTTGGCCTGCGCCCACGACAGGGGCTTGCGCTTGTTGACGGCAAGCGGGGTTACGACATGCAGTCCCTTGCCCCCGGTGGTCTTGCAGAAACTGACGAGGCCGAGTTCGCCGAGCCGGTCGCGCATCTCGCGCGCGGCCGTGACCACGGTCGAGAATGGCACGTCGGGGCCGGGATCGAGGTCGAACACCAGCCGGCCGGGCACTTCCGGAAGTCCAGGCTCGCAATTCCACGGATGCAGTTCGACGCCGCCGATCTGGGCGATGGCCGCGAGTCCTTCGATCCGGTCGATCTGCAGGTAGGGCTTCTTGTCCCCGAAGACTTTCACCAGCTCGAGGAGGTTGGAGGTGCCGGGCATCGCATGGCGCTGGAAGAACTGCTCTGCGCCAATACCGTCGGGTGCGCGGATAATTGAGCACGGTCGGCCCTTGATATGCTTGATAAGCCAGGCGCCAACCGCCTCATGGTAGCGAGCGAGATCTTCTTTGGTAACAGGCTCACCATCGCCGGCATCCGGCCAGAGCGGCTTGTCCGGATTGGAGATGAGGACGCCCATGACCTCTGCCTTGGCGCCCTTGCGCCGGACGGGTCTGGCCCTGGCCGACGCCGCAGGCTCGGGCGTGTCTGTCTTGGCGGGCGATGCCGGCTTCTCGGCCTCGACCTCTTTCGCTGGCTTGTCCACGCGCAGGCCTTTGAAGGCGGCTTGGCGCACGAGGCCGTCTGCCGTCCACCCTTCGAATTCGATTTCGGCGACGAGCTCGGGCTTTACCCAGACAACTTCGTCCTGCTTCTTCGGAGCACCAATACCGGCGAATGGCGATCTCGCCGTCTCCAAGGCCTTCAGTTTCGGAACCAACATTTCGACTTTCCTGACGCCGTAGCCCGTACCGACGCGGCCGACATAGACCAAATGGTCACCACGGTGGACACCGACGAGAAGAGACCGGAACTTGCCGTTTGTCTTGGCATAACCGCCGATCACTACTTCGTGGCCGGCGCGGCATTTCGACTTCGCCCAGGTGTCGGTGCGGCCGGACTGATAGGGCGCATCCATCTGCTTGGAGACGACACCCTCGAGGTGCAGCTTGCAGGCGGAGCGAAGCACGGCGTCGCCACCGGATTCGAAATGTTCGACGTAGCGGATGCGGGCATCGTCGCGGACCTCGTTGAGAAGAGTTTGCAGCCGCTCCTTCCGATCGGCTAAACGCATTGACCGCAAGTCATCCCCGCCGTCAAACAGCAGATCGAACGCGAAATAGACCAGATCGCCGGACTTGCCCTCCGAAAGAGCAGCCTGCAGTGCGGCAAAATCCGGGGCGCCATTCGGATCGAGGGCGCAGATCTCACCATCGATGATGCAATCGGGCAGTTCGGATCCGGCCTGTGCGATCTCGGGATATTTTCCTGTCCAGTCCAGGCCTTTGCGGGTCTTCAGCGTCACCTTGCCGTCAGCGATACGCATCTGGATCCGGTAGCCATCGAATTTGATCTCGTGCAACCAATCATCGCCGGCTGGTGGCCGGGCAAGCGTCTCGCACAACTGCGGGGCAATGAATTCCGGCAGCTCCGCTACGGTAGAAATCGCCGCATCCTTGCGAGACCTCTTCTCACGTTGGTCGGTCGCCCGGCCATGCTTGCTGTCCCAGACCGCGTCCGCCTCGACATCCGTGTTCGCCATCATGAACGGTCTCGGCTTTCGCCCCTTGCCGCTGGCGATCTGATCCATACTGCGGCCTGAGGCGACAGACGTTGCATTTTCCTCCAGGATCGCCGCGCCATTCTCTTCGACCGAATGATTGTCGTGATGCTTGATCAGCAGCCAGTTGGTTCGCGTGCCGCCGTCGCGTTCGTTACGCATCCGGACCAGAACGAAGCTGCCCTTGAGACGCTTACCCTCAAGCGTGAACTTGAAGTCGCCCTTCCTGAGAGCCTCTTGGGGTGACATCCTGCCTTCCGGCTCCCAATAGCCGCGATCCCACAACATGACTGTGCCGCCGCCATATTGGCCCTTCGGGATTGTACCTTCGAAATCGCCGTAGTCGAGAGGATGGTCCTCCACCTCGACGGCCAGCCGCTTGTCGTGCGGATCGAGCGACGGCCCTTTGGTCACCGCCCAGGACTTGAAGACGCCATCGAGTTCAAGCCTCAGATCATAGTGAAGCCGGGTCGCGTCATGCTTCTGGATCACGAACCGCCGGCGGTTCGACGGCTTGACGTGCGCCTCGCCGCTCGGTTCGCTGGTCTTCTGGAAATCGCGCTTGGCGCGGTATTTTGAAAGGTTGTCGGCCATGCTCAGCGACTCGATACATTGAGCGCCCCGGCTTCTCCCAGACTGCGCTGGACCGCGGCGGCCTGGCTGGATGCGATATCCGCTGAGACCTCGATCTCTCCTCGGAGGGGGGCGTCACGGCGAGCGCCCTGGTCATGAGAGGCATCCCCGCCCGATGGCGCCGAGCCGGCAGTGTTCCGGTCGCTTGCCGACCGAACGAAGATGTCGGGTCTCGAGATACCATGCTGCTGAACGAGGTGTTCGACCGCCAGATCAGCTGCTGCTCGCGTGTCGAACGTCGCCCGGATCGTGGTCGTGCTGTTGTCCGCCATAGGGCTGTCTCCTGATGTTGATCTCCACAGGACGTCAACGCCGTCGGCCGCTCGTAGTTTCCCGGCGCGACCCTTGCGTTCAACGAAATGGTTGATATGGCGGCGCAGCATGCTATGTTCCCTTTTTGTTTCGGCGGCGATCTCCGATTGAGGCCGATTCCATCGCGATCGCCCTGAAGCCGCCATGAACGACCTGAGCTCGACCCCAGTCCGAAAAATCATTCATGTGGACATGGATGCTTTTTATGCCTCGGTCGAGCAGCGCGATAACCCGCAATTGCGCTGCAAGCCGGTTGCCGTCGGCTATGCGGCGGTGCGCGGCGTTGTGGCAGCGGCCAGTTACGAGGCCCGAAAATTCGGCGTCCACTCGGCCATGCCGTCGGTCACCGCCAGGCGCAAATGTCCAGATCTGATATTCGTGCCGCCGCGCTTCGATGTCTACAGGGCGGTGTCCCAGCAGATCCGTGAGATCTTCGCCGAATACACGGCCTTGATCGAGCCGCTCTCACTCGATGAAGCCTATCTTGATGTCACCCACAATCTCAAAGGCATGGAGATTGCCACCGCGATCGCGGTGGAGATCCGCGGTAAGATCAAGCAGGTCACCGGCCTCAATGCGTCGGCTGGGATTTCCTACAACAAGTTCCTCGCCAAGATGGCAAGCGACCTCAACAAGCCAAATGGCCAGGCCGTCATCACACCAAAGAACGGGCCTGCCTTCGTTGAGGCCCTTCCCGTGAAGAAATTTCATGGCGTCGGACCGGCAACGGCCGAAAAGATGCATCGGCTCGGCATCGAGACCGGCGCGGACCTCAAGGAGCAACCGCTCGATTTTCTCACCCAGCATTTCGGGAAGTCGGGACCGTATTTCTATGGCCTCGCCCGCGGCGTCGACAATCGCCAGGTCAAGCCGGACCGGGTGCGGAAATCGGTCGGCGCCGAAGACACGTTCGCTGAGGACATCCATTCCTACGAGCCCGCCCGGGAACGTCTTCAGCCGCTTATCGAAAAAGTCTGGGGCTATTGTGAGGTCAACGAAATTGGTGCGAAGACGGTGACACTCAAGGTCAAATACGCCGACTTCACCCAGATTACTCGCAGCAGGACCGTTCCATCAGCACTGCCGGCGATCACCGATCTTGAGGACGTCGTCGCCCTCCTTCTCGCGCCAATTTTCCCGCCGCGCAAAGGGATACGCCTGCTCGGCGTATCGCTGTCTTCGTTGGAACGGCGGGCACCTGTCATGCAACCGCAGTTACGGCTGGCGCTTTAGTGCGCCTTGCTGATGATGAGGCCGGCCGAGAGCGATGGGACTAACAACCGACTATGCGGGGTGTCGCCACACCGTCCCTCGTGCCGCGTGCGCGGGTCATCGGCGCCATGAGGATGCGGTTCGGTGCCTGATTGCTCTGGCCTCTCTCGCATCAAAAGGAATGGGTACCTCACTTCCTCTGAATCGGTATCAGACCAGACGCGATCCGCCGTCGATGTTGAGAACTGCCCCGTTCATCCATCCATTCGCCATCAGAAAGACGACCGCATCGCCCGCCTCCTCCGGTGTTCCGAGACGATGGAGCGGCAGCGTCCGGGTGAGCGCTTCGACATAGGCCTGCCTGCCCTCACCGAGCGTTTTCGAAAGGATCGGGGTGTCGATGGGACCTGGCGACAGCGTGTTGACCCTCCGCGGGGCGAGCTCGACGGCAAGGCCGCGGGCAAAGGCTTCCATCGCGGCCGAAGCAGCGGCGAGCACCGCTGTTCCGTAGGCGTTCGGACGGTCCGCCAGCGCTCCTGAGATAAAGGTGATCGAGGCGTCGGAAGCGAGTTTGTCTCCGAGCGCCCGGAGAACATGAATCGATGCCCAGATCCGCTCTTCGAAGGCGCGCCGCAGATAGATGACGTCAGCCTCAAGTACCTTGCCGGCGACAAAGGATCCTGCCATCAGGACGAGATGGTCGACATGTTCGATGTCGGCGAGCGCTGCATAGATCGCGTCAGTGTCCGTGACGTCGGCAGCTCGCCAGCCGTCGAAGGCATTTCCCGCCGCCACGTTTCGGGTCCGCTCACGGTCGGAGCCGACGACCGTCACCTTCGCGCCGGCATCCCTCGCCTGTCGGGCTGTGGCCAATCCGATTCCGGAGGTGCCACCAACAATGAGAACATGCTTGCCAGCGAGCGGGCTCGTGCGGCTTTCGGAATTTGCTGTCTTTGTCATTTCTCTCTCCTTGAAGCGCCACCGTCGGCGCGTTGAAGAAAGATTTAGATTAGCAATCACACCTTGATAATCGGGCCTCATTTCGCTTTACTCATTCCATGGTGGAACAAATCGGAATTGAGCGACTGACCGGGATAATCGCCTTTGCACGTGCAGCCTCTCTCGGAAGCTATACGGCAGCGGCCCGCTCTCTCGCACTCTCGCCGTCAGCCGTCAGCAAGAGCGTTCAGCGCCTGGAACAGTACCTTGGCATCAGCCTTTTCACGCGCACTACGCGGTCGCTGACACTCACTCCGGAAGGAAGGGATCTTCACGAGAGGGCCTTGCGGCTCCTCAGGGAGGCCGAGGAGATCGAGCAGGCTGCCGCGGCGGCGCGCGCCGAGCCTGCGGGCTTCATCAAGGTGACAGCCCCTCTTCCCATCGGCGCGCATATAATAGCCCCGGCCCTTCCCAGGTTTCGGGAACAACATCCCAAGGTGATCATCGACCTCAGGCTGGGCGACCGTTTCACCGACCTTGTCGAAGAAGGGATAGACGTCGCCATCCGCGTTGGAGAACCGGCGGACTCGCGGCTGATCGCAAGAAAGCTCGCCCCCAACAGAATCTGCGCCTTCGCCTCTCCATCCTATCTGGCAAGCCGGCGACGGCCGGAACGGCCGGAAGACCTCGTCGACCACGACTGCGTCAACTTCCGGTATCAGAGCAGCGGTCAAACCCTGCGCTGGCCTTTCAAGGTCGGAGACAAGGTGATCGAGATCGTACCCAACGCCGTGACGATCGTCGACAATAGCGACGCCGTCGCGGCAGTTGTCGCTGCCGGCGGCGGTATCGGGATTTCGCCCACATATATCGCAGCGCCTTACCTGCGGCGGGGGCAGCTGGTACCTGTCTTGAAGGAATTCGCGGTCGACAGAAGCAGCATCACGGCCTACTGGCCGGAGAGCCGCAGGGGTAACCCGAACGTCAAGGCGTTCGTGTCTTTTCTAGGTGAAATTTTTCCTTCGCCTACGGCCTGGGACGCGGTGTTCTCGTCTGTCTCCTGATGCTGGAAGAGGTGACCGACGGCCCCGGCACTCCTCTAAAATTCTCCGCCCCGGCATGGGCTGATCGCCGAAATCGAATCTAACATTGCCCGGTCCACAAATTACCGCCGCGTCGTCGTCACGACCCTATGATATCGCGCCGCGAAGGCGGTTCCGACACGTGGTCCCTCCCGACATCGCGCTCTGTTGTTCCAAATGAGAATACCAACCGCACTTTCTTCATCACGCAGCCAGCGCCGCTTTACTCCAGCAGCTACTGAAAGCACCCTGACGTTCAAAGCACAACTAGAAGGGGCGCAAAACCGGATTCACTATGAAAGGTTCTTGGATTTGCCTGATGGACCGGTTGGTTAGCCCGATCGCCTCGTCTCCCTTCACCCTGCCTCGACACCAAAGGGAATAAGCCGAGTGATGACTCTGGCATATATTTATAAAAATCAATCGCATACTCCCACACACAATGGCGGGAACAAAAATCGCCACTGCGGGTTTTCCCCGCATGGATCTGCTTGATCCGCAAACAGAGGAAACATCATATGAAAAAGACTGCGTTGGCAGCGGCAATTCTTGCCGCCTATACCGTTGCCGCTTTTGCCCAAACCCCGCCGGCTTCGTCTCCGGATGGAAATACACCTGCAGTTGCAACCCCGGATACCAAAAATCCGACGGCGCCCGTTGAGGGTTCCAATAGCTTTACCGAAGGTCAGGCGAAGGATCGCATTGAGAAAGCGGGCTACACCGACGTCAAGGATCTCAAGCTTGATGACAAGGGGATCTGGGTGGCCTCCGGCATGAAGGATGGGAAAGCCGTCTCCATTGCCCTCGATTATCAAGGCAACATCGTCGCCAAGTAACCCCAAGGAGAAGCATGATGAGAACTGTAACCGGACTTTTCGACGACTACTCGGACGCTCGCTCCGCCGTCAGCAAATTGGAAGCGGCAGGCGTTCCCTCAAGCGATATCAGTATCGTCTCCAACAAGGCTGGCCGCATTGATAGGGACTCCGACGTTGGCGAGGATGCCGCGACCGGCGCTGGTCTTGGTGCTGCGGTCGGAGGCGTCGGCGGCCTGCTCACGGGGCTGGGCCTGATGGCCATCCCTGGCGTCGGACCTGTGGTTGCTGCGGGCTGGCTTGCCGCGACCGCGGCCGGGGCTGTCGCCGGCGCCGTCGCTGGGGGTGCCGTTGGTGGCCTGATCGGTGCACTCACCGATTCCGGCGTTTCGGAAGATGATGCTCACCTCTATGCCGAAGGTGTCCGCCGCGGTGGTAGCTTGGTCACGGCCAAGGTCGACGACGCCCGCGCCTCCGAGGCGCGTGCTATTCTCCAGAGTTCAAACTGGGTCGACCCGGTCGAACGTCGGCGTGCCTATACCGAGCAGGGATGGACCCGGTTTGACGACACGCTCGATCCCTATTCTCCTGAGCAGATTGCGCAAGAGCGGGACCGGTACCGTCGGACCGCCATCTAACCAGCATCGAGCCAACCCTCCTCGCTCTTGGCAAGGAGGGTTGAAGCTGATCTGACGCATCTCTCCCTATCGAGACCATTAACCCGATATGGTCATCGCCTTGGGCAAACCCAGCTCGGTCTCAAAGACGTCGTTCGTGGCGTCCGTCCGTTCGATCATCAGGGAAAGCGCGCCTATGACCGGCTGGGTCATGGCGCGGCAGTGGCAACCAATTTCATTTGTCCTGCTCTTCGTCGTCGGCGGAGAGCAACTCAACGAGCGCGGCAACCTTGCCCGTCGGCAGACGCCGACCTTCGCCCATCAAGGCTTCGTCGTTGTTGGCCCATGCAAATGCCTCGGCGAGTTCAGCCGGGGTTGCGCCTGTCGCGATGATCTCGGCCACCAGCGTTTCATCGGCAGGCCCAAGGATGGCGAGGACGTTATCCGAAGTCATGATCATAGTCATTTCTCCCTCTTTCCACCGCGGCTTGAATATGGTGGTTCCTGGGAAAATTTCAATTTTTTCCGCCGAGAAATTCCTCTTCCCTTGAAATTCTAAGACACTGAATTATATCAATATTAGTCGATTGCCCTATGGGATCGACATCAGGTCCAGGAGACGCCTCGTGGCTCTTGGCGTCTCCTTGTATCCATGTTGCTTATAAGGAGGATATGGCTATGAGGACAAACCTCGATTTCTCGCCCCTGTTCCGATCGAGCGTCGGCTTCGACCGGATGTTGAACGCGCTTGAGGCTGCAAGCCGCGCTGAGACCAGCGACGGTTGGCCGCCTTACGATATCGTCAAAGCCGGCGAGAATGAGTACCGCATTGTCATGGCAGTGGCGGGCTTCTCAAGGGACGACCTCGCGATGACCCAAGAGCAGAACATGCTCATCGTCTCAGGACAGAAGGCGAACGGCGATGACGTCCAATATCTGCATCGCGGCATCGGCAGCGGCTCGTTCCAGCGTCGCTTCGAACTGGCCGACCACGTCAGGGTCGTGCGTGCGGGTCTCGTCAACGGCCTGCTCATCATTGATCTCAAGCGCGAAATCCCCGAAGAGATGAAGCCGCGCCAGATCGAGATCCAAACCGACCAGACAATGCCGAAGGCCGAGACCAAGCAGATCGAGGCCAATCAGCAGGCGGCTTAAGCCTTCCTAGCAGACCGCTAACAAGGCGCCGGGCATGGTCCGGCGCCGGCAGGAAAGCTTTGCCGACCGAACAACAGAAAGGAGAAGAAGATGAGTGTTCGTGATCTAATTCCCTGGGGCCGCAACAATGGCAACCAGGTTCCAAGTCTCTTCCGCGATGACGACGGTGATCCCTTCCTGTCGCTTCATCGTGAGGTGAACCGTTTGTTCGATGACGTCTTCCGCGGCTTCGGCTCCGGCCTGGCGCACCGCGGCAACAGCGCCACGTCCGGGGGCGCCTGGCCGAGTGTCGAGATCTCCGACACCGACAGGGAGATCAAGGTGACGGCCGAGGTCCCCGGCCTTGAGGAAAAGGACATCGAAGTTCTGCTCCATGACGGCGTGCTGACGCTAAGGGGCGAAAAGCGCTCAGAGAGCGAGGATAAGGATCGCCAGTTCTCCGAGCGCTACTACGGCCGCTTCGAGCGCCGAATTCCACTTGGCGTCGAAGTCAAGGAGGACCACGTTGAGGCTACCTTCAGGAACGGCGTGCTGACCGTCAGCTTGCCTAAGACCGAAAAGGCGCAGTCACAGGTCAAACGCATCGCCATCAAGAGTTGATCGAAGCAAATGCGCGGCCGGCCACGTGCCGGCCGACATTAATCTTTCGCTGCGGCGGCGCCTGCGGGATTGTCAAAGGATCGAGACAACGGCTTAACCTTGCCAATAAGCGCGAGCTTAAAGCAGCACGAGCGTATCTTCGGGGGCTATCTTTTGCCGGCCAAACATTCGATATCGATTGCAGGATAATCGCATCACTTAGCATGATCCAGGGGAGCGTCATACGAAGGCGAGCGATCGGCCGGGATTTTAATGTTGACAAGCAGGCCTTCATTCCCCCAGTTTCTCTCGATGCGCCCTTGAAGCTGTTTTTCGACCATTGCACCGACAATCACGGTTCCGAAACCTCGTTTTGCCGATTTAGGTGGAATGCCGGTGCCCACCTCCTGCCATCGGATGTTAAGGCCTGTGCCCAACGGTCCGGGCTTCCAACTGATTGAAAGTGTGCCCCGCGCAACGGCAAGGGCGCCGTGACGGGCCGCGTTTACAGCAAGTTCATGGAATACGAGCGCAAGCGGCTGAACATCCGGGGCCGGCAGTCTGATATCCGGCCCGCTGAAAGAAGCGCGGGCTGCTGCGAATGGGGCCACCTGCTGGCGAATAATCTCCTCCACGGAAATGCTCGTCCACCTTCGCTCAGCAAGCAAGCTGTGGGCACGCGCGAGCGCGTGGACGCGATGTTGAATCGAGGCGGCATAAAGGGCCGGGTCCTCGGCATTGCTCAGGCGGACGATGCTGTCGACGATAGCCAGCACATTCTTCGCGCGGTGATCGACTTCCCTGAGCAGACGGTGCTCGGAGGCTTCGAGTGCTTCAATGCGGCGATACTCCGTTATGTCGATTTGAGACCCGAAGACATACAGGATCTGCCCGTCATCCCCATGTACCGGACTAAGATGAAGGCGATTCCAGAACTGCTCCCCGCTTTTCTTATAATTGAGGATTTCTACATCCACTTCGCGCTCGTCAGCGATGCCGGCACGAATTTCTGCCACGGCAGTTGGTGAAGTAGCGGGGCCTTGCAGGAAACGGCAATTGCGGCCGAGCACCTCTTCGGCGGCATAGCCAGTCAGTTCGAGGAATGATTTGTTTGCGAGCACGATCGGCAGATCCGGAGTGCGGGCGTCGGCGACGACCATCGGCATTCTGGTGCGTTCAAAGGCGATCGCCGCCAGCTCTTTCCGATCGGCGGAGGCCACTTTTGACGATGCGGAGGGCAAATCGCCGTGGAGTTTTCTCGTTGAATGGCTTGTCATGCTTCTACGCCTTACTGTGACGTTGCACGATAACGCGGTTCGCATTCCTTTGTTTCCGATGAGCCATCATGCGGGCGACAGAGCAGCGGCCGTATCATCATGGTGACCTGCACAGGGCGATCGTAGGCGCCGCACTCGATGTCCTCAGCGAGTCTCAGAGCACCGAATTTTCGCTGCGGGAACTCGCCCGACGAGCGGGCGTCAGTCACAACGCCCCCTACAAACACTTCGCCGACAAGCGCGAATTGCTGGGCGCCGTCTCGGCGGTCGGATTTGAACTCCTTGCCAAGCGCATGGCCGATGCGACGAAAGAACTCGACAGTCCGCGCGAGCGGCTGGCAGCCATTGCGCGCGCTTACGTTTGCGGCGGCGTCAACAATCCGGCGCTCTACAGGTTGATGTTCGGCGGCTACCTTGGTGGTGGCCAGGACAATGGGCGCCCCGCGATCGAAAGAACCGCGGCCCACAGCATGAAAGCCCTTGTCGTCGAGGCAATATGCGACGGCGCGCTCGGGCGCCTCATTCCCAACACGGCGGCAAACGCACGCACGATCGATGGCGCCATTCTAATATTCTGGTCGCAAATGCATGGACTGACTTTGCTGCTGGTGGACAGCCTCGTCGGCCCCAGCGGCAAGATTGAAGAGCTGAGCGAAGGCGTGTTGCAAGGCATGCTCGACGGATTGGCGAATTGTATCCCGGAAGTGCCAGACGGCGTGTGGGTGGGGCCTCCGCCTGCCGAATAGGACCTGGGGCTGATCCGGCCACCCGCCCTGTCATTTACATCTACGCACGCCGGCCCGTTCCCAGAGGAGAATTTCATGGACGCATACATCTCTGCTCTGATGGGTCTCGCCGGCATCGCAATTGGCAGCCTGACCTCTTTTGCCAGCACGTGGATGACGCATCGATCACAGTTGCGGGAAAAATATCGCGAGGTCGAGATTGCCAAGCGCGAAAAGCTATTCTCCGATTTCATCGCCGAGGCCACACGGCTGTTCGGTGATGCACTAAGCCACCAGAAGGACGACGTTTCCGACCTCGTGCTGCTTTATGCATTGGTCGCCCAGATGCGTCTGATCTCGTCCCATCCGGTCGTGGACGCAGCCGAACTGGCGATGGCAAGGATCGTCGAGACCTATTTGACGCCCAATCGCTCGCTCTCTGAAATCCGGGATCTTGCCCGTTCCGGCGCGATGAACTTTCTCCTCGATTTTGGTGAGGCTTGCCGCGCAGAATTGGCGACAGGGCACCTGGCTACCGGACGATAGAATGCCGCAGATCTCCGTGGTAAACTTTTGAACTTCGTCTATGTCAGTCTTCGCATAAGGGCTGCGGGCCGGAATTCGGCGTGGCCAAGTGCCGGGTACCGGAGGTGTTGGAGCGTTCCTGGAACCTGTTGAAGGGACTGTCAGATGCCTTGGCAGAACCAGAAGCCACCGACGACAATGGCGAGCATCGAAAACGAGGCCATAAGCGTGTTTTGCACTTTGACGCTCCCGGCCCCCGTCCGACCCGCGAGCCAGCCAATGAAGGTGGAAAAGGTCGCCATTGCCGCGATCGTGCCGAGACCGAACACGAGGAGATAGGCCGCTGCTTCGGCATTCGTGGGCAACGCCAGCGCTGGCACGATGCCGAGCAAGTGCGAACTGCCGGCCAGCCCGTGCACCGTGCCTACAGCAAAGGCCGGATGCTTGTGCCGGTGACCATGCGGATGATACCCCACGGAGTGAGTTTCTGACCGGCCGGCAAATGCTGCCCGTAATCCCCAGATGCCGATGCCGCAGAGCATGACGCCCACGAAACGCTCGCCCCAGGCGGAGATAATATCGATGGACATGGTATCCCGCAGCAATAGCGCGAGCAGCCCTACGCCAACGACGCCGGCGCTGTGTCCGACCCCCCATCGAACCCCTGTCCGCCAGGCTCGAGCTTTGGCATCGAGGGCATATGGTGCGATTGCGGCAAGGTGATCCGGGCCGGAAACGACGTGAACAAAGCCTGCGAAGAGCCCGGAGGCCAGAAGGGTCATCAGAAAGAAGGGGGTCATGTCGTAGCCTTTTGGGCGGCGGAATTCGCATAGCGGACAGCGAGCGTAGTCAACGTGGCACGGAGTGGTTTCCACAGCGCTCCATCATCAGTCGGGCAATCGAATGCGTGCCCGGACGTGGGAATTGATCATGTCCGCGAGCCATATCAGCCCGCCATGCCAGAACCCGTGCAGCCGCGATTGATGGCTGCGGTAGAGGAGGACGTGACCGAGCTGAGCCACCCGTCCACGTATGAAGCCGCCCGTGAATAGTCCGAATTGTCCGAGCGAGCCGTAGGCGCCATAGCCGCCCAGCGATACGATCGAACCGAAGTCCCTGTAGGAGAACGGGGGAAGTTCCCTCCCTTCCAGCCAGCCAGGAAGATGGCGGATCAAATGCGAAGCCTGCTGATGCGCAACCTGGGCTGCTGGAGGTAGCGGCTTGCCAAGCTCTCCCGGAGAAAGACTGGAACAGTCCCCGACGGCAAAAATCCGGGGATCAAGCGTCGTCTGCAGCGTGGGTCCCACCACGATCTGGTTGTTGCGTGTCACCTCAAGGCCATCCAACGAGGCACAGGCGTCCGAAGCCTTCACACCGGCCGCCCAGACCTTCAGCTCGGCGTTGAGCTGTGTTCCGTCCGCCAGCCGAAGGCAATCGGCCTCGGCGGCGACGACCCTCGTGCCCGTCAGGACCGCGACGCCGAGCCTCTCGAGACGCTCGCGGGCGGCAATCGCCACACGATCGGGAAACGCACCTAACAGATTTGGCCCGCTCTCGATCAGCGTCACCTTGACCTGGTCGCGCAGTCCTGCAGCGCCGTAATAGGCCGAGGCATCGGCGAGCTGGACGAGCTCTGCGGCGAGTTCGACTCCTGTAGCACCGCCTCCGACCACCGCGATGTGCAAGATGCTCTTGGCCGCGAGCGCTGCGAGCATGAGCGCCATCACCTCGCGATTGAAGTTCATCGCCTGGGAACGGCTATCGATCGTCAGGCAGTGGTCGCGCACGCCCGGCGTTCCAAAGTCGTTCGCCTCGCTACCTGTCGCCAGGATCAATGTGTCATAGGATATCGCACGCTCCGGCAAGATGGGGCGACCGTCGATCTCCAACGGGTTCAGATAGATCTTCCGCTTTTTCCGGTCGACGCCCTTGAGTTCTCCCGTCTCGAACATGAAACGTCGGTTTCGGGCTTGGGAGATGTAGGAGGTTTCCTGCTGGGAAACATCCGTGGTTCCGGCGGCGATCGTATGCAGCATCGGCTTCCATACATAGGCAGGCTCCCTGTCGACCAGCGTCACGGCGATCGAGGTTCTGCGTATCCTTCCTGGCAGTTTGGAGGCAATTTCCAGCCCGGCGATTCCGCCACCGACGATCACGATCTGGTGGGGCCTTGAAGGCGTGCCTCCTTGGTCAGGATCGTGTCTCTGGGGCTTGTCGGATGGTGTTGATGATTTCCGCATTTATCTTCTCCAGATATAATCACCTGCAAGACACCGCGACCTCTGAGGTCGCGGTCGCAGTGTTTTCGTCAACGGCCGGAGCGTGCCCGCGCCGACTGGCTACGAGTTCGGACGGCTCGACGATCAGCCGTCCGCTACGACGGTAAGTAGTCAGGAGGCGCACCCAGTTTGCCAGGATCGAAAGCCTTGCGTGGCCCCCGCCGGACAAGGTTCGCAAATGCAGCAGTCCCCACAACAACCAGGCGGGAAAGCCGATGATTGAACGGCCGCGAAATTCCGCGACGCCGACGTTCCGAGAGATGGTTGCCAGCTTGCTCGGCGTGAATGACGCGTAAGGCTTGGGGTAGCGGGTGTTCGCAAGGCGTGCTGCGATAAGTCTGCCGACGTATTTGCCTTGATCCTGCGCAACCGACGCCAGGCCCGGCATCGCCCGGCCATCAGAGCCCATGACATGGGCCGCATCGCCGACAACAAAACACTCAGGATGTCCCGGCACTGAAAAATCATTCAGGACCGCTACTGTTCCGTCCGGTTTGACATGCGCGCCGAGTGTGCGTGCCAGTGGCACTCCCTGAACGCCAGTGCACCACAATACGGTCGCAGCGGCGATGCGCTCGCCGCCGACGACGACGCCTGCTGCGTCCACGTGAGTTACGGGAACGCCCAGCCTTACCTCGACCCCTTGGCCTTCCAGGGCGCGGGCCGCATAGGCTGAATGTCGTTCGCCAAAGGTCGGCAGCAATCTTGGCCCCGACTGGACCAGTACGACGCGCGCCTTGCCGAGGTCTATATTTCGAAAGTCGGATGCGAGCGTCCTTCGGGTAAACTCGCTGATCGTGCCTGTGATCGCGACGCCCGTCGGCCCACCGCCGACGACGACCACCGTCATGTCGCGCGCCTGGTTCTCAGGATCAGGCTCCAATTCGGCTCGCTCGAACGCCTTCAGAAGTCGATTGCGGGCGGTGACCGCGTCGCTGAGCGACTTCAATCCAAGCGCGTGCGGCGCCCATTCCGCCTCGTGACCAAAATAGCTCGTCTGCGCTCCCGTCGCGACCACCAGGATATCATGGCGACCTGGAAGAGAAACGGTTGAGAAACACGTGATGATTGTTCCGGTCGACGAGCGTGATGTCGGCATTGCTGTCGCGTAAGGCGCGGACGGCTGCCAGGCCGGCGAAACCGGCGCCAATGACAGCGATCTTGCATCGCGATGTTTGGTTTGTCGCGGCCGGCAAGGTGAGCGTTCATCATACAGCGAACTCGCGGGCCCGGGTGGCTTGTTCGGCGGCACTCGCCCTGGCAAGGAGCTTGCGCGACCTCGGCGTGTCTCGGAGTTTTAAATTGACCAAGGCCAGATCGAGCGCTCGCTTTGGCCGATTGCCGATCCCCATGAAAAATGCCGCCGCATGGTCCGCATAGGCTTCGGGCCGACGCGCCAGCAGACGCTCATATGCCTCGCCTGCGAGTTCGGCGTATCTGGCGGACCTGCCGTCGCCACACGCGGCGAGAATTTCCGCGTAGAGCGCGCGGTACTCCGGATCATCGGAGGCTTCCAGCAGGGGGGTGACGAGAGATTCTGCAAGGTCCAACTTCCCGCGGGCGAACGCAACCTCGGCACGATGCCCGCGTCCCGGAACATGTGCAGGCAGTACCACGTCGAGCGCTGCGAAGACCGCCTCCGCTTGATCCAGATCGCCTCGGCGCATCGAACTCACTCCCCATTCGAAGAGCAGTTGCCCACAGGGGAACGGAGATACTCCATCGTCGGCGTCGAGCGCGGCCGCATAGTAGGTCTCCGCCCTGCCCCATTGATCCATTTCCGCCAGCAGCGTCGCGAGGCTTGCAAGCGTATCAATCCGAGGATTGCGCTTCGCCAGTCTTTCACGCAGGACCAGCGCTTCATTATAGTATCCCGTCGCCTGAAGCAGAGCCGCCCGTTCTGCTTCAATTTCTTGTCTCGAATATCCAGCCACCAGCGCTTGAGCGAGAAGCGCTTTGGCTTTCGCGAAACGGTGGAAGCGTCCCGCCATCTGCGCGCGCACATAGAGCGCTCTTGCGCAGTTGGACGACATGTCGATCGCCTCAGCGGCGATGGACTCGCCCCGGTCATGGTCCGCGATTCTGCCGAGCACGTCGCCGCGGAGAAAGAGGAGTTTCGCGAGCGTCAGCAAGCTTTCGGAACTCCCACCCGCAGCACGCTCCCGCTCCAACCCGTCGATCGATGTCGACAGGTTGGCGAGAGCAATCCGCCCGCTTGTATAGCGATGGGGCTGGATCATCATCAGGAGGCAACCTTGAGGCCGGTCAGCAGCGCAGGATAGCCCCGCGTCAGCGAGCCCCCGTCGATCGCGATCGTATCACCGTTGATCGAGCGCGCCTTGTCGGACGCGAGAAACACGGCCGCCGCCGCGATTTCTTCCGCTGCTACAGCGCGATTCATCGGGATGACGCCGAGGAAGAGGTCACGCATGACGGGATTGTCGAGTTCCTTTCTGGTCAGTGGCGTTTCCACCAGACCGGGCGCGATGCCTACGACGCGAATACCTCGACCACCGAGCTCCAGGGCGCCGCAACGGGTGATCATGTCCACCCCGGCCTTCGCGGCACAGTAGGCCACCTGACCTTCGCCTGCCTGCCGCGCATTCACCGAGGAGATGTTGATGATTACGCCCGGCCGTCCCTGTTCGATCATGATCCGGGCGCCATTTTTGACGCCGAAGAAGACCCCGCCGAGCGTCACGGCCTGAACGGCGCTCCACTTTTCGGCGGAGAGTTCGGTAAGCGGCGTGATCGCACCAAAGCCGGCACAATTAACGACGATATCCAGCGAGCCGAAACTGTCGCATGCGGTGATCATGGCGCCCTGGACCTGAACCTCGTCCGAAACGTCGGTCAAGCAGCCGATTGCGCGATCACCGAGTTCGCGGGTGACCTCGTCAAGCGCTTTCGCATTGACGTCACAGAGCACTACGCTCGCGCCCGCTTCGATAAATGCCGTCGCGATCGCCTTGCCGATGCCCGATGCGGCGCCGGTCACGACGGCGCCCTTGCCCTTCAACTCATCCATTTCAATTCTCCATCAATGGCGGTGGTCTCCCACTCGCAAAAAATCAGATTTCTTGTTCCAACTTAGCGGCGCTCGGCCTCAAGGTAGTCGTAGACGACTTCGCCGTCGTTGAGCGTCATGTCCCAGAGGTGCTGGCGGCCTTCGAGAACGCGCACGACCGGCAGTGCCGCGACCGGGCAGCCGACATGCGGGACCATGAACAGTTCCGCGGGGCCGCCCCATGCGCCTTTCAACCGGACATCGTAAAGATTGACCTTCACGAGCTGGGCGACCTTCGGCGTGTGGTTGTCGACGTCGGGTAGGAGCTTGAGCACGAGCTGGGTCGTTTGCAGCTCCTGCTCGATCTCGGCCAGGCGATCAGACAGGTCGACCATGCGATACGGCATGGTCGCAAGCGCGACCTGCGTGCCACCATAGGAGAGGGTGCCGGTCAGCACCTCCCGGACGGCTTTCAGCTCGGGCTCGCCATGTCGCTTCGGGAAACCGAGAATCTCCCGACCGGCGAGGGTCGGGGACTCGCTGTTGAGGAATGCCTGGAAGACGTAGATGACCGGCTTGCCCTCGAAGGTGCATGCCACCGAATGGCCGATCTCAACGTACGGCCCGAATCCGCTGACGTCGGTCATGTTCCGCCACTCTATGGTGACGCGGTTGCCCTCGGCTGGTTGGAGAGGTCTCGGGACAACCGCGCGTACGGCCTCCGCGGTGCTCTCGTAGGTGACGATGAGCTGGTGCATGTCCTTGTAGTGCCACGGCCCGCGCGGGTAGCTTGGCCTCAGGGTCGACATCACCGGATACTCTGGGAACCAGTCGGAGACTCTACCGTTGTGTTTCATGCTGTCCATGTTCATTTCTCCACAAATGCGGGCACGGGAAGGTCCGTCCGCTGATTGGCTTGGCGTACGTAAGGAAAGACCGGAGCGGCCGGATTGGTCGGACCGTCGACCCCATCGCCCAGCCGCTCGCCGCGGCCGCCGTTCACGAGCAGCGTGAGCATCTCGTCCAGAATGTCATCGTCCAGCCAACGACCGCCGGCGGTTGCGTGTGGGCGGTTCTCGAGCACTGCCCGCTCGATCTCGAGAAAACTGCCGGTCGCGAAGGTATGAGCGAGATCCAGGACCAGGTAGTCGCTCAAGAGCAGATCGCACATGGGATGTCGGCCGTCCGCTGCCGAGGGCCATGCCATCTCGCCATCGAGGCCGTCGAAGAACGCAAGCGTTGCATCGACACGGGCCTCGTAAAGCGGCCGATATTCCCTGGAGAGGGAGAAGGCATCCTCCCTGTTGTAGAGGTCTCGAAGCTCGACGCCCTCCGGTTCCCGTGTCGCGTTCGACAACATGACGTTCTTGATTTCCGGCCGGCCGACACGTTCGAACCGGACCGGCTTGCTGCCGCGTGCGAGAAACGTTTCCGCAACGGCGGCGATCAGTGTGACGCCATCAAAATGTTCGATAATCGAGGCAAACGGCACCTCGACGACGATCGTCAAGACGTCGCGAAACTCGACGGTGTTCGTGCCCTTCGCTCCGAACGAAAGTTTGCCGGAAATGTCCGTGCGGATGGTCGCCTCGACATCCATGAAGAATGGGTCGCTGACCAGTCCCGCGTAGAGGCGCATGCCATCGAGTTCCGACGGCTCGCCAGTGACGAAGCTCGCCTCCCGCCCATCCGAGGTGACGACGGTACCTTTCTGCGCCGACGTCCCGTCGGGCACGTCGCTGAAACGCACGTCGATCGCATGTTCCGCCGGACCGTGCGCGAAGCTGTCGCCCGAGCGGGTCAGCGGTCGCAGCCGGAAACGATAGGTTACAACATCGCTGAAGAAAGACCGCGATGTGGCCATGGGAAACGCATTCATGATCAGGACGAGATTCCCTGGGCGTTCCGGGCTGGGAAAGGCGTAGAAATCGGTGATGTCCACCGCTGGATCGTCCATGACCGCGGGGCCGCTGAAATGGTCTGACATTGGGTTCGTCTCTTTCCGTGGTTCAGAATTTTTGTTCGATGATGCCCCTGAGCGCGGTCAGCCCTGGCACGAACAAGTACTCGCCACCCTTGACCGTGACGAAGGTGGGCAGATCGAACAGGAACGGTCGCTTGGCGCCCGGCACGGACATTTGCGATCCTTCGCCCCCGACGCCATTGATCGGGTCTTGCTCGGCGGGATCGAGGCCCAGGAACTCGCCACCCTTCATCCATTCTGCCTGTACGAATTCGAACTGCCGTTCGATGTCGGCCTGCAGGAAGAGGTTGACGAGGCCGCGATCGACGCCATCGTCCTCAAGCGCGCCGTCCTTAAGATGTGGTCCGTATTCGACGCCGCGCCGAACCAGTCGGTGGCGCTTTACGGCAGTCGCACGTTTAAGGGGTGTGGCACGCGGATTGCTGCGACGCAGGTGCGAGCCGAGCGGGCACCGCAGGCCTTGGTCGTCGCCGGCATAGGTGAAATCGTTGCGCCGGTCACGGTCGGCGGCAATGGCCGGATCGTCCTTCTCGGGCGACAGGTCGATCGGGCAACCGCTGGGCCAGCGACCCATGAGTTTGGCCGCCACCAGGTCCCGGTGATGCTGATCGTCGCTGCCATAGAGCGACCGCGCAGCGGTCGCTAAGTATCGACGAAACGCTGCCACGTCCTGATAAAGTTTGCGGAACACCATATAGGTTCCGTTCAGCCGCAGTTCGAATGGTTCCGGCATCAGCGTGCCGCCGGGACCGACCTCGTCCTCGTAGCCGAGCAGGAACTCGCCCGGTTTCAGCGGGCGCCACGTGCCGTCGGTTTCGAGTACGCCATCGCCAGGATAGGAGGGCATATCCGCGCCTTCGATCGGCGGTTGAGAGATTGGATCGGCAAAGCCGAAATGTTCGCCTTCGGAGCCTATTCCGCTTTCATGCGCGAGCGCCATGGTGTCCTGAATGAACCGGATTTCGACACCGCCGGTCGCTTCAAATTCCTCGCGGAGGACTTTTGTTGCCTCTTCCCTACCTTGGTCGGAATCGGTTCGGAGCCATGCCATCGCGTGGATGTCAGGCCCTCCAAGGCCGCCCTCCCAATGTTCCGGCGCGTGGGGACCTAGGTCGCCTACTGCACTTGCACGTCCTCCCATCCCGACCCGGAACGCTTCGGGGAAGCTGGCGAGCGCGCGTTCCGAAAGTCCGAGCGCCTTCAGGCCGTGATGGGTGAACCCGATATTGACCGTGAACCCCCTCCCGTGCTCCTGTTGGCGGGCATTGACGCGTTGGAACATGTTGCGCAGCCATGCGCGCGACTTCGCGCCGTCGTTGAACCTCAGGAAGATGTGACGCCCGTATCGCAGTAGAATAGGCGTCACGACATTGTCCTGGATGTCATGCAGATTAGCCTTGAGGTCAGCGGACGTTAAGCCAGGCTGAGAACCTAGAATCGCCATTGTCGCAATCCTTGTCGCATTGAGTTCGACGCAGTCGTCGGGAGATGAAGCCGCCCCGAGCCGGGGCGAACGGCCGACCTCATCTCCCGGGGGGTCAGGTGGTACTGACGGTGTTCGCGGGCGTCATTTGCCGATGTGTTCGGCGACATCCTCGTACTGCCACTGGCGACCGACCTCGGTGTCGATCATCGCGTCGCTTGGCACTTGCTTGTAGGATTCGGCCAGCTCTCCGAAGAACGCATTGACGGCGTCCTCGAGATTGAGGTCGCCCTTGGAGACCGCGCGTTGAAACTTCTGGGTCTTTTCATACCAGTCTGCCGCCTTGTAGATCTGGCCGAGACTGAGGCTCGGAAAGACATCGTAACAGGCCAGGGTCTTAATCTGACCGCGCGCGATAAATTCCACGACGTCGCGCGCCGTCGCATCCGGGCCGCTCGGACACCCTACGCACTGACCCCATATCTTCGTCAGGTTCTCCTTACCGTTGAGAACGAAGTCGTCGAAATATTTGTCGAGAGTCCCGTCGAACTGGGAGATGAAGAACAGGGTGTAGCCATCGAAATCCTGGGTCCTGGCGACGAACCAGCGCGCCGTCCGGATCAGACCGAGCATCGTCGTCGCTTCCGAGAACGTTTTTCCAGGCCCGCCCCATACAGGGACCTCGCGGCTAAGCGTATCCGTGAACGCCACCAGGTCGGCGTCGGGCTTCAACGCCCACATGCCGGTGAACTCCTTGACCTCGTTTTTGCCGCCCTTGCCCATGACAAGACCTGGGTAACGCAGGCCCCATCCGCTCGTGTTCGTGCCGTCATGGCTCATTTGCAGTCTCCAAATTGATGCATGTAATGATGTTGACAGCGCCCACTTAGACCGCAGTGTGGGCAATGTCAACATCGCATGGTCAAAAATGTTGACATGAGCAACTTAAAGACCCAATGGACTGATATGACCGAAAACATTTCCACGACAGAGCAGCGTCCGTATCACCATGGCGACCTTCACAGGGCGATCGTAGGCGCCGCACTCGATGTCCTCAGCGAGTCCCAGAGCACGGAATTTTC
>NZ_RJJT01000013.1 GCF_003938655.1 Rhizobium pisi
CCATGAGTTCGCGAAAACCCAAGTAAGGTAGGCCAAACAGCGCAAGGCGTGACTGTCCCAAGATCATCTGCATCTCAGAAATCCGTTCTCTCAATGCTGGGCGCGGCCTCTTTCATGCCACCTCCTGAAAAAGAATGCCGTTATCGGCCGCCGCGATGGAGCACGACGCAATAGCGCGCCGGCGCGTTGCCTGGATTGTGGAAGACGTGGCCCTCGCCGACCGGCATGAAGAGGCAATCGCCCGGGCGCAGCCGGTAGACGGCCTCGCCCGCCGTCATCTCCAGCTCGCCGTCGAACAGCCAGACATGCTGCGTCATGCCGTGGGATGCGGCATGCGGGGGAAAACTGACGCGGGCGCCAGGGGGGAATTCGACCTCGACAATATCGACATCGGAGGCGGTGCCGGGAG
Source organism: Rhizobium pisi (assembly GCF_003938655.1). Lineage (GTDB taxonomy): Bacteria > Pseudomonadota > Alphaproteobacteria > Rhizobiales > Rhizobiaceae > Rhizobium > Rhizobium pisi. Next base: position 410 of record NZ_RJJT01000013.1, read on the forward strand.
CCGAAACCGAGCGCCTGAGATAACCGGTCTCCGGATCACGCCAGACCTGTTGCTCCTGTCGGCGGGCAAGTGGCGAGGCCTGATGCCCCTCCTCCGCGAAGAAGGCCGACAGCGACAGGCCAAGCGCGGCACAGATCCTTGCCAGCAGCGAGGCGGTCGGGCTCGCTTCCGCCCGCTCGATGCGCGAGATCATCGCGCGGCTGACGCCGGAGGCCTCGGCAAGCTCATCCAGCGTCAGGGTCTTTTCCAGCCGCAGCTTGCGGATGCGGATGCCGATCGCCTGTTCGAGTTCCTGTTCCATCTTCCGATCCATGATTCTACTATAAGAGAAATACATTGTCTGATGATGGAATCAAGCCTCGATACGACCGGTATCCTACCTTGCTTTCACCGCGATGCCGTCGCTATATGGCGGCGCACTTCTGGGAGAAGAGGATGGACGGCAAGATGCAGAATACGGACGTGACGGGAAGCTTCACAGCTGCCGCCTGGGACCGGATCGCGCCAATCATGGCCGAGATCGAGCGACTGCCGCTGCTGGAACGGCTTTCGGACGGCACGCTGCCGCCAGAGGTTTTCCGGCACTACATCCTGCAGGATGCGCTCTACCTGAAGCATTACGCCCGATGCCTCGCCATCGTTGCGGCCAAAGCGCCCGACAATGCGCAGGTTCTGCGCTTCCTCGGTTCGGCGCAGAAGGCCATCACCGTGGAGCAGGGCCTGCATGCCGGCTTCCTCACTCAGTTCGGCATCACGTCGGCGGATGTCACGGCTGCAGAGCCCTCGCCTGCCGGCTTCGCCTATACCAACTTCCTGCTGGCCACCGCCTATCACAGCTCCTACGCGGTGGCACTTTCCTCCATCCTCCCCTGCTTCTGGATCTACTGGCACGTCGGCGAAGCGATCAAGAACCGACCTGCTACCGAGGGCAACGCGTTCCAGGCCTGGATCAACACCTATGGCGATCCGCAGTTCGCAGCCGGAGCCCGCGAAGTGATCGCGCTGACCGACATCGCCGCCCGCGCCGCATCGCCGACGGAACGCGCTCAAATGACAGATGCCTTCGTGCGCGCCTCGCAATATGAATGGATGTTCTGGGATTCGGCCTGGCGGCTGGAGACATGGCCGGTCTGACACGCGTCCGATAAGCTGCAAATAGCGTAAACGGCGGGATAATTACCGCTTTGCGGCAAGGGGCGGCGCTGCTATATGGCGCGCATGAGCACCAATTCGACCACTCCGCTTTCCCATATCCGCAACTTTTCGATCGTGGCCCACATCGACCACGGCAAATCGACGCTGGCCGACCGCCTGATCCAGACAACGGGCGGCCTTGCCGAGCGCGAAATGTCCGAGCAGGTGCTCGACAATATGGATATCGAGCGCGAGCGCGGCATCACCATCAAGGCGCAGACCGTGCGCCTGCATTACCAGGCGAACAATGGCGAGAAATACATTCTCAACCTGATCGACACGCCCGGTCACGTCGACTTCGCCTATGAAGTCTCGCGCTCGCTGTCGGCCTGCGAGGGCTCGCTGCTCGTCGTCGACGCCAGCCAGGGCGTGGAAGCGCAGACACTCGCCAACGTCTACCAGGCGATCGACAACAACCACGAGATCGTCACCGTCCTCAACAAGATCGACCTGCCAGCCGCAGAACCCGACCGCATCAAGGAACAGATCGAGGAAGTGATCGGCATCGACGCTTCGGAGGCCGTGCTGATTTCGGCCAAGACCGGCCTCGGCATTCCCGACGTGCTGGAGGCGATCGTCCACAAGCTGCCGGCGCCGAAGAGCCCGGGCGGCGAGAAAGCGCCGCTGAAGGCGCTGCTCGTCGACAGCTGGTACGACACCTATCTCGGCGTCATGGTTCTCGTGCGCATCATCGACGGCGTGCTGACCAAGGGCCAGACGATCCGGATGATGGGCACGGATGCCAAATACCAGGTCGAGCGCGTCGGCGTGCTGACGCCGAAGATGGTCACCGTCGACAGCCTCGGCCCCGGCGAGATCGGCTTCATCACCGCCTCGATCAAGGAAGTGGCCGATACACGCGTCGGCGACACGATCACCGAGGACAAGCGGCCGACGGCGCAAGCGCTGCCGGGCTTCAAGCCGGCGCAGCCCGTGGTATTCTGCGGTCTCTTCCCGGTCGATGCCGCCGATTTCGAGGATCTGCGCGCCGCCATGGGCAAGCTTCGCCTCAACGACGCCTCGTTCTCCTTCGAAATGGAATCATCGGCGGCACTCGGCTTCGGCTTCCGCTGCGGCTTCCTCGGCCTGCTGCATCTCGAAATCATCCAGGAACGTCTGGAGCGCGAGTTCGACCTCGACCTCATCGCCACCGCACCCTCCGTCGTCTACAAGATGTACATGACCGACGGCACGGAGCGCGAGCTGCACAACCCGGCCGACATGCCCGATGTCGTCAAGATCTCCGAAATCCACGAGCCGTGGATTCGCGCGACGATCCTGACGCCCGACGATTATCTCGGCGGCATCCTGAAGCTCTGCCAGGACCGCCGCGGCATCCAGATCGAGCTCACCTATGTCGGCACGCGCGCGATGCTGACTTACGACCTGCCGCTCAACGAAGTCGTGTTCGATTTCTACGACCGGCTGAAGTCGATCTCGAAGGGCTATGCCTCCTTCGACTACACGCTCACCGACCACCGCGAGGGCAACCTCGTGAAGATGTCGATCCTCGTCAACGGCGAGCCGGTTGACGCGTTGTCGATGATGGTTCACCGGACGGCCGCCGAAAAGCGCGGCCGCGACATGTGCGAAAAGCTCAAGGAGCTGATCCCGAAGCATATGTTCAAGATCCCGATCCAGGCAGCGATCGGCGGCAACGTCATCGCCCGCGAGACGATCTCGGCGCTGCGCAAGGACGTGACCGCGAAATGCTACGGCGGCGACGCCACCCGCAAGCGCAAGCTGCTCGACAAGCAGAAGGCCGGCAAGAAGCGCATGCGCCAGTTCGGCAAGGTGGAGATTCCGCAGGAAGCGTTTATTGCGGCATTGAAGATGGGCGACGAATAACGCTTCTCAATAGCATCTTATGCGCATACGATCTGCGCATAAGATTGCGGAGATCGTTATGGCTCAGCGGCCAAGAAAAGCAGCGAACCTGTCTCTGGATGGAGGTCTCGTGTCCCAGGCACGCGAGCTCCAGATCAATATATCCCGAGCGGCGGAAGATGGAATCGCAAAGGCCATAAAGGCGGAGCGCGAGCGGCTGTGGCGTATCGAGAACGCTGAGGCTATCCGGCTGGAAAACGAATATGTTGAAAAGCACGGCTTGCCGTTCGCCAAGTACCGTCAGTTTTGATGGCGCGCTTTCACGCCTATCGACTTAAGAGCGGAAATCTCCTGGCCATCGATCTTCAAGCCAATCTACTGAACGACCTGCCTTCGCGAATCATGGTTCCGCTGCATCCGGTGCAAGAACTGAGCTGGTCGATCTCACGGCTGAACCCACGCTTTCCCATAGAGGGGGAAACCTATGTCATGGCCACTCAGCGCATGGCGTCGGTCCCGGCCGCTGAAATCGGAGGCGTCGTCGCGGATCTTACCGCCGACAGTGACCGCATCGTCGCTGCCGTCGATTTTCTCTTCCAGGGCTTCTGAACGTTCACCCCCTGCCCATATATTCCTTCACCAGCCCCTCATACGCGTCCATCGCGGGCAGCGCCTCGTAGCTGTGCGCCGCGCCGGTCTCGGCGAAGGACAGCTTCTCTCTCGTCCATGTTTCGATGAAGGGCGTGAACCAGCTGGGGTCGTCGAGCATGGTCGTGCGCAGATTGACGAACCAGTCCATGCCTTCCGGCCGGGTGAACATCCAGCTCATGCAATAGGGGCAGAAATAGTGCCTGGTCAGGCCGTGCAGGCCGCCGATCACCGGCTCGCCTTTCGTCACTTCGAAGCCTTCGCTGGGGATGGCGGCGCTCAGCGAATAGGCGCTCCCGGTCATTTTCTGGCACCCCGTGCAATGGCAGGCCATGGTCAGCAGCGGCGGGGCGCTGATCTTCAACCGCACCCGGCCGCAACGGCAGCCGCCTTCCATCGGTAAATTCGGCTCGCTCATGATTTTCCTCCCGTTTCGCCTTCTCATCTAGCGGAGCTTTCGTCGCTGTCGAGATGGCAAGGCCACAAGTGAGGCCCTGCCAAGCGCCGTCAGGCGACGGCCTCGCGGCGGGAACCGTCACGGCCGTGCAAGCCCGTCGCCATCACGAGTGCGCCAAGCGCAGCGGCGAGAAGCGGTACCAGAAGTGCGACGCGCAGGGATTCCAGCCGGGCTTCGGGAGAGACTGCGTCACCCAGCATATAGGCGCCAATGGCGCTGACGCCGGAAAGGCCGAGCGCGGCTCCGAACTGGATCGCCGTATTGACCAGTCCGCTGGCAAGCCCGTGCTCGTCCTCGGCAATACCGTCGGTCGCGACGATGGTCAGCGGGCCGTAGCCGAGGGCAAAGGCCAGGCCGAGCAGCAGCATCGACGGGAACATGGCGGCATAAGTCCAGTCGAAGCCCATGCGCAAGAACAGGCCATAGCAGGCAAGCGCCAGCAGGAAGCCTGCGAGGATGACGCGGACATTGCCGAAGCGGTCGACGAGCCGCGGCGTCAGGATCGGCGCGACCACTGCATCAATGCCGATCGCCATCAGCGCTAGGCTCGTCTGCATCGGCGTCCAGCCGAGCAGTTCCTGCAGATAAAGCGAGGCGATGAACTGGAAGCCGAAAAACGAGCCGGCAAACAGCAGGGCGCCGAGATTGGCGCGAATCAAGGCGCCCGAGCGCAGGATGCCGAGCCGCACCAGCGGGGCGGACGAGGCGCGCTCGATCAGGATGAAGGCAAGCCAGAGCACGGCACTTGCCGCAAAGACGGCGATCGTCCATTCTGTGCCCTCGCCCGGATGCTCGAGACGGGTGACGCCAAAGGCGGCCAGCAGCATGGCGCCGGTCAGCGCGATTGCGCCTGATATATCGAACTTTCCGTGGACGGTTCCCGCATTCCTGTCTGTGATGAGCCGAGGGCCGACGGCAAGCAGGATTGCTGCCAGCACCACCGGCGCGAAGAACACCCAGCGCCAGTCGATGGCGGCAAGGAGGCCACCGGCGACGAGGCCGAGCGAGAAGCCGGCCGAGGCCGTCGAGGCATAGATCATCACCGCCCGGTTGCGCTGCGGTCCTTCGGGGAAATTGGCGGTGATGAGTGCCAGGCCGGCCGGCGTCATGAAGGCGGAAGCGGCACCCGTGACGAAGCGAGCGAGAAGCAGCATCCAGCCCTCGCTCGCGAGACCGCCGAGGCCGGAGAAGGCGAGGAAGACGGCAAGCGCCGTCAGGAAGACCCGCTTCTTGCCGAAAATATCGGCGGCGCGGCCGCCAAGCAGCATGAAGCCGGCATAACCCAGCACATAGGCGCTGACGACGGCGCTGAGCGTCGTTGTCGACAGGCCGAGATCGGCCCTGATCGCCGGCAGCGCGATGTTGAGCATGGCGACATCGATACCTTCGAGGAAGATTGCGCCGCAGAGCACGATCAGCGCCCCGGCTGCGCGGGCGCTCATGCGCCCTTCAACTGCTTTGGTTGGGGAAGATGGTGTGGACATGGAATCCGTTCCTTCGGTTGACACGCTGAAACAACGGGCTGAGGCATGGAAGTTACTTTTCATGCCTCAGTTCCCTCTTGTAACCGAAGCCTAGTTAGGACATGATCCGGTGCCATGGAAGAAGGCACTTCAAACTCACCGAGTGACATTTGCAGCACCGGCAAGGACGATAGCGTCCTGCGAGGCAAGGACTATGACGTCCTGCAATGGGATGCGCGCGAGGAGTGCGAGGTCCGGCAGATCCTCGACCGGATTGCCGACAAGTGGTCGCTGCTCGTCATCGCGCTGCTCGAGAAACGCACACTTCGCTTCACGGAATTGAAGAGGAATATCGACGGCATCAGCCAGCGCATGCTGACGACGACGCTCAGACACCTGGAACGCGACGGCATCATCGAGCGTACCGTCTATCCCGTCGTGCCGCCGAAGGTCGACTATGCGCTGACACCGCTCGGCTGCACGCTGCACGAAACGATTCGTTCGCTGGTGCTGTGGACCGAACAGAACCAGGCGGACATCATCGCCGCGCGACAGCGCTACGACGCGCGAGGCGGCAGCAATAATCCGTAGCCGACGAACGAATGCCGCCGCTGACCGACCCAATCAGACAATTCCGGATGACGATTATCGGATGCGGGCCGGGTTGCCGACGACGGTTGCGCCGGCCGGCACATCCTTTGTCACTACGGCGCCGGCACCGACGATCGCGCCCTGCCCGACCGTGACGCCACCGAGGATGATCGCGCCGCCGCCGATCCAGACGTCGCTGCCGATGACAACAGGCCGAGCGATCTCGATGCCGGTACTACGAAGCGCCGGATCTTTGTGATGCTCGGCGCAATAGATCTGCACGCCGGGGCCGAACATGCTGCGATCGCCGATCGTTACCCGACCGGAATCGAGAATGGTGCAGCCGGCATTGAAATAGACGCGCTCGCCGAGAACGATGTTCATGCCATAGGAGCAGTGAAACGGCGCCTCAATGAAGATATCGGAGGCTGCCTGCGCAAAGAGCGCCCTCAGGGCGGGCGCTGCGGCGCCGCGCTCATCCGGCGGCAGCGTATTATGCGCGTGGACCGCCAGACGCGCTTGTTGACGCAGGCGATCGAGTTCGTTGTCGAGGCAGCAATACCATTCACCCGCCGCCATCTTCTCGCGTTCGCTTGCCGGCATCTGATCGCCTCTCACGCGGAAGCCTGAGACAGCAGCCGAACCTCTTCCGGTTCGATGAGGCTGACCCAGGCGCGGGCAATGGCAAGGCCCGCGGCATCGGCAGCACCCGCATATCTTGCCGCCAATTCGGCATGGTTCTCCAGCCAGCCGGGCGCAATGCGCGCGATCGTCTCAGGGAATTCGGCCTTCCATTGTTCGACGACCGCTGCATTAGCCTCGAAATGGAATTGGGTGGCGTAGACGGCGCGGCCGATGCGAAACGCCTGGTTTTCAGCGACGGGGCTGGTGGCGAGACGCACCGCGCCTTCGGGCAAGGAAAACGTGTCGGCATGCCATTCGAAGATAGTGAACTCGCCGCCAAGCGCCGACAGCAGCGGATCGGCCTTGCCCTCGGCGGTGACGCCGATCCCATGCCAGCCGAATTCGCGGGCAACGCCCAGCAGATTGTCGGCGCCATAGGCGCGGGCAAGGATCTGGCTGCCGAGGCAGATGCCGAGCACGGCCTTGCCGGCATCGCCGAAACCGCGCGCCAGCCGTGCGAGGTCCAGTAGATAGGGATGGGAGTCGTCATCCAGCGCACTCTGCTCACCGCCGAGAACGACGAGCGCATCATGGCCGGATATATCCTTCGGCAGGATGCCGTCCTGCCACACCCGGAACCACTCGATCTCCGCTCCTGCCTCGTCGAGTGCCGTGGCAAGCGCACCGAGGCCCGTATTCCTCATGTTTTCGATGACTGCGACGCGCATGAGCTTTCCCTGGTGTGGCCGACGAGGGGAAGAGACCATGCCGAAGGGCGGCGCGCAAGACGCCTGTGCGCGATTGCGTGAGCGCGCCACAGAGCTTAAATCAACGTAACGAAAGGAAATCGCCATGACAGAAAAAGCCCGCGTCTCGATCCTCTACTGCACCCAGTGCAACTGGCTTCTGCGCGCCGCCTGGATGGCGCAGGAGCTGCTGCACACCTTTTCCGACAGCCTCGGCGAAGTGGCGCTGATCCCCGGCACCGGCGGCAATTTCGAGATCCGCGTCAACGGCGATCTCATCTGGGAGCGCAAGCGCGACGGCGGCTTTCCCGGGCCGAAGGAGCTGAAGCAGCGGGTCCGCGACATCGTCGAACCTGGCCGCGATCTCGGCCACGTTGACCGCGCCTCGCTCGAAAGCTAACCGCGCCTCAGCGATAGGGCGAGCGGCAGACCCTGTAGACACCCTCATAGGTGAGGAAGTGATCCGTCCTCGGATTGTAAGAGCGGTATTCGTTGGTGCACCAGGCGATATGCTTGTTCGGATCCTTCGGCTGCACAGGGCGCACCGGCGGCGGATCATAGGTGAGCTGCGGCGGCCCGGCAGCCCCCGGCAGGTAATAGGTCGGCCCCGCACCCCTCGGCCGATAATTCGGCTGGACATAGGCGGGGCGATGCCATTGCTGCGGCCCGAAACCGAAGCAGCCGCGAAAATCGCAGAGCGTCGACCCGGTATTGACCGGCCCAAGCCCCGGTTTACCCAGCTTCAGCGAATCGGCTCCCGCCACGGCAGGCGCCAGAACAGCCAGAAGACCGGCGAGCAGAAGCGTGCGGGGAGCGAACATGATGCATTCCTTTCAGTATTTCCTTTATATAGGGCGTACTGAGCGAAGCGCTATGCCCGCCCTTCGGCCCTCCGCGCATGTGATCGGCTGCTTTTTCGCTAACTGTCAGGAAAACTTCAAAAACCCAGTTGACAGTCAGGGGCCGCCCCCTTACATCGCTCTCCGTCGCCCAGATGGCGGAATTGGTAGACGCGCCAGCTTCAGGTGCTGGTACCCGAAAGGGTGTGGAGGTTCGAGTCCTCTTCTGGGCACCATTCCATTCTTGATCGCTACCAAGATCAAGGAGTTAAGTCTTTTCAATCAGGTTGCGCGGTTGGCACTTTGTAAGAAGGCCTGACGACGCGCTTTGCCTAGATGCGTGGTCCCAGGCCGCCGATGGCGGAAGCCAAATCAGCGCAGGACACCCCGGACCATCGGCCGGCGCATGATGGTCTGGTTCAATGGCCTGTCACGCAGCCATGTGCGGTGTCGTCTTCCCGCTGTCGGAGATCACTGACAAAACCGCAATGCCGGCTTCTCTGGCAGCGCTGAGAAGCAATTCCCTGAGTTCGTCGATCCCGGCCTGCCCCATGATGGCATCGGCGCAAGCCTTGACGGCTGCGACGTACTCCTCGCCATCTTCAGACGGCCAGTCCGTCATCAGAACTTCAGCAGCGTCTCGGAGCGTCCTGACGATTCTATGCTTTCGCCGTTCGCCGAGAAAGAAAACGAGAGGCGCAAAATCCGCCGGTGTGTTCCATTGCATGGCATTTTCTCCCCAAGGATTAGAATATTAGTAACAATGCAAGAAGAATGCCAGAGGGAGGCGGGAGGCGTTTTGTCGCCCGATAGAACCGCTCTTTATGAACGGCCTCGGCAACAGCTGCATGACTGATGCGGAAGCGGTTCCATTGTTTCGCGTGGCCCCGCGGAAACGCGGCTGCCGCTTCCGACCCGCCCGCAAGCCTCGCACAAGAACGAAATCGGATACCGGGACAAGGATGACCATACGGCCGTTTTGCCTGTGGAGAGCCCCGCATACCGGACGGCCTCGCCGGGCGCCGGCCGAAAGCCATAACTGTTCTAAACACTCTGGAGTGCGCTTGGGATGAAAGTCGTAATTCTCGCCGGTGGTCTGGGTTCGCGCCTTGCCGAGGAGACCACGGTGCGCCCCAAGCCGCTGGTCGAAATCGGTGAAAAGCCAATCCTCTGGCACATCATGAACATCTATGCCCATCATGGCCTCAGTGATTTCATCATCTGCGCCGGCTACAAGGGCTATATGCTGAAGGAATATTTCGTAAACCTCTTCCTTCATCACAGCGACATCACAGTCGATCTCGCCACCAACACGGTCGAATATCACAAAGGCTCGAAGCCCAGCTGGCGCGTGACCGTGGTCGATACCGGCATGAGCTCCATGACAGGCGGCCGTCTCCGACGCATCCGCGACCATCTGAACCCGGACGAACCCTTCTGCATGACTTACGGCGACGGCGTTGCCGATATCGACATCTCCGAAGAGATTGCATTCCATCGCAGCCACGGACTGAAGGCGACGATGTGTGCGGTGACGCCTCCGGGCCGATTCGGCGCGACGAACATCGAGAACGACGTCGTGACCGCCTTCATCGAAAAGCCGAAAGACAATGGCCAACGCATCAATGGCGGCTTCTTCGTGCTCCACCCTTCGGTGATCGACCTCATAGAAGGTGACGACACGATCTGGGAAGCCGGCCCGATGCAGTGGCTGACAGCCAATAAGCAGCTGGCAGCATTCCGTCATAACGGCTTCTGGCAGCCCATGGATACGCTCCGCGAGCGCCACCAGCTCGAAGAACTCTGGAGTTCAGGAAAGGCGCCGTGGAAGATATGGGCCTGACGGACTTCTGGAATGGCCGGCGCGTATTCCTGACGGGACACACGGGGTTCAAGGGATCCTGGCTTTCATTGTGGCTGGAAAAGCTCGGCGCTGAGGTGACTGCTGTCTCGCTCGAGCCCGAAACCAATCCCTCGCTCTATGCGCGGCTTGCGCCCTGGAACAGGCAGGGCCATCACATCGCCGACATCCGCGATGCGGTCGCATTCAGACAGCATTTCATCGATTTCAAGCCTGAAATCGTCATCCACATGGCAGCACAGGCGCTGGTTCGGCGCTCCTACGAAAACCCGACCGAAACCTTCGCGACCAATGTGATGGGAACGGCGAACGTGCTCGATGCGGTGCGGGAAACATCGTCGGTCAAGACGGTTCTCGTCGTCACCTCCGACAAGGTTTATGCCAATAACGGCAGCGGCGTTCCGTTCGTCGAAACGGATACACTGGGCGGCAAGGATCCCTACTCCAACTCCAAGGCGTGCACCGAACTCGTCGTCCAGAGCTATCGTGACAGCTTCTTCAAGGCGCGCGCTATCAGGCTTGCAACGGTACGTGCCGGCAATGTCATTGGCGGCGGCGACTGGTCGAAAGATCGGCTGATCCCAGACTTCATCCGCGCCTTCGAAAGCGGCCAGCCGATCCTGCTGCGCTATCCCGAAGCGATCCGCCCTTGGCAGCATGTGCTGGAGCCGCTCGGCGGCTATCTCGCCTTCGCCGAAGCGCTAACGCTTCCCGGTGACGAGGACCTGCCCGAGGCTCTCAATTTCGGCCCCGATCCGCAGAGCTTCGCGACGGTTTCCGAGCTTGCCGAAGCGCTCGGCCTTGCTCATGGTGTGAACAACGTCTGGAAGCGGGCGCCGGGAGAACATCTGCCTGAAGCGCCTGCCCTTACCTTGAGTTCCGCTCTGGCGCTCTCCGCCATCGGCTGGCGTCCGCGCCTCAGCCTGCAGCAGACAATCGACTGGACAGCCGCCTGGTACAAGGCCAACCGAGAAGGCGCCGACATGCGCGCCTTCTCGCTCGGCCAGATCGCGGCCTATGAGGAAACAGTATCATGACAGCGCATAATTGCCGGTTCTGCAACGCTCCGCTGAAGCATCGTTTTGTCGACCTGGGCTCGATGCCGCTCGCCAATGCCTATCTGACGGAGGAGCAGCTCAAGCAGCCCGAGCCATCTTATCCGCTGCGCGCCTTCGTCTGCTCGGAATGCTGGCTGGTGCAGGCCGATGCCTTTGTTCCGCCGGAGGATATCTTCAGTCACTATGCCTATTTCTCCTCCTACAGCGATGGCTGGGTGGAGCATGCCCGCCAGTTTACCCTCATGGCCCGGAAGCGCTTCGGCCTCGATGAGGCATCGCAGGTGATCGAGGTGGCAAGCAATGACGGTTACCTCCTTAAGCATTTCGTCGAGGCCGGCGTACCGGTGCTCGGCATAGAGCCGGCTGAGAACGTCGCAGAAGTCGCGCGGCAAATCGGCGTTCCCACGGAAGCGCGCTTCTTCGGCAGGGAAACGGCGGCCGATCTCGTCTCCCGCGGCCTTGCCGCCGACATTGCCATCGGCAACAACGTGCTGGCACATGTTCCTGCTATTAATGATTTCGTCGGCGGTCTTTCGGCCGTGCTGAAGCGCGACGGCGTGGTCAGCGTCGAATTTCCGCATCTGCTGCGGCTGATGGAAAACATCCAGTTCGACACCGTCTATCACGAGCATTTCTATTATTTATCGCTGCTGGCAGTCGAGAAGGTCTTTGCGGCACACGGCCTCAAAGTGTTCGACGTTGAAGAATTGCCAACACATGGCGGCAGCCTGCGTGTGCTCGCCTGCCGGACAACCTCTACCGCACATGCGACCTGCCCAGGCGTTGCCAAGGTGCGCGCCGACGAAGCGGCCGCCGACTTCGAAAAGGTCGAGACCTACGAGGCCTTCCAGAACCGTGTGGCGCCGATCAAGGATGGGCTGCTTGCCTTCCTCAATGAAGCCAAGCGCAACGGCAAGACGGTTGCAGCCTATGGGGCGGCCGCCAAGGGCAATACGCTCCTGAATTTCTGCGGCATAGGCACCGACCTCATCGACTATGTCGTCGACCGCAATCCGCACAAGCAGGGGCATTACCTGCCGGGCAGCAAGCTGCCGATCTATGCGCCGGAGAAGATGGACGAGACGCAGCCGGATTATGTGCTCATCCTGCCCTGGAACATCAAGAACGAGGTCGTTGCGGCCAACAGCAGGGTCGGCGCCTGGGGCGGACGCTTCGCCGTCGCCGTGCCGGAACTGACGGTGATCGGATGAAATTTATTCCGACCGCGGTTTCGGGCGCCTTTGTCGTGGAAATCGACGCGCGCTCCGACAACCGTGGAATGTTCGCCCGAACCTTCGACGCGCAGAGCTTCGCGGCGCAGGGTCTGATACCGGTCTACCCGCAGTGTAATATCACGCAAAACCACAGGCGCGGGACGTTGCGCGGTATGCATTACCAGGCCGAGCCACGACCGGAGGTGAAGATCGTGCGTGCTACGCGCGGCAAGGTCTTCGACGTGGCGCTCGATCTGAGGCCGGATTCGCCGAGCTATCTCAAATGGGCATCAGTGGAACTCGATGCGGCCCGTCACAATGCCTTCTACATACCTGTCGGATGTGCCCACGGCTTCCTGACGCTCGAGGACGACTGCGAGCTCTTCTATCAGATGTCGCAAGCCTACGTACCGGAACTTGCCCGCGGTGTCCGCTGGGATGATCCCGCCTTTTCCATCGCCTGGCCGTTTACGCCGAGCGTCATCAGCGAGCGCGACGCCGCGCTTGAGAGCTACAGCCAGGAGACAAGTCTTTGAGCGGCATCAAACTCAGCATCTGCATCCCAACCTATAATCGCGAAGCCTACTTGCGAAACGCGCTCGAGCACTGCGAGAAATACAATTTCACCTTTCCCTACGAGATCGTCATTTCGGACAACGCTTCGACTGACAACACGACCCAGCTCGTTGAGGAATTCACCGCCAAAGGACTGCCGATCCACTATCATCGCCGCGCTGTCAACGGTGGCTCAGGGCCGAATCTCGCCTGCGCCTTCCATCATGCGGTCGGTGAATATTCGATCTACCTTGCCGACGACGATTTTCTGGTCCCGAGCGGCGTCGAGGCGGCGATGGCCTACCTGGACGCCAACCCCGAAGTCGCCGCTTGTCACGCGCCTTGGTATTTCTACGACGAGATCGAAGACCGCGACCTCTATCAGTTCTATAAGATCGATGAGAACGTCAAGTTCGAGCAGCGTAATTTCGCGGCGGTATTCCAGTTCATTTGCGAACGCCATATCTTCCCGGAGATCGGCATCTATCGCGCCTCGGCACTGCGGTCCTCCTGGGTCCCGCGCGATTTCTGCTTCTGGGCCTTCTCCTACCTCGCGCATTTCCTCGACCAGGGCGCCGTCGCCTTCCTGAAACAGCCGTTCTATCGCTCGGTCGCCGTCTCCAAGATTGCGCCGAACCGCCAGCAGGCCGGCAATGACGACGTCATGACCTCCTGGGACAAATATCGCGGCGGCCTCGAGTATTTCCTCTATATCGGCTCCAAGCGCGGCAATCTTGCCACGACCCGCGAAGCCCGCATCGTCTTCGAGGATCTCTGTAAGGTCTTCACGCTCAACCGCATGGCGGTCGCATTCCGTTTCTGGGCGCAAAGGAAGGATTTCATCAAGGCCTACGAGCTTTATACCCGCCTGGCGATCGGCGGCATGCCCGACCATCCCGAGGTCATCCATATCCGCAATTCGCTGCCGCTGATGGTGGCGATCCAGACTCTTGCCTATCAGGTCAGCGCAACCGAGGGCATCAGTCGCCTGATGCTCAGCGGCGTCGCTGACCGACGCTCAATCGAGGAAATGCTGCGCGATCTCGGCCTGCCGGCGGAGGTCGATGTCATCGAGGAAACGGCGGGCCACGATTTCGCCCTCACGAAGCACACGGCGGTTTTCATCGCCGACGCTACGCGCCACGACGAATTCGTCACACTCGGCTACAAGCCGAACCTGATCTTCAGCGAGCAGGACCTAATCCAGCACGTGATCATCTGAACGAATGCCGCGCGGAGCCTTGCGGCCAACGCTAAGCCTCGCGCCAGTTTCATGCGTTAGTCAGTTTTAATGTGCCCCCGGCTTTGCGAGTTCCAGGCCCTCATCCCGAGAGAATAAGGCATGACGAACAGAATATTCTACACCAAACCATCGATCACCGAGCTGGAAACCGGTTATGCCGCCGATGCTGCCGCAAACGGTTGGGGCGCGCGCTGCTACGATTACATCAATCGCTTCGAGCGCGAATTCGGCGCCTATCTCGGCAGCGGGTTTGCAATCGCGACATCGAGCTGCACCGGCGCGATGCATATGGGGCTCGCCGCACTTGGCATCGGCCCCGGCGATGAGGTAATCCTTGCCGACACGAACTGGGTGGCGACCGTAGCACCCATCACGCATCTCGGCGCGAGCCCCGTCTTCGTCGATGTTCTGCCCGATACATGGTGCATCGATCCCGCTGCCGTCGAGCGCAGCATCACGCCGCACACCAGGGCGATCATCGCCACGCACATCTACGGCAATCTCTGCGACATGGATGCACTGATCGAAATCGGCAAGCGCACCGGTGTCGCCGTGATTGAAGACGCGGCCGAGGCGGTCGGCTCGGTCTGGCACGGTCGCCGCGCCGGCTCGATCGGCACCTTCGGCACCTTCTCCTTCCATGGCACCAAGACACTGACAACAGGCGAAGGCGGCATGTTCGTCACCAGCGACGCCGATCTTTACGAAAAGGTGCTGACGCTCAGCAACCACGGCCGTGCCCGCAGCCAGAAGAAACAGTTCTGGCCGGACGTGATTGGTTTTAAATACAAGATGTCGAACGTCCAGGCGGCTATCGGCTGTGCCCAGTTGGAGCGCATCGACGAGCTCGTCTCCCGCAAACGGGAAATTCTTGCCGCCTATATGATGCGCCTCTCGACGCTCACCGGCATCAGCATGAACCCGGAATATACCGGCACGATCAACGGTGCGTGGATGCCTACGGCCGTCTTCCACTCTGCCACCGGTATCACTCGCGAAATGCTGCAACAGGCTTTCGAAGCGGCCAATATCGATGCGCGCGTCTTCTTCCACCCGCTTTCCAGCCTTTCGATGTTCGAGGGAAAGCCTGCCAACATCAACGCCTGGAGCATTCCGGAGCGAGCGATCAACCTGCCGAGCTACCATGACATGAGCGAGGCCGATATCAATCGTGTCGCCGAGACGCTGATCTCGGTCGTCCGCAGCCATCAGGACAGCAGCGCCGTTCACCTCCGCCAGTCGGCCTGAGCACAGACTATACAGAAGGTTTCAGAGACTTATGACCATCAAGGACGATCGCCTCGAATTCGAAGCCCGCAAGCGCGAAATGTCGCTTGCGCTCGGCAAGGACGAAGACGCCTTCCAGCAGGCACTGAACACGCTGGTGGCGCTCGACAAGTATGATTACGCCTATCTCTGGTCCTGGATGGGCGTGCCGATCATTCAAATGCCTGCCGACGTGATGGCCACCCAGGAGGTAATCTGGAACACCAAGCCCGACATCATCATAGAAACAGGTGTGGCTCGCGGCGGCTCGATGATCTTCATGGCTTCGCTGCTGAAGGTGATCGGCAAAGGCAAGGTGATCGGAGTCGACATCGACATCCGCGCCCACAACCGCGATTCCATCGAGAAGCATCCGCTCTCGCCGTTGATCACGCTGATCGAAGGACCGTCGACCACGGCCGAGACGCTTGCCAAGGTCAAAGCCGAAATCCCGGCCGGCGCTTCCGTCATGGTCGTTCTCGACAGCGACCACAGCCGCGATCACGTTCTCGATGAGCTGCGCTGTTACGGCCCGCTGGTCACCAAGGGCCAGTATATCGTCGTCGCCGATACCCTGCTCGGCAGGGGGGACATGTCTCAGACGCCGACCAAGCGCTCGAAAATCTGGTATCCCGGTGATGAGCCCTACGCGGCGCTCAACACCTATCTCAAGGAGACAGACCGTTTCGAGACCGACGAGGCGCTGAACGGCAAGCTGGTGCTTTCCAGTTCGCCGGGAGGATATCTTAAATGCATCCGCGGATGACGGAGAGGACGGAGAGCCATCGCCATGTTCCGCGCCAGGCGCTGGTCAGACTGCGCCCGGTGGCGGATTGCGACCGGCCGCTGCTCTTTTCCCTCCGCCGCGACAACGCGCTCCAGTCACTCCTGCTGACGGTGCCCGATGCAACCGATGATGCGGCGCTCGACGCCTGGATCGAACGGCGGCGTACTGAGACGGGTGGGGCATTTCTCGTCATCGAGGATCAGAACAGCGGTAAGGCTGAGGGCTATGTGCAGATCACCCAGGTCCATCGCCGGAACGCGACCGGCTACGGTGGCATCGTTCTGGCGGAGGGCGCGCGCGGCCTCGGGCTCGGACGCGCGGCCCTTGCCGAGCTTGCACGCCATGCTTCCCGCGTGCTCGGTCTTCGCAAGCTGATGGCTGAAATCGACATCGACAATGCTGCCTCCATAGGTCTGCATCTATCGCTCGGCTATCGCGAGGTGGGTCTTCTCGAAGCGCATTTCGCCGACGCCAATGGCATGACGCGCGACGTGATGCTGTTCGAGCGACGACTGGGGGACGAGTGACATGACTGCCGTCGTCATTACCCAACCGATGCTGTTTCCGTGGCCGGGCTTTTTCGAACAGCTGATGATCGCCGACGGCTATATTTATCTCGACGATACGCAGTTTTCGAAGGGTAGCTTCACCAACCGCATTCAGCTTTTACGCAGCAACGATCGTTGCTGGATGACGATCCCTCTTGCCGGCAAGGGCAGCTTTCAGAAGATTTCCGAACTCACCGCGGCGGGCGAGGACTGGAAAGCAAGCCATCGCGCGCTGCTGCGCCAATCATTGCTCGGCGCGCCCTTCATCGACGATGCGCTTTCGATCTTCGACAGCGTCTATCGCCATTCCTCACTGCTGGAGCTGCTGATCGCCAGCATTGAGGAACCCGCCCGCTATCTCGGCATCGGCAAGAACCGAAAGATCGAGAAGACCAGCGAGATGGGCGTCGAGGGCACTTCCTGGCAGCGCGTGCTGGATATCGTGCTGAAGGCCAGCGGCACTCGCTATCTCACGGGTCACGGTGCGGCGAATTATCTCGACCACACCGCCTTCGAACAAGCCGGCGTGCATGTCGAATACATGAACTACAGCCGCACCCCCTGGCCTCAGCCGGTCGGTACGTTCACCCCCTATGTTTCTGTGCTCGATCTCATCGCCCGAATGGGTCCGGAGGCGCGTAATTGTCTCATCCCGGCCACGGTAGCGTGGCAAGACTTCCTGAAGGAGGAAACGGTCACATCATGACAAACGCAAACGCAAAGATCACCGACAGCCTGCGCGCTGATTTCGGCACCAGGGGCTACCTCGTTATGCGGGGCTTCTACGATCCGGCTGCCGACATCGCGCCGATCCAGGAAGGCATCCGCCAGGTCCTTGAAGTGATCTGCAAGAAGTACGGCGTCGACGCTCCTATCGAAACCACGCATGACGCCATGATGATCGCTTATCCGAAGCTGATCGCCAAGAACCGCTCATGGGGTGGTGAGGTCTATGACGCGATAAAGCAGATCCCCGCCTTCATGCGTCTCGTCACCAGTATCACCAACGACGAAGCCTTCAAGGCACTGCGTCCAGATAGTGTTCCGGGCATTGCCGCCGGCGGCTACGGGATCCGCATCGACAACCCCGGGGAAGAAAAATTCCGCGCCCAGTGGCATCAGGAATTCCCCGGCCAGCTGCGCAGCGTCGACGGCGTTGTATTCTGGACGCCACTTCTGCCGGTCACTCAGGACATGGGGCCGGTACAGATCGCCGAAGGCTCGCATGCCGAAGGCTTGGTTCCCGTTTACGAGGACGATGCCGGCGCCGGCAAGACGGGCGCTTACGCTCTGCATCTCGACCGCGCCGAAGAGCGCCTCGCCCGCTACAAGCATGTCGCGCCGCTGACCAATCCGGGTGACCTCGTGCTGATGGACTTCCTGACGCTGCACCAGTCGGGTCACAATGTCTCGACCACGCCGCGCTGGAGCATCCAGTTCCGCTACTTCAACTACCTCGAGCCGGTTGGCATCCGCATCGGCTGGAAGGGCTCGTTTGCCGCCGGCGTGAAAT
The DNA here is from genome assembly GCF_003938655.1 of Rhizobium pisi. Lineage (GTDB taxonomy): Bacteria > Pseudomonadota > Alphaproteobacteria > Rhizobiales > Rhizobiaceae > Rhizobium > Rhizobium pisi. The sequence continues at coordinate 18,844 of NZ_RJJT01000013.1, forward strand.
TCGCCGATGTGCTTCCGGAGCTTTCCGTTCGGCGCGAGGCGGCGGAATGACGGCTTGCCGTGTCTGCGGTGGGAAGATTGCGGCGCCGGCCTATGAAACACCGGCGCCTGCCCTCACCTCCATCATGACCCTTCTCAACATTCCGACGCGCGTCTATGTCTGCGACGGATGCGGCCACGCGCAGTGCGACGAGATTCCCGATATCGAGACCTTCTACGATACCGGCTATCGCATTTCGCTGAGCAGCGAGGGTCATGACCAGATCTTTGCGGTCAAGCCCGACGGCACCGTCATTTTCCGGACCGACCATCAGGCGGAGATTGCACGCAATCTGCTTGATCTTCCGCAGGGAGCGAGGCTTCTGGACTACGGTGCGGCAAAAGCCGACACGCTGCGCAAGATCATCGCCGCGCGCCCCGATATCGAGCCTCATGTTTTCGATGTTTCCACCGACTACGCTTCAGCCTGGAATGGCTGGATCGCGCCAGACGCGCAGGCCGCCTATGAGGTACCAGAAACGTGGAACGGCCGCTTCGATGCGGCGATGAGCCATTTCGTGATCGAGCATGTGGCCGACCCGGTTGGTTTCATTCGCGGGATACACAAGCTCCTGAAGCCGCGCGGCACACTGCTGCTTTCGATGCCCGACGTTTCGGCCAACCCCGGCGACATGACGGTGGCGGACCATGTCAACCACTTCAGCGAGGCTTCACTTCGGCGGGCGCTTGCCGCCGGCGGCTTCGAAGTATCGATGATCGACGTGACATCGTTCCCAGGAGCCTTCTTTGCCGTTGCGGTACGCAGCGAGACGCCGGCCAGGCCGGAGCAGGATGCCATTCTCGTGCGGCAGGCTGTCGAGCGTGGGCTGGAGATCTGCGATTTCTGGCGGACCTCGGCTGCCAACCTCGAAAAGCGGGCTGCTACCTTCCGCGGGCGCAAAGTAGCGATTTACGGTGCTGGCTTTTATGGAGGCTGGATCTTCAGCCGTATCGGCAATGATGTCGAGCTGACCGCCTTCCTCGACCAGAATCCGGGGCTGCAGAATACGGAGCATTTCGGCTACCCTGTGAGCGCACCGACGGCAATTGCCGAAGATGCGGAGGCGCTGTTTATCGGCCTCAATCCGCTAAAGGCGCGTGCCGCGATCGCTAGCATGCCCTATCTGCATAGGCCGGGTTTGGAACTGCTCTGGCTGGAAGCCTGAAACCGAACAGGCCCGCGGCGGCTTCGCCTCCGGCCCTCACCGCACCGGCTGAAAGTGGCCGCGCAGCGGGACCTTGTCGTCCATTGAGATGAAACCGTCGCGGTCGCAGACATACATGAGCGTCGGCATGCCGCCCGAGCGGAAGATCTCGTCGTGGCGGCGGCGGATGTGGACGGTCTCCGTGTGGCAATTATAGGATTCCTCCTCTTTCTTGTCCGGTTGCGCCTTAACACCGGGAAGACCCTTGTAGGGGTAGAGGGGTTGAACGTCCGATTTGACGGATTTCGTCCAGTCGACGGCCGATGCGGACGCTGGGGCAAGGCCCGACACGGCGACGAGCGATATCAGAAGCATCATCAGAGGCCGCATGGGAACTCTCCTGCCGGCGACAGGCCGCCTTTTCCCGATGTAGGAAAACCGATGGCCGTCATCAAGCGGCCCGGGCGGGTGATCTCTTGAAATAACTTCTGATGACGGGATGGCCGAAGAGACCGGCGAGGATCGCAAAGGCCGCACCGAGGAAGAAACCGGCGAGGGCACCGCCGATGATGCCGGCGATCAGCAGGATCTTTTTTCCCGGGCCATCGGGCTTGACCGGCGGTTCGGCCGGCGAGATGACGCGGATATTGCTTTGGCTGAGGCTCTGCTCCTCGCTCGTCTGGCCGGAGCGCTTCAGCACCGCCTCGTAGATATCGCGCGCGGCGGTCGCCTTGCGCTGCAATTCGTTCAGTTCCACCTGCTTGTCCGAAATACCCGCCTGCAGCGCCTTCTGGACGGAAAGCTCCTTGGCGACGCTATCCTCCGCCGCCTTCGCCTGCTCGTATTCGCCCCTTGCAGAGGTGGCAAGGCGCTGCAATTCGCCCCTGATTTCGCCAGATATGCTCTGCAGCGAGGAGCGGGCCGCCTGCAGGCGCGGATGGCGTGTGCCCATCTGGCTTTCGAGGCTGCCGACCGCGGCCGCCTGGGTGGCATATTGCTGGCGCAGGCTGACGAGCGGCGAGGTGACGCCGCCCTCCGTCTGGTTGCCGGCAACGATGTCTTCGACGCGGAGATTGGCGACGGCATCAGCGCGTGCCTTGGCCTGAATGGTCTTTTCCTGCGCCGTCACCAGCAGCGTGTTCAGCGAGGCGAGCCTTTGATCAGAGATCAGGTTGCCTTCGGTCGCGGCCATATCGTTGTCGGCGCGGAAGGTTTCGACAGCCTGTTCGGCCTCCAGCACTTTCTGGCGCAGATCGTTGAGGCGTCCGTCGAGCGTCGAGGAGGTGTTTTCGTAGATGCCGTTCGAGGCGCTGTTTTCCTCCTCAGTGAAGGAGGTGACGACCTGGTTGGCAAGCCTTGCGGATTTCTCGGGGTCGTTCGTGGTGGCGGCAAGCGAAACGACATAGGTGCTGGCCTGGCGGGTGATAACAAGCGTCTTCTGCAGGGCGCCGATCACGGCGGCGCCATCCGTCCTGCCGCCGGTGAATTCGGGATCCTGGTCGAGCTTCATGGCTTCGACGACACGCCGCAACACATTGCCCGAGGTCAGGATCTGCACCTGGCTGTCGATCAGCGCCGAGATCATTTCCGGCGAGGGGCCGGAGGATTGCGTCCCGGCATCGGCAAGGCCGATCTGGCGCGGATCGAAATAAAGGCTGCTCACGGCGGTGAACTTCTGCGCGATGGTGGGCGCCACCACTCCGCCAGCGGCAGCCCCGAGCAGCGCCAGACCGAGCACGATCAGCCGGCGGCCCCAGATCGCGGCAATACTGGAGCGAAGATCGATCAGTGGCGCGGCCGGTGCGGGTGCAGCGTTCGACGGCGTATTTACGGCAGGCCGTTCGGCAGGCGCCGGCGCCGGGCGCTCGTATCGGCGGGCTTCTGTAACACTTGCGGGTGGTGCAAAGGGGGGCGGGGCAGGTTCGGGCGCCGGACGGGCGAACTCGTCCGGGCGGACGACTGGGCTGCGCATGCGCACGCCTTCCGGCGCAGTCTGAGAGGGCTCATAACTGCGCCAGCCGGGCAGCCGACTTACCCTGTTCCTGTCATACTGGTTCATACGCGCACTCGTATCCCGCCCAGCGTGAAATAGACTGAGGCCGAGGTGATGAGACTTTAGAAATTCTTAGCTAACGGACCGTTAAATTATCGACCGCGACGCTGATGTTGCGATTTGCCGCAATTACAGGGATGGCCATGAAGACGAAACGACAGCTGATCGCGGTGCTGCTTGCGGCCGCCCTCGCCCCGTCGGCGGCTCCTGCAGCCGACGCTCCCTGTTACCGCGGCGTCAATCTCTCCGGCGGTGAATATGGCGATCGCGACGGCACCTACGGTACGAACTACACCTATCCCAGCGAAGATACGATCCGCTATTTCGCCGAAAAGGGCATGACGATCATCCGGCTGCCCTTCCGCTGGGAGCGGCTGCAACCGGCACTCGGCGGTCGGCTCGACGATGACGAGATCAAGCGGCTCAAGGATACCGTCGGCCTGATCCGCAAGCATCACATGGCCGTTCTGCTCGACCCGCATAATTTCGGCTATTACGACAAGACGCAAGTCGGCACGGCGCCGGCGACGAATGCCGCATTCGCCGATTTCTGGGCAAGGCTCGCCGTCGAATTCGCCAATCGGGACGGCGTTCTCTTCGGCCTGATGAACGAGCCGCACGACATCAAGGCGACGGCCTGGCTCAATGCCGCCAATGCAGCGATCCGCAGCATTCGCGCCGTCGGCGCACGCAATCTCGTCCTCGTGCCTGGCACCGCCTGGAGCGGGGCCGCCAGCTGGGAAAAGGATGTGATCGGCGGCGCCAACGGCACTGTCATGCTCGGCGTGCGCGATCCGCTCGACTTCTACGCTTTCGAGGTCCACCAGTATCTCGACGCCGATTCCTCCGGAACCCATCCGACCTGCGAGGGTGCGGGCGCCGCAGTCGAGGCGATCGCCGGGGTTACAGCCTGGCTGAAGCGGAACCACAAACGCGGCTTCCTCGGTGAATTCGGCGCCTCCGCCGACAAGGACTGCCTGAGCGGGCTCGCCGAGATCTACACTACCATGTCAGGCAATAGCGACGCCTGGCTCGGCTGGTCCTATTGGGCCGCGGGTGAATGGTGGCCGGCGAACGAACCTTTCAACGTCCAGCCGCGTGAAGGCGCCGAACGGCCTCAGATGCGGCTTCTCGCCGGAGCGGCGAAAGCGAAAGCCGGCGCATGCACCGCCGTCAAGCCGGTGGAGAACTGAAGATGGCGGTCAGCGACCACAAGACTGCAGCCTTTGCCGTTGCCGGCAACCGGCTCGATGCGGCCGGCGAGGCATCGCGCACCGATTATCCGGTGCTGTGGCTCGGCCTGCTCTCTGTGCTCTATAACGGCATTCTCGCCTTCATCAATCACAATATCATGCCGCTCTCGATGACGCATGTCGCCGCCAGCGAGGGCCTGATCATGGCGAGCGCCATCATCTACATCCTGCACAAGGGGATTTACGAGACCGACCTTCCGGCCTTCCTATTCCTGCTGTTCACGCTCGTCGTGACCATCTATGTCAGCGTGCTCAACCGCATGCTGTTCATCGATCATTTCCGCAACGTGCTGATCATCTTCTGCTTCACCGGGCTCGGGGGCTGGAGCAATGAAAAAACGATGAAGCTCGCCTTTCGCTGGGCGAGTCTTGTCGTCATGATCTTCCTGATCTTCGAGATCGCCAGCGTGCCGTTTTATGTCAGCATCGTCCATCCGTCCGATTATTTCGCCAATACGCGCGGGCTGCTACCGCTGAGCTACAACACGACGGGCCTCTTCCAGAACGCCCTCGGCTTTCCCGAGCGCTTCTCCTTCGGCATCATCGACCACCGTTCCTCTTCGATCTTCCTCGAGCAGGTGTCGCTTGCCAATTTCTGCGGCGTGATCGCGGTCTACCTGATTTCGATGTGGGAAAAGCTTGGGCGCTGGGACAGGCTGCTGATGATCGGCACGGCCGTGTTGATCCTGGTGACCAACGATACACGCACCATGCTGATCTTCTGCTTTGCCTGCATCGTCGGCTATTTCGTCTTTCCGAAGATCCCGAAGAATTTCAACCTGCTGCTGATGCCGCTGATCGTCGCTGCGGGTTTTCTCGTCTACACCTTGAAACCCAATGCGACAGGTGACAATTTTACCGGCCGCATCAACCTGACGATGAAGAAGGTCATGGATCTCGATCCGCTCGCCATCCTTGGGCTTTCGGTCGACCGGGTCGCCGAATTCGCCGACAGCGGCTACGTCTACCTGATCTACGCAGCAACGATCTTCGGCGTCATCGCCTTGTGGCTGTTCGTCTGCCTCTTTCCCGCCGGGCGCACGGCGGCGCAGCGGCGCTGCGCCCATTCACTTTCTCTTTTCATTTTTCTGAATATGATGATCGGGGGAACCGCTGTTTTCTCGATGAAGATTGCCGGTCTCCTGTGGTTTGTCGTCGGGTATATGCGTTTCCACGACAATCCGCGCATCCGGCAGGGTCGTCCGGCAGATGTATTGAGTTGACCGCAGCGGCGCGGCTGAGACCGGCGCCCGCGTGAGCCCTAGAACAGGATGATTTTAGTCCAGATCGGCCTAAAATCTGAATCCTGTTCTAAATCAAAGAAATAGAGCATGATGTCGTCCGAAAACCGCCCACACTTTTCGGCATCATGCTCTAGGGAGCAAGACGCTCGATGCTTGTCCAGCTTCAATATCTGCGCGCCATCGCGGCGCTGATGGTGGTCTATTTCCATGCGATATTGCAGCTTGCCAAGGTCAATCCAGCGGTCGACGCCACGGCCTTCATCTATGGCGAAACCGGTGTCGACATCTTCTTCGTGTTGAGCGGCTTCGTGATGTGGCTGACGACGAGCGGACGATCGATGAGCCCGGTCGAATTCGCCCGCCGGCGCATCAGGAGGATCGTGCCGCTCTATTGGCTGGCGACGCTGTTTTCGGCTGTCGTAGCGTTGGTGGCCCCGTCGTTGCTGAAATCGACGGTCTTCGACCTGCCGCACCTCATCGCCTCGCTCTTCTTCCTGCCGTGGAGCAATCCCGCCGATCCCAGCACGATCACTCCGGTCGTCGTTCCAGGCTGGACGCTGAATTACGAAATGTTCTTCTACTTCGTGTTCGCGCTGCTGCTGCCGCTTTCGGAAATCCGCCGCATCCCGGCAATGCTTGCCGTCTTTGCCGTCATCCTGATCGCCTGCCGGCTGTTGCCGGAAACGACGGCCACCCGCTTCTACGGCGAGCCGATCATATTGGAGTTCCTTGCCGGCGTCGTACTCGGCTGGCTCTACGGGCAAAAGGTTCTTCTGCCGAGCCGCTGGGCATGGGCGGCGCTTGCCATGGGCTTTGCATTTCTGTTCATCAACGAGGCGTTGATGCGGCCGGAAAGCCGGTTTTACGCCTGGGGCATACCGGCAATCTTCATTATCTACGGCGCCGTTTCCATCGACTTTTCCAGGCTACCCGTCATCGGCTGGCTGAACTATCTCGGCGACTGCTCATACAGCATCTACATCACGCACGCCTTCACTCTGGCCTTCCTCAGGATCGCCGCCGACCGCCTGCCAATCGGCATCCTGCAGCAACCGGTGCTCTTCGTGATCCTTTCGCTGGTGCTCTCGTCGATCGGCGGCGCCATCATCCATGAAATCACGACGCCCCGCCGGAAAGTCGCGGTGGCGAGCCATCCGCCGGCTTAAACCGCATCGAAGGCGAGAATACGCATCCAAGCGGCGCTGACGGCACAGTTTTTTGCGCAACTTCTCCTAAGCTTCAGACTTGGCAATGAGAGAACTTGCAGACGCGTGATGGTTTCTCTTGCAATTTGTCGCATGAATGAAAGCGCGCCGGCCTGTTCGCGGCCCGGGCTTTGATCTAAGCACGGCGGCGGCCTTGCAGAGGGAAGAGGGAAAGACATGAAAAGCTATGTATTGACGGTATCCTGCCAATCGACGCGCGGCATCGTGGCGGCGATTTCGAGCTATCTGGCCGAGAAGGGCTGCAACATCATCGACAGCTCGCAGTTCGACGATCTCGATACCGGCAAGTTCTTCATGCGTGTCAGCTTCATTTCGGAAGAGGGGCTTTCGGGCGCCGAGATCGGTGCCGATTTTGCCGCCGTCGCCGCGCCCTTCGCGATGGAGTACGAATTCCACGACAGCGAGAAGCGCATGAAGGTGCTGCTGATGGTGTCGCGCTTCGGCCATTGTCTCAACGACCTGCTCTACCGCTGGAAGATCGGCGCCCTGCCGATCGACATCGTCGGCGTCGTCTCCAACCATTTCGATTACCAGAAGGTTGTCGTCAACCACGACATCCCCTTCCACCATATTCCCGTCACTAAGGCCAACAAGGTGCAGGCCGAGGCTCGGATCATGGAAGTCGCCGAGCAGACCGGCACCGAGCTGATCGTGCTGGCCCGCTACATGCAGATCCTGTCGGACGAGATGTGCCAGAAGATGTCGGGCAAAATCATCAACATCCATCATTCCTTCCTGCCGAGCTTCAAGGGCGCCAATCCTTACAAGCAGGCCTACGGCCGCGGCGTGAAGCTGATCGGGGCGACGGCGCATTACGTCACCGCCGATCTCGACGAAGGCCCGATCATCGAGCAGGACACGGCGCGCATCACCCATGCGCAGTCGCCCGACGACTATGTCTCGATCGGCCGCGATGTCGAAAGCCAGGTGTTGGCGCGTGCCATCCACGCCCATATCCACCACCGCACCTTCATCAACGGCAATCGCACCGTGGTCTTCCCGGCAAGCCCGGGAAGCTACGCATCCGAACGCATGGGTTGAGAGCGGCCGAGGGTCTACATCTCTTTTGTTCGCGAGCGACAATCTCCCGTTGCCTGCCGGCGGCAAGTACTTGATTATCTCATTCAATAGGTAATCGAATCATGCTGCGGGGGGTGTCATGACCGACGAGGCGCTTGTTGATCGCATGACGCTGCCGCGTCCCGACGTCACCGTCGCGGACGCGGAAGAGATCCTTCTTGCCCACTACAGCCTGTCCGGCACGCTCACCGAACTCGGCAGCCAGCAGGATCGAAACTATCGCGTCGATACCGATCGCGGCTGCTACGTCCTGAAGATCTGCCACGCCGCTTACGAGACCCGGGAACTCGAAGCGCAGAATGCGGCGATTCATCACCTCAAAGGTAAGCAAGACGCGCCGCGCGTTCCAGATGTGATCGCCACCAATGACGGGCGGGAGATCGTCGTCTTTACAACGCGCGGGCAGGGCTACCAGGTCCGGCTGCTGCAATATCTGGAAGGCCAGGGGCTGACGGAACTGTCCTACGTGGCACCGGCCTCCGTCGCGGCGCTGGGCGCGCTCTGTGCGCGGCTGGCGCGGGCGCTTGCCGATTTCAGCCATCCCGGTCTCGACCGCAGCCTGCAATGGGATCTCCGGCGCGCCGGGCCGGTCGCTGTGCAGCTGCTTTCCGCCATCACCGACAGCGCCGCGCGCGACCGGATCGCCAAGACCATGGTGATGGCCGTTCGCCGCATCCAGCCCTTGGCGCCATCGCTTCGGCTGCAGGCCGTGCATCACGACGTCACCGGCGACAATGTCGTCGGCCATCGCGACGCCCGTGGCCACACAATTCCCGACGGGGTGATCGATTTCGGCGACATCATCCGCGGCTGGCTGGTCGGCGACCTCGCCGTCACTTGCGCATCGCTGCTGCATCAGGCCGACGGCGACCCTTTTCACATCCTGCCTGCCGTCACCGCCTATCAGGCTATCTATCCGCTGAGCGAGGACGAGTTGAAGGCGCTCTGGCCCTTGGTCGTCGCACGCGCGGTCATCCTCGTTGCAAGCAGCGAGCAGCAGATTTCGATCGATCCCGACAATGACTACGTTCGCGGCAATCTCGACGACGAGCGGGCGATCTTCGATACGGCGATGTCCGTTCCCTTCGAACTGATGGAAGCGGCGATCCTCAGGGCTGCCGGCGTCGATATCGCCGCCCCGGAAACGTCGGGATGGCTGCCATTACTGCCCGACATCGATCCCGCTGGGATCGCCTATGTCGATCTGGGGGTGCTGAGCCCGCATTTTTCCGCCGGCAACTGGCTGAACGCCGACATGGACTGGCGGCTGCTTGCCCGTGCCGCAACCGAAAACGGCGCGGCTGCGACGCGCTATGGCGAATATCGGCTTTCCCGCGCCGGCCTCGGAGCCGCGAAGACACAGGCGACCTGCGCCCTGCATATCGACATATGCCTGGCCACAGGAAGCGCGATTGCGGCTCCCTTTGCCGGTCGAATCGGCTGGAAGGACCAGCATCTGACACTTGCCGGCGACAATATGACCCTGCATCTCGACGGGCTCGACGCCGCAGTCGAGGATGGAACCGAGGTTGCTGGCGGCGATCCGCTCGGCGCGGTTGTCGGAGAGGTTTCGTCGCTCGGCGGACTGCGCGTCCAGCTTTGCAGCGTCGCAGGCCTGGAACCGCCGCTGTTTGCCACGCCGCGCGAGGCGGCGGCCTGGTCGGTGCTCTGCCCCTCGCCTTCGCAACTTCTCGGCGGCGACGCGGATGCGCCGCAGCCTGAAATTGCCGAGCTGCTCGCCAGGCGGCAGGCGCATCTCGCACGGCCGCAGAAGAACTATTACGCGGCGCCGCCTCAGATCGAGCGCGGCTGGAGGGAGCATTTGTTCGATGTCGAAGGTCGCGCCTATCTCGACATGGTCAACAACGTTACCATCCTCGGCCATGGCCATCCGAGACTCGCAGCGGCGATCAACGCGCAATGGCTGCGGCTCAACACCAATTCGCGTTTTCACTATGCCGCGATCACCGAATTTTCCGAACAGCTCGCAGCTCTTGCGCCGGACGGGCTCGACGCGGTCTTTCTTGTCAACAGCGGCTCGGAGGCGAACGACCTGGCGCTTCGGCTGGCGCAAGCACATAGCGGCGCGCGCAACATGCTCTGCCTGCTCGAAGCCTATCATGGCTGGTCTGTGGCAAGCGATGCCGTCTCCACCTCGATCGCCGACAATCCGCGGGCGCTCGGCACCCGGCCGGACTGGGTGCATGCCGTCCTGTCGCCGAATACCTATCGCGGCACGTTCCGCGGTCCTGATACCGCAGCGAATTATCTCGGCGCGGTAACACCGGTGCTGGAGGCGATCGACGCCGGCGGCGAAGGCCTTGCGGGGTTCATCTGCGAATCCGTCTACGGCAATGCCGGCGGCATTCCGTTGCCGGAGGGTTATCTCAGGGAAATCTACGCGCAGGTGCGCGCCCGCGGCGGCCTCTGCATCGCCGACGAAGTGCAGGTCGGCTATGGCAGGCTCGGGCATTATTTCTGGGGCTTCGAGCAGCAGGGAGTCGTGCCCGACATCATCACCATCGCCAAGAGCATGGGCAACGGACATCCGCTCGGCGCCGTCATTACCACGCGCGAGATCGCCGAATCGCTGGAGAAGGAGGGCGCCTTCTTTTCCTCCACCGGCGGCAGCCCGGTCAGCTGCGTGGCCGGCATGACGGTGCTCGAAATCATGGCCGAGGAGAGGTTGCAGGACAACGCCCGAACGGTCGGCGATCATCTGAAGGCGCGGCTTGCGGCGCTGATCGACCGCTATCCGATCGCCGGCGCCGTGCACGGGATGGGGCTCTATCTCGGCCTCGAATTCGTCCGCGACAGAACGACGCTCACGCCGGCGACGGAAGAGACGGCTGCGATCTGCGATCGGCTTCTCGAACTCGGCGTCATCATGCAGGCGACCGGCGATCACCAAAATGTGCTGAAGATCAAACCGCCGCTTTGCCTCAGCATCGAAAGTGCGGATTTCTTCGCCGACATGCTGGAAAAGGTGCTTGCCGAAGGCTGGTGAACCGGGGATTCCGGCGTTAACCAAATCGGTCATTTTGCGGCATTTCGACTTTTAATGATGAAGCCCATTGCCTGAATCAGGCTGGCTTCCTATCTCTGCTGCGACGATCGATCGATTGCGATTCTGTCATGCGAATTTTACGAAGAGCTGATATGTTTCTTTCTGTAAATTTCGAGTGAGACGGAATGAATTTTTTCGGATCGTCGATATTTTGACACGTTTCGGAATATGTTTCTGACAGGCTATCGGGTAATCTCTACTAAGTTAGTAGATATTGAAGACAGCCATCACCGGCCCCGGACTTCACGGGACCCCTCAAGCGCAACGCCAATGCAAGGAACGAGACATGATAGACATCGATATTCTCGCCACTCTCCTTGGGCGATCCGTGCTTGGCAATGACCGTCCGGGCGCCCTCTCCCGCCCGAACTGTCGAATGTGACGTTCGTCCTCCTTTCAACGGTACCAGACAAGTCAATTCGCCATGGCTGTGCATGTCGCGCGGCAGGAGTTCTATCTATGAAGAAGCAAGTTATCGAATATGCAGGCGTTCCCGTCGGGATCGTCATTCCCGATGAAGATCGGTTGAAATTCATCGCCGTGAAATTCCACGTCCACGACCTCGACGAGCAGCGTTTCCGCTCGCCCGATGAGGTGCGGCTGGCCATCCATGACCTGATGACCCGCCGTCATCCGAAGCCGCTTCATGCCTGACGGCATGAGGCCGGCCCCGACTTTCACGGCTTTTCCGATGTTCGACCGGTCCTGCCACAGGGCCGGTCTTGTTTTTTGAGGGCATTTGCAGTCCTATCGGCCGGCGTGCCGCCATCAGGATCAGCCCTTGCCCGATCTTCTCAATCTGCTCACCGACATCGAAGGCGTTTCCGTTGGCCATGCGACCGACCTCGTGCTCGGATCCGGTGTCACCGCAATCGTCTTCGACGAGCCGGCCGTCGCATCCGGCACGGTGCTCGGGGGTGCGCCGGGCGGGCGCGACACGAGCCTGCTCGACCCGTCCATGACCGTCAGTGCCGTCGATGCCTTCGTGCTCTCGGGCGGCTCCGCCTTCGGGCTCGATGCCGCAGGCGGCATGCAGGCGGGCCTGCGTGAACTCGGCCGCGGTTTTGCGGTCGGGCCGGTCAAGATCCCGATCGTGCCGCAGGCGATCCTGATGGACCTGCTGAACGGCGGCGACAAGGATTGGGGGCTTCACTCCCCCTATCGCGACATGGGCTATGCGGCATTGAAGGCCGCCGCCAAGGGCGCATTCGCGCTCGGCACAGTCGGCGCCGGCACCGGGGCGACAACCGCCACCTTCAAGGGCGGGCTTGGCTCGGCGAGCGCCGTCAGCAGCGCCGGGCATCGCGTCGCGGCTGTTGTCGCGGTCAATGCGCTCGGCTCGGCAACGATCGGGGCGGGACCGCATTTCTGGGCAGCCCCCTTCGAAAAAGATGACGAATTTGGCGGGCTCGGCATGCCTGATTCAACTGACCACAGGATGCGGCTGAAGGGGATGAGCGTTCCTGCGACGACGATCGGCGCTGTCGTGACCGACGCGCAGCTGACGAAGGCCGAAGCGCACCGGCTTTCGCTTGCCGGCCATGACGGCCTCGCCCGGGCGCTGCTGCCGGCGCATCTGCCGCTTGACGGCGACACGGTCTTTGCCGCGTCGACAGCCAAGCATCGAAGAGACGATATGGCGAGCCTGATGGAGCTTTGCCACCTCGCCACCATCGTCACGGCGCGGGCGATCGCCCGCGGGATCTACGAGGCAACCGCCCTGCCGGTCGAGGGCGCGCAAAAGGCTTGGCGCGACCGCTACCCGAACGGCGGCTGATTGAATAAGGTCGGAACCGAAAAGATCGACCATGCCGAATGGCGGAGAGACGTGAATGCAGATCCGGGCGCTGATGTATTTCGACGAGCTGGTCAGGACCAACTCGATGCGCCAGGCTGCCGAGAACCTCAATGTCGCGCCGACGGCGATCAGCCGGCAGATCGAGAACCTCGAATATCATTTCGGCGCGCCGCTTGTCGAACGCAGCGCTCGCGGCGTCAAGCTGACGGCGGCAGGAGAGCTGCTCGCCGCCCGCGCCGGCCGGACGCTGCGCGAACTCGACCATGTGCAGCAGCTGATCGAAGACCTGAAGGGCCTGGAGCGCGGCCATGTCAGCATCTATGCCAATGGCGCCACGGTTACCAATCTGCTGGCTCCGGCGCTTGCCGAATTCAGCCTGAAATATCCAAAGCTGCGCTTTACCGTGACGATCGCCAGTGCGCGACAGGCGGTCGATGCCGTCAGCAGCGCCGAGGCGGATATTGCGGTGACGCTGTTTGCGCCTGCTATGTCAGGCACCAAGATAAGGCTGCGTTCCGAGATCGCCTATGATCTCATCGTCACGCCACAGCATCCGGCGGCAGCACTTGCCGAAATCCCACTGCGAAAGCTCGTCGACTATGCACTGGCGCTGCCGGAGCAATCCTTCGGCTTTCGCCAAGCCTTCGACGCACTGATTGCGAAGGAGGGGCTAAGCCTCGATCCCGTCTTCGTCACGAGCTCACTGGAAATGCTGAAGGAACTCGTGCTCAGCGGTGCTGCGGCGACCTTGCTGCCGGCGCTGACCGTCCGGCGCGAAATCGAAGCGGGGCAGCTTAGCGCCATTCCTCTTGCCGGCAAGAAAGGCATTCGCACCCATGTCGATCTCTGCGTCGCCCCGGATCGGCAGCTGTCCTTCGCGGCGACGAAGCTGATCGACTTCATCGAGACGTTCATGCGCGATCGCACGAACCTCCGGGCCGACACGAAAGACTGACACTTCCGGCTTGCATCGGCGACGGATTTGGTGTGTAGCTTTTTCGGCTACACTGCACACACGAAATCGACATTATGTGTGCACTGATGCCGCCGCTTTATCCGCAAAAGGCCTTCGTCATCGAGCGCGGCCGGGCAGAGGACATGATGATCAAGGTTTCACTTGTGCCTTCGGCGCGTTTCGTCCGGCAACTATCCCTTGGAGCAGCGGTTTCGGCCGGCCTCATGATGGCGGCGATGACGCCTGCGGAGGCGGCAAAAACCAACCTCAATCTCGGCATGAGCGTCGAGCCGACCGGCCTCGACCCGACGATCGCAGCGCCCGTCGCGATCGGCCAGGTCACCTGGCAGAACGTCTTCGAGGGACTGGTGACCATCGACCAGACCGGCAAGGTTCAGCCGCAGCTGGCGAAAAGCTGGGAGATTTCACCGGACGGCCTGACCTATACGTTCAAGCTGCGGACCAACGTCAAATTCCACGACGGCGAAGCCTTCGATGCCGCCAGCGCCAAGTTTTCGCTCGATCGCGCCCGCGGCGCGGATTCCATTAATCCGCAGAAGCGCTTCTTTGCCTCGATCGCCTCGATCGATACGCCCGATGCCGAAACGCTGGTGCTGCACCTTTCGGCGCCGACGGGCAGCCTGATCTACTGGCTCGGCTGGCCAGCTTCGGTGATGGTCGCGCCGAACACGGCCGCCAGCGACAAGACGGTGCCAGTCGGCACCGGTCCTTTCAAATTCGCCGGCTGGGCGAAGGGCGACAAGGTCGAACTCGAGAGGAATGCCGATTACTGGAACAAGGATGCAGCCGCCAAGCTCGACAAGGTGACCTTCCGCTTCATTGCCGATCCGCAGGCGCAGGCGGCAGCGCTGAAATCCGGTGATCTCGATGCCTTTCCGGAATTTGCCGCACCCGAGCTGATGAGCTCCTTCGACGACGACGCAAGGCTCGTCACCAGAATCGGCAATACCGAGCTCAAGGTCGTTGCCGGCATGAACAATGCCAAGAAGCCTTTCGACGATAAACGCGTCCGTCAGGCGCTGATGATGGCGATCGACCGCAAGACAGTGATCGACGGTGCATGGTCCGGCCTCGGCACGCCGATTGGCAGCCACTACACGCCGAACGATCCGGGCTACCAGGACATGACCGACGCGCTGCCCTACGACGTCGAAAAGGCGAAGGCGCTGCTTGCCGAAGCCGGCTACCCCAACGGCTTCACCTTCTCGATCAAATCGCCGCAGATGGCTTATGCGCCGCGCAGCGCTGAGGTGATGCAGGCGATGTTTGCCGAAATCGGCGTGACGATGAATATCGAGCCGACGGAATTTCCGGCGAAATGGGTCCAGGACATTATGAAGGACCGCAACTTCGACATGACGATCGTCGCCCACGCCGAACCGCTCGACATCGATATCTATGCGAGGGATCCCTATTATTTCAATTACAAGAATCCCGTTTTCGACGCGCTGATGAAGAAGGTCCAGGAGACGAGCGACCCCGCGCAGCAAAATGCGATCTACGGCGAAGCTCAGAAGATTCTCGCCGACGACGTGCCTGCGCTCTACCTCTTTGTCATGCCGAAGCTCGGCGTCTGGGACAAAAAGCTGAAAGGGCTGTGGGAGAACGAGCCGATCCCCTCGAATGTGCTTTCCGGCGTTTCCTGGGACGAGTGATCGAACAGCTTCAGGCGAATTGAGAGGTACGGATGAGCGAGGGGAAGCCGCAGAGCAAACCGTTTGATGCCGGTCACAGCCCTCTCCATCCCTCATTCCTGTGCTTGTCACAGGAATCCAGTGCGCCCAAGTCCTTGGGCGCGGGAGACTTCCTTGCTTGGGTGAGAGTCATTCACGGCGCCGACGCGCCGTGGCTGGATTCCTGTGACAAGCACAGGAATGAGGGCGTGTGGGGAAGCCACCGTACCACATCGAAAGCGTGGCATCCGTGATCACCCTCCTCGCTCGTCGCTTAGCCGGTCTCCTGGTCACACTCGGCATCGTCTCGCTGCTGATCTTCACCGTCATGGATCTTCTGCCCGGCGATCCCGCCTCGATCATGCTCGGGACCTCGGCGGCGCCGGAAACGCTTGAAGCGTTGCGCCATGATCTCGGCCTCGACCAGCCGCTCATCCTCCGTTACGGGCAGTGGCTGGCCGGCGTGTTCTCCGGCGATCTCGGGCAGTCCTATACATATGGCGTGCCGGTCGCGGGGCTGATCGTCGAGCGTCTGGCGGTGACGCTGCCGCTGGCGCTGATGGCGATCGTGCTCTCGGTTGCGATTGCCTTGCCGCTCGGCGTGCTGGCGGCCTCGCGCCGCGGCGGTCTCTTCGATATCATCGCAACGCTGTTTTCGCAGGTCAGCATCGCCGTGCCCGCCTTCTGGGTGGCGCTGCTCCTGATCATCCTGTTTTCGACGATGCTCGGGCTGATGCCGGCCGGCGGCTTTCCGGGCTGGAGCGCCGGCCCGATGCCGGCATTGCGAGCGCTTGTTTTGCCGGCCGTGGCGCTGGCGATGCCGCAGGCGGGCGTATTGACGCGTGTGGCGCGCTCGGCGGTGCTGGAGACAATGCACGAGGATTTTGCCCGCACCGCCGTGGCCAAGGGGCTTTCACGCAGTGCAGTGCTATGGCGGCATATCGTGCCGAATGCACTGATCCCGATCCTGACGATGATCGGGCTGCAATTCACCTTTCTCGTTGCCGGCGCGGTGCTGGTGGAAAATGTCTTCAACCTGCCCGGCCTCGGGCGGCTCGCCCTTCAGGCGCTCTCCCAGCGCGACATCATCGTCATGCAGGATGTCGTCCTGTTCTTCGCTGCCCTCGTCATCGTGATGAATTTCATCGTCGATCTCTCCTATCTCGCGATCGATCCCCGGATGAGAAAGGCGGCATGAAGCATGGCTCCCCTCGTTTCCGCAGCAATCGCCGGCCGACGCCGACGCTTTCAACTGAGCCGGCGAATAAATCTGATTTCGGGCGCAGTCATCATCGGCCTGCTGGTTGCCGTCGCGCTGCTGTCGCTCGTCTGGACGCCGTCGCCGCCGGCAAAAATGCAGATCATCCACAAATTACAGCCGCCCCTTGCCTTCGGCCTGCTCGGCACCGATCAGTTCGGCCGTGACGTGCTTTCAATGCTGATGGCGGGGTGTTGGAATTCGTTGTCGATCGCGATCACTGCGGTTGCGATCGGCGGGACGCTCGGTTCGATAGCCGGCATCTCCGCCGCGGCGATCCGCGGTCCTTTCGAGGCGCTGCTGATGCGCATCTGCGACGTCATCTTCGCCCTGCCGCCGATCCTCTCTGCCATGATGCTCGGCGCATTTCTCGGGCCGGGGCGGTTCACCGCGGTCACGGCGATCGCAGTCTTCATGATCCCGGTCTTCGCCCGTGTGACGCTTGCGACCTCACTGCAGGCCTGGAGCCGCGACTATGTGACGGCGGCGCGTGCGATCGGCAATACGCGCCTGGCTATTTCGCTGCGCCATGTCCTGCCCAATATCCTGAGCCAGATCATCGTGCATGGCGCGATCCAGCTTGGGCTCGCGATCCTCACCGAAGCGGGTCTCAGCTTCCTCGGGCTCGGCGTGGCGCCACCCGCCCCGAGTTGGGGCCGCATGCTTGCCGAGGCGCAAACCTATCTGGCAGCGGCGCCGTGGCTGGCGGTGCTCCCCGGCCTTGCCATCGCGCTTGCCGTTTTCGGTTTCAACATGCTCGGCGACGGACTGCGCGATCTTCTCGATCCGCGCGAGGCAAGCCGTTAATATTTTCCCGGCCGCCGATCAGATGACCGGTCGACGATAGCCGGTCGGCTGCTCATAGAGCGAGCCAATGCGCCTAACGGCGGCCTCGAAATTCTCGCGTGCTACCGTCATGCTATAGCCATTGGCGTGGAGGATCGTTTCCGGATCCTCGAAGACGGCGACATGCCCCTTCCAGAACACCAGATCGCCGCGGCGGATTTCTGACCGGTCAATCGGCTCGCCGAGACCTGCCGCCTGCATGTCGGTATCGCGCGGTGCCTTTCTGCCCGTCATCAGCATTGAAAGCTGGACGAGGCCGGAGCAATCGATGCCGAGTCCGGAACGCCCGCCCCAGAGATAGGGCGTCTCCAGGAACCGAGCGGCTATTTCGGCGTAATCGGCACCATCCAGCGCGCCGATCGGCTGGACGTGCCGGGAAAAGAGCGCCGTTCCGTCTTCCAGCACGACATAGTGATTGCCGCGCGCTTCCGCTTCGCCCGTGACATGAATACGGCTTCCCATCGACAGGATGGCCTGATGAGGCTTGCGCAGTTCCGGTTCGGGATAGACGAAGCTGCGCTGCACGGTGACGATATGGGTCGGCGCCGGCCGGCCTTCAAACAGTGTTTCCGCCGGGAGGTAGCCGACATAACCGTCGGAGGCGGCCTTCACCCAGCACCAGCCGTCGGCGCGATCGAAGACCGTCACATCCTCGCCGAGGAGCAGCTCCGTATCGATGCCGCGCGCCAGATCTGGTTCGGGGCGCAATCCCACGACCGGAACGGCGACGCGCGCCGAAACACCTTCGACAAAGCGCAAAGCGTCGACCCTGCCTTTGAGTTCCGCTTCCGCGAGATCGGGCCTATAGGCATGCAGGCGGCGGTCGAGCGTCGTCATTCGCATTCCTTTCAGAGCGGCAACCGGCGGCCCTGGTCCCGTACGAGATCGCCGAGCTTTTCCAGGTAAAGCGCGCCGGCGACGGTACGCTTGATGATCACACTGCGCCGGTCGGCATCGTCACGCACGCGATCAACCAGGCCCATCTCGCCCATCGTATCCAAGGCGCGCGTGATGACCGGTTTGGTGACGCCAAGCGTGGCGGCAAGCCCGCGCACCGTGTGTGGCGGCGGCACCAGGTAAATATGCAGCAGGATTGCCATCTGGCGCAACGTCAAATCGCGGTCATCATGGCGGACCTGATCGAGCGCCACGCCATGCCAGAGCCCCAGCGCCTGCGAGGCGGTCAAATCGATCGGCACGGCTCCTCCGGAGATCGTTACGCTAACGTTTCATTTTCCGGCAGTTGCCTTGGACATGCAAGGGCGGCGGGCAATTGCCGCCCGGCAGGGTGAATAAAATTTTAACGATCGCGCGAAACCACCCGCGGATTCAGGCGGCCAACCTGGAGCATGATGCCGACAAACGTGATTCTAGGCCGGCTCGGCCTAAAATCATCCCGTTCTAGCGGACGCTTTCGCGGATATGGTGGAAGAGCGCGCGAATTGCCTGCGCCTCGCCGCCGCCCGGCGAATGCGGCCGTTCGGACTGAGCCCAGCCGTAAATGTCGAAATGCGCCCAGCTCTTCGCCTTGCTGACGAAACGCTTGAGGAAGAGAGCCGCGGTGATCGCCCCCGCCATGCCGCCCGCCGGCGCATTGGTGATGTCGGCAAATTTGGTGCGGATGTCCTTTTCGTAGCCGGCATAGAGCGGCAGGCGCCAGAGCGGATCGTCCGTTTCCAGGCTCGCTTCGGTCAGGTCATGCGCCAGATCGGCGTCGTCGGTGAAGAAGGGCGGGAGATCCGGGCCAAGCGCAACGCGGGCAGCCCCCGTCAGCGTCGCCATGTCGATCAGCAGTTCCGGCTCCTCCTCATCGGCGTAGGCGAGCGCATCGGCAAGGATCAGACGGCCTTCGGCGTCGGTGTTGTCGATCTGGACGGTGAGGCCCTTGCGGCTGCGGTAGATGTCGCCGGGACGGAAGGCATTGGACGAGATCGCATTTTCGACGACGGGCACGACGACTCGCAGATCGACCTTCAGCTTGGCGTCCATGATCATCAGGGCAAGACCCATGACATTCGCCGCGCCGCCCATGTCCTTCTTCATCAGCAGCATGGAGGCGGCCGGCTTGATGTCGAGACCGCCGGTATCGAAGCAGACGCCCTTGCCGACAAGCGTCACCTTGCGATGGCCCTTCTTGCCCCAGCGCATCTCGAGAAGGCGTGGCGCATCGGCACTGGCGCGGCCGACCGTATGGACCAGCGGGAAGTTCTGCTTCAGCAGTTCGTCGCCCGTGATGACCGATACTTCCGCCTTGTAATGCTGGGCCAAGCCCCGGAAAGCCGCTTCGAGCTGTTCCGGTCCCATGTCGTTTGTCGGCGTGTTGATGAGGTCGCGGGCAAGAAAGACGCCGGCAAGCTGGCGCTTGATATCGGCGCCGTCGGCATCGCGGGGGATCATCAGCGTCGCCATTGGCGATTTTTCCGACTTGTAGCGGTCGAAACGATAGCTGCCGAGGCCGTAACCGAGAGCCAGGCGATTTGCCGTCAGCGGCGCGGTCTCGATGTGCCAATCGCCGGCCGGCAGCGTGCGGGCGAGCCTGCCGGTGATGAAAGGCTGCTCGGACGGATTGCTGCCGAGGCCGTAAAGCGCGCCGCCGAGATGACCTTCAGCGGTCGGGATCAGCAGCAACGATCCGCTTTCAGCCTTGTAGCCCGCCTTGCGCGCCCAATCGAGTGCGATCGGATCGATCGTGCCGGTCTCGATATGGGCGGGGGTGACGGCAAAGATCGGCAGCGTCGAGCCGCCCTTCGTGTTGAAGGGGGTCGGTCTCTCAATGAACTGATAGGGGGCCATGATTGTCCTTCGGCGCTCGTCAGGAATCGTTCCTTAACGGTCTGTTAGGGTTAACAGACTATTGCTGGAGCGAAGATTGCGTCAAACCTTTCCCTGTTCCGCGTTCGAGGTCAGGCGCCGATTTTGGAATCCAGGAACGCGTCATGCCGGCCTCGCTCACCACCACATTCACAAATCGTATCTTACAGGCTGCTGCGGCATCGCTGATCGTGCTTGCACTTGCCGGCTGCTCGACGACAAAGGACCGGATGACGACGGGCTCGGTGCCGAAGATCACCAAGCCGGTCGAAGAGATGGACGCCAGCGAGTTGCGGGTGGCAACGGACCGGCTCGGCCAGGCCTATGAAAAGAACCCGCGCGATCCCGTCAACGGTGTCAATTATGCCAATCTGCTGCGCATGAACGGACGCGACGCGCAAGCGCTCGCCGTCATGCAGCAGGTGGCGATCTCCAATCCCAGCGACCGCAACGTGCTGGCCGCCTACGGTAAGGCCCAGGCAGCGGCCGGCCAGTTCCAGCAGGCGCTCGACACGATCGGCCGCGCCCAGACGCCGGACCGTCCGGACTGGAAGCTGATCTCGGCCGAAGGTGCGATCCTCGACCAGATGGGCAAGGCAAGCGATGCCAGGCAGCGCTATCGCGATGCACTCGACATCCAGCCGAACGAGCCCTCCATCCTTTCCAACCTCGGCATGTCCTACGTGCTGACCGGCGACCTGCGCACGGCCGAAACTTATCTGCGCTCCGCCGCCAGCCAGCCCACCGCCGACAGCCGCGTCAGGCAGAACCTTGCCCTCGTCGTCGGCCTGCAGGGACGCTTCCCGGAAGCCGAGCAGATCGC
Source organism: Rhizobium pisi (assembly GCF_003938655.1). GTDB lineage: Bacteria > Pseudomonadota > Alphaproteobacteria > Rhizobiales > Rhizobiaceae > Rhizobium > Rhizobium pisi. The sequence goes on from NZ_RJJT01000013.1 coordinate 40,135, forward strand.
GCGGCGCGAGCTTTCGCCGCAACAGGCCGATGCCAATGTCGCCTATCTCAGAGGCATGCTCTCGCAGCAGAGTTCCTGGCAGAAACTCGCCGCCAAGGACAAGACGCCGGGAACGGCGGATGGCAGCAACACCAACTGACGGGACCATGCTGCCGAAAGGCTTACGCTTTCGAGCGAAATAGCCTTAGCGAACGCTCAGGCCCGAAAGAATGAGGCGGAGACCAAGGCCGCCCATGACGGCGCCCGCGGCCCGGTCGATCCAGCTCTTGGCATAGAGATAGAGCCGCCTGGGATGGCGCGCCGAAAAAGCCAATGCCACAATCGAATACCATCCTGCCTCGACCGCAAAGACGCCGAGCGGCAGCGCGACGGTGAGATCAAGAGGCACGTTCCTCGGCAACAGCGCGGCAAAGAGGCTGGCATAGACGATGATGGTCTTCGGGTTGCTGAGCTGGGTCAGCAACGCCGTCATGAAGCTGCGCATGGGCGCCCGATGGCCGTTGACGGCTTCGGAGACTTCCAGCGGCTGTGCGGCGCCCTTCCAGATATTGACGGCGATATAGACGAGATAGGCGCCGCCTGCGACTTTGAGCAGGACATAGAGCCATTCGAACTCGGACAGCAGCGCCGTCAGCCCGGCAAGGGCCAGCCCGGCGAAAACGACGCCGCCGACGCCCATGCCAACTGCCGCCGCAAGACCATCCAGCCTCGAACGCGAGATGGCAATCCTGGAGACGACCACGAAGCTTGGGCCGGGGCTCATTGCGCCAACGACCAGAGCTGCCATGATGCTGATGAAAATGCCCGTTGAAGACATCCGGAAACCCTCGTTTGACATCGAAGGCTAGCCGTTTTCCAAAACGGCGACAACTGTTAGAACCTGTCTGCCACCTGGATGCCGGCCGGGCCGAGAATGACGGCGATCAGCACCGGGAGGAAGAAAAGGATCATCGGCACCGTCAGTTTCGGCGGCAGGGCGGCCGCCTTCTTTTCCGCTTCGTTCATGCGCTCGTCACGCCCTTCCTGGGCGAGAACGCGCAGCGCCTGCGCGACCGGCGTGCCGTAGCGATCGGCCTGGATCAGCGCCTGGGTTACCGAGCGTACCAGCTCGAGCTGGGTGCGCGTGGCAAGATTTTCGAGCGCCATGCGCCGATCCGGCAGGAAGGAGAGCTCAGCCGTTGTCAGCACCATCTCCTCGGCGAGCGCCGGCGACTGCTCGCCGAGTTCTTCCGACACACGACGCATCGCGGCCTCGATCGAGATGCCGGATTCGACGCAGATCAGCATCAGGTCCAGCGCATCCGGCCAGGCGCGCTTGATCGAGTGCTGGCGCTTGCCGATGCGGTTCGAGATATAGATGTTCGGCGCGTAGAAACCGAGATATCCGATACCGATAACCGCCAAGACGCGCATCGGCATACCCCGAGTGGCAAGCCCCCCGAGGCCGAAGACCCAGAAGGTGGCAAGCGCTAGGAAAAGAAATGGCAGCAGGAAACGCGCTGCAAGGAAGGTATTCAGCGCATTTTCCGAGCGGAAACCCGCAGCCCTAAGCTTGTTGACCGTATTCTCGTCGACGAGCGCCTTGCGCAGGTTGAAGCGCTCGACGATCTGGCGGACCGGACGGTTGTTCTGGGTCCTCAGCGAAGCCTTGCCGGGTTCCGCATTCATGCGGGCGCGCTCGCGGGCGCGGATCTGCTCGCGCTCGGTCGAAACGGCCTTCATGCGCTTGTTGAGATCGCCGCGCTCGAAGAAGGGGATGGCAATCGTATAAAACGTGGCAAAGACGGCGATCGCGACGAAGAGGGCGATCAGCATGCTCGGATTGGTCAGCGCTGCGGCAAGATCCTGCGACATGGTGCTTCCTTCCCGCTAAATGTCAAAATTGACCATGTTGCGCATAACGAAGATGCCGATCGACATCCAGATCGCCGAGGCGCCCATGATGAAATGGCCGCGCGGATCGGTGAAAAGAATCATCATGTAACTCGGCGAGGTGAGGTAGACGAGGGTCGCGACAATGAAGGGCAGAGCGCCGATGATGACGGCCGACGCCTTGGCTTCCATCGACAGCGCCGAAACCTTGGCTTTCATCTTCCTGCGGTCGCGCAGGACCTTGGAGAGATTGCCGATCGCTTCCGAAAGATTGCCGCCGGCCTGCGACTGGATGGCGATGACGATGGCGAAGAAATTGACTTCCTGCAGTGGCATATTCAGCGTCATGCGGGCGCAGGCGTCGGGAATGCTGAGGCCCACCTGCTGCGCCTCGATCACGCGGCGGAACTCGCTCTTGACGGGCTCCGTGCCCTCAGTCGCGATGAGGCGGATCGCATCGTTGAGCGGCAGGCCCGATTTGATCGAGCGCGTGATGACGTCGAGCGCATTGGGGAGTTCGTTGAGGAACTTGTTCTGGCGCCGCTTGACCAGGAAGCCGACGACCCAGCGTGGCAGGCCGAGGCCGGCAACAACGGCGATGCCGATCATGACCATCAACGATGCCCCGACGATGAAGGCCATGACAAGCAGCACGCAGGCCAAGATGGCGCTGAAGAGGTAGAATTTCCCCACCGTGATCGACAGGCCGGCCTGCACCAGCTTGGATTTCATCGACAGGGTCTTCTTGGTCTTTTCGTGCTGGCGCTTTTCCAGATCCTTGAGGTTGTCCTGCACCGATTTACGGCGCTTCGACAACTCCTGTACCCGGTCGCGCGCGGCCTTGACCTTGACCCGGTCGCTTTCAGCCGATTTGACGCGGTTGATGCGGCTCGCCGATTTCTTGTCGGCCTCCATCCGGGAAAACATCAGGGCATAGGCGACCGCCGCCGCCGAGACGGCGGCGAGCACGACGATTGCCAGGACTACCGGATCGAACCCGAACATCACCTCTATTCCTTCGTTTTCGCTTCCATCGAGTCGAGGGCGGCGGCAAGGCGCTTTTCCTCGTTGAAGTAACGAGCCCGATCCCAGAAATGCGGCTTGCCGACACCGGTCGACATGTGCCGGCCAATCAGGCGGCCGCTTGCATCCTCGCCTTCGATCTCATAGCGCATCAGGTCCTGAGTTATGATGACGTCGCCTTCCATGCCGATCACCTCGGTGATCTGGGTGATGCGGCGCGAACCGTCGCGAAGGCGCGCTGCCTGGATGATGACGTCGACCGAGGTGGAAATGATCTCGCGCACCGTCTTGGCCGGCAGCGTGAAGCCGCCCATGGCGATCATGGATTCGATACGGCTCAGGCATTCTCGCGGCGTGTTGGCGTGGATCGTGCCCATCGAGCCGTCGTGACCGGTGTTCATCGCCTGCAGAAGGTCGAAAACTTCAGGTCCGCGCACTTCGCCGACGATGATGCGCTCGGGGCGCATACGCAGGCAGTTCTTGACGAGATCGCGCATGGTGATCTCGCCCTCGCCTTCGATATTCGGCGGACGCGTTTCCAAGCGCACGACATGCGGCTGCTGCAGCTGCAGTTCGGCCGTATCCTCGCAGGTGATGACGCGCTCATCCCTGTCGATATAGTTGGTGAGGCAGTTCAGAAGCGTCGTCTTACCGGAGCCCGTGCCGCCTGAAATGATGACATTGCAGCGCACGCGCCCGACGATCTGCAGAACGGTCGCGCCCTCGGGTGTGATCGCGCCGAAACGAACGAGCTGGTCGAGCGTCAGCTTGTCCTTCTTGAATTTTCGGATGGTGAGCGCCGGCCCGTCGATCGACAGCGGCGGTGCGATGACGTTGACGCGCGAACCGTCTGGCAGGCGGGCGTCGCAGATCGGGCTTGATTCGTCGACGCGGCGGCCGACCTGGCTGACGATGCGCTGGCAGATGGAAAGAAGCTGCGCATTGTCGCGGAAACGGATCTCGGATTCGATCGTCTTGCCGCCGACTTCGATGAAGGTCTGGCCGGCGCCGTTGACCATGATGTCGGCGATATCGTCGCGCGCCAGCAACGGCTCCAGCGGGCCGTAGCCGAGCACGTCGTTGCAGATATCCTCGAGCAGCTCTTCCTGCTCGGAGATCGACATCGCAAAATTCTTGATGGTGATGATGTCGTTGACGATGTCGCGGATTTCCTCGCGCGCGCTTTCGCCATCGAGCTTGGAAAGCTGTGAAAGATCGATCGTGTCGATCAGCGCGGAAAAGACCTGCGCCTTGGTATCGTAATATTCGTCGGTACGGACCGGGCGCTTGCGCTGCGGCGCGTGCATTGGCGGCGGCGTTACCTGCTGGCGAGCGGGCTCGCGCGAAGGTTCGACCAGAATGGAGGGGGAAGAGGCCGCGGGGGCGGCGGCCGGTGCCGGCGGCGGGGGGGCAATCGCGCCTCCGGCCTTTCCGAAACCTTCGTTTCCGCGTTTTCCAAACATGCCACTCGATCCAATCTGCTCTATCTTTTTGTTTTCACGCAATTCCGGACGCAAAACCGCTGCACACTTTTGCTGGAATTGCTCATCGTCTACTTACGCTTCAGGAGGCCCAGCAGGCCGCCCTTCTTCGCCTTCCTGATCGCGACACGGCCGGTGACAATGTGCGATATCTGCGAAAAGGTTTCCGCCGTCGGCGACTTCGGATCGACTTCGGAAATCATCCGGCCGCTGTTGGCGGCATTGCCGAAGAGATTGATGTCGAAGGGGATGATCGCGATCGGATCGATCTCCAGCGGTTCGCAGAAATCCGACGGCGAAATCTCTGGACGCTTCGGCATGCCGACCTGATTAAGTATGAGGTGCGGCGGCTTGTCGTTCGGCCGCATCTTGCGCACAGCGTCGAGCATGTTCTTGGCGTTGCGCAGGTTGGCGAGATCGGGAACCGCACACAGAACCACCTCGTCGACGCTCGACAGAACCGAGCGTGTCCATTCCGACCACGCATGCGGGACATCGAGCACAGTGACGGGCGCGCTGCGCTGCAGGACGTCGAGCACCGGCTGGAAGGCCTGGCCGTCGAAGTCATAGGCGCGATCGAGCAGCGAAGGCGCGGCGAGCAGGGAAAGATGCTCCGAGCATTTCGTCAGCAGGCGATCGAGGAAAACCTCATCGAGACGGTCGGGCGCGAAAACCGCCTCAGCGATACCCTGGGCCGGATCCTGGTCGAAATCGATGTTCGCCGTTCCATAAGGCAGATCGAGATCGGCCAGAATCGTCTCGGTGGAGAAGAGATTGGAAATGCCGAAGGCGCAATTGTGAGCGATGGTCGAAGCGCCGGTGCCGCCCTTCGAGCCGATGAAGGCGATGCTGCGGCCAAGCGGCTCGGCGTCCGGATCGACGAATATCGAGGCCATTGCCGTAAGGACATCGGGCATGGCGATGGGCTGAACCATATATTCGGAAATGCCGTTGCGGATGAGCTCGCGATAGAGGCCGATGTCGTTGTAATAACCGACGACGACGACCTTGGTCGTCGGATCGCAGACGGCGGCGAGCGGCGCGAGTTCATTCAGGAGGTTCGCTGCATTCGCCTTGGTCTCAAGGATAATGAGGTTCGGCGTCGGGGCGCTGGCAAACATATTGGCGGCAGCCGCTATGCCGCCGCTGGTAACGCGCATGCTGACCTTCGCCACGCGCCGATCATTGGCGCAGCGTTCCATGACACGCTGCAGAGACTCGCTCTCGCAGAAGGCATGGACGGAGATGCGCGGCAACGGCCGCATGTTTTCCAGATCCGCCATGCGCACCGCCTCCTCGGCGTGGCGAAGCTCGCTGGGATTGTTGATTTCGTATTCGACCGCGCTCATCGTCTCGTTCCGCCTCAGAATCCGCCGCTGCCACCACCGGAGACATCTTCGATATTCGATGTCGTCGTCCGGTATTCCTGGATCGCATTGTTGCGCCGCTGCGCATCGATCGGGGTCATGCCCCGCGGCGCTACCAGATCCTCCGGATTGGCGATCTGGGCGGCAAGGTTGTTTTGCGAGGCGCAGCCGAAATTATAATAGTTCTGGTTGGTCAAATCGTTGGAGATATCCTTCGGCCACTGACCGCATTGCGTGGTGATCGCGGTGGTGCCGGTAAAACTCAGCCGGATCGGCGCCGCATCGCCGGCGCCGGCTGCTGCATAGGACGTGTTGACGATCTTCGAGCTTGCGATGCCCCTCCCCGCCAGTTCGGCGCGAACCTGATTGCGCAACTGATAGGCGGCAGCCGAATTGGGCGATCCTTGCGGCGAAAGAACGTAAACAGGACCCGACGCGCGTGAGATGTAGTTTGCGGCAAAGCCGCGGATGAGGTCGCGCTGGGCGATGGTCAGGCGACGATCGGTCGAGGCGACGGGTATATCCACCGTCTGCTCCGCCTCCGTCACGATGATCGGATGGCGGGCGCGATAGTCGTCCGGGATGCCGCCTGTTGTCAGCTGGTCGTGCGGGCCGGCGCATCCGGCAAGGGCGGCCACCGAAATGACGGCCGTGACAAAAAGCGCCCTGGAGATTCCGGGACGGAGTGTCGTCGCATTCATATGGGCCATCGCCTGATCTCTGTTTTGTGCCATTGCTGCCGATCGCGCCCCGCTCATTTGTAGATGAACCCGATCGAGCCGTGGAACTGCGCGTCGGCGACCGGCGCCTCGCGGCGGCCGTAGACCTTGTTGACACGGTTGAGAAAGAAGGTTGCGCCGTCGTTCTCGGGGCTGAAATTATCGTCCGGACGGTTGAGCTGGTTGCGCGCCACCGGCCGCACCAGATAGGGCGTCGCAATGATGACGAGCTCGGTTTCCTGACGCTCGAAACCCTTCTGGCGGAAGAGCGTACCGAGCAGCGGGATCTTCGAAACACCCGGCGTGCCGCCCATCGTCTGGGAAACGTTATCGCGAATGAGGCCCGCCAGCGCGATCGAACCGCCCGAGGGCAGCTCCACCGAGGTCTCCGCCGAACGGCGCTGATAGGTGGCGTTGCCGGCACCGGCCACCGGTTCGGAGACATTGGTCTTGATCTGCAGGCTGATGCGGCCCGATGACAATACGACCGGCTTGAAGGCGAGGTTGATACCGTAGTTGAACGGCACGACGGTGACGTTGCCGTTATTGTCGGTCGTCGAATAGAGTTGCTGACCGCCGGAATTGAAGGTCGCGGCCTGGCCCGATATCGCCGTCAGCGTCGGCTCGGCGAGCGTCTTGACGACCTTGGCCTGTTCCAGTGCGTTTAGATAGGTCGATATGTCGTATTTGCCGATCGAGCTCTTGAAGAGCGCCGCCAGCCCGCCTCCGACCGTCGATGTAGCGCTGTCGGCGCTCGGAGTGCCGAGCTGGGCGACCGTCATGCCGGAGGAATTGGAGATGAGATTGTCGAAGCCAAGCTGCTTCAGGACCTCGCGGCGGACTTCGGCGATCGTCACCTTGAGGGTGACCTGGTCCTCACCCTGGATCTGCAGGAGGTTGACAACCTGCGAGGTCTGACGGCCTTCGGCAAAGAGTGCCACTGCACTGTCGCCGCCGCTACCGGATGCCGTCTCGGTTCTCGTCGTCGCTTCGCCGCCCTTTAGGAAGACCTGCGCCAAATCGGCTGCCTGCGTGGCATCCTGCGGGGTGCGCACGGTGCCGGTCAGCACGATGTTGTCGGAGACGATTTCGACATTGATATTGGAGTCGGGGATGAAGCGGCGGAGATTGACCTCGAGGCCGGAGACGTCGCGTTCGATCTCGATGTCGAGATTGACGATCTCCTGCCCATCGCCGCCGAAGACGAAGATGTTGGTCTGGCCGACCTTCTTGCCGAACAGGTAGATGCGCCGCGAGGTGCGGGTGACGGCATCGGCCATGGTCGGATCGGATACGAGGATATCATGCGCATCCTCCGGCAGATCGACGACAACGGCCTTGTTGAGCCCGAGCTTCAGGCGGCGGTGGGCATTGGGACCGGTCTGCGAGATGCGGATCAGATTGTCGGAATCAGCACGCGCCTCGCGCGCACCGACGAGCGGCGCGAAAGAGGCCGGCGCAATGCCAGAGGCGCCGGCTGCCAGCGAAAGGCAGCCAGTCAGGAGAAGCCCGGCGCGCCGCGTTGAATTGCTCATTTGCACGTCCTTTTACTCCGCCTTCGGCGTTGCGCCGGCATCCGTGACGATAGCGCCTGACTTGATGACCTGGATGATCGCACTGCCGTTGTCGCCACTCAGAAGATAGTCCGCGGCGCTGGTATCCTGCTCCTGCGCATCGGCGACCGAGCGCAGCGCAAGCGACAACCGGTCGGCCATTTGCTGGGCGACGGCGAGAACCTTGGTTTGATCGGGAGTGAGCTCGAGCGTCGCCGTCGTGCCGACCACCGACTTCGAGCCGTCATCCTTCTCCTGGATCTGCTGGTCAATGGCGAGAACGCGGACATTGCTCAGCACGGTTTCGGTGATGAGTTTGTTGGCTTCGGTGCCCTTGCGGACCATGATGACGTCGACACGGTCGTTCGGCAGGATGAAGCCGCCAGCACCTGTCGCCACCGATATCTCGGTTGCGACGGCGCGCTTGCCGGCCGGCAGCAGCGAGGAGAGAATGCGGCTGTTGGAATCGGCCACCTTCTCCGGCCGGATCGGTTCGCCTTCGAAGATCGGAAGACGCACGACCGCGCCCTGCAGGTCCTTGATCGCATCCGGCTTGTCGGCTTCAGTGATGAAGCCCTGGACGACCCCGCCCTTCGGCCAGGGCATCCATTGCACCGACTTCTCCTCCAGCCTTGCGCCGACCGGCAGGTTGGCGCTCGAGACGAGAATATTGACGGTCGGCTCCTTCTCGATGACCGACTGGACCTGGGTGACGACACCGGGATTGCCCGCCATGCGCATCGCCAGGAGCCCGGCGAGGCCGGCCGCCACCACGGCGACACCTAGAATTATAACGCGGGCCGGTTTCATCGATCATTCCTCAGGGCACGATATGTTCGCCCTGCAGAATGCTCTGCAATTGGTATAATTATGGTTAATGGAACGCTTACATTTTAAGTTAACGGGCAATTAAAATGCCGTTATTTCAGGCCTTCCAGCGCTGCGAGGAAGAGCGGCGAGGACGGAAAGGCCATGAAGCCGCCGATCGCGATGGCGATGCCATAGGGGATCTTCTTGGCGAGCAGGACCGAGTTCGGCACCGGCAGGCCGATCGCGAGAATGGTATCCGACTGCGCTCTCACCAGCAGGATGAGGAGCGTGACGAGACCGCCGATCCCGGCGACATCGGTCATGAGGAAAAGCAGGGATTCGTTCAAACCGAACCAGAGGGCGGTGGCGCTCAACAGTTTGGCGTCTCCGCCGCCCATCACATTAAGGGCAAAGAGCGCGAAGCAGGCGGTGAAGACGATGGCGCCGGCGGCAAGATGCATGCCGACCATCTGCAGGTCAAAGCCTGAGAGCGGCGCGAGAACGAAGAAGGAGACGATGAGGATCAAGGAAATGCGGTTCGGGATCGTCATGGTAAACAGATCCGAGAAGGCCGCCATGGCAAGGCAGAGTGGCAGTATGACGAAGACTGCAGCTGCGATCATGCGTATACCCGATCGTAACGTGATGCGAAAAGGCTCACGGCCGTTCAGCCTGTGAGCCTGCTCGATAGTTCTGCCGAAGCAAATCCGGCCGGCATTATCCGGCCGACGCCTGACTTAGCCGCCACTGGCGGTAACGGCGGTGTTCATCTTGTTGCTCAGGCCGTTGAACGTGTCGCCGATCTTGCCGCCGAGGGTCGTTGCGCCAGCAATGAGCGCTACGGAAATGAGAGCTGCGATCAGGCCGTATTCGATTGCGGTCGCGCCGGATTCGTCCTTCAGAAAACGGCTAAAAAGCTTGGTCATGGTTACTCCTAACTCCAGTTGATGTTCAGCACGTCCGCCAACTGTTTGCCGTTGATCGGATGACTGCAACCTACCGAATGGGCGTTTCCATCGGCTTAAGGAAATGAGTTAACAAGGTGTGAATGGGACAACAGGCCCTTGTAAGGTAAGTATTTTCTTACCCGCTTCCCTCAATGTCGACCGATACTCCGAAGTGGAAGGCTCGGTGAGCGCGACAAGTATCCAGAAATGAAACGCACGCTGTTTCTTCTCATGTCAACTGCTGATTGCGATCGTCTCAAATCGGACCATCGCGGCCCATTGCGGAACATACAGCGGCGACCTTAAGGCTTCGTTCACCATTCTTTTCCATTCTATAGGCATATTGCGCTGTGATCGTGAAAGAGGACCAGATGTCATCGAGCGGCAAAACTATTTTCTTTGCCGGCATGATCGCCGTTTTCGGTGTTTCGGGAATTTCCGCGGCCGCAGACGATGACATGCTGCGCGTCTACATGGATCACGCGCGCGTATTGAAACTCGACCGCCCCGTCAGCAAGGTGATCGTCGGCAATGCCAAGGTCGCCGATGCGACGGTCGCCGACGCCAAGACCATCGTACTAACAGGACGCAGCTTCGGCACCACCAATCTGGTTCTTCTCGATGCCGACGGCAATGCGATTCTCGACGAGCGCATCCTGGTATCGATCGACGAGGGCAATACGGTGCGCGTCTACCGTCAGACCGAGCGCTCCGTGCTGTCCTGCACGCCAAACTGCGAGCAACATGCGCAGCAGGCGACAGCCACCACCTCGCCCTGATCGGCGCAGCGTCAGCTTCTTCGGCCATTCGTTAAAATCGTCGTATCAAGCTGAAACGGAAAATCAACGAACGGTCCCTAGTGTGGCGGCATGAAAATGTCGCTCGGGTCCAGGCAATGACGGTAATTGATCAGAAGACGGATAAGGCGCACTCCCTAGCGTCGTTCCGTTTCTCACGGTTTCGCGCGCTGGCCCGCTCGCGCGACGGTGCTGCCGCGATCGAATTCGCGATGCTCGCCATCCCCTATTTCATGGTGATCTTCGCAATCCTCGAAACCTTCGTCGCCTTCGCCGCCGAGGAACTCGTCTCCAACGCCGTCGATACGATAAGCCGCCGAATGCGAACCGGGCAGATCACCTACAATCTCGGCCGCACGACCGATATGAACCAGGCCCAATTTCGCCAGGCCTTCTGCGACGAGATCTCGATCCTGATCAGTTGCTCGGCAACCGAAGTCACCACACCGAGCAAGCTCTACCTCGATGTGCAGACGTTCGCTACGTTCTCGGCGATTCCGACGACGATCCCCAAGGTTTCCACCGACCGATATGCTGATCTCAACACGGCGGCCTTCAAATATACGCCGGGCGGCGCCGGCACCATCAACATGCTGCGCGCCTACTACCGCTGGGAAATCATCACCGATCTGATCCGGCCTTACATCACGACGATACGGCCCTCCGGCAGCTCGATGCCGACGCAATATCTGATCGTCGCGACCACTGCCTTCCAGAACGAGCAGTATCCATAATGACGTTGCGCAACCCGTTCACAAGGCTGGCATTGACAGCACGGCGGCTGGCGCGAGAGCGCAAGGGTGCCGGAGCGATTGAATTCGCGATCCTCTTTCCCGTGCTCATCATGCTCTATATCGGCGCTTTCGAGATCACGATCGGCCTCAGCGTCAGCAAGCGCGTAACGCGCGCCGCAGGGTCAATTGCAGACATCGTCACTCAGCAGCAATCCGTCACCAAGACTGTGCTTGCACAGATGCCTTCGGTCGCAACCTCAATCTTCGTGCCCTACAACTCGACGTCGGTGACGCTGAAGATCACCGGGATCACCGTCGACGCCGGCGCCAATGCGAAAGTGCTCTGGTCATGGGCGCAGGACGGGACGGCGCCTTACGCCAAGAACACCGCCGTGAACAACGTGCCGGCTGATATGAAGACGGCAAACAGCTTCCTTGTGCGCACCGAACTCAGCATTCCCTATGCGATGTTCATGTTCGCGCCGAACTTCATGCCGGACGGCATGCGCACGATCACCATCAGCCGCAGTTATTTTTACCGCCAACGGCAAGGGGACTCGATCCCCTGCGGCGACTGCTGAGGCTCCTTCCACTTCTCCTCGAATTTGCCAAGCCGGCCGCAGCATTATATGCCTGAGGCCGTGCCGCCTTCGATGTTACCGGGGCCGGCGATCGACTGTTTCGGGTGTAAAATGGCACGTGCCTTTCTTTTCGTTCTGGATTCCTTCGGCGTTGGCGGCGCGCCGGATGCTGCCGCCTATGGAGACGAAGGCGCCGATACGCTCGGCCATATCGCCGAATTCTGCGCGGCCGGGGCCGGAGACCGCGCCGGATTGCGCAGTGGGCCGCTTTCCCTGCCGAACATGTCGGAACTCGGGCTGATGCAGATCGCGCGGTCCGCCTCCGGCCAGTTTCCGGCCGGCATGCCTGTCCCGGAAAAAATCTACGGCATTTACGGCACCGCCACCGAAATCTCCCGCGGCAAGGATACGCCGTCGGGCCATTGGGAGATTGCGGGAACACCTGTCAGTTTCGATTGGGGTTATTTCCCGATAGAGGGCGACGCCTTTCCTGCGGAATTCATTGACGCATTGTGCAAGGAGGCCGGCGTACCCGGCATTCTCGGAAACTGCCATGCATCGGGAACGGAGATCATCGCCCGGCTCGGCGAGGAGCATATCCGCACCGGCATGCCGATCTGCTACACCTCTTCGGATTCGGTCTTCCAGGTCGCGGCGCATGAGCTGCATTTCGGCCTCGACCGTCTGCTCGCCTTCTGCCAGATCGCCCGGAGATTGCTCGATTCCTACAATATCGGCCGTGTCATCGCCCGGCCCTTCATCGGTCAGTCCGCCTCTACCTTCCAGCGCACCGGAAACCGCCGCGACTTCTCCGTGCTGCCGCCGGAGCCGACCCTGCTCGACCGGCTCGTCGAACATGGCCGGCGTGTGCATGCCGTGGGAAAGATCGGCGATATCTTCGCGCATCAGGGCATTTCCAGGGTCATCAAGGCGAACGGCAACGACGCACTGATGGATGCGTCGCTTTCAGCCATCGACGAGGCCGAGGACGGCGATCTCGTCTTCACCAATTTCGTCGACTTCGATATGTCTTTTGGCCATCGCCGAGACGTGCCGGGTTATGCCGCAGCACTCGAAGCCTTCGATGCACGCCTGCCCGAAGTCCACAAGAAGCTTAAGCCCGGCGACCTCGTCGTGCTCACCGCCGACCATGGCTGCGATCCGACCTGGCGCGGCACGGACCATACGCGCGAACGCGTTCCCGTCATCGCCTATGGCCCCGGCATCCGGTCGCGTTCGATCGGCGTACGCCGCAGCTATGCCGATATCGGCGAGAGCATTGCGCGGCATCTCGGCATTCCGGCCGGGCCGCACGGAAGGAGTTTTCTGTGACATCGCATCTGAAGAAGGTCGAACTGCATTGCCATCTGGAAGGTGCGGCGCCGCCTGCGCTGACCGAGGCACAGGCGCGCAAATACGGCATCGACATCAGTGCTCAGCTTCGCGACCGCGCCTATGTCTGGCATGATTTCGCAAGCTTCCTCGAATGTTACGACAAGGTTTCCGAGGTCTACAAGACCGAGGAGGACTATGCGCTTCTGACCGAAACCTATCTCGATGAACTCGCCGGCATAAATACGATCTACAGCGAGCTCATCGTCTCACCCGATCACGGCAAGCGCATCGGTCTCGGCGCCGACGCCTATATATCAGGTGTCTGCGAAGGCATCCGGCGCGCTAAAGAAAAGAGCGGCATCGAGGCCCGGCTGATCGTCACCGGCGAACGGCATTTCGGCCCGGAAAGTGTGATTGGCGCTGCCGAATATGCAGCAAAGGCCGGCAATCCTCTAATCACCGGCTTCAACCTTGCCGGCGAGGAGCGCATGGGTCGCGTGGCCGATTACGCCCGCGCCTTCGATATCGCCCGCGATGCCGGCCTGGGGATCACCATCCATGCCGGCGAGGTCTGCGGCGCCTTCAGCGTCGCCGATGCACTTGATGCGGTGCGTCCTTCGCGCGTCGGTCATGGCGTGCGCGCCATCGAGGATCTCGATCTGGTAAAGCGGCTTGCCGATCTCGGCACCGTGCTCGAAGTCTGCCCGGGCTCCAATATCGCGCTTGGGGTCTTTCCCGATTTCGCTTCCCATCCGCTGCGCCGGCTGAAAGAGGCCGGCGTTCGCGTGACGATCAGCTCGGACGATCCGCCGTTCTTCCACACCTCGCTCAAGCGGGAATACGAACTTGCCGCCGGGACTTTCGGCTTCGGCGACGCGGAGATCGACGCCATGACGCGCACCGCTGTCGAGGCGGCCTTCGTCGATGATAAGACACGGAAGGCCCTGCTCGCCTTGATTTAAAGGCGAGAGGCTGGGGATGATCGGCGCAAATTTGCCGTCACTCTTGCGGTCGGGCCGATTTCCGTGAAAGAAACATTCGATAGAAAGAATGAAAGGCTTCCCCATGGACGGCGTCACGGTCATCGATCATCCGCTTGTACAACACAAGCTCACCATCATGCGGCGCAAGGAGACATCGACGGGAAGTTTCCGGCGCCTGCTGCGCGAAATCTCCACGCTCCTTTGCTACGAGGTGACCCGCGATCTCGAGCTGACGATGTCAACGATCGAGACGCCGCTGCAGACCATGGAGTCGCCGATCCTGGAAGGCAAGAAGCTGGTCTTCGCTTCGATTCTGCGCGCCGGCAACGGGCTGCTCGAAGGCATGCTTGATCTCGTACCATCAGCCCGCGTCTCGCATATCGGCGTCTACCGCGACCACGAAACGTTGCAGCCGGTCGAATATTACTTCAAGGCGCCGGAGGATGTGGCCGAGCGCCTGATCATCGTCGTCGATCCGATGCTTGCAACCGGCAACTCCTCGATTGCGGCAATCGACAAGCTCAAGGAGCGAGGCGCCCACAATATCCGCTTCCTCTGCCTGCTTGCCGCTCCGGAAGGCATCCGCAATTTCCGTGCGGCGCATCCCGATGTCCCCGTCTTCACCGCGGCGATCGACAGCCATCTCAACGAGAAGGGCTACATCATGCCCGGCCTCGGCGATGCCGGCGACCGCATGTACGGCACCAAATAATTTCAGCTTTCTTTACCAAATCGAAAGACTTGAAGGCCCGGAAGTTCGATCCGGGCCCTTTCTCTGCCGCTATTAGCAACTTGTCAGCACTTGCGGCTTAGCAAGCTTGAGCATGAGGCCCTGCATGAAGCGGGGTTTATACAGGAAGGATTTCTGTTTCATGCTCGTGCGTACCGTCATATTCGCCAGCATCGCCGCGGTGCTGGCCACACAGGTGCCTTCATTCCTCGGAGGCGCCAGCCCGCAGCCTGCTGACGCTCTCTCCGCCAACTACGTCTCGACCGACAGCGACAAGCCCGCGGCGGCCGCACCCGTCTATGGCAGCAATACGATCCGCCTGCAGGCGGACGCCCAGGGCCACTACACCGGCAGCTTCAAGATCAACGGCAAGCCGGTGCAGGGCCTGATCGATACCGGCGCCACCTATGTCGCGCTCAACGAGACGCTCGCCCGCCGGCTCGGCTACACGGCCAACCAGCTCGATTTCCGCTACGGGGTGAATACCGCGAACGGTCAGACGAAGGCCGCGCATGTGATGCTCGACCGGGTGGAAATCGGCGGCATCCGCGTGCGGGATGTCGAAGCCTTCGTCCTCAAGGATGAAGCACTGACGACGACGCTTGTTGGTATGAGCTTCCTGCAGAAGCTCGCCTCCTATTCCGTCGCCGATGGCTCGCTCAGCCTCAAGCAGTAATCGGGCTCAGACAAGGCCGGCAATGACGGGTGCCAACTGCGGCTTCTCGTCAGCGATGCGATAATGCGCAGCAAGTGCGGCCGCCGCCCGCTCCGCCGCGGCCTCATCGGCGGCATGAACGAGGGCGATCGGATCGCCTGCATTGACGCGGGAGCCGAGCGGCAGGAGTTCCGAGAAGCCGACGCGGTGGTCGATGCGGTCGGCGGGATGGCGTCTTCCGCCGCCGAGATCGATGACGCCGACACCGATGCCGCGCGCATCGCAGGCGGCAAGCCAGCCGGACCGGGCGGCCGGGACCGGTTTTTCCACAGGCGCTTTGGCAAGATATCGATCGGGGTTTTCGATGAGGTCGGAAGGACCGCCGAGCATAGACACCATGCGTGCGAAGACTTCGGCCGCCTTTCCTGATGACAGGACTTGGCGCGCCATCCTCTCGCCTTCGTCAGACGAAGCGGCAACGCCCGATTTCACCAACATCTCGGCGGCGAAGGCAAGAACGACGGTATCGAGCCGCGTATCCTTTTTCCTGCCCGCCAGGAAATCCAGACAATTGCGCATCTCGACGGCATTGCCGGCGCTGTCGGCGAGTGGCTCGTTCATGTCGGTGATCAGCGCGGAAGTCTTCACGCCTGCGCCATTGGCTACCTCGACCAGCGAACGCGCCAGGATCTCTGCCTGGTCGCGATCAGGCATGAAGGCGCCATTGCCGACCTTGACGTCGAGCACCAGCGTCTGAAGCCCCGCCGCAAGTTTCTTCGAAAGGATGGAGGCAGTGATGAGAGGAATGGAATCGACGGTGGCGGTCACATCGCGCACGGCATAGAGCCTGCCGTCGGCTGGGGCCAGGGCTCCGGTCTGACCGATGATGGCGCATCCCGCCTCCTTCACCACCTTGCGGAAGAGGGCCGCATCCGGGGTGATCGTATAGCCTGGAATGGATTCGAGCTTATCCAGCGTACCGCCGGTATGGCCGAGGCCGCGCCCCGATATCATCGGAACGGCGAGGCCGCAGGCGGCGGCGATCGGTGCCAGCATCAAGGAGACATTGTCACCGACACCGCCGGTCGAATGTTTGTCTGCGATCGGGCGATCGATATCGGCCCATTCCAGCCTGTCGCCGGAGTCGGCCATCGCCAGCGTCAAGGCGACGGTTTCGGCCCGCGACATGCCTTTGAACCAGACGGCCATGGCGAATGCCCCGATCTGGCCTTCTGACAGTCGACCGGCAGCGAGCGCCTCGATGAAGGAAGCGATATCGGCGGCGGCGAGCTCCTCGCCGTCGCGTTTGCGCCGGATGATCTCCTGAGGGATCATTTCAATAGCTCGATGCCGCAGCAGGTGCCGGCTGCGCTCCGCTCAGAACCGCCAGGATATCGTCAAGCAGGCCGGAGGCGCCGAAGCGGAAGGTCGAGGGCATCGCCCAGTCCGGCGTCATGATGGTTTCGGCAAGGCTCAGATAAAGGGCGGCATCGCCCACCGAGCCGATGCCGCCGGCCGGTTTGAAGCCGACCCTGCGGCCGCTCTCGCGGATCGCGCGGATCATGATGTCTGCAGCTTCGAGCGTCGCGTTGACAGCGACCTTGCCGGTGGAGGTCTTGATGAAATCCGCGCCGGCTTCGATGGCAAGTTCGGAAGCACGGCGGATCACTGCCACATCCTTCAGCTCACCGCTTTCGATGATAACCTTCAGAAGGATGGGACCGGTGCATTCGGCGCGCACCGCCTTGACCATGTCGTTCACAGACTTCTCATCACCGGCAAGCAGCTTGCGATAGGGGATGACCAGATCGATCTCGTCGGCGCCATCGGCGATCGCCTCGCGCGTTTCGGCGGCGACATCGGCCACCTCCATATCGCCGGAGGGGAAGTTGACGACGGTCGCGATGCGTACGGCATGGCCGGTGCCGAGGATATTGCGGGCATAGGCGACGAAGCGCGGCCAAATGCAGATCGCGGCACTGTTGCCGTAGGGCGTCTGCGCACGGGCGCAGAGCACATCGATCTGCGCCTCGGTGCAATCGTCCTTCAAATTGGTAAGATCGAGAAGGGAAAGGGCAACGGCCGCCGTTTCCCGGATGGAATGGCTATTCATCTTCATTTCCTCTAGAGCATGATGCCGAAAAGTGTGAGCGGTTTTCTCATGACATCATGCTCTAACTATATAATTGAGAACAGGATTCAGATTTTAGGCCGACCCGGCCTAAAATCATCCTGTTCTAGCCGCAATCATGTCTTTCAATATGGCGGCGAGACGGGCGCCGCCGATGGGCGCCATGTCCTTAGTTTCCTCATGGCTGAGCTCATTGCCGGTCATGCCTGCCCCATAGTTGGTGATAACGGAAGCGGCCGCAACCCTCAGACCCAGCATTCTTGCAATGATGACCTCGGGCACCGTCGACATGCCGACGGCATCGGCGCCAAGGATGCGCGCCATGCGGATTTCGGCCGGCGTTTCGAAGCTCGGACCGGAGAACCACATGTAGACGCCTTGCGCCAGCTCGATCTTGAGCTTTGCCGCCGCCCTCTGCATCGCCGCGGCGAGGCCGACATCATAGGCATTGGTCATGCCGACGAAGCGATGATCGCTTTCCTCGCCGATCAGCGGGTTCATGCCGGAATAGTTGATATGATCGGTGACCTGCATCACCGAACCGGGCGGCATGTCATCGCGCAGCGATCCCGCGGAATTGGTCAGGATCAGCGCCTCGACGCCGAGCGCCTTCAAGACCTCAATCGGCAGGCGCATGGCGCTGGCATCGCCCTTCTCGTAATAATGCACCCGGCCGGAGAGCATCACCACAGGCACGCCGCCGAGACGGCCGGCGACCACCTCGCCGGCATGGCCGGAGACGGCGCTGACGGGAAAGCCCTGCAGATCCTTGTAAGGGACGCGGACGGCGCCCTCCAACTCTCCGACCAGCGAGCCGAGACCGGAGCCGAGGACGATGCCGTGGCGTGGCTTGATGCCGCCGAGCAATGCGGCGAGCAGGCTGACCGTCGCCTTCATCCGAGTTCCGTCTCGAAGCTGAAGGGAAGAAGCTCTTCCATCGTCATGGTCTTCTGCACGCCCGCCTCGTCGCAGAGGTAGATCTTCGTGTCCTTGGATGCGAATTCGGAGATCTTCTGGCGGCAGCCGCCGCAGGGCGGGCAGAGCGGCAGTTTCTCGGCGATGACAGCCATTTCAACGATCTTCTTGGCCCCGCCCATGATCATGGCGCTGATCGCCGTCGGCTCGGCGCACCACCCTTGCGGAAAGGAGAGGTTCTCGATGTTGGCGCCAGTATAGACCTTGCCGTCCTCGGCGCGGATTGCCGCGCCAACCGGGAATTTCGAATAGGGCGCATGGGCGAAGGCCATCGCGCCGCGGGCGGCTTCGAACAGATCATGGGACATGGTCAACGCTCCTTCGTATAGGGCACGCCGCCGGCCTTCGGCGGGATGGCGACGCCGATGAAGCCGGCAAGCAGGACACAGGTGAGGATATAGGGCAGCGCCTGGAAGACCTGCACCGGAACCTCGCCGATCAGCGGCACCGACTTGCCCTGCATGAAGTTCGCCAGCGCATCGAGGAAGCCGAAGAGCAGGCAGGCGAACATCACAGGCACCGGCTTCCACTTGGCAAAGACAAGAGCGGCGAGCGCGATATAGCCCTTGCCGGCAGACATGTCCTTGATGAAGGCGGCGGATTGGGCGATCGCGAGATAGGTGCCGGCAAAGCCGCAGAGGATGCCGGCGCACATGACGGCGCGATAGCGCAGCCAGGCGACCGAGATGCCTGCCGTATCGACCGCGCCTGGGTTTTCGCCGACGGCGCGAAGTCTGAGGCCGAAGCGGGTGCGGTAGAGCACCCACCAGGAGAAGGGCACGGCAAGGAAAGCGAGATAGGTGAGGATATTGTTGCCCGATATGACGCCGGCATAAAGCGGGCCGATGATCGGCACATCATGGATGGCATCGGCACCCGGCAGGATGATCGGCGCGAAACGCGCATCCGGCGGCAGCTGCGGCGTACGTCCGCCCTGGCCGAACCAGGCCTGGCCGAGCACGATGGTGATGCCGGCGATGAAGAAGTTGATCGCCACACCCGACACGATCTGATTGCCGCGGTTGGTGATCGAGGCAAAGCCGTGGACGAGGCTGAGCGCCACCGAGCAGGCGACGCCGGCGCAGAGCCCCAGCCAGGCCGAATCGGTGAGATAGGCGACACAGGCGGCGGCGAAAGCCGAGCCCAGCATCTTGCCCTCGAGACCGATATCGAAGATGCCGGCGCGTTCCGAAAACAGACCGGCAAGGGCGGTAAAGATCAGCGGGATCGACAGTCGGATGGTCGAGCTCAGGACGCTGATGAAGATTTCATAATAATCCATCGTCCGCTCCTCACGCTCGCACGAACTGTTGATAGAGGTGCACCATCGCCGGCCGGAACATATATTCCAGCGCACCGGCGAACAGGATCACCAAGCCCTGGATGACGAGGATCATTTCGCGGGTGATATTAGGCATTTCGAAGGAGATCCAGTCGCCGCCCTGATAGAGAACGCCGAAAAGGATTGCCGCGAAGATGATACCGAGCGGATGATTGCGGCCCATCAGCGATACGGCGATACCGACGAAGCCGGCGCCACCGACGAACTCCACCTGTAGGCGGGCGGACGAGCCCATGACGGGGTTCAGCGCCATCATGCCGGCGAGCGCCCCGGAAAGCAGCATGGCGATGATGACAATGCGCGCATAGGGAATGCCGGCATAGGCCGCAGCCGTCGAGCTTACCCCCAGAGTGCGCATCTCGAAGCCGAGCTTGGTGCGCCAGATGAGGATCCAGACAAACCAGGCGGCAAGAAGGGCGATGATGAAGGAGACGTTGAAGGGTGCTGCACCCAGCTTGGCTCCGAATGCCGTCATGATCCAGCCAAGCTTCGGAAGCTGACCGCCCTCTAGGAAGGTGCGGGTTTCGGGCGCCATCTTGCCCGGCACGATCAGCACGTGCACCAGCAGATAGACCATGAGGGCGGCTGCGATGTAGTTGAACATGATCGTTGTGATGACGATGTGGCTGCCGCGCTTGGCCTGCAGGAAAGCCGGAATGAAGGCCCAGGCTGCGCCAAAGATACCAGCACCTATGACGGCGATCGGCATCGTGACATACCAGGGCATGTAATTGTCGAGCGCCAGCGCAACGAGCGCGCAGCCGAGGCCGCCAACATAGGCCTGGCCTTCCGAGCCGATGTTGAAGAGGCCGGCATGGATGGCAACGGCCACGGACAGACCGGTGAAGATGAAACTCGTTGCATAGTAAAGCGTGAAGCCTATGCCCTCGCCGCTGCCGAAGGCGCCCTCGATCAGCAGCGAGAGAGCGGCAAGCGGGCTTTCGCCGATCAGCCAGACGACGAAGCCTGATATCAGGAAGGCGACGATGAGGTTCAAAAGCGGGATCAGGCCGTAGTTGATCCAGTTTGGTAGCGGAACGGAAGCAGTGCTCATAAAGGCCTCACGCGGCAATGCCGGCCATCATCAGGCCGAGGGTCTGTTCACCGGCATCGGGCGTCTTCTCGCCAACTACATGGCCGGCGAACATGACAAGGATACGGTCTGAAAGGGCGCGGATCTCATCGAGTTCGACGGAGACGAGCAGGATAGCCTTGCCCGCATCGCGCATTTCGATGATCCGGCGGTGGATGAATTCGATGGCGCCGATATCGACGCCGCGTGTCGGCTGGCCGATGATCAGCATCTTCGGATCGCGTTCGATCTCGCGGGCGACGACGATTTTCTGCTGGTTGCCGCCGGAGAAATTCGCGGTCTTCAGCCGCGGGTTCGGCGGGCGGATGTCGTATTTTTCGATCTTCTCCATGGCATCCTTGCGGATCGCGTCGAGATCGAGCAGGGGGCCGCGGCTATAGCCTGGACGGCGATGGTAGCCGAGGACCGAATTTTCATATTCTTCGAACTTCAAGACCAGGCCCATGTGGTGGCGGTCTTCGGGAATATGGGCGAGGCCGAGATCGCGCAGGCGAGCGGGATCGGCCTTGTCGATCGTCTGACCGTCGAGAAGGATCTCGCCGGAGGTGGGCTTGCGAATGCCGGCGATTGCCTCCAGCAACTCGGACTGGCCGTTGCCGGCAACACCAGCGATGCCGACGATCTCGCCGGCGCGGACGTCGAAGGAGACGTTGTCGACCATGGTGACGCCGCGATTGTCCTTGACCGTGAGGTTGCGGACGGAGAGCACAGCGGCACCCGGCTTCGCCTCGCCCTTCTGCACACGCAGCAGAACGCGGCGGCCGACCATCAGCTCGGCGAGCTCCTCCACGGTCGTTTCCGCCGTCGTGCGGGTCGCGACCATTTCGCCGCGGCGCATGACGGAGACCGTATCGGTAATCGCCATGATCTCGCGCAGCTTATGGGTGATGAGGATGATCGTCTTGCCCTGGTCGCGCAGCACCTTGAGAATGCGAAAGAGGTGATCGGCCTCCGCCGGCGTCAGCACGCCTGTGGGCTCGTCGAGGATCAGGATCTCGGCGCCGCGATACATGGCCTTGAGGATTTCGACGCGTTGCTGCAGGCCGACCGGAAGCTCTTCGATGAGCGTATCGGGATCAACCTCGAGGCCATATTCCGTTTCCAGCCGTTTGAGTTCGGCGCGAGCCGATGCGACGCCCCTCGCCAGCAGCATGCCGCCTTCGGCTCCGAGCATGATGTTCTCGAGCACCGTGAAATTATCGACCAGCATGAAATGCTGGTGCACCATGCCGATGCCGACAGCGATCGCCGCCTGGCTGTCACGGATGGTAACAGGGCTGCCGTTAACGCGGATCTCGCCGCTATCGGCATGGTAAAAACCGTAGATGATCGACATCAGGGTCGATTTGCCGGCACCGTTTTCACCGATGATGCCGTGGATCGTCCCCTTGGCAACGGTGAGGTTGATGTCCTTGTTGGCATGGACGGCACCGAATTTCTTATCGATGCCGACAAGCTCGATAGCGGGCTTATCTGTCACTGCAGGCTCCAAATAAGAAAAGGGCGTATGGCGAAAATCCCCTCCGCCATACGCCCGATCTCAATCGTCGATCACTTTCGGGCGCGGATCACTTCGGGCAAGCGTTGTCCGAGGTGTAATCGTGAACCTTGATGGTTCCCGCGATGATGTCGGCCTTGGCCTTGTCGACGGCGGCCTGCATTTCGGGCGTGATCAGCGACTTGTTGTTGTCGTCCATCGCAGCGCCGACGCCGTTTTCCTTGACGCCGAGCGCCTGGACGCCGCCGGTGAACTTGTCGTTCTTGGTGTCGGTATAGGCGTTGTAGACGGCGAGATCGACGCGCTTGACCATCGAGGTCAGGACCGAGCCCGGGTGCAGATGGTTCTGGTTGGAGTCGACGCCGATCGAAAGCTTCTTGTTGTCGGCCGCAGTCTGGAGAACGCCGAGACCGGTCGCGCCGGCTGCCGCGTAAATGACGTCGGCGCCCTGGTCGATCTGGTTCTTGGTCAGCTCACCGCCGCGAACCGGGTCGTTCCAGGCCGCACCGGTGGTGCCGGTCATGTTCTGGAAGACTTCGATACTGGCCTTGGCAGCGCGCGCGCCCTGCTCGTAGCCGCACTCGAACTTGCGGATCAGCGGAATGTCCATGCCGCCGACGAAACCGACCTTGCCGGTCTTGGAGGCCATGCCGGCGAGAACGCCGACGAGGTAGGAGCCTTCTTCTTCCTTGTAGACGACGGAGCGGACGTTCGGCTTGTCGACGACGGAGTCAACGATGATGAATTTGGTATCGGGGAATTCGGCTGCGACCTTCTCGATGGCCGAGGTCCAGGCGAAGGAAACGGCAACCACGGGATTGAAACCGCGGCTTGCGAAGTTGCGGATGGCCTGTTCACCCTGGGTGTCGCCGGTCGGCTCGAAGTCGCGATAGGCGATGCCGGTCTCGGCCTTGAACTTTTCCGCGCCGTTGTAGGCCGCTTCGTTAAAGGACTTATCGAACTTCCCGCCAGTGCCGTAAACCAGCGCCGGCTTGACATCGGCGGCAAGCGCCGTCGTCGACATGGCAGCCATGGCAAGGAGGGTAAGAAGGGATTTTTTCATGAGTTGCAGCCCTGTTGTTGCTATTTGTTAGGGGTCCTCCCGCAAGCCCTTTTCGGACATGTCTGCGGAACCACCGACCTCCCCCCGGAGGCCTGGCTGCGCGCATCCTTGCATGGCTCAAGGAAAAATTCACCAGAAATTTTTCGGTTGGTAAAGATTTGCAGAGATTGCCGAAAATCAACTCTTTCGGCCTGATCTTTGGACATTTCCTCCGCCTGGATGCGGATTTTCTAGCCAGTTTGGCGGAAAATGCAGAGCGCACGGAAGCGGCGGCAGCCACCCGGATCGCGCCGGCAAAACCGTCTTTCTATGCTGTGAAACGGCCGGCTACCGGCGGCTTCTTGTAGCCGATCATCCAGAGCAGCAGCGCGATCACCAGGAAAACGGCAAAGGCCGGCTGGAGCATCAGCCACTGGAAGATGAAGGCGTAGAATCGCGGATGGACATAGTAGGAAAGGGAGGATTGCAGCGAGGTCAGCGTCGCCGGGCTCACATCCTGCCAGGCATCGGAAATCGGCGTCATCACCACGGCGGAGGCCGCAACCGACTGTATCGAATCGATGGTCCCGGCAATAACGGCCGCCGCAAGCGCGACAAGACTCGCCAGACGCAACAGGAAACGCATCAATTCCTCCGACGCTCGATATGCCGGACAATTCCGGCCGGCCGCGCCATTCTCCACCTTGAGAATTACATAATCGTCGATGAGGTGAAGCACAATGGGATGGGCCGAGGGGAGTTTTATCGGAAGAAGTCAAAAAACTGTTAGATTTGGGTTGATCGGCGAAAATTCATCGGTATATATCGCGCCGTTCCGACGATTTGCTCCTATCCGGGCGCGAACGCCAAAAAAGGA
Source organism: Rhizobium pisi (assembly GCF_003938655.1). GTDB lineage: Bacteria > Pseudomonadota > Alphaproteobacteria > Rhizobiales > Rhizobiaceae > Rhizobium > Rhizobium pisi. The sequence goes on from NZ_RJJT01000013.1 coordinate 64,680, forward strand.
CAGGTGGCCGAGTGGTTTAAGGCGCACGCCTGGAACGCGTGTGTACGTGAAAGCGTACCGTGGGTTCGAATCCCACCCTGTCCGCCATTTCAGTTGATTCTCGCCACACGGCGTGACAGCAACGCAAACCCCGCCGATTGCCGCACGGTTGCGGTCACACCAAATTCCGCGCTGCCACTATTTAGCAGTGGCAAGCAGATATAAGCTTGCCTGCATGTCCCGTTCCGAACGCCTCTTCGACCTTCTTCAGGCGCTGCGCCGCCACCGCCGGCCGGTGAGCGGCAAGTTGCTGGCCGACGAAATCGGCGTCAGCATTCGCACGCTCTATCGGGATATCGCCAGTCTTCAGGCTCAGGGCGCAACCATCGAGGGCGAACCGGGCGTCGGCTATATCTTGAAGCCGGGGTTCCTTCTGCCGCCGCTCATGTTTCCGCCGGAGGAGATCGAAGCGCTCGTGCTGGGTTCCCGATGGGTGGCGGACCGGGCGGACGGTCGCTTGAGCGATGCGGCGCGAAGCGCGCTGGCACGCATCGCTGCCGTGCTGCCATCTGATCTGCGCGACGAACTGGACGCTTCGGCCCTTTTGATCGGGCCGGGTGTCAAAATCCCCGCCGACGCGTTCGATCCGGTGCTTTTGCGCAAGGCGATCCGCACCGAACGAAAACTGTCCTTGTCCTATCGCGATGGAGCAGGCGCAGGGTCGGAGCGTGTGGTCTGGCCCTTCGCACTCGCCTTCTTCGATCAGGTACGCGTGCTGCTCGGCTGGTGCGAACTGCGCCAGGACTTTCGCTCTTTCCGCACGGACCGGATCGCCGACGTGCAGGTGCTCGACACGCGCTATCCCAAGCGTCAACAGGCATTGCTCAAACAGTGGCGGGACATGCAGGGAATTTCCGGCGGGAACGCATGATACTGCCAGAAACTGGCAGTGTCTCATCATAGGGTCCTACCAGTCCAACAAACGACTGGAGCCTCTTGTGACCGATACCAACAACATTCTTCTCTATGTGACGAACCCCACCGCCAGCGCGCAATTTTATGCAGGGCTTTTCGGGAGCAAGCCGGTAGAGGTGAGCGCGACTTTCGTTCTGTTCGTTCTTCCATCCGGTCTCGCCTTGGGGCTGTGGGACAAGACGGGCGTGGAGCCTGCACCCACGACCTCCGGCGGCGGCTGCGAGATCGGCTTCAAGGTGAAGGGCCGCGATGCCGTCGATGCCACTCATGCGGAATGGCGGGCGAAGGGGGCCACCATCGCCCTGCCGCCGACCGAACTTGATTTCGGCCGGAGCTTCGTCGCGGTCGATCCCGACGGACATCGTCTGCGTGTCTACGCCCTGACCGAGGAGATGTGAGCATGGCGCACGCCTGGATCGCCGTTGCCTCGGCGGAGCATGTCCGGATCGGTCGCCGCGCCGGCTTTATGCAGGTTTGTCACGGAAAGGCTGCACCGCTCAGGCGGATCAGGCCGGGCGACCGGGTGATTTATTATTCCCCGACTGTGACTTTTGGCGGCAAAGACCGTCTGCAGGCCTTTACCGCGATCGGCATGGCGCGCGATGTATCGCCCTATCAGGTGGAGATGGAAACCGGGTTCAGGCCCTGGCGGCGGGACGTCGATTGGCAGCCCGCCGAGGAAACCCCGATCCGACCTTTGCTGGGGCGGCTCTCCTTCACGCAGGCCGGCACCAATTGGGGCTATCAACTCCGCTTCGGCCTGTTCGGCATCGACGACAGGGATGCTGACGTGATTGCAGAGATGATGATGCAAACGCGCCGGGACGGCATCCCGAATATCGCCCCCTTGCAAAGGGCCACGGCCGAAATGAGCTTATATCAGACGATGTACTGAAATCGCTCGAAGCCAAGCGTTCGCCTATCGTCCTGAGCAGGGCGAAAAGTAATGGCGCTCCACCGGGAGCGGAGCGCCCTTGGCCTAATCAGCCGAACCTGAAGGGCCTATGGATACCTATCGGAATATTTCCGAGATCTCGCTTGTCGCTGAGACTGTCCCACCTTGAGGCCCTCCTTCGGACATCTGAAATTTACGAGCCAGAACGGTGGAGGCATAGCAGATTCCAAATGTCTGCAGGCTTTGCGAAACAATAAGGAGCGCCAATGCGATAAGGCTTATTTTTCCACCCTGAAAGATAGCATCCGTTTCGTATGACGACGCCGCCGCTATGGCTATCAATAGAAACGAAACAATGGGGGGAAGAATCATCCCCGCAAACAGGCGCAAAAAGGTTGGAAGGAAATTACGCTGGCCCCTGGCAAAGGCGTTTGCAAGCCCGCTAGTTGAACCCGCTATTCCAGCAGTCGGCCAGGTTCCGACAAGAGCGAGGAGCAACGGATAGAAAATTGCGAACAGCCCGCCGCATAGCAGTACCAATGCACCCCTCGAAAAAGAAGCAGCGCCAAATGCCAGAGGGACGATTACGATACCCATTGCGACAAGCAGGATAAGAAAATTTTTCCAGATATAGCTGCCAAACCCAACCATGCCCCGGTTGATCTGCACCCGTCCGGTTCTGCTCAATATGGTATTTTGAACGCAATATCCTATATATAGCGCAATAAAAAACTGAGTTGAGCCGCCGACACTACTTTCATTGTACTCAGAAAAGACTATTGCAGAACAAGTTATTGCAACAAATAGACAAACTAGAGATAGATTATGTCTTATGAAGGAATTCGTTTCACGTAGCATTGTACCCCTGCCATCTGCCGTCGCTGCTGAGTCGAAGATATCGTCATCAAAATATAAGGCTGTCAAATGCGGGACGGGTCATCAACGTGCCCGGGAACCAGGAATATGTCGAAGGTTGACAGCGCACCGCAAGATTCCTGAATTTTTACCATGCGGCTTCACCGCGTCTTTGCACGTTTGGGTTTACCTTCTGCCAAAATTCAAAAAAACAGAGGTAAAACAGGTGGAAGAACTTTCGGTAAAGTCGAAGATCATCAAATCCGTCTATTTCAGCCAGGAAGACGGGCGGCTCAGGATTTGTTTCAAGAACGGCGAGGAACGTCTGTTCGAAGGCGTTCCCTCCTCGGAAGCCCGTGCGATGACGGCAGCGCCGTCTCCCGGCCATTACTATCTCGACCGGATCAGAACGCGGTTTCGCAGACTGGCTGCCTAAATTCGAGAGGATGCCCGCCGGTCTGTGCTGAGGGGTTGAACTGGATTGAGACGAGGCCGGTGGATATTAACCTCCGGTTAACTCTCGCGTTCATAACAGTTGGATCGGCACGAGCGGAAAGCGGCAATTTGTCGGCGCTGCCGCCTTTCAAAAGATTCGGTCAGCCGGGAGGCTTGGCGGCGGACCCCAGCCAGGAAGCCAAGCCTCCCCGTCACGCCATTTCATTGATCGCGATCGAATGGCCCGAGCCGGTTCGGCTGAGCTCATCCCCGAAATAGCGAATTGGGGCTAATCCTGTGAAAAACCGGAACAGTCATATCCGGACTCGACAATGCTTCATTAGCATGATTGCATAAACCCCATGGAACGGGAGACCGGGGTGATGATGTTCGAGACTCTGCTTGAGATGCAGGAGCGCGGCGTGCGCGACCGTGCCCTTGGCCGCAGCCTGGCCGACAATCCGATGTCGAAGCCGGATGTTTTGCCGATCACCGATCTGCAGGAATGGTATTCGATGTTCGACGCCTGGCGCTTCGGCTGGTCCATCGAAGATGCGATGGCTGGTCATGCCGATGCACCGCGGGATGGCGCCGTGCCGTCCCGGACTTACACCAGGACGGTCTGATCGACCCTGTCCTCTGTGCCGAAGAATTTCAAGTAACGTTCGACCTCCGCCGGCTCTCCGGTTGCCTTCTGCGGGTTGTCGGAGAGTTTTACCGCCGGGCGGCCGTTGGCGTCGCTGACCTTGCAGACGACGGAGATCGGGTTGAGGCCTGATATTTCGGTGGGCGCGCAGCCGGCAAAATCATTGGTCAGGTTCGTGCCCCAGCCGAAGCTCATGCGCACGCGGCCTTCGAAATGTCGGTAGGTATCGATGATGGCATCGACATCGAGGCCATCGGAGAAGATCAAGAGCTTCTGGCGCGGATCGCGGCCCATCTTCTTCCACCAGTCGATGATCTTCTCGCCACCTTCGATCGGCGGGGCGCTGTCCGGGCGGAAGCCGGTCCAGTCGGCAACCCATTCCGGCGCGTCGCGCAGGAAGGCCGCGGTGCCGAAAGCATCCGGCAGGACGATCAGAAGATTGCCGCCATAGAGCTTGTTCCAATCGCGCAGGATCTTGTAGGGCGCGTTGCGCAGCTGCTCGTCGGTTTCCGCTAGGGCGGCGGCCACCATCGGCAACTCGTGGGCGTTGGTGCCTACGGCCTCGAGATCGGAATCCATCGCCAGCAATACATTGCTGGTGCCGGTAAAGGCCGGACCGATACCTTCCTTGAGCGCCTCGACGCACCAGCGCTGCCAGAGGAAGCTATGACGGCGGCGGGTGCCGAAATCCGAGATGCGCAGGCCCGGCAGCTCCTTCAACCGTTCGACCTTCGACCACATCCTCGCCTTGGCGCGGGCATAGAGGACATCGAGGGTGAAGGGGCCGAGAGCCCTCATCGCCGATCGCGAACGCAGCTCGTTGACGATGGCAAGTGCGGGGATCTCCCACATGGTGGTTTCTTTCCAGGATCCATGAAAATCCAGGACATATTGCCCGTCCTTCTTTGACAGCTCGTATTCGGGAAGCTGGAAGTTGGAAAGCCAGGCCAGGAATTCCGGCTCGAAGATCTGCGCGCGGCCGTAGAAACTGTTACCCGCAAGCCAGATCATCTCCTTCTTGGAGAGCCTCAGGGTACGGGCATGGTCTAGCTGTTCGCGCAATTCGCCTTCGTCGATCTCCTCGGCCAGGCGCACGCGCTTGGTCCGGTTGATGAGCGTGAAGGAAGCGTTCACGTCCGGATAGAGCTTCCAGATCATCTGAAGCATCAGGAGCTTATAGAAGTCGGTATCGATCAGACTGCGGACGATCGGGTCGAGTTTCCAAGCGTGATTGTAGACGCGTCTCGCGATATCAGTCTTGGCCATAATTCCTGCCCCCGTCCACTCCGGTCAGGCGCTGCCAAGTTCTCATGGGCTGCTAAGCTCCGGCCGGGCGCACGAAACCGGCTCGTGCGCCTTCTTATCGAAAAATCGGCAGAGAAAGTCCAGACAAAACAATAAACATCCCGCCGCAGCACTGCGGCGGGATGCGAGAGGTCTCACTCGAACGCCTATTGGGCCGGTGCTGGCTGTTGGGCTGGTGCTGCGGGCGCGACACCAGAAGAGGGCGGTGTCGTGTTCTCAGTCTCGGTCGGAATTGTTTTGCCGTTCTGCAGCGTCGGCGCAGGCGCCGCGTCGGGCTGCTGCGACTGGAGTTGCTGCCCTGGCTGTTGCGGCGCCACCTGGTTCGCCTCACGCTTGCCCCAGATCTCGACCGGTATCCACACCAAGAAAGCAAGCACCAGAGCGGCGAGCAGCACTATCAGGATGCGATATCCCATCCGCCCCTGCCTTGCCTTCACCGGCGGGATCTGTTCTTCCCGGTGAAGCTTGCCATCGGACTTTTCCCAGCGTGTTTCCGTCTGATGCGCCATCATCGTCTCCTTCCGCTGTCCTGGCGGCCGATCCGGCCGCAAAAACTCCACAGAGGAAACGGGTGGTCGTCTGGAAGGTTCCTGGAAAGGGCCTAATAGCCGGCCGCGCGGTCGACCACGAATTGCAGCGGCTCGCCGCGCTCGAAGCGGGCAATCTGTGCCTCAACGTGACGGAACAACGCGTTTTCTTCGGAGACGGCCGCGTCGTGTGGCGTGATGAAGACGTTCTCCAAGCCCCATAACGGATTGTCGGCGGCAAGCGGCTCCGTTTCGAAGACATCGAGGGAAGCGCCGTCAAGGGTGCCCTCACGGATCGCGGAAACGATATCGGCCTCCACCTGGCTCTTGCCACGGCCGGCATTGATGAAGACCGACCGCCCGAGCGCGCCATCGCGGCGGAGCTTCTTGAAGAGCCCGCCATCATAGAAACCTGTCGTCTCCGCAGTCAGCGGCAGCAGGCCGACGAGGATATCGGTCCTTGCCAGGAAGCTGTCGAGTTCGCTTGCGTCGAAGGTTTCGACGCCGTCGATGTGCTTGCGGCTGCGTGACCAGCCGATGACGTCGAAACCCATCACTTTCAGCTTGGCGACCGCATCCTGACCGAGAATGCCGAGGCCCATGACGCCAACCGTGACCTCCGCTGCCTCCGGCGCGTCGAGCTTGGCCCATTGGCGCTGCCGCTGGCTGATGTCATGGGCGTATTGCGCGCGCAGATGCATCAGGCATTGCATGACGACCCATTCGCTCATGCGGGTCGTCAGACTGCGGTCGACGAAACGGACGATCGGGATCTCGGGCAGGCCGGCCATGCCGATGATATGATCGACGCCGGCGCCACCGGAAAAGATCGCCTTGAGGTTTGGCGCCCGCTGGAAGAGGTCGGCATCCGGCTTCCAGAGAAGCGCGTATTCGACATCACCGAGATCACGCGCCCGGTTGGCGGGATCGGCGAGATTGATGCTGCCGCGATCGGCAAAGGCCGTCTTCAGCACGCGGGCGACGCCTTCGGGATTGAACTTGATATCGACGAGAACGGGAGGGCGTGCGGACATGGTCTTCTTTACTGCTGCACGGCGGGCGTCGGCACCGCCTCGATGTTGAACGCGGCGGCCATCAGCGCCCTGGTGTAATCCTGCTTCGGCGCACGGAAGATTTCCGACGACGGGCCCTGCTCCACCACCTTGCCGAAACGCATGACGATGACGTCGTTGGCGAGCGCCTTCACCACCTTCAGGTCGTGGCTGATGAAGAGATAGGCGAGATCGTGCTTCTTCTGCAGATCGCGCAGAAGATCGACCACCTGCGCCTGCACGCTCATGTCGAGCGCGGAGGTCGGCTCGTCGAGCATGACGAAGCGCGGCTTCAGCACCATGGCGCGGGCAATGGCGATGCGCTGGCGCTGGCCGCCGGAGAACTCATGCGGATAACGCCAGCGGGTCAAAGGATCGAGACCCACCTCCTCCAGCGCCCAGCAGACGCGCTGGTCGCGCTCCTCGGCGCTCAGGGAACGCTCATGCACCTTCAGCCCTTCGGCGATGATATCGCCGACCGACATGCGAGGGCTTAGCGAGCCGTAGGGATCCTGGAAGACGATCTGCAGCTGGTTGCGTAAGGGCCGCATCTCGCTGAACGAATAGCCGGCGATATCCCTGCCGACAAAAGCGATCCGCCCTTGCGAGGAGATCAGCCGGGTAAGCGCCAGGCCGAGCGTGGTCTTGCCGGAACCGGATTCACCGACAACGCCGAGCGTCTGGCCGGCGCGCAAGGAAAGATCGATGCCGTCGACCGCCTTCACATGATCGACGACGCGGCGCATGAGCCCTGATTTGATCGGGAACCAGACGCGGATATCCGACCCCTCCATCACGATCGGCTTTGACGGATCGGCAAGCGGCGGCTCGCCGCGCGGCTCGGAGGCGAGGAGGTGACGGGTATATTCGTGCTTCGGGTTGGCGAAGACGTCCTCGACGGTTCCGGTTTCGACGATCCGGCCCTTGGTCATGACGCAGACGCGATCGGCGAATTTGCGCACGATGCCGAGATCATGGGTGATGAACAGCAGCGACATGCCGTGCGTGGCCTTCAATTGCCGGAGCAGTTCGAGGATCTGCGCCTGCACGGTGACGTCGAGTGCTGTCGTCGGCTCGTCGGCGATCAGCAGTTCCGGCCGATTGGCGAGCGCCATGGCGATCATGACGCGCTGGCGCTGGCCGCCTGAGAGCTCGTGCGGATAGGCCTTCAACCGTTTCTCCGGCTCGCGGATGCCGACCTGGTTCAACAATTCCAGCACGCGCTGCCGCGCCGGCTGGCCTGACATGCCCTGGTGCAGGGCCAGGATCTCGGCGATCTGCTTCTCGATATTGTGAAGCGGATTGAGCGAGGTCATCGGCTCCTGGAAAATCATGGTGATGTCGTTGCCGCGCACTTCCCGCAACGCCCGCTCCGAGGCTTTCAGGAGATCCTTGCCCTTGAACAGGATTTCACCGGAGGGATGGCTTGCGGAGGGATAAGGCAAAAGCCGCAGGATCGAATTGGCCGAAACCGACTTGCCGGAGCCGGATTCGCCGACAAGCGCCACGACCTCGCCCTTGGCGATATCGAAGGAGATGCGATCGACGGCGAGCGAGGCCTCGCCGCCCTGATGAAAGGCAACCGAGAGATCGCGGACGGAAAGAAGCGGTTCTGTCATATTACTCATTGAAACGTCTTCCTCGGATCGAAGGCGTCGCGCACGGCTTCGCCGATGAAGATCAGCAGGGAAAGCATGATCGACATGGCGAAAAAAGCCGTCAGCCCCAGCCAGGGCGCCTGCAGATTGGTCTTGCCCTGGGCGATCATCTCGCCGAGCGAGGGGGAACCCGGCGGCATGCCGAAGCCGAGAAAGTCAAGCGAGGTCAGCGTCGTGATCGAGCCGGAGAGGATGAAGGGCAGGAAGGTGAGCGTCGCGACCATGGCGTTCGGCAGCAGGTGGCGCCACATGATGGTGCGGTTGTTGACGCCGAGCGCGCGGGCGGCGCGGACGTATTCGAAATTGCGGGCGCGCAGGAACTCGGCGCGCACGACGCCGACGAAGCTGACCCAGGAGAAGAGCAGCATGATGCCGAGCAGCACGAAGAAGCCGGGCGGCAAAATGGCGGCAATGATGAGCAGGATGTAGAGCACCGGCATCGACGACCAGATTTCGATGAAACGCTGCAGCAGCAGGTCGGTCAGCCCGCCGAAATAGCCCTGCACCGCGCCCGCCGTCACGCCTATGACAGCCGAGCAGATGGTGAGCGCCAGGCCGAACAGCACCGATATGCGGAAACCGTAGATGACGCGGGCCAGCACGTCGCGCGCCTGGTCGTCGGTGCCGAGCCAGTTGAGATTGCCGAGGGTGCAGCCGGGATCGTTCACCCCTTGGGGATAACCGGAGCAGCGCTCCTCCTTGGTCATCAGCCAGAAGGGGGCGGTCGGCGCCGAATGCGGAATGTTTGAATTGACCGAGCGGTAGGAATAACGGATCGGCGGCCAGATCATCCAGCCATTGGCATTGATTTCATCCGCGATCACCGAGGAACGGTAGTCGGTTTCGGCGAGGAAGCCGCCGAACTTCTCCTCGGGATAATCGACCAGCACGGGAAACAGGATCTCGCCCTTGTAGGAGGCGACGATCGGCCGGTCGTTCGCGAGGAATTCGGCAAACAGGCTGAGCACGAACAACAGCAGGAACAGCCACAACGACCAGTAACCGCGGCCATTCGCCCGGAAATTCTTCCAGCGGCGGATATTGGTCGGCGAGAGCAGGCCCTTGCGCGGCGGCTTGACGGGAGTTGCAGTGGCGGGATTTGCGGCGGCGTCCATCAGACATCCCTCCGCTCGAAATCGATGCGCGGATCGATCCAGGTGTAGATCAGGTCGGAAATCAGGCTGACGAAGAGGCCGAGCAGCGAGAAGATGTAGAGTGTCGCGAAAACGATCGGGTAATCCCGATTGACGACCGAGAGATAGCCGAGGCGGCCGAGGCCATCCAGCGAGAAGATGTTCTCGATCAGCAGCGACCCGGTGAAGAAGGCGGAAATGAAGGCGCCGGGAAAACCGGCGATGATGATCAGCATGGCATTGCGGAAGACATGACCGTAGAGCACCTGCCGCTCATTCAGGCCCTTGGCCCGGGCTGTGACGACATATTGCTTCTTGATCTCCTCGATGAAGGAATTCTTGGTCAGCAGCGTCGTGGTGGCGAAGGCAGCAAGAGAAAGCGAAATCAGCGGCAGGGTGAGGTGCCAGAAATAGTCGAGCGGCTTCTGCCACCATGCGAGCTGGTCGAAATTGTCGGAAACGAGACCGCGCAACGGAAACCAGTCGTAGAAGGAGCCGCCGGCGAAAAGCACGATCAGCAGGATGCCGAAGAGAAAGCTCGGCACGGCGTAACCGACGACGATGACGCCCGACGTCCAGACGTCGAAGGTCGATCCGTCCTTGACCGCCTTGCGGATGCCGAGCGGAATAGAGATGGCGTAGGAGAAGATCAGGATCCAGATGCCGAGCGAGATCGACACCGGCAGCTTTTCCTTGATGAGTTCGAGCACGGAGGTGTTGCGGAAGAAACTTTCGCCGAAATCGAAGCGGATGTAATTCCACATCATCTCGCCGAAGCGCGTCAGCGGCGGCTTGTCGAAGCCAAACTGCTTTTCGAGCTTGGCGATCAGTTCCGGATCGAGCCCCTGGGCGCCGCGGTATTTGGAGCCTTCGTCACTGCCGCCGCCTCCCAGGAGGTCGCCGCCGCCGGACAGGCGCTGGTCGGCGCTATCGGCCTGGCCGGTCAATTGGGCGATCACCTGCTCGACCGGGCCACCCGGCGCGAACTGAATGACGATGAAGGAAATCGCCATGATGCCGACGATGGTCGGTATCATCAAAAGCAGGCGGCGAATGACATAGGCGCCCATCAGCCTTCAGCCTCCGGAAATGTTCTTCTTGTCTGCCTGCCGTTCAGTCCAATGCCGCTCAATCCGCCAGCCTTCCCTTGCCGGCCCTGCCGGCTTGTCGTGATTCGCTTGTGCCATTTGGAGCCGAGGGCCCCTGCATTGCAAGCCCGCTCATTTTGCCGAGGTGGACCACCAGGCTTCGGGGAAACCCAGGCCGTAAGCCGGGAATTCGGCTGGATGTGTGATCGTGTTCCAATAGGCGATGTTGTAAGTATCGCGGTAGAACAGCGGAATGACGTAGTAGTTTGCGAGCAATACCCGATCCATCGCCTTGATCGCCGCAACCTGTTCATCACGGTTCGGCGCGAAGATGATCATGCGGATGAGCTCATCCACCGCCGGATTGGCGATGCCCGCATAGTTGCGAGAGCCCTGCTGATCAACCGAGCCGGATCCCCAATAGTCGGCCTGTTCGTTGCCAGGGTTCATCGTCTCTGCCCAGACATTCCAGATCATGTCGTAGTCGAAGCTGCGTTGGCGGTTGACCGCTTGCGAGGCATCGACTGTCCGCACCCGCGCATCTATGCCGATTTTCTTCAGATTGTTGGCATAGGGCACCGCCCAGCGCTCTAGTATGGGGCTCGACAACAGGATCTCGAAACTCATCGGCTGGCCGGTCTTGGTATTGACCATGCGATTGCCCTTGAGGTCCCAGCCGGCTTCCTTCAGCAGGGCAATCGCCTTGCGGAGGTTGTCGCGGCTTTTCTGTGGGTCGCCGCCGACAGGATTGGTATAGGGCGTCGTGAAGACCTCGGGCGGAACCTTATCCTTCATGCCCTGCAGTATTTCAAGTTCACGCCCCTGCGGCAGGTCGGAAGAAGCGAGCTCGGTGTTCCAGAAGTAGCTGTCGATGCGCTTGTAGGTGTTGAAGGCAACCGTGCGATTCAATTCCTCGAAGTCCAAACCGTAGTTCAGTGCCTCGCGGACCCGCTCGTCCTTAAAGAGGTCGCGTCGCATATTGGGCACGAGAGCCTGCATGATACCGGTGGCGCGCAACGGATTTGCAACTTCTTCCTTCTTGATGCGTCCTTCCTTCACAGCAGGGAAATCATATCCCGTTGCCCAGCGGGCGGCCGTTGTCTCTTGCAAATAGTCGCTATTGCCGGCGCGAAACGCTTCGAATTCGACATCCCGATCGCCGAAATAGCTATAGATAACGTTACGGAAATTGTTCTGGCCGACATTCACATTGAGGTCTTTGCCCCAATAGTCATCGCGCAGTTCATAACGGATCGTCGCACCCGGCGCGAAGGCTGCAATCTTATAAGGTCCCGAACCCATCACGGGCTCGAGCGTCGTCTTCGAGATATCGCGCGGTTTGCCGTCCGGTCCCTGCCCCTCCCACCAGTGTTTCGGCACGACCACCAACTGACCGAGAATATTCGGGAGCTCGCGGTTGTTCTTTTCGTCGAAGGTGAAGGTAACGTCGCGATCGCCGGTCTTTTCGGCCTTCACGACGTGGCGATAATAGTTCCCAGTGAGGGGATTGAGTTCCTTTGTCTTATCGAGGCTGAAGATGACGTCCTCGGGCGTTACCGGCTGACCATCCGCCCATTTCGCTTCCTTGCGCAGGCGAAAGGTCGCGCTCGATACGTCAGCGGGAAAGGACAGCCCCTCGGCAAGCAGGCCATAGGAGACGAGGAGCTCGTCATCGGCCGGTTTCATCAGGGTGTCGTATACGAGCGTCAGGCCGACCGCTATCTGGCCTTTGGCAAGCAGCAGATTGAAGGTGTCGAAGGCGCCGCTTGCGGAAAGGCGCAGATCTCCGCCTTTGGGGGCATCAGGATTGACATAGTCGAAATGAGCAAAGCCCGGCTTGTATTTCATCTCGCTGACGACCGAGCTGCCGATCTGAAACGGCTGCTCCTCAGCGATTGCCGTCAATGGCGCCAAAGCACCCGCAAGTGACAGAAACAGGCCAATTTTCGACCACAGAGCCGGCATTCACACTTTCCCCCAGTTATTGATGGATTCGACAATACGAGAAATACTGGCGAAAAACAGGAGAGAGTAGGGTTTTTACCAGGCTCGCAAAGTTTTGACCCGTGGGATTGCTGCGGCGATCCGTCACCATCGCTTCCTGCATCTGCCCGCCAAAACATCGATTCACCTAAATCGCTTTTCACGATAGGTTCGAACGCAAATCACTTCGGCAGCGATTCAAGGAAATGGCATGGCTTTCGGCTTCGCTCAGGCTTTCAGGACATTCGGCAAACTGGCGCTTGCCGGCGCAATCGGCGCGAGCCTTGCCGCCGGCGACGTCGGCGCGGAGCAGAAGACGCCGAGCCCGGGCAGCGCCAAGGGGCGGTTCGGCGCCGTCGGTCTGCCGACGCAGGGACCGGCGCAGCCGATCGGTTTTTACGCAAAGGGCTGCATGACGGGTGCGGTGGCGCTGCCGACCGACGGGCCGACCTGGCAGGCGATGCGGCTGTCGCGCAACCGCCGCTGGGGCAATCCGGCAATGATCTCACTGCTCGAACGCCTTTCGCAGGATGGGGCCAAATATGCCGGCTGGCCGGGCATTCTCGTCGGCGACATCGCCCAGCCGCGCGGCGGCCCGATGTTCAACGGCCATGCCTCGCACCAGATCGGCCTCGATGCCGACGTCTGGTTTACGCCGATGCCCGCGCGCCGCATGACGGCGGAGGAGCGCGAGGACATGCCCTTCACCACCATGCTGCAGAAGGATAAATTCCTGACCGTCGATCCCAGAGTCTGGACGCAGTCGCGGGCGCGGCTCCTGATGCTGGCGGCAAGCTATCCCGAGGTGGAGCGCATCTTCGTCAACCCCGCGATCAAGAAGAAGATGTGCGACACCTGGACAGGCGATCGCACCAATCTCGGCAAGCTCCGGCCGGAATACGGTCATGACTCGCATTTCCACATCCGTATCAAATGCCCGCCCGGCGCTTCGGGATGTACGCCGCAGGCCCCTGTTGCCGCAGGCGACGGATGCGACAAGTCGCTCGCCTGGTGGTTCACGCCGGCGCCCTGGGCGCCGCCGAAACCGCCCAAACCCGGCGCCAAGCCGCCGAAGCCGCCACGCGAGATGATGGTCTCCGACCTGCCGAAGGCCTGCGCCGCCGTGCTCGACGCCACTCCCGTCACCTCGATGCAGGCCGCCACCTATGGCGGGGCTTCCGCCGCAAGCGCGCTCACTGCTGTTCCCGCTGCAGAACCGGCCGCCGAGACCGACGGGGCGCTGCCTGATCTCGGCCCGGTTCCGAACGACAAGCCGGCGATACAGTGACCGAGGCCCTGGATTGCACTGTCTTTCAAATCGCAAATTCTTGGTATAGAAGCGGTCAAATCGATTGAATTGTTGGGGTGGAGATTGGGTTCATGGCCGGCGGCAAATGCCTTGCTTTGATTGCGCATGACCAGAAAAAGGACGATATGGCGGAATTCGCCCGCGCCAACAGGGACATTCTCTCCCGCTGGAAGATCGTCGCCACCGGCACAACAGGCGGGCGCGTGCTCGACGCCGCCCCCGATCTCGATGTCACCAGGTTGAAAAGCGGGCCGCTCGGCGGCGACCAGCAGATCGGCGCGCTGATCTCGACCGGCGAGGTCGTCGCCCTGATTTTCTTTGTCGACCCGCTGACGCCGATGCCGCATGATGTCGACGTGAAGGCGCTGATGCGGCTGGCGATCGTCTACGACATTCCGATGGCGCTCAACCACGCGACCGCTATAAAGCTCCTTCCCACACTCGAAGCCTGATCAGCACGGAACCGGCCATGCCAAAACCGAACCACAGCTCCGCTCCGCTGCCCTTCCCGATCCTGATCGGCGATATCGGCGGTACGAATGCCCGCTTTTCCATCCTTTCCGATGCCTATGCCGAGCCGAAGCAGTTTCCGAACGTGCGTACGGCGGATTTCGTCACCATCGACGAAGCGATCCAAAAGGGCGTGCTCGACAAGACCGCGGTGCAGCCGCGCTCGGCGATCCTCGCCGTCGCCGGCCCGATCAACGACGACGCGATCCCGCTGACCAATTGCGACTGGGTGGTGCGGCCGAAGACGATGATCGAAGGCCTCGGCATGGAGGACGTGCTCGTCGTCAATGATTTCGAGGCGCAGGCGCTGGCGATCGCCGCCCTTTCGGATGAAAATCGCGAACGCATCGGCAACGCCAGCGGCGACATGATCGCTTCCCGCGTGGTGCTCGGACCCGGCACCGGCCTCGGCGTCGGCGGGCTCGTGCATGCCCGGAACAGCTGGATCCCGGTTCCCGGCGAAGGCGGCCATATCGATCTCGGGCCGCGCAGCAAGCGCGACTATGAAATCTTCCCGCATATCGAGACGATCGAAGGCCGCGTGTCGGCCGAGCAGATCCTCTGCGGCCGCGGCCTCGTCAATCTCTATAACGCCATCTGCGTCGTCGACGGCATCCAGCCGACGATGAAGGACCCTGCCGACATCACCTCGCATGCGCTTGCCGGCAGCGACAAGGCGGCTGTCGAAACCGTCTCGCTGTTTGCCACCTATCTCGGCCGCGTGGCGGGCGACATGGCGATGGTCTTCATGGCGCGCGGCGGCGTCTATCTCTCCGGCGGCATCTCGCAGAAGATCATCCCGGCGCTGAAGAAGCCGGAGTTCCGTTTGGCCTTCGAGGACAAGGCGCCACACACCGCGCTGCTTCGCACCATCCCGACCTATGTGGTGACGCATCCGCTGGCAGCCCTTGCCGGGCTTTCCTCCTATGCACGCATGCCGGGGAATTTCGGCGTCTCGACGGAAGGCCGGCGCTGGCGGCGCTGAGGCTGTCTGACGCACGGAGCATTAGGAGCGTCCTTGCTGCGCCTTGCCGGCGGAGGCGGTGCTCTAGCCAAACCAGTCCCAACTCTTTATAGAGCCGGCGAAAGCACGCGTCGTCCTTGCGCCGCGTCTAGTCCAAGACAGGAAAGCTCATTTTTGGAAGCCGCGGAAAGCAAAAAGCAGAGCGTCAACAGCGATACCGTGACCGGCATCCTGAAGCGCATCATCGCTGAAAACGGCCGCGACCATCTCTGGGGCTACGTCTTCGCCATCGCCTGCCTCGTGATCGTGGCGCTTTCGACGGCGTTCACGGCCTGGATCATGCGGTCGATCATCGACGAGGCCTTTGCCAACCGGCGCGCCGATGTCGTCTGGATCATCTGTCTTTCGATCTTCGTCGCCTTCGTGCTGCGCGGTTTTGCCGGTTACGGCCAGGCTGTGGCACTTTCCAGGGTGGGCAACGATATCGTCGCCCGATATCAGCGCCGCCTCTATACGCATCTCATGACGCTTTCCGTCGGCTTCTTCAACGAGGCGCGCTCGGCCCATATCGCCGCGCAGGTGAGCCAGAACGTCAGCGGCATTCGCGACGTGCTCAACCTGACGATCACCTCGACGGTGCGCGATCTCCTGACCTTTGTTTCGCTGATCGGGGTGATGGTCCTTCAGGACCCGCTGCTCAGCCTTGCCGTATTCGTCATGGCGCCGCCGCTGCTCTATGCGCTGCGTTACGTTTCCAAGCGGCTGCGCTCTGCAACCCGCGAGGCCGTGCATCTGAACAGCCACGTTCTCGGCGCCATGCAGGAGACGATCCAGGGTATTGCCATCGTGAAGGCCTTCACGATGGAAGAAGAGCTGGAGCGCAAGGTCAACAAGCTCATCAAGGGCGCTGAAAGCCGGGCGAACCGGATTGCCCGGCTTTCCGAACGCACCTCTCCGCTGACGGAGAGCTTCGCGGGCTTTGCCGTCGCCAGCGTGCTTGCCTATGCCGCCTACCGCTCGATCTACTACAATGTGCCGCCGGGCGCCTTCTTCTCCTTCGTGACCGCGTTGCTGCTCGCCTATGATCCGGCCCGCAGGCTTGCTCGCCTGCAGGTGCAGATGGAGCGCGCCGTCGTCAATGCCCGGATGATCTACGAATTGCTCGACATGGAGCCGCGCCAGCGCGACCTGCCGGATGCCCGGCCGCTGACGGTGACGCAGGCGCGGATCGAATTCCGCAACGTTTCCTTCGGCTACGGCAACGAGAGCGTTCTGAACAGTGTCAGCTTCACCGCCGAGGGCGGCGCGACCACCGCGCTGGTCGGCCCCTCGGGCGCCGGCAAATCCACCGTCATCAGCCTCATTCCGCGCTTCTACGATCCGGGTGAAGGCGAAATCCTGATCGACGGACAGGATATCGCCCATATCACCAAGAAGTCGCTGCGCCAGCAGCTCGCCTATGTCTCCCAGCAGCCCTACCTGTTCGAAGGCACGATCCGCGACAATATCCGCTATGGCAGGCCAGAGGCGACCGATGCCGAGGTAGAAGAGGCGGCGCGGCTTGCCTATGCGCATGATTTCATCTGCGGGCAGCCACAGGGCTACGAGACGCCGGTCGGCGAAAACGGCGTGACGCTTTCGGGCGGACAGCGCCAGCGGCTATCGATCGCGCGCGCTTTGGTGCGCAATGCGCCGATCCTGCTTCTCGACGAGGCGACCTCCGCGCTGGACACCGAATCCGAGGCCGCCGTGCAGAAGGCATTGGACGAGGCAATGACCGGACGCACCGTCGTCGTCATCGCCCACCGGCTGTCAACCGTGGTGCGCGCCGACAAGATCGTCGTCATGCAGCAGGGCCGGGTCGTCGAGGAAGGCAATCACGAGACGCTTGCGAAGGTGAGCGACGGTCTTTACGCTCGCCTCAACAATCTGCAGAGGCCTTCGGCCTCCGATTCAAACTGACCGGATACAAGAGACGGACATGAGCGATGCTGCGATGAAACTGGTGGTGGTCGGCGCAGCAGGGCGCATGGGACAGACGCTGATCCGCCTTATCCATTCCATCGAGGGCGCAACGCTGCATGCCGCGGTCGAACGCGCCGGCTCGCCCTTCATCGGCAGGGATGCCGGCGAGATCGCAGGGCTTGGCCCGACCGGGATCATCATCGGCGACGATCCGCTCCAGGCCTTCCTGCATGCCGAAGGCGTGCTCGACTTCACCTCGCCTGCAGCAACGGCAGAATTCTCGGGCCTTGCCGCCCAGGCCCGCATCGTCCATGTCATCGGTACCACCGGCTGCTCGGCAGACAACGATGCCAGGATCGCCGCTGCGGCCCGCCATGCCCGCATCGTCAAGTCGGGCAATATGAGCCTCGGCGTCAATCTGCTCAGCGTGCTTGCGGGGCAGGCGGCGCGAGCGCTCGATCCTATTGACTGGGATATCGAGATCCTGGAAATGCACCACAAACACAAGGTGGATGCGCCTTCCGGCACCGCACTCCTCCTCGGCGAGGCGGCGGCCAAAGGGCGCGGCATCGATCTTGCCTCGAAATCGGTGCGGGTGCGCGACGGCCATACCGGCGCCCGCGAAGCCGGCACGATCGGCTTTGCGACGCTGCGCGGCGGCTCCGTCATCGGCGAACATTCCGTGCTTTTCGCCGGCGAAGGCGAAATCGTCACCCTGTCGCACAGCGCGGCCGACCGTTCGATCTTTGCGCGCGGCGCCATCAAGGCGGCCCTCTGGGCGCGCGACAAGAAGCCGGGTCTGTATTCCATGCTCGACGTGCTCGGGCTTTCTTCCCAATAAGGATATTACGGAGGCATATTCATGAGTGGTACCCTCGTCCTCGTTCGCCACGGCCAGAGCGACTGGAACCTGAAGAATCTCTTCACCGGCTGGAAGGATCCCGATCTGACGGAGCTCGGCATCCAGGAAGCCAATACCGGCGGCGAGGCGCTTGCCGCTTACGGGATCAAGTTCGACGTCGCCTATACTTCGGCGCTCGTGCGCGCGCAGCACACGCTGAAGCTCATCCTCGACAAGGTCGGCCAGCCGAACCTTGAAACGATCCGCGACCAGGCGCTGAACGAGCGCGATTACGGCGATCTCTCCGGCCTCAACAAGGACGATGCGCGCGCCAAATGGGGCGAGGAACAGGTGCATGTCTGGCGCCGTTCCTATGACGTGCCGCCTCCGGGTGGCGAAAGTCTGCGCGACACCGGCGCCCGCGTGTGGCCCTACTACCTCACCGAGATCCTGCCGCGCGTGCTGAGGGGCGAGAAGGTGTTGGTCGCCGCCCACGGAAATTCGCTGCGTTCGCTTGTCATGGTTCTCGACGGGCTGACCCGCGAAGGCGTGCTCGCCCTTAACCTCGCGACCGGCGTTCCCATGGTCTACAAGCTGAACGCGGATTCCACCGTGGCGTCCAAGGAAGTGCTCGGCGACATGTCCGGCGCACACTGAAATCGGTATGGCGTGCCGGCCGGAACTGTCCGGCGCGCCACCCGCTTCAATTCTCGATGGTGAACTGCACCCGGTCGGCCGCGAAGCGGCTGATCGAATATTGCACCGGCACGCCGTCGAGATCGGTATTCATCGCCTTGGCGATCAGCAGGATCGCGCCGGGGGTGAGTTCCAGATCGGTCAGGTCGGCCGTGTTTGCATGGGCGGCCGTCACCTCGGTCGTCGCTCTTATATAGTCCGACAGGCCGAGTTCAGCGAAAGCCTTGGTGATCGATTCGTGCTTGCGATAGGCCTCGCCAATCCCCGCGAAACGGCCGGCGGGAAACCAGCTCGTCGCCTTTGACACCGGCCGCTTGTCGGCATGGCGCAATGTTTCCAGCCGGATCACTTCCTCCCCCTGCCTCAGGCCCAGCCAGCGAGCGACCTCGGCGCTCGCCTCCTCGTTCGCCTCATCGAGCAGAAGGCTGCGCATCTCACGCGCCTGATCGCCGATGCCGGCGGTGAACCGTGTACGCCGGGTGATCGGGAAATTCAGCCGCTCCTTGCGCTCGATCAGCGTGCCGCGACCTTGTACCGCACGCACGATCCCCTCTTGCGCCAGTGCCGCCAAAGCGCTGCGCACCGTATGCCGGTTGACGCCGAATTGCAGCGCCAGGACCGTTTCCGGCGGCACCATTCCCGTTTCGTCATAGGCTCCGCTGCTGATCGCCTCGCGAATGCGATCGGCGATCTGGCGCCAGAGCGCCACGCCGGTCTGTCTTTGTACCTGCTTCAATCCCGCCATGCAGCCCTACCCTGCCATTTTACCCTCACGATGTCACACGCTTGTCACGACATCAATTTAAGGCTAGGTATAGCTTGTATGGTTGTCTATATCAATAGACATTTTAAGGAAAGCGGCGATGATATCAGCGGACAGGAAAGACGCTGCGTCACAGACGGCATCCGGGCGCAAACGCGCCGCCGATCTGCTGGCGCGGGCGGAACGGAGCGAACTCTCGGCGGTCTGGGATGCATTGCCGGAAAAGCCCACGGCACATCCGGTGCGCGGGCCGGAGACCGGGCTGGTAATGGTGCGCGGCCGCATCGGCGGCGGCGGAGCGCCCTTCAATCTCGGTGAAGTGACGGTGACGCGCGCCACGGTCCGGCTCGAGTCCGGCTCCATCGGCCATGCGCAGGCGCTTGGTACGGATCGTGAAAAGGCGCGGCTTGCGGCGATCTTCGACGCGCTCTGGCAGGAGGAAGCGACGAGGGATTTCGTCGAGCAGGCGCTGCTTTCGCCGATCGCCGAACGGATCGCCGCCGCCGATCGCCGCAAGGCGGACGAGACGGCAGCGACCCGGGTCGATTTCTTCACGATGGTGCGGGGAGACAACTGATGGCTCTCAAGACAGAAGCCCTGACCGGCGGCTTTGGCGAGCCGGTCTTCCATGCCCAGAGTGTCTTCAAGATGCTGATGGACGGCATGGCTCGCCCCGGTACGATCCAGACGGTCCAGCCCGATGTCACCCCGCCGGCGCCGCTCGGCATCGCCGCAGGCGCGATCGCACTGACGCTTTGCGACCACGACACACCGGTCTGGCTTGCCTCCGGGCTGGCGAAATCCGGCGTAGCGGAATGGCTCGGCTTCCATACCGGCGCGCCGTCGACGGCTGAAAAGGCCGAGGCCCGCTTTGCCTTCATCGAGGCCGGCACAGCGCTTTGCTCTTTCGGCCTGTTTGCGTCAGGCACGCAAGAATATCCCGACCGCTCGACGACCGTCGTCATGGAGCTCGCCGAACTCGAAGGCGGGCGCAGGCTGGCGCTGATGGGGCCTGGCATTCAGAGCGTGACGGAAATGGCGCCGATCGGCCTGCCGGACACTTTCCTCAGGCTCTGGACCGAGAACCGCGCGCTGTTTCCGCGCGGCGTCGACATCGTGCTGACATCGGGCAAACGTTTCCTCTGCCTGCCGCGCACCACCAAGATCACAGCAACGGAGATCTGAGCTCATGTATGTTGCCGTCAAGGGTGGCGAGGCCGCCATCGCCAATGCCCACCGCCTGCTTGCCGACCGCCGCCGCGGCGACCGTTCGCTGTCCGCGATCGGCATCGAACAGATCGTCGCGCAGCTGGCGCTCGCCGTCGACCGCGTCATGGCCGAGGCCTCGCTTTTCGACCGCACACTCGCAGCCCTCGCCGTGCGCCAATCGCGCGGCGATATGATCGAGGCGATCTTCCTCTTGCGCGCCTATCGCACGACGCTGCCGCGCTTCGGCTATTCGAAGCCGCTCGACACGGCTGCTATGACGATCGAACGCCGCATCTCGGCGACGTACAAGGATCTGCCGGGCGGCCAGCTTCTCGGGCCCACCTTCGACTATACGCACCGCTTGCTCGATCCCTCGCTGCTTTCGGACGAGGCCGTAGAGGAGCCGGCACAGCGTCCGGCCGAGACCGGCCGCGTCATGCGCGTCTCCGAAATCCTCGGCGAGGAAGGCCTTATCGAGGCTGACGGCGACATGCCCGAAGATCACGAGATCGGCGACCTGACCCGCGAGCCGATGGAATTCCCGATGACCCGGGATCTCCGCCTGCAGGCGCTTGCCCGCGGCGACGAGGGCTTCCTGCTGGCGCTCGGTTATTCCACCCAGCGCGGCTATGGCCGCAACCACCCTTTCACCGGCGAAATCCGCATCGGCGAAGTCGAGGTGGAATTCGATGTGCCGGAACTCGGTTTCGCCGTCTCGCTCGGCGTAATCCAGATCACCGAATGCCAGATGGTCAACCAGTTCAAGGGGTCCGCCAAGGCGCCGCCGCAATTCACCCGCGGCTACGGCCTGGTGTTCGGCCAGAGCGAACGCAAGGCGATGGCGATGTCGCTGGTTGATCGCGCGCTCCGCGCCGAGGAGCTCGGCGAGGATATCACCGCGCCGGCACAGGACGAGGAATTCGTCATTTCCCATTCCGACAACGTCCAGGCGACGGGCTTCGTCGAGCACCTGAAGCTTCCGCATTATGTGGACTTCCAGGCCGAACTCGATCTCGTCCGCCGCATGCGCCGCGAATTCGAAGCTGCCCGCAACGGCGGCGAAGACATGAAGGAAGCAGCCGAATGACCGATCTCGCCAGCTACAACTTCGCCTATCTCGACGAACAGACCAAGCGGATGATCCGCCGCGCCATCCTGAAAGCGATCGCCATTCCGGGCTACCAGGTGCCCTTCGCCTCGCGCGAAATGCCGATGCCCTACGGCTGGGGCACCGGCGGCGTGCAGGTGACCGCCTCGATCATCGGACCTGATGACGTGCTCAAGGTCATCGACCAAGGCGCCGACGACACGACCAACGCCGTTTCCATCCGCGCTTTCTTCCAGAAGGTCGCCAACGTCGCGGTGACGACCCACACCAGCGATGCAACGATCATCCAGACGCGCCACCGCATTCCGGAAGAAAAGCTCGGAGCCGGCCAGGTGCTGGTCTACCAGGTGCCCATCCCCGAGCCGCTGCGCTTCCTCGAGCCGCGCGAGACCGAGACGCGCAAGATGCATGCGCTGGAGGAATACGGCCTCATGCATGTGAAGCTCTATGAGGACATCGCCCATAACGGCCGCATCTCCAGGACCTACGCTTATCCGGTGAAAGTCCACGGCCGCTATGTCATGGATCCGTCGCCGACGCCGAAATTCGACAATCCGAAGATGCACATGTCGGACGCGCTGCAGCTCTTCGGCGCCGGCCGCGAGAAGCGCATCTACGCGGTTCCGCCCTATACCGACGTCGTCAGCCTGGATTTCGAGGACTACCCCTTCGACATCCAGCGCTTCGACAAGCCCTGCGCCCTTTGCGGTGCGGAGGATGTCTATCTCGACGAGGTGATCCTCGACGACAAGGGCGGGCGCATGTTCGTCTGCTCCGACACTGATCATTGCGAAGACCGCCGCGCGCACGGCCACGCGGGCGAGATGCTGGCCCGGGAGGCTGCAGAATGAGCGATATCCCACTTCTCAAAGTCCATGACGTTTCGAAATTCTACGGCAACCGCATCGGCTGCCGCGACGTCTCCTTCGAGCTCTGGCCCGGCGAAGTGCTGGCCATCGTCGGCGAATCCGGCTCCGGCAAGACGACGCTGCTCAACTGCCTCTCGACCCGGCTGCTGCCGAGCACCGGCAGCGTCGAATATCACATGCGCGATGGCAGCTACCGCGACCTCTACCGCATGAACGAGGCCGAGCGGCGCTTCCTGATGCGCACGGACTGGGGCTTCGTGCACCAGAACTCGGCCGACGGCCTGCGGATGGCTGTTTCGGCCGGCGCCAATGTCGGCGAAAGGCTGATGGCGATCGGCGACCGGCACTACGGCAAGATCCGCGCCTCGGCGATCGACTGGCTCGAACGCGTCGAGATCGACGCCGGCCGCATCGACGACCAGCCGCGCGCCTTTTCCGGCGGCATGCGCCAGCGCCTGCAGATCGCCCGCAACCTCGTCACCGGCCCTCGCCTCGTCTTCATGGATGAACCCACAGGCGGCCTCGACGTTTCGGTGCAGGCGCGCCTGCTCGATCTCGTGCGCGGCCTCGTCAACGATCTCGGTCTTTCGGCCATCATCGTCACCCACGATCTTGCCGTCGCCCGCCTGCTCTCGCACCGCATGATGGTGATGAAGGACGGCTACGTCATCGAACACGGGCTCACCGACCGCGTGCTCGACGATCCGCACGAACCCTACACGCAGCTGCTCGTCTCCTCGATCCTGCAGGTCTGAGCAATTCAAAGTGTTACAGCGTCCTTTGCGCGTCTTTTCAGACGCGCGGCGCTGTAGGTCCGAAACCTAGAAAGAAGAAATCATGGCAACGCCCCTCGTCGTTTCCGAAGTCTCGAAGAGCTTCACCATGCACCTGCGCGACGGCATCAAGCTGCCGGTCGTCTCCGATGTCGCCTTCTCGGTCGCATCGGCCGAATGCGTCGTGCTCGGCGGCCCCTCGGGCATCGGCAAGAGCTCACTGCTCAAGATGATCTACGGCAATTACGCCGTCGACACCGGCCAAATCCTCATCCGCCATGATGGGCGCATCGTCGATCTCGCCTCTGCCGATCCGCGCACCGTGCTCAACGTCCGTCGCGATACGCTCGGCTATGTCAGCCAGTTCCTGCGCACGGTGCCGCGCGTGGCGGCGATCGACGTG
The DNA here is from genome assembly GCF_003938655.1 of Rhizobium pisi. Taxonomy (GTDB): domain Bacteria; phylum Pseudomonadota; class Alphaproteobacteria; order Rhizobiales; family Rhizobiaceae; genus Rhizobium; species Rhizobium pisi. The sequence continues at coordinate 88,621 of NZ_RJJT01000013.1, forward strand.
GTTGCCGAGCCGCTGGTCGCGCGCGGCGAGGAGACCGCCGTGGCACGAGAAAAGGCGGGCGCCCTGCTCGCCAAACTGAACCTGCCGGAGGCGCTCTGGCAGCTTCCGCCCGCCACCTTCTCAGGCGGCGAGCAACAGCGCGTCAACATCGCCCGCGGCTTCATCACCGATCACACGATCCTGCTGCTCGATGAACCCACTGCCTCGCTCGATGCGAGGAATCGTACCGTCGTCGTCGGCATGATCGCGGAAAAGAAGCAGGCGGGTGTCGCACTTCTCGGCATCTTCCACGATGAGGAGGTGCGTGAAGCCGTCGCCGACCGCATCCTCGACGTCCAGCAGTTCTCGCCGAGAAAGATCGCCGCATGAGCCGCAAGCTGGGCATTGAGCCCTATGTCCACGAGACGGCATCCGTCAGCGATTCCACCTTCGGACGCTATACGGAGGTCTCCGAACGCTGCCGCATCAGCGAGGCCACGTTCGGCGACTATTCCTACATCATGCAGGACGGCTCGGTCTGGTGCGCGACGATCGGCAAGTTCGTCAACATCGCCGCCGCGGTGCGCATCAACGCCACCAACCATCCGACCTGGCGCGCGACGCTGCATCATTTCACCTATCGCGCCGCCGATTACTGGCCGGACGGCGACATGGAGACCGAATTCTTCGAATGGCGGCGCTCCAACCGCGTGACGATCGGCAACGACGTCTGGATCGGCCATGGGGCGACCATCCTGCCCGGCGTCAGCGTCGGCAACGGCGCGGTGATCGGGGCCGGCGCCGTCGTGTCCAAGGACGTTGCGCCCTACACGATCGTCGGCGGCGTTCCGGCCAAACTCATCCGCGAGCGCTTTCCGAAAGAGATCGGCGAACGGATGGACAGGCTTGCCTGGTGGGACTGGGAGCACGAGCGGCTGCGCCTGGCGCTAGCCGATTTCCGCAACCTGAGCGCGGAAGATTTCCTGTCCCGCTACGGTGGCTAAACCCCCGATATAGGGGCGGAGAATTGTGACAAGACTTACACAAATATGACACGCGAGCTTCATCAAGCGGGACTAATGCGATGCTGATCAAGGCCTGGATCGCAAGGAAAAAGCATGATGTTCGAGCTGAAGAATGTCACCCGTCGTTTCGGAAAAAAGCTCGCCGTCGATTCCGTCACGCTCGACATTCCTCAGGGCCAGATGGTCGGCATCATCGGCCGCTCCGGCGCCGGCAAGTCGACGCTGCTGCGCATGATCAACCGCCTTCAGGAGCCGAGCTCCGGCTCCATTCATTTCGCCGGCGTCGAGGTCTCCGGGCTTCGCGGCCGGGCGCTGCGCAACTGGCAGCGCGATTGCGCGATGATCTTCCAGCAGTTCAACCTGGTACCGCGCCTCGACGTTCTCACCAATGTCATGCTCGGCCGCCTCAATCACCGCTCAACGCTCCTGAGCCTGCTTAACATCTTCACCCGCGAGGAGCGCGTGCATGCCATCGCGGCGCTCGAACGCCTCGGCATCGAGCAGACGGCGCTGCAGCCGGCCGGCACGCTGTCCGGCGGCCAGCAGCAGCGCGTAGCGATCGCCCGCGCGCTGATGCAGAACCCGAAAATGGTGCTCGCCGACGAACCGATCGCCTCGCTTGACCCGCTGAACGCGAAGATCGTCATGGATGCGCTGCGCGATATCAACGAGCGCGAGGGCATCACCGTCATCACCAACCTCCACACGCTCGATACCGCCCGCAATTATTGTGAGCGCATCGTCGGCATGGCCGGAGGCCGCGTCGTCTTCGACGGCAAGCCCTCGGAGCTGACGGCCGAAGCGGTGAAGGAAATCTACGGGACAGACAAGGACGGCGCCGGCATCGACGAAACGATGACCTCGACGTCAACCAATATCGCTCCCGAACGTGCAGACAATCAAACCGCCGGCGCCCAACCGCTGGCGCTAGCCGGTCTCTGAGCGAGGCGGCCGCGATCGAGCGCCCGCGTCAAGGGCACACTTCTTCGTAACGGAAGGCCGGGGATACCGGTCAATAGGAGAGAACTCATGTTGAAGAAAGCACTCTTTGCGGCAACGGCGCTCTTCGCGCTCGCCGGCGCCGCCAATGCTGCAGACCTCAAGGAATTCCGCATCGGCATCCTCGGCGGCGAAAACGAAACCGACCGCCTGCGCAACTATGCCTGCCTTGCCGACCACCTGAAGCAGGAATTTGGCTTCGGGAAGGTTTCGCTCTTCCCGGCCGCCGATTATGACGGCGTTATCCAGGGCCTGCTCGGCGGCACGCTCGACTTCGCCGAACTCGGCGCTTCCGGCTACGCAGCTGTCTACATCAAGGATCCGAAGGCTGTCACGCCGATCCTGACGACGCAGCAGAAGGACGGCTCGACGGGCTACCACTCGATCGGCCTCGCTCTGAAGTCCTCCGGCATCAAGACCATCCTGGACGCCAAGGGCAAGAAGCTCGGCTACGCCGATCCGGACTCGACCTCGGGCTACCTCGTTCCGCTGACGCAGATCCCGAAGGATACGGGCATGCCGAACGACAAGTTCTTCGCTTCGACGCAGTTCAACGGCGGCCACGAGAACAACCTTCTCGCCGCCTATGACGGCAAGGTCGACGTTGCCGTCGACGATAGCTCGGGCATCGGCAATTTCAAGGACGGCTATACCTCCGGTACCTTCCGCAAGGAAGTCGACAAGGGCGCCGTCGACCCGAACAAGCTGGTTGAAGTATGGCGTTCGCCGCTGATCCCGAACGGCCCGCTCGTCGTTCGCAACGCTCTCGGCGAAGAGTGGCAGACGAAGCTTGCAGCCTTCTTCACGGCTCTGCCGGAGAAGGATCACAAGTGCTTCGCAGCTATCGAAGGCGGCGATTTCAAGGGCTACTCGCCGGTCAAGCACGACTTCTACAACACTGTCGTTGAAGTCCGTAAAGCTGCCATCGGCGGCTGATCGGCCTTTTGAATGCGGGGCGGCCGGAAACGGCCGCCCTTTATCTTTGACCGGTCGGGGCGTCCATGACTATTGCCGATACACAGCCGCACATGCAGAGCACTGAGGAGATCGGCTCCGCCTGGGACCGGATGGTCGCCAAGCGCCGCTTCTACACCGTGCTTGGCCTGGTTATCCTCATTGCGGCTTTTGTGAGCTCCGTCCGCTTCGCCGACGAAAGCAATGCCGGCCATTTCTTCGACCGCCTGCCGCATCTCTTCGATTTCCTCAGCTGGCTCATCCCCAAGGATTGGAACGACGTCTGGCGCGCGCTGTTCGACATAGCGAGCGTGAACGACAAGGGCGGCGAGGAATTCAATTTCGACAAGGGCCGCGTCTATGTCTGGGGCGCCTTCTACATTCCCGAATATTTCGAGCTGATGATCGTGACGATCAACGTGGCGCTGATCTCGACGATCATCGCCTTCGTCTTTGCCCTTCCCTTGAGCTTCTTTGCCGCGCGCAACCTGACGAGTTCCTGGCCGCTGCGCGTCTTCACCAAGCGCCTGATGGAATTTTTGCGCGCCTTCCCCGAAATCGTCATCGCCGGACTGTTCTCGGCGATCCTGTCGATCGGACCGGTCGCCGCCATCATCGCTATTACCCTGCACACGATCGGCGCGCTCGGCAAACTCTTCTACGAGGTGGCCGAGAATATCGACATGAAGCCGCATGAAGGCATGAAGGCCGTCGGCGCCAACTGGTGGGAGCGCGTGCGCTTCGCCGCACTGCCGCAGGTGCTGCCGAATTTCACCTCCTATGCGCTGCTGCGCCTGGAGATCAACGTGCGCGCCTCAACCATCATCGGCGCCGTCGGCGGCGGCGGCATCGGCGAGGAACTGAAGCTTTCGATCTCGCGCGGTTTCGGCGCCAAGACGATGGCGCTCGTTCTCCTGCTCTTCGTGACGATCGTCGCCGTCGACCAGTTCTCCGCATGGCTGCGCCGCCGCCTGGTCGGCGAGCAGGCTTTCCTTCTGCAACATTGAGGCTGCCATGACGGTGATCGACGCAAACCGTATGAACGAGATCGAAGCGCGCTATCCGGAATATTTCCACCGGTCGTTCCGCCAGCGTTTCGGCGGGTTGATGATCGTGATCGCTACGCTCCTCTACGGCTTCTACGCCGTCTGGTTCTTCGACCTGCCCAAGCTCTTTGCCGAAGCCCATTGGGAGCGCGTCGGCATCTATCTCAGCCAATGGGTGAGCTACGACGTCCAACCGGAATTCCGCATCGAGGACGACGGCACGATACAGACCCGCTACCCCCGCTTCTCGCCGCTCGGCGACAATCCGCACCCGGATTGGCTGGTCAACAATCCCGACGGCAGCATCACCGTTTCCATCAGCGGGACCGGCCGTGCGGTTACCGTTTCGAAGAGTGAGACGATCGTGACCGCGCATGGCGTCAGCGTTCCCGTCGACGTTTCGAGCGGCGCGCCGAAAGTCGTCGGGCCGGTGCCCGGCTGGATGACGGTCTATGACGACAATGTGCTCGCGGATCTCGGCTTTGCCGGCGACGTCAGCATTTCCGTCGACCGCGTGAAGATCCGCAAGCGTTTCATCGGCTGGGCGAATTTCATCTTCGACACGCAATCGTCCTTTTTCGACAAGCCGGCCGGCGAGGTAATCAGCCTCATCGTTTCCGGCCCGCGCATCAAGCCCGACCAGTCCAACCTGTCGCTCGCCTTTGACGACATCTGGAACAACAGCGAATGGCAGCACGGCGACGTCTGGACCAAGCTTTTCCAGACGATCGTCATGGCGTTCCTGGGAACACTGCTCGGCGCGATCGCCGCCTTCCCGCTCGCCTTCATGGCAGCGCGCAACATCACGCCGAACCGCTTCCTGAACCAGATCCTGAAGCGCTTCTTCGATTTCCTGCGCTCGGTCGACATGCTGATCTGGGCGCTGTTCCTGACGCGCGCCTTCGGTCCCGGCCCGCTTGCCGGCAGCGGCGCGATCTTCCTTACCGAGACAGGCACACTCGGCAAGCTCTATTCCGAAGGGCTCGAAAACATCGACAACAAGCCGCGCGAAGGCATCAAATCGACCGGCGCGCAGACCGTGCTCGTCCATCGTTACGGCATTATGCCGCAGATCGTTCCGGTCATCGTCAGCCAGACGCTCTATCAATGGGAATCCAACGTGCGCGGCGCGACCATCATCGGCGCCGTCGGTGCGGGCGGCATCGGCCTCAAGCTATGGGAGGCCATGCGCACCAACGCCAATTGGGAAAACGTCGCCTACATGGTCATTCTGATCCTGATCGTCGTCTTCCTTTTCGACGCCGCCTCGAATGCGCTGCGCCACCGGTTGATGGGCACGAAGGCACACTGATCCGCTGTCAAAAGGCGATGGTGGCGCTGGCGTCATCATCATTCTGTCACGGAAATCTTTTAGCCGGGAACCTGCTTGCGGTTCGCCGCCAAATCACTGCACATTGCGCTCCCCGTTTCGACGATCCCCAGGATAAAAGCCTTGCGCTACGCTCTCTATTTTTCGCCGCCGAAGGATGATCCCCTTGTCGGCGCGGCCTCGCTTTGGCTCGGCCGCGATGCCTTCACCGGCGAGACTTATCCTGCACCGGACCATGAGAAGCTCAACGCAGCGGAGCAGTTCGAACTGACCGCCGACCCGCGCCGCTACGGTTTTCACGCCACGATCAAGGCGCCGTTTTCGCTCGCAACTTCCGTCACCGAGAAAGATCTCATGACAGTTGCCGAGGATTTTGCCGCCCGTACGCCAGCCTTCGAGATTCCCGAGCTCGTTCTCGGCCAGCTCGGCCGTTTTTTTGCCCTCGTTCCCGGTTCTCTTCATCAACCTCTTCAGGATTTCGCCGCGAAGGTGGTAAAGTCTTTCGAGCCGTTCCGTGCGGCGCTTTCCGAGGCCGATATCGTGCGGCGCAGCCCGGAGAAGCTCAGCGACAGCCAGCGCGCCAATCTGCAGCGCTGGGGTTATCCTTACGTCATGGAGGATTTCGGCTTTCACATGACGCTGAGCGGCCAGGTGCCAGCAGAGCGAGCCGACGTCATGAAGGCGGTCCTGACCGAGCGTTTTGCCGATTTCACCGGCCGGCCGCTTTTGATTTCCGGCCTTGCCGTCTTCACCGAGGAGGCGCGCGGCGCCCCGTTCAAAGTTCATTCCTGGCTGCCGCTTGCCGGCGCCAAAAGCTGAAAGATCTGACGACATGAGCAAAGAGACCGTGTTTTCCAACGCCCGCATCGTTCTCGAGGATGACATCCTCTCGGGATCGATCCTCATTCGCGATGGCAAGATTGCAGACATCTCCGAGGGCAATTCGATAGCCGGCGAAGATTTTGAAGGCGACTACGTCATTCCCGGTCTCGTGGAACTGCATACCGACCATCTCGAGGGCCACTACCAGCCACGTCCCGGGATTCGCTGGAACAAGACGGCGGCAGTCCAGGCGCACGACGCCCAGATCGTCACCTCAGGCATCACCACGGTCTTCGACTGCCTGCGCATGGGCGCAGACGAGGACGGCGGCTTCGAACATGGCGAGATGCGCGAAATGGCCGACGCCATCCAGTCGGCGGAGAAGGAAGGAAGGCTGCGCGCCGAGCACCTGCTCCACCTGCGCTGCGAGGTCTCGGCGGACAATGTTCTCGAACATTTCGCCGATTTCGAAAACGACCGGCATGTCCGGCTCGTCTCGCTGATGGATCATGCGCCCGGCCAGCGGCAATTCCAGACGATGGATCAATATATCTTCTACTACCAGAAGAAGCGGGGCCTGAGCGACGAGGTCTTCGCTCGTTTCGTCGCCAAGCGGCAGGCGGAATCGGCACGCAATTCGACGCCACACCGTAACGCCATCGCCAAGGTCTGCGCCGAGCGCGGCATCACGGTCGCAAGCCACGACGACGCGACGCTTTCCCATGTCGACGAGGCGATCGACAACGGCGTGCGCCTTGCCGAATTCCCGACCAGTTTCGACGCCGCCCGGGCATCGCACGAGCATGGTATGAGCGTGCTGATGGGCGCGCCGAACATCGTGCGCGGCAAATCCCATTCCGGCAATATCGCCGCGCGCGATCTCGCCGAGATGGGCGTGCTCGACGTGCTTTCCTCCGACTACGTGCCGCTCAGCCTGCTGCATGCGCCCTTCATTCTCGCCGACGAAGTCGAGAGCATCACGCTGCCGAAGGCGATCGCCATGGTGACGTCGACGCCCGCCCGCACCGTCAGCCTCGATGATCGCGGGCGGATCGCGACAGGGCTGCGGGCCGATCTCGTCCGCGTTCATCGTTCGCACGGCGTGCCGGTGACACGCTCCGTCTGGCGCCAAGGACGCCGTGTCGCATGACGCCGCACGAACCCCATGCCGCAGCCGGGGCTGAGCGCGGCATCATGGTCGTCGTTGTCGGGCCGAGCGGCGCCGGCAAGGACACGCTCATGAACCTCGCCGCCCGGCGCTTTGCCGGCCGTGAAAACGTTCATTTCACCCGCCGTGTAATTACCCGCCACCGTGACGCCGGCGGCGAAGACCATCTTTCCGTCTCCCTCCAAGGGTTTGCCGCCATGGAGCAGTCGGGCTCCTTCGCCGTCTGGTGGGAAGCACACGGCCTCAAATACGGCATTCCGGCCGAGGTCTCGGTGGCGCTGTCGAGAGGCCATATCGTCGTCGCCAACGGCTCGCGCTCGGCGCTCCACCGTTTCCAGGCGGCCTTCCCGCGCCTCAAGGTCATCAATGTCACCGCCCGCCCCGAAGTGCTCGCCGGCCGGCTGGAGGCGCGCGGGCGCGAGACGCATGAGGATATCATGGCCAGGCTCGCCCGCGGACCGCTGACGGTTCGCGGCGAATACGACGTGACGGATCTCGACAATAGCGGCTCGCTCGAAGAGGCCGAACAGAAGATGATCAAGATCCTGGACGGGCTGCTGGCGGAGGTGCGCTGACCACGATCGAGAGGCAGGGATGCGCGCCATCAAAGTTGTCGACTACGACCCTTCCTGGCCGCTGCTCTTTGCCGACATCAACGCCGAGATCTCCACCCTGCTCGGCGGCCTCGCGCTTTCCATCGATCATATCGGCAGCACCTCGGTACCCGGCCTGGCGGCCAAACGGAAGATTGACCTTGATGCCGTCATCTCCGAAGAAGCCCTGCCGGCGGCGATCGAAATCGTGCGTGCTGCAGATTTCGTCTTCCATGGCGACACGGGAGAAAATCGATGGGCCTTCACGCGCGATCATCAAGATTACGGGTTCAGGCTCTATCTGTGCGGACCCGATAATCGCGCACATCGGGAGCGCATCCTGTTTCGCAACTATCTCCGGAAACATCCCGAGAGGGCCAAGGCCTATGCCGACCTGAAACGGCAGCTGGCTGCGGAGGCGAATGGCGACTGGGATTTCTACACCGGCGGAAAGACCGAATTTGTCGCCGAGACAATCCGGCTGGCCGTCCTGAAGACATGAATGGAGTGCGGGCGCTTAGTCGCGCCCGTGATCAATCGCCGTCGCCACGCCCCGATACGATCTCGCGCTTGCCAACGTGATTGGCCGGGCCGACGAGGCCTTCCTTTTCCATGCGTTCCACCAACGAGGCGGCTCTATTGTAGCCGATGCCGAGGCGGCGCTGGATGTAGGAGGTGGAGCATTTCTTGTCGCGCATGACGACCTTGACCGCCTGCTCGTAGAGCTCGTTGCCATCCTCGGAAGCCATGGCGCTCTTATCGAAGACGGCGCCGGCCTCCTCCTCTTCCGTCTCTTCCTCCTCGTCGGCGGTGACGGTGTCGAGATATTCGGGGCGGCCCTGGGTCTTCAGATGGGCAACGACCTTTTCGACCTCGGTATCCGAGACGAAGGGGCCGTGGACACGAGCAATGCGCCCGCCGCCCTGCATGTGCAGCATATCGCCCTGGCCGAGCAGCTGTTCTGCGCCCTGTTCGCCGAGGATCGTGCGGCTGTCGATCTTCGATGTCACCTGGAAGGAGATGCGGGTCGGGAAGTTCGCCTTGATCGTGCCGGTGATAACGTCGACGGAGGGACGCTGTGTCGCCATGATCAAATGGATGCCGGCGGCGCGCGCCATCTGCGCAAGACGCTGGATCGCGCCTTCGATTTCCTTGCCGGCCACCATCATAAGGTCGGCCATCTCGTCGACGATGACGACGATATAGGGCATCGGCGTCAGATCCAGCGGCTGGCTTTCCTCGATCGGAGCGCCGGTGCCCTTGTCGAAACTGACCTGGACCATGACGTTGATGGTCTCGCCCTTTTCGCGGGCCTGCGCCACGCGGTCGTTGTAGCCGTCGATGTTGCGCACGCCGAGGCGCGACATCTTGCGATAGCGCTCCTCCATTTCGCGCACGGCCCATTTCAGCGCCATCACCGCCTTCTTCGGGTCGGTGACGACAGGGGTGAGGAGATGCGGAATGCCGTCATAGACGGTGAGTTCGAGCATCTTCGGATCGACCATGATCAGGCGGCACTGTTCCGGCGTCATGCGGTAAAGCAGCGACAGGATCATCGTGTTGATGGCGACCGATTTGCCCGAGCCGGTGGTGCCGGCAACGAGCAGGTGCGGCATCTTGGCAAGCTCGGCGATAACAGGCTCGCCGCCGATGGTCTTACCGAGGCCGAGCGCCAGCTTATAGCCGCTCTTCTCGAAATCCTGGCTCTCGATCATCTCGCGGAAATAGACGGTTTCACGCATGACGTTCGGCAATTCGATGCCGATGACGTTGCGGCCTGGCACGACGGCGACGCGGGCCGAAAGCGCCGACATCGAGCGGGCGATGTCGTCGGCAAGACCGATGACGCGGGACGACTTCACGCCCGGTGCCGGCTCGAATTCATAGAGGGTGACGACCGGGCCTGGGCGGACATGGATGATCTCGCCCTTGATGCCGAAATCCTCGAGCACGCTTTCCAAAAGACCGGCATTCTGCTCCAGCGTCTCCTGCGACATGATCTCGCCGATACGTTCCGGCGGCTCCTGCAAAAGGGCGCGCGGCGGGAATTCATAGCCTGACGGGTCGATCTTCTCAGGCCTTGCCGCACGGCGCGGCGAGGGCAGAACCGCGGCGACGGGAGGCGTCGGCCGGGGCGCAGGGGCTGCCTGAGGAACCGGCGCGATCGGCGCTTCGGCAACAGGCGCGGGCCTTTCCAGCGATATTGCGGCCGGCGGGCGCACGGCAGCCCGCACAGATGTAGAGGCAGGCGGCTGAACCGGGCGGGATGCGACGGGAGCGGATTTCGGCGCGCCCGGACGCCATTCCATGACGCGGAACAATGAGGTGATCGATTCGGGCGCCGTCTCGATCTTCGGCAGGACGATCGCGGGCACACGAACCGGCTCGGCTTCCTCGAAGGCCATGACTTCCCAGAAGGCGAAATCCGAAATCGAAGAAAGTTCGGAAGCGGCACGCAGGCTCGGCGCATCGGCCCGATCGGAGAGCGGCGGCTGCTGCGGCTCGATCGTATGGACAGGGGCTGCGGCCACCTCGTCCGGCTCGGGCAGGTAGATATCGAACGGCACGTCGACGGTGACCGGCTCGATTCGTATCGCCTGCTGTGCAATCTGCGAATCATCGCGACCCGGCTCGTTCGGCGCGCGGCGCTTGCTGATCAGCGTCTCCGGCGTGCGGGTGAAGCGAACGTTCGGCGCCAGGGAGAAATTGCTCTGCCAGACCGGCGCAGCCGGCTTTTCGCCTGCGATTTCCTCCGGAAGTTCCGTTTCAAGTCCGCCGGAAAAATCCGCGGCATCCGTCAAGTTGGTTCTGGGAAAACGCATGCGTCCGCTACTCACTCATGCTTGGCAAATTACGACCCTACCGGGATAGAAAAGGAAGGTTAATAAGTTCCTTCCTGCCGTATCGTTCCGATACGGGTCTCGGAGGTAATTTGGTGCTATTTCAATGATTTGCGTGAGGCAGAAAAATCTTTGCCGTTTTAAGGGACGGGGTTAATGCGCCTCGTCCCAATTGGTGGCGGCGCGCGCATCGACCCTCAGCGGCACGCGCATTTCGAGCGCCGGCATGGTGGCGTTTTCCATGACCGAGACGATGATCGGCATTGCCTTTTCGACATCCTCGTCCTCGACTTCGAAGATGAGTTCGTCATGCACCTGCAGCAGCATGCGGACGCGCTCTGCAAGGCCGGCTTCAACAAGCGCCGGCTCCATCTTGATCATCGCCCGGCGGATAACGTCGGCAGCCGAGCCCTGGATCGGCGCGTTGATCGCGGCGCGCTCGTTGAAGGCGCGCACTGATGGATTGGAAGAGCGGATTTCCGGATAGTTGATTCGCCGGCCGAAGATCGTCTCGACATAACCCTTGTCGCGCGCCATGGCCTTGCGGCTTTCCATATAGTCGCGAATGCCGGGGAATCGCTCGAAATACTTCTTGATGTAGTCGCCGGCTTCCGAACGCTCGATCGAGAGCTGGTTGGCGAGCCCGAAGGCCGAGATGCCGTAGATGATGCCGAAATTGATCGCCTTGGCGCGACGGCGCACTTCGCCCGGCATGCCTTCGACAGGCACGCCGAACATTTCCGAAGCGGTCATGGCATGGATGTCGACGCCATCCTCGAAGGCCTTGGTCAGCTGCGGGATCTCGGCCACATGGGCAAGCACGCGCAGTTCGATCTGGCTGTAGTCGGCCGAAATCAGCTTGTGGCCTGGTGTCGAGATGAAGGCCGTGCGGATCTTGCGGCCTTCCGATGTGCGCACCGGAATATTCTGCAGGTTCGGCTCGGAGGAGGACAGGCGCCCCGTCGTCGTCGATGCCAGCGAGTAGGAGGTGTGGACCCGCTTGGTCTCCGGATGGACATAGCCGGGGAGTGCGTCGGTATAGGTGGATTTCAGTTTGGTTAGCTGGCGCCAGTCGACAATCTTGCGCGGCAGCTCGAAACCGGCGGCGGCGAGATCCTCGAGTACCTGCGCGGAGGTGGACCATTGCCCCGTTTTCGTCTTGCTGCCGCCGGCAAGGCCCATCTTGCCGAACAGGATGTCGCCCAGCTGCTTCGGCGAGCCGATGTTGAAACGCTCGCCGGCCAGCACGTAGATCTCGTCCTCCAGCCTCGCGGCACCCTGGGCCAATTCGCCGGAGAGGCGCGACAGGATCTGCCTGTCGACGGTGATGCCGCGCGCTTCCATGCGCGCCAGCACCGGCAGCAGCGGCCGCTCCAGCCGTTCATAGACGCTGGTCAATCCTGCCGCTGCGAGCCTCGGCTTCAGCACCAGCCAGAGGCGCAGCGTCACTTCGGCGTCTTCGGCGGCGTAATGGGTGGCACGGTCGATATCGACCAGATCGAAGGTAACGTTCGCCTTGCCGCTGCCCGCCACGTCCTTATAGGCGATCGGCGTGTGGCCAAGGAATTTCTCCGATAGCGGATCCATGCCGTGTGCGCCGGTTCCGGCGTCGAGCACATATGAAATCAGCATCGTGTCATCGAAACTCTTCGTCTCGATACCGTAGCGCTTCATTAGCAGGTAATCGTATTTCAGGTTCTGGGCGACCTTCAGAACCGTTTCGTCCTCCAGCAGCGCCTTCAGCCGCGGCAGAGCATCGCGCATCGGGATCTGGTTTTCGACAAGGCCGCCGCCGAGCAGATCGCCGACGCCGTTCTTATGGGTAAGCGGTATATAGGCGGCGCGGATCTTCGTGCCCGTGGGATCGGCCATATTGTCGGCGATCGCCATCGAGAAGCCGACAAGCTCGGCCTGCATCGCATCGAGCGACGTGGTCTCGGTGTCGAAAGCGACGAGGCCGGTATCGCGCGCATCGGCAATCCAGCGGTCGAGCGTCGCCAGATCGCGGATCGCAACGTAGGCCGAATGATCGAAAGGCAGGCTCGCAAAGGCTTCGGCCCGCGCCTTGGCAAGATCGGCAGGTGCGAAGGCGCCTTCGACCGCAGCCTTCGCTTTTGCGCGCGGCGGCACGGGCACAGCGTCGCCAGAAACTTCGGGGATGCCGCCGGCAACCGGTTCCGGCTCCGCCACATCGAGATCGGGGCCGTGGGCCGCCTCACCCCATTCGATACGGACGACCGCCGGCTCGATGGCGCTTGCATCACAATCGCAGACTTCCGCGACGCGGCGCGTCAGCGTCGTGAATTCCATCGTCTTGAGGAAGCCGATCAGCTTCGGGCCATTCTGCGGTTCCAGCACCAGCGCGTCGAGGTCGAGATCCAGCGGCACATCGGTGCGCAGCCGCACAAGCTCACGCGAGAGCTTGGCCATGTCGACATTGGCGAGGATCGTCTCGCGGCGCTTGACCTGCTTGATCTCGGTAGCGCGTTCGAGCAGCGTATCGAGATCGCCGTACTCCTCGAGAAGCTGGGCAGCGGTTTTCGGGCCGATGCCGGGAATGCCGGGAACGTTGTCGACGGAATCGCCGGTCATCGCCTGCAGGTCGATCATCTTTTCCGGCGGCACGCCCCATTTCTCGATGACATCGGGAATGCCGATCTGCTTGTCCTTCATACTGTCATACATGTGGACACTCGAGGTGACGAGCTGCATCAGGTCCTTGTCGGAGGAGACGATGGTGACGTCGGCGCCGGTCGCTTCCGCCTGGCGGGCGTAGGTGGCGATGATATCATCCGCTTCGAAGCCCTCGGTCTCGATGCAGGGCAGGTTGAAGGCGCGGGTCGCTTCTCGGATCAGGCCGAATTGCGGAATGAGTTCTTCCGGAGGCGCGGATCGGTTCGCCTTGTAGGCGTCGTAGAGATCCTTGCGAAACGTCTTCGAGGAATAATCGAAAATCACGGCGAGATGGGTCGGCGTCACGCCGACATCGGTATTGCGCGCATCCCTGAGCAGTTTCCACAGCATGTTGCAGAAACCGGAGACGGCGCCTACCGGCAGACCGTCGGTTTTGCGGGTCAGCGGCGGCAGCGCATGAAACGCCCGGAAGATGAATCCGGAGCCATCGACTAGGAAGAGGTGATCGCCTTTTTTCATGCGTGCATGGATAGCGCGGGCACGGGACGAGGTCCATATAAAGTTCGGCGCGCGAAACGGATTATGGCGTTCGAACCCCGACGACCCCGCTCACCAAACTGTTACCGATTTGTAACGCGCCTTCTCCCTTGAAAAACCACATTCGCAGCCACAAATCCATGTCACCGGCGTTTGATCGCGCCGCGGGTCTGATTGCCGGCTTGTCCCCCGCCGCATCAGGCTTGGACAAAGGCCTTATCCCCCTCTCCGGGCCTTTGTCCCCATTTTAAGGTCGCCATGGCCAACCTCCAGGCCATGGCGACTTTGTTTTCTCGCGATAGTCGAAATTCGATCGCAGCCTGCATGTTTTGGAGCATCGTCTGCGATTGCTGCATTGTCTCCGTCAAGCTTTTGAGCCAACTTGCAATCATGGGATTTAACCGCATGGATTCGGGAGCCTACCTTGCCAGCCAGTTGGCGAAGGGTTTTGCCCGCTCGCTGCATCAGCGCGCGGTCGGGCTCGGTTTTTCCCCCGGCCAGTTTCCCATTTTGCTGGAGCTCTGGGCCGAGGACGGGCTGACCCAGAAACAGCTTCTTGAGAGGGTCGATATCGAGCAGGCGACTATGGCCAATACGCTTTCGCGCATGGTCCGCGACGGGCTGATCGAACGCCGGCCGCATCCAACCGACAAACGGGCGCAACTGATCTTCCTGACGCCGAAGGCCCGCGCCATGGAGGCCGAGGCGATCGAGACCGCTCGCGAGGCCGACCTTGCGCTGTTCAAGGGTTTTCGGGTTTTCGAACGCGAGCTGACGCTCGAATATATCCGCCGGCTCCTGGAAAACGCCAAGGCGCTCTGAAAAGACGTGCGGCGCTATAAGATCACTCGCGGACAAGGTGCGCGCGGCGCAGCGGCAGCACGCCATTCTCGATCTGTTCGGCCAGAAGGCTTTCGCAGGCGGCGAGCTTGACGCTCGGCTCGATATCCGGCTTGCCGAGCAGAAGCCCCTGCACTTGCGTGCAGCCCTCCTCGACGACGATCCGGCGCTGCATTTCGGTTTCCACACCCTCCGTCACAACAGGCATGCCGAGGCTATGACCAAGGCCGATGATGGCGCGCACGATCGAGCGCGCCGCCGCATCATGTTCCAGCACGCCGGTAAAACTTCGATCAACCTTGATCTTGTCGAAGGGAAATGAGCGCAGGTTGGAAAGCGAGGAGAAACCGGTGCCGAAATCGTCCATGACGATGTGCACGCCAAGTTTGTGCAGCCGCAGCAGCGTCGTCATCACCCGGTCACGATCACGGATGAGCGCTGCCTCGGTGATTTCGATCTCCAACCGGTCGGGCGCAAGCCCGGTTTCGGCAAGGATCGCCTCGATCCGCTCACAGAGGTTCGGCAGCATGAATTGCACGGGCGAAAGATTGACGGCAATCCGCAACGGCAACGGCCAGCGCACGGCCTCCCTGCAGGCCTGCTGCAAGACCCATTCGCCGAGTTGGACGATCGAGCCGCTTTCCTCGGCGATCGGGATGAAGATATCGGGCTCGGTCAAACCGTGGCCCGGCCGGTTCCAGCGCATCAAAGCCTCGTAGCCGCCGATCTCGCCGCTTTGCGCATCGAGGATCGGCTGATAGCTGACATAAATCTGGTTGCGGATGATGGCATGGCGCAGTTCGCTTTCGATCTGGCGACGGTTCCTTGCCGCCTTGTCCATTTCCGCATCGAAGAAACACACCTTGCCGCGACCGTCATGCTTGACGCGGTAGAGCGCAGTATCGGCATTGTTGCAGAGATCTTCGGCAGCAGTTCCATCCGCGGGATAGAGCGCAATGCCGACGCTGACGCCGACGGCTGTGGGATCACGCGCCGTGTCCATCTCGGCGGCGAACTCGTCGAGGATCGTCGTTGCAAGTTTTTGCGCCGCAGCCGGCTGCTGCCCGGCGGGCTGGATGATGGCGAATTCATCGCCGCCGAGGCGGGCGATCGTATCGCTTTCATCGGCCACGCGGCGCAGGATCGAGGCGACCTTGCCGAGAATGCGGTCGCCTTCGGCATGACCGAAGATATCGTTGACGGACTTGAAGCGATCGAGGTCGAGATAGAAGAGGGCAACCTGGCTATTCTTTCGTTCGGCCATCTGCAACGCTTGTCGGATGCGGGTATCGAACAGCGACCTGTTCGGCAGATCGGTGAGCACATCGTGGTGGGCGAGATGTTCGATCATCTCCTCGGCCTGCCTGCGCTCGGTGAGATCACGCACTGCAAGCACCTCGCAATTGTGCCCGCGATAGACGATCCTGCTTGAGGTCACTTCGACGGCGATCTCCCTGCCTTTCCTGGTGTTGAGCAGCGTCTCGCCGGGCCCGTTCTGTCCTGTCCCCTGGGTAGCGGTCAAAACGGCCGAGGGCGCCTTGCCGGCAAGGTCGGCAAGCTTCCAGCCGGAAAGCCCCTGGAAACGTTCATTGGCATCGATGATCCGGCCATCGCGCAGGATCAACAGCCCTTCCTGTGAGGCATTCGCGAGCCCCCTCAGATCCGTCAGATGGCTTTCGATAAAGACCACCGCGAGCGCAATCAGAATGAGCGTCATCGCTGCCACCACGACGATCGTGGCAAGCAGGCTGGCATCGAGCACCGTTGCAGGAACCTGATTGCCGGGATCCGGCACGAGCGTGATGCTGGCCATCGAGATGAAATGGAGAGCGCAGATCGCGAGGACGAAAGTGATTGACGAGGCGACGAGCCGCCTCGCTCCCCTCAATTGGAAAAAGGCATAGAAGGCGGCGCTCGACAGCAGCGCTCCCGCGAGAACCGCACTCAGCGTCATGACGGGATCGTAGAGGATTACCGCCTGCGTTTCGATCGCCTGCATGCCGGTCAGGTGCATGGAGGCGATGCCGAACGCCATCAGCACGCCGCCGAAGATGGGAGAAAACCTGCCGCGGCTTTCTGAAGCGACGAGGATCGCCACCCACGAACCGACAACCGACAGGAGGAAGGAAAGCGCCGTCAGACCCAGCTGGTAGCCGATCGGCATGCCGCCGTCATAGGCCAGCATCGCGATGAAGTGCGTTGCCCATACGCCGGTGCCGAAGGCGAAAGCCGAGGCGCCGATCCAGAGTTTGCGCCGCCCGGCATCGCATTCCTGGGCGCGGGAAAGCGGCAGCATCGCCGACATCGCGCCGACCAGGCAGACCGCAGCGGCCGCAAGCACCAGCCGCCAATCATGATTGTCCCGAATACATGTAATGACCGAAAACATCCGAACCTCGAACAGCTGAATTCGGTCAGGCTATTTAGGTTGTACTAAATAACTGTAAATTGAATTAGAATTCTCTTCTATATTATCCAGCAAATCTTCCTGCTATCGGTCTATGCTCCGCTGGCCTTTCGCGCCGCCGATTTTTTGTTTTTCCGCCTCGCCTGCCTTTCTGGTTTGGTCTATCGTCCGGCCGAATTTCAAAAAGGAGTCGAAAATGACCGATATCAATCAGGTGCTTGCGCGCGCGGACCAAAACCTTCCATCGAGCCTCGACAAGCTGTTCGAACTTCTGCGCATCGAGTCGATTTCCACCGATCCCGCCTACAAAGCCGAATGCCGCAAGGCTGCGGAATGGCTCGTCGCCTATCTTGAAGGGCTCGGATTTACAGCCTCGGTGCGCGACACGCCCGGCCATCCGATGGTTGTCGCCCACCACGCCGGTGTTTCGACCGATGCGCCGCACGTCCTCTTCTACGGCCACTACGACGTTCAGCCGGTCGATCCGGTCGAACTCTGGGAAAACGATCCTTTCGAGCCGTCGATCAAGGATGTCGGCGAGGGCCGCAAGATCCTGACCGGCCGCGGCACCTCCGACGACAAGGGCCAGCTGATGACCTTCGTCGAAGCCTGCCGCTCCTACAAGGAGATCAACGGTGCGCTTCCCTGCCGCATCACCATCCTCTTCGAGGGTGAGGAGGAATCCGGTTCGCCGTCGCTCAAGCCCTTCCTCGAAGCCAATGCCACCGAGCTTAAAGCTGATTATGCGCTCGTCTGCGATACCGGCATGTGGGACCGCGACACGCCGGCGATTGCCGCAGCGCTGCGCGGCCTCGTCGGCGAGGAAGTCGTCGTGACGGCGGCCGACCGCGACCTGCATTCTGGTCTTTTCGGCGGCGCGGCAGCAAATCCGATTCATATTCTCGTCGAGGCTCTTGCCGGCCTGCACGACGAGACCGGCCGCATCACGCTCGACGGTTTCTACGACGGCGTCGAGGAAACGCCCGACAACATCAAGGCGTCATGGGAGACGCTCGGCAAGACCGCGGAAAGTTTCCTCGGCGAGGTCGGCCTTTCCATTCCGTCCGGCGAAAAGGGCCGGTCGGTGCTCGAGCTCACCTGGGCGCGGCCGACCGCCGAAATCAACGGCATCTGGGGCGGATATACCGGCGAAGGCTTCAAGACGGTGATCGCTGCCAAGGCTTCGGCCAAGGTTTCGTTCCGCCTTGTCGGCACGCAGGACCCCGACGCCATCCGCAAAGCTTTCCGCAGCTATATCAACTCGAAGATTCCGGCCGACTGCTCGGTCGAATTCCATCCGCATGGCGGCTCGCCGGCGATCCATCTCTCCTATGACTCACCTGTCCTGACCAAGGCGAAAACCGCGCTTTCCGACGAGTGGCCGAAACCCGCCATCGTCATCGGGATGGGCGGCTCGATCCCGATCGTCGGGGATTTCCAGAAAATGCTCGGTATGGAATCGCTGCTCGTCGGGTTCGGCCTCAGCGATGACCGCATCCATTCGCCGAACGAGAAATATGAACTCGTCTCCTACCACAAGGGCATCCGCTCCTGGGTGCGAATCCTTCAGGCGCTCGCTGCCTGAGAGGGAAAAGGGCGCGCCTTCAAACGGGATGCGCCCTTGCGAAAATCGCGACAACAAAAAGGCCGGTTCAAACCGGCCTTTCGTCGTCCGCTCGTCTCAGTGCCAGTTCATCCGTGGTCAAGGAGAAAGCGGTATTGCAATGAGACTGCCCCCGAAAGGTTAACGAGGCGTTAACGGCGCCAACTCTCTGCCGGAAACATTGCTTGGAGCTTCAAGGCGCTGACAGAAATTTCGCCGTTCAAGCTACATTCATCGAGTGCGGCATATAAGCCATTGAAAGATAAGATGAATGATAGCAGCAGCTACCGCTGCGGGCGAACGTTCTATCTTTTGTTTCAGGGGTATGCGGCCGAGGAAACGCGGCCAAGCGCTGCCTGAAAAACGTGCCAACAAGGACTGAGAAGCGTGAGAAACCTCTTTGTAAAAATTGCAGCAGCCGGCCTGTTCATGCTGGCGCCTGCCCTAGCGCAGGCTGCCGAGGGCTACTCGACGGCGAACGTCAACATGCGTGCGGGTCCGAGCACCCGATATCCTGCCGTCGCAGTCATACCCGCAGGTTCTTCCGTCGAGATCCGCGGATGCCTTTCCGACCTCAACTGGTGCGACGTCGAATTCTACGGCGGCCGCGGCTGGGTTTCCGGCCAATATGTGCAGGCTCTCTATCAGCAGCGCCGCATCTATGTCGGTCCGCAATATTACCGTCCGCTGGGCATTCCGGTTATCCGCTTCAGCGTCGACAATTACTGGGACCGCTACTACCGCAACCGCGATTTCTATCGCGAGCGTGACCGCTGGAGCCGAGGCCCGGACTATTACTACCGCGACCGCGACAACCGGGATCGCGATCGAGACCGTGATCGGGACAACCGGGATCGCGACCGGAACTGGCGTGAGCGGGATCGCGACCGAGATTGGCGCGACCGCGATGGTGACCGGGACCGGCGCGGCGACAATCAAAGAGATGATCGGCAAAGGGACGATTGGCAAAGGTACGATCGGCAAGGGGACGACCGGAGAGGCGATGATCGCAGACCGGACCGCAGGGATTTCGATTGCCGCCCTGGCGATCCCTCCTGCGACCAATGAAACAGAAGAGGACGGCCGGGCCGTCCTCTTTCGAGGTTTCCCAGCCAACGACAACCACCTAGAGCATTTCCGTTTTTCTCCGAGTCACTGAAATGCTCTATCTCTTTGTTTTCACGCAATTCCGGACGCAAAACCGCCACGCACTTTTGCTGGAATTGCTCTAAGAAAAAACCCGGCGCTCCCATGTAGGGATGCACCGGGCCTGATGTCGATCGGCGCGTGTTGAGGGGAGACGGCCGATCATTCGCGGGACGTGAGGGGGTTGTCCCGCTTCTCCATAAACATTCACGAAGCCTATTGGTTCCACCGACCGGACAGAAGATCTGCGGCGCAGGATCCCGGAACTCTCGACGATTGCGAGGCCCGTCAGTATTGAAGCGCCTTTCCGGCCTTTAACACCCCGTTAAATCGCCGCAATTACAGTTCAAGCGGATGATCACGTCGCCGACTGCATAATTCCTGAGATCGGGATCGATTTATGGGCAAAATTATGCGGCACTCCAGAGTGCTACAGCGCCGTTGTGCGAAGTCGGGCTTCGCGATCGAACATGGGATGCGACCACTCCGCGATGGCAGGCAGAGGCAGATCAGGCGACAGAATCGAACCGTCCTTCAGCGGCCGCCCGGCACGCGACGATGACGAATTCTCGCTCGATGCGGACGATCGCGTCGTTGGAAGCAGATCGGCGCCGCGTGGCGGTTCCAAGCCCCCGCCGCAGCGGGCCGCCTCCCGACGGCGGCGCGAGCCACGGGAGCGCGAAGGCGGCGGTATTTTCGGATTCCTGCGCCGCGTGATCTACTGGTGCGTCGTGCTTTTCATCTGGGCCGGCATCGGCGTTGCCGGGCTTGTGCTCTATTACGGCTCGCGCATGCCGAGCGCCAGCACGTGGGCGATCCCGGAACGGCCGCCGAACGTCAAGATCACTGCCGTCGACGGCAGCGTCATCGCTAATCGCGGCGCCACCGGCGGCGAGGCGTTGTCGCTCGAAAACATGTCGCCCTATATTCCGGAAGCCGTCATTGCCATCGAAGACAGGCGCTTCTATTCGCATTTCGGCGTCGATCCGCTCGGCCTCGGCCGCGCGATCGTGACCAACTTCACGGCCGGCCATATGGTGCAGGGCGGCTCGACGCTGACGCAGCAGCTTGCCAAGAACCTCTTCCTCTCCCCCGAGAGAACGCTGGAACGTAAGGTTCAGGAGGTGCTGCTCGCGCTCTGGCTCGAGCAGAAATACACCAAGGACCAGATCCTTGCGATGTATCTCAACCGCGTGTTCTTCGGATCGAATGCTTATGGCGTCGAGGCGGCGTCTCGCCGCTACTTCAACAAATCGGCGCGCGACGTGAACCTTGGCGAGGCCGCGGTTCTGGCCGGCCTGCTTAAGGCGCCATCGCGGCTTTCGCCGGCCCGCGACGCAGACGCAGCGAATGCCCGCGCCCAACTCGTGCTCGCGGCGATGCGCGAACAGGGTTTCATCACCGATTCCGAGGTGAAGACCGCGATGTCGCAGACCCCGTCTTCTGCCAAGAGCTATTGGTCGGGCGCCGGGCACTATGTCGCCGACATGGTGATGGACGAACTGCCGGGCCTGATCGGCGACGTCAAGGAAGACATTATCGTCGATACGACCATCGACAAGTCCTTGGAAAAGAAGGCCGAGCAATCGCTGGTCGACGTGCTCGACAAGGAAGGCGGCAAACTCGACGCCTCGCAGGCCGCCCTCGTCTCGATCGACGGCACCGGCGCGATCCGCGCGCTCGTCGGCGGCAGGGATTATGCGGCGAGCCAGTTCAACCGCGCCGTCAAGGCGAAGCGGCAGCCGGGTTCCTCGTTCAAGCCCTTCGTCTATGCCGCCGCGCTGGAAAAGGGGCTGACGCCCTATTCGGTGTTCAACGACGCGCCGATCCGCATCGGCGACTGGACGCCCGAGAACTACGAGAAGAAATACAATGGCGAAGTGACGCTTGCGACCGCACTTGCCAAATCGCTGAACACGGTCGCCGCGCAGCTGGTGATGTATGACGGGCCGGACCAGGTGATCAAACTCGCCCACCGGCTCGGTATCGAAAGCGAGCTGCAGCCGAACGCCTCGATCGCGCTCGGCACGTCCGAGGTCTCGCTGATGGAACTCACCGCCTCCTACGCCGCCTTCATGAACGGTGGCTACAAGGCGACCCCGCACGTCATCCGCCGGGTGACGACCGCCGAGGGCAAGGTTCTCTATGAAAACACCTATGACAGCCCGCCGCGCGTGCTCTCCGAGCAGATCGCCGCCGAGATGGATACGATGATGATGGGCGTCATCGAGAACGGTACCGGCAAGAGCGCCAAGATCCCAGGCTGGCAGGCGGCGGGAAAGACCGGCACGACGCAGAATTCACGCGACGCGCTCTTCGTCGGCTTCACCAGCAACCTCACCACCGGGGTCTGGTTCGGCAATGACGATGGCAAATCGATGAAGAAGGTGACCGGCGGCGGCTTGCCCGCAAAGGCATGGAAGGAATTCATGGTCGCCGCCCATAAGGGTCTTTCGCCGGCGCCGCTCTTCGGCAACGGCCAGCTGATCGGCGATCCGAACGGCGGCCAGCCGATGGCGCAGGCAACCCCCGACGGCGGAGAGCCGATGACGGCCGAAGTGCCGCCGTCGACGACGATCGGCGGGATCATTTCCGGCGTCTTCGGCGGCGACGCCAACGCCAACCGCTATCCGCAGGCGCCTGTCCGGCAACAGGCGGCAACATCAGGAAACGGCCCGGTTCCTCCAGCCGACGTCGCCGAGGACGATGGTTCCGGTTATGGAAGCATCGTGCCGCCTGGCGATGTCGGAGGGGCGCAGACGACGTCTTCCGTCCGGCCGCGGCGCACGACCCTGCTCGATCTGATCATGGGCCAGTGAGATCCTTGCTGCACGCCCGGCGCAAGCCCGATCCTCTAAAACATGTCGCGATCTTTCAGATTTGCTTGCCCGCTTTCGGTCGTCTGTTTGCGCGTGCCGTGATCGCAAAATCGCCGCATAGTCTTGCGCGACATGCTCTGGAAATCAGCCGCTTTCCTGATATGGGGAGACCTTGTTCCCGAGTACTGTCAAAATTGAAGGCAACACATTCGTTTTGCTGGATTCCGGGCCATTTCTCGCCTTGCAGTCCAGAAAACCGCTCCTTATATACGCCGCATCACCGCAATCACGATTGCGTAATCTTAAGTAGACCCATCCCGTAAGGGGCTGTCAGGGAAATGCCTTCTCGGGGTTCCGACAGCTTGCTTCAAGGAGAGAATGACATGGCAAAAGTAATTGGTATCGACCTTGGAACGACGAATTCCTGCGTCGCAGTCATGGACGGCAAGGACGCAAAGGTTATCGAGAATGCGGAAGGTGCGCGCACGACCCCTTCCATGGTGGCATTTTCCGATGATGGCGAACGCCTCGTCGGCCAGCCGGCCAAGCGCCAGGCAGTCACCAATCCGACGAACACGCTCTTTGCGGTCAAGCGCCTGATCGGCCGCCGCTACGAAGATCCGACCGTCGAGAAGGACAAGCACCTCGTTCCCTTCACCATCGTCAAGGGCGACAATGGCGACGCCTGGGTCGAAGCCAATGGCAAGGGCTACTCGCCCGCACAGATTTCCGCGATGATCCTTCAGAAGATGAAGGAAACCGCTGAATCCTATCTCGGCGAAAAGGTCGAGAAAGCCGTCATCACCGTTCCCGCATACTTCAACGACGCGCAGCGCCAGGCAACCAAGGATGCCGGCCGCATTGCAGGTCTTGAAGTGCTGCGCATTATCAACGAGCCGACCGCTGCTGCTCTCGCCTACGGCCTCGACAAGAAGGACGGTAAGACGATCGCCGTCTACGACCTTGGCGGCGGCACCTTCGATATTTCGATCCTCGAAATCGGCGACGGCGTCTTCGAAGTGAAGTCCACCAACGGCGATACCTTCCTCGGCGGTGAAGACTTCGACATGCGTCTCGTCGAATATCTCGTTGCCGAGTTCAAGAAGGACAATGGCATCGACCTGAAGAACGACAAGCTCGCCCTGCAGCGCCTCAAGGAAGCATCCGAAAAGGCAAAGATCGAGCTGTCCTCTTCGCAGCAGACGGAAATCAACCTGCCGTTCATCACGGCTGACGCTTCCGGCCCGAAGCACCTGACGTTGAAGCTGACTCGCGCCAAGCTCGAAAGCCTGGTCGACGATCTCGTCCAGCGCACGATCGCTCCGTGCAAGGCAGCTCTCAAGGATGCCGGCGTCACCGCTGCCGAAATCGACGAAGTCGTTCTCGTCGGCGGCATGAGCCGCATGCCGAAGGTGCAGGAAGTCGTCAAGCAGCTGTTCGGCAAGGAGCCGCACAAGGGTGTCAACCCGGATGAAGTCGTCGCTCTCGGCGCCGCCATCCAGGCCGGCGTTCTCCAGGGCGACGTCAAGGACGTTCTGCTTCTCGACGTAACTCCGCTGTCTCTCGGCATCGAAACGCTGGGCGGCGTCTTCACCCGTCTGATCGAGCGCAACACGACGATCCCGACGAAGAAGAGCCAGACCTTCTCGACCGCAGACGACAACCAGCAGGCCGTCACCATCCGCGTGTCGCAGGGCGAGCGTGAAATGGCTGCCGACAACAAGCTGCTCGGCCAGTTCGACCTCGTCGGCCTGCCGCCGTCGCCGCGCGGCGTTCCGCAGATCGAAGTTACCTTCGACATCGACGCGAACGGCATCGTGCAGGTTTCGGCCAAGGACAAGGGTACCGGCAAGGAACAGCAGATCCGCATCCAGGCCTCCGGCGGTCTTTCGGACGCCGACATCGAAAAGATGGTCAAGGACGCAGAATCGCACGCTGCCGAAGACAAGAAGCGCCGCGAAGGTGTGGAAGCCAAGAACCAGGCCGAAAGCCTGATCCACTCCACCGAAAAGTCGCTCAAGGACTACGGTGACAAGGTTTCGGAAGCTGACCGCACCGCGATCTCGGATGCAATTGCCGCCCTGAAGTCTGCGACCGAAGCAACCGATGCCGACGCCGAAGACATCAAGGCCAAGACCCAGACCCTCATGGAAGTTTCCATGAAGCTCGGCCAGGCGATATATGAAGCACAGCAGGCCGAAGGCGGTGCTGCTGCCGATGCCTCCGCGGAAGGCGGCGACAATGTCGTCGATGCCGACTACGAGGAAATCAAGGACGACGACCGCAAGAAGTCCGCGTAATCCGCGGCGGCGTGGTTATGCTTCAACACCTGATCCGGCTGCTCACCATGGCAGCCGGAAATCCATTTCCGGGGTTTAATCCTTAATGGCAAAAGCGGACTTTTACGAAACTCTGGGTGTAGCCAAGTCGGCGGACGAGAAAGAGCTGAAGAGCGCCTTCCGCAAACTGGCGATGAAATACCATCCGGACAAAAACCCGGATGACAAGGACGCGGAACGGAAGTTCAAGGAAATCAACGAAGCCTACGAGATGCTCAAGGACCCGCAGAAGCGGGCGGCCTATGATCGCTATGGCCACGCGGCCTTCGAGCAAGGCGGCATGGGCGGCGGTGGCGGCGGATTTGCCGGCGGCGGTTTCTCCGATATCTTCGAGGATATTTTCGGCGAGATGATGGGTGGCGGCCGCGCACGCCAGCGCTCGTCGGGCGGCCGCGAGCGCGGCGCCGATCTTCGCTACAACATGGAAATAACGCTGGAAGAAGCCTTCTCCGGCAAAACGGCGCAGATCCGCGTTCCGACGTCGATCACCTGCGACGTCTGTTCGGGCTCGGGCGCCAAGCCCGGCACGCAGCCGAAGAACTGCGGAACCTGCCAGGGAACGGGGCGCGTGCGTGCCGCACAGGGCTTCTTCTCGATTGAGCGGACCTGCCCGACCTGCCACGGCCGCGGCCAGATCATTCCCGATCCTTGTCCGAAGTGCCACGGCCAGGGCCGGGTGACGGAAGAGCGTTCGCTTTCGGTCAATATTCCCTCGGGCATCGAAGACGGCACGCGCATCCGCCTGCAGGGCGAAGGCGAAGCCGGCGCCCGCGGTGGGCCGGCCGGCGACCTCTATATTTTCCTGTCGGTGAAGCCGCACGAATTCTACCAGCGCGACGGAGCAGACCTCTATTGCGCCGTTCCGATCTCGATGACGACGGCCGCTCTCGGCGGGACCTTCGATGTGGCGACGCTCGACGGCACGAAGTCGCGCGTGAGCGTGCCCGAAGGCACGCAGGCGGGCAAACAGTTCCGCCTCAAGAGCAAGGGCATGCCGGTGCTGCGTTCGGCGCAGACGGGCGATCTCTACATCCAGATCCAGATCGAGACGCCGCAGAAACTCACCAAGCGCCAGCGCGAGCTGCTGCAAGAGTTCGAGCAGCTTTCCTCCAAGGAGAACAACCCGGAATCGACGGGCTTCTTCGCCCGGATGAAGGAATTCTTCGAAGGCTGAGCCGCCGGTCGACATGCCAATCCCGAAAGCCGGGGACGGAAACGTCTCCGGCTTTTTTTGTCCCGCGAATCCTGATTTGCGACACTTGCCGCCCGTTGCCGGGCGATCTGTCTCAGATCGATACGGCGATGGGACGGCAGACGACTTGCGTTAACGCAGCCACATGATGCCGCTTGCAAGTTTTCCAAATGAATTCAGTCTCTGCGGTCAGCGCAGAACCCCTCGATAACAGGGGTTCTGCGCCAATTCAAAGTGATAGAGCGCCCTTGGCGCGTCCCATCGGACGCGCGGCGCTCCGGCGGGAACAACCAGAACAAGGGTATCTAAAATGGCGCCAGCCTTCTCCTCTCAGTCCGAAGACGTCGACGTTCTTGCCGGGGCCATCTACACATGGTGTGCCGAGCGCAACATCAAGCTTCGCAGCCAGCAGGGCCTCTCCATCGCCAGTATCGCGATCGACCTCTATCATGCCGGCCACCAGACGCAGGACGATCTGCTGACGGCGCTGCACGAGAGCGAGATTCACTAAAGCGACGCATCGAAGCTGACGCGACATGCGTCGGCAGCCCCATCCTCGATTCCGAGAATGCTTCCACCTTTGCGGATATGCAGACCTTCAAGGTCCGGACATCGTCCATACCTTGAAGACGCTGAGCTCTTCCGGAAATAAACTTGTCCGCCCCGGCGGAATCAGGCGGCGCTTTCGACCGCTTCACCACTCATGAGAGTGAGAATGGTCTTGACCGCCTCCTTGCCCGCGGTCGAGTTCAGCTTGTCGTAGCTCAGCGCAAGCGCATAGGCATCGGGGCTAAGTTCGATACGGCTGCCGAATTGCGATATGCCGGTTCCCTCGAAAAGAGCGGAGATCTCGACATCGAGAAAAACAGCGATCTGATGCAGCTTGCTGGCGGAAACGCGGTTCGTTCCCTTTTCGTATTTCTGGATCTGCTGGAAAGTCAGTCCGAGTGCTTCACCGAGTTCAAGTTGGGAAACACGACGAAGGGCGCGAAGGTGTCTTACGTTGCGACCAACGATAATATCAACCGGATCTGGCACTTCACTACTCTCTCATACATAAACACTTGGTTTACCATATCGTGTTCAGCGAATAACTCAACCCGGAAGCTGCAAAATTCAACCGACTTTTTTTGGGCTTTACGTTACGTCAGTAATCTCAACCGAATGCGCCAAAGCCTCTGAAATCAGGGCTCGCGGCCGGTGAACCCTGATGTTGGCAATATCGGCTTAGCAACGTCGAGCCATTGCCTCTGAGGTTGTATTTTTTGCAGTAATTGGGACCGCCGCGGCATTGCTCCACGACCGATTTCCGGCATCACCGGCGGTACGCGATCCACCACCGTGAAGCAGCGCGCTTGCCATCAAGACTGCTTCGGCTTAGCTGTCACGCTTAACGATTCCGGACATCCGATGCCGCACAAGGTTTCCCTTTCTCGCCTGAAGCTCACCGACTTCCGCAACTATGCGGCGGCAGCACTTGCCCTTGACGGCCGGCACGTCGTGCTGACGGGAGACAACGGCGCCGGCAAGACCAATCTCATGGAGGCGGTTTCGCTGCTTTCGCCCGGCCGCGGCCTGCGCCGCGCGGCCTATGGCGATATCACCCGCGTCGGCGCGCCGGGTGGCTTTTCGATCTTCGCAGCGCTCGACGGCATGGAGGGTGACGTCGAGATCGGCACCGGCATCGAGACGGGCGAAGAGACAACCGCCCGCAGGCTGCGCATCAACGGTACGCCGGCCAAGACCGCCGACGAGCTGACGGATCACCTGCGTCTTCTTTGGCTGACGCCGGCGATGGATGGCCTGTTTACCGGCGCCTCTTCCGACCGGCGCCGCTTTCTCGACCGGCTGGTGCTGTCGCTCGATCCCGCCCATGGCCGCCGCGCCAGCGATTTCGAGCGCGCCATGCGCAGCCGCAACAAACTGCTCGACGAAGGCCGCTTCGACCCCTCCTGGCTTACCGGAATTGAGGAGCAGATGGCAAGCCTCGGCATCGCGATGGCGCTCGCCCGCCAGGAAATGCTCGGGCTCTTGACCCGGCTGATCGAGGAAACACTGGAGAGTTCACCCTTCCCCTCGGCATCGCTGCGGCTCTCCGGCTTCATGGACGGCCAGTTCTCACGCCCCTCGGTCGACCTCGAGGACGACTACGCCGCGATGCTGGCGGAAAGCCGTTACCGCGATGCCGGCGCAGGACGTACGCTCGAAGGGCCGCACAGAGCCGATCTCATCGTGCATCACCGCGAAAAGGCGATGGAGGCCGAGCGTTGTTCGACCGGCGAGCAGAAAGCGCTGCTCGTTGGCCTGGTGCTTGCGCATGCGCGGCTCGTCGGCAATCTCACCGGCCATGCGCCGATCCTGCTGCTCGATGAAATCGCGGCACATCTCGACGAGAACAGACGCGCGGCGCTGTTCGACCTCATCGACGGGCTCGGCGGGCAAGCCTTCATGACCGGAACGGACCGTGCCATGTTTTCAGCGCTCGGCGACAGGGCACAGGTCTTTACGGTGGCTGACGGAAAGGTATTCGAATGACCGGAGCAGCTTTTCCCGGCGACGGGCGCCATGATAAGGTCCCCGCCATGGAACCGCTCACCCCTGATGAAATCGCGCGCTATCAGCGCCACATCCTGCTCCCCGAGATCGGCGGCGCAGGCCAGCAGAAGCTGAAGGCTGCCCGCGTGCTGGTAATCGGCGCCGGCGGCCTCGGTGCGCCGATCCTGCAATATCTGGCCGCAGCCGGCGTCGGCACGCTCGGCATCGTCGATGACGACCTGGTATCGCTCTCGAACCTGCAGCGCCAGGTCATCCACGATTCCGGCACGATCGGGGAGTTGAAGACGGAGAGCGCCGCCATCGCCATCGCGAGACTCAACCCGCATGTCCGGCTCATCCGCTTCGAGGAACGCTTCTCTCCGGAGACTGCCCGACGACAATTGTCCGGCTTCGATCTTCTGATCGACGGCTCCGACAATTTCGACACGCGTTATGCCGCCGCCGATGCGGCGGAAGGTGCGCGCATCCCGCTCGTCACCGGCGCCGTCGGGCGTTTCGACGGTTCGCTGACAGTAGTGAAACCCTATGAGACGGCCGAGGACGGGACGCCCAACCCTAGATATCGCGACCTGTTTCCCGAAGCGCCGCCGGCGGGGCTGATCCCCTCCTGCGCCGAGGCCGGCATCATCGGCGCGCTTACCGGCGTCATCGGCACGATGATGGCGATGGAGGCGATCAAGCTCGTCACCGGCGCCGGCGAGCCGCTGATCGGACGGCTGCTGCTTTACGACGCGCTGTCGGCCCGGTTCGAAACGATCCGCTACAAACGCCGCCGCTCAAGGCAGGCGGGATGACGATCATCCGCCTCGACGGAAGCTTCACGCGCTGGGACGAACTACTCGCCCTCATCCTTGCCGCCTTCGCCTCGATGAACGGCAGGATCGATCCACCATCTTCCGCGCTCCGCCTAACGGCGCAAGCGCTGGCTGAAAAGGCCGAAGCCGAAATCGGTCACGTCGCGATCGAGCAGGGAAAGCTGACCGGCTGTCTGTTCCTGCGGCCGGAGACCGATTGTCTCTATGTCGGCAAGCTCGCCGTTCTCCCGTCCGTGCAGGGCAAGGGCCTCGGCAGACGGCTGCTGGCGATTGCCGAGGAAACGGCCGCAGCGCTTGGCCTTCCCGCCTTGCGGTTGGAAACGCGTATCGAACTCACGGACAATCACTCCGTCTTCGCCGCCTGGGGATTTTCCAGAACCGCTGAGAAGGCGCATCCCGGTTTTGCCAGGACGACCTTCATCGAGATGCGCAAGGACCTTAGCCGCTAACGCGCAAAATCGCTTAACGACCCGGCAGCACCCGGTTCGGCGGCCTGTGGCCGTCGATGAAGGTGCGGATATTGATGATGACCTTGTCGCCCATGTCGATCCGGCCCTCGATCGTCGCCGAACTCATGTGCGGCAGCAGCACGACCTTGCCCTCATTGGCGAGCTTGACGAGTCTCGGGTTGACGGCCGGCTCATTTTCGAAGACGTCGAGGCCGGCGCCGGCGATCTTGCCCTCCCTCAGGCACTTGATCAGCGCGGTTTCGTCGACCACGTCGCCGCGCGCAGTGTTGACGATGTAGGCCGTGGGCTGCAGCAACGCCAGGCGGCGCGCCGAAATCAGGTGGAAGGTCGCAGGCGTCGACGGGCAATTGATCGAGACGATGTCGACGCGGGCGAGCATCTGGTCGAGGCTTTCCCAATAGGTCGCCTCCAGCTCGTCCTCGACGGCCGGGTTGACGCGCTTGCGGTTGTGGTAGTGGATCGAAAGACCGAAAGCCTTGG
This sequence comes from Rhizobium pisi, assembly GCF_003938655.1. Classification (GTDB taxonomy): domain Bacteria; phylum Pseudomonadota; class Alphaproteobacteria; order Rhizobiales; family Rhizobiaceae; genus Rhizobium; species Rhizobium pisi. The sequence continues at coordinate 119,215 of NZ_RJJT01000013.1, forward strand.
CGCGGCGCGCCACCGCCGTGCCGATGCGGCCCATGCCGACAATGCCGATACGCTTGCCGTGAATGCGCCGGCCAAGCATCCAGGTGGGAGACCAGCCGGCCCATTCGCCCGGCTTGTCGGTCAGCACGCGCGCACCTTCGCCGAGCCTTCTCGGCACGGCGAGAATCAGCGCCATCGTCATGTCGGCGGTATCCTCGGTCAGAACGTTCGGCGTGTTGGTGACGGTGATGCCCTTGCGCGCCGCCGCCTCGACGTCGATATGATCGGTGCCGTTGGAGAAGCTCGCAATCAGCTTCATCTGCGGCCCTGCCTCCTCGATCAACGCCGCATCGATGCGATCGGTGACGGTCGGCACCAGCACGTCGGCGGTCCTGACGGCGGCGATCAATTCAGGAACGGAGCGCGGCGTATCATCGATGTTGAGCTCGGCGTCGAAGAGCTCGCGCATGCGGGTTTCGACGGCATCCGGTAGTTTCCGGGTGATGTAGACCTTCGGTTTTTTCTTCGCTGTCATGGCTGCCTGCGGTGCCTTGTTCAGAGGTCTTTAACCAAGAGGGGTGATAATTTTCCCATTCCGGGCATTTTCTACCAGACCCGCACGCGAAGACAAACAAAACTCGTGGTGCAGCGGAAGGATGTCAATGCCCGGACAGCGAGCAGGCCGGGCCTGCCCGCCGATTCGAGCAAACGGAAGCTTCCATGCGCAGCAAAGTCCTGAAGTCCTGCCTCGCCGTCGCGATCGCTCTGGCCGCATCGCTCGGAGCCGTCGAATTTGCCCACGCGCAGGCTGCCAAGGGGCCGAGCGGACTGCCGTTGCCGCGTTTCGTCACCCTGAAGTCCAAGCGCGTCAACCTGCGCATCGGTCCCGGGACGGATTACGCCGTCTCATGGATGTACCTGAAATCCGGTCTGCCGGTGGAGATCATCCAGGAATACGACAACTGGCGCCGCATCCGCGATGCCGACGGCACCGAGGGCTGGGTCAACCAGTCGCTGCTGTCAGGCCAGCGCGCGGCGATCGCCGCCCCATGGATGAAGACGAAGGGCAAGGGTATCTACGTCAATCTGCGCCGCGAGGCGCAGCCCTCCGCCTCAATCGTCGCCAAGCTGGAACCTGGCGTGATGCTGACGATCGGCGAATGCAACGGCGACTGGTGCCGCGCCGGAGCCGACGGCGCCTCGGGATGGGTGGCACAGTCGGAGATTTGGGGAGCCTATCCCGGCGAAGCCTTCAAATAAGCCCTGCTTCTCTGGCCGCCTCGGAAAGCGAGGTCATCGGGCGCGGACCGATCTGCTGGATGACGATACCGGCGGCGAGGCAACCGAGCTTGCCGCAATCTTCCAGCGACCGTCCCTGCGTATAGCCATAGAGGAAGCCGGAGGCGAAGAGATCGCCGGCACCCGTCGTGTCCACAACTTCCCTGATCTTGATCGCATCGACGTAGTAGCGTTCCCGTCCCTTCAGGATGACGGCGCCGTTTTCGCTCATCGTCACGGCGGCGATCTTGCAATCTGCGGCGATCTTGTTCAGCGCCTCTTCGAAATCGTCGGTTTCGTACAGCGACAGCGCTTCCTGGCGATTGGCGAAGACGATATCGACCTTGCCGGACCGCATCAGATCGAGGAATTCACCGCGGTAGCGGCCGACGCAGAAGCTGTCGGACAGCGTCATCGACATTTCGCGGCCGTTTTCATGGGCAATGCGGGCGCAATCGAGAATCGCTTCCTTGGCGCGCGGCGGATCCCAGAGATAGCCTTCGAAATAGGTAACCTTGGCATCGGCCACGACATCGGCCTCGACATCCTCGGGGCCGAGCTCGACGCAGGCGCCGAGATAGGTGTTCATCGAGCGCTCGCCGTCCTCAGTCACGAAGATCATCGAACGCGCCGTCGGCGGGAAAGTGCCCTTGGGCCGCGTCTGGTAGTGAACACCCTGGGCGCGGATATCGTGTGTGAAGATATCGCCAAGCTGATCTGCGGCGACGTTGCCGAAATAGGCCGCCTTGCCGCCGAGGTTGGCAACGCCCGCTGCCGTATTGCCCGCGCTGCCGCCGGAGGCTTCAAGCGCCGGTCCCATGCGCGAATACAGGAGTTCGGCGCGTTCGGCATCGATGAGGTTCATCGCCGCCTTGGTGATCTGGTTGTCAATGAGGAACTGGTCGTCGCAACGGGCAATGATATCCACGATTGCGTTGCCGACTGTCAGAACGTCGAATCTTGTCATGAAATGGGGAGTCCCGGATTTGTGATAGCCGGGGTTTGGTCTTAGCGAAATTTCCGCGGTTTGGAAGGTTAAATGGTGAATGGCGCTACTATTTCTTCGTAAAAGTGCCGCTTATTCGTCATGCCCTTGTCATCTTCAAAATCTAGATATGCTCGCAACAAGACCGGCATGAGCAGCCTTCGGTTGCAGCCGGGTGCGCGAGGGATGATCCCTTCGACCTTGCCGACGCGATGCTGACCACGGATGAACTGGCAGCGTCGTGATCCGGATATCCGGCGGAGCCGGAGCGGAAAAGCGGGCCGTGCCCGCTTTTTTTGCTTTGCGGATGCCAGGGCTACCGGATCAGGTGGCGTTTGCCTTTTCAATCCAGGCGGTTTGCTGCTAGAGATCGGACACTCCCCCCGAGCAAAGCAGCCTCCCCCATGTCAGCCATCATTCTCGACGTCCTTCCCATTTTCATCCTGATTCTTATCGGCTGGGTGATCGTCCGCAGCGGCTTGATGACGTCGGATGTCGGCGACGGGCTCAGCGAATTCGTCTTCAAGATCGCTGTGCCGCTTCTGCTTTTCCGCACGATAGCCGAGGCGGATTTCCACGGCGAGTCGCCTTTCCGTCTCTGGATCGTCTATTTCTCTGCCGTCGCCATCACCTGGACCGCCGGTCATCTCGCCGCCACACGCCTTTTCGGCCGCGACGAACGGATCGGCGTGCTGGCCGGTGTCTCCTCGGCCTTCGCCAACAATGTCTTCATCGGACTGCCGCTCGTCCAGCGCACCGTCGGCGACGAGGGGCTGGTGGCGTTGTCGATCCTTCTCGCCGTCCATCTGCCCGTGATGATGGTCGCCGGCACAGTGCTGATGGAGCATGCGGAGCGGAAGATCGCCGGCAAAAGCGACCGCAGCATGGTGTTCGTGCTTCGCCAGATCGCTATCAATCTCATACGCAATCCGCTGGTGATCGGCCTTGCGGCCGGCATGGCCATGCATCTTTCTGGCCTCACCATGCCGACGGCACTGGCCACGGTCGTCGGGCAGATCGCCGGCATTGCCGGCCCGGCGGCACTGATCTCGCTCGGCATGGCGCTGGAGAGATACGGCGTCTCCGGCAATCTCGGCATTGCCAGCGTGACATCGAGTCTCAAGCTGCTGCTGTTGCCGGGCTGCGTCTGGACAGCGAGCCACCTCCTTGGCCTCAGCAACGAATGGACGGCGGCGATCGTTCTGACCTCCTCGGTGCCGACGGGGGTCAACGCCTGGCTGATCGCCAATCGTTTCGGCGTCGGTCACAGCCTTGCCGCGTCGACGATTTCGGTGACGACGGCGCTCGGCGCCATTACCGTCTCGCTCTGGGCCTATTTCCTCGGCGCGTGAACCTGCACCATGAACTACAAAAGCCCGGCTTGCGGCCGGGCTTCCGATGTCATGCAACTGTGTAGCGGCTTTTACTGCGTCGCCGTCTTCGGATCCGGCAGCGGCACCGGCGAATCGGCGAGCGTGTGCAGGTAGAGGATGACGTTGGCGCGATCCTGATCCTTCGGCAGGCCTGCAAAGCCCATCGCCGTACCGGGAACGTCCTTCTTCGGCGCAGTCAGGAACTTGTTCAGGTTCTCGAAGGTCCACTTTTCAGAGCTGCCCTTGGAGAAATCCTTCATGGGAGCGGAATAGGCGAAGCCCTCATGCGAGGCGATCGGGCGATCTACGACACCAAAGAGGTTAGGACCGACCTTGTTCGGTCCCCCTTTGGTGCCGTCATGACAGGCCTGACACTTCTTGAAGACCGTTTCACCGGCCTTGGCATCTGCAGAAGCGAGCAATTGCGCGATCGGAACGGCAGCTGCGGCAGGCGCAGCTTCACCGCCAGCGGCGGGCGCCTCTTCGGCAACGATCGCGAAACCTTCCTTCTCCGGCGCTTCGGAATGGAAGATCCCTTCGGACGCGATAGAGACCGACATCAGAACGAAAATCGTTCCGAGCAGTGCCCCCACGGCCGTATTGACGTATGAATTCATCTGCAATGCTCCCCTTGCAGCCGGCAGACCATAAACCGGACCATCTTGAAATCGCGCGGAACCTATGTCTTTTGGCGGATCGTTGCAACTGTCTAAATGGTCTCGTGCGTGAGACTTTTTGACACTTTTCAGCCCGGAATAGAAGGCCCGAACAATGAGTGATTCAAATTTAGACGACGTGCTCGTATTGATCCCGGCGCGGATGGCCTCCACCCGGCTTCCGGGCAAGCCGCTCGCCGATATATGCGGTCTGCCGATGATCGTGCAGGTGGCGATGCGCGCCAGGGAGGCTGCCATCGGCCGCGTCGTCGTTGCCGTCGATGACCAGCAGGTGTTCGATACGGTGGCCGCAGCCGGCTTCGAAGTCGTCATGACCAGCAAGGATCATCAATCGGGCTCGGACCGGATTTTCGAAGCGCTGACGAAGGTCGATCCTGATGGAAAGGCGGAAATCATCGTCAACGTCCAGGGCGATCTGCCGACGATCGATCCCGAAACCGTGCGCGCAGCCCTGCGCCCTCTTCAGAACGAGGCTGTCGATATCGGCACGCTGACGACCGAGATCGACAACGAAGAGGACAAGACCGCACCGCACATCGTCAAGATTGTCGGCTCGCCGGTCTCCGAGACCCGTCTGCACGCACTCTACTTCACGCGCGCGACGGCGCCCCACGGCCAGGGGCCGCTCTATCACCACATCGGCCTTTATGCCTATCGGCGTGCAGCACTGGAACGCTTCGTCTCGCTCGGCCCTTCGACGCTCGAACGGCGCGAATCGCTGGAGCAGCTCAGAGCGCTGGAAGCCGGCATGCGCATCGATGCCGAGATCGTTGACACAGTTCCGCTCGGTGTCGATACTCCGGCCGACCTTGAAAAAGCGCGGCGCATCCTCTCCGCAAAGTCGAACTGACGGAAACATCATGAACATCAAGACCAACAGGATCGCCTTCCAGGGCGAATTCGGCGCCAATTCCGACATGGCCTGCCGCGACATGTTTCCGACCATGGAGCCGCTGCCCTGCCAGACTTTCGAGGATGCGTTCACGGCGGTCGACAACGGCGATGCCGATATCGGGATGATCCCGATCGAGAACACCATCGCCGGCCGCGTCGCCGACATCCATCATCTGCTGCCGGAATCGCGGCTGCATATCATCGGCGAATATTTCATGCCGATTCGCTTCCAGCTGATGGTGCTGCCGGGCGTTACCAAGGACGAGATCCGCACGGTGCACAGCCACATCCACGCACTCGGGCAGTGCCGCAAGATCGTGCGCGCCAACGGCTGGAAGCCTGTTATCGCCGGCGATACGGCAGGGGCGGCGAAGCTCGTCAAGGAAACCGGCGACCGGTCGATGGCGGCGCTTGCGCCGCGCCTGGCCGCCGATCTCTACGGGCTTGAGATCGTTGCCGAAAATGTCGAGGATACGGAAAACAACGTCACCCGTTTCGTCATCCTGTCGCGCGACGAGGAATGGGCGCAACGCAATTCGGCTGAGGAAAAGGTCGTCACCACCTTCGTCTTCAACGTCCGCAACATTCCGGCCGCGCTCTACAAGGCGCTCGGCGGGTTCGCCACCAACAACATCAACATGACGAAACTGGAAAGCTACCAGCTCGGCGGAAAATTCGTGGCGACGCAGTTCTACGCCGATATCGAAGGCCATCCGAACGATCCGAACGTCCGCCGGGCTTTGGAGGAATTGCGGTTCTTCTCCGAGAAGGTGCGCATCCTCGGCGTCTACAAGGGACATCCGATGCGAGGCCTGCTTTAAGCAGGCCTCGTCATTCAGTTATTACTTATCCGGCTCACAGACACGCAGCCGATGCCCGTCGGGATCGAGCACGACGAAGGTCGGGCCGAAATCGAGCTCGGTCAGTTCCTGCGCGATCGGCAGGCCGCGCTTGCGCCAGTCCTCATAGTGATTGGCAACGGCATTTTCCCCCGCGACCATGAAGGCCACCTCGCCTCGATTGCCGATGGCGGAGGGCTGCGGCTCGACCTTGCTGCGCCGCCAGAGGCCGAGCGTGAAGCCGCCATCGAGCGGGAAGGCGACGAAATTCGGCGCCTCCACGACCGGTTCGCGATTCAGCAGGTTCCGGTAGAAGCCGGTGCTTTCGGCCGGATCCTTGACGTAGAGAATTATCATATTGGGGCTGGTCATTTCGGTTTTCCCGTTGGCTCGTGAATAAGCCACGACGAGGAATGGTCTGCTGCCAAGTTATGGCAGCAGACAGCAGGGGGACGCTGCCAAAGCAACGCCCTGTTCTCGCCGGGCAGAATACTGATGATGAGTTGCGGCTAAAGCGGGAGCCGATCCTCGTGATGAGGGTTGCGTCCATCCATGAAGCCGAGATCTCGCTTCAGGTAATCGGGTGTCGCTTCAACATCGAGTTTCGAGCGGCTTTCGCCGGAGATCCGGAAAAAGCTGATGGCCAGGCGCAGCAGGCCGGAGCGTGCCGACTGCCGGACGTCGGCGAAAGTTTCGGCCGAAATGATGTCGGCAAAGCTATCGGTGACAAAACGATCGCCGGCCTGCTGAATGACGGGGGGCGTTACCATGATCAGTACTCCTTCCTGATGGATTGAGACTGATAATAACCCCGGCTGCTGACAGTTTATGGCAGCAGCATTCAGTTCTCGACCGGTACGTCCTGTGTCTTTCTCCACTCCTCTAGGAGCACCGCGCGGCGGCGCGGATAACGCACGTCATGCAGCGCCATGTCGATGATGCGGTCGGTGCGGAAATGGCGGAAATCCTGGCGCAGCTCGCACCAGGCCATGATGATGCGCACATGCTCGAAATAGCCGAGCGCGAAGGGCCAGACGCGGCGGCGGGAGATGCGGCCCTGCTCGTCGCCGTAATGCAGCTCGAGGATACGCTCCAAGCGGATCGCCTTGCGGATGGCCGAGACATCGGCCTTGTCCTCGTCCCTGCGTTTGGGGCCAACGAAGAGGGCTGCCGAATCGATCATTTCGCGCATGTCGGACGGCAGCACGGCGGCAATCTTGGCGAGCGCATCGGCGCCGGCGCCGGCAAGGCGCGGCTCGGCGGCGCGGGCCACCCAGCGGGAGCCCAGCACCAATGCCTCCAGCTCTTCTTCGGAAAACATCATCGGCGGCAGCATGAAACCCGGCTTCAGCACATAACCGATGCCCGCTTCGCCTTCGACCATCGCGCCCTGGGCCTGAAGGCTCGCAATATCGCGATAGAGCGTGCGCAGGCTGACGCCGGTCTCCTCAGCCAGCACCGTGCCGGTCACCGGCCGCCGATAACGCCGAAGCGTCTGGAGCAGCGTCAGCAGCCGTTCGGAGCGTGCGACGGGCATGGCACTAGCGCTTCCACTCCACCCAGTCGCGCATCAGGCGATGGGCGATCGCCCCTTTCGGCGGCGGGGCCTTGCCGGTCGCGCCGGGGCGCTCCAGCATCTCGAGCGTCTCCTCACGGGTGAACCAGCGGCAATCCTCAAGCTCGGTTTCGTCGCGGCTGATTTCGGTGGATTTCGCCTCGGCATAACAGCCGATCATCAGCGAGTGCGGCATCGGCCAGGGCTGCGAGGCGTGATAGCGGATGCGACCGGTGCGGATGCCCGATTCCTCGAGCGTTTCGCGGCGCACGGCATTCTCGATGGTCTCGCCGGGTTCGAGGAAGCCGGCAAGACAAGAATACATGCCCGGAGCGAAGTGCGGACTGCGGCCAAGCAGGCAGAGGTCGCGCTCCTCATCGATCGTCAGCATGATGACGACGGGGTCGGTGCGGGGAAAGATCATATGTTCGCAGGCAGTGCAGACGCGCTTGTAGCCGCCGATATGGATCTCCATCGCCGAGCCGCAACGGCCGCAGAAGCGGTTGTCGCCATTCCAGCGGATGAGGCTCGCGGCCTGGGCGAACTCGCCGAGCAACACCTCGTCGATCAGCATCTCACGAAACAGGGTGCGGCCGTCGGCAGGCTTATATTGGCTGGCGAGGTCGTCGACGTCGATGCCGACAGGAACGGCAAGGCGCGGCTCGCCTGATTTGCGGTAGCCGAGAAGCACCGTCTCGTCCCAATCCGGCTGCAATTCTTTGAGCTCGTAGCGGGCAAAGAGCGGATCGAGCACCTGACCGTCGTGCTTCAGCACCAGCTTGTCCCTAGCGAAGGCGAATATATGCGTGCCTTCCTTGGCCAGCGCCTTTTCGACGGATTGCTCGTCGCGATGCTCGGAATCGCGATTGAGATCATTTGCTGCAAAGGCAGTGAGATTGCTGGGTTCCGGATGCGGCACATCCGAATCGAAAAGCGAATGATTCATGATGAAAGGGCTTCCCGCAGCTTCGCTATGAATTCGTCTCTCTTTCCGTCTTCGTAGGGTTCCGCGCGGCCGAAGCCCCAGACAGGACCCGGCCAGTTGGCGTCGCCTTCGAAGCGGGCAATGACATGAACATGAAGCTGGCGGACGATATTGCCAAGAGCCCCGATATTGATTTTTGTCGCGCCGGTGATCTTCTTGAGCGCGCTGGCGACTACCTCCGTCTCGAAGGCGAGCAGCACCTGGTCGAGCGGCGTCAGCTCGAAGATTTCGGTAATTCCTGCCCTGCGCGGCACGAGAATGAGCCAGGGCCAGCGGGCATCCTGCGACAATCTCAGATCACAGAGGCCTGTGACCATGATGCTGATGCTGTCATTTTCCAGCCTGGGGTCGAGCGCAAAGCCGTTCAAAGGACAATCTCCTCATGTTTTCCAACGACTAGCAGTTTTTTGTCATGTTGGCTTGCTTTTGATGACGATATTGCCGATATGTGCATCCGGGAGGTTGGTGGTGGACGAGCCACTCGCCAACCGGGTCAGGTCCGGAAGGAAGCAGCCCTAACGAGCCCGGCACGGGTCATCGTGCCAGCCTCCCACCTTCTCTCCACGAAGTGCCCGACAGTCCGGGCGACAAGCAGGGCGATGAGCGACACCGAGCGACAATCAAAAGATGCCGCCTCGACAGGCACCGGATACCGAGTGCTGGCTCGCAAATACCGCCCCAAGGATTTTACGGACCTGATGGTCGGCCAGGAGCCGATGGTCCGCACGCTCACCAACGCCTTCGAGACTGGCCGTATCGCACAGGCCTATATGCTGACCGGCGTGCGCGGCGTCGGCAAGACGACGACGGCGCGCATCTTGGCGCGGGCGCTGAACTACAAGACCGCAGAGATCGACAAGCCAACGATCGACCTTCGCGTGCCCGGAGAGCACTGCCAGGCGATCATGGAAGGCCGCCATGTCGACGTGATCGAGATGGACGCCGCCTCCCATACCGGCATCGACGATATCCGCGAGATCATCGAGCAGGTGCGCTACCGACCGGTTTCGGCGCGCTACAAGGTCTATATCATCGACGAAGTGCACATGCTGTCGACACAGGCCTTCAACGGCCTGTTGAAGACGCTCGAAGAGCCGCCCGAACATGTGAAGTTCATCTTCGCCACCACCGAAATCCGCAAGGTGCCGATCACGGTCCTGTCGCGCTGCCAGCGCTTCGACCTGCGCCGCATCAGCGCCTCCGATCTTGTCGGGCTATTTTCGACCATCGCGTCCAAGGAAGGCATCGAGGCGGAGCCGGACGCGCTGGCGATGATCGCGCGTGCGGCCGAAGGCTCCGCGCGCGACGGCCTGTCGCTGCTCGACCAGGCGATCGCGCATGGCGCCGGCGCCGTGCAGGCGGAAGCCGTGCGCGGCATGCTCGGCCTTGCCGACCGCGCCCGGATCGTCGATCTCTTCCAGCATATCGTCAAAGGCGACGTGGCCGCAGCACTCGGCGAATTCCAGAGCCAGTACGAGGCTGGCGCCAATCCTGTCGTGGTGTTGACCGACCTTGCCGATTTCACCCATTTGGTGACGCGGTTGAAATATGTGCCGGACGCGGCAAACGATCCTTCGCTCAGCGAGGTCGAACGCACCAAGGCGGCGGAATTCGCCAAAGGCGTCGCGGTGACGACGCTGTCGCGCATCTGGCAGATGCTGCTGAAGGGCATTCCGGAAACGGAAGGCTCGTCAAGGACGGCGGGTGCTGCCGAGATGGTATTGATCCGGCTGGCGCATGCCGCGCATCTGCCGGCGCCCGAGGACGCGGCGCGGCGGCTTGCCGAATTTTCCGGCGACAATGCCGGCCAGCGGCCCTCCCCTTCGCCTTCCGGCAGCAGCAACGGCACGCGGGTTCCCTATCAGAGCAGTGTCGCCGCTCGCGCGCCCGAGCCGACACCACGACCGCTACCCTCAGGGCCGACTGCGATGCTGCGCGCCGTGCCCAATCCCGAGCCGCAGAATGTCGGCCGTATCGAGGCAAAGCCTGCAGAGGCTCCGAAGCCGCTCGTGCGCATCAACTCCATCGGCGATATCGTCGACCTCGCGGGCGAGAAGCGCGATGTCAAATTGAAGGCACTGGTGCGCAACTTCGTGCGTCCGGTCCGTCTTGAGCCCGGCCGGCTGGACGTGAACCTCACCGAAGGTGCGCCGAACACGCTGCTTAACGAACTCGCCGTCAAGCTCAAGGAATGGACTGGAATCCACTGGATAGTCAGCACCAGCCGCGAAGAGGGCGGGCCGACGATGGTGGAGGCGGAGGCCAAGGCGCAGGAACAGCGCGTCAGCGATGCGCGCCAGGATCCCGATGTTGCCGCGATCCTGGCGCATTTCCCGGGCGCCAAGATCATCGACGTGCGCGTACGGGCGCCGGAACCGGACGAGGAAGGCGAGGCGACGCCGCCCGCTGCCGCCGAATCCGAGGAAGGTGACATCCTGCCCGGCGACGACATAGAATTTTAAAGTTTCAAGAAGGAGTGAGACGATGCGCGACATCATGGGCATGATGGGCAAAGTCAAGGAAATGCAGGCCAAGATGGAGCAGATGCAGGCGGAGATCGCCGAGCTCACGGCCGAAGGCAAGGCGGGCGGCGGCCTCGTCACCGTCGTCATCTCGGGCAAGGGCGAGCTGAAAAGCCTGAAGATCGACCCGTCGCTGTTCAAAGAAGACGATGTTGAGATCCTCGAGGACCTGATCGTCGCTGCCCACAAGGACGCCAAGGACAAGGCCGAGGCGCTCGCCGCCGAAAAGACCAAGGCGCTGACCGCAGGCCTGCCGATCCCGCCCGGCTTCAAGCTGCCGTTCTGATAGCAGGCAATTCGATTTTCATTTTCACCCACTTTAAGAACGACACACCTGTCGCGCGGGTGAGATCCGCTCTAACGCTGCGCTTCGAGCACCGCCCGTAGCTTGTAGTGAATTGGAGCAGCGAGATATCGCGCCCGATCCATCTCGGAAAGCCGCCGGCCAAAGGTTTCCATCAGCTCCGGCATTATCACTTTCTCTCCGGAAAAGGGCTGATGCTCCACCGGCATTCCGGCCTCAGCGACGCCGCCCCGGATAACGCGGCAATAGAGGCCGGGGCGGGCGGCGGAGGTATAATGCGTGACGAATTTCGGATCGGCCATACTGGCGGCGAAGGTGGCGCAGGGCATGCGGCACGACGTGACTTCGACGATGAGATCGCCGGTGACGAAGCGGTCGCCGACGGCGACGTCGCGATTGTCGAGATCTGAGATCACCATGTTTTCGCCGAAGGTGCCGGGTTCGTATGGCCTGCCGAGTTCCCCGCTCCACCAGTCGAGCGTCAGCGATCCCTCGATATAGACCGCCTGATCGATACCGCCATGGTGTTTTCGGTTGCAGATCGCATCGCCGACCAGACCTTCGGCATCGATCATCACGGCGCCGTTGACGGGGTGCTTGAAGATGCCGGTCTTGTAGCTCTTGCCGGGCAGCCTTTCGGAATTGCCGGTGCAGAGGGCAAGGATTTTCATGGGATGGCCAATCCTTCCGCGATTCCGTTTTCGTTCCATATCAGCTAAGAACGGCGCATGGCAAAACGAGTCACCGGCCCCGAAATCGAAAAACTCATCCAGCTTCTGGCGAAGGTGCCGGGCCTCGGGCCGCGCTCGGCGCGCCGGGCGGCACTGCATCTAATCAAGAAGAAGGACCAGCTGCTCGGCCCGCTGTCGAATGCGATGGGCGAAGCCTATGACAAGGTGAAGATCTGCTCGCGTTGCGGCAATGTCGATACGGTCGATCCCTGCACCGTCTGCACCGATGCGCAACGCGATCAATCCGTCATCATCGTCGTCGAGGACGTTTCCGACCTCTGGGCGCTGGAGCGGGCGGGCGCGATGAACGCCGCCTATCACGTGCTCGGCGGCACGCTGTCGCCGCTCGACGGGATCGGGCCTGACGACCTCAACATTCGCGGCTTGATCGACCGGATCGGCGAAGGCGGCATCCGGGAATTGATCATCGCGGTCAACGCGACGGTCGAGGGGCAGACGACGGCGCATTACATCACCGACCAGTTGCAGGGGCTCGAGGTGAAGATCACGCGGCTGGCGCATGGCGTGCCTGTTGGAGGCGAACTCGACTACCTCGACGAGGGCACGCTTGCAGCGGCCCTTCGGGCGCGGACGGTGATATGAGGGGCTTGGATATGCCGAAAAATGCTCCACGGCGGCTGCGGCTATTCGCACTCGCTTTAGCGGCCGCTCTGCTTCCCCTCCCCGCCCTCGCAGCCCCTTCCAAGGCCGATGTCGAGGCGCAGTTCGAAAAATGGGTGCAGAGCGACCTCTGGCCGGAGGCGAAGGCAAACGGGATTTCCGAAAAGACTTTCAAGGCCGCTTTCTCTGGTATCACGTTGAACTGGAACCTGCCGGATCTCGTACCGCCCGGCTTCCCGCCGCCCAAGGAGCAGAAACAGACGCAGGCCGAATTTTCCTCGCCCGGTCCCTATTTCAACGAAGACCGGCTGAAAAAGCTTGCCGCAACCGGGCGCGGTTTTGCTGCGCAATATGGCTCGACGCTAAAGCGGATCGAGAAGACCTATGGCGTGCCGGGTTCGATCGTGCTTGCCATCTGGGGCCGGGAGACAGGTTTCGGGGCCGCGAAGATCCCGAATTCGGCGATCGAGGTGCTGGCGACCAAGGCCTTCATGTCGACGCGCAAGGATATGTTCCGCACCGAGCTGGTGGCGGCGCTGCATATTCTCGACGGCGGCGACGTGACGCCCGCCGATTTCAAGGGCTCGTGGGCGGGCGCGCTCGGCCAGCCGCAGTTCATGCCGACCAGCTATCTGAAGTATGCCGTCGATTTCGACGGCGACGGCCACCGCAATATCTGGACCTCAGTGCCGGATACGCTCGCCTCGATCGCCAATTTCCTGGTCAAGAAGGGCTGGCAGCGCGAGCGCGACTGGGGTTTCGAGGTGTCGATACCGGAGGCGGTCTCCTGCGCGCAGGAGGGGCCCGACCTGGCGAAGCCGCTTTCGCACTGGGCCTCGCTCGGCATCGAACGCATATCGGGCAAGGGCTTCCCTTTAGGCGAGATGAAGGCTGATGGCATGATGCTGGTGCCTGCCGGCCGCGACGGGCCGGAATTCATCGTCACGCCGAATTTCTACATCATCAAGGAATACAACAATTCCGATCTCTACGCGCTCTATATCGGTAACCTTGCCGACCGGATCGCCGCTAATGGCGGCGCCTTCGAGGGCCGATGGGGCGATGTCGGCAAGATGCTGCGTTCGGATGTCGCCGGCATGCAGAAGGCGCTGGAACGGCAGGGCTATGACGTCGGGGGCTCCGACGGTCTGCCGGGCTATAAGACACGGCGTTCGATCGGCCAGTGGCAGGCGAAGAACGGCATGAAGCCGACCTGTTTTCCCGAGGCCACGATGAAGGGCAAGCTGCAGTAAGCGCTTCAGAGAGTGCGCTTCATCCCTTCATGGCTCGCGACGAAGCCGAGCTTTTCGTAGAAGCGGATCGAATCCGCCCGCGTCTTGTCTGACGTCAGCTGCACGAGGCCGCAGCCACGCTCGACGCATTGGGCAATCGCCCATTCGATGAATTGGCCGCCGAGACCCGAACCGCGAAGATCGCGAGCGATACGCACGCTTTCGATCTGACCTCGCCACATGCCGGTCCGGGAAAGACCGGGAAGAAAGCTCAGCTGCAGGCAGCCGGCGACCTCGCCGGCCGCATCGACGGTGACAGCCAGCAACTGATTGGCATCCGCCTCGATCGCGGCGAAGGCCGAGATATAACGCGGGTCGACGGGATCGGAAACGATCTCCCTGGCGGCGCCGAGATCGTCGTCGGAGAGAAGCCGGACGATGGCGGCGAGATCGGATTGGCGAGCGAGCCTGAAACTATGCATACCTATCCTCAATGATGGAGATCGATCGGCGCCTTGTGGAAGACGTCGCTATCAGGCGGAATGGCCTGCCGCTCGATCATGCGGTGAACATGGGGCAGACCTTCGCCGCGGTGGAGCGCGCGAAGCCTGTCGATGTTTTCGGCATCGGCCTGCGTGCGCCGCTGGTTATGTCTGATATATTCGACCCAGGTCGGCGTATGGTAGGTTTCCGTCCAGAGCCCGGGATTTTCAAGATCGCGCATCAGCGCCCAATGCCGGGCACCATCGCGGATGCGGATGCGGCGGCGCTCGCTCATGAGTTCCATGAATTCGGCAAGGTCGGCATCGGCGATCTCGTAATCGACCTGAATGACGATCGGGCCGCTGCGCGGCGTGATGTCGAGGCTCAGAGCCGGCGCGGTGAAGCGGTTCAGCGGATCGAGATTGAGCGAGGCGAAAGCCGGCATGGAAAAACGCAGGCCGATCGCAATGCCAAGCAGCATCACGACAACAGACATCAGCAGCGCGTCGGAGACGCCATAACGGTCGGCGGCAACACCCCAGAGCCAGCTGCCACCGGCGATGCCGCCGAAAGTGACGGTCTGATAGAGCGACAGCGCGCGACCCACCACCCAGCGCGGCGTCGAAAGCTGGACGATCGTATTGAAGAGCGAGAGCGCCGAGACCCAACAGGCGCCGGAGATGAGCAACCCAGCAGAGGTGAGGAGCGCGCTCGGGCTGAAGGCGGCGATGACGGCGCTCAGCGCGAAACCGGCAAAGGCGAAGCGAATGATCGTCTCGCTGGATAGCATCTGGCGAAGCCTTGCATTCAGCACCGCGCCACCGATCGCGCCGATGCCGAAGGCGCCGAGCATGAAGCCATAGGTCAGCGGACCGCCCGCGACCAGATCGAGGGCGACGATCGGCAGCAGGGCCAGGATCGAGCTGGCGCCGATGCCGAAGATAAGGCCCCTGACGAGAACCTTCTCCAGGTTGGGCGACATCGAGATATAGCGTAGTCCCGCAAAGATGGCGCTGCCGAGCGCCTCCCGCGGCAGGGTCGAGGCAGGCAGGCTCGGCCGCCAGCGCAGCAGGGCATAGATGAGGGCGAGATAGCTCAGCGTGTTCACCGCGAAGGCAGCAGCCGCGCCGGCGGCCGCCACGATGACGCCGCCGATCGCCGGGCCGACGCTGCGAGTGATGTTGAAGCCCATGCTGTTCAGCGTGACGGCGCCCGGCAGATCGGCGCGGGGCACCATATCGCCGACCGAGGCCTGCCAGGAGGGATTGTTGAGCGCGGTGCCGCAGCCGATCAGGAAGGTGAAGAAGAGCAGCAGCCAGGGCGTGATCCAGCCGAGAAAGGCACAAACGGTCAGCAGCGCTGAAACCGTCAGCATCAGACACTGCGCCGTCAGCATGACCCGGCGACGATCATAATTGTCGGCAAGGGCGCCGGATATCAGGGAAAACAGCATGATCGGCAGCGCCGTCGAGGTCTGCACCAGCGCCACCATGTCCTCTGAGGCGGTGATCGTCGTCATCATCCAGGCCGCGCCGACTGCCTGGATCAAGCCGCCGAAATTCGAGGAGAGGCTCGCAAACCAGATGGCACGATAGGTATCGTGCCGCAAAGGCGCCAATGTCGACGAAGTATACGCCACGATCCCTCCCGCTTTTGTTCTTGTGTCCTCGGCAATATATGCGCAAGACCCGCACAGGCCATAGGCACGTTCATCCCACAGGAAGCGAAATGGCGGAATCGGTCTCAGACCTTGCAATTTGGGAAAAAGCCGACTATATCGCACTCAAATTCTTGATCGCTTGATGAAGAGTGGGCCGCAAGGACCCGCTCTTTTTTATTAGCGCGATCGCCCGAACAGCATGAAATTGCGAGGAGCGCACCGCTTGTCGGACCTGACAAACGCAGACAATGAACATGAGCCGCGGCTGATTACGGAGACCGGCCTCGACCAGCGTCTTGCCGATATCATCGAACCCGTTCTCATCGGCTTGGGCTTCAAGCTTATCCGTGTCCGCATGCTGAACCAGAACGGCGCAACGATGCAGGTCATGGCCGAACGCAATGACGGCACAATGACGGTTCAGGACTGCGAAGAGGTCTCGATGGCGATTTCTCCGGTCCTCGATGTGGAAGATCCCATCGATAAAGAGTATCATCTCGAGGTGTCTTCGCCCGGCATCGACCGTCCGATGGTGCGGAAATCCGATTTCGTCCGCTGGCAGGGCCACCTTGTGAAATGCGAGACGTCGATCATGGTCGGCAATCGCAAGCGCTTCCGTGGCAAGATCCTCGAAGCAGACGCAGATGGTTTCACGCTTGAGCGCGACCAGGTTGCCTATGGGGAAGAACTGAAGGTCATCATTCCCTTCACGGCGCTCAGCGAAGCGAAGCTCATTCTGACCGACGACCTGATCCGCGATGCGTTGCGCGCCGACAAGCTGGCGAAAGCGCAGGCCGCCAACCAGAACGAAGCGGACGACCAGGAATAACCGATCAACAGACCGCTCCAGGGACGGGAACCCCGGAGTAAAGACGGAGAAACAAGACAATGGCAGTCAGTGCGAACCGGCTCGAACTTCTGCAGATTGCAGATGCAGTGGCGCGCGAAAAGGTCATCGACCGTGAGATCGTGCTTGCCGCAATGGCCGATGCCATCCAGAAGGCGGCACGCTCGCGTTACGGCACCGAGTCCAACATCCGCGCCGACATCAATCCAAAGACCGGCGAAATCCGGCTGCAGCGCCTGCTCGAAGTCGTCGACAAGGCCGAGGATTATTCGACGCAGATCCCGCTGGAACTTGCCCGCGACCGCAACCCGGACGCCGCACTCGGCGATTTCATCGCCGATCCGCTGCCGCCGATGGATTTTGGCCGTATCGCCGCACAGTCCGCCAAGCAGGTGATCGTGCAGAAGGTGCGTGAAGCCGAGCGGGACCGCCAGTTCGACGAATTCAAGGATCGCGTCGGCGAAATCGTCAACGGCACTGTCAAGCGCGTCGAATACGGCAACGTCATTGTCGACCTCGGCCGCGGCGAAGGCATCATCCGCCGCGACGAAATGATCCCGCGCGAGAACGTTCGCTATGGCGATCGCGTCCGTGCATACGTATATGATGTCCGTCGCGAGCAGCGCGGCCCGCAGATCTTCCTGTCCCGTACGCATCCGCAGTTCATGGTGAAGCTCTTCACCATGGAAGTGCCTGAAATCTACGATGGCATCATCCAGGTGAAGTCGGTCGCCCGCGATCCGGGTTCGCGCGCCAAGATCGCCGTGATCTCGAACGACTCGTCGATCGATCCGGTCGGCGCCTGCGTCGGTATGCGCGGTTCGCGCGTTCAGGCCGTCGTCGGCGAGCTCCAGGGCGAGAAGATCGACATCATTCCCTGGTCGCAGGACCCGGCGACCTTCGTCGTCAACGCCCTGCAGCCGGCCGAAGTCGCCAAGGTCGTTCTTGACGAGGATGCCGAGCGTATCGAAGTCGTCGTTCCCGACGAGCAGCTGTCGCTTGCGATCGGCCGCCGCGGCCAGAACGTCCGCCTCGCCTCGCAGCTGACCGGCTGGGACATCGACATCATGACGGAAGCCGAGGAATCGGAACGCCGTCAGAAAGAATTCAACGAGCGCACCAACCTCTTCATGGATTCGCTCGACGTCGACGAGATGGTCGGCCAGGTGCTCGCCTCGGAAGGCTTTGCCGCCGTCGAGGAACTGGCCTATGTCGATCTCGACGAAATCTCCTCGATCGACGGTTTCGACGAGGATACGGCGCAGGAAATCCAGACCCGCGCCCGCGAATTCCTTGAGCGTCTCGAAGCCGAGATGGACGAGAAGCGCAAGGCGCTCGGCGTCCAGGACGAGCTGCGCGAGATCGACGGCATGACCGCCCAGATGATGGTCGCGCTCGGCGAAGACGGCATCAAGACGATCGAGGACTTCGCCGGCTGCGCCGCTGATGACCTCGTCGGCTGGACGGAACGTAAGAACGGCGAAACGAAGAAATTCGAAGGCCTGTTCTCGAAGTTCGACGTCTCGCGCGTCGAGGCTGAACAGATGATCGTCCAGGCCCGCCTCTCGGCTGGCTGGATCACGCAAGAGGACCTGGCGAAGGGGACCGAGGAAGAGGTCACCGAAGCCGAACAAGAAGCATGATGACCGCGCATGAGCCGGACGCTCTCCCTGATGAGGACGACGATCTTGCAGGTTATGACGTGAATGGACGCATGTGCATCGTGACGCGCGAAAGCGGATCGCCGGAAGAGCTGATCCGCTTCGTTGCGGCTCCCGATGGAACAGTTGTCGCCGACTTGAAGCGCGAGCTTCCGGGACGCGGATGCTGGGTGAAGATCGACCGGTCGCTGGTCGACAGGGCGGTGGCGAAGAAGCTCTTCGCCCGCGCGCTGAAAATGGATGTGAAGGCGGCGGACGATCTCGGCGCGAGCGTCGATCGGCTGCTCGTGGCGCAATTGATGCAGATGATGAACATGGCGCGGAAAGCCGGCCAGTTCGTCAGCGGGTCCGCGAAAGTGGATGCCGCGGTGAGAAGCGGAGCAGCCCTTGCGGTGTTCCATTCGACTGGTGCAGCGGACGATGGTGTCCGGAAAATCGACCAGGCCCGCAAGGCCTGGCACCTCGGAATGGAGACCGAGGAGGAGATACCTTCCTTCCGTCTCTTCTCGGAGAGCGAAATGGAAGGCCTGATGGGCCAGAATGCTTTTATCCATGCCGCAGTGCTTGCAGGGCAGGCGGGTGAGGGTGTAGTGAAGCGCGCAAAGATGCTCGAACAGTACCGTATTGGCGGTCAGTCCCGGGCAGCGGGCGGCGCTGGCCGGCAAAAACAATGAGGCGGTCACCGGCATCGGCCGGTCCCATTTTCATTGATCGACAGTATTGAACGACAGGGTCTGATCTAGTCATCGCTCCCTGTCCGAAGGAACGGGAACGAATGACCGATAGTAACGACGACAAGACAATCAGCGTAGCGGGCAAAAAGACACTCACCCTGAAACCATCGGGGATGAGCCAGGGCACCGTTCGCCAGGATATGGGTCGAGGTCGCACCAAGGCGGTCGTCGTCGAGACCCGTAAGCGGCGCCCGATGCGCCCGGAAGACGAAAAGCCGATCACACCCGTCGCTCCGGCGGCCCCCGTCCGCGCAGCCGAACCGGCGCCCGCACCGGTGCAGGCGCGTCCGCAGCAGCCGACGCCGGCTCCGCGGGTTCAGCAGGGCAACAACAACAATACCAACCAGCGTCCGCAGCAGCCCTATCAGCAGCCGCGCCAGAACGATCGCCCGCGCCCGGTGGTGTTGAACCATCTGTCTCCCGAGGAGATGGACGCCCGCCGCCGCGCGCTTGCCGAATCCCAGGCGCGTGACGCCCAGGATGCGATCCGCCGTGCCGAGGAAGAAAAGCGCCGTGCCGCCGAAGAGGCTGTCCGCAAGGCAGCCGAGGCGGAAGAAGCCGCTCGCAGGGCCGCCGAAGAGGCTGCCCGGCAGGCCGAGGCACCCGCTGTCGCTGAACCGGCAGCCGCTGAGGCAGCACCGGCTCCCGTCGTAGCCGAAGCTCGTTCGGAGGCTCCGCGGCCTGCGGCTGCGCGCCGGCCCGATGCAGCAGCACCCGCTGCCGCCCGCCCGGCGCCCGGCGCCGCCGCGCCGGCCGGTGCCCGTGGTCGTCGCCCTGAAACGGAAGACGAAGATCGCGGCCCAGCACGCGGCGCTCCGGCCCGTGGCCGCGTCGTTCGCCCGGAACCCGCAAAGCCGGTGACGACGCGCCCGAAAACGGAAGAAGAGCGTCGTCGCGGCAAGCTGACGATCTCCACTGCCAACGTAGACGGCGACGACAATGCCCGCGGGCGTTCGCTCTCGGCGATGCGCCGTCGGCAGGAGAAGTTCCGCCGCAGCCAGATGCAGGAAACCCGCGAGAAGATCTCCCGCGAAGTCGTTCTGCCCGAAACCATCACCATTCAGGAACTGTCGCAGCGCATGTCCGAACGCGCCGTCGACGTCATCAAGTACCT
This sequence comes from Rhizobium pisi, assembly GCF_003938655.1. Taxonomy (GTDB): domain Bacteria; phylum Pseudomonadota; class Alphaproteobacteria; order Rhizobiales; family Rhizobiaceae; genus Rhizobium; species Rhizobium pisi. The sequence goes on from NZ_RJJT01000013.1 coordinate 139,689, forward strand.
GATGAAGGAAGGCCAGATGATGAAGCCGGGCGACGTCATCGACGCCGACCTTGCAGAACTCATCGCCGGCGAATTCGGCCATACTGTCAGGCGCGTATCGGAGTCCGACGTCGAACTCGGCATCTTCAACGTGTCGGACGAGGATGGGGAACTGGTTTCACGCCCGCCCGTCGTCACCATCATGGGCCACGTCGACCACGGCAAGACCTCGCTGCTCGACGCCATCCGCCATGCCAACGTGGTTTCCGGCGAAGCCGGTGGCATCACGCAGCATATCGGCGCCTATCAGGTGGAGCAGAACGGCCAGAAGATCACCTTCATCGACACTCCCGGCCACGCCGCCTTCACTGCAATGCGTGCCCGCGGCGCACAGGCGACCGACATCGCGATCCTGGTCGTCGCAGCCGACGACAGCGTGATGCCGCAGACGATCGAATCGATCAACCATGCCAAGGCGGCCGGCGTTCCGATCATCGTGGCGATCAACAAGATCGACAAGCACGAGGCCGATCCGCAGAAGGTCCGCAACCAGCTGCTGCAGCACGAAGTCTTCGTGGAAACCATGGGCGGTGAAGTGCTTGACGTCGAGGTTTCGGCCAAGACGGGCAAGAACCTCGACAAGCTGCTCGAGGCGATCCTGCTGCAGGCCGAAATTCTGGACCTCAAGGCCAATCCCGACCGGACGGCGGAAGGCACTGTTATCGAAGCCCAGCTTGACCGCGGTCGCGGTTCGGTCGCGACCGTGCTTGTCCAGAAGGGCACGCTGCGTCCGGGTCAGATCATCGTCGCCGGCGATGTCTGGGGCCGTGTGCGTGCGCTCGTCACCGACAAGGGCGATCATGTGAAGGAAGCAGGTCCTGCGACCCCGGTCGAGGTTCTCGGCCTTTCCGGCACGCCGCAGGCAGGCGACAAGTTCGCCGTCGTCGAAAGCGAAAGCCGCGCCCGCGAAATCTCGGAATACCGTCAGCGTCTTGCTCGCGACAAGGCGGCTGCCCGCCAGTCCAGTCAGCGTGGTTCGCTGGAACAGATGATGATCCAGCGCCAGAGCGCCGGCATCAAGGAGTTCCCGCTGGTTATCAAGGGCGACGTGCAGGGTTCGATCGAAGCGATTGCCGGCGCTCTGGAGAAGCTCGGCACCGACGAGGTCCGTGCCCGCATCGTCCATTCGGGCGCAGGCGGCATCACCGAGTCGGATATCTCGCTCGCCGAAGCCTCGAACGCAGCCATCATCGGCTTCAACGTCCGCGCCAATGCGCAGGCACGCCAGTTCGCCGAGCGCCAGGGCCTCGAAATCCGCTACTACAACATCATCTACGACCTCGTGGATGACGTGAAGGCAGCGATGTCGGGCCTCCTGTCTCCGGAACGGCGCGAGACCTTCATCGGCAATGCCGAGATCCTGGAGGTGTTCAACATCACCAAGGTCGGCAAGGTCGCAGGTTGCCGCGTCGTCGAAGGCAAGGTCGAGCGCGGAGCAGGCGTCCGCCTTATCCGCAACGACGTCGTCGTTCACGAAGGCAAGCTCAAGACCCTCAAGCGCTTCAAGGACGAAGTCGCCGAAGTGCCGATGGGCCAGGAATGCGGCATGGCTTTCGAGAACTACGAAGACATGCGCGTCGGCGATATCATCGAATGCTTCCGCGTCGAGCATATCACGCGCACGCTCTAATCCCGGGCGTCACAGCAACTTTGCAAAAGCCATCCGCCACCCGGCGGATGGCTTTTGTACCTGCCGACTTGACCTTTTCGACCAAAAGAGTCATGGACGCTCTCCTTTGACGGGTTCGATTCCCAGCCGCATCGGCAAATAGAGATAACAATGACCAGAGCAACTTCTTCCGCGCCTTCGCAGCGCATGCTGCGCGTTGGCGAACAGGTTCGCGCCGCGATCACCCAGGTGCTGCAGCGCGGCGAAGTGCGCGACGACGTCATCGAGGCGACCGTGATCTCGGTCTCGGAAGTGCGCATGTCGCCTGACCTCAAGATCGCCACCGCCTATGTCACGCCGCTCGGCGTTTCCGACCACAGGGTCGTCATCGAGGCGTTGAACCGTCATGCGCGGTTTATCCGCGGCCGGCTCGGGCAACAGCTTCGGCAGATGAAATACATGCCGGAGGTGCGCTTCCGCGACGATACCAGCTTCGACAATTACAAGAAGATCGACGAGCTGCTGCGTTCGCCCGAGGTGAGCCGCGACCTCGACGGCGATAATGACGAACAATAAACAGAAGAGACTGATGTCCAAACCACGCAAACCCAAGGGCCGGCCGATTTCAGGCTGGCTGATCCTCGACAAGCCGGTGGATTTCGGCTCGACGGAAGCCGTTTCCAAGATCAAGTGGCTCTACAAGGCGCAGAAGGCCGGTCACGCCGGCACGCTCGATCCGCTCGCCTCCGGCATGCTGCCGATCGCGCTCGGCGATGCGACGAAGACCGTTCCCTATGTGATGGACGGCCGCAAGATCTATGAGTTCACGGTGAGCTGGGGCGAGGAGCGCGCAACGGACGACCTCGAAGGCGAGGTCACGCAAAGCTCGGACAAGCGTCCAAGCGAACAGCAAATCCGCGATATCCTGCCTCGCTACATCGGCACCATCAATCAGGTGCCGCCGCAGTTTTCCGCGATCAAGATATCGGGCGAACGCGCCTATGATCTGGCGCGCGAAGGCGAAGCCGTCGAAATCCCCTCGCGCGAAGTCGAGATCTTCCGGTTGACCCTGCTCGCCTGCCCGGATGCCAATACGGCGCATTTCGAGGTGGAATGCGGCAAGGGCACCTATGTCAGGGCGCTTGCCCGCGATTTCGGTCGCGAGCTCGGCTGCTATGGCCATGTTTCCGGGCTGCGGCGCACTTTCGTCGCCCCCTTCGCGGAAGAGGCCATGGTGCCGCTCGCAGACCTCGTGGCGCTCGAAGCGATCGAAGACATGGACGAGCGGCTTGCCGCCCTCGACGCGCTCCTGATCGACACCTGCGAGGCGCTTTCCACCCTGCCCCACCTCGTCATCAACGACGACCAGGCGCACCGGCTTAAGATGGGCAATCCGATCCTCGTACGCGGCCGCGATGCGCCGATCGCCGAAAGCGAAGCCTATGCGACAGCCCGCGGCAAACTGATTGCGATCGGCGAAATCGGCCAGGGCGAATTTCGCCCGAAACGGGTTTTTGCCTGAACCTGCCCGTTTTGTGACGGCAATGGCGATTGCCAGCCGGTAACGGTGCAATATCTTTGCCCTTGGGCCATGGCGGCCCGAGGGGAAAACCATGCGCAGAATTGCGGAAATACTGACGTTCTTTTCGTTGTTCCTGATCGTTGCCGGCGCCCAAGCCGGTGAACGCTGGGCCGAGCTTCCCGCTTTTCCTTCAATGCCCGCGCCGAAGACGAGCGGCATGGCCGATGTGAACGACATCAAGATGTATTACGCCGAATATGGTGAAGGCGATCCGATCCTCTTCATCCATGGCGGTCTTGGAAATGCAGACGTCTGGAGCCATCAGGTGGCGGAGTTTGCCAGGGATCACCTGGTGATCGTCGCCGACAGCCGCGGTCACGGCCGGTCGACACGCAGCGGGCAGCCTTTCGGCTACGATCTGATGACTTCGGACTACGTTGCCCTTCTCGACTATCTGAAGATCGATAAGGTGACGCTGGTGGGATGGTCGGACGGCGGCATCATCGGCATCGACATGGCGATGAATCATCCGGAAAAGCTGACCCGCGTCATTGCCCAGGCGGCCAACGTCACGACGGAGGGCGTCAAGGAAGACGCCCTGAGCAACAAGACCTTCAAGCATTACATCAAGGTCGCCGGCGACCAGTACAGGAAGCTTTCGCCGACGCCGACCGAATACAAAGCCTTCTTCAGGCAGATCTCTAAGATGTGGGCGACCCAGCCGGCCTGGACAGCCGCCGATCTTGCGAAGATCTCGGTTCCGGTCACGCTTGCGATCGGCGATCACGATGAAGCCGTCAAGCTCGACCATACGGAAATGATGGCAAAGGAGATTCCGGGCGCTAAACTCGTGATCCTGAAGAATGCGAGCCATTTCGCCATGCTGCAGGATCCCGAAGGTTATGACGGGATGATCCGGGATGCCATGGCGGGCCGTTGAAAGCCGCCGGGAACACTCCCTCTTTCCATCGGTGCTTATTTGGTTTATAGGCAGCGCCAGCGTCAGGTCCGCCTGCTCGCATTCGCGGCCAAAGCTGGACGGCATCCCGGCTTTTGGCGACTTCAATCTCCTCTCATAGAAAGGATCATCCGATGTCGATCACTGCTGAGCGCAAGGCTGCGCTGATCAAGGAATACGCAACCGCCGAAGGTGACACCGGTTCTCCTGAGGTTCAGGTCGCGATCCTGACCGAACGCATCAACAACCTGACCGACCACTTCAAGGACCACAAGAAGGATAACCATTCCCGCCGTGGCCTGCTGACGATGGTTTCGAGCCGCCGCTCGCTTCTTGACTATCTCAAGAAGAAGGATGAAGGCCGCTATTCCAAGCTGATCACCAGCCTGGGTATCCGCCGCTAAGATTGTCCGGCGGGCGCTTTCGAGCGTCCGCCGGATCTTGTTTCGGGACGACGTTCCCGATGAAATGTTCCAGCCGCGCTCTATCTCATGCGGTGGAACGACCGGCGGACCCGGATGGGCCGGTTCTGCCAAACCAACCGCTGACCTGTCATGGGGCAGGATTGCCGGATGCTTTCGGCCAGGGCCTTTCGAGGTTTTGGCCTGGCTTTCCAGGGAACTTCAGTTTCCCGAGAAAGCCGAGGATGAAAAGCCTCCCGTTGTCTTGCCCGTGATACGTCACATTGATTGCGGTCGACTGTGCGCTGCGCCTTAATATCGGCGACGGCGCGTGCTCCCGCATTGAAGGACAAGACATGTTTGATACACACACCGTGGAAATCGAGTGGGCCGGCCGCCCGCTGAAGCTCGAAACCGGCAAGATCGCCCGTCAGGCTGACGGCGCTGTTCTCGCCACCTACGGCGAAACCGTCGTTCTCGCCACCGTCGTCTCGGCCAAGGCGCCGAAGCCCGGCCAGGACTTCTTTCCGCTCACCGTCAACTACCAGGAAAAGACCTACGCGGCCGGTAAGATCCCCGGCGGTTACTTCAAGCGCGAGGGCCGTCCGAGCGAGAACGAGACCCTCGTTTCCCGCCTGATCGACCGCCCGATCCGCCCGCTCTTCCCGGAAGGCTACAAGAACGACACGCAGGTCGTCGTCACCGTCATCCAGCACGATCTTGAAAACAACCCCGATGTGCTGTCTATGGTCGCTACCTCGGCAGCGCTGACGCTCTCCGGCGTTCCCTTCATGGGCCCGGTCGGCGGCGCACGCGTCGGCTACATCAACGGCGAATACGTTCTCAACCCACATCTCGACGAGATGGACGAGTCGAGCCTCGACCTCGTCGTCGCCGGCACCTACGACGCCGTGCTGATGGTTGAATCCGAAGCCAAGGAACTCAACGAAGACGTCATGCTCGGCGCCGTCATGTTCGGCCACAAGGGCTTCCAACCGGTTCTCGACGCGATCATCAAGCTCGCTGAAGTGGCCGCCAAGGAGCCGCGTGACTTCCAGCCGGAAGACTACTCCGCTCTCGAAAACGAAATGCTCGGCCTTGCCGAAGGTGAGCTTCGCGAAGCCTACAAGATCACCCAGAAGGCCGACCGCTACGCCGCCGTCGATGCCGTCAAGGCGAAGGTGAAGGCCCACTTCCTCCCCGAGGAAGGCGAAGCCAAGTACACGGCCGAGGAAGTCGGCGCGATCTTCAAGCACCTGCAGGCCAAGATCGTCCGCTGGAACATCCTCGACACCAAGAGCCGCATCGATGGCCGCGACCTCGAGACCGTTCGTCCGATCGTTTCGGAAGTCGGCCTTCTGCCGCGCACGCACGGTTCGGCGCTCTTTACCCGCGGTGAAACGCAGGCAATCGTGGTCGCCACCCTCGGCACCGGCGAAGACGAGCAGTATGTCGACTCCTTGACGGGCATGTACAAGGAGCGCTTCCTGCTCCACTACAACTTCCCTCCCTACTCGGTTGGCGAAACCGGCCGTATGGGCTCCCCAGGTCGTCGTGAAATCGGCCATGGCAAGCTCGCTTGGCGCGCGATCCGTCCGATGCTGCCGTCCGCTGAGCAGTTCCCCTACACGCTGCGCGTTGTCTCCGAGATCACCGAGTCGAACGGCTCGTCCTCGATGGCGACCGTCTGCGGCACCTCGCTCGCTCTGATGGACGCAGGTGTACCGCTTGCCAAGCCGGTTGCCGGTATCGCCATGGGCCTGATCCTGGAAGGCGAGCGCTTCGCCGTCCTCTCCGACATTCTCGGTGACGAAGATCACCTCGGCGACATGGACTTCAAGGTCGCAGGTACCGCCGACGGCATCACCTCGCTGCAGATGGACATCAAGATCGCCGGTATCACCGAGGAGATCATGAAGGTCGCTCTTGGCCAGGCCCAGGGTGGTCGCGCCCACATTCTCGGCGAAATGGCCAAGGCCATCACCGAAAGCCGTGGCCAGCTCGGCGAATTCGCTCCGCGCATCGAAGTCATGAACATTCCGGTCGACAAGATCCGCGAAGTCATCGGCTCCGGCGGCAAGGTCATCCGCGAAATCGTCGAAAAGACCGGCGCGAAGATCAACATTGAGGACGACGGCACCGTCAAGATCGCCTCCTCCTCGGGCAAGGAAATCGAAGCCGCCCGCAAGTGGATCCACTCGATCGTCGCCGAGCCGGAAATTGGCCAGATCTACGAAGGCACTGTTGTCAAGACCGCCGACTTCGGCGCCTTCGTCAACTTCTTCGGCGCCCGTGACGGCCTCGTCCACATCTCGCAGCTTGCTTCCGAGCGCGTCGCGAAGACCCAGGACGTCGTCAAGGAAGGCGACAAGGTCTGGGTCAAGCTGCTCGGCTTCGACGAGCGCGGCAAGGTTCGCCTGTCGATGAAGGTTGTCGACCAGGCTACCGGCCAGGAGATCCCGAACGAGAAGAAGAAGGAAGAAGCGGCCGAATAAGCCGTCCTTCCAGATTTAAGTCGGGGCGCGGGAATGCTTCCGCGCCCTTTTTGTATCCCAAGCGTGGCGTATTCTTTCAGGTTCGCTTGCCACACTTTAGGGCTTTGGTTTTGCGCATGTCGTGGCCGCAAAACCGCTGAATATTTTTGCGCGACATGTTTTAGGACGAGACGAGCTCATGAGCCGCGAGACGCTGAAGACCCTGTTCCATCCCTTTGCCAGCGGCACAGTCCAGGCGCCCGGCGAGGGCGAGCGCGTGCTCTTCCTCGGCGCCGAGGCGGGCTTTGCGCTGCCGGAAGGCTTTGCCGCCTCGCTCAGTGCCGTCCAGGGCTTCCGTCCGCTCTATCGACAGCTGCTGGCCCAGCGGATCGAAGCGACGCCTGAGATCGACGGTGAGGACTATGACGCGGCGCTGGTGCTCTGCACCAAACACAAGGGCGAGAATGAAGCCAATCTCGCCGCCGCGATCGCCCGCACGCGAGCCGGTGGCCTGATCGTCGTTGCCGGCGCCAAGGAAGACGGTATCCAGCCGCTGCGCAAGCGCCTGGAAGGTTTCGGCCTCGCCGTCGACCACATGCCGAAATATCACGGCGTCGCCTTCTGGTTCGGCCGGCCGGCAGAGGCCGGCGATATCGTCTCCAAACTGGCAAAGGCGCCGGTGCACGTCGACGACCGCTTCCATGCGAGCGCCGGCATGTTCTCGCACGACCGGATCGATGCCGGATCGGAGCTGCTCGCCTCGCGCCTGCCGCAGGATTTCACCGGCGACGTTGCGGACTTCGGCGCCGGCTGGGGCTATCTCTCCGTCGAGATGGCGCAGAAGTCGCGTGGACTGACACGCCTTGACCTCTACGAGGCCGATCACGCGGCTCTGGAGGCCGCGAGGGATAATCTGGCGGAGAACTGCCCGAACGCGCCTGCGCGCTTCTTCTGGCACGATCTGGCGGGCGAACCGGTCAAGGACAAATACGACCTCGTCATCATGAACCCGCCCTTCCATGAGGGCCACGCAGCCGAGCCGGCGCTCGGCCAGGCCATGATCAAGACCGCCGCATCTGCCCTTCGCGGCGGCGGCCGCCTGATGCTCGTCGCCAATCGCGGCCTGCCTTACGAGCCGGTTCTTGCAGCAAACTTCAAGGAAAGCGGCGAAACCTGCCGCAATGCCCGCTTCAAGGTTCTTTGGGCGAAGAAATAAGGCCCAGTGGCCTCGAACCGATTTTCATCGACGGAAACAAAAAGGCCGTGCGCATCAGCTGAGCACGGCCTTTTTGTTTCAAGCGGGCGGCGTTTATTCCACGTCCGCCTTACGCAGCGTTTCCAACGTCGGCATTGATGTGACGTTATAGCCGGCGTCGACGAAGTGGATCTCGCCTGTCACACCGGCGGAAAGGTCGGAGAGCAGGTAGAGCGCCGAGCTGCCGACCTGGTCGATGGTGACGGTCTTGCGCAGCGGCGCATTGCGCTGGTTCCACGAGAGGATCGCGCGCGCATCCGAAATGCCGGCGCCGGCAAGCGTGCGGATCGGGCCTGCGGAAATGGCGTTGACGCGAATGCCGCGCGGGCCGTAGTCGGCGGCGAGATAGCGCACCGAAGCCTCGAGCGCCGCCTTGGCGACGCCCATGACGTTGTAATTCGGGATGACGCGCGTCGAGCCGTTATAGGTCAGCGTCAGCATGGCGCCGCCGTCTTCCATCAATGGAGCACAGCGCTTGGCGATCTCCGTGAAGGAGAAACAGGAAATGACCATGGTGCGGCTGAAATTTTCGCGCGTCGTATCGGCGTAAAGGCCCTTCAGCTCGTTCTTGTCGGAAAAGCCGATGGCGTGAACGATAAAATCGAGCTTGCCCCAGCGCTCACCGATCGCGTCGACGACGGTATCGACGGAGGCGACATCCTCGACATCGCAGGGCAGGACGAAATCGGAACCGACTTCGGCAGCGAGCGGCTTGACGCGCTTGCCGAGCGCATCGCCCTGATAGGTGAAGGCGAGTTCGGCGCCCTGTGCAGCGAGAGCTTTTGAAATCCCCCAGGCGATCGAGTGGTTGTTTGCGACGCCCATGATGAGCCCGCGCTTACCCTGCATGATTCCCGTCATGTTATTATCCGTTATGGCGCTGGAAGACGAGCGTAGCGTTCGTCCCGCCGAAGCCGAAGGAGTTGGAGAGGGCGATATCGATCTTCGCGTTGTCGATACGCTTGCGCACGATCGGTACGCCTTCGAATTCGGGATCGAGTTCGGTGATGTGAGCGCTTTCGCCGATGAAGCCTTGCTGCATCATCAGCAGGGAATAAATCGATTCCTGCACGCCGGCGGCACCCAGCGAATGGCCGGTCAGCGACTTGGTCGACTGGATATATGGGATCTTCGATCCGAATACTTCCCGGATGGCGCCGATTTCCTTGCTGTCGCCGACCGGTGTCGACGTGCCGTGGGTATTGACGTAGTCGACATCGCCTTTGACCGTGGCAAGCGCCTGGCGCATGCAGCGGATGGCGCCCTCGCCCGAGGGAGCGACCATGTCGTAACCGTCGGAAGTTGCGCCGTAGCCGACGATTTCGGCGTAGATCTTGGCACCGCGCGCCTTGGCGTGCTCCAGTTCCTCGAGCACCAGCACGCCGGCGCCGCCGGCGATGACGAAACCGTCGCGGTTGACGTCGTAGGCGCGCGAGGCGCTGTCGGGCGAGTCGTTGTACTTGGAGGACATGGCGCCCATGGCGTCGAAGAGGTTGGACATCGTCCAGTCGAGGTCCTCATGGCCGCCGGCGAACATCATGTCCTGCTTGCCCCACTGGATCATCTCGGCGGCATTGCCGATGCAATGCGCCGATGTCGAGCAGGCCGACGAGATCGAGTAGTTGACGCCGTGGATCTTGAACCAGGTGGCGAGCGTGGCGGATGCGGTCGAGGACATCGCCTTCGGCACGGCGAAGGGACCGATACGCTTCGGGCTGTTATTCTTCAGGGTGATTTCGGCGGCCTCGATGAGGGTACGGGTGGATGGGCCGCCGGAGCCCATGATGATGCCGACGCGTTCGTTCTGACCGTAGTCCTTCTCTTCCAGGCCGGAATCGGCAAGCGCCTGCTTCATGGCCACGTGGTTCCAGGCCCCGCCCTGCGACAGGAAGCGCATGGCGCGGCGATCGACCAGTTCGGCCAGTTCTGCGGCGCCGAGCTTGGGGCTGCCCCAAACCTGGCACTTGAAGCCGTGTTCGGCGAAATCGCTGGAGAAGGAAATACCCGACTTTGCCTGCCGCAAGGATTCGGTGACTTCGGCCGCGTCGTTTCCGATCGAGGACACGATACCCAGACCCGTTACAACTACCCGTCTCATCTGATCAAACCTTTGTTGTTTTCGTCAGCCGCTTAAAATGCGGTTCAGGCCGTCTTGTCTTTCGATAGACCGACGCGAAGGTCGGCCGCCTGATAAATTGTTTCACCGTCCGCCTTCAGCCAGCCGTCGGCGGTGCCAAGCACCAGGCGGCCGCGCATGACGCGCTTGAAGTCGATGCCGTATTCGATCAACTTTGTGTGCGGGCGCACCATGCCCTTGAATTTCACTTCGCCCGTTGAAAGCGCCATGCCGCGGCCTTCCTCGCCGAGCCAGCCGAGGAAGAAGCCGGTCAGCTGCCACATGCCGTCAAGGCCGAGGCAGCCCGGCATGATCGGGTTACCTTCGAAATGGCAGGGAAAATACCAGTCGTCGGGACGTACGTCGTATGCGGCGCGCAGATAACCCTTGTCGAAGGCTCCGCCCGTTTCGGAAATCTCCGTGATGCGGTGAACCATCAGCATGGGCGGCAGGGGCAGCTGCGCATTGCCGGGTCCGAACAGCTCGCCGTGCGCGCAGGCGATGAGTTCTTCGTACGAGAAGCTGGACTGTCTGGTGGTCATAAAGTTTCTTTTTCCCCCCGCGTGAAGCCGATGGATGTGAACGTGTAGTCCAAGTTCTCCAGAAAATGAAGCATGAGCAAGGCAGCTTCATTCATGGCTCCGGACCAGGCTTTCGCCTATATTTGGTGGTCGCATACAGGAAGGCTAGGGCCGCGACCAGAGCTATTTGCGTCAGAAGCCCGTTTTTGCCGCGTTTATCAGGCTCTTGTCCCCATTGAACTATTGAAAGGCTCCGGTGCAAAAGTTATACCGCTTGAAGAAACATGATTGCTTTATGCAGGAATAATCGGAGTTGGTCTTGATGGCGGGTGCATCCCCGATCGCAATAGAGGTAAGGCTGCGCGGCGCGGGCCTGCGCCCCACCCGCCAGCGCGTCGCGCTCGGCGACCTCCTGTTTGCCAAGGGCGACCGGCATTTGACCGTCGAGGAACTGCACGAGGAGGCGGTTGCCGCCGGCGTGCCGGTTTCGCTGGCGACCGTCTACAACACGCTCCACCAGTTCACGGAAGCCGGCCTGATCCGCGTTCTCGCCGTCGAGAGCGCCAAGACCTATTTCGACACCAATGTTTCCGATCATCACCATTTCTTCGTCGAAGGTGAAAACGAGGTGCTCGACATTCCCGTCAGCAACCTGACGATCGGCAATCTGCCGGAACCGCCCGAGGGCATGGAGATCGCCCATGTCGACGTGGTGATCCGCCTGCGGGCGAAGCAGAGCTGACGTTAACGCCGCCTTACATGACATCGTCGGGATGCCGGCCGGGCTTGTGCTTGTAGGTCGGGAAGGTCCAGCCGAACCAGAGAGCTCCGCCGCGCACGGCGAAAGCCGCCGCGACGCCGCAGGCGGAAGCCAGATAGAGCTGCATTCCCAACCCATTGGCAGCCGTGAAGACGCCGGCGCCGACGAGGGCCGCGGTCACGTAGATTTCCGGCCGCAACAGCACAGAGGGCTCGTTTGCCATCAGATCGCGCAGGATGCCGCCGAAGGTCGCCGTCAGCGTACCGGTGACGATCGCGATGGTCGGAGAGCCGGTGGCGGCAAGCCCCTTGGCCGCGCCAAGCACGCAATAGGCGGCAAGACCGATCGCATCCAGCCAGATCAGCAGGCGATAGCGCGATTCCAGGAGATGGGCGGTGAAAAAAACAATGACGCCCATGATGCAGCAGACCAGGATATAGGCTGGATTCAGCACCCAGAAGACCGGCACGCGGCCGAGCACGATATCGCGCACGGTGCCACCGCCCGTTCCCGTCACCATGGCGAAGAACAGAAAACCGATCAGGTCCAGCTGCTTGCGCGAAGCGGCGAGCGCTCCAGTCGCGGCAAACAGCGCAATGCCGGCATAATCGAGATAGACGAGCAGAGACATGCGAGCCCCGGGACCGGCAGAAGTTCAGAGCATGATGCCGAAAAGTGTGAGCGGTTTTCTCATGACATCATGCTCTAACTCTTGAATTGAGAACAGGATTCAGATTTTAGGCCGAGTAGACCTAAAATCATCCTGTTCTCGGGAAAGAACCACGGCGGCAAGGGCGGCGCAAGGCGGCGCGGCCATAAAGCCAAAGTCTTTATTTGACGCATGTCGCCCAAAACCACTGCACATTTTGGGACGACCTGCCTAGGAGCCTTTATCCAAAAGAGGAAAGCCGTGAAAACGCTGCTGCTCGCCGTTCTGAACATCGTCCTGCTGCTTGTCATGCCGGCTGTCGCCTTCAGCCAGCAATCGCTGATCTCCGATCCCGAGATCTACGAGAAGAAGCATTTCCAGGCACAGTGCAAGGTCGCCGAATTCGCCGACGGCTTCATCATCCGGCAGGATATCAACAATGACGGGCTGATCGATGCCGTGGTCAATGAGGGCCAGCTGACCTGCGACGGGCAGAAGGGGCCGCAATGCAATGACGACGGCTGCACCAATAATTTCTATCTGCAGGTTGCCGAGGGCGGCTATTTCATGATCGCGACGGCGCAGATCTACGGCTACGACTTCGTCCAGCGCTTCGGCAACATGGTGCTGGCGATGAAGATGCATCCGCGTTTCTGCGACCGCACCGAGGGCGACCCCTGCATCGTGACGGCTCGCGTCCGCGGCACGAAATTCGTCACCATCTCGAAGAAGTAAGCACCTAACCCCGAGAGATTTTCGGGGGTTAGGTGCAAATTCAAAGTGATAGAGCGTCTTCGGCGCATCCTATGGGACGCCCGGCGCTCTATTGCGGATAGAGTTCCGACGTCCGGCCGGCGAGATAGTAGCCGACCAGGCCGTACCATTCGCGGATCGCCGTCGCCATGTTCTGCGCATTCAGGTTCGGTTGGGTGAAATCCAGTCCGGGCTTCACCTTGCCGTCGGTGCGATAATCCGTCGGCCAGGGCACGATGTCGATGCCGAGCTTGCGGAAGATGCCGACGGAGCGCGGCATGTGAAAGCCCGAAGTGATCAGCAGACAATTGGAAAGGCCCTGGCTTGCCAGGAATTCCTTGGTGTTGACGGCATTTTCGAAGGTCGTGCGCGACGACTTCTCCTCAATCAGGCGATCCCTGCCGACACCGAAGAGCGGGAAGAAACGCTCGGATGCCGCCGCATCGCCTTCATAGATGCCGGAGATGGAGCCATCGCCGCCCGACACCAGAATACGCGACTGCGGAAATTTCTGCGCAAGGCGCAGTGCCTCGACGAAGCGGTCGGCCGCACTGCTGAATTCTATGCCGTGACGCGCCGTATTCACTTCGCTTTCGAAAGCGCCGCCAAGGACGATCATGCATTGCAGGTTGTCGGGATCGGCCGAGGGCTTTGCGAACCGCTCCTCCAGATTTTGCATCATGAGATTGCCGGCCGTGGTGTAGAGCGTGACGAAGAGGATGATGGCCGAGCCCATCGCGCCAAGGATGCTTAGGCTACGCCAGCGCAAAAGGCCGGCAATGAGGGCGAAGAAGACAAGAAAGAATGCCAGCGACAGCGGCTGGCCAAAAATCCACACGAGCTTCGAAATGAAGAACAAGACCTACTCCTTGAAGATGGGCGGCTGTCCTTCCTATCCGATTCGGCGGTGACAGGAATGCGACGGTTCTACTTCGCGCGGACAATGGCCGATTGGTTTGATGCGACCTTCTGATTGAAGCGCCGCTGAAGCGGCCGCGGGATCAGCATTGCGGCAAGCGCAAGCACCATGGCGAAGAGGGAGACCAGCCACAGCGCATGCGCGCCCGCCAGTCGCGTCAGGACGGCGCCGGCAATCGCGCCGAGCACCATGCCGCCCCAGGGCACGATCTGGATCGTCCATTCGACACGGCGGTCGCCGATGATCCAGCGGCCGATGCCGCGGCCGAACCGCGACAGGGCGCCGGTCACATAGGTCAGGCCGATTGGCAGGCCTTCGATGTGCTCGACGGCGGCATTCACCATGCCCATGGCGAAAACAATCAGGTAGAATCGCGCCAGCAGCAGGTTCTGCATGGTCAACATCGAGGCAAGCGCCAGATCCAGGCCGACGCAGCCGAGCACCACGAAGATACGACGCTGTGAGACATGGGCGATGACGATGCCCGCCGCGTTGCCAAGCACGAAAACGAGGATGGCCGAGATCAGGACTGCGGCGTGATCGAGATTGCCGTCGCTCAAGGCCAAGGCGGCCCGCGTCGTGTTGCCGGTCATGAAGGACACGAAATCGCCGGTCAGCAGAAGACCGGTCGCATCCGTCATGCCGGCAAGAAACGAGATCGCACCGACAAGGGCGACGCCGATCACGGTTCGTCGGGTACGGATGATGCGGCGGCGTCTTGCTCTGGTCATTGGCTGAGGGTCCTGAAGCCGAATCGTTGGGATTCCGGCAACAAGGATAAATCCTCTCATTGAGGAATTGGCAAAGGCGATGGAATGGAGAGAGAAAGATTCTAAAACCTGTCGCGATCTTGGCTTCGGTCCCGCGATCTGGCAGACGGAGCTTATAAGCCGCCATCGCCGTATCGCTGGGGAACGTATGGAAGATCAGAATTTTCTCATTCCAACCGGTGCCTTGATCCGACAGGGCGGGCGGGCCTGTTTCCGTCATCTCGTCAATACGAGCCCCTTGTTGATACGGGTGCAATCGGGAACGAAGATCGTCACGGCAGCGGACAAGCCTTTACGGTTTGATGCCGGCGCATATGGCCTGCTGCCCGATTATCAGCCGCTGACGATGGAGAACATTCCAAAGGCTCCGCAGCGGTATCAGACCGTTGCGCTCCCCGTTCCCAGACAATTGTTCGAGGATGCCTATGCCCGCATGGGCTCGATCGCCATCCCATCGACGCCCCTTCCCGCGCGGTCTTCCAACATGCCTGATGAAGCGGCTGTATTGTTCGAATATTGCTGCCAGCCCGGCAATCTCGCCAGGCTTCCCGTTGCCATCGCTAGGGCTCGCTTGATGGAACTCATCACCTGGTTTGCTCTGTGCGGGGCGGTGTTGGGCCAAAGCCGGAGCCTTCGACTCGAAGACCGGTTGAGGCAAATGGTTGAAATCGATCCGGCCTTCGGCTGGACGCTGCGGCACGCGGCGCGCTCGTTCAACATGAGCGAGGCGACGCTCAGGCGCAGGCTCGCAGCCGAAAATACCGGCTTCAGCGAGATCCTGAGCGATACCCGGATGAACCGGGCCCTGGGCCTCGTTCAGACGACGACCCTTTCCATGGCGCAGATTGCGCTCGAAGTCGGCTACGACTCGCCTTCTCAATTCGCGGCGCGCTTCAAGGAGCGGTTCGGCACCAGTCCGCGCCATGTGCGCAACGGCTCCGAGCCGGTTGAGCGGATCGGGACAGAAGTTGAGCGTAGCGGGGCAGACGTGCTTTCCGGGTGACGATAGCTCTGCGGCATCATCAACCGCAGGAAAGCAACATGCGTTTCATAACAGCACTTCTCGCAACGTCCCTTATCGGCGTCACGGCCGCACATGCGGAAATGAAGCTCACCTCGACGGATCTGACCCCGGGCAAGCCCATGGCCGACGAGCAGGTCTTCAACGGCTTCGGCTGCTCGGGCAAGAACATCTCGCCTGACCTCGCCTGGTCCGGCGCTCCCGAGGGCACCAAGAGCTTCGCCGTCATGGCCTACGACCCGGATGCTCCGACCGGCTCGGGCTGGTGGCACTGGTCCGTGTTCAATATTCCGGCGGATGTCTCGAAGATTGCCACCGGCGCAAGCGGCGACAAGAAGCTTCCCGAGGGTGTCGTGGAAGGCCGCACCGACTTCGGCGTATCAGGATATGGCGGCGCATGCCCGCCGGCCGGCGATAAGCCGCACCATTACCAGTTCACCGTCTACGCGCTGTCGGTCGACAAACTTCCCCTGCCGGATACGGCGCCTGCAGCCATGGTCGGCTTCTATGTCAGGGCCAATACGCTCGGCAAAGCCTCCGTCGAGGTCACCTACGGCCGCTGAGGTCGGCTTTGGATCGTGATTACGATCCACTGAATGTCGTTAAGACCTGAAATCGCCGGTGAGCAGAAGACCGATCGCATCCGCCATGCGCTAAAAACGAGATCGAGCCGACGAGAGCAAGCCCCATCACGGTTCGCCCGGTGCGGATGATACGGCGGCGTCGTGCTCTACTCATCGGCGGACTCCTAAGGCCAATCGCGGAGATTCCGGCAACAAGCTCGTTGTGGCTGGAGCACGCGGACTTGAACGGCAACATATTTTCGGCCATAAAACGGCGTCGCTTCAGATCGAAGCTCCGTAAGCGTTTACGTCAATCAACGCGCAACCCGCCGGTCGGCGCTGCGCAATTGTTCTGATCGGCATCTTACGGAGATCAAAATGCCCAAAGGCAAACTCCCCAAACGCTATAATACAATCGTCATGCCGCTCATCCTCTCGCTGCTGATGACATGCGTCGTCTCGGCGATCAGCATCCTGAGAGCACAAGGCCTGACCGCGCCTGCCCTTGCCATGTGGCCCTCCGCATGGGCGCTATCCTGGGCTATCGCCTTTCCCGTCCTGCTCTTGGTGCTGCCGCTGGTAAAGCGGCTGACGGCTGCTATCGTCGAGATGTGAGGCGTAAGGCGCCGGCGGGCTGCGGGAGCGGCCTGCCGGGCATATCTGCACGATTTAGCTGCTCCGACTTTCGCACGGCAGGCGGTTCTCAATCGGAATCGACCTTCCAATTGGTGAGGGGACGGGGATCCAGATTCGGCTGGACCAATCTCTTCCTGGCAAAGGCCCGACCAGAATGCGATTTTAGATATTTTTCGAATTCAAGAGCTTTGTGCTTGTCGGGAAAGGCGCAATACCAAAGCAAATTCCACGGTGCGAATTTGGCGGTATGGGCAGATTTTCCCGCATTGTGCGCCGCAAAGCGCTGCTTCAGATCTGCGGTGGACCCGGTATATTCCTGATTGGGAAAATCGACACTGCGGAGAATATAGACATACCACATCAGCACTTCAGCCCGTCGTCGCCCTTCGGGCTATGCCGGGCACTGCTTCGGCCTAACGGTTTCCCGCGGCTGCGCCACGCGAAGCCCGTAAGGGCGAAGCGTGGTGGAGCTAAGCGGGATCGAACCGCTGACCTCTTGCATGCCATGCAAGCGCTCTCCCAGCTGAGCTATAGCCCCATCAAGGCGGTCCGGCGTGGCCGGTCCTGGGATACTCGTCAGGGCGTGCCCTTCGGAGTGGCGGCTTATTACTTGCGGTTTTCGCAGATAGCAAGCCTAAAAAACCCGGCCCGGAATTTTTTTGTCATCCGGGCCGTCATTCGTCGATCAGACTTCGTCTTCGTCGCCGGTCACGCCGATGATGTCGCTCATGTCGTCGTCGTCATCGTCCTCGTCGGGTGTGAGGAAGGTATCGTCATCGTCGTCGCCTTCGATTTCGACATCGTCGTCGCCGATATCGGGGATGTCGTCGCCGGCGGCGGCATCATCGGCATCTTCCAGCGACACCAGTTCGACTTCGGTGTTTTCGGTATCGACTTCCGCGACCTCGTCTTCCTCGGCAACGTCGGCAATCGCCGAGGTTTCTTCGAAGAAGGACAGAGGATAGGACTTGCCGGTATAAGGAGAGACGATCGGATCCCGGTTCAGGTCATAAAACTTCTTGCCGGTTTCCGGATCGGTACGCTTGGTTCCAAGTTCCGCTTTCGCCACTATAAGCCTCGTGAGAATGGCCGAATTCAAAATTCGGCAAATGCCGTTCAAGCCGGCGTTCCATCGGAATTTATAAGCCGGTCCCCTTAATCGCTGCTGCTTCCCATGTCAAAGCCAAACTTTATGATCGCCGTGCGGGGTTTTTCGCATGCCGGCAGATGACCGCCCGGCGCGTTTATGTTAACGAGCCGCGGCAGCCGCAGAACGGCCAGAAAATTGCCACCGCCCGGATCGGAACGGCGGAGGAAATGTGCCGCATTTGCAAAGGATTACGCCATGTCGCACGGCTCTCGGCCAAGGCCCGTCACCGCCCGTAAATCCGTAAATCTTGCCGGCGTCGTCCGCATTCCCGGCGATAAATCGATCTCGCATCGCTCCTTCATGTTCGGCGGGCTCGCTTCCGGGCAAACGCGGATTACCGGACTGCTTGAAGGCGAGGACGTGATCAATACCGGCCGGGCGATGCAGGCGATGGGCGCCAGGATTCATCGGCAAGGCGCAGAGTGGGTGATCGACGGCACCGGCAACGGCGCGTTGCTCGCGCCCGAGGCACCGCTCGATTTCGGCAATGCCGGCACCGGCGTGCGGCTGACCATGGGACTCGTGGGCACTTACGATTTCTCCTCTACCTTCACAGGCGACGCATCGCTTTCGAAACGGCCGATGGGCCGCGTTCTCGATCCGCTGCGTGAAATGGGCGTGCAGGTCAGCGCATCGGCGGGAGACAGGCTGCCGGTAACGCTGCGCGGCCCGAAAATGCCGAGCGCGATCCGCTACCGCGTACCGATGGCCTCAGCCCAGGTGAAATCTGCCGTCCTGCTTGCCGGGCTCAATACGCCCGGTATCACAACCGTTATCGAGCCGGTGATGACGCGTGACCATACCGAAAAGATGCTGCAGGGTTTTGGCGCCGCGC
Source organism: Rhizobium pisi (assembly GCF_003938655.1). Lineage (GTDB taxonomy): Bacteria > Pseudomonadota > Alphaproteobacteria > Rhizobiales > Rhizobiaceae > Rhizobium > Rhizobium pisi. Next base: position 158,640 of record NZ_RJJT01000013.1, read on the forward strand.
TTTCTGTCGAGACTGATAAGGGTGGCGTACGCGCGATCCGGCTTGAAGGGCGGGGCAGGCTCACCGGCCAGGTCATCGACGTGCCCGGCGATCCCTCCTCCACCGCCTTCCCGCTGGTCGCAGCACTCATCGTCCCCGGTTCGGACATCACCATCCTGAACGTGCTGATGAACCCGACGCGCACGGGGCTGATCCTGACGCTGCAGGAAATGGGCGCCGATATCGAGGTGCTGAACGCGCGCCTTGCCGGCGGCGAAGACGTCGCGGATCTGCGGGTGCGGCATTCCGAACTCAAGGGCGTGACCGTGCCTGAAGAACGGGCGCCGTCGATGATCGACGAATATCCCATCCTCGCCGTCGCCGCCTGCTTCGCCGAAGGCACGACGGCCATGAAGGGGCTGGAGGAACTGCGCGTCAAGGAATCCGATCGTCTTTCCGCCGTCGCCGACGGGCTGAAGCTCAATGGCGCGGACTGCGAGGAGGGCAAGGATTTTCTCGTCGTGCGCGGCCGGCCTGATGGCAAGGGGCTTGGCAACGCTGCCGGCGGTGAAGTCAGGACGCATCTCGATCATCGCATCGCGATGGGCTTCCTTGTCATGGGGCTTGCCGCGGAGCATGCTGTGACGATCGACGACGCGGCAATGATCGCGACCAGCTTCCCCGAATTCATGACGCTGATGACCGGTCTCGGAGCAAGGATCGAAGAGGTGCCGGAATGATTAGTGGACCAGCCGCCGCAGGATTGATCGCATGACAACCAAGACTTTCATCATCGCCATCGACGGCCCGGCGGCAGCCGGCAAGGGCACGCTTTCGCGCCGCATCGCCGAGCAATACGGCTTCCATCATCTGGACACCGGCCTGACCTATCGCGCCACGGCCAAGGCGCTGCTCGATGCAGGCCTGCCGCTCGACGACGAGGCGGTGGCCGAAAAGATCGCGCGGGAGGTTGAACTTGCCGGACTGGATCGTGATATACTTTCCAGGCACGAGATCGGCGAAGCCGCGTCGAAGATAGCGGTCATGCCGGCGGTACGTCGCGCGCTTGTCGAGGCGCAGCGGCGGTTTGCGGCAAAGGCGCCGGGAACGGTGCTCGACGGACGTGATATCGGCACCGTCGTCTGCCCGGATGCGCCGGTGAAACTCTATGTGACGGCGTCGCCGGAGGTGCGCGCAAGACGCCGTTACGAGGAGATCCTCGGCAAGGGGACAACGGCGGATTTCGATGCGATCTTCGAAGACGTCAAGCGGCGCGACGATCGCGACACGAATAGGGCTGATAGTCCGATGAAACCGGCGGTCGATGCACACTTGCTTGACACGTCGGAAATGAGTATAGAGGCCGCGTTTCAGGCTGCTAAATCGTTTATCGACGCCGCCTTGAGCCGAAATGCCTCAAAATAAGCGGTTTTCCGTGCTTCGTGCGCGGGACGCTCATGCAAAGCAAGCCTGAAATTCCGTCCAAGCGCCGGATTGCCTTCTTGAAAGAGGGCGGACTGGGTTCAGGCCCATTCAACTCGAACCAACCGGCGCATACGTGAGCCTTGAAACTATCGAAGGCCACGCAGGAGATTTTATGTCAGTAGCAACTCCCTCTCGCGAGGATTTCGCGGCCCTTCTCGAAGAGTCCTTTGCCAAGAACGATCTGGCTGAAGGCTATGTTACCAAGGGTATCGTCACGGGCATCGAAAAGGATGTCGCCGTTGTTGACGTCGGCCTGAAGGTCGAAGGCCGCATCGCGCTCAAGGAATTCGGCGCGCGCGCCAAGGATGGCCAGCTCAAGGTTGGCGACGAAGTCGAAGTTTACGTTGAGCGTATTGAAAACGCGCTCGGGGAAGCCGTTCTGTCGCGCGAGAAGGCTCGCCGCGAAGAAAGCTGGGTCAAGCTCGAAGCCAAGTTCGAAGCCGGCGAGCGCGTCGAAGGCGTTATCTTCAACCAGGTCAAGGGCGGCTTCACGGTCGACCTCGATGGTGCGATCGCCTTCCTGCCGCGTTCTCAGGTCGATATTCGTCCGATCCGCGACGTCACTCCGCTGATGCACAACCCGCAGCCCTTCGAAATCCTCAAGATGGACAAGCGCCGCGGCAACATCGTGGTTTCGCGCCGTACGGTTCTGGAAGAATCCCGTGCCGAACAGCGTTCTGAAATCGTTCAGAACCTCGAAGAAGGCCAGGTTGTTGACGGCGTCGTCAAGAACATCACCGATTACGGTGCGTTCGTTGACCTCGGCGGCATCGACGGCCTGCTGCACGTCACCGACATGGCATGGCGCCGTGTGAACCATCCGTCGGAGATCCTGAACATCGGCCAGCAGGTCAAGGTTCAGATCATCCGCATCAACCAGGAAACCCACCGTATTTCGCTCGGCATGAAGCAGCTCGAGTCCGATCCGTGGGATGGCATCCAGGCCAAGTATCCGGAAGGCAAGAAGATTTCCGGTACGGTCACGAATATCACCGACTACGGTGCGTTCGTCGAGCTGGAGCCGGGCATCGAGGGCCTGATCCACATCTCGGAAATGTCCTGGACCAAGAAGAACGTTCACCCCGGCAAGATCCTGTCCACGAGCCAGGAAGTCGAAGTCGTCGTTCTCGAAGTCGATCCGTCCAAGCGCCGTATCTCGCTCGGCCTCAAGCAGACGCTGGAAAACCCGTGGGCAGCATTCGCCCGCAGCCATCCGGCTGGCACTGAAGTCGAAGGCGAAGTCAAGAACAAGACCGAATTCGGCCTGTTCATTGGCCTCGACGGCGATGTCGACGGCATGGTTCACCTCTCTGATCTCGACTGGAACCGCCCGGGCGAACAGGTCATCGAGGAGTTCAACAAGGGTGACGTCGTCAAGGCTGTCGTTCTCGACGTCGACGTCGAGAAGGAACGCATCTCGCTCGGCATCAAGCAGCTTGGCAAGGATGCAGTCGGCGAAGCAGCAGCTTCCGGCGACCTGCGCAAGAACGCAGTCGTTTCCTGCGAAGTCATCGCGATCAACGACGGCGGCATCGAAGTGAAGCTCGTCAACCACGAAGACATCACTTCCTTCATCCGTCGCGCCGACCTCGCCCGCGACCGCGACGAGCAGCGTCCTGAGCGCTTCTCGGTCGGCCAGGTCGTCGACGCCCGCGTCACCAACTTCTCCAAGAAGGACCGCAAGATCATGCTGTCCATCAAGGCTCTGGAGATTGCGGAAGAGAAGGAAGCCGTCGCTCAGTTCGGTTCGTCCGACTCCGGCGCTTCGCTCGGCGACATCCTGGGCGCAGCCCTGAAGAACCGCGGCGGCGAATAAGCCTCGCAACGGTCTCTGAATTGAAGAACCCGCCGGAGCGATCCGGCGGGTTCTTCATTTTCAGGCTGTAAGAAAGTTATTCCCAGCCGACCATGCGCTGATAGAGGGCATAGACCGGGTCGGCGGCCGCGCCTGCCGGCTGATGAGCCACCGGTTCGGCATCGATCATCCTCGGAGTCCTTCGCGCAGGTGCTGCGTCGGTTTCTTCGCCGTCTGGCTCGGCGTCCTCGCCGCCGGACTGCGCCTGCTGCTGATCCTCAGAGGCGTCGTCGCGGTGGTGCTGGTGATGCGTGTCGCCTGCCTTTTCGTTCGGCAGCATATCCTTGGCGAACTGGTAAGGCACCTGGGTATAGGCGAGCCCTTCCGGCATCCTTGCCGCCAGCGGCACATAGGAAGCTTCGGCCGCCTGGGGAACCGGCGTCATTTCCGTCTGCGCGGAGATCTCTTTCGGCTGACGGGCAGCCGCAGCCGCGATCTCTATATCCATCTGTGATGGGCGAGGCGCGGTGGACGGGCCTGCATCGGGCGCGGTGAACTCCGCCGGCTGACGGGTCAAGGTCTCGGTCGCGTCGCTGATGACGGCTTCATCGAGGATCGCATCGATCTCCACCGCCGCCTCGACGGGACCATACTCCAGCACGGCCTCGATCTCCTGCTCGCGGATGATGGTGGCGATCATCTCCGAAGCCTCTTCGGTCATGGAGGCGACGATTCCCGTCCAGTTCCTGGGGATGACCGGATCGGCCTTTTCCGACGTCGCGCGCGGTTGGATGGCGGGTGGTTCCGCCGTCTCTCCGATATCGTCTGCTTTTGCCGGCTCCGCCGGCAGGATTTGCCGGGGTTCGATCTCCTGCGAGACAGATTTTTCCGGGGTGACCTCCCTGGCCGTCACCGGAGCGGGTTCGGTGTGGTTTTCTGGCTGCGGCCCTTCCGGATCGATAGCCTGCATGGTGTCGGCGATGATTGCTTCTTCGGCCGTCGCAAGCTCCGCGGCCTCGATCGGCGGCTCGCCCGGCAAGGGCATCTTTTCCGTCGGCTGGCGCGCGGTGGCGGGCAGGCTGTCCTCGTGCAGCTGGATCTCCGGGCGGGCTTCGGCGCGCACCGGCGAAGCATCGTTCTGGCCGTAGGAGCGCATGACGGCGCGGGCGGCGAGATCGCGGTCCTTGTAGCGGACGATTTCCAGATAGGCGATGATACGGGCTGCCTGCGGGCCGGTCGGGTTCTTCAGGGCTTCGGCGATCATCCGGAGCGGCAGGCTATGGCCCTGGTCGGTCAACTGGCGCTCGACCTCGTCGATCCTGGCGGCCGGCAGCCGCCGGATGGCATCGGCAAGCCGGGAGGCGAAGGCAAGATTGGTCTCGTCCTCGCCACGATCCAGCGAGATCGAGCGGCCGGCCGCATCGATGACATCGAACAAAGCTTCGACCATGCGCTCACGCGCGGCAAGGAGGAGAATATTGAGCTTGCCGGCAATGGCGGAATTCAGGTCAGTGGCTTCGACAGCGTTGACAGGGGCAGGCGCGACCACCGAACGGCCGAGGCCTTCGGCGACGATCGCCGCGGCCTGACCTTGGGACGAAAAGCTTGCATTGGACGCTGCACGAACGGGAGACAACATGGCATGCCCTTTCGTAAAGTGACGATGAAAGCAGGCTCTATAAAAGGACCGCGCTCATCCGGCCCCTTGCATCCCAGCAGATCCTCCTGTCCGCATGACGCAATTCTGGCGTCATCGAATGCATAAAAATTAAATCAATTATTAAAAAAGAGACATTAATGAATCGCTAACAGCCGCAGACGAAGCTCGCCTACGGCCGTGAAAACCCTCGAATGAAGACAATTCGTCAGCTATGGGCGAAGATATCGGCCTCTTCCCAGCCGAGCAGGTCGAGCTTGGCGCGGGTCGGCAGGAACTCGAAGCAGGCCGTGGCGTGGTCGAAACGGCCGTCGCGGATCAAGCGCTCGGTCAGCTTATTGCGCAGGGCGTGCAGATAAAGCACATCGGACGCGGCATATTCGAGCTGGGCTGGCGACAGCGTCTCGGCCGCCCAATCGGAGGATTGCTGCGCCTTGGAGACATCGACGTCGAGCATCTCCTTGAGATTGTCCTTGAGGCCGTGGCGATCTGTGTAGGTCCGGCAGAGCCGCGAGGCGATCTTGGTGCAGAAGACCGGTGTCGTCGTGACGCCGAAGGTGTGGAAGAGCACGGCGATGTCGAAGCGGCCGTAGTGAAAGATCTTCTGATGGGTCGGGTCTTCGAGCAGGGCGACGAGATTGGGGGCCCGCTTCTGGCCGGCGGCGATGCGGATGACGTCGGCGGTTCCGTCACCCGGGGAAAGCTGGACGACGCAAAGCCGGTCCCGACGCGGCACCAGGCCGAGCGTCTCGGTGTCGATGGCGATCGCGCCGGTATAGCGGGCAACGTCGGCCGCTGATATATCGCCTTCGTGATACCGTATGGTGGCCGCCATGAGACTGTCTTTCGTTCAAATGCATCCCTGTGGCGCTATAGCGCAAAGGCGCTCAGTGCGAAACCGCTTTCCTCTTGCCACCGAGTTCAGAAGGTCGGCGGCGTGTTGATCCAGAGTAGCACGGTTTCGCCGTCGTGGCGGTTGCGCCAGGAGTGGTAACGGCGGCTTTCGAAATAGAGGGAATCGCCCGGGCCGAGATCGAAGAACTGATCGCTATCGAGCACCAGTTCGAGCCGGCCGGACAAGATATGCATAAATTCTTCGCCCTCGTGGCGATAGGCGCCCTCGCTTGTCGCGCCCGGCGCCAGTACGAAACGGTGACAATCCATCATCCTGCGGCCGTCGGCGAGAATCTGCACCGTGACTCCAGGCGTCGTTTCCGGCCAGTTGCGCCATTCCCCGGCACGTACCAGCGCCAGCTCGTCCTCGTTTTCCTCGCCGGAAAGGCGGGAGACGGTGGTGCCGTAATACTCGGCAAGATCGTGCAGCGTCTTGAAACTGACACCCTGCGAGGTGCGCTCGAGCGTCGAGAGCGTCGAAGAGGTGATGCCGATGTCGCCGGCCACTTGATCGAGCGTCTTGCCGCTCGCATGGCGCAGGCTGCGCAGCTTGCGGCCGAGACCGGAATCCTGGCTCGTTTCCCCGCCATCGGCGGAAGGCTCCTCGCCCTCCAGAGCCTCGCGGATCGCCGCCGGATTGAGGCCGCGCTCGACACGATACCAGGAGATCCGCTTCAGGCGTGCCACATCATCGGCGCTGTATTGCCGGTGGCCGGTTTCGGAGCGCCCGGGAACCACGAGGCCCTGGCTTTCCCAGAGGCGCAAGGTCGAGGCCGAAACGCCCGCCAGCCGCGCGGCCTCCGCCACCTTGTAGCGCACAGGCCCATTATCATTCATCCGCCGATATCCTCGATTCAAATCGCCCGAAGCATTCATCAAAAGGCGTGATGTTTGAAGCAAAAAATCCCACTTGTTTTCTTGCAGGAAAAATGTAGGAATTTTCTACATGTCTTGCAGAACTTATGCAAGATAGTTCTCAAGCCCTTTCAGCGCAGGAGCGTATAGATGAACGGAACAAGCCTTACCGACCGGAAAAATGCCGCGATTTCCCGCGGCGTCGGCGTGACGACCCAGATCTATGCAGATCGCGCAGAGAATGCCGAAATCTGGGACAAGGAGGGCCGCCGCTATATCGATTTCGCCGCCGGCATCGCCGTTCTCAACACCGGCCACCGCCACCCCCGGATCATCGCCGCGGTCAAGGAACAGCTCGATCGCTTCACCCATACCTGCCATCAGGTCGTGCCCTATGAGAGCTACGTGCACCTCGCCGAACGGCTGAACATGCTCGTGCCGGGTGATTTCGAGAAGAAGACGATCTTCGTCACCACAGGCGCCGAAGCGGTCGAGAACGCCGTCAAGATCGCCCGCGCCGCAACCGGCCGCTCGGCCGTCATCGCTTTCGGCGGCGGCTTCCACGGCCGGACCTTCATGGGCATGGCGCTGACCGGCAAGGTCGTGCCCTATAAGGTCGGCTTCGGCGCAATGCCTGGCGACGTATTCCATGTTCCCTTCCCGGTCGAGCTGCACGGCGTCACCGCGGATCAGTCGCTTGCGGCGCTGAAGAAGCTTTTCGCCGCCGATGTCGATCCGCAGCGCGTCGCGGCCATCATCATCGAGCCGGTGCAGGGCGAAGGCGGTTTCTATCCGGCGCCGGCCGCCTTCATGAAGGCGCTGCGCGAACTCTGTGACCAGCACGGCATCCTGCTGATCGCCGACGAGGTGCAAACCGGTTTTGCCCGCACCGGCAAACTGTTCGCGATGGACCATCACGAGGTGGCCCCTGACCTGACCACGATGGCAAAGAGCCTTGCCGGCGGCTTTCCCCTTGCCGCCGTCACCGGCCGCGCCGCGATCATGGACGCGCCGGGACCGGGCGGGCTCGGCGGCACCTATGGCGGCAATCCGCTCGGCATCGCAGCCGCCCATGCCGTCCTCGACGTCATCGCGGACGAGGATCTCTGCAACCGCGCCAACCAACTCGGCGGGCGGCTGAAGCAGCGGCTGGAATCGCTGCGCGAGAAGGTGCCGGAGATCGTCGATATTCGTGGACCAGGCTTCATGAACGCCGTCGAGTTCAACGACAAGGCGACGGGGTTGCCGAGTGCCGAATTCGCTAACCGGGTGCGGCTGATCGCGCTCGACAAGGGACTGATCCTGCTCACCTGCGGGGTCCACGGAAACGTCATCCGCTTCCTCGCGCCGATCACCATCCAGGACGAGGTGTTCGGCGAGGCGCTCGACATTCTCGAAGCCTCGATGCTGGAGGCGAGCGCGGGCAAGTAACCGCGCCGCAACCGGATTTCAATGGCTGCCGGTAAACGGCAGCCGCACTCCCAAGGAGTACGATATGGCTTTCACCACCGCACTGACCAAGCACGTTCCCTTTTCCTCGCCTCTCCTGCGCGACGCCGGCTATATCAACGGCGCCTGGACGGCAGGCGATGCCACGAAGACCTTCGACGTGCTCAACCCGGCAACCGGCGAACTGCTCGCCTCGCTGCCCGACATGGGCGCTACTGACACGCGGACGGCAATCGATGCGGCCCATGCCGCGCAGCCGGCCTGGGCTGCCCGCCCGGCCAAGGAGCGGAGCGCCATCCTGCGCAAATGGTTCGACCTGATGGTCGCCAATGCCGATGAGCTCGCGGCGATCCTGACCGCCGAAATGGGCAAGCCCTTCGCCGAAGCGCGCGGCGAGATCCTGTATGCCGCCGCCTATATCGAATGGTATGCGGAAGAGGCCAAGCGCATCTATGGCGAGACGATCCCCGCACCTTCGGACGATAAACGCATGATCGTCATCAGGCAGCCGGTCGGTGTCGTCGGGACGATCACGCCGTGGAATTTCCCGGCGGCGATGATGACCCGCAAGATCGCCCCCGCACTTGCCGTCGGCTGTACCGTCGTGTCGAAGCCCGCTGAACAGACGCCGCTGACGGCGATCGCGCTTGCGGTGCTCGCCGAGCAGGCCGGCATTCCCGCCGGCGTCTTCAACGTCATCGTCGGTATCGACGGTCCAGCGATCGGCCGCGAGCTTTGCGGCAACGAAAAGGTGCGCAAGATCAGTTTCACCGGCTCGACCGAGGTCGGCCGCATCCTGATGCGGCAGTGCGCCGATCAGATCAAGAAGGTGAGCCTGGAGCTCGGCGGCAACGCGCCCTTCATCGTCTTCGACGATGCCGATCTCGACGCTGCCGTCGAGGGCGCGATCGCCTCCAAGTATCGCAATGCCGGCCAGACCTGCGTCTGCGCCAACCGTCTCTATGTCCAATCGAAGGTCTATGACGCTTTTGCCGCAAAGCTTGCCGCGAAGGTCGCCGAGATGTCTGTCGGCGACGGCTTCAAGGCAGGCGTCGTGATCGGGCCGCTGATCGACGAACAGGGCCTTGCCAAGGTGGAAGACCATGTCAGCGACGCGCTTGCCAAGGGCGCCAAAGTGCTGACCGGCGGCAAGCGTATCGAAGGCGCCGGCACGTTCTTCGCGCCGACGGTGCTGACCGGCGTTGCCCGCGGCATGAAGGTGGCGCGCGAGGAAACCTTCGGGCCGGTGGCGCCGCTCTTCCGCTTCGAAGCGGTCGAGGACGTCATCGCCCAGGCCAATGATACGGAGTTCGGTCTTGCCGCCTATTTCTATGCCGGCGACCTGAAGAAGGTCTGGCAGGTGGCGGAAGCGCTGGAATACGGCATGATCGGCATCAATACCGGCCTGATGTCGTCCGAGACGGCGCCTTTCGGCGGCATCAAGCAATCCGGCCTCGGCCGCGAGGGCTCGCGCCATGGCGCCGACGACTTTCTGGAAATGAAATATCTCTGCATCGGCGGCGTCTGACGCGCCCCCTTATGAACAGGAAAGCACGCGGCATTCCGCCGCGTGCTTTCAATAATGCGGCGGGCGGGTGATACCCGGCGCTTCCAGAGACTGCTCCTCGAGCGACAGGAAACGTTCCGTCAGCCGATCGAGCTTGGTGCGCATCTGCTCGACTGTCTTCCATTGTTCGGCGAGCTGGTCGGAAAGCTCCTCGATCGTCTTTGCCTGGTAGGCCAGCATCTCCTCCAGCCGGGTGATTCGGTTCGTCTCGTCGGACATCGATCCTCCTTTGCCGGAAGCGGCGGAACAGATGGTTCTGCAAAGCGGAAATAGGGCGTCTCGTCAATGATTTCGATGGTGGGAGAGCCATCGCAAAACTGTACCGTTTAGTTACTGAAAGACCTTGCCGTGCCTGATGTTGTGGGGTAGGCCCTTATCGATCAGGGAGGAATACTGATGGATGTTGGGAACGGCTTTCTTCATCCGGACCGGCTCTTTCCGGCCGATCCGGCGACCCGGAGCGTCGCGCGGGATCTCTACGAGACGGTGCGCAATCTTCCGATCGTCAGCCCGCACGGGCATACCGAACCGTCCTGGTTCGCCGACGACAAGCCTTTCGAAGACGCGGCCTCGCTGCTGGTCATTCCCGATCACTATCTCTTCCGCATGCTGCACAGCGTCGGCGTCGCATTGGACGATCTCGGCGTGCCCAGGCTCGACGGCAAGCCTGTTGCAACGGGGCGGGCGATCTGGCGGACCTTTGCCGCGCATTACCATCTTTTCCGCGGGACACCTTCGAGCCTCTGGGTCGACCACGCGATGTCGGCCGTGCTCGGCTGCACCGAGCCGCTGACGGCTGCGAATGCCGATGCGCTCTACGACCACATCAATGCCCAGCTCGCCCTTCCCGAATTCCGCCCGCGGGCACTGCATCAGCGATTCGGCATCGAAACGATCGCAACGACCGAAGGCGCGCTCGACCCGCTTGTGCACCACCAGAAGATGGCGGCGGACGGCTGGATCGGCAAAGTGCGTACCACTTACCGGCCGGACAGCGTCACCGATCCCGACGCGGTCGGCTTCCGCGACAATCTCCTCAAGTTCGGAGAGATTACCGGCACTGATGTGACGCGCTGGGACGGCCTGATCGAGGCGCATCGGCGCCGGCGCGCCTATTTCCGCCAGTTCGGCGCGACTGCGACCGATCACGGCGTGCCGACCGCCTTCACCGCCGATCTGCCCTCCATCGAAAAGCAGGCGCTCCTCGACAAGGCGCTGAAGGGTCCGCTTTCCCTTGGCGAGGCCGAACTCTTCCGCGGCCAGATGATGACCGAAATGGCCGGGCTTTCGGCTGAAGACGGCATGGTGATGCAGATCCATGCCGGCTCGAGACGCAACACCGACCGCGCACTCTTTGCGACCCGCGGCGCCAATATGGGCGCCGATATCCCGACATCGACGGATTGGGTCGGCGGCCTGAATGCGCTGCTTTCCAAATACGGTCATGCGCCGGGCCTGCGCGTGCTGCTCTTCACTCTCGACGAGACGACCTATGCGCGCGAGATGGCGCCGATGGTCGGTCACTGGCCCTGCCTGATGATAGGCCCGCCCTGGTGGTTCCACGACAGCCCGCTCGGCATCCGCCGCTATCTCGATCAGGTTGTGGAGACGGCAGGTTTCGCCAATATGGCGGGCTTCAACGACGATACGCGCGCGCTGCTTTCGATCCCGGCGCGGCACGACGTCTGGCGGCGCGAAGTCTGCCGTTTCCTCGCTCAGCTCGCCACCGAGCACCGGATTTCCAAGCGGGAAGCCGAGATCGTGGCCGGCGAGCTCTCCTATGGCAATGCGAAGAAGGCCTACAAGCTGTGACCGAACGACTGCAAACCCTTACCGGCCTCGCCCCGACGGCGAAGCTTCCCGCCTATGACCGCAGCCGGCTGAAAAGCGGTATTCTGCATCTCGGGCCCGGCGCCTTTTTCCGCGCCCATTTTGCGCCCTTTACCGATGCAGCGCTTGCCGTTGGCGGCGGAGACTGGGGCATCGAGGTGGCAAGCCTGCGCACCGCCGATGTCGCCGATCACCTCAACGAGCAGAACGGCCTCTATACGATGCTGATCCGCGACACCTCAGGCACGACGGCGCAGGTGATCGGCCCCGTTCTGCGGGCGCATGTGGCAACGCGCGATCCGGCCGGCCTGCTGGCGCGGCTCGAAGACCCCGATATCCGCATCGTCAGCATGACGGTGACGGAAAAGGCCTATGGTTTCGATCCCGCGACAGGCGGCCTCGACCTGAAGCACCCCGATATTGTCGCCGATCTTGCCAACCGGCATGCGCCGCGCGGCGTCATCGGTTATCTCGTCGAAGGCCTTGCGCGCCGCCGGCAGAAGGGCATCCTGCCCTTTACGCCGCTGAGCTGCGACAACCTGCCGAGCAACGGTGCGGTGCTGAAGCGCCTCGTGTTGGAATTCACCTCCCGTATCGATCCCGACCTGCATCGCTGGATCGAAACGAACGTGCCTTTCCCGTCCACGATGGTCGACCGCATCACGCCTGCCAGCACCGACGCGACCTATGCCGACGCCGAGCGGCTGACGGGCCGCACGGATATGGCGGCGATCGAGACGGAGCCCTTTACGCAATGGGTCATCGAAGACCATTTCGTCAACGGCCGGCCGGCTTGGGAAAAGATACACGGCGGGCTGATGGTCGAGGAAGTCTCGGCCTACGAGAAAATGAAGCTGCGGATGCTGAATGGCGCCCATTCGCTGCTTGCCTATCTCGGTTATATCGGCGGCTATGAATTTATCCGCGACGTGATGGACGATGCCGGCCTGGCGGCGCTTGCCTACCGCCACATGCATGCGGCGGCGCGAACGCTCGACGCGGTGCCCGGCATCAATCTCGACGACTATGCCAGTGAATTGATAGCACGCTTTGCAAACAAGGCGATCGCGCATCGCACCTATCAGATCGCCATGGACGGCACGCAGAAACTGCCTCAGCGGCTGCTCGAGCCGGCATGCGAGGCTCTGGCGCATGGCGACAGGGCGGAGACCTATGCGATCGCCGTCGCGGCTTGGATGCGGTATGCGATCGGCGAGCGCGGCAATGGCGAGCGCTACGAGCTGCGCGATCCCCGCGCCGCAGAAATCGCCGCCCTTATCGCCGATGTTCCCCGTACCGGTCCGGCGATCTCAGCGGCCCTTTTCACTCTTCCCGGCCTTTTCCCGACGGCCTTGACCGGACATCGGGCCTGGACGCAGGATGTCTCGGACAAGCTGGAGATCCTGATTCAGGACGACCGGCTGCCGCTGTTCTGAGATTTGGAGTCTTTCCGAGATTCCGGCTGGGAATGATGAGGCGAGGGGGTGCCGCAAGGCACAACATCTCCTCGTCACCTCTACCCTCGAGCTCGACCCAAGGGTAGAGGAATGAGGGAGTTCCGGTCGTCAGGCCTTCACCCGCGCCATATCGGGATCGTAAAGCGGTGCAAGCGACACCTTGCAGGGAATGCGTTCCATTGCGACATCGAGCTCATAGGTGCCGGAGAGAATGAAATCCTCCGTAACGCCATCGGGATTGCGGACGTAGCCGTAGCCGATCGGCTTGCCCAGGGTGTAGCCGAAGCCGCCGCTCGAAAGCCAGCCGACGCGCTTGCCGTTGCGATAGATCGTTTCGCGGCCGAGCAGTACGGTATCGGCGTCTTCGGGGACGAAGCAGGCGAGGCGCTTCTTCACGCCGCCCGAAAGCTGCCGCTCGATCGCCTCCCGGCCGCGGAAGGGAATATTCTTTCGCATCTTCACCGCCCAGCCGAGACCAGCCTCGATTGGCGTATGATCCGGGCCAATATCGGAGCCCCAGGCGCGATAGCCCTTTTCCAGGCGGCAGCTTTCGATGGCGCGGTAGCCGGCATTGACGAGGCCGAACTCGCCGCCTGACGCCATCAGCGCGTCATAGACCGTGGTCGCATATTCAATCGGAATATGCAGTTCATAGCCGAGCTCGCCGACATAGGTGATGCGCAGGGCCCGTACCGGGCAGCCTGATATGCCGATGGTTCTGACCTGGCCGAAGGGGAAGGCCGCGTTCGAGACGTCGCTGCCGGTCACCTTCTCCAGCACGGCACGGGAATTCGGACCCATCAGCGACAACACGGAATAGGCTGATGTGACGTCGACCAGTTCGGCATGCATCGCCGCCGGTATATTGCGTGCGATCCAGTTGAAATCATGGGTGGCAAAACCGGTGCCGGTGACGATGTAATATTCGTCCTCGGCGACGCGGGCGACGGTCACATCGCATTCGATGCCACCCTTGTCGTTCAGCATCTGGGTATAGACGAGGGATCCTACAGGCCTTGCGACATCGTTGGAAGCAATCCAGGAAAGAGTCGCCTCGGCGTCCCTGCCCTTCAACACGAATTTGGCAAAGGAGGTCTGGTCGAAGATGACGGCCGCCTCGCGCACCGCTTTGTGTTCTCGGCCGACGGCGTCGAACCAATTCTGTCTGGTATAACTGTAGACATCCTTCGGCTCTTCGTTGGCGAAGAGATCGGCAAACCAGTTCGGCCGCTCCCAGCCGAGCTTCTCGCCGAAGCAGGCGCCTTGCGCCTTCAGCCGGTCATAGAGCGGCGACTTGCGGCAGGGGCGGCCGCTCGAATGCTCCTCGAAGGGCCATGCCATGGTGTAATGTTTGCCATAGGCTTCGAGCGTGCGGGTGCGCACCCAATCCGTATCGAAATGCGGACGGCCGAAACGGCGAATATCGACCGGCCAGAGGTCATAGGGCGGTTCGCCTTTCGCCACCCATTCGGCAAGCGCCATGCCGGCGCCACCGGCCGAGGCGATGCCGAAGGCGTTGAAGCCGGCGCCGATGAAGAAATTCTTCAGCTCCGGCGCTTCGCCGAGAATGAAATTGCCGTCGGGCGTGAAGCTTTCCGGGCCGTTCAGCAGCTGCTTGACGCCGACATTTTCCAGCGCCGGAACGCGGCCTAGCGCCTGCTCCATGATCTGCTCGAAATGGTCGAAATTGCTGTCGAGCAGCGTGTAGTGGAAACCATCGGGGACTCCTTTTTCCGCCCAGGGAATGGGATTCGGCTCGTAGCCACCCATGACGATGCCGCCGACCTCTTCCTTGTAATAGGTCCGGCGATCGGGATCGCGCAGCGTTGGCAGGTTGGAGGGCACGCCGAAGGATTCGGTGATGATGTATTGGTGTTCGACGGAGACCAGCGGCACGTTAACGCCGAAACGGGCGGCGAAGGCGCGCGTCCACTGGCCGGCGCAGACGACGACGCGCTCGCATTCGATGCGCCCTTGCGCCGTGACGACGGCCCGAATCCTTCCCTTGTCGATTTCGAGGTCGAGAACTTCGGTATCCTCGAAGATCGAAACACCGGACATGCGGGCGCCCTTCGCCAGCGCCTGGGTGATATCAGAGGGGTTGGCTTGGCCGTCTGTGGGAAGGAAGGCGGCGCCGACGAGATCGTCTGTTGTCATCAGCGGCCAGAGATCGAAGGCCTCCTGCGGCGTCAGCAACTGCATTTCGAGGCCGAAGGATTGGGCTGTGGTGGCCTGGCGCCTGACCTCCGTCCAGCGCTCCTCGTTGCAGGCAAGACGCAGGCCGCCATTCATCTTCCAGCCGGTGCCGAGGCCCGTCTCCTCTTCCAGCCGCTTATAGAGATCGACGGAATAGCCGAGCAGCTGGGTGATGTTGGCGCTGGTGCGCAGCTGGCCGACGAGGCCTGCGGCATGGAAGGTGGTGCCAGATGTCAGCTTCTTGCGTTCGAGCAGGACGGTATCGGTCCAGCCGAGCTTGCCGAGATGATAGGCTGTGGAGCAGCCGATGATGCCGCCGCCGATGACCACGGCTTTTGCCGTCTTCGGTAATTCCTTCGTCATTTATTGGTCCTGCTCAAAGGCTTGATAGGCGCGTTCGAAGCGCGCGAGATTTTCGGCTGTATAGGCGGCGTAATCGAAATCGATGGTGGAATGGATTTCCGAAATCATGCTCCAGAGCGTCTCGCGCAGCAGCGAGGCGCATTTCATCGCGCCGTAGCGCCTGCGGAGATCTGATGTCAGCGGCCGGTCGAAATAGATCTCCAGCATGGTGCGCTCTGCCGCTTCCGGGAGCTCGTTGTTGGAGGCCAATCCGCCGAGATCGAAAAGCGGCGTGTTGAAGCCGGCATAGTCCCAGTCGATCAGCCAGAGCCGTTTGCCGTCGTCAAGAAAGTTGGCGGCCAGCAGATCATTGTGGCCAAAGGCGATCTCGAAAGGCCCTGCGGCTTCCTCCAGCGTCTCGGCCCTGCCGATCAGACCAGGCAACAAGGGAAGGTAGGGACTGCCCGACGCTTTCAGGCTGGCGGCGTAGTCGCGGATGACGTGGAAGACCCAGAAGATCATCGCCTGGCCACGGAAGTGCCGGGCGATGTCATGATGGCAGGCGCGGACGAGCGGGACGACTCGGGCCAGCATATCAGGTGTCCTGATATCTTCCGGCGACAGCGCCTTCGCCTCGACATATTCGAGCACCAGCACACCAGGCGAATGATGGATGACGGCAGGCGATATGCCCGCGGCATGCGCCGCACGGCTGGCGGCAAGCTCGTTCTGCCGGTTGATGTGATGGATGGGAATATCGGTGCCGAGCCTGACCACGCAACGCGTGACGGCATCGCTCACCAGATAGTTCCTGTTGGTGATGCCGCCTGCTATCGGCGAAATTTCAAGCGGGCCCTGCCAGATGCCAAGCGCATGAATCCTATCCTCAGGCGTCATGCTTATTCCCCTTCAGCCCCTTGCGAAATGATGGGGCAGAGGAGGATCTGATGTCAAGCAGCGCTTAGATCGTCTTGCCGGCAGCATCGAAGACGTGGCAGCGGACCGGATCGAAGAAGGTCTTCACATTGGTGCCGCGCTCCACCTTCTGCTGGCCGTCGAGCGCAACAGTCAGAAGTTGGCTGTCCGGCGTCGTGGTGTAGAGCATGGTGGCGCCGCCGAGATTTTCGACGAGATCGACGTTGACGGTCGAGAGCGCGATGGCGCCCCCGGCAAGGGAAAGATGCTCGGGGCGGATACCGAAAGTGACCTCCTGGCCGGCCTCGCCGTTCAACCGGCGCGGCAGATGGACGAAGTTGCCGCAGACATGGATGCTGGTTTCCGCCTCGCCGACCTGCTCGATGCGCGCCTTCAGGAAATTCATCTTCGGGCTGCCGATGAAGCCGGCGACGAAGCGGTTGGCCGGGTTGTTGTAGAGATCGAGCGGGGCGCCGACCTGCTCGATGCGGCCGGAATTCAGCACCACGATCTTGTCGGCCATCGTCATGGCTTCGACCTGGTCGTGGGTGACATAGATCATGGTGTTGCCGAGCTGGCGGTGCAGGCGGGAGATCTCGACGCGCATCTGCACGCGCAGTTCGGCATCGAGGTTGGACAGCGGCTCGTCGAACAGGAAGATGCGCGGCTCGCGTACGATGGCGCGGCCGATCGCGACGCGCTGGCGCTGGCCGCCGGAGAGCGCCTTCGGCTTGCGCTCCAGAAGTTTCTCGATCTGCAGGATCTCGGCGGCGCGCTTCACCTTCGGCTGGATGTCGGCCTTCTTGTAACCCGCCGTCTCCAGACCAAAGGCGAGGTTTTTATAAACGGACATATGCGGATAGAGTGCATAGGACTGGAAGACCATGGCGATGCCACGCTTGGCGGGCGCCACCTCGTTCATGCGCTCGCTGTCGAGCAGCAGCGCGCCGCCCGAGATTTCCTCAAGGCCGGCGATCATCCGCAGAAGGGTCGATTTTCCGCAGCCCGAGGGGCCGACGAAAACGACGAATTCGCCGGGATCGATCGTCAGGTCGATGCCATGGATCACGTCCATCGCGCCGTAGCGCTTCTCGACCTTCTGAAGAACGACACTGGTTGCCATCTTCTCAAAACCCTCTCTTTTGCCGGTTACTTCGTTCTTGCGCGCCAATCGGCGTATTTTGGACTGTCGGGACCGACCGGCAGCGGCACTTCGGCGCCGCTGTCGGAAGACTGGTAGATGGCGGTGACGAGTTCCAACGCGCGGCGCGCATCCGTTGATGTCACCGGCAGCGGCCCGTGACCGCTGAGGAAGGCATGGAACTGGCCCATCTGGGTGGTGAAACGCGGCGCGACCGGCTGCCAGTCGCCGACCACCCGGTCGATCTTTTCCTGCACATCATCATTGGCCGCGATGATCTTCCAGGGATCCTTGCCTGGTGTATAGGGCTCGTGCGTGCTTTCGAAGGTCACGTTCTCGAAGTGCAGCCTCAGCCGGCTGATCTGCTCTTGCGAACCGAGCGTGCAGGAGAGCGAGACGAAGGCCCCACTTTCCATCAGCAGGCTGGCGGAGGCGCAATCCTCGACCTCGATATCGTTGACGCGAGTTGCGACGCGGCCGAAGACCCTCGCGGCCGGACCCATCAGATGCATCAGCATGTCGTGCAGATGCAGCGCGTGGGTGACGAGTACGCCGCCGAGCTCTGTCGCCCATTTGCCGCGCCAGGGCACGGCGTAATATTCGGGTTTGCGCAGCCAGAAGGTTTCGACCGAGGCCGTATAGGCTTTGCCGGCAATGCCGGCATCGATGATCCGCTTGGCCTTCTGAATGCCGTCGCCGTAGCGGTACTGGAAGATCGGCATCAGCACGCCTTTGGCGGTCTTTTCCGCTTCCATGATCGTATCGACCCCGGCCAGCGAACCCGTCAGCGGCTTTTCGCAGACCACATGCTTGCCGGCAGCGAGCGCCGCGACCACCTGCTCCAGATGAATGCCGGGCGGGGTGCAGATATCGATGATGTCGATCGTGTCGTCGGCGAGCAGTTCCGCAAAGGAGGTGGTGCGGCGCTCGATGCCGAACTCGTCTCCGACTGCCGCCAGGCGTTGTTCGTCGAGGTCGCAGATCGCCAGGACCCTGAACTTGTCGGAATGCGGCAGGTAGCCCTCGACGATGTGGGAGCGGCCGATGCCACAGCCGACGATCGCGACCGTCTTGATGCTCATGTCACTCTTTCCCGTTGCCGCCATCAACGTTTCATGCCCGTCGTGGCGATGCCCTCGATCAGCAGGCGCTGGAA
This sequence comes from Rhizobium pisi, assembly GCF_003938655.1. Taxonomy (GTDB): domain Bacteria; phylum Pseudomonadota; class Alphaproteobacteria; order Rhizobiales; family Rhizobiaceae; genus Rhizobium; species Rhizobium pisi. The sequence goes on from NZ_RJJT01000013.1 coordinate 177,358, forward strand.
GAACAGGAAGAAGAAGAACACCGGCACCAGCGTGAGGGTCGACATGGCGAAGAGGCCGCTCCAGTCCGAGGCGCTCGTCGAGTCGACGAAGGTGCGCAGGCCTAGCTGGATCGTGTAGGTGTTCATGTCGTTGAGGTAGATCAGCGGCCCGAAGAAATCGTCCCAGGTCCAGATGAAGGAGAAGATCGCAGCCGTCGCCAGCACCGGCAACGACAGCGGCAGCATGATCTTCCAATAGATGCGGAAGGCGCTGCAGCCATCCATCATCGCCGCCTCGTCCAGCTCACGCGGGATGCCGCGGAAGAACTGCACCATCAGGAAGATGAAGAAAGCGTCGCTTGCCAGGAACTTCGGCACGACAAGCGGCAAGATGGTATTCACCCAGCCGAGGTTGAGGAAGAGCACATATTGCGGGATCAGCGTCACGTGATAGGGGATCATCAGCGTGCCGAGCATGATCGCGAACCAGAAATTGCGGCCGGCAAAACGCAGCCGCGCGAAAGCGTAGGCGGCAAGCGAACAGGCGACGACGTTGCCGGTCACGGTCAGTACCGAGATAACAAGCGAATTCCAGAAGAAGCGGCCGAAGCTGATATCAAGGCCGAACCAGCCGCGCACATAGGAAGAAAAATCTACCGATGAGGGGATGAGCGAGGTGGAAGAGAAGATTTCGTCCTGCGGTCGGACGGAGGCCGAGACCATCCACAGCAGCGGATAGACCATGGCGATCGATGCGATGATCAGCATGGTATGCAGGATGATCGAGCCGGGAAGGCTGCGTTTGTTGATGTCGCTCGGCGGCTTCGGGGCGGTGACGGTCATCATCTCAGTCATCGTAGTGCACCCAGTAACGCGAGGTCAGGAAGGAGAAGGCGGTGAAGACGGCGATGATCAGCACCAGGATCCAGGCGAGCGCCGAGGCATAGCCCATGCGGAAATTGCCGAAGGCCTCCTGGTAGAGATAGAGGGTGTAGAACAGCGTCGAATTGATCGGACCGCCGGTGCCGCCTGATATGATGAAGGCCGGTGTGAAGGCCTTGAAGGCATCGATCGTCTGGACCACGGCATTGAAGAAGATGACGGGCGTCAGCAGCGGCAGCGTGATCTTGTAGAACTGGCGGAATTTCGATGCGCCGTCGAGGCTTGCCGCTTCATACATGTCCTGCGGAATCTGGCGCAGGCCGGCGAGGAAGATGATCATCGGCGATCCGAATTGCCAGACGGACAGCGCCACCAGCGTATAGATCGAATAGCTCGGATGCGAGATCCAGCTCGGCCCCTCGATGCCGACCGTTGCGAGGGCCGCGTTGATAAGGCCGTCGCTGGCAAAAAGCTGGCGCCAGAGCACGGCAATCGCCACGCTGCCGCCGAGCAGCGATGGCAGATAGAAGATCGCCCGGTAGATCGGCAGGCCCCTGACGCCACGGTTCAGCGCCATGGCAACCAGCAAGGCGAAGGTCAATTTGAACGGCACCGACAAGACGACATAAGTAAGCGTGACGCGCATGGCGGCCGAGAATTTCGGATCCGCAGTGGCGATGCGCACGTAGTTCGCAGCTCCCACCCATCCCGGCGACCGTAGCATGTCGAAATCGGTGAAGGAGAGGTAGAGCGAAATCAGGGCCGGCCCGAGGGTCAACCCGAAAAAGCCGATGAGCCATGGCAGAAGGAAGAGATAGCCGGGAGCATTGGCATTCCAGAGGCGCCGGAAGCGTCCTTCGGCCACGGCCCCCTGATATCTTTCCATTGATATGGCCCCTGCGGGCGTGCGCATCGCATTGCTCATTGATCAGCCCCGCGCGAGGAGTCGCGTGATTTCATCGACAAGCTGCTTGCCGGCATCGGCCGGAGTCAGCTGACCGAAGGCCACCTGCTCGGAGATCGTGCGGAGAACCACCTGGCCTTCGCCGGCACCCGTCGGCGGCGGGGGCGGCAGCGGGCCGGCGAGATCGCCAAGACCGCTGACATAATCGAGCGGGACCTTGCCGGTTTCGTCGAGCTTGGTGGCGACGACATCGCGCATCGCCTTCGATTCCGGAATGCCGCGCTCGACATCGAGCGCCAATGCGGCATCAGGATTCTTGACGAAGAAGTTGATGTAGTCGACCGCCTGATCCATCACCTTCGACTGCGCGGAGACGGAGAAGAACATCGACGGCTTGCGGTAATGGCCGCCCTTCGAGTCCGGCTTGATGCGCATGTAGTTGGTCAACGCCAGCTTGTCCTTGACCATAGCCTGAAAGCCAACGAACTGGTTGCTATGCGCATAGTCGCAGGCAGCCTTGCCGACGGTAAGCGGGCTGGTATCGATCGAATCCTTGTAAAGCGCCTGGATATCAGGGGTGACGCAAGCTCCGGCTTCGCGGAACTTCGCCCACATATCGAACCATTCGGCAGCTTCCTCGGGACCGAAGGCGATCTTCGAATCCGCCGTGTAGAGCGCCTTGCCACGCTGGCGGAGGTAGTTCTCAAAGAGCGGTTCGGCACCGCTGCCATCGGCAAAGCCGAAATAACCCTTGCGCTTGCCGGCCTTGGTCATCTCGGCACCGATCTTGCCGAACTCCTCCCAGGTCGTCTTCTGCGTCGGCATGTCGATGCCGGCTTCCTTGAAGGCGACAGTGTTCAACACGGTGGTGGCTGAATTGGCACCGAGGCTGACGCCGTAGAAATGGCCATCGACCTTGCCGCCTTCGATCTGCGCCGGATCGAAATCATCGAGCTGCAGCTTCGACGGCATGTAGGATTCGAGCGGCGCAAGCGCGCCACGCCGGGCATATTCGACGATATAGCGGTAGTCCATCTGGATAATGTCGGGGGCATTGCGGCCGGCGACCTGGGTCGCCAGTCGCGGCCAGTAATCGGCCCATCCGAGAAACTCACCGGTGATGGTGGTGCCGGCGTTCTTCGCCTTGTAAAGCTCCGACACCTTGTTGGTGCGATCGGCGCGCGGCTGAGAGCCCCACCACAGGAGACGCAGGCGCGTTTCCTCTGCCAGCGCGCTGCTTCCCAGCGCGGAGAGCGACAGAAGTGCTGCCCCTCCCGCAACGAAATTACGTCTATTTACACGTAGATCCATTTTTTCCTCCTCCAAAGGGAAGCGCCTCCACACGCTTCCGTATCAGTTACGCTTGCGCAAATAACCAATTAGTTACAAGCTACGAGCAAAGCGGCAAGCGTGTCAAGCGGTCGGCTCGCGGGCCGCCTTTCAAATTCGGTTTTTACAATTTCGCACCGAAGGCTTATGAGCGCAACATTTGAGAGGGAGGTGGAGCGATGAACGACGGCGGGGATAATGCGGGGAAGAAGAGGTCTCGACGTCCATCTGCAGAGCGGACGAGCCAACGCGATCCGGAGCGGACACGCGCCGCGATCCTGGAAGCGGCCACCCGGGAATTTGCCGAAAACGGCATGGGCGGCGCCCGCGTCGATGCCATCGCCGAGCGGGCCGGCACCAACAAACGCATGCTCTACCATTATTTCGGCGACAAGGAGCAGCTCTACCTCAGAGTGCTCGAAGAAGCCTATGTCGGCATCCGCACCGCCGAACGCGCGCTGCATATCGGCGACCGCAGCCCGGAGGAAGGCATCGGCGAACTCGCGCTCTTCACTTGGCGTTATTTTCTCCAGCACCCTGAATTCCTCAGCCTGCTCGGCACGGAAAACCTGCACCGCGCCCGCTGGCTCCGCCAGTCCGTCCGGCTCAAGGAACTGCATTCGCATCTGATCGGCGAGCTTTCCCAAGTGCTGGAGCGGGGAAAGACGCAGGGCGTCTTCATCGAGACCGCCGATCCGCTCCACGTCTACCTGACGATCGCCTCGCTTGGGTATTTCTACCTCTCCAACCAGTACACGCTCTCGACGATCTTCGGCCGCGACCTCATCGAGCCGATCCATCTCAATGCCTGGGAACGGCATATCGTCCATGTCACGCTCGCCTCGATCAAGCGTTAGAGCCTTTCCGGGTTAGATTGCAGCATTCTGTTGGCTCAAACGGAGTCGGATGGTCGACCGGCCGGCGCGCGTCGTAGCGCAGTTCTACGGCCAAGCCGGCCGGTCGATCAGCCGGCCCGTTTCAGCCAACCCGAAGGGCCGGGCATCTTTCCATCAGGGCAGGGGCGATCGGCTCGGACGTACCAAGGGGTATGCCCTTCGCCAATCGCCTCTGCCCAGACGAAAATCTGCTCCGGCAGAATGCTGCAATCTAACCCGAAAAGGCTCTGCTCCCGAAAGCAGGATTTGACTCTTGACAGGCTCGCTGCTCTTCTGTCATCAAGTAACTGTTTAGTTACCGGCTTGGGAGGGCCGGGCCACGACGCCCGCTCCCGCCGCAAAGGATCGCAGGGAGGAAAAAATGGCACGCTTGGGGATCATCTTGCACGGCGTCACCGGCCGCATGGGTTACAACCAGCACTTGGTGCGCTCGATTCTGGCCTTCCGCGACCAGGGCGGCATCACGCTGAAATCCGGCGAGAAACTGGAGATCGACCCGATCATCGTCGGCCGCAACGGCGCCAAGATGGAAGAGCTGGCGAAGAAGCACAACATAAAGCGCTGGTCGACCGATCTCGATGCCGCTCTCGCCAATCCCGACGACACGATCTTCTTCGACGCCGGCACGACGCTGATGCGCGCCGAGCTGCTGTCCAAGGCGCTCGATGCCGGCAAGCACGTCTATTGCGAAAAGCCGATTTCCGACGATCTGCAGGTGGCGATCGATCTGGCCCGCAAGGCGCGGCGTTCCGGCCTCAAGCACGGAGTCGTGCAGGACAAGCTCTTCCTGCCCGGCCTGCGCAAGCTGGCGCTGCTGAAAGATTCTGGTTTCTTCGGCAAGATCCTCTCGGTGCGCGGCGAATTCGGCTACTGGGTCTTCGAAGGCGATTGGGGCGTGCCCGCCCAGCGCCCCTCCTGGAACTACCGCAAGGCCGATGGCGGCGGCATCATCCTCGACATGCTCTGCCACTGGCGCTACGTACTCGACAATCTGTTCGGCGAGGTCAAGGCCGTTTCCTGCCTCGGCGCCACCCATATTGGCCGGCGCATCGACGAGCAGGGCAAGTCCTATGATTGCGACACCGACGATGCGGCCTATGCGACCTTCGAGCTCGAAGGCGGCGCGATCGCCCAGATCAATTCCTCCTGGGCGGTGCGCGTGCGCCGCGACGACCTTGTCACCTTCCAGGTCGACGGCACGCATGGTTCTGCCGTCGCCGGCCTGACGAAATGCTGGAGCCAGCACCGCGTCAACACGCCGAAGCCGGTCTGGAACCCTGATCAGCCGCAGACCATCGACTTCTACAAGACCTGGGACGAGGTTCCGGATACGCAGGCCTTCGACAACGGCTTCAAGGCGCAGTGGGAGATGTTCATCCGTCATGTCGTCGAGGATGCGCCGTGGCCCTATGGCCTGGAAGCCGGTGCCAAGGGCGTCCAGCTTGCAGAACTCGGACTGAAATCCTGGGCCGAGCGTCGCTGGCTCGATGTTCCCGCACTGGAGTTCTAAGCCGTGACGACGATCAATCTCCCTCTCGACGGCAGGATCGTTCCCTACACGCTGACCGGCACGCCGATCGAGCTTAAAAAACGCGACGCCAGGAGCTTCCCGCGTATCGCCTTTGCCGCCGCCCATGTGGTCGCCGATCCGCTTGCCGACAACGATCCATGGCTGACGCCGGCGATCGACTGGGAACGCACGCTCGCCTTCCGTCACCGGCTCTGGGATCTCGGCCTCGGCGTTGCAGAAGCGATGGATACGGCGCAGCGCGGCATGGGCCTCGGCTGGTCTGATGCGCGCGATCTTATCCGCCGCGCGCTTGCCGAGGCGGCCGGCCGCAAGGATGCGCTGATTGCCTGCGGCGCCGGCACCGACCATCTGACGCCCGGCCCCGACGTGACCATCGACACGATCATCAAGGCCTATGAAGAACAGATCGAAACGGTGGAGGCCGCCGGCGGGCGCATCATCCTGATGGCGAGCCGGGCGCTTGCCGCAGCGGCCAAGGGGCCGGACGACTATATCAGAGTTTACGACCGGATCCTTCGCCAGCTAAAGGAACCCGTCATCATCCATTGGCTCGGCGAGATGTTCGATCCGGCGCTCGAGGGATACTGGGGCTACGGCGACCACCTGAAGGCGATGGAAACCTGCCTCGAGGTGATCGAAGCCAATGCTGCAAAGGTCGACGGCATCAAGATTTCGCTTCTTTCCAAGGAGAAGGAAGTGACCATGCGCCGGCAGCTGCCGAAGGGCGTACGCATGTATACCGGCGACGACTTCAATTACGCCGAACTGATCGCCGGCGACGAACAGGGCCATTCCGACGCGTTGCTCGGCATCTTCGACGCCATCGCGCCGGCAGCTTCCGCCGCGCTCGATGCGCTCGGCCGCAAGAGCAACGGCGAGTTCTTCGATCTGCTTGAGCCGACCGTTCCGCTGTCTCGCCATATCTTCAAGGCGCCGACGCGCTTCTACAAGACCGGTGTTGTCTTCCTCGCCTATCTGAACGGCCTGCAGGATCATTTCACGATGATCGGCGGCCAGCAGAGCACGCGCTCGCTGACGCATCTGGCCGAACTCTTCCGGCTGGCCGACAAGGCCCGCGTTCTCGCCGATCCGGAACTCGCGGCGACGCGCATGAAACAGGTGCTTGCCGTCCACGGCGTCCACTGAACGCCGACGCGGCAATGGGAGGAACTGGCATGCAGGTCGAGGGACTTTCGATCAATCTCGCGACGATCCGCGAGCAATGCGGCTTTGCCGAAGCCGTCGATATCTGCCTGAAGCACGGCATCACTTCGATCGCGCCCTGGCGCGACCAGGTCGCCAGGGCCGGTCTCGATGAAGCCGTGCGCATCGTCAAATCGAACGGCATCAAGCTGACCGGTCTCTGCCGCGGCGGTTTCTTTCCGGCGGCAAATGATGCCGACTGGCAGAAGAACCTCGACGACAACAGACGCGCAATCGACGAGGCGGCCGCGTTTTCCGCCGATTGCCTGGTGCTCGTCGTCGGCGGCCTGCCTGATAGTTCGAAGGATATCGTTGCGGCCCGGAAAATGGTGTTCGACGGTATTGCCGCCGTGCTGCCGCATGCGCGGGCTGCCGGCGTGAAGCTCGCCATCGAACCGTTGCATCCAATGTATGCGGCCGACCGGGCCTGTGTGAACACGCTCGGCCAAGCGCTCGACATGTGCGAACAGCTCGGCGAGGATGTCGGCGTTGCGATCGATGTCTATCATGTCTGGTGGGATCCCGACCTTGCCAACCAGATTGCCCGCGCCGGACGCATGAACCGCATCTTCGCCCATCACATCTGCGACTGGCTGGTGCCGACCAAGGACATGCTGCTCGACCGCGGCATGATGGGCGATGGCGTCATCGATCTCAAAGGCATAAGACGGATGGTCGAGGCCGCCGGCTTCTTCGGCGCGCAGGAGGTGGAGATCTTTTCGGCCGAAAACTGGTGGAAACGCCCGGCCGACGAGGTGATCGCCACCTGCGTCGAACGGTTCAGAAGCTGTTGCCAGGCCTGATTTCAGTATTCGTTTCATCGCGCATGCAGGAGGATCATTCAATGGAGAAACGCCGTTTTGCCCTGATCGGCACCGGGAACCGCGGCACTACCATGTGGGGCAAGGATCTGCTTGCCGGCTGGCGCGAACATGTCGACCTCACAGCTATCGTCGAGAAGAATTCGCTGCGCGGCGAGCGCGCCCGCAACATGATCGGCAGCAATGCTCCGCTCTATGAAAACATCGATTCCATGCTCGCCGAGCAGAAGCCGGATCTGGTCATTGTCTGCACGCCCGACCAGACGCATGACGATATCATCGTGCGGGCGCTGGAGTCCGGCATCGATGTCATCACCGAAAAGCCGATGACTACGTCGGTCGAGAAAATTCGCCGGATTCTGGACGCCGAAAAGCGCACCGGCCGCCGGGTCGACGTCTCCTTCAACTATCGCTATGCGCCGACCGCCGCCAAGATCAAAGAATTGCTGAATGCCGGTGAGATCGGACGGGTAACCTCGGTCGACTTCCATTGGTATCTCAACACCAAGCACGGCGCCGACTATTTCCGCCGCTGGCATGCCTATACGGAAAATTCGGGCAGTCTCTTCGTTCACAAGGCGACGCATCACTTCGATCTTCTGAACTGGTATCTCGACAGCGATCCCGAATCCGTCACCTCCTTCGCCGACCTGCAAAACTACGGCCGCAAGGGTCCGTTCCGCGGGCCCCGCTGCAAGCTCTGTCCGCACACGCATGAATGCGACTACTATCTCGATCTCGAGACCGATCCCTTCCTCGATCAGCTTTACGAGGATCCCTCTGAGATTGACGGCTACTTCCGTGACGGCTGCGTCTTCCGTGAGGATATCGACATTCCCGATACGATGGTGGTCTCGCTCCGCTACCGCAACAACGTTCACGTCTCCTATTCGCTGAATACCTTCCAGCCGATCGAAGGCCATCACCTTGCCTTCAACGGCACCAAGGGGCGCATCGAGCTTCGCCAATACGAGGCCCAGCCTTGGGAAGAGCCGAAGGAGGATACGATCCTGCTCATCCGCAATTTTCCGAACGGCAAGGAAGGAGTGGAACGGATCGTCGTCCCGCATTTCACAGGCGGCCACTACGGCGGCGACGACCGGATGCGCAACATGATCTTCAAGCCCGGCATGGAAGACGGCCTTGGCCAGCGTGCCGGCACGAGGGCGGGCGCCATGTCCGTGCTCTGTGGCATTGCCGCGCTGACGAGTTCGCGCACCGGCAAGGTGGTCGATATCGCCGATCTCATGCCCGAGCTTGCCAATGACGGTTCGCCGAATTCGCTGAGAACATCGCGCTGATCGCTCGATACGGCCTGCGTCAGGCGATGTTTTCGAGATTCTCCCGGCGGATCTGGTAGAGCAGCGGCCGGCCGGCTGTAAAACGCTCGATCTCATCTGCCGCCATCTTGCCGAGGCGGGCCCGCTCCAACCCGATGGCGCCGGCAATATGCGGCGTCAGAAAGACGTTCGGCAGATCGTAGAAGGCCGAATCCGCCTCCGGGATCTCCGGATCGGTGACGTCGATGACCGCGTCGATACGGCCGGTCTTCAATACCGAGAGCAGGGCGTCTTCATCGATGAGAATGCCGCGCGCCGTGTTGATCAGCGTCGCGCCGTCCTTCATCAGCGAAAGCCTGCGCGCATCGATCATATGCTGCGTCGACGGCAGCGAGGGCGCGTGCAGGGAAACGATGTCCGCCTGCCGCATCAAATCATCGAGATCGACCTTTTCGGTTCCGAGGCCGGCCGCTTCCGCGGCATCGAGCGTGGGATCTGAGAGCAGCAGCCGGTAGTCGAAGGGCTTCAAGAGTTCGATCACGCGCCGTCCGATGCGCGAGGCGCCGATGATGCCAACGGTGCGGCCATAATTTCCGATCGCTTCGCGCTGCATCGGATGGGTCCGGTCGCGGTTGCGGTCGGCGACGTAGAGATCCCGGAACCGGAAGGTGCGCTTGCCGGCGAAGATGATCGCGGCAAGCGTGAATTCGGCGACCGGCACCGCATTGGCCTCGGCCGCATGGCTGACCGTTATGCCGGCTGCGAAGACGGCGTCGTCGATGACGCCCTTTACCGTGCCTGCCGCATGGACGATGAGACGAAGCTGCGGTGCCGCGGCGGGAATCTCCGGGCCGATATAAGGCGCGCCCCAGCCGGTAATCAGAATTTCGGCTTCGGCAAGCAGGCGCCTTGCGCGGGCGTCGTCCAGGCGCTGCAGCGGCTCGGCGTCGAGCAGGCGGCCGACCGTGTTGAGCCGGCGCAGGATCTCATCCGGCAGGACATGCTCTGTGCGCGATGGTTGCATGGCAAGGACGATGGCCGGACGGCTCATGGCATCTGTCCCGGCGCTTCGATGGCGCTGACGGTCACGCCCTTTTCCCTGACCAGGGCCTCCAGCGCCGCAAGATCCGGCGCTTTCGGCGGTTTCGTCCAGGCGGACGAGACGGCAGCGGGATCGTCGAGCGCCAGCACTGCCGTCACCAGGATGGTCTCGCCGGCCGGAATCTGACCGCGCAATTGCGGCACGATGGTCTTTGCAACGATGACATTGGTGTTGGGCTGCGCCTTCTGGGCAAGCCCGGTGCGCTTGACCGAGGAGCCGAGATCGACAATGCCGGTGAAATCGGCTTCGCCGATCGCATAGGCAGCCCCCTCCGAAGCCGACAGCCTGTCCAGCTCGAAATCCCGGCGGCCGATGGCAAATCCGCCTTCGGCAATGCGCAGCGGCCGGCCGGCCCTGATCCGGTGGAGGCGGATATGCCAGGGCGCTTGCGGCACGAGCCAGGTTTCGACGCCGACATCGGGGAAAGGCGACCATTTCGCATAAAGCACGTCGCCTGCGAGCCGCGCTTCCTCATTCGTCTCGCGCACCCGATAATGCAGGCCGTCATCGCTGAAGGCCAACATCGAATCGAAGGCCGCAAGCGCAAAGGCGCGCTCATCGGACTCGACACTGAAGCCGTAGCGGGTCGAATAGGCGAATTTCGCATATTTTTCCGTGCCGAAACGCATCTGCAGATTTTCCTGCCCGGAAGACAGCGCCACGACATCCCCGCCCGCCTGCATGAGCACCATGCCGGGATGGCGCTGGGGAACCACCTCGGGGGCCGGCGCCGGCGGCTTCTCGTCGGCGGTCCAGAAAGGATGATCCTCTGCGATCGCGAGCGGCAGGAAAACTTTGAGAGCCCAGTAGGGCGAACCGGCGGAATTGTAGCTTTCCGACATCAGCAGGTTCGGATAGCCGAATCCGATCGACAGCACACCGTCGCGATCGGCGATCGGCTTATCCCTCCACCAGCGCAGATGCTGCAGGCAGAGATGCTTGACCTCGCCCCAGGGCAAAGCCTCGACATCGGCAAAGGCGAGCGCCGACCAGAAGCCGGCGCAGGCAAAGCGATAGGTCAGGCTACGGCCGAAGGGGATCGTCGCCCCATCGGCGGCAAACCAGTGCCGGAAGTCCCGGGCGAAGAGGACCGCGCGCTCGCGGTAGCGTTTTGCATAATCGTCGTCGACAAGCTTCGAATAGATCAGGCCATAAAAATGCATGGCGAAGGGAATGTAGTGGTCGATGCGCCGCACATTTCCGTCGCGATACCAGCCTTCGCCGATATAGAAGCCTTCGAGCTCCTCCAGATATTGCCGCGTCAGGCTGCGGTCGAAATCGACGCCGAGGCGATCGAGCGCGATATCGACGAAGATGCGGAAGAATTTCCAGTTGTTGTCAGCATAATCGAATTGTCTGGCATGCTTGAGATAGGCGATGACATTGCCGCGGGCGCGCGCATCGAGCGGCTCCCAGATCTTTTCCGGCACCAGCGCCAGGGCAAAGCCCAAGGCAGCAAGCTCGACCATGCGCTGATCGCGGCCATTGACCGTGCCCCAATATTCCGGATGGGCGGGATCGGTACCGTTTGCGAGACCTTCGGCAAAGCGATGCCAATGGGCGAAGTCTCCCTTACCGGCGCCGAGCGGCGCAAGACCCCAGAGTGGGCGAGCGAAGCCTTCGAGATCGGCCGCCGCCCTGTCGAAATGGGCGGCGGCACCATTGAGCCTGACGCGGGCATTGCCTTTCGAAAAACAGCCAAGCAGCGGGTCGAAAAGGGCGAGCAGGGCCCGGCTCATATCCGCGCGGGTTTCCAGCGGATTGCCGGCAAGCGGGTTGGCGCTGGCGGGATCATAGGTCATCGGCACCTCTCACGGGTTCGGCATTCGGAACGGTTCCTCCCGGAACGGGAACGACCGCCTGGCAGTTGTGGCGCGCAGGGGCTGTCCTGTCGCGGAAACGCGACAACATCAGCGACACGGCCTCGCGCCCGAGGGCGGCGCGGTCGACGCGCATGGTGGAAAGCCGCGGATTGGTCATCAGTGCGCAGGGCAGATCGTCAAAGCCGACGATCGCGAAATCCTCCGGCACGCGCAGGCCGGCCTCGTTGACCGCTTCGAGCACGCCGACCGCGATGAAATCGTTCATGCAGAAGGCAGCGGTGAAGCCGGCATTCTCGGCAAGTGCTGCGAGCGTCAGCTCATGTGCCTCGCGGCTGGCGCTACTCTGGAAGGTCATGGGCAGGAGACGGCCCTCGGCGCCGGGGACGGCGGCGATCGCCGCCTCGAAACCGCGGATACGCTCCCGGATCGTGTGCCGATGCGATCCTGTCAGATGCAGGATGCGACGATGGCCGGCTTTCAGAAGGCGGTGGGTCGCTTCATAGGCACCGAAGAAATTGGCTGGCGAAACGCCGTCGAACTGCATCCTGGGATCGGTGCCGTTGACGAGAACGGTCGGCGTCATGCTGGCTTGCAGCCAGTCGCGCAGCGTCTCGTTCGGATCGATGCCGACGAGAAAGAGGCCTTCGGCGCCGGCGGCCTTCATATAGTCGCGCACCGCATCCGGCGTGGTGCGATCCTCGCGGACCAGCCGGATATCGAAGGGCATGCCGGCATCGGCGGCTCCGGCGCGCAAGCCGTCGACGATCGCTTCATAGAAAATGCTGAGCCCGCCCGTGACGCCGTCGCTCGCAATCAGCGCCAGCCCGCCGGCAACGGTCTCGATGGCAGGCTTGACGGGGTAGCCATGTTCGGCCGCCACCTTCAATATCTGGCGGCGGACGGTCTCGCTGATGCCGGGTTCGTTGGCGAGCACGCGCGACACCGTGGAGACGGAGACGCCGGCCAGAGTGGCTATGTCGGCCTGTCGAGGCCGTCTGGTTTTCGGATCGTTCATGGGGGCAAACACTATGCAAATAATGCAAATTTGCAAGACATTCATTAATTCTTGCAAAGAAAATTTTTTTGCGTAATCTGTCCGTCGAAATGCCCCGGCACGCCGTTGGAGGATGGCAGAGGGCATATTGGGAACAAGGAGGATATCATGCAGGTCAATCGCCGTTCATTCCTGACCGGTTCTGCCGGCGTCGCCGCCGGCCTCGCCTTCGGCGCGGGGAGCGCCATTCCGGCCTTTGCGGAAGACACGCAGCTCAGGGCCATGTGGTGGGGGTCCAACGACCGCGCCAAACGCACGCTCGATGTCGCCAAGCTCTACCAGGCCAAAACACCCGGCGTGACCGTGGTCGGCGAATCGCTTTCCGGCGACGGCTACTGGACGAAGCTCGCGACCCAGATGGCCGGCCGCGCCATCGCTGACGTCTTCCAGCTGGAGCCGAGCACGATCTCGGACTATTCGAAACGCGGCGCCTGCCTGGCGCTCGACGAATTCGTGCCCGCGACGCTGAAGGTCCAGTCCTTCGGCGCCGACATGCTGAAGCTCACCACCGTCGACGGCAAGCTCTACGGCATCGGGCTCGGCCTTAATTCATTCGCGATGTTCTTCGACACCGTCTTCTTCGAAAAAGCCGGGCTGCCGCTGCCGACACCCGACCTCACCTGGGACGAATATGCCAAGCTTGCCGTCGAGCTGACGAAGGCTGGCGGCAAGCAAGGTTTTGCCGGCGGGCCCTATGCCGCGCGCTATGCCTACGTCTTCGACGCCTGGCTGCGCCAGCGCGGCAAGAGCCTCTACAAAGACGGCACCCTCGGCTTTGCCGCCGACGATGCCAAGGAATGGTTCAGCTACTGGGAAGACCTGCGCAAAAAGGGCGGCACGGTCGCCGCCGACGTGCAGACACTCGACCAGAATACGATCGACACCAATTGCCTGGCGCTCGGCAAGTCGGCGATCGGCATGGCTTATTCCAACCAGATGATCGGCTATCAGCTGATCATCAAGAACAAGATCGGCATCACCACGCTGCCGCGCGAGAAGAAGGGCGGACCGTCCGGCCATTATTATCGTCCCGCGCTGATATGGAGCATCGGCGCCACGACGAAGAATGGCGAAGCCGCCGCGAAATTCATCGACTTCTTCGTCAACGACGTCGAAGCCGGCAAGATCCTCGGCGTCGAGCGCGGCGTGCCCATGTCCCCGACGGTGCGCGAAGCCATCCTGCCCCAGCTGAATCCGACGGAGCAGGAGACGGTCAAATACGTCAATCTTCTCAAGGATCAGGTCGGCGAGTATCCGGCGCCGGCGCCGATGGGATCGACGCAGTTCGACCAGCGCGTGTTGCGCCCGCTCTGCGACGAAATTGCCTTCGAACGGATCTCGCCCGCCGATGCGGCGACCCGGCTCATCGAAGAAGGCAAGGCAACGATCAAGGGATGATCGGCTGCCTGGCATGAGAGGAGAGGCCCGCAAACCCCGGCGGGCCTCTCCATTTTTCAAGGACGTCAGTTGGCCGGGCTTTCGACCACGCGCCAGTCCGGCCGGCCGAGATTGAACGGCCACGCATTCACATCCCGGTCGTTGAAATAGACGACCTCCTGCAAGTTCGGAAAAGCGCTCTGCTTCAGCGTGGCGGTTTCGATCCAGGGCTTCATGTAGGCGTCGCCGCCTTGATAGCCGAGTTCCGCCACCCAGACGGGCTTTCCGTAGCCGGCGACGAGATCATAGCCCTGCTTGAGCGCCTCGGAGAATGTCCGTTGCTTGTCGTAGGCAAGCTCGTCGTAGCGCTGCAGGCCGAAGACCGAGAGCCCGACGACGTCGACATATTTGTCGCCGGGGTAGTAGGCGTCGAGACCCGGCTCTCCCTTCGGCGACCACATGAGCTCCGTGCCCGGCGCCTCCTCGCGGACGATGTCCATCATCCGCTGGTAGGCCGTAATATAGTCCTGCGGGTTCCAGCCGGACCATGAGAACCGTCCGGATTTGTCCTCCATCTCCTGTCCCCAGCGGACGATCACCGGGCTTTTCAGCTGGGATATCATCTGGGCGATCGCACGCATGTTGACATCATAGTCGCCGCGCAGGACCTTTCGACGAAGCTGATCGGAGGTCAGCCGCCAGTCGACGTCCCAGGACCAGGGCTCCACCGTGATCAGCAGGTTGCGGCCTCTCGCCTGCGCGTAGGCATCGGCGGCCCGCAGCGTTTCCAGGTCGACGTCTTCCCAGGGCAGGAACAGGGCCTCGGTCGCGACATTCGCCTGCGCGCCGAAATCGCCGTTCGGATCGTAGGCGCCGAACTTGATACCGTCGGCATGAAGGACGGGGCGTTTATCGATGATCGTCCTGACACTCGCCGCCGGGTTTGGGACCATGCCGGCATATTGCACTTCGCTTTGGCCCGGCAGATCGGCGGCCGACAACAACAGCAGCGCGATCGCGACGGTCGAGAGGTTTTTCTTCATCAGCTTCTTCATGGCTCACCCTCCTTTTCGGGTGACTTCCTGGCTCAGCAGGACCTGCTTCAGTTCGCGCGCCTTCGCGCTCACGGTATCCACAGGAATGAGCTTGCGGAATTCGTCATCATCCCGCGCCGTTGCATGGCGGAACACATACCAATTGCCGTCCGGTTGGCGCCGCTGGTAGATGACCTTGCCGATCTTCTGGTGGCCGAAGCAGGTGCTGGCGCGGCCAGCCCCCTCGGCATTCATCCAGGTGGCGCGCATGCAGAGCTGGCCGAAATCGTCGACCACCCATCTGCCTTCGGCGAAAGACTGCTTGCCCTTGTCGTTGGTCCAGGCGACGAACCGCCGGCCGTCATCGAAGAAATGGCCGCCGCCGGTGCCCCAGGTCCAGGTCCTGTCGCCGTAGATCCGATAGAGCTCATAGGCGCTGAGTGGCGTCGGCGCCTTCTTCCCCGCCGCCTCGGCGCCGTGTGCCGCCACAGGCAAGCACAGGCTGAGGACGAGGGCCGCTCCATATAATCTCGATCCGATACTCATTCCATCCTCCTACCCTGCACCGCCGGTTCCGCCGGCTCAGACACCTTGTTCATCCCGTCCCGTGCTTCCGAAGCCGTTCCATTTCAGGCGGAATTTCGCGATCCTGGTCTTGCCGCCGAGGCCAGCACCGGCCACGGTAAATTGCGATTGGCTGAAACTGACGAGCGTCTGGCCATGAGAAAGGGCCTCGAGACTGCGCAAGCCGTGGCTGCCCGCCTGCATGCCGCCGGCCATGCAGATCGCAAGTCCGGTGGCCGTCGCAAGCCAAAGCCCGCGCGACTGCGGCAGCAGCGGCAGATCGTTTTCGATGGCATGGCGAAGGACGATCAGCACCGTCAGCGACAGATAGATCGCAAGATTCATCGCGGCGAAGATATAAAAGCCCTGGGCGGCGGCGGCCTCGCTGGCGAGCGCCACGGCGACGGTGCAAAGCCCGGCGAGCCCGATATAGGGCGCGATGACCCGCAGCGGCAAAGACCGCTGTTCCTGCCGCCCCTTCGGCGTGATGCGAAAGTCGACGAAGGAGCCGCAGATATGATCGCGTACGGCGGCAAGGCTGCCGGCGAGCGACCACGGCCAGCGCACGAAGATGAAGGCCAGCCCCTCCCAACCGAACAGTTTCGCGTTGTACGGCCTGAAGGTGCCCGTCGCCCGCCAGAAGAAGGCAAACAGCGTCAGCACGATCGATATCGGCGTGAAATGCAGCAGGAAATCCGGATAGGTGACATCGACGAAAACATGGCCCGTCAGCAGGGCTGCCACCGGCAGCAGGAACATCACGGCCATGAACGCTGAAAAGAGCGGATACCAGAGCTGCGAGAATACGAACTGAAATCTCAGCCGCCAGGGCAGACGCGTGAGGTAACGGCTGGAATATTGCAGCAGGATCGTGACGAGGCTGCGCGACCATTGGAATTCCTGGACAACGAGATCGGCGAAGTTCGCAGGCCCGTCGCCATGGGCAATCGCATCGATGGCGTGCACGCCACGCCAGCCGCCGGCATTCATCATCAGCGTTGTCGAATGGTCTTCGGCAAGCTCGGGGCCGAGGCCACCGATCTGACGAAGGGCTGATGTGCGAACCGCATAATGCGAGCCGATGCAAAGCGGCGCCCAGCCGTTGTTGTAGCCCGTCTGTAGCGAACCGTGCAGGCTTGCCTCCGCATAGAGCCTGCCGCGCGCCGCCCAGCTTGCCCCGGCATTGGCGTCGCAGATGCTGGGAGCTGAGACATAGCCGATCTCAGGATCGGTGAAGGGCCGCAGCACTTCGCGGAGATAGGTCGGCGTTGGAACATGATCGGCATCGAACTGGGCGACGAAATCGTAGCGCGCATAGCCGAAATGGTCGTAGAAATAGGCGAGGTTGCCCTCCTTGCAGCGCGTCCGGCGCGGCCAGGCGGTGCGATGATACTCGGCCACGCCCTTTCGGGTGGAGATCAGCACGCCGTGCTCCGCGCACCAGCGCCTTGTTTCTTCCGACGGATCCTCGTCGGCCAGCCAGACATCGAAATCGACGCCGATCTGGTCGAGCATCGCCTGAAGCGTGGCGCGGACGACGGCGAAAGGCTCGGACGGCGCCTTGGTGACGACCATCGCCACCCGACCCTCCGGCAGGCGTGCCGCGGGACTGACCGTCCTCGCGTCGAGGAAGATCAGGATGAAATAGGCTGGTACGAGCGTGATCCAGGCAACGACGAGGGTGATCAGCACGAAGGCTGTCCAGGAAATGATATGGGCGGATTGGCACCACCAGATCCAGAAATAGCCGAGTGCGGCCAGCCAGCAGAAGATGCCGAGACCATAGACGGCACGCTTCCAGCCGGTGAAGACAGGATCGAAGGTGTCCACGGCGGCGGCTTTCGCCGTCCTGACGCCGCAGCCGATCTGCGAAGTCTCGCTCATGCCCTTACCTCCAGCCCGAAGGTGGGACCGGCGGTGCGGATGATCGTATCGATATCCGAGAGAGCGGGTGCGAAACCGAGCTCCGCCTGCGCCCTTGCCGTATTGGCAAAGAGGATCGGCGGGTCGCCGGCGCGACGCGAGCGATAACGGACGGGAACTTCGCGGCCGGTCGTGCGGTAGATCGCTTCGAGAATCTCACGCACAGAGGTGCCCCGGCCGGAGCCGAGATTGACGCTGAGCGATTCCCCGCCCGCGATCAGATGATTGACGGCGGCAAGATGCGCCTGCGCGAGATCACTGACATGAACATAATCGCGAACGCAGGTTCCGTCCTCCGTCGCATAGTCGGTGCCGAAGACATCGAGCCGGTCCAGTCTGCCGGCGGCAGCGAGAAGGGCGCGCGGAATGAGATGCGTCTCGGGTTGATGACGCTCGGCAAGCTCGCCCTCCGGATCGGCTCCGGCCGCGTTGAAATAACGCAGCGCGGCGAAGCGGATGCCATAGGCGGCGGCAAAATCTTCGAGCGCCATTTCGAAGATCAGCTTGGTGCGGCCATAGGGATTGACGGGCTGCTGCAGGCTTTCCTCCCGTATCGGCAGCGAGTCAGGAATGCCATAGGTGGCACAGCTGCTCGAAAAGACGATCCGGTCGATATCTTGGTCGAGGCAGGCTTCCAGCAGAATGAGGCTGCCGACGACGTTGTTCCGGTAGTATTTCCTGGGCATTTCAACGGATTCGCCGACATAGGCATTGGCGCCGCAATGGATCACGCATTCGGGAGAAAATTCCGCGAGTGTTCGGCGCAGCGCGACGGCATCGCCGAGTTCGGCCCGAACGAGCGGGCCCCAGCGGACGCTGTCCGCATGTCCGGTAGAGAGATTGTCGTAGGTAACCGGGATCATGCCGGCGCGCGACAGAGCTTTGCAGATATGACTGCCTATGAAACCGGCGCCGCCGGTGACGAGAATGTAGCGGGGCATCTCATACGACCTCCACCTTCTTCTCGCTGGAAAGCAGCGCGTCGAAATAATCGACGGTGCGTGCCAGGCCGGTTTCGAGCCCGACCAGAGGCAGCCAGCCCAGATCGGCCATGGCGCGGGAAATATCCGGGCGTCGCTGGCGGGGGTCATCGGTGACCCTGGGCAGGTGGACGATCCGCGAGTGCGAATTCGTCAGCTCCAGAACGATTTCCGCCAGGCGGCGAACGGTGATCTCGGCGGGGTTGCCGAGGTTAATCGGGCCGATGCAGGCGCTGCCGGCGGCCGAAAATCGCAGGAAACCCTCGACGAGGTCGTCGACATAGCAGAAAGAGCGGGTCTGCTCACCATCGCCGTAGATCGTCAGGTCATCGTTGCGCAGCGCCTGCACGATGAAATTGGAGACCACCCGACCGTCGTCCTGGCGCATGCGCGGCCCATAGGTATTGAAGATGCGGCCGACCTTGATATCGACGCCGTAGGTTCTGTGGTAATCGAAGAACAGGGTTTCGGCGCTGCGCTTGCCTTCGTCGTAGCAGCCGCGCGGCCCGATCTGGTTGACATTGCCGCAATAGGATTCGTGCTGCGGATTCTGGTTCGGATCACCATAGACTTCCGATGTTGACGACTGAACCACGGTCGCACCGGTCTTTCTCGCGCAATCGAGAGTGTTGACCGCGCCGAGCACATTGGTGAGCAGCGTGCCGACAGGATCTCGCTGATAATCGGGCGGAGAGGCGGGAGAGGCGAAATTGAAGATAAGCGACGCTTCGATATCGAAAGGCTGACGAACATCGTGATCGATGACATGGAAACGGGCGTTCGATAGAAGATGCTGGACATTCGAACGACGGCCGGTGGAAAAATTATCGAGGCATATGACGTGGTGGCCGCGTTCCAGAAGCCTTTCACAGAGATGCGAGCCAAGGAACCCGGCCCCGCCATTTACAAGAGCGGCGCCCCGCCCCTGGAGCGCCGGTATGCCTGCCACTTCAGAATATCCTTCGTTGGGAACGAAACTACGCATTACAAACTTCCTCCCATGTGTTTAGTCTTTTTGTTTGGTACGCAACTTATTCCTTGGTTATCCCACCGGATATTCACAGATCAAAGCATATATCCACAAACAACTTTTGGAATTATTCTTCGATAAGCGGATTACTATTAAAATGATAAGACTATTAGCGCTAACGTCAACTTTAAAAATTCCAGATATCCAAAATAATTACGCAACTATACTTCACTTTAACAAATGATTAATTATTTCTAACACTCTGCCGCCAAAATGCCCGCCTTTGCTGCTCAAGCTTCGCTCAATGAAGCTAATATACGAGGGAACGGGAGAGGCTGGTCATGCTCGATTGTACGGCCGGACCTGCATCCGAAAGCGCCATATGCGATGGGGTTTGGCTATGTGGAAAAAACAAGATGCAGCGCAGCTCAAAGGCTGGCGTCCGGTCCGTTCCGTTCTGTTTGTCTGGGGAACGACGCTTCTTGCGATCGGACAGACGGCCTGCACGATCGCCAGCAACGACATCGCTGCCGTCGCGAAGAAGAACGTCGTCGTGGTCGAGGCGCCGCGCGTCTCGAAGGCCTACGCCTATCCGGCCAGTTCGACCGAACGCCCGGCCGCCGCACCGGTCCGCGCCGTCGCCTATCACGGCTCGGCGCCTTATATCTGCTCCCCAAGCGGCTTCGGACAGAAATCGCACTGCTTTGCGCGTCCCTCGATCTGAAGCAGCCGCGTCAAATCAATTGCGCCAGCGGCCGGACGTGTCGTCTTCGCCGACAGGGTGTTCATTGAAGAAACGGGACGCGGCTTCCGTGCGGTTGCGCACATTCATCTTCTTATAGATGTTGCGGACGTGAACCTTTACGGTGTTTTCGGAAAGGTGCAGCTTGTCGGCGATGATCTTGTTCTGCGTTCCCTTGCAGATGAGATCCAGGATCTGAACTTCCCGGGTCGTCAATGAGGAGATGCTGTCGCGTCTCAGCTTGAGCGCATTGTTGCGTGCCGCATCGACCGATTTCGTCTGATAGAGCGAAGGCTCCAACTGGTCGTTCTTGTTGGCGAGGCGATTGAGGAGCGCGGAAGGGAAATGCTCGCCGCCCTTCATCAGCAGATCCACCGCCGCCATGAAGACATCGAGCCTAAGGTTGAGCGGCAGGACACCGTCGATGATTCTTGCCTCCACCAGCCGGCGGACATAGGGTTCGAGCATATCGATTGCTTCGACGACAAGTCCGATCGAGGTTTCGGGATGATTTTCACGGAGGGCCTGCAGCGCCTCATGGAGCTCCGGACCGGGTATATGATAAAATAAAACGAGCTTCGTATCGCTGGTATCCTTTTCCAGCATCGGTTTTGTACTCGTTATACTAGATACTTCACAGTTCGGAAATTTCTTTGCAAGTGCTTCCACCATGCATTCTGAAAACAAATCCGCCCTGGCTACGACCATTATAGTATCTGCGGACACTCCCAACTTCCGTCCTTGGTCCGCATTCTCCATTCCTGAGCCTGTCATGAACATATACGCCTCCCCTAGCGTTACACTTTACTCAGACGTTTCGCGATGGCGGGTACTGGATATTGTGAAATGCCGGCCCCTGGTGTCACCGCTTTATTTTTTAGACATTTCTTAATTATGTTAATACGGATTGAGAAGGAAGGAAATGGCCCAAAGTAATTAGTTTTAAGGAGTGAAAACCAAGATTTACCACATTTTGGTTGCATTTTTACTGGAATGAATACTTTAACGTTACTCCTTCTTCCGTTATAGGCAATTCAAGAAATGTAATATTTCAGTACATTTTATCATGAATCCGTCATGCGCGACGATACTTGGATATTAGACAGAAAAGCATTCGAGATAGTTCCCCGACCGGGAAATGACTGCGATATACCACATCGCTCGCGCGTGTCGCCTGCCGCTGAAGTGTCCTTGCCGGCAGGATTATTCCGCAGTTGCGGACCTGCCTTAGCCCGAATTGATATCGGTCGAGTCCGCATTAGCGATCCTTATCCGGAGAGACTGTCGTTCTCGTCTCTCTCAGACTACGCTACAGATGCGCCTCGGCCTCAGGCGACGGACCATCCACCGTCCACCAGCAGGTTTGCGCCGGTAATTAGGCTCGCAGCCGGCGATGCAAGGAAGACAACCGCACCCACCACATCATCGGTTTCGCCGATCCGGCCAAGTGGGATGTGACCGATTGTCGCGTTGCGATTGTCGGCATCGGACAGAAATGACGCTGTACCATCCGTGTGGATGAATGTCGGCGATACGGTATTTACGGTGATATCATAGCGTGCCCATTCGGCTGCCAGGCAGCGCGTGAGATGATTGATTGCCGCCTTGCTCATGCAATAGATTGCCTCGCCGCGCAGTGCCACGGTGCCGGCCTGTGAGCTGATGTTGATGATCCGGCCCCCGTTGCGCGCGATCATGTGACGGCCTACTGCCTGCGTCAGCAGAAAGGTGCCTTTGATGTTGACATCAAGTGTCTCGTCAAGGTCCTTCTCATCAACAAGCTCCGCGAGATTGCCCGGCGCCACGCCGACATTGTTGACGAGGATGTCTATCCGTCCGAACGCAGTGAGAGCCGCGTCGACGGCTTGGGCGATATGGGCCTTGTTGGGAAGGTCCAGTTCAACCGGGAGAATTTTTCGTCCCGTGCCCTCGAGTTCGGCAACCAGGCCCGCCGACGCCGCGACATCGCGGACGCCCAAAACTATATCGGAGCCAGCTGCGGCACAGGCAAGTGCGCAAGCTCGACCGATACCACGGCTTGCTCCCGTCACCAAAGTCACCTTGCCCTCAAGGCTGAAGTCAGGCGCATTCTTCTGCATCATTCGTGCCTCCCTCGATGAAGCTCATTTATGGCAGCGTCGGCGTGCGGATGCCAGATGGGAAGCTGCGACGATCCTGGAGGAGCGGTTCGAGGCGTTGCAGCGCCACGATTATCTGGGGCGGCTGCGTGCCGGCAAACTTGAGAACGGAGGCCAAAAAAGAAAAGCTCCTCGACGCTTACGCGGTAAGCGCGATTTTCGCTGCACGTTGACGCCAACCCGTTGATTGGCATCGGATCAACGTTTGGAATCGTATTGTGTCAGGCGGCTTCGGTTCTGGCGAAGTTGAACGGCAGCAGGTCGACGATGTCG
>NZ_RJJT01000014.1 GCF_003938655.1 Rhizobium pisi
TCGGTCTGACGGTTGATTACCAGATCGTCGACAACTTCTACGCCAAGGCTTCGGTTCAGTACCTCGATCCGGATGATGGCGACGACTCCACGACGGGCTACTTCCGTCTGCAGCGTTCGTTCTAATCTGATCTGATTAGGCAATACGGAAGGCCCGGCTTATGAGCCGGGCTTTCTGCTTTTGAGCAACTGTTTCGATAGACAAAGCACGAAAAGCGACGCCTATCGGTAACCGGTGAGAAAATCCTGAATAGCAGCTGGAATGCTCCCCATATGCAGAAGCGGCGCGTGCCCTTGCTCTGGCGCGGTATGCAGAACCAGACCTGGATGCCGGCGGGCCATTTCATTCGCTGTCTCCTTCGAGAGCAACGACGAATTTTCACCGCGGATCAGCATGAGCGGTAATCGGTTCAAGCTTTCGAATTGTACCCAGAGATCAGGCAGCGGCTGGGTGAAATCGACCGATTTTAGCGCCTCGGCGATTGCCGGGTCGAAATCTGCGACCGGCTTGCCGTCGACATCACGGTAAAGGGCGTGCGCCATTTCGCGCCAATCTGGGTCTCCAAGTGCAGTAAACGCTGCGCCGTGAATTTCCTTCAGCATAGCATTCGCCTCGTACCAGTCCGCCGGTCTCCTGCCGCTGTTGAGGTAATCGCGGATCCGCGCCAGCCCCTCGGCCTCGATCACCGGTCCGATATCGTTGAGGATGACGGCCTCGAGAAGATCCGGCCGTGTTGCCGCGATAAGATGCAGGATCAGGCCGCCTCGAGAGGTGCCAATGAAGATGGCGCGCTCGATGCCCAGCGCAGCGCAGGCGGCAATGACGTCGCCCGCTTCGATGGCGAGATTGTAGTTCGCCTTGTTCTCATCCCAAGCCGAGTTTCCGCGGCCGCGCGAATCGAGCGCGATTACCCTGCGCGGCATCATTGTGTCCCGGGAGAGAAGCAGCGCAAGCGGATGGAAATCCCGTGTATTGCGGGTCAGACCCGGCAGGCAGATCACCGGCAGCCGTCCGACGGCCCCTGCTGCGTCTTCAGGCCAGTAGTCCCGGGCGTAAAGTTTCAGCCCATCGGAAGACGTGTAAAATCGTTCCTGGAAGTCGCTTGCGTAAGTATCCGGCATCGCATTCCTCGAGATCTGTTTGATCTCGAAGATGTAGCTTGCTTTTCGAGCCGCGCCAAACAGCTTCAGGAGGCGCTGCGTCCGCCGATGAGATCGCGCTCGATATCGGTCGGCTGACCGAGGCGGGCTTTGTAGACTTCGTAATTCTCCATCACCCGCTGCACGTAGTTGCGCGTTTCGGGGAAGGGGATACGCTCGATCCAGTCGACGATCTCGTCGATCGACTTGCCGCGTGGATCACCGTAGCGGTCAATCCATTCCGGCACGCGCTTCGGCCCTGCATTGTAGGCGATGAAGGTGAGGATATAGGAGCCGCCGAAGGCGTCGATCTGCTCGCCGAGATAATGCGCGCCGAGTGTCGCGTTATAGCCGGCATCGGCGGTCAGCTTGTCCTTCGAATAGGTGATGTTGTGGCGCTTGGCCACCGCCTGGGCCGTTCCCGGCAGAAGCTGCAGCAAGCCCCGCGCATTCGCTGCCGAAACGGCAGCCGGATTGAAGGCGCTCTCCTGTCGGGCGATGGCGTAGGCAAGCGCCTTGCCGGAGCCCGAAATATTGGCGTTCGCGGGGATCACCCCGACGGGGAAGGCGAGTGCCGCCACATCGATGCCGCGTCCATACGCGACCTTGCCGACCTGCAGCGAGAGATGATGGTCGCCCGATTGTTCGGCCTGTGCAGCAAGGATCGCCAATTCACCGGGGCTCTGCAGTTGGTCGGCCAGCGCGAGATAGAGGATGTCGGCCCGCCATCCATGGCCTGCTGCCTCCAGCCGGGCGATTGCCTGCACGGCTTCGCGTGCCTGGAAGCTTTGCCGGTCGGCCGTACTCGGTGAGGGATAGGTGACGTTTAACGTCTTTCGTCCCAACTTTTCGGCCGCGAGCTGACCGTAGAAGGTGCCGGGAAAATTCGCGGCCTTCGCATAGAATTCGCTTGATTTGCCGGGGCCGCCGGCTTCTGCGGCCCGTCCCAGCCAATACCAGGCGCGGGAAACCGAGATCGGCCCGTTGGACGTCTCGAGGATCTTGCGGAAATGTTTTTCCGCCGTTTCCGCGTCCTGCAGGCCGCGAAGTGCGTACCATCCGGCGTGGAACTCTGCCTCGACGATATCCGTCGGGCTCGTTGCGGCATAGTTTGCGACGATGCGATAGGCAGGTTTGAACTGCCCTTGGTCGACGAGGCCGCGGCTGACGATGCGCTGCTCGTTCCACCATTCGCCGGAGTTGACGAGTTCGCTGCGCTCGCGCGGCATCTGCTCCAGAAGCGCTGCCGCCTGGGCATATTTGTCCTGTTTGCGCAGATATTCGATCCGCGCAAATAGCAGGCCGGCATCGCTGCGCCATTTCGCATCGACTGTATTGAGCAGCACGCCGGCATTGCCCGCCTTGGCATCGACGGCGGCCCAGGCCTTATAGAGTGACTGCGCCTGGCCCATGTCACCGAAGCGCTTGGCCTGCGCCACCCGGCCGCGATACATCAGATAGTCCATCCGCGCCTTATGGTCGGCAGGCGTCAACAGAGCGGAAAATTCGAGGAGGATCTTGTCCTCCGTCGGCTTGTCGAGAGCTTCTCCGCGCCAGACCTTGCGGATATATTTGGCTGCCTGTGCTTGCTTGCCTGTCGCAACCAGCGCCCGGCCGAGGATGACGGCGCCCTGTACCGTCTCGGGTGCTGTATCGCCGAAGGCGGCGAGCACGGCGGAAGGGGCGGGGTTTTCATCATAGAGGGCGCGCTCGGAATAGGATCGCAGCCGCGAAAGGCCCGGCCAGCCCTTGAGTTCCTGCGACGCGCTGGCGATTTCATAGGAAGGAACGCCCTTCAGCCCGGAAACGGCGATCGCCCAGGTGAGGATATGGCGGTCGAGTGTGCCGTCGCGCATGCTGTCCCGGATCGAAACCGCCAACTGCGGGTTCTTGTCGGAAAGCGCATCGAGGCCGGCTTTCAGGTCGCTGTTGACAGGAGCGATTGCCGGATTGCGTGGAATGGCACCTGTGGTGATCGATTCCGGTATGGCTGTCTCGGGAATGAAGCCGAGCGGCTTGACATCGGGCACGGGAGTGCTTTCGCCGGGAAGCGGCGACGCGGCGCTGCCCCACGCAGCGGCGACGAGGCCGAAGGCGGACAGAATCAGGACAGCTTTCTTCATCCGGGATCTCGCAACGAAAACACGCCCTGCCATTTGGCTAGAGGCATCTTAACGAAACCTTACCGTTGCAGGTAAAATTCATTCACATCTGCTATCGGAATTGCCCTAAACCGAACTCTGCGCGCTTGTCGCGATGATTTCGGCGCTCTATGGTGCGCAACTCATATTCATGGAATGCGGCCGAAGCAAGGATTTGGTCGTGAGGAGCTTTGCATGTTCAATGGGTCCATTCCCGCCCTCGTCACTCCCTTCACGGATGCCGGACTGTTCGACGAAGACAGCTTCGCCGCGCATGTCGACTGGCAGATCAAGGAAGGCAGCAGCGGTCTCGTTCCGGTCGGCACAACAGGCGAATCCCCGACTTTGTCGCATGCCGAGCACAAGCGGGTCGTGGAACTCTGCATCGAAGTCGCCGCAAAACGCGTTCCCGTTATGGCCGGCGCCGGTTCGAACAATACGCGCGAGGCGATCGAGCTTGCCCAGCATGCTGAAAAGGTTGGCGCGAACGCCGTGCTGGTCGTCACCCCTTATTACAACAAGCCGACGCAGAAAGGCCTGATCGCGCATTTTTCGGCGATCGCCGAGGCCGTCGATCTGCCGATCTATATCTATAACATCCCGGGCCGGTCGGTGGTCGACATGACGCCGGAAACGATGGGCGCGCTCGCCAAGGCGCATAAGAATATTGTCGGCGTCAAGGATGCCACGGGCAAGATCGAGCGCGTCTCCGAACAGCGCATCACCTGCGGCAACGATTTCCGGCAATTGTCCGGCGAAGATGCGACGGCGCTTGGCTTCAACGCCCATGGCGGCGTCGGCTGCATTTCGGTTACTGCCAATGTTGCCCCGCGCCTCTGCGCCGATTTCCAGGCAGCGACGCTGGCTGGCGACTATGCTCGCGCGCTGGAATATCAGGATCGACTGATGCCGCTGCACAAGGCGATCTTCATGGAGCCGGGTCTTTGCGGCGCCAAATATGGACTTTCCAGACTTGGTCGCATGAGCCGCAATGTTCGCTCGCCGCTGCTTTCGACGCTGGAGCCGGGAACGGAAGCGGCGATTGACGCAGCCATGCGCCATGCAGGCTTGCTGAACTGACCCGGGCGATCGTCTTCACAAGGCAGCACCACCCCCTTACATAAGGGGCACGGAATGAGGGCGCGACTTCTAGCGCCTTGGATCCGGATTTTAGGCCTGAAAGGACTAAAATCATCCGGATCTACATTAAAGAAATAGAGCATGGGTCGCCCGAAAACCGCTCACATTTTTCGGCATCGTGCTCTGAAATAATGGAATGTCGTCATGGCCCCCAAAGGCAGCCAGCGCGTGGTGAACAAGGTTGTGGCCGAAAACCGCAAAGCCCGTTTCAACTACGAGATCATCGATACCTACGAGGCGGGCCTCGTGCTGAAGGGCACGGAGGTCAAGTCGTTGCGCGAGGGCAAGGCCAATATCGCTGAATCCTACGCCTCGGATGAAGACGGCGAAATTTGGCTGATCAATTCCTACCTGCCGGAATATCTGCAGGCGAACCGCTTCAACCACGAACCGCGCCGCCGCCGCAAGCTTCTGCTGTCGGCGCGCGAAATCCATCGCCTGCGTTCCGCCGTCAACCGCGAAGGCATGACGCTGATCCCGCTGAAGATCTATTTCAACGATCGCGGCCGGGCAAAGATGGAGCTGGCGCTCGCCAAGGGTAAGAAATTGCACGATAAGCGCGAATCCGAGAAGGAGCGCGATTGGAACCGGCAAAAGAGCCGCCTGCTGAAGGACAATGGCTAGGCGTATCGGTCATGATTGCCGCCACGCCGCTGCGTCGTACCGCCTGTCCTGAAATGCAGAAGCCGGCCGCGCTTTGACAGGCACGTCGGCTTCAAAGCGTAAAATCGCTTAGTCTTCGAAATCGCTCGCCGGGGCGACTTCGGCCGGGCGTGGCGCGCGCTCCGAGGGATCGCGACCGATTTCAGCCTTCAGCGACAAGAGATCGATGAAATGGTCGGCTTGCCGGCGCAGGTCGTCGGCGATCATCGGCGGCTGTGTCGCCATGGTCGAGATCACCGAGACCTTACGGCCTCTGCGCTGCAGCGCCTCGACAAGATTCGTGAAATCGCCGTCGCCGGAGAATATGACGAGATGATCGACCGTTTCGGACTGTTCCATGGCGTCGATCGCGAGCTCGATGTCCATGTTGCCCTTGATCTTTCGGCGGCCCATGGAATCTGTGAATTCCTTGGCGGGCTTGGTGACGACTTTATAGCCGTTATAGTCGAGCCAGTCGATCAGCGGCCGGATCGACGAATATTCCTGATCCTCGATCAGGGCGGTGTAATAGTAAGCGCGCAGCAGATAGCCGCGTTTCTGGAATGCTTTCAAAAGCTTGCGATAATCTATGTCGAAACCGAGGCTCTTTGATGCAGCGTAGAGGTTGGCGCCGTCAATGAAGAGTGCAATTTTTTCGCGTGGGTCAAACATCGCTTACCAATCCAATGAGAGCAATCGAAATCCGTCGACACAGAACTCAATAAAAACAATGGCTTGTGCTGTGATTTCGATCTGATCCTTACTTTATGAATTATTCATATATGAAAGATTTAGGGCACGATTCGGCATATTCCAAGCAACCATCGGTAGAATTGTGACCTTCTCCATGGAAATTTAGATCAGGCGCGGACAAAGACGAGGGCAACAGGAACGAAAAACTTGTATTTGTCCGGTTTTAATTGTATCGGGCGTGCTAATCCCGAAATGACGACCGCAAAGGACAGGCAATGGCCCGTGTCACAGTTGAAGATTGCATTGACAAGGTGGAGAACCGCTTCGAGCTGGTTCTGCTCGCCAGCCACCGCGCCCGGCTGATTTCCCAGGGTGCCTCGATCACCATCGATCGCGACAACGACAAGAATCCTGTTGTGGCCCTGCGCGAAATTGCTGACGAGACGCTTTCGCCTGATGACCTCAAGGAAGATCTGATCCATTCGCTGCAGAAGCATGTCGAAGTCGACGAGCCCGAGCCCGATCCGGCAAGCATGATCGCCGCCGGCGGCGTGGCCGCAGCCGACAGCGAGGAGCAGGATGACCTGCCCGAAACGATCACTTTCGACCAGATGTCGGAAGAAGAGCTGCTTGCTGGCATCGAAGGCCTTGTGCCGCCGGAAAAGAGCGACGACTACTAAGCGCGCATGCCGATCCTCGGTCGCATCGAGCGATCCGGAAAAGTTTCCTGCGATGCAAAAGAACGACGATTACCAATCGTCAATCTTGCGCCTTTATTGCTTAGGCATATTATTGCCCATGTGTGCGCCAATCGTTGATTGGCGCGCTTTTATTTTTATCGGAGTGGCTTTGGAATGATGCGGCAGTACGAGCTCGTGGAGCGGGTTCAGCAATACAAGCCCGATGCCAATGAAGCACTGCTGAACAAAGCCTATGTTTATGCCATGCAGAAGCATGGCCAGCAAAAGCGCGCGAGCGGCGACCCTTATATTTCCCACCCACTCGAGGTTGCCGCCATCCTCACCGACATGCATCTCGATGAATCGACGATCGCGGTGGCGCTTCTGCACGACACGATCGAAGACACGACGGCGACGCGTGCCGAAATCGACGAACTCTTCGGCGAGGATATCGGCCGTCTGGTGGAAGGCCTGACGAAGATCAAGAAGCTCGATCTCGTCACCAAGAAAGCCAAGCAGGCAGAAAACCTGCGCAAGCTGCTGCTTGCCATTTCTGACGACGTGCGAGTGCTGCTCGTCAAGCTTGCCGACCGCCTGCACAATATGCGCACCCTCGATCATATGTCGGCAGACAAGCGCGCCCGCATTTCCGAGGAGACGATGGAAATCTATGCGCCGCTGGCCGGCCGCATGGGCATGCAGGACATGCGCGAGGAGCTGGAAGAGCTCTCCTTCCGCCATATGAACCCGGAAGCCTACGAGACCGTCACCAAGAGACTGGAAGAGCTTTCGAAGCGCAACGAGGGCATCGTCAAGAAGATCGAGGCCGAACTGCGGGATCTGCTGGTCGCAAGCGGCCTGACGAGCGCCTATGTCAAGGGCCGGCAGAAGAAGCCCTATTCGGTCTTTCGCAAGATGCAGTCGAAGTCGCTTTCCTTCGAGCAGCTTTCCGATGTCTACGGTTTCCGTCTCATCGTCGAGGACATCCCTTCCTGCTATCGTGCACTCGGTATCGTCCACACGCGCTGGCGCGTCGTGCCGGGCCGCTTCAAGGACTATATCTCGACGCCGAAGCAGAACGATTACCGTTCGCTGCACACCACCATCGTCGGTCCCTCCAGCCAGCGCATCGAGCTGCAGATCCGCACCAAGCGCATGCACGAAATCGCCGAATTCGGCATCGCCGCGCACGCGCTCTATAAGGACGGCGCCAGCAATGCCGATGGCGACATACTCTCTCGCGAATCCAATGCCTATTCCTGGCTGCGCCATACGATCGAGGCGCTCGCCGAGGGCGATAGTCCGGAAGAATTCCTTGAGCACACCAAGCTCGAACTTTTCCAGGATCAAGTCTTCTGCTTCACGCCGAAGGGCAAGTTGATCGCGCTGCCGCGCGGGGCCACCCCGATCGATTTCGCTTATGCGGTGCATACCAATATCGGCGATACGACGGTCGGCGCCAAGATCAACGGCCGCATCATGCCGCTGGTCACGCGGCTTGCAAATGGCGACGAGGTCGAGATCATCCGCTCCGGCGTGCAGGTTCCACCTGCCGCCTGGGAGGAAATCGTCGTGACCGGCAAGGCGCGCGCTGCCATCCGCCGCGCCACCCGCATGGCGATCCGTAAACAATATGCCGGCCTTGGCCACCGTATTCTGGAGCGCACCTTTGACAGGGCCGGCAAGATCTTCTCGCGCGAGGCGATGAAGCCGGCGCTGCATCGCCTCGGCCAAAAGGATGTCGAGGATGCGATCGCCGCCGTCGGCCGCGGCGAGATGTCCTCGCTCGACGTGCTGCGCGCCGTCTATCCCGATCATCAGGACGAGCGCGTCACCGTGAAGCCCTCCGGCGACGACGGTTGGTTCAATGTCCGCAGTGCGGCCGGCATGATCTTCAAGATCCCCGGCAAGACCAAAGCCGGGGTCGACGGCGGCCACGCGGATATCGACGCCGATGCCGCGATCGGGCCGATCCGCGGCCTGTCCGGCAATGTCGACGTCAAGTTCGCGACGACCGGTGCCGTGCCCGGCGACCGCATCGTCGGCATCATGGATCAGGGTAACGGCATCACCATCTATCCGATCCAGTCGCCGAGCCTGCAGCGCTTCGACGATCAGCCTGACCGCTGGATCGACGTCCGCTGGGATCTCGATGAGGCCAACAAGTCGCGCTTCATGGCCCGCATCATGGTGAACGCGCTGAATGAACCCGGCACATTGGCCAAGGTCGCCCAGACGGTTGCGGGCCTCGACGTCAATATCCGCCTGCTGAATACTGTGCGGGTGGCGGCCGACTTCACCGAGATGATGATCGAAGTCGAGGTCTGGGACCTGCGCCAGCTCAATCAACTGCTCGCCCAGATGAAAGAGTTGGACTGCATCGCCACGGTCCGGCGGCTCTACGACTAAGCTTTTTTAGATCCTTCATGGGCTCGACTGAAAGATTGCACATTTTGTGATCTTTTAATGGTCAAAACGGCACGTCAAAAAGGCAAGCAATGCGCTGGGCGCATGGCTGTCTCCATGTTGCGGTGGTGGTAATTAACCTTTGCCGGTACTATCTTCTGGTCATCGAAACACGCACAGAAGATGAGACAAGATAATGTTTGACCCTATCAGGAAATTCGCTCGCGCCTTGCGCGCTCCGACCACGCAGGAACGTGAAATGGCTTATCTCAATGGCTCGTTCGATCGCATCGATCTCGAGTTTCGTCAGCGCCAGGTCGACCGCGGTCTGTTCCGCAATCGCTGATACTGAGAGTATACTTGAAATGAGTGAGGGACGTTATGCATAACGGACGCCCCTCGACGTGAAGAGGTTCCTCGATAAAGAGAGAATCAGCGGCTTGTTTTTCAAACGGTAGCATTTGCCGCTCTTGTCATGGCCGTATGCGCTACACTAAATACGCGCCATGTTGTTTCGCCGTCGCAAACCTGCGGGATTTAAGGAAAAGATGCGGGAGCTCTTATGGCCCCGTAAAGGTTTCCTTCGCCCGATCCGCTATCTGACAATGCGCATCCTGCGCCTGAGCGCCTCGCCGCATGCAGTTGCGGCCGGCGTCGCCGCAGGTGTCTTCGTCTCCTGGACGCCCTTCATCGGCGTTCATTTCATCATGGCATTCGTCATCACCTATTTTCTCTCCGGCAATATGGTGGCGGCCGCTCTCGGCTGCGCGGCCTTCGGCAATCCGCTGACCTATCCGTTCATCTGGGGCATTACCTGGGAGATCGGCCATCTGCTGTTGAGCCGCGAGGATCATCTGGCCGGTCAGGCGGTGGATCTTGCCGCCATGTTTCATAAGCTGAACTTCATGGAGCTGTGGAAGCCGGTGCTGGAGCCGATGCTGCTCGGCGCCATTCCGCCGGGGATCGTCACCGCCGTTGCGCTCTATGCACTGACGTTTTACACGGTGAGGGGTTTTCAGACGCGCCGCCGTACGCGGCTGATGGAGAGGGCGCGCCTGCGCCTTGCCGATCCGGCCAGCGACATACCGAGCGTATGAGCCCGATGCAGAATTTTAAGCAACGGAAGGTTCCGGCATGATCATCGGCATTGGCAGCGATCTGATTGATATTCGCCGTGTCGAGAAGTCCATCGAGCGCTTCGGTGAGCGCTTTACGCATCGCTGCTTCACCGAGATCGAGCGCGCGCGTTCCGATCGGCGCGCAAACCGCGCCGCATCCTATGCCAAGCGTTTCGCTGCCAAGGAGGCATGCTCCAAGGCGCTCGGCACCGGCATAGCGCAAGGCATCTTCTGGAAGGATATGGGCGTGGTCAACCTGCCGAGCGGCAAGCCGACCATGGTTTTGTCAGGCGCGGCTGCTGCCGTCCTGGAATCGATGCTGCCCGCGGGCCACAGGCCCGCCATTCATTTGACAATAACGGATGATTATCCCTTGGCGCAGGCCTTCGTTATTATCGAGGCGCTGCCCGAGAGCGTTTGATCGAGACCACGGGAGCGATTGATCGCGACCTCTCGTCGCTTTTGATGTTGTCGCCATTGCCGCAACCGACCGAAGCCGCTAGAGAGAACCACAGAAAGAATTGCGCCTCCGCGGCGTCTTGAAGGAATAAGACTGCGTGTCCGAAAAAGTCGAAACCAAGCCGAACGCCCTCTGGGAAAACATCAAAGTCATCATCCAGGCGCTGATTTTGGCGATGGTGATCCGAACCGTGCTTTTCCAGCCTTTTACAATCCCGTCCGGTTCGATGATGCCGACGCTGCTCGTCGGCGACTACATCTTCGTCAATAAGTTCGCTTACGGCTATTCGAAATATTCACTGCCCTTCTCGCCTGATATCTTCAGCGGTCGCCTGTTCGGCTCCGATCCGAAGCGCGGCGATATCGTCGTCTTCCGCTTTCCGCCCAATCCCGAGGTCGATTACATCAAGCGCTGCGTCGGCCTGCCGGGCGATCACATTCAGGTCACCGATGGCGTTCTCTACGTCAACGGCAAGCCGGTGCCCAAGGTGGCGGACGGCAGCTTCACCTCGGATTACAAGCTCGATCCGGGCGAGGACGTGCCGGTTTTCCGCGAAACGCTCGACAACGGCAAGACCTACGATACGCTCGACCAGTCCCCTGTATCGCGCGGCGACAACACCCGCGAGTTCATCGTACCGGAAGGCCATTATTTCATGATGGGCGACAACCGCGACAACTCGCTCGACAGCCGCTTCGACGTCGGCTTTGTACCCGCCGAAAATCTTGTCGGCCGCGCCAGCGTCATATTCTTCTCGCTAGGCAACGACACTTCCTTCCGCGAAATCTGGAAGTGGCCGACGAACATGCGTTGGGACCGCCTCTTCAAGGTCGTTGAATGAGCAAGGCGCAGACGCTTTCTGCGGCCGACCGCGCAAAGCTTGAAGCCCTGATCGGTCACGACTTCGCCGAAAAGGAACGCCTCGATCGCGCGCTGACCCATGCCAGCGCCCGTACGGAAAAGGGCGGCAATTACGAACGGCTGGAATTCCTCGGCGACAGGGTCCTCGGGCTTTGCATCGCCGAGCTTCTGTTCCGAACGTTCGGCGCGGCGGGGGAAGGCGAGCTTTCGGTTCGTCTCAACCAGCTCGTCAGTGCAGAAACCTGCGCTGCGGTTGCCGACGAACTCAACCTTCACCTCTATATCCGCACCGGTGCCGATGTGAAGAAATTGACCGGCAAGCGCATGATGAACGTGCGCGCCGATGTCGTAGAAAGCCTGATCGCCGCGATCTACCTCGATGGCGGCCTCGAAGTCGCCCGCCGGTTCATCCTGCGCTACTGGCAGGGCAGGGCGGTGCGGGCCGACGGCGCCAAGCGCGATGCCAAGACCGAGCTGCAGGAATGGTCGCACGCGAAATTCGGCGTGACTCCAATCTACCGGGTTGATGAACGCAGCGGGCCGGATCATGATCCGCGCTTCAAGGTGACGGTGGAAGTTGCTGGCATTAAGCCCGAAACCGGCGTAGAGCGGTCGAAGCGTGCCGCCGAACAAGTCGCGGCGACGAAGATGCTCGAGCGCGAAGGCATTTGGCAGCAGTCGCCTGCCGGAAATTGACGGGACGATGACACAAGAAGAAGATATCGCGGCGGAAGCCGCCGCCGAAACCAGTGGCCCGACGCATTCGGGCTTCGTCGCGTTGATCGGGCCGACCAATGCCGGCAAGTCGACGCTGGTGAACCGCCTCGTCGGCGCCAAGGTCTCGATCGTCAGCCACAAGGTGCAGACGACGCGCGCGATCGTCCGCGGTATCGCGATTCACGACAATGCCCAGATCGTCTTCATGGACACGCCCGGCATCTTCAAGCCGCGCCGCCGGCTCGACCGCGCCATGGTGACCTCGGCCTGGGGTGGCGCCAAGGATGCCGATCTGATCATGCTCCTGATTGACAGCGAGCGCGGCCTGCGCGGCGATGCCGAAGCCATTCTCGAAGGCCTGAAGGAAGTCCATCAGCCGAAGATCCTGGTGCTCAACAAGATCGACCGCGTGAACCGCGAGGATCTGCTGGCGCTGGCAGCGGCCGCCAACGAGAAGATCACCTTCGAGCGCACCTTCATGATCTCTGCCGAAAACGGCTCCGGCTGCGACGATGTCATGGATTATCTCTCAAGCACGCTTCCCGAGGGACCGTGGTACTATCCGGAAGATCAGATCTCCGATCTGCCGATGCGCCAGCTCGCCGCCGAAATCACCCGCGAAAAGCTGTTTCTGCGCCTGCACCAGGAGCTCCCCTACTCCTCGCATGTCGAAACGGAAAAGTGGGAAGAACGCAAGGACGGCTCGGTGCGCATCGAGCAGGTGATCTATGTCGAGCGCGACAGCCAGAAGAAGATCGCCCTCGGCAAGGGCGGCGAAACCATCAAGGCGATCTCGACCGCTTCTCGCAAGGAATTGTCGGAGATATTAGAGCAGCCGGTTCATCTCTTCCTGTTCGTCAAGGTCCGCGAGAATTGGGGCGACGATCCCGAGCGGTTCCGCGAAATGGGTCTCGATTTCCCGAAATAGCCACGGCAGGGATTTCACCGGGCAGACGCCAGCCCTTTGTTTCCTTGGAAAAAATCCGGCCCGTTGCGGAACGAATCCATACCCTCGCGCATTCTTGCTCGACGGTGCGCCAATGGTGGAACGCCGATTCTGCGACCGCAAGGGCAGGTATGGCGACGTCGAAACCCATCCATTCTTTCAAGACCCCTTGCGAGCAATGTCCTCTGCGGCCCCTGCCGCATTTCAGGGAGTTCAGCCGCAACGAACTTGAATTCGTCTCCCGCTTCAAGAAGGGCGAGCTTGCCGTCGATGCCGGCGCCACCATCCTCGTCGAGGGCGCGCACAGCGCTCATCTTTTCACTGTGCTCGCCGGCTGGGGCTTCCGCTACAAGATGTTGGAGGACGGCCGTCGCCAGATCCTGAACTACATCATGCCCGGCGACCTGATCGGCCTCCAGGGAACCATCATGGGCGAGATGCAGCATTCCGTCGAAGCACTTTCACCCGTTTCCCTCTGCGTCTTCGAGCGCGACAGGCTGATGACGCTCTATAACAACCACGCCTCGCTGGCATTCGACATTACCTGGATTGCCGCGCGCGAAGAGCGCATTCTCGATGAACATCTCCTGAGCGTTGGCCGTCGCACCGCGCTAGAACGAGCAGCCTACCTGATCGCCTTCCTCTTCGAGCGTGGCCGGCAGCTCAATCTCTTCAACGGCCGCAAATTCATCCCCATCACCCAACAGCACATTGCCGACACACTCGGTCTTTCCATTGTGCACACCAACAAGACCTTGAAAAAGATCAGCGAACGCGGGTTGATCCGTTGGCAGGAGCGCGGCTGTGAGGTGCTGAATGGCGAGGAGTTGATGGCGATCGCCGGCTGGGAAGGGCTTGGAGAGGGCAAGCGTCCTTTCATCTAGACAATCGGTCCACCACCATGTCTTTTTTAAATGCGCATTAGCAGGCGGCAACATAAGGTTCGCTGTCGTCTTTCCTCCGATTTTGATTCTTCTCGACCGGGCGGAAAATGTTCCATTTAGAAATAGTGGCGGAATTCACCGATAGCGTGCCATGCGGATACCAGAGAGCAATGATGTTGGCGAAATGGCCTGGGCGCTGCGGCAAGCGCCCGACGAAGGGCATGGAATCATGAGCGCAATCCGTGTTCTGGTTCTTGAAGACAGTCTGATCATCGCGATGGAGGCAGAAGATATTCTGCACCTGGCAGGTGTCGAGAGCATCGATATCGTCGGCAGTCTGGAACAGGCCAGAGCCGCAATCGCTGCAGAGACCTATGATTTCGCTCTTCTCGACGTCAATCTGGGCGAGGGCATGAGCTTCGGATTTGCTCGTCATCTTCTTGATGTCGGCATCCCTTTCGGCTTCGTCAGCGGCTATTCCGATCCGCGCGACTTCCCACCCGACCTGCAGCATATACCGCTTCTCGTGAAGCCTTTCGACGAAAAGGCGATGGGCGAATTCCTGCAGAAGCTTTTCCCGGCCGCTGCCTGACGCGGCCCGGCCGCCGCCTGACTCGGGCCGAAGGGGTCCATGACATCAGGCAGCCCTTGCATTAGGATGGATTCGTCATCCGTAAGGACTTCTTTCGATGCAGTGGCAGGATCATGCGATCATTCTGGGCGTCAAGCGCCACGGCGAGACCAGCGTCATCGCCGAGGTGATGACGCGTGATCGCGGCCGCCATCTCGGCCTGGTGCGTTCCGGTCGCTCGCGCGCCATGCAGCCGGTGCTGCAGCCAGGCAATGCGGTGGAGGTCATCTGGCGTGCCCGGCTTGACGAACATCTCGGTGAATTCCGCGTCGAGCCGG
The DNA here is from genome assembly GCF_003938655.1 of Rhizobium pisi. GTDB lineage: Bacteria > Pseudomonadota > Alphaproteobacteria > Rhizobiales > Rhizobiaceae > Rhizobium > Rhizobium pisi. Next base: position 14,737 of record NZ_RJJT01000014.1, read on the forward strand.
TGACGCTGCGCGCCGCCCGCCTGATGGAAACGGCGACAGCCGTCTATGGCGTCCAGGCGATGGGCGCTCTGTTGCGGCTGCTGCCGGAGCGTGACCCGCATCCGCATCTCTTCGATGCGCTGGAAGTCATTCTCGATCACCTGCACAATCCGGCCGATGCGGGCGAGCTTTTCGTGCGTTTCGAACTCGCGGTGCTGAACGATCTCGGCTATGGCCTGGATCTTGCCGAATGCGCCGCGACGGGCGCCCGTTCCGATCTCGCCTATGTCTCGCCCAAATCCGGCCGCGCCGTTAGCCGCAGCGCCGGCGCCCCCTGGGCGGACAAAATGCTGCTTCTGCCGCCGTTCCTCGGCGTCGAAGGCAACCACGCGGCCGATTTCGACAGCCTTTCAGCCGCATTCCGTCTGACGGGATTCTTTCTGCATCGCCATGTCTATGAGCCGCGCGGCATCGAGGCGGCCGCAGCCCGGGAGGGCTTCGTTCAGGCGGCGCTCAAGGCGCTTAATCCAGCCTCACGGACGCTTTCGAGCCCGAACGGCATATCCGCCTGACATTCGTTTTTTGCGGCTGCAAAACATCCTTCGGATTTGGCGGTTTACCCATTCACAAGCGCTTCCTATGTCTTGGTGACTGCCAATCGAGGAGGATCCCATGCTGACCAAGCCCGCATCATCGACAACGATCACGCTCTGGAACGGCCGCGAAATTCCGCGTCTCGGCATGGGATGCTGGGCGATCGGTGGCCCGTTCTTCGCCGGCGACACGCCGCTCGGCTGGGGCGATGTCGACGACGATGAATCGGTGGAAGCGATCAATCGTGCCATCGAACTCGGCATCCGCTTCTTCGACACCGCTTCGAATTATGGTGCCGGTCATTCGGAAGAAGTGCTCGGTCGGGCAATCGGCAATCGCGGCGAAATCGTCATCGCCACCAAGTTCGGCTTCGCCACCGATCCGGAGACGAAGCAGGCGACCGGCGCTTTCGCCGACGACGCCTTCATCCGCCGTTCGATCGAGACCTCGCTGCGTCGCCTCAAGCGCGACCGTCTCGATCTCCTGCAATTCCATATCAATGACTTTCCGGCGGAACAGTCGGATGCCGTCTTCGATACGCTCGAAGCGCTGCGCGCCGAAGGCAAGATCGATGCGTTCGGATGGAGCACGGATTCTCCCGATCGTGCCGCCCGTCATGCCGGCCGCCAAGGCTACGTCTCGGTCCAGCATACGATGAACGTCTTCGAGGCCGTGCCGGAGATGGTTGCGTTGATCGAGAAGGAAGGCCTGATTTCCATCAATCGCGGTCCGCTGGCCATGGGGCTGCTGACCGGCAAATTCACCGCCGACAAGGCGGTGGGCGCGAGAGATGTCCGGGGCGCGGCGCTCGACTGGATGGTCTATTTCAAGGGCGGGCGCATGGCGCCCGAATTTGCCGCAAGGCTTGATGCTGTCCGCGATCTCCTAACATCGGGCGGCCGCACGCTGACCCAAGGAGCGCTTGCCTGGCTCTGGGCGCGCTCGCCGCGCACCCTTCCCATTCCGGGCTTCCGCACCGTCGCCCAGGTGGAGGAAAATGTCGGCGCGCTGGAAAAGGGGCCGCTGTCAGCCGATGCTATGGCGGGGATCGATGCCGCGCTCGCCGGGGTCTGACGGTCTCAGGCCGCGGCGCGACGTTTGAGCGCCCAGCCTTCCGGTCTCTCTTCGACGACGTGGACGGCGTCACCGATCGTGATCCTGCCGCCGCCGCGCGGCGTGGCGTTCCAGCCGAAGAGCGGGCCGGGCACGCGCCGGTCGGCCGACATACGGATGCGGCCCATGGCCGGCATCGGGTTTGCCACGTCACGCGACCCGGTCAACTGGTCCTGCGTCGTCATGATGCAGCGGGAGCAGGGTTTGACGAGATCGAAGCGGATGCCGGAGATCTCGATTGCCGCCCATTGGTCTTCCGGCCAGGCTTCGTCGGTATCGATGACGATGTTCGGGCGGAAGCGGTCCATACCGACGCTGCCTTCGCCGTGGGCGGCGAGGTCTGCGTTCAACGCCTTTAGCGAGCCGGTCGTGGTGACCAAGATCTGGTAGCCGTCGGTAAAGGTAACGGGCGTGCCGTCGCCAGCCCATTCGGCATTCGCCATCCGCCGTGCTTGCCCGTCGAAGAAGACCAGTTGCACCTCTCGGCCGAGCCATTCGGAAAGCTGCCGGTTGCTCTCGGGATCGGCAACGGCGGCGCTGACGGTCGATTTCCACACGGTCACCTCCATGCGTGTTTCGGGCTCCGGCGGCGGCACCGCTATGTCAGATTTTCCCTGCATCAGCAGCCGGAAGGCGCCCGGCTCCGGCCGTACCTCGATGCGGGCGAGATCCGGTAGTTCGCGCTGGGTGATGAAATGACCCTGCGCATCGGTAATCATCGCCCGCCGATCACCGGGAAGCCCATAGGCGTCGATGTCGGCGGCGGGCAGCGCAATGCCGCGGGCGCTCTTGAGCGGGTAGATGAAGAGGTCGCTGACACGCATGCCGTTCTCCTAGATTTCATCCATGAAGGCCGAGAGGAAGTCGCGCAGGCTCTTGTCGCGCGCGGCCGCCAGCCTGCGGCCGGTCTCGGTCTGGAATCCGTCCGCCAGTTTGAACAGCTTCGTCTGGAAATGGTCAATGGCATAACGCTTGTCGTCGAGTGAACGGTTCTCCGCTGCCGGATCGAATGGATCGTAGAGCCCCGATCCCAGCCGCCCGCCGATATAGAAGCAGCGCGCGACGCCGACCATGCCGATAGCGTCCAAACGGTCCGCATCCTGCAGGATTTTCGCTTCCAGCGTCTGCGGCGCCACCGCGGCCGAGAAACTATGCGCCGTGATGGCATGGGCCGCGGCTTCGATGTCCCCGTTGCCCCAGCCGAGTTTCGCCAGGATCGCCGATGCCTTCTCCGCCGCCAGCGCCGATGCCTGTGCCCGCAACGGCGAATTCTTCTCGACGGAGACACAGTCGTGCAGAATGACGGAAGCGGCAAGAACCCGTCCGTCTCCGCCTTCTCCCGCATGGATGCGCATGGCGTTCCTGAAGACACGCAGGATATGGGCAAGGTCGTGCGAGCCGTCGTTGCCTTCGGCCGCATAAGGGATCAGCGCCGCTGCGAGCGTTTCATGGGGAAGGAAGGCTTCGGCCTCGAACATCGCGCCACCTGTTGTTGGGAGCCGATTGTGTAGCGGCTTGCCGCGCGAGTCGCAATCAAGCGCGATCTTGGCCCTGGTCCTGAGAAGGCGCCGTCACGTGCCATTCTTCGGCGGCAGCGAGAGAAGATGGGGCACGTCACGCGCGGGTCGCGGCGGGCTGATGTAATAGCCCTGGATTTCGTCGCATTCCTCGCGTTCGAGCAGCGCCAGCTGTGCGGCCGTTTCGACGCCCTCCACGGTGACGCGCATGCCGAGTGCATCGCCGAGCAGGATGATTGCGTGCATGATCGCATGCGCCTCCTTGTTATCGACGATGTCGTTGACGAAGGATTTGTCGATCTTGATCTTGTCGAAGGGAAAGCTCGAAAGGTAGCTCAGGGAGGAATAGCCAGTCCCGAAATCATCCATCGAGATGCGGATGCCACGCTCCTTCAGCGCATGCAGGATCGGCAGCACCTCGCCGAGATTTTCCATGAGCACGCTCTCGGTGATTTCGAGCTCAAGCCGCGAGGGCGTCAGCGAGGCGGCGGCAAGCGCCTCGCTGACATCCTGCGTCAGGTCGCTGCCGCTGAACTGGATCGCCGAAACGTTGACGGCGACCTTGATGCTCTCCGGCCATTGCGCTGCATCGTTGCAGGCGCGGTGCAAAACCCAGCGGCCAATATCGACGATGAGGCCGACCTCTTCCGCAAGCGGAATGAACTCCATCGGCGGGACACGACCGCGAATCGGGTGATTCCAGCGGATCAGGGCTTCGAAGCCGCAGATGCGCTGCAGCGAAAGGTCGTAGAGCGGCTGGTAATGCAGCTCGAATTCCTCATTCTCCACGGCGGCTCGAAGATCTGCCTCCAGCGCGTGGCGAAGTTGCATCTGCGCTTCCATCTCACTGGTGAAGAAGCGCTCGCGCTTGCGTCCGTCCGCCTTGGCGTGCGACAGCGCCACGGCGGCATTCTTCAGCAGGATATCGGTTTCCTCGCCATCGTCAGGGGCGATTGCGATACCCATGGAGACGCCGAGTTCCACCTGTTTGTCGCCATGGAGGAATGGCTCGGAAAGCTCGCGGCGGATCCGGTCGGCCAGCGCGGTCACGCTCCATGGCTGCTGCCCGCACGTCTGCAGAATGGCGAATTCGTCCGAACCGAGGCGTGCTAGGGTGCTTTCCGCGCCGGCCGAGGCCCGGATGCGTTCGGCGACCTGCTGCAGGATCTTGTCGCCGACCGAAACGCCCATGGTGTTGTTGATCGATTTGAACCGATCGAGATTGAGGTGCACGAGGGCGACCGGCTCATCCGGTTTCCGCTCGGCGAGTGCCGCATCGACCTGCTCACGAAAATGGATGCGGTTCGGAAGGCCGGTCAGCGGGTCGTGGTGGGCGAGATAGGTGATGCGCTCGGCCGCTTTTCGATCCTCGGTAATATCGGCGTGGATGGCGATATTGCTGCCGTCGGAAAGGATCGTCACCATGCTCTGGATGATGCGGCCATCCTCCATCAACCATTCGCGCCGGCGAAGACTGCCGCTTTTTGCAGTTGCCGGGGAAGGTTTCCTGCTCCGCCGGCGGCGTTTTGCGCCAACGCTCTCCGTGCCGCGTATTTTGCCGATGAGATCGGCGATCGTCGTGCCCGGGGCGACATCTTCCCGGCTCAGGCCGAAGAGCTGAGGGAAGCGGGGGTTGGATAGGCTCAGCCGCTGGTCGGCGTCGAAGACGCTGAGGCCGAGGGGCAGATTGTTGAGAACGATCTCGAAGAGTTTCTTCTGTTCGTCGAATGTCTGCGTGATGGCGGAAACATTGCCTCTCAACGCATGATTTTCCCTCAGCAGTGTTTCCGCGCTTCTCTCGATTTCGGCGTAGTCCCTTTCGTGGCCGCGATAGGTCGCGATCACGAGTTCCATGAGACGTTCTGCGTCGATCGATCCATCGTCCGTGACCGCCTGGTTGCATTGCTGCCAGAAGAGGACTTCGGCTTTCATGCGGGTGCGTCTTCAAGGATGGCCGCGACGGCAGAAGGCGTCTTCGGTTGATGGACGTGCCTCATCGTGACTGACATGGAAAAACCTTTCCAAAATGAATGTAGAAATTGCTTTTTTACAGGCTGAACTGTCTGGTGGTAAATTGTAGAGCCCATCTTGTATGGGCCGTATTAATATTCGGTTGCAGCGCAGCGGCCGCGAAACGTCGTTAGACGTTTGTTTTATATATGTAAAAGCGCTGACATGCCGGTTGATGAACTCGGCTGCCGCAGGTGGAAGACTGGGTCAGCGGCGTTCGGTTACGCTTTGTCAATCATCGTTAATGGGAAGTTAACAGTTTATTGACGCACTGCGCAAATCAGTTTAACCAGCGATTCAACACCTGATTTTATCACCTTCGTATTGCGTACAAACACCACCGGCAAAGGGCGGTGGCTGGAGGTTTGTATGACCCGCACTACATCCGTTTCGGACACTTCATACGCGTATCTGGCGACGCTATCGCGGCTCGACGCCAATGGCGATGGCGTGCTCAGCCGCGGCGAGCGCGCTGCCGACGAGAGGCCTGGCATCATCAAGGAACTGTTGGCTGACGACAAGACCAGGGATGTGACGCAGCCGAAATTCTCCGGCAGCCTTGTTGCGCTGATGATGGATACGCGTAACGGCGGCACGGCCAACAGCATCGCCGTTCCCTATCCATTGCAGCAGACCGCGCCCACATCAGGCGATCAGTCGGACGATCTTTACCGCAATACCTACGGCCAGTTCGATTTCGACGCCGTCGCCTGAGCGGCGTTTCGATTGAGGTGCTCTGCAAGCCGGCCGTCTGGCCGGCTTTTCTTGTTCGATACCGCTGCGCATAACCTTGAAAACAGAATGATCTTCGCAAGGGCTACGCTCCCAGAGCGTCCTGCGACGTTCGATAGCAGGAACACCTCCCGGGCTGGCACGTTCAAGAGGACAACCGGACGGAAGGAGATCTCCATGAAAGCCATGTGCACTGTCGCCGCGCTGAGCCTGCTTGCAGTCGCATTTCCAGCGGGCGCCCAGGACAAGCAGACGGCGATCGCTAATTTCGTCGACAAGGACGGCAAGGAAGACGGCCGCGCACAGTTGACGGCTGCTGCCAATGGCGGCGTCCTGATCGAAGTCGAGATATCGGGGCTACCGGCGAACAAATGGGTGGCCTTCCATGTTCATGAGACCGGCCGCTGCGACGCGGCGACCCATCATGAATCGGCCGGCGGTCATTTCAATCCCGAAAAGGCGGAGCATGGCATTCTTGCCGCCAAGGGTCCGCACCCCGGCGACATGCCCAACCAATATGTCGGACAGGACGGCATGCTGAGGGCGCAGATCTTCGATACTATGGTGACGCTCGACGGCAAGGCCGACGGCATCCGTGGCCGCGCTTTGATGGTGCACGCCAATTCGGATGATTACCGCAGCCAGCCGTCAGGTGATGCCGGTGAAAGACTTGCCTGCGGCGTCATTCAATAATCCAGCAGTCTCGCTGCCGGCGCGCCGTCTGATTTGATTTGCCGCCGCAGTGCGCGTGGTGAGGAGGATTGGTTGCCTCCTTCCATGGACCGCTTGTTTCTGCGTCGAGGGCCAGATGGAACGGATGGCAGCGGTGTCAGCCGTGCGCAACATCCCGAATCGCCAGCACGAAAGGTGCGTTGCCATCGGCGTCCGCACCGCGCCCGATCGCCCGCACAGCCGCAACCAGCCGGCCGCTGCGGCCGAGCAGGGCATCGCCGATCTCGATGAGGCGAGCATTCGGCGTCGCGAAAGGCGAGGCGGCTCTCAGCCGTTGCGCCAGTGCTTCCTCGCTCTGATCCGGTGCGAGCGAAAGTGCTGCGATCAGGGCCGCTGCCGGCGACCGCGACACGCCCATCCAGCAATGGATGAGCAGCGGCGTGTCCTGCCGCCACGACGCGGCAAAGTCGATAATCCCGCGCACATGCGTCTCATCAGGCGCCACGAGGCCGCCGGTGCCCTTGAAGGCGATATCGTTCATTGCCAACGTCAGATGACGATCGGCCGCGATCACGCCCGGCCGGTGGAAGGCCTGCTCTTTGGCGATCAGGCTGATCATGTCGCGCGCCCTGTGGCGCACCGCCATTTCGGCAATGCGAGACAGCGGTGAGACGACGATGAAGGTCACGATTCCATCCTCCGCTCGGCCTCGATCGCCGCGAAGCGTTCGCAAAACAGCCGCTGCGCTTCCACGGCGGGCAGGGGCTGGATCATCAGCATATCCTTGTTGATGCCGCGCGGCTGGCCGAAGAATTTCTGCGCTTCGGCGGGCGTGAAGCCGGCGAGGACGGTGGCCTCGAAATAGGCGGCGATCGTGTCGGCCTTCTTGATCCGCTCCTTGAGGTCGCGTGAGGGATGCGGCGGCAGGCCGAAGCGCAGGTGCACGGCGGCTTCCAGCCGCGTTTCCACCGTCTTGTAGCCGCCGCCGACCACCGATTTGAACGGCGAAATCATATCGCCGATCACATATTCAGGCGCGTCGTGCAGCAGCGCCATCAGGCATTCCTCCGGCCGGGGGCCGTTGAAGCGGCGGAAAATATCCTCGACGACGAGACTGTGCTGCGCCACCGAAAAAGCATGATCGCCTGAGGTCTGGCCGTTCCAGCGGGCAACGCGCGCAAGCCCATGGGCGATGTCGGCGAGTTCGACATCGAGCGGCGATGGGTCGAGGAGGTCGAGCCTGCGCCCGGACAGCATGCGTTGCCAGGCACGCGGTGCTTTCGCCGGTGTCACGCGCTGGCCTCGTCGGCGCTGGTGGGAAAGACAAGGCCGGACCATCCCGGCAGGACAAGCGAAACGGGTGTTTCGCCGGCCAGCAAAGGCGTACCGGCCGCCATCGCCGCGCCGGCGCGGTCGATGCGCACGATCGCCAGTCCGCTGCCGCCTTCGACCGAACCGAGCGTTCCCACAGGTTTGCCTGCGGCCGTGATCTCAGTTCCCGTCGCCGGCAGGGCCGTTGCGCAGGATACAGTGACGACGCGCCGGCGTGCGGTGCCTCGGTGCTGCATCCGCGAGACGACCTCCTGGCCGACATAGCAACCCTTCCTGAAGGAGAGCCCGCCGTTCAGGTCCATCAGCACGTCATGCGGAAAGGCGTCCTGCAGGGCAAAATCCGGTCCCGATGTCACGATGCCGAGGCTGATGCGCAGCGCATCGTAAAGCATCTCCGCGTCGTCGCCGTGTCTTCCCGCCCGACGGGTCAGCGTAACGCCCGCCTTGGCGAAGCGACTGTCCCGGACACCTTGGTTGCCCGCGGCATCTTGGGCACCACCGACCTCATTGCCCCAGGAAACGGTCATACCCTCTTCGGCAAGCGGCGCAACGATAACGGCGGCACGCAGTTTGTACATCGTCAGCCTCTTTAGCAGGCCGTCGCGCTGACCGGCATCCGTTTCGATCGTGTAGCCGTCGCCGTCCTGCCAGATCATGAAGTCGAACAGGATCTTGCCTTGCGGCGTCAGCAGTGCTCCGGGCCGTGCCACGCCGGGCTCAAGCGAAACTATATCGGTGGTGATCAGGTTCTGCAGGAAGGATTGAGCTTCCGCACCGCTGACAATGAGTAATGAGCGGTCTTTCAGGAATACGTCTGGCATGGCGGAACCTGTCGCGTTGGTTATCGCTCAGAGGTATGTCTTTGCAAGATGGATCGCAAGCGCCACGCAGCAGGCAAAAGGCGCAAGCGAGATAGGCGTCAGTCGCCGGCGGTGAAGAACTTCCATTTGCCGTCGGGCGTGATGCCGAGGCGGTAGAAATTATATCCGCCGAATTCCTGCATGTCGGAGAGATCGCCGGCGGTGACGATGCGCAGCAGCTCGACACGTTCGGGCGGCGTCAGCGATTTCAGATCCTTCTCGGCAAAATAGGGCCAGACATACATGTCGTCTGCTGTGCCCTGGCCGACATGCACGAAGCCGGTCGAGACGATGTCGAGCATGATGGCGAGAATCTCGTCTCCATCGGGATCGCCGGAGAGATCCTTGAGCGTGCCGATCGGATCGTCGGTCGGCTCGCCCACGGTCACCTGCGTCTGGTCAGTGCCGGTGCCCATCAGCGGCCGCAGCCTTTCGAGATCGCCGGAGGCGGCCGCTTCGACGATCTGCTCGCGCATCTTGCGAACCGGTTCGGGCGCCTTGCTGATGTCGTAGATGACCTCGACGGGCTTAAAATTATTCTCCTCAGCACCCGGTGTCTTGTCGACGCTCTGGTTGTTCTGGCTCTTGACCAGCGGATCGGCCATGGGAACGTTGGGTGTTGCGCCGCCCTGCGGCTGGCTCTGCCCTTGAGCGCTTCCCGGAGCTGCGGGGGCGTCGTTGGCCTGGCCGGGGATCTTGTGCAGTTCGGAAAGCGCGTAGGCTGCCGGCGCCAGGAAAACATTGCCAGCGGCGAGGCTGAACGCAAGCAGCACCGGCGCGAGCGGAATTCGCGAAACTTTCTCTTTACCGGTGCGCATCAAACTCTCTGATATCGGTTATTGCAGGGTGCGGTTGGCGGAGAATTCGCCGGCAAGCATGCGGTCGCGCAGCGAATCAAGCAGGGCTTCGGCGCTGTTTTCCCCATGCAATCTGATTGTCTCGCGCAGCGCATGCGCAATGGCGGCATCAGCGATGATTTCAGGCTCGATTCCGTCGGCCATTCCGTCGGCCCAAGCCTCGTTCTGGTACTCCAGAGCCGCCTGCATCTTTTCGTGGACGATCATGTCGTCGATGTCGTTGAGGCTTGCTTCCATTGGTTTTTCCTCAGAACTTCTCATGTCTTACTGCACCGTTAACAACACTAACAGCCTTTTCCCAAAACGACACGTCCGCATGCGAAAACAGGTTAATTAAACGTCAATTTCCAAAGCGCGAGGTAATTTCTGTGGCGAGTGTTGCACCTTCGTTACGGTAGCGCTCTTCTGCCACGATGGCCGCTGCGGTGCAATCCGTATAGACCGAAGCAAAGGCGCGATAGCCACGATTGAAGGCTGCAGTGAGCTTTTCCTTGCGCTGTGGCTCGTTGTTAGTCTCCGAATCGAGCAGTTGCTGCATGCCTTTTCGCCACTCGTCACCATCAGGCGCCTTGCAGAGCGTCCTCAGATAATGAACCGAGCCCAGCACCTCGGCAAACCGCGCCAGCTTGTCGTCATAAGGCACGATCACGGCGGGAGGCGGCGCAGTTTCCTCTACCAGCGCGGGCGGCGCATTCTTGCCTTGAGCCAGCGTAGGGCCGGCCAGGACGAGCAGGGACAGGAAAACGCGCCGAACGGGAATCATGCCTCCTAGTTGATACGTTGAGCATGACGGCAACAAGGCGCCCTTTTAAATTTCCACTTCTATTCGCCGTTCGCCAGTCGCTCCGCGCATTCGAGCACGCTCTGCGGCACCGGCAGCCGTCGGATTTCCTCCACAGTGTACCAGCCGAGGGCGGCGGCATCGTCGGCAGCTTGCGCGACTACATCCCTATCCGCATCGACGCGAAAGACCGACAGCAGGAAATGGCTGCTGACGCTGCCGTCGGCGGCGTGGGTCTTCAGGTCATATGTCGAAAACAGTCGCGGATTGCGCACCGAGATACCGGTTTCCTCGTGGAATTCCCGCAGCGCCGTCTGCTCCGGCGTTTCGCCAGGCTCGGCGCGCCCGCCGGGAAAGGCATACATCTCGGCGGAAGGCGGATTGCGCCGCAACACCAGAAGGAATCGTCCGTCGCGTTCGAGAATGGCGGAGGAGGCGGCTTTGGCGGTGAAGGTCATGACGTTGCTCTTGCTTTGATCGCCGCCCATCCTATCCGATGAGCCGATATTTGCATGCCGCGGCGGCTTGGCTTACCCAGTTTTCGTGAGGATAGTTATGGCGGGATTCGAAAGGTGCTTCCGTGACCTACCTCATCTACGCCTTCGCCGCCGTTTTCGAGATTGCCGGCTGCTTCGCCTTCTGGGCATGGCTGAAGCTTGAAAAGCCGATCGGGTGGCTGGCGCCGGGCATGGTGTCGCTCGCGCTTTTTGCCTGGCTTCTGACGCTGGTGCCGAGCGAGGCCGCCGGTCGCACTTACGCCGCCTATGGCGGCATCTACATCCTCGCCTCGCTGCTTTGGCTCTGGCTGGTCGAAGCTCGCGTGCCCGACCGTTACGATGTCGGCGGCGCGCTGATCTGCCTTGCCGGCGCCAGCGTCATCCTCTTTGGACCGAGAGGCTAAGGTGTCTTGACCGGAGGTAAGCCTGATGCAAAGACAGGCCGATGTGTGGACGTTTCGCTCTGACAAGCTCCAGCGCCGACGTGAGCGAGGTCTTCTCCGGGCTCGATCTCGACGACTTTCCGGCGCGCTACAACATCGCGCCGACGCAGCCGATCCTCGTCGTCATTTCAGGTGAGGGCAGGGAGCGGGGCAGCAACTTGGCCGACCGTCGCGCCGTGCTCGTGCGCTGGGGGTTGACGCCGGCCTGGGTCAAGGACCCGAAGGAGTTCCCGCTGCTGATCAACGCCCGCGCCGAGACCGCGATCGGCAAGGCCTCCTTCCGCGCGGCCATGCGCCATCGCCGTGTGCTGATTCCGGCCTCCGGCTTTTATGAATGGCATCGTCCGTCAAAGGAAAGCGGCGAGCGGCCGCAGGCCTACTGGATCAGGCCGCGCCGGGGCGGGGTTATCGCCTTTGCCGGGCTGATGGAGACATGGTCCTCGGCCGACGGTTCCGAGGTCGATACCGGCGCGATCCTGACGACCGCGGCCAATTCCGGCATTTCAGCGATCCACGATCGCATGCCCGTCGTCATCAAACCGGAGGATTTCACGCGCTGGCTCGATTGCAAGACGCAGGAGCCCCGCGAGGTGGTCGACCTGATGCAGCCCGTCCAGGAGGATTTCTTCGAGGCGATACCGGTCTCCGACAATGTCAACAAGGTCGCCAATATGGGACCTGACCTGCAGGAACCGGTCGTCATCGAAAAGCCGCCAAAGGCGCCTGAAAAGCAAAGGCCGGATGACGGCCAGCTCAGCTTCTTCTGAAACTGTATCCGCCGCTTTTCACTCGGCGCCGTAATCGCTTCGTTCGTAATGTTCTTCGAGGGTAAGTTGGGGATCGGGCTCTGGATCACTCTTCGCCAGACCTGCCGCGTGGCGGGTTGGGACGGCATGATCGGCATCGCCATGAGGCTTTCGGCGATAAGTCCCCTTATTTCTTCGTCAGCTGTGCCTAACGCATGTCACCCAAAAGCACTTTTGTTTGGGATGACGAGATGCATGGAGCCGGATCCGAAGGGCACGTGATTCCGGCTTGACGCGCAACGCTTCAAGCGGACTTCTTGACGCTTCCCGGCTTGTTCTTCGCCATCAACGACGCCGCGGCAACGGCCTTCAAACCGACTGGGCGGTAGTTGGCGGCGAGATCAGGCTTGGCCACCTGCTGTTCACCGGCACTGCTCTTCTTCGAGGTCACGATACTCTCCTTACGTGGTTCTTCCCTGGGTATTTTATAATTTGTTGTTTCGTCGCAGATAGCGACAAAACAGAGACGCGTCCCATCAGGATTTGTAAACGCGCACCATAATTCGCGAGGCTTAACTGAAGCCTACGTTGGTTAATACTTACTGAAGAAGTTAAGACAGCGCCTTCCCGGGGGAAGGGCTCTAGATATGCCGGCCGATATCGTCGTCGCCGACGCCGGGTTCCTCGATCGTCAGCGTCCCGTATTTTCGACGCCATTTCCGTGCGCCGAAGGGAAGCGATATGAGGTAGGCGGCGACGGTAAAGACCATCACTTCCCAGGTGTAGCTCATCAGCAGAGCCACATAGAGCACGACGCCGAGCATCATCGGCAGCACGAGATCGCGCCGCAGCCGATTGCCTTCCGATTTGCCCGACCAGACCGGCAACCGGCTGATCAGCAGGAAGGCGATGGCGACGGTGTAGATCGACGAGATGAAGGCGAAGGTGCGGTCGGTCTCAAGCCCGAGGAAGCCGAGATAGACGGGCAAGAGCACCAGCATGGCGCCGGCCGGCGCCGGCACGCCGACGAAATATTCCGACTGCCAGCTCGCCTTGTTCTCGCGTTCGGCCATGACGTTGAAGCGGGCAAGGCGAAGCCCGGCGGCGATCGCATAGATCAGCGCGGCGATCCAGCCGAGCGAGCGCGCCTGGTCGAGCGCGAAGACGTACACGACGAGGGCGGGTGCCACGCCGAAATTGACGATGTCGGCAAGCGAATCCATCTGTGCGCCGAACTTGGAGGTCGCCTTCATCAGCCGCGCCACGCGCCCGTCGATGCCGTCGAGGAAGGCGGCGAGCAGCACCATGGCGACAGCGAGCTCGTAGCGATTCTCGAAAGCGAGCCGGATGCCGGTCAGCCCCGCACAGATCGCCAGAATGGTGATCAGGTTCGGAAAGACGAGCCGGAGCGGGATTTCGCGCAAACGCGGGCCGCGGGCGGAATCATCAGGTCCATTGGGCTCGAAGGGTGGAAAGGGCGTTTCCATATCGGCGTTCCTAGCTGCGGCGGCTGATGACGGGACCCTTGGCCGAGGCGAATTCGGCGATAACAGTTTCTCCGGCAACCGCCGTCTGGCCGAGCGCGACGCGCGGCGCGGCACCTGCCGGCAGGAATACGTCGAGCCGCGAACCGAAACGGATCAGCCCGAAGCGCTCGCCGGCATCCAACGGTTCATTGGCATTGGCCCAGCAGAGGATACGCCGCGCGACGAGGCCGGCAATCTGGACGACGCCGATCTGTCCATGGCGGGTTTCGATCACCAGCCCGTTGCGCTCATTGTCCTCGCTTGCCTTGTCGAGTTCGGCATTGACGAAGCTGCCGGAGCGGTAATTGATGCTGACGATGCGCCCACGCATCGGCGCCCGGTTCACATGGCAATTGAAGACGTTCATGAAGACCGAGATGCGCAGCATCGGCTCGGAACCGAGGTTGAGCTCGGCCGGCGGGGTGACCATCTGGATCGCCGAGACCTTGCCGTCGGCAGGAGAGATCACCAGATCGTCGTCCTGCGGGGTCACGCGCTCCGGATCACGGAAGAAATAGGCGCACCAGAGCGTGAAGATCATGCCGACCCAGAAGAGCGGCTTGAAGATCCAGCCCAAGACCAGCGATGCGACGAAGAAGGCGGCGACGAAGGGATAACCCTCCTTATGCACGGGGACGATCGTGTTGCGAACCGTGTTGAACAGGCTCATGGCTGCCGGTCTCCTTGCGTTGTCGTTTTTTGCTGGTTAGCGAAAAACCGTCTCCGGGGCAATGCTGTCGCCCTGGCCCTGGTTCCCGCGCCGGGGTTCTGAACAATAAAAGCCGGCGCTGCCCACTCAGCTTGCCGGGGCAAGCCGCGTAATCACGCCCATATCGTCGCTTTCGCGCACCTGCTTCAGGTGCTCCTCGGCTTGCGTCGCCTCGCGCTGGCGGTTCCACATCGAGGCATAGAGGCCGCTCTTTTCGAGAAGGACGGCATGTGTTCCGCGCTCGGCGATCTCGCCGCTTTTCAGCACGATGATCTCATCGGCGCTGATGACCGTCGAAAGCCGGTGGGCGATAACAAGCGTCGTGCGGTTCTTCGAAACCACGTCGAGTGCTGTCTGGATTTCCCGTTCCGTCGTCGTGTCGAGTGCCGATGTCGCTTCGTCGAGGATCAGGATCGGCGGTGCCTTAAGGATGGTGCGGGCGATCGCCACGCGCTGCTTCTCGCCGCCCGAAAGCTTCAGCCCGCGTTCACCGACCTTGGTCTCGAAACCTTCGGGCAGCATCTCGATGAAATGCGCGATCTGCGCCACTTCGGCGGCCGCAAAGACTTCGCCGTCACTCGCCGATGTGCGGCCGTAGCGGATGTTATAGGCGACCGTGTCGTTGAAGAGCACGGTGTCCTGCGGCACCATGCCGATGGCTGTCCGCAGGCTCTTCTGTGTCACTGTGCGGATATCCTGGCCGTCGACGGTGATTGCGCCGCTCTGGATATCGTAGAAACGATAGAGCAGGCGCGACAGCGTCGATTTGCCGGCACCTGACGGGCCGACGACGGCGACCGTCTTGCCGGCCGGCACCTCGAAGGAGATGCCCTTCAGAATCGGACGGGCTGGATCATAGGAGAAGTGCACGTCCTTGAAGGAGATCGCGCCCTGGCCGATCCGAAGCTCGGCCGCGTCAGGCGCGTCCTTGACCTCGGCCTTCACTTCCAGAAGGTCGAACATTTGCTCGATGTCGGTCAGCCCCTGGCGGATTTCGCGATAGACGAAACCGATGAAATTGAGCGGCACGGAAAGCTGCAGCAGCATCGAATTGACGAAGACGAAATCGCCGACCGTCTGCTCGCCACGCTGAACGGCCATCGCCGACAGCACCAGCATGATGGTCGTGCCGATGCCGAAGATGACGCCCTGGCCGAAGTTCAGCCAGCCGAGCGAGGTCCAGACCTCGGTCGCCGCCTTCTCGTAGCGTTCCATCGATTTGTCGAAACGCTTGGCCTCCATCTCCTCATTGCCGAAATATTTGACGGTCTCGAAATTGAGGAGGGAGTCGATCGCCTTGGTGTTGGCGTCGGTATCGCTGTCGTTCATCGACCGGCGGATGGCAATGCGCCAGTCGGACGCGCGGATCGTGAACCAGATATAGGCCCAGACCGTGAAGGCGGTGACGGCGAGATAGGAGAAGCCATAGCCCCACCAGAAAATCACTGCCGTCAGCAAGAATTCGATGACTGTCGGGACCGTATTGAGGATCGTGAAGCGCACGATCGTCTCGATGCCCTTGGTGCCGCGCTCAATGATGCGCGAAAGCCCGCCGGTCTTGCGCTCCAGATGGAAGCGCAGCGACAGTTCATGCATGTGCACGAAGGTCTTGAAGGCGAGCTGGCGCACCGCATGCTGCCCGACGCTGGCAAAAAGCGCGTCGCGCAGCTGGTTGAGGCCGAGCTGGATCAGCCGGGTGACGTTATAGGCGATGACAAGCGCGATGGCACCGGCAAGGAGCGGCGGCACGGTGCCGGCGAGATCCATCCTGCCGTTCAGCGCATCGGTCGACCATTTGAAGAAATAGGGGACGAGCAGCAGCACGAACTTCGAGATCAACAGGTAGACCGAGGCCCAGACGACGCGCATCTTGAGATCTGCCCGACCAGCCGGCCACATATAGGGCCAGAGGTTGAGAAGCGTCCGCAGCAGGTGGGATTCAGAGACTGTCTTGCCGTTTGCCATGGGTGTCTCCAGCCCGGATGAAATTTGCCGCGGTTGCGGCGCTTCTATGCCGTCAAAAGCACGAGCCCGGAGCGTGCCCGAAAGCGCTTCCCGCAACCCGCAGGCGCCATCGCCAGATAGGGTGCCGGATCGACGAATACAACAGTTGCGGGGTTGAGGAAAAGAGAAGCCGGGCGGTTATGCCGCCCGGCCCCGTCATGCTGTTTTTGAAGCCTAGAGGTGCTGGCCGGAAAGGCGCTTGCGGTGCAGCTCTTCGGCGTTCGGCAATGCATCCTTCGGCAGGCCGAAGATCTGGCCGGGGCGGATGCGATCCGGATCGACGATCTTGTCCTCGTTGGCGATGTAGATCGTCGTATAGCGAACGCCGAGGCCATAGGTGCGGCGCGAAATCTGCCACAGGGTGTCGCCGCGGCGAATGATGACCGCCGCGTTGTTTGCCGTCAGCGGCGCTTGCTCGATCGTCTTCGGCTCGTTGCTGGCCGCCTCATTTGCAGCCGGTGCCGCCGGCGCAGGTGTCGCGGTGAGTTCGGCGATGATTGCGCCGAGCTGGTCGAGCGAAGCGCCGACCGATTTCTCATCCCTGGGCAGACCCTGTATCAGTTTCAGCGCTTTGGCGGCGGTCTGCGAGGCCGAGCCGGAGGCTTGCTTGAAGGCGTCGGAGGCATCGACCGCCGGGCGGAAGTCCGCGACCGAGCGTAGCGCGAATTCCGTTGCCGAGCGTGCTGCCGCAAGCTGTTCGGCGCCGGGTTGCTTGCCGTCGGCAAACAGCCCCTTCAGCAGACCGAAGGCCTTGCCGGCCTCGGCCTTGCGTTTGCCGAGCTCGCCTTCGTCAAGCGGCACGAGCGAAGAGCCGCTGCTTGCCTCGGCTGGAACGGATTGCGCGGCAACCCTTATCTGATCGCCCGCCGGGCGGTTGAAGTTCACCGAAGCGCGCACGATCACCTTGCCGGCGGGATCGACGACATCGACGCGAATCTTGTGGTCGCCGACCGAGAGCGCCACGACGCCGTCGATGACGAAATGGCCGTCGGAGCCGGCCGTGTCCTGGCCGACGAGGCTGTCGTCGGCATAACCGATAACCTTAGCGTTGGAGCGTGTCGTTCCGGCAATGAAGATCTTGTTGCCTTCGATCTCGACGGCATTGACCATCACATCGGGCGCGACTGTCTTGTCGGGTGCGGCCGTGCCGGGAATGGTGGGCTGGGCGTTGCCCGAGGAGGCATCGGGCAGGCCCGGCGTCTGCAGTGCCAGTTCGCCGGTCGGTGCAGGCGCAGCCGAGGTTTCCCTCGTTGCCGGCTTGTCCGCAGGCGGCGACGCCGGATTGGAGGCGTCGGCGACTTCGGTTCCGCCCTTCGGCGCGGTGATGATGCGGCTCGCCGCGCCGGGTTTGGAAACCATGGCAAGCAGGTTGGCGCCATTGCCGTCCTTCGGCACGGAAATGGTCGCGACCTCTTCGGAAAGCGTGCTCTTGCCGTCTTTGCCGGTGAACTTGAGCACAAGCTGGTGGTCGCCCGCCGGAAGCGGATCGTCAAGCACGGCAGCGAAATCGCCGCTCGCATCGACATTGGCCGTGGTCACCACCTTTTCGCCGTCGAGCACCTCGAGCTTGCCGTTCGGTTCGGCCGAGCCGGCAATCACGGTCGAGCCGTCGGGCTCGACGCGTAGCACGTCGAAGGCCGGAAGCTTCGGGCCGGCATCCTTCGCTGCCGCAGCCGCTGCGGCAGGTTCGGGCGCGCCGGCCAGCGCGGCCTCGGCCTTGGCGATCGCGGCAAGCGCATCGGCGACATTCTCAGGCAGCGACTGCACGATGGCAAGCGCCTTGGTCGCGCCGTCCTTGGCCTTCGCGGCAAGGGTCTGGGTCGTGGGATCGAGCCCTTCGGGGATTATGAAATCGGCTAGCGTCTTCAACGCGCCCACTGCCTTGGTCTTGGAGGCGGTGAGCACGTCCGCAGTGGGCCCCTTGCCGTCGGCAAACAGTGTCCTGAGTTCGCTGAGTGAAGTGCCCGCACTGGCGGTGAGGCGGCTCACCTGATCGGCAACCGCAGCCGAGTCGGCTACAGCGGAGCGCGATGTCTTTGCCGACTCGTTAACCGTGTTCTTGAGGTCCGTGCTCGCCTGGTTGATGGCGTCGCCGACTTTGGCTGCATCCCCGCCGATGCGCGGCATGACGAAAAACACCATCAGTAAGATTGCGATTACGAGGACTGCAAGGGCCAGCAAGCCGGCACGGTTCTTCATCATTATGTCTCCCAAGGCGGCAATTTGCCGTAGTAACCAAAATTGCTAGCGATTCCCGTTGCTTTCCACAAGCATTCAAAGCAATTAGGCAAGCTAGGCACGCTGCTTTTCACTCAATTTTCTTGACTGCATTGAAATGGAATAGTTGTTTTGCCCTCATGACCGAACAATCTGTATCGATTCGATCCATCTGCGTTTACTGCGGCTCCAGGCCGGGACGCGATCCCTCTCACATGGCGGCCGGGCGTGCTCTCGGAAGAGAGATCGCCGAATACGGCCTGCGCCTCGTCTATGGCGGGGGAACCAAAGGCATCATGGGCGCGGTTGCCAGCGGGACGCTTTCAGGCGGCGGTCAGGTCACAGGCATCATTCCCGAGTTCCTGATCGACATGGAAGCGACTCGCCACTCGCTCGGTCAGCTGAACGAACTTATTGTAACCCCTGACATGCACGCGCGCAAACACACGATGTTCGAGCGCTCCGATGCCTTCGTAGCACTACCCGGCGGCATCGGCACGCTGGAGGAGATCGTTGAGATCATGACCTGGGCGCAGCTCGGCCGCCACGAGAAGCCGATGGTTTTTGCCAACATCAACGGCTTCTGGGATCCGATGATGGAACTGATGCGCCATATGACCGATGAAGGCTTCCTGCACACCGCCCACCGGGTGCAGCCGCTAATCGTCGACGAGGTCTCCGGCATCATTCCGGCAATCATGGCCCAGGCCGCCCAGCTTGCTGCCGATCGTGACGGCGAGGACGAGGTGATTTCGAAGATGTAGGCGGGCTGGTGACGACCCGCGGCTTCAGCGCCCGCGGCTTGTCCGCAGCATCGACCAGCTATAGAGGAACAGCCCCGCCCAGATCAGCGGGAAGGCGATCATGCGCGCTGTGCCGAGTGGCTCGTGGAAGGCGAAGACGGCGATCAGGAAGATCATCGTCGGCGCGATATACTGCATGATACCGATCGTCGAGAGCTTCAGAAGCTTGGCGCCGTTTGCGTAGATCATCAGCGGCACGGCGGTGATGAGGCCGCAGCCGAGCAGCAAGGCCGTGTCGGCAAAGCCGGTGCGATAGAGATGGCCTTGGCCGCTGCCGAATTCGAGATAAAGGATGTAGAGGAGGGCCGGTCCGCTGAGGAGCAGCACTTCGAGGAAGAACCCCTGGTTCGGCCCGAGCGGCAGCGTCTTGCGGAACAGGGCGTAGAAACCCCAGGAGATCGCCAGCGTCAGCGCCACCCACGGAATGCCGCCGCTATCGAATGCGAGAACGACGACGGCGAGCGCTGCAAGCGCGATCGCCGCGATTTGCAGCGACTGCAGCTTCTCCTTGAGGAGAACCGATCCCAGGAAGATGCTGAACAGCGGATTGATGAAATAGCCGAGTGCCGCATCGAGCGAATGGCCGGCGCCGATCGCCCAGACGTATGTGCCCCAATTGACGGTGATCAGCGATGCCGTCAGCGCCGCCATCGCCAGCATGCGCGGCGAGCGGAGTGCTGTGCGGATATCCCCAGTGCGTCCGAGCACGATCAGCACGATGCCAGCCAGCGGCAGCGACCAGACGATGCGGTGCGCAATCACCTCGGCCGGCGAAATATGCGCCAGCGCCTTCATGTAGATCGGCAGGAAGCCCCAGAGCAGATAGGCCGTGAGCGCGAAGGCGAAACCGCGCGGACTGTCTTCGTTCTTAGCCAACGGAACGGATGCATCGGTCGACATCGAGTGTTTCCATCTTTGTTCTTCTTCTGATCCGGCCTAGCTTAAGCGCCGTGAATAGGCCAATTCATTTCGTTGAATGAAGGGTAAGAGGATCTGAAGCGGAACGAGGCGATGGCGGCAAAGGTCGGCATCACCCTCCCACGCGGAACCGGCGGAACAGACTTATTCCGCCGCGATCTTGCCCGCCAGCTGCCGGTTCTTCATCAGCTTGTAGATGACCGAATCCATCAGCGCCTGGAACGAGGCGTCGATGATGTTCTCGGAAACGCCGACCGTCCACCAGCGCACACCATCGCTGTCGGTAGATTCGATCAGCACGCGGGTGATGGCCTCCGTGCCGCCATTGAGGATACGCACCTTGAAATCGGCGAGCACCAGATCGTCGATTTCATGCTGGTACTTGCCGAAATCCTTGCGCAGCGCGAGGTCGAGCGCGTTGACCGGGCCTTCGGCATCGGCAACCGACATCAGCGTCTGGCCGTCGATGGTGATCTTGACCACCGCCTCGGAGACGATCTTCACACGGCCGAGACTGTCGAAGCGGCGCTCGATCATGACGCGGAAGCCTTCGATGGTGAAGAATTCGGGGATCGTGCCGAGCGTGCGGCGCGCCAAGAGCTCGAAGCTCGCATCCGCTCCCTCATAGGCATATCCGATCGATTCACGTTCCTTGACGATCGAGATCAACAGATCGAGCTTCGGATCGTCCTTGGCGACGATGATGCCGCGCCGCTTCAGCGCATTGATGAAATTCGCCTTGCCGCCCTGGTCTGAAACCATGACCTTGCGGAAATTGCCGACGCTTTCGGGCGGCACATGTTCATAGGTGCGCGGGTCCTTGATCAGCGCGGAAGCGTGGATGCCGGCCTTGGTGGCAAAGGCGGAGGCGCCGACATAAGGCATCTGGTGGTCCGGCGAGCGGTTGAGCAGCTCGTCGAAAGCATGCGAGAGCCGGGTGAGGTTGAGCAGCCGCTCCTCGTCGATCGCTGTTTCGAAGCGTGTATTGTAGGCACTCTTCAGCGCGAGAGTCGGGATCAACGTCACCAGATTGGCATTGCCGCAGCGCTCGCCGATACCGTTCAGCGTGCCTTGGATCTGCCTGGCGCCTGCTTCGACGGCAGCGAGCGAATTGGCGACCGCCTGGCCGGTATCGTTATGCGCATGAATACCAAGACAGCGGCCGGGAACGCCCGCGGCGATCACCGCCTCGACGATGGCGCGCACCTCCGGCGGCTGCGCGCCGCCATTGGTGTCGCAGAGCACGACCCAGCGCGCGCCACTCTCATAGGCCGTCTTGGCGCAGGCGAGCGCATAGGCTGGATTGGCCTTGAAACCGTCGAAGAAATGCTCGCAATCGACAATCGCCTCCTTGCCTGCGCCGACCGCCGCCTTGACGCTTTCGGCGATGCATTCGAGGTTTTCTTCGTTGGTGCAGCCGAGTGCGACTGCGACATGGTAGTCCCAGCTCTTGGCGACGAAGCAGATAGCGTCGCTTTTTGCCTGCAGCAGCCCGGCAATGCCGGGATCGTTGGAGACCGAAACGCCCGCCCGCTTCGTCATGCCGAAGGCGACGAAGGCGGCCTGGCTGGTGCGCTTCTCGCTGAAGAAGGCGGTATCGGTCGGATTTGCACCGGGATATCCGCCCTCGACGTAGTCGATGCCGAACTCGTCCAGCATGGCGGCGATCGCAATCTTGTCCTCGACCGAGAAGTCGATTCCGGGCGTCTGCTGCCCGTCCCGGAGCGTCGTGTCGAAGAGGTAGATGCGTTCTTTCATGTCGTTTCCTCCCGCCAAGCGGGTTGTTATGGAGTGCGGATGAGGGGCTGCCCCGACACCAACAATCAGTTTTGCTTCCCGGCAAACTTGTCCGTCGCCCGGATCAGCCGATCGAGAATCCCGGGCTCCGAATAGGCATGGCCCGCACCTTCGATCAGGTGAAACTCAGCCTTCGGCCAGGCCTTGTGCAGCAGCCAGGCGTATTTTGCCGGGCAGGGCATGTCGTAGCGTCCATGCACGATGACACCTGGGATGTCCTTGAGCCTTCCGGCATCGCGGATCAGCTGCCCTTCGTCCATCCAGCCGGCATTGACGAAGAAATGGTTCTCAATGCGCGCGAATGCGTAGGCGAATTCCGGCTCCTCGAACTTGCCGCTCGTGGAAGGTTCCGGCAGAAGGGTGATCGTTTCGCCCTCCCAGATGCTCCAGGCCTGCGCGGCCTCCAGGCGCACGTTCCTGTCTTCGTGCGTCAGGCGGCGATGATAGGCATGCATCATCTCATGCCGCTCGGCAGGCGGAATGGGAGCGATGAAGCGCTCCCACTTGTCAGGAAACATTTCCGAGACGCCGAACTGATAGTACCAGTCGAGCTCGGCTTTGGTCAGCGTATAGATGCCGCGCAGGATGAGCTCGGACACGTGCTCCGGATGCGTCTCGGCATAGGCGAGCGCCAGCGTCGAACCCCAGGAGCCGCCGAACACCTGCCATGTGCCGACGCCGGCCATTTCACGCAGCCGCTCGATATCGGCGACGAGGTGCCAAGTCGTATTGGCGTTGAGCTCCGCATGCGGCGTCGACCTGCCGCAACCGCGCTGGTCGAAGAGCATGACATCGTAGAGAGCCGGATCGAAAAGCCGGCGATGCGCCGGCGAGATGCCGCCGCCCGGGCCGCCATGCAGGAAGACGGCAGGCTTGGCGCCCGGCGTTCCCGAGCGCTCCCAATAGATCACGTGACCATCGCCGACATCGAGATGGCCGGAGGCATAGGGTTCGATTTCGGGATAGAGCGTGCGTAGCACTTCAGTCATATCTTCACGCCTTTTGCGGGCCAGACGGCCGTATCGTGATCAGGATGCTGGAAGGAGATGATCGCCTCCTGCCGCGCGTAGAAATCCGGGTCCTTGTGAACAGGCGCGTCGAAGATCGTCTCGACCCAGGGCAGGCGGGCATCATAATTGACCTGGATCTGCGGTGCGAGATCGCTGCGGTCGTCGAAGGTGCCGATCGCAAGCTCCAGTCCGCCCGGATGGCGATAAGTCATCGGCGTGCCGCAATCCCCGCAAAAGCCACGCTCGATATTGACGGAGGACTGGAAATAGCTCGGCTCGCCGCGCGTCCATTCCATCCCTTCCTCGGGTGCGGTGACGAGCGCGGAGAAGAAGCCGCCGAACTGTTTCTGGCACATGCGGCAGTGGCAGATCGATGGCCGCCCGAGCTTGCCCGATACGCGAAAGCGCACGGCGCCGCATTGGCAGCCGCCTGTTCTGATCTTATCCGTCATGGGCTTTCTCCGAGTGGCCAGCTTTTCGTGTCGTGATCCGGGTGCTGATGATTGCTTGCCGCGATCGCGTTTTCGCGGTCCGGCGTTTCAGGCTCCGCCTCCACCGGCAGCCCGTCGATGGCGTGAAACCAGGACATCTTGCGTCCGGTGTTGGATTGCATCACGGGCCGGACCGCGTCGGGATCATCCAGTGAGCCGAGGGTGATGTTGATGAAGTCCGTTTCCGGAATATCGTAGAACAGCGGCGTGCCGCAATCGCCGCAGAAGCCGCGCCGCACGAGATCGGAGGAGTGGAACCACTTGGGTTCCCCGCGCGTCAGTTCGAAATCTTTGCGCATGGCCGCTGCCAGCGGCAGGAAATAGTTGCCGGCGGCCTTCTGGCACATGCGGCAATGGCAGATATGCGGATAACCGAGTGCGCCGCGCGCGCGATAACGAACCGCGCCGCACTGGCATCCGCCCGTCTGTGCTGCTGTCTCAGTCACGCGCGATCCTCCGGCGGCCAGACCGACGTATCGTGGTCGGGATGCTGATAGGAAACGAGTTCGTGCAGGAAGGAGCCTGCAGTCAGATCCGCCTCGGTTCGCTCTCCGGGTAGTTCGTGCAGATGATCGACGAAGTCGATCTTGCCCTCCACGCCCCACTGGATGGTGGGCGGCAGTTGTGACGGATCGTCGAAGGCGCCCGCGGCAACAGCCATTCCATCCGGCGCCTCATAAGTCAGCGGCGTGCCGCAGTCGCCGCAGAAACCGCGCTCGACGAAATTGGAAGAGCGGAATTTCTTGGGCTGGCCCCGTGTCCATTCGAAGTCCATCCCGCGCACGGAAACCAGCGGCGCGTAGTAGGCGCCGAACGCCTTCTGGCACATGCGGCAATGACAGATCGAGGAATCCGATGGCGTCCCGCGCACTCGGAACCGGATCGCCCCGCATTGGCAGCCGCCGGTGTATGTATTCATCGACTAGTCCTCCCTTGAGATTCCGGGCTCGGTGCCAAGACCCCTCCCAACCCTCCCCACAAGGGGGAGGGCTCTCTCGTGGCGCTGCCTTCGCTTCCACCTCGAATGTTTGCGGTTGCAGTGAAGTCGCTTCGGAGCCGTGCGGCACAGTGGCCCCTCCCCCTTGTGGGGAGGGGTTGGGGAGGGGTCTTATCCCAATATGCCGCTCTCACCGCTTCAGCTCCCACGTCGTCACACGCTCGCCCGTCACCGCATCCTTGCCGTCTTTCAGCTGGATGCCTTTCGCCGTCAGTTCGTCGCGGATCTTATCGGCCTCAGCGAAGTTCTTCGCCTTCAGCATTTCGAGACGTATGGCGACCAGCGCATCGACTGCGGATGCGACGGCTGCGTCGATTTCCGTCTTTTTCGGCAAGAGACCCAGGAGGGCGGCTGTTGCGGCAAATGCCGCGCCCGCGGCGGGATCGGTATGGGCAGCTTGCGCCAGCGCGTGCAATGCCTGCACCGCCGCGACCGAGTTGAGGTCGTCGGCGAGAGCAGTCAGCACGGTCTCGTCCGGCATGGCATCGCCGGCTTCAGTCACCGGCCATTTGGCGAGCAGACGTTCGGCCTCTTCCAGTCGCTTGATCGAAAAATCGATCGGCTCGCGATAATGCGTCATCAGCATCGCCAGACGCAGCACCTCGCCCGGCCATTTGCGGCCGCCGAAAGTCTGCGTGTGCAGCAACTCGTGGATGGTAACGAAATTGCCTTCGGATTTCGACATCTTGCGGCCTTCGACCTGCACGAAGCCGTTATGCATCCAGACATTCGCCATCACCTCGGTGCCGTGGGCGCAGCGCGACTGAGCGATCTCGTTTTCATGATGCGGGAAGATCAGGTCCAGCCCACCGCCATGAATATCGAAGATATCGCCGAGATAACGCCGGCTCATCGCGGAGCATTCGATATGCCAGCCGGGCCGGCCACGGCCCCACGGGCTTTCCCAGCCGGGCTCGTTGTGGCTCGACAGTTTCCAGAGCACGAAATCGCCAGGGTTCTTCTTGTGCGCATCGACGGCGACACGGGCGCCGGCCTGCTGCTCGTCGAGCGGGCGTTTCGAAAGTTGGCCGTAATCGGCCATGGATTTGGTGTCGAACAGCACTTCGCCTGATGCGACATAGGCATGGCCGTTGCCGATCAGCTTCTCGATGATCTCGATCATCTGCTCGATATTGTCGGTGGCGCGCGGTTCGACATTCGGCTCGAGGCAGCCGAGTTCAGCGACATCGGCGTGAAACTGCGTCTCGGTCTTCTCCGTCACCGCACGAATCGCTTCGTTGAGCGGCAGGCCCGGATGGTCCCTCAGCGCCCGCGCATTGATCTTATCGTCGACGTCGGTAATGTTGCGGGCATAGATGACATGCTGTTCGCCATAGATATGACGCAGCAGGCGGAACAGCACATCGAAGACGATGACCGGCCGGGCATTACCAATATGGGCGTAATCGTAGACCGTCGGGCCGCACACATACATGCGGACGTTTTCGGCATCGATCGGCGAAAACACCGATTTCTCCCGCGTCAGCGTGTTGTACAGCTTCAGTTCCGGCGTGCCGCCCATTTCACTCTCCTAAAATGCACATGCAGAAAAATACCACCACCGGCAGGCCGGGGCGTTTCGCATCTTGGACATTTGGGAGACGAAAACGGCCAGGCCAGCTTTGGGCTAGCGAATAATCTTCCGGCAAATAATGCAGGTAACCGTTTTCATGACGCGTTTTATGGCGCGGGATCGAGGTTTGGTCAAGGGAGTTGCTGAGCCATTTCCAACATTGCCGTTCGCGTCACAGAAACGTCCAGTCGCTCAAGCCGGCAGCCGGTAATCCACCAGCTTGTTCTCGCGCACGATGAACAGCTTGCCGGTCTCGGTCACGCCGGGACCGAGCAGGGGAAGAATGGCCTTTGCCACTTCGGAAGGATGCGGCAGCGTCATCGGGTCTTCGCCGGGAACGGCCTGCGCCCGCATGGCGGTGCGTGTGGCGCCCGGATCGACGCTGGTGATGCGCAGCGGCGTCGATTGGGTCTCGCCGGCCCAAGTGCGCGCCAGCGCTTCAACAGCGGCCTTGGAAGCCGAATAGGCGCTCCAGAAGGGGCGGCACTTGTGTGCGGCGCCCGACGACATGATAACGGCGCGGCCGGCATCCGAGCGTGTCAGCAGCGGATCGACCGAGCGGATGAGACGCCAGGTGGCGTTCACATTAATGTTCATCACCTTTTCGAAGACCTTCGCCTCGATATGGCCGATCGGCGAGATGACGCCGAGCACGCCGGCATTGGCGACGAGAATGTCGAGCTTGCCCCAGCGCTCGAAGATCGAACCGCCGAGACGGTCGATTGCCTCCATGTCGGCGAGATCGAAGGGGACCAGCGTCGCGGAGCCGCCAATGGCCTTGATGGCATCGTCCAGCTCTTCCAGGCCACCGACGGTGCGAGCGCAGGCAATCACATGCGCGCCGGCCTTGGCGAGTTCGAGGGCCGTGAAATAGCCGATGCCGCGCGATGCGCCGGTGACCAGCGCGATCTTGCCTTCAAGATTGATGTTCATCTGTCCCGGTTCCGGATGTACTTGGAAAGGTGAGGGGCGCAATAGGCCCCGCACAAGGGAAAGTCAAAGTGGAAGCGGCTCAGCCGTTGCTGGCAAGCATCGAAATCTTGTTGCCCATGGACTCGCCGTTCTTGTCGAGCAGCCGGGTCGGATAGTCACCGGTGAAATAGTGATCGGTGAATTGCGGGCGGGCCGGGTTGCGATCCTCGCCGCCGACGGCGCGATAAAGACCGTTGATCGACAGGAAGGCGAGCGAATCCGCGCCGATATATTTGGCCATGGCTTCGACGTCGGCATACTGGTTTGCCAGCAGCTTTTCGGCATCGGGCGTGTCGATGCCGTAGAAGTCAGGGAAGAAGATCATCGGGCTTGCAACGCGGACATGGACTTCGCGTGCGCCGGCCTCGCGGATCATCTGCACGATCTTCAGCGAGGTCGTGCCGCGCACGATGGAATCGTCGACCAGCACCACGCGCTTGCCTTCGATCATCGCCCGGTTGGCGGAATGCTTCAGCTTCACGCCGAAGGCGCGGATCTGCTGTGTCGGCTCGATGAAAGTACGGCCGACATAGTGGTTGCGGATGATGCCGTATTCGAAGGGAATTCCGCTTTCCTGCGCGTAGCCGAGAGCAGCAGGCGTGCCGCCATCCGGTACCGGCACGACCACATCCGCATCGACGGGCGATTCTTTGGCGAGGTTCATGCCCATGTTCTTGCGCGTCGTATAAACGTTGCGGCCGCCGACGACCGAGTCCGGCCGGGCGAAATAGACATATTCGAACAGGCAGAGGCGTTCCGGCTGCGGCTTGCTGGGCTTGCGCGCATCGATGCTGATCGACCCGTCAGGCTGGATTTCGCAGATGACGACTTCGCCGTTTTCCACGTCGCGGATGAACTTGGCGCCGATAATGTCGAGCGCGCAGGTTTCCGAGCAGAAGATCGGCTTGCCGTCGAGTTCGCCCATGACCAGCGGGCGGATACCTGTGGGATCACGCGCGGCGATCAGCTTCGTGCGCGTCATGGCAAGCATCGAATAGCCGCCCTCCATCTGGCGAATGGCATCGATGAAGCGATCGGTTGTGGAGGCGTGGCGGGAACGGGCAATGAGGTGGAGGACGACTTCGGTATCGGAGGTCGACTGACAGATGGCGCCGGTCGCGATGATCTGGCGGCGCAGCGTCAGGCCGTTGGTGAAGTTGCCGTTATGGGCAATGGCAATGCCGCCTTCCTCAAGCTCGGCAAAGAGCGGCTGCACGTTGCGCATCGCCACTTCGCCTGTCGTCGAATAGCGCGTATGGCCGATCGACATGCCGCCCGGCAGGCGGGCGAGGGTCACAGGGTTGGTATAGTGGTCGCCGACGAGGCCCATATGGCGCTCCTGGTAGAAGCGCTTGCCATCGAAGGAGACGATGCCTGCCGCTTCCTGCCCGCGATGTTGCAGGGCATGCAGGCCGAGGGCCGTCAGCGCCGCTGCATCAGGATGTCCCAGAATTCCGAAAACGCCGCATTCTTCATGCAGTGTATCTCCGTCGAGCGGATCGTCGGTCGGGAAGGAATGGGACTGGTTCATTTCTGCGGGCCTCTGCTCTCACAAGAATGGATCGGCATTTCCAGAAATAGCTAAGCCCGGCTGAGCTGGAATGCCCGGCCGGACCCTCATTTCACGTCCCGCTCAAATGGCGATTGCCTTAAGGCGGGTCAAGCTCTTGAACACTGTGTCAATTCGCCGGCTGCTGTGCACCGTCGGCAGGCGCGGTCGGCGCGTCTTCCGCCGGAGCCTGATCGGCCGGCGGCGGGGTGGCGCCTTCGCCCTGTGCCTGCGGCTGAAGCTTATCACGGATGCTTGCCGGGATCATCTGGGCAAATTGTTCCGGCAGAACCGATTTCAGCTTCACGACCATCGAATCCAGGAACGGCTTCGACTTCGCGTTATTGACCCAGGCCGGACGGTGGTCGACGTCGACGAGCCAGTTCCAAAAGGCCACAGCGACGACCAGCAGCAGCACGCCGCGCGCTGCCCCGAACAGGAAGCCGAGCGTGCGGTCGAGCGCGCCGACACGGCTGTCGATGATGAAATCGGCGATCTTCATCGTGATGAAGGAGATGACGATGAGCGCGATAAGGAAGACGACCGCTGCCGACCCGACGGTCGCGATGCGGTCGTCATCGGTGTATTTTTTCGCGTAGGGCAGCAGGTAGGGATAGAGGTAATAAGCGGCGGCGGCCGAACCGCCCCAGCTCGCAATCGAAAGGATCTCGCGCGAAAAGCCGCGGACCATCGCCAGCACGGCGGAGAAGAGCACGACGCCGATGACAATACCGTCGAAAATCGTAATGGGCATGTAAATTCAACTCCAGGACTGCCGCTTGGCGGCCGTGTCGTGCCTTATCGTGTGCCTCCTATATCATTACCAATCTTGGCAATGAAAGGATCAAACCTCGTCTTCCACACGCAGCGCTCCCTTCGACCCGGCGATGCGCGCGACCAGATCCGGCAGGCTCTCGACTTCGCTCCAGCGCCCGCCGGAGCCCTTCGGCAATTCGGCGGAGGCGGATGGAAGCAGCGCTGCAGAAAACCCCAGCTTCTCGGCTTCCTTGAGGCGCTGGCCGGTGTGCGCAACCGGCCGGATGGCGCCCGACAGGCTGACTTCGCCGAAATAGACGCAATCGGCGGGAAGGGCAATACCGGCAAGCGAGGAAACGAGCGCCGAGGCGACGGCGAGATCGGCCGCCGGTTCGGAGATGCGGTAACCGCCGGCAACATTGAGGTAGACGTCGTGCTGGCCGAGCCTCACGCCGCAATGGGCTTCCAGCACCGCGAGAATCATCGACAGACGGGCAGAGTCCCAGCCGACCACGGCGCGCCGCGGCGTACCGAGCGAAGTCGGCGCCACCAGCGCCTGCACCTCGACGAGAATGGGGCGGGTGCCCTCCATGCCGGCAAAGACGGCGGCGCCCGGCGATTTTTCGTTGCGCTCGCCGAGGAAGAGCTCCGACGGGTTGGCGACTTCGCGTAAGCCTCCGTCGGACATTTCGAAGACGCCGATCTCGTCGGTCGGGCCGAAGCGGTTCTTGACGGTGCGCAGGATGCGGTAGTGATGCCCGCGATCGCCTTCGAAATAGAGCACGGCATCGACCATGTGCTCGACGACGCGCGGGCCTGCGATCTGCCCGTCCTTGGTCACATGCCCGACGAGCACCATGGCGGCCCCCGTCTGTTTCGCGAAGCGGATCATCGCCTGCACGCCGGTGCGCACCTGCGTCACCGTTCCCGGCGCGGATTCGGCCAGTTCGCTCCACAGCGTCTGGATCGAATCGATAATGACGAGATCCGGCCGCTTGCCCTCGGCGAGCGTCGCCAGAATATCCTCGACATTGGTCTCGGCCGCCAGCATCACGTCGGTATCGGCCGCTGCAAGGCGCTGCGCCCGCAGCCGGACCTGCGCCACGGCTTCCTCGCCGGAGACGTAGATGATCTTGTGGCCACGCCGCGCAAGGGCGGCTGCCGCCTGCATCAGCAAGGTCGATTTGCCGATGCCGGGATCGCCGCCGATCAGCACCGCCGACCCGCGCACGAAGCCGCCGCCGAGCGCCCGGTCGAGTTCCGACATGGCGGTGTGGATGCGCGGCGCTTCTTCGATCTCGCCCGACAGCGCCGTCAGCGCCACCGGCCGGCCCTTCTTCGGCGTCTTGCCCGGACCGGAGCCGATCCCGCCCATCGGGTCTTCTTCGACGATGGTGTTCCACTCGCCGCAGTTCTCGCATTTGCCGGCCCAGCGGTTATGGATCGTGCCGCAATTCTGGCAGATGAATTGTGTCCTGGCCTTCGCCATCAGTTACTCTTTCAGTCCGGGTTCCCGAGTGAAGCAGACACGCCGCTTCATCGAATCATTGTGGTGCTTGAGATAATGGCTATCACGACGGATCAAAACTAATGATTTCCCCATCAGTGCGCCGGTGCCTATCCTTTGTCTCTGCTCATCCGGAACGGTGGAAGATGTTCGATTATTCGCTCACGCATTGGCTTGCATTTCTGTCGGCGGCGGTTTTGCTCAACCTCTCGCCCGGTCCCGACATCGCCTTCATCCTCGGTCACACGATGAAAAGCGGAAAACGCGCCGGTTTTTCCGCATTGTTCGGCGTCTGGTCCGGCGCGTGTCTGCATGTAATGATGGCCGCACTCGGCCTCTCCGCCGTGCTTGCCGCTTCCGCCGCCGCCTTCTCCGCGGTCAAATGGATCGGCGCCGCCTATCTCGTCTGGCTGGGCATCCAGGCGTTGCGCGCCAGCGGCGGGAGTGGCCTGGTAAAAGCTGCCGGCGAAAAAATGCCGATCGCGAAGATCTACCGGCAGGGAATCCTGGTGTCGCTGCTCAATCCGAAAGTGGCGATCTTCTTCCTTGCCTTCCTGCCGCAGTTCGTCGTCGAAGGGGCAGGGCCGACATGGGCCCAGCTCATGCTCCATGGCGGGCTCATTATCGTCGTTGCTGCCTTCATCGAACCGCCGCTCGTCCTGCTCGGAGGGCGGCTTGCCGACGCACTCCGGAACAATCAAAGGATCGGTCTGTGGCTCGATCGTGGTCTGGGCGCGCTTTTCGTGGCGCTCGGCGTCCGCCTTGCTCTCAGCAGCCGCTGATAGGCGAACCCTACTCCTCGGCTACATAGCGCCTCTCGTGGCGCAGCCCCATGCTTGTCAGGATCTCGTATCCGATCGTGCCGGCCGCCCGCGCTACCTCGTCGAGGGCCATGTTCTTGCCGAACAGCTCGACATAATCCCCGGAGCGCACCGCATTCTCAGGCAGGTCGGTGATGTCAAAGATGGTCAGATCCATGGTGATCCGGCCCGCGACCGGCACCTTGTGACCGGCGATAAAGCCTTGCCCGCCCTGCGACACCACCTGGCGCAGCGGCACGCCGCCGCTCGACTGGCTGCGCATGTAGCCGTCGGCATAACCGGCCGAGGCGACCGCCAGCCGGCTTTCGCGATGAAGCTGCAGCGCCCGCCCGTAGCTGACGGTCTCACCCGCCTCGACGGTGCGCACCTGGATGATGCGCGCTTCCGCCGTCGCGACCGGCCGCATCGGGTTCGCCATGCCGCTGACCGCTTCGCCGCCATAGAGCGAGATGCCGGGACGGGTCAGGTCGAAGTGGTAGTCCTCGCCGAGAAAGATGCCGGCCGAGGCGGCAAGACTTGAATCGATGCCTTCATAGGCGGCGCTAACCCTGCGGAATGATTCGAGCTGTCGCCGGTTCATCGCATGGGTGGGATCGTCGCCGCAGGAGAGATGGCTCATGACGAGTACAGGCGCGAAGCTCGCCGGCCGCGAGACGTCGTCGGCGAGCGCCAGCGCATCGTCGATGCGCAGTCCCAGCCGATTGAAGCCCGTATCGACATGCAGCGCGCAGGGGTAGTCGCCGTAATCGGCAAGCACCGCCATCCAGAAGGCGAGCTGTTCGTCGGAGGAAATCACCGGCACCAGATCGTTGTCGAAGAAGCGCCGCTCAGTGCCCGGCCATATGCCCGAAAGCACGAAGATGCGCGCCTCGGGCGCATAAAGGCGAAGCGTCACCCCTTCGTCGACGGTCGCGACGAAGAAATCCCGCGCGCCCGCGAGATAGAGGGCTTCGCCGGCATCCTCGATCCCCATGCCATAGGCGTCCGCCTTGACGACGGCTGCGGCGCGCGCGGCACCCGAGCGGCGCGCCATGTCGCGCCAGTTCTCCGTGAGTGCCGTCAGGTCGACGGTCAGCCGCAGGCCTGCGGAAGCGAAAAGATCGTCGTCTTCGAAGGGGATAGGAAAATCTGTCATGAACCGCCGTGAAGAAATGAAGGGAGAACCAGTTCACCCAGTCTAAAGAGCATTGTGACGAAGGGAAAGCGCCGGCGATCACATACCGCCGTTTGAAGCCTGCATGATCACTTTTGTTCAAGACGCATGCCGCCTTCCGCGCTAATCTCGCCGGATGCAGAACGTATCGCAGAAAGAAGCGGCGGAGGCCATGCCGCTTGCCAATGTGGAATCGGCCCGCTTCTGGCGGGACAGCCGCTTTCGCGACATGGAGTGCCTGAGCGCCACCTTCCTCACGCATGAATATGCGCCGCATGCGCACGATACATTCAGCATCGGCGCGATAGAAAGCGGCAGCCAGATCGCCACGCTGAGCGGCAGGCGGGAGGAAACCGGCCCGGGCGACCTCTATCTTATCGATCCCGGCGTCATTCATGACGGCACCCCCGGCGGCGAGGGATATCGCTACCGCATGATCTATCCTGACATGAAGCTGTTCATCGATATTCTGGAAGATGTGACGGGCAGGGCGTTCCACGCGACACCGTCCTTTTCCGGCTGGCTTCCGCGCGATCCACAGCTCGCCAATGCCTTTCATGCCGCCCATCGCACGCTCGAAAGGGGCGCCGGTGCGCTGGAGTCCGATGAAAGCATGTTCACGGTGCTGGCGGCGATCTTTGCGCGTCACGGCAGCACCATCGTCGTGCCTGTCGATACGCAGGAGCGAAGCGCCGTTGCCCGCGCCCGCGAATACCTCATCGAGAACTTCGACAGCGACGTCGGGCTCGAGGAATTGGCCGGAGTGGCGGCCTTGAGCCGCGCTCACCTCATCCGCGCTTTCCGCAAGGAATACCACATCACGCCGCATGCCTTCCTGACGGACCGGCGCGTACAGGTGGCTCGCCGGCTGCTGCGGCAGGGGCGCATGCCGGCCGATATCGGACTTGAGTGCGGTTTTGCCGATCAGGCGCATTTCACCCGGCACTTCAAGGCGCGCACGGGCGTAACGCCCGGTCAATTCCGCACGGGCTGATCACTTTCGTTCAATACGGCCATGTCATGCTGGGCTACTGCTTGGCGATCTCAATCAGGAGGTTGCCATGTTGCAGCAAAGCCGGCCGGCCGGCGAATTTCTTGCCGGAATACGCGCCATCTTTCCGCTTGTCATCGCCGTGATTCCGATCGGTCTGGTTTTCGGCGCGGTTTCCGCCACCAAAGGTCTTTCGGCCTTGGAAACAACGCTGATGAGCGCGCTGGTCTTTGCCGGCGGCTCGCAGTTCGTGGCAATGGACATATGGACGCATCCGGCAAGCTGGATCGGCGTCGGCTTCGCAGCGTTGTTGGTCAACATCCGCCACGTGCTGATGAGCGCCTCCATCGGCACGAAGATGCAGTCCTTCTCCACCATCAGACGCTATGCCGCCATGCTGTTCCTTGCCGACGAGCTCTGGGCCATGGCGGAGTTCCGCGCCGGTAGTGGAACGCTGACGCCGGCCTGGTATGCCGGCATCGTCACGCCGTTTTACGCCGCCTGGGTCGGTTCTTCGCTTGCAGGCGCATTGCTTGGCGCCTTTCTGGGCGATCCGGCGGTCATCGGTCTCGACTTCGCCTTTCCTGCCGTCTTTGTCGTGCTGGTCATGGGCTTCTGGAAGGGGCCGGAAACGGGCGCCATCCTGGCCGCGAGCGGAGTTGCGGCCGTTGCCACCCATCATTTCGTGCCGGGCGTCTGGTATATCGCAGCCGGCGCGTTGGCCGGACTGGCGATGGCCCTCTGGAAGGGCAAGGTA
Source organism: Rhizobium pisi (assembly GCF_003938655.1). Lineage (GTDB taxonomy): Bacteria > Pseudomonadota > Alphaproteobacteria > Rhizobiales > Rhizobiaceae > Rhizobium > Rhizobium pisi. Next base: position 49,421 of record NZ_RJJT01000014.1, read on the forward strand.
CGGGAGCAGGCCGCATGACGCTCGATATCAATACCCTGCTTGCCATCCTCGCGATGGCGCTTGCGACGATTTCCACGCGCATCAGCGGTCTCGTCCTCATCCGTCATATAAAGCTGGACGAGCGCTGGAAAACGGCAATCGAGGCGATCCCACCGGCGGTGCTGATGGCCGTAATAGCCCCGACCGCCTTTGCGACCGGCTGGGCGGAAACACTGGCATGCGCCGCAACGGCGCTCGCCGCCCGCCGGCTGCCGATGCTTGCCAGCGTAACCCTCGGCGTCGCGACCGTGGCCCTGTTGCGGGCCGCAGGTTTCTAAAGGGATATTGACCCGGAAAACCGCGTCAATGTTCCTCGTACTGTGTGAAAGAGGGATCGGCGAGATCTGCAAACCGCGTGAATTCCGCCTGGAAGGCGAGCTTCACCGTGCCTGTCGGTCCGTGGCGCTGCTTGGCGATGATGACGTCGGCCGTGCCCTTCACCTTGTCGAACAGTGCTTCCCATTCCGGATATTTCGGATCGTGGGGATCGCGCGGCTCCTGGTTCTTGACGTAATATTCCTCGCGGAACACGAAAAGCACGACGTCGGCGTCCTGCTCGATCGAGCCGGATTCGCGAAGGTCGGAGAGCTGCGGACGCTTGTCGTCACGGCTTTCCACCTGGCGCGAGAGCTGTGACAGCGCGATGATCGGTACGTTGAGCTCCTTGCCGAGCGCCTTCAGGCCAGTGGTGATCTGAGTGATTTCCTGGACGCGGTTGTCGCTTGACTTACCCGAGCCGGTCATCAGCTGCACGTAGTCGACGACGAGCACGTCGAGGCCGCGCTGGCGCTTGAGGCGGCGCGCCCGCGCCGAAAGCTGGGCAATCGAGATGCCGCCCGTCTGGTCGATGTAAAGCGGCACCTTCTGCATCATCATCGAGCAGGCGACGAGCTTTTCGAAATCGGCATCGTTGATGTCGCCGCGGCGAATCTTCGAGGAGGAGACTTCCGTCTGCTCGGAGATGATACGGGTGGCGAGCTGTTCGGACGACATTTCGAGCGAGTAGAAGCCGACGACGCCGCCGTTCTTGGCCTTCATGCTGCCGTCCGACTGTACTTCGCCCTCGTAGGCGGCCGCGATGTTGTAGGCAATGTTTGTTGCCAGCGATGTCTTGCCCATACCGGGGCGTCCGGCAAGGATGATCAAGTCCGAACGCTGCAGGCCGCCCATCTTGGAGTCGAGCGAATGGATGCCGGTGGAAATGCCGGAAAGCCCACCGTCGCGTTCCTTGGCGACAGCCGCCATGTCGATGGCGAGCGCCACGGCATCGTTGAAGGACTGGAAACCGCCATCGTAGCGGCCGTTTTCCGCCAGTTCGAAGAGGCGGCGTTCGGTATCCTCGATCTGCGACTGCGGCGGCATGTCGAGCGGCGCGTCATAGGCGATGTTGACGACGTCCTCGCCGATGGTGATCAGCGCTCGGCGCAGCGCCAGATCGTAGATCGCCCGGCCGTAGTCCTCGGCATTGATGACGGTGACGGCATTGCTGACGAGGCTCGCCAGATATTGCGAAACCGTCATGTCACCGACCTTCTCGTCGGCCTTCAGGAAGGTCTTGATCGTCACCGGATTGGCGATCTTGCCCATGCGGATGATATCGCCGGCAACCTCGAAGATCTTCCGGTGCAGCGGCTCGTAGAGATGGATCGGCTTCAGGAAGTCCGACACCCGGTAATAGGCGTCGTTGTTCATGAGGATGGCACCCAGAAGCGCCTGCTCGGCTTCAATGTTGTTGGGTGCTTCGCGATAATGCTGCTCCGACGGAGCAACGGCTGCAATCTTTCGAGCGGCGTCGTTCATCATCATCCGTTCTGTTTTTTCCAACTCCGGATTTGCAATTCCGGATGGAGAAAATCAAGGGCCCGCGAAAGGGGCGGGGGCTCGCTTTGCCTAAATACTGAACGCTGTGCCCATTGTTCGACTTCTCCACAGTCCCGGGCGACGAAAAGGAGAAATACTGGCAGTGTCACCCGCACGACACGGTTTGGCGCGACTCACGCCCATCCGTTCCGGAGAAGCATAGTCTAGCGCGACGACATCAGACCCGCAGCAAAAACATCCCCAAATCCCCTTTAAAAAAACCAACCTACGGCTGCCTCCTGTCAGGTGGATGGAAACGAAAAAGCCCGGCGCGGTGGCCGGGCTTTCCTGTCGCGGATGACTCCGGCGAGAATTATGCTTCGTCTTCGTCGACGCCGTCGGCTTCCGGATCGAAGAAATCCTCAGGACGCAGCGCGTCTTCGTCGACGCCGTAGATTGCGTCGACCGAGGTGAGTTCTTCGCCCTTGGCCTGACGCTCTGCCTCTTCGGCGGAACGGGCAACGTTCAGTTCGACGTGGATTTCGACTTCGGCATGCAGCTGCAGCTCGACCTTGTGCAGGCCGATCGCCTTGATCGGCGTGTTGAGGTGAACCTGGTTGCGGCCGATGTTGAAGCCTTCGGCAGCGAGGATCTCGACGACGTCACGGGCAGCGACAGAACCGTAGAGCTGGCCGGTTTCGCCGGCGGAACGCACGACGATGAAGGACTTGCCGTCGAGAACGTCGGCGACCTTCTGGGCTTCCGACTTGCGCTCGAGGTTGCGGGCTTCGAGCGTCGCGCGCTCGGCTTCGAAGCGGGTCTTGTTTGCTGCGTTGGCGCGCAGCGCCTTGCCGAGCGGCAGCAGGTAGTTACGGGCAAAGCCGTCGCGAACCTTTACGGTTTCGCCCATCTGGCCGAGCTTGGAGATGCGTTCGAGAAGGATGACTTCCATTTTCTTTTCCTTTCTTGTGTCTCAGATTTTCGTATCGGATTGTTTGGGGGCATCGGCATCTTTCGTCGGGGTCAGCGCGATCGCCTTGCGCGTATCGCTGAGACCCAGGACGAGGATGAGGAAAACTGGCAGAAGCATGAGCATCGAAGCCAGATAGCAGAGGATGAGAGCCGGTATGCGCCAATCCTTGCCGCGTGTGCGGAAATGAAGGGAGGCGAAGCCGGAGAGCATGAAACCCGCGCCGAAGGTGCCGATCACGGTGGCGCCGACCAGCGCCGGAACGCCGCCGAAGAAGCAGGCAGCAAGCCCTGCCAGAAAGATGAAGATCGAATTGCGGTTCATGCGCAGCGATGAGGGAATGTCCTCGCGCGGGCGCAGGCCCCGGCCGGACGCTGCAACGATGCGCACGGCGAAATAATAGGCGGCAAACAGCATGCTGACCCACATGCCGCCCTGCACGGCCGGCAGCATCAGCAGGATCAGCGATTTGGTCTGCGCGGTCGCCGCCGGATCGGGCAAGAATTCCGGCTGCTGCTGTTTGACCGAGGCGATTAGCAGATCGACGATCGGATCGGTGATCTCGGGCCCGTAGCCGATGATCACACCGATGACGATGACGGCGATCGTCACAAGACCGCAGAGATGCAGCAGGATATCGGAAAGCGGATACCAGGCAAGCAGATGGTCGGGGCCGCCAAGTTCGGAGGCGGGACGCGCCAGATTGGCGAGATGGCTGAGCCAGCCGGCCGGCAGCAGCGTCACCAGCGTCATGATCAGCGCAAAGGAAGGAGAGATGAAAACTGCGCCGAGCGCTGCCGCCGTGACGACGGCGGAGATTGCGGCGGCATTGCCCCAGCCGAGGCCGACGAGCAGGATCGGCAGCGCCGAGGCAGTGTAGAGAAGCGCGCTGAAAAACGACGGCTGCACGCTCGCGCCCAGCACCAGCAGGGCGGCAGTCAATCCGGCAAGTGCGCCGATCAGCAGCGTTCTAAGGTTCGGTCGTTTCAAGGTCGCTGTCCTGCTTCATCAAGCAGTTAGAGGATGTTCCGGAATCGAATTCTGAAACGTCTCAACATGGGTTTTAGGAGTTCCGATCCGCGCCCATCGCGAAAGGGAGAAGGGAAGGCACGAATGCCTTCCCTCAAAGGTGGTTACGTCAGCCGATCAGGCGACGACGTAGGGCAGCAGGCCGAGGAAACGGGCGCGCTTGATCGCCTGGGCGAGTTCGCGCTGCTTCTTCTGGGAAACGGCCGTGATGCGGGACGGAACGATCTTACCGCGCTCGGAAATGTAGCGCTGCAGCAGACGTACGTCCTTGTAGTCGATCCGCGGTGCGTTTGCGCCGGAGAACGGGCAAGTCTTGCGGCGGCGATGGAACGGGCGGCGGACCGGAGCGGAGGAAGTTTCAGCCATATCTCAGATCTCCCTTATACACGGTCTTCGCGCGGACGGCGCGGACGGTCTTCACGGTCGCCGAAGCCACCTTCGCGCGGCGGACGCGGGCCGCGATCACGATCGCCGAATTCGCGGCGCGGGCCACGGTCGCCGCCTTCACGCGGGCCACGGTCGTCGCGGTCACGCTTCTGCATCATGGCAGACGGGCCGTCTTCGTGCTTTTCAACAGCGATGGTCATGTAGCGAAGAACGTCTTCGCTGATGCGCATCTGGCGTTCCATTTCCTGGATCGCAGCAGCCGGTGCATCGATGTCCATCAGGGCGTAGTGCGCCTTGCGGTTCTTCTTGATGCGGTATGTGAGGGACTTGAGGCCCCAGTTCTCGATACGCCCGACCTTACCGCCGTTAGCTTCGATCACACCCTTGTACTGTTCTACGAGGGCATCGACCTGCTGAGCGGAAATATCCTGCCGGGCAAGGAATACATGTTCATAAAGAGCCATGACAGCTTTGCCTTTCTTGCGTTTGGTTCAACCCGATATTCGGCGGCTAAGCCTCAACGACTGCTCCTGATTGGGCTGGCCCAGGCAAGAAAAGCGTTTCCGAGACGGTCGAGAGCGGAGACACGGGAGGCTGGAACGCTTCCGTTCCGAACGATTTCCGAATGGAAACCGGCCCTCCGTTCAGCCACCAGCCAGAAGACCGGGTCAACGAACAGCGCGGCTTATACGGATTTTTGCGCGAAAGGCAAGCGCATTCGGACATTCGAGCCCGATGCAGGCCGATGGCCGGCGTCGGGCAGGTGCAACGAGAATGCGATCAAAGCGTCAGCGGATACTGCCGGTGCACCTTGGCGATCTCTGCCAGAACATCACTTGAAAGCGCCAGGTCGGCCGCGCCGATGTCGATCTTCAACTGCTCCATCGAGGTCGCTCCGATGATGGCCGAGGCCATGAAGGGCCTCGAGAGGCAGAAGGCGAGCGCCATTGCCGCCGGGTCGAGGCCGTATGTTGCGGCGATCTGCAGATAGGCTTTGGTCGCCGGTTCCTGCAACGGCTGCAGGCGGCCGCCGATGTCGTGATTGATCGAGGCACGCGAGCCCTTCGGCCTGATGCCATCGACATATTTACCGGTCAGGATACCGCCGGCGAGCGGCGAATAGGCGAGCAGCCCGACGTCCTCGTAATGCGAAAGCTCGGCAAGATCGAGGTCGAAGTGGCGGTAGAGCAGATTGTATTCGTTCTGGACGCTGGCAACGCGCGGCAGGCCCTTCTGTTCAGAGAGCGTCAGATATTTCTGTATGCCCCAGGTGGTTTCGTTGGAAAGGCCGATCGCGCGGATCTTGCCTTCCTTCACCAATGCGCCCAGCGTTTCCAGAATGTCGAGCATGTTGGCGGCAGCCGCCTCGCGATCCTGCTTGAAGGGGTTGTAGCTCCAGTTCTGGCGGAAATGGAAATGGCCGCGGTTCGGCCAGTGGACCTGGTAGAGATCGACATAATCCGTCTTCAGCCGCGTCAGGCTGGCCTCGAGCGCCAGGCGGATGTTCTTCGCATCCGCGCCTTCGCCGCCGCGCAGATAATCACGGCCACGGCCGGCGACCTTGGTGGCGAGGACGATATCTCCACGCTTGCCGGTCTTCTTGAACCAACTGCCGATATAGTCCTCGGTCCAGCCCTGCGTTTCGGCCGAAACCGGGGTTGTGGGGTAAATTTCAGCGGTATCGAAGAAATTGACGCCCTTTTCGACGGCATAATCCATCTGCGCATGGGCGTCGATTTCGCTGTTCTGCGAACCCCAGGTCATCGTGCCAAGGCAAATCTCTGAAACGGAAATCTCGGTGCGGCCTAGTGAATTGTACTTCATGTGAAAACCTTGGGAGAGAGGTGAAAGCCTTGGGAAGGTCCGCGCAAATCTAGGCCGGATTTGGCCGAGCGCAAGAGCAAAACCGGGCTTTCGCGCGGGCGCAAGGCTTGCAACGGCGTTCTGGATAGCCGAGCGATAGGGTCGGCTTATTGTTTTGCGTAATTCACCGGTAATCCTTGCAAGCAGAGTGCACCTATCCTTCGGAGATCCTCTCGAAGGTTTCGCGGGAGCGTTCCTTTTCGCTCTCATGGTCACTTCACGCCGCGCTGAAGGGCGCCGCGCTTCTGTTTGGAGTAATAAATGTCTTCGATGAGAACAAGACTCGCCTTGTCAGTTACATTAGCCGTGTTGCTTTCCCAAGCTGCCGCGGCAGCAGATCTGGACAATTCCTATGTCCAGGCACCTTACCCCCAGCCGACCACGTTCGATTGGAGCGGCGCATATATCGGGGGACATGCCGGTGTTGCCTCAAGCCACCTCAACCCCTTTTCCAACGGCAAGGGCCTCGCCGCCGGAGCACAGGCCGGATACAATTTCCAGTTTGGTTCCGCCGTCCTGGGCGCCGAGCTCGAGGGGACCTATATGGGCGGTACCGATCAGAATGTGCGCGGTGGCAATCTCGACGAGCAATGGCGCCTGGCCGCCAAAGCCAAGGCCGGGATGAGCCTCGACAAGACGCTCGTTTACGGCACTGCCGGTTATACGAGGACTAAATTCGAGAACGGTAGCAACGTTCGGCGCGGCCCCGGCTGGGAAGGCGGTTATTTGGTCGGCGGCGGTGTTGAGCAGGCTTTTGGAAACGGCCTCTCCGCAAAGCTCGAGTACAACTACGTCATGACCCCCGACGTCAAGACGACGACGAATGTCGGCACCACGCGTACTGATATAGACAGCCATGTAATCAAGGCAGGCATAAATCTTCGCTTCTAGAGCCGATGCCGAAAATGTGCGATATCAGGCTCTAATTCTTTGATTTAGGTGCGGATTCAGATTTTAGGCTGGTCTGGCCTAAAATCATCCGGATCTGGTGCACATGCACTGCCGCGGCGGTTCCGACTGGCCACCCAGGCCGTAGCGTTGACGCGTCGAGTCCGGTGGATACTCCATCGAAAAACGATGAGATGTCTGCGATGGTGATCAACCGCCAACGAATGATTTCTGATGGGTAACAGGCAAAGGCCGGTAAGCCGTTTGCCCGGGCCGTGCGTTCCGATGACGCCCCTTCCCAATGCCGTAACTGGCGCTACGCTTTGAGCGTTGCGCCAGTTTATGCGTTCGATATGTGACTTGCACGTCTGCAGGCACCCTACGTCCCTATGCCAGAATATCCGTACGGTCAGGGGTCCGTATTTCCCGGGGAGTCGCCTCTTCGGCTATTGCATGACGGGCAAAGAGCACCAGCATCAGGCACATCAAGAAAATCAGCACCGCGCTGAGCAACCTATCCGATCGGTCCGGATTAGGAAGCTTCTGACGGAAGCCATCCCGCAATCGGGACAAATGGCTGAACATGCATCTCTCCATGAAATCCGAGCGCCGGTAGCGGTCATCGGCTGTGGTAGGTCGGTCACTCGCATTCGAGCTGCGGCCTGCGGAAACTCGTGACGAACCATCGCGTTCCGGAGGCCTGCGCGAAGAATGTGTAGAAGCACTCCGTCTCCTTGACGTAGCCGGGCGACTGGGAGATCTCGTAGCGTTCGCCATGACGTGTCTGACGTACCTCGCCAGTGGTGGTGCCCGTCACCGTTTCGGTGTTGATGCGCCGCCATTGGAACGCTCTTTGACCGACGCCGATTTCAATGACGTTGTCGGGTGGCCCATAGTCCAGTATCACCGCATCCACTGGTCCTCCGACGTAGTTTTTCATGATTTGCGATGCACAGCTTGCCAGTAGCGCAATGGCTGCCAAGGCGAGAAACGAATGCATTCGACGTATTTTCTGAGGTGTTTTCTTATGCACGGCGGCGGCTCCAGTTGGTCTTAGCGCTCGCTACGTGGCGAAGATTACGAGCGGATTACCGATTGCGAAGGCCGCTGCGATGGAGCCTATTGAGGGCAGACCCGGCGCCCAAAAAGAGTTGCTAACGGCCGGTGCCCAATGCACCAATTTCGAGGCGCACCCGGAATCCGTCGTCGGTATCGGCAAACAGCAACCGCCCGAAATGAAGCTCCGCCGCCTTATGCGCCAGGTTGAGCCCCAGCCCCGCGCCAGACGAGTGCGTATTCAGCCGATAGAAGGGTTCCAGCACGCGGACGCGTTCTGCGGGAGGGATACCAGGCCCCTCGTCGGAGACATCGATGAAGCCTCGGGCGTCGACTGTGATCGCGATCGTGCCCTTGTAGCCGGAATGATCGACTGCATTGCGGATCAGGTTGCTGACTGCGAGCTCTACCGTCGAGGGATAGATCATGAAGAGTGCCTCGGCAGGAGCTGGCTCGAAGAAGAAATCGTAGCCCGCATCGATGACCTGAGGTGCGAGATCGGCTGCGATCCGCCCGACAAGCTGGTTCAGGTCGATCATCTGGGCAGTCTGAGAACCGGCGCCGATAGCCTGCATATCGAGTAGCTGATGCGCGACCCTGGAAAGACGGTCGATATCTTGCCGCAGTTGCCGGCTGTCCGCACTCTCCGGCAAAAGGTCTGCCCGCGTCCGCACGATCGCGATCGGTGTGCGCAGTTCGTGTGCGGCATCCGCCAGAAAACGGCTATGTTGCTGATAGCCGTGATCAAGCTTTGAAAGCGTGTGATTGAAGGCGTCGACGAGTGGAATGATCTCGCTTGGAAATTTCGAAACATCGAGGTGGGCCGATCGTGTTTCGAACTCTATCGCTTTTGCCTGGTTTGCCGTGTCGACCAGGCCAGTCAGAGACCGACCGATCGAGTAGGGTGTGACAATAGCCGTTGCCGCACCGGTGACGAGCAGGATCGGAACCACGAGGATCGCCAGGATGGCTCCAGTTGCCGGGACGACGCTGAGCCAGAAAATTTCCGCATTGCCGCCGCTCTCGGGGATATCGATGTCGAGACTGATCCAGATGTTGACGTCCTGGCTTTTCCCGCCGATGCGGTCAGTCGACGCGATAAACTGAAGGCGACCGATCGGCGTGTCGCGATTGCCGACCGCCGCATGCGCACTCGGGCCACCCTTCAATGTTGCCCCTTCGATGGACATCGGGAAGGGTTCGGTCAGCAGCTTCGTTGGAAATACGCCATGCTGGTAGAGATTATTCCCGCCATCCCGGACGATGAACCACAGATCCGGATACTGACGCGCCAACTCGGCGATCTCCGGCGTCTCGATGACATTGAGCGTGCCGTCGGCTTTGCGTTCCACGTGTTTTGCAAGCACGCGGATGATCGATTCATTCGTATCCTCAAGTTCCGGGTCAATTATCCAGACCCACCCGGCAAGCAAAGTGAAGAAGAACAACAAAAGACATGCCTGAAGGCCGATCAGGCGCCGCGTCAGTATCCATTTGAGCGAGCGGCTTTTGCGCAGTCTCATGTGCTGACCCGAAGCAGATATCCGATGTTGCGGACGGCGCGAATTTCCACCGATGCACCCGCATTGCCCAGCTTGCGGCGGATTCGCGACACATGCACGTCCAAGGCGTTCGACTCGATCTGATCGTCGATGGTATAGACGGCGTCGACGAGCATCGACCGTGTGACAATGCGATTTGCACGCCGGATCAAGGTCTCGACCACAAGATACTCCCGTCGCGCCAGGTCGATGAAATCGCCTGCAACGGCAACTTCGTTGCTGCGGGGATCGAGCGTCAGATTGCCGAGGGAAAAACGCTCGGCGGAAACGGTTGGCGAACGCCTTTGCAGCGCGCGCAATCGCGCCAGCAGTTCTTCGATCGCGAAGGGTTTGCTGAGATAATCGTCGGCACCGCCGTCGAGCCCTTCGACACGATGATCGACGCCACCAAGCGCCGTCAGCATCAGGATCGGAGCGGCAATTTTCCGGAAGCGAAGCACGGGGATGAGATCGAGGCCTTCGCCGTCCGGCAGACGACGATCGAGCACGAGCACGTCATAGGTCCCGACCCGCGCCATGAGTTCGGCATCAGCGACCGTGCGCACATGATCGACGATAATATCGCGGCGGCTGAGCGCTTCGATCAACGCTGCCGCCATTTCTCGCTCGTCCTCAAGTAATAATATACGCAATGCGTGTCTCCGGGGCCCATGCCTTTTGCCGCCCATCCAGTGAAGTGACAAAGATTACCCTTAGATTACAAAAGTCGAACGATCAGGTTCGCATTACCCCGAATTTGGCAATGCTTGTCTTTTGAATGCCGCACGAGATCCATTGTCGATCACACTGCCAATCAAAGGGCTATCCAGAAAGCCATTAGCCTGAAGCGATTGCCCAGGGAGAGAATGGGCCGCCACTTGACTCTGCCGGAAAGAATGTCAATTGGAGGCAAAATAGCCTTGAGAGGCGCAATCAGGGATACCAGAATGACCATCGCTTTTACTTTTCCCGGCCAAGGCAGCCAGGCCGTCGGCATGGGCAAGGATCTCGCCGAGAATTTCGCCGAAGCCCGCGCGGTTTTCGAAGAGGTCGACGAGGCACTCGGTGAGAAGCTTTCGGACGTCATGTTCAACGGTCCCGAGGACACGCTGACCCTGACGGCGAACGCCCAGCCGGCGCTGATGGCCGTCTCGATCGCCGTTGTCCGCGTTCTGGAGGCCAAGGGACTGGAGCTAAAATCCAAGGTCGCCTACGTCGCTGGCCACTCGCTCGGCGAATATTCCGCACTTTGCGCCGCCGGCACCTTTTCGCTCGCCGATACGGCGCGGCTGCTGCGTATTCGCGGCAACGCCATGCAGGCGGCCGTCCCCGTCGGCGTCGGCGCCATGGCGGCGATCATCGGCCTCGAACATGCCGATGTCGTTGCTGTCTGCGAGGAGGCGGCCGCCACCGGCGCCTGCCAGATCGCCAACGACAATGGCGGCGGCCAGATCGTGATTTCAGGCGAGAAGGCAGCTGTCGAAAAGGCTGCCGGTCTTGCGACCGACAAGGGCGCCAAACGCGCCATCCTGCTGCCGGTTTCGGCCCCCTTCCATTCGACGCTGATGGCCCCGGCGGCCGACGCGATGCGCGAGGCGCTGGTGGGCGTGAAGAAGGCCGATCCGGTAGTGCCTGTCATCGCCAATGTCCGTGCGGCCCCGGTCACCAATGCTGAGGAGATCGCCGCGCTTCTCGTCGAGCAGGTCACTGGTCAGGTCCGCTGGCGCGAGACGGTGGAATGGTTTGCTGGAAATGGCGTCACGACGCTCTATGAACTCGGCTCCGGCAAGGTTCTGACCGGCCTTGCTCGCCGCATCGACAAGACGATCAACGGCATCTCCGTCAACGGTCCGGCCGATATCGACGCGGCTGTCGCCGCCCTCATGGCCTGATTGGCATCATCAGACAAAGGAACGTTTCCATGCTCGATCTTTCCGGCCGCAAGGCTCTCGTCACAGGCGCCTCGGGCGGCATCGGCGAGGAAATCGCCCGCCTTCTTCATAAGCAGGGCGCTATCGTCGGCCTGCACGGCACCCGCGTCGAGAAGCTGGAAGCGCTGGCGGCCGACCTTGGCGAGCGCGTCAAGATCTTCCCCGCCAACCTCTCCGACCGTGATGAGGTCAAGGCGCTCGGCCAGAAGGCCGAGGCCGAACTCGAAGGCGTCGATATCCTCGTCAACAATGCCGGCATCACCAGGGACGGCCTCTTCGTGCGCATGAGCGACGAGGACTGGGACGCCGTTCTCGAAGTGAACCTGACGGCGACCTTCCGCCTGACGCGCGAATTGACGCATCCGATGATGCGCCGCCGCTACGGCCGCATCATCAACATCACCTCCGTCGTCGGCGTCACCGGGAATCCGGGCCAGGCCAATTACTGCGCCTCGAAGGCCGGCATGATCGGCTTCACGAAGTCGCTGGCGCAGGAGATCGCTACCCGCAACGTGACGGTCAATTGCGTGGCGCCTGGCTTCATCGAAAGCGCCATGACCGGCAAGCTGAACGACAAGCAGAAGGAAGCGATCATGGGCGCGATCCCAATGAAGCGCATGGGCACGGGCGGCGAAGTCGCTTCGGCCGTCGCCTATCTCGCGTCCTCCGAGGCTGCCTACATGACGGGCCAGACGCTGCACGTAAATGGCGGCATGGCGATGATCTGAAACGACAAACTGTCGGCGGGGGAGTATTTCCCGCCAATAGCATGTTGAGCAATCACGAACCGTTGATTTTCTGGCTTTGCGGCAGGCATAAAGCATGTTAAGCGGGCCATGACTGTGAACAGTCGTCCCGAGAAAGCAGACGGACCGGCGGGCTTTTTGCAAGCCTGGGACATCTCTGAAGCCGGGTAAACGAGTTTGCCGAGGATGTCTGAAAACATCGCAGGCTGAAACAGGGTAGGGGTGCCGCAAGGGCATTCCGATCAGGACATAAGGTCGAGGAAACCGACATGAGCGATATCGCAGAACGCGTAAAGAAAATTGTTATTGATCATCTTGGCGTTGATGCCGACAAGGTCGTCGAGAGCGCCAGCTTTATCGACGATCTGGGCGCTGACTCGCTCGACACGGTCGAACTTGTCATGGCTTTCGAAGAAGAATTCGGCGTTGAAATTCCTGACGACGCTGCTGACTCGATCCTGACGGTCGGCGATGCCGTGAAGTTTATTGAGAAGGCCCAGGCCTGATCCTGTGCATTTGAGTAAAGGGCGGGCCTGGAGTCCGCCCTTTTCTTATCGGCATATTTCTCCATAGAACATAAGAGACGGGGGAAAGCACGCGATGAGACGTGTCGTCATCACCGGTACCGGCATGGTATCACCCTTGGGATGCGGAACGGAGGTGACGTGGTCCCGGCTGCTTGCCGGTCAGAACGGCGCCCGCCTCGTTACCGAATTCGAGGTCGATGACCTTCCCGCCAAGATCGCTTGCCGCATCCCGCTCGGTGATGGCACTGACGGCACCTTCAATGTCGATCAGTGGATGGAGCCGAAGGAACAGCGCAAGGTCGACCCCTTCATCATTTACGGCATGGCTGCCGCCGACATGGCGCTTGCCGATGCCGGCTGGCATCCCGAGACCGATGAGGACCAGATCGCCACAGGTGTGTTGATCGGCTCCGGTATCGGCGGCATCGAAGGCATTGTCGAAGCGGGTTATACCCTGCGCGACAAGGGCCCGCGCCGCATTTCCCCCTTCTTCATTCCCGGTCGCCTGATCAATCTCGTCTCCGGCCAGGTCTCGATCCGCCACAAGCTGCGCGGACCCAATCATTCCGTCGTCACCGCCTGCTCGACGGGCGCGCATGCGATTGGTGATGCCGCGCGGTTGATTGCGCTTGGTGATGCCGACGTCATGGTCGCCGGCGGCACGGAATCTCCCGTCAGCCGCATTTCGCTGGCAGGCTTTGCCGCCTGCAAGGCGCTGTCGACCCAGCACAACGACGACCCCCAGAAAGCGTCGCGCCCCTATGACCGCGACCGGGACGGTTTCGTGATGGGCGAGGGTGCGGGCATCGTCGTGCTTGAGGAACTGGAGCACGCCAAGGCGCGCGGCGCCAAGATCTACGCCGAAATTGTCGGCTACGGCCTGTCGGGCGACGCCTATCACATCACCGCGCCGTCCGAAGATGGCGAGGGCGCCGGCCGCTGCATGGCGATGGCGCTGAAGCGCGCCGGGTTGACGCCGGCCGATATCGACTACATCAACGCCCATGGCACCTCGACCATGGCCGACACGATCGAACTCGGCGCTGTCGAGCGGCTGGTCGGCAACGCGGCGTCGAAGATCTCCATGTCCTCGACCAAGTCGGCGACGGGGCACCTTCTCGGTGCCGCCGGCGCCATCGAGGCGATCTTTGCCACGCTCGCCATCCGCGACAACATCGCGCCGCCGACGCTCAATCTCGACAATCCCGAACGTGAAACGGCGATCGATCTTGTTCCGCATAAGGCTCGCGAGCGAGAAATCAACGTGGCGTTGTCCAACTCGTTCGGATTCGGCGGCACGAACGCATCGCTTGTGCTGCGCCGCTACGCGCAATAAGCGTCCCGTACGCGGTGTAGCGGGTATTCCTTGCGCCGCAGACCGGCCGGTCTTCTGCGCTCTGTAGCAGGCGTGCGAAAGCATAACGACCGGCAACGGCGTCGGCGAACGGCGGCAGAACCTGCTTTTGCCGCATTGCTTCGCGAAATAGCGAAGTGAGGGTCAAGTTTTAGAGGATTGCCGGTGAGCGATACGACGAACCAGAGCAACGATACCCCGCAGGGCGAGAACGGCCGGCAGGCGCAGAAGGGACCAATCATCCCGAAGTCGCCGAGCGAAGCCCTGCGTCCGGAGCGCGTTCCGGAGCCGCCGAAGCGCTCCAAGAAAGCCCGCGGACAGGTTGTTCTCTTTCTGAATTTCATCATGACGCTGGCAGTTTTGGTCTGCGTCGTCGCCGTCATCGGCTTCTATTACGCCACGTCGACCTATCGAAGCCCCGGTCCGCTGCAGACCAACACCAATTTCATTGTCCGCAATGGTGCGGGCCTTGCCGAAATCGCCTCGAACCTCGAGCGCAATGCAATCATCAGCGATGCCCGCATCTTCCGCTATCTCACTGCAACGCATCTTTCGGCCGGTGAGAGCCTGAAGGCCGGCGAATACGAGATCAAGGCGAAGGCCTCCATGAGCGATATCATGGAGCTCCTGAAATCGGGCAAATCAATCCTCTATTCCGTTTCCTTCCCCGAGGGCCTGACGGTCCGCCAGATGTTCGACCGCATGCTGCAGGATCCGGTGCTGGAAGGCGATCTGCCGGCAGCACTCCCGGCCGAGGGCAGCCTGCGTCCGGATACCTACAAATTCTCGCGCGGCACCAAGCGCTCGGAAATCATCGACCAGATGGCGGCAGCGCAGCAGAAGCTCGTCGAGCAGATCTGGGACAAGCGCGATTCTTCGCTGCCGCTGCGTTCGAAAGAGGAATTCGTGACGCTTGCCTCGATCGTCGAAAAGGAAACCGGCGTTCCCGACGAGCGCGCCCATGTCGCCTCCGTTTTCCTCAACCGGCTCGGCAAGGGCATGCGCCTGCAGTCGGACCCGACGATCATCTACGGCCTCTTCGGTGGCGAGGGTAAACCGGCCGACCGGCCGATCTTTCAGTCGGACCTGAAGCGGGACACGCCTTATAACACCTACGTCATCAAGGGCCTGCCGCCGACGCCGATCGCCAATCCCGGCAAGGATGCGCTGGAAGCCGTCGCCAATCCCTGGAAGACGCAAGATCTCTATTTCGTTGCAGACGGCACCGGCGGTCATGTTTTCGCCGCCACGCTCGAAGAGCACAATGCCAACGTCAAGCGCTGGCGTAAGCTCGAGGCCGACAAGGGCTCGGACCCGAACATCGTCGTCGACGGCCAACCGGAAGAGCAGCCAGTAGATAATGGCACGACTGCCGTGCCGCCGAAGAAAAAGAAGATCAACTGATATTCGGGAGGCTCGTATGGCTTTGCAGTCCATGACCGGTTTTGCACGGCGCGAGGGAACGAGCGGCCGCTGGCGCTGGGCATGGGAGTTGCGTTCGGTCAACGGCAAGGGCTTTGATCTGCGCCTGCGCCTGCCGCCGGGCCTCGAACGCATGGAGGCAGAAGTCCGCCGCCTTGCCGGCGAGAGCTTCAGCCGCGGCAACGTGCAGGCATCGCTGTCCGTCACCGCCGATGAGAACCGCTTCGAGGCGGTGCTGAACAGGGAAGCGCTCGCAGCTGTGCTTGCCATGCGTGAGCAGTTGGACGGGGTGATCGATCCGGCGCCGCTGAAGCTCGATACGCTGCTTCTGGTACGCGGCATCGTGGAATTTCGCGAAGGCGAGGATAGCGAAGAGGCGCTCGCCACGCGTGACGCCGATATCGCCGCCGGTCTGCTGGCCGCCCTTTCGGATCTAAGAGCCATGCGCGAACAGGAAGGGGCAGCACTTGCCCGCATTCTTCTTGATCATGTCGCGACGATCGAAGGGTTGACGCGGACGATCGAGATCGATCCCTCGCGTTCACCGCAGGAGATTGCAGCGCGGCTTGTCGCGCAGGTCGCCTTGCTGATGGACGGCATGGCAGCACTCGACCGCGACAGGCTGCACGCCGAAGCCGCGCTGCTGGCGACCAAGGCGGATCTGCGCGAGGAAATCGATCGTCTGAAGGCGCATATCGCCGCAGCGCGCGATCTCCTGGTGAAAGGTGGCCCTGCCGGCCGCCGGCTGGACTTCCTTGCACAGGAATTTAACCGCGAATCAAATACCATCTGCTCGAAGTCGAATACCTCGGCCGTCACCGCCGCTGGCATCGAGTTGAAAGTCGTGATCGACCAGTTCCGCGAGCAGGTCCAGAATTTGGAGTAGGACATGAAACCGGCGAAAACTTCGCCCGTACAGATCGCCCGCCGCGGTCTGATGCTTGTCATTTCGTCGCCGTCGGGCGCCGGCAAGTCCACCATCGCGCGCACGCTTCTGGAGACCGACAAGCATATCGGTCTTTCGGTTAGTGTCACCACGCGCCAGCGCCGCCCGAGCGAGGTCGAGGGTGTGCACTACCACTTCAAGAGTGTGCGCGAGTTCGAGCGGCTGCGCGATAGCGACGCGCTGCTCGAATGGGCCGAGGTGCATGGCAATTTCTACGGCACGCCGCGCGAGCCGGTCGAGCAGGCCATGGCCGAGGGCCGCGACATGCTCTTCGATATCGATTGGCAGGGCGCCCAGCAATTGCAGGAGAAAATGTCGGCCGATGTGGTCTCGATCTTCGTGCTGCCGCCGACCATGACCGAGCTCCAGTCGCGGCTTCATCGCCGCGCTGAGGATTCCGAAGAGGTCATCCAGACGCGCCTCGCCAACAGTCGCGCCGAGATCGCCCATTGGCGCGAATACGACTATGTTATCGTCAACGATGACCTCAACACGGCCTTCGACGCGGTGCAGTCGATCGTCAAGGCCGAACGCCTGCGTCGCGACCGGCGCCATGGCATGTTCGATTTCGTCCGCGAACTGCTGGAAGAGACGCCGTCGCTTTAGAGACTGTTTGCAAGAAGGCAGAATTCCTCCACCGACAAGGTCTCCGCCCGCCGTGCCGGATCGATCCCGGCCTTGACGAGCAGGCTTTCACCACCGAGCGGTTTCAGGCTTTGGCGCAGCATCTTGCGGCGCTGGCCGAAGGCGGCCTGCGTCACCTTTTCCAGATTGGCGACAGCGCAGGGAATGGGGTTTTCGCGGGGGACCAGATGCACGACCGTCGAAGTCACTTTCGGCGGCGGTGTGAAGGCTTGCGGCGGCACGTCGAAAGCCATGCGCGCCTCCGTCCGCCAGCCGCAGAGCACACCCAGACGGCCGTAGTGATCATCGTCTTCGCAGGCGACGATCCGCTCGCCGACTTCCTTCTGAAACATCAGCGTCAGCGACTGCCAGAACGGGGGCCAGGTTTTCGGCAGCAGCCAATTGACCAAAAGCTGAGTGCCGACATTGTAAGGCAGGTTGGCGATGATCTTGACCGGGCCTTCCGGAGCCAATGTCTCGAAATCAGTCTTCAGTGCGTCACCTTCGATCACCTCCAGCCGGCCGGGATAGTGATCAGCGATTTCGGCAAGGGCCGGCAGGCAGCGTGTGTCCCGCTCGATGGCGATAACCTTCCTGGCGCCGAGCGCCAGGATTGCGCGCGTCAGTCCGCCGGGGCCGGGGCCGACCTCGAAGACGGTCGCATCTTCCAGCGCTCCCGCCGTGCGGGCGATCTTCTGCGTGAGGTTGAGGTCGAGCAGGAAGTTCTGCCCGAGCGCCTTGCGTGCGTCGAGGCCGTGACGCTGGATGACGTCGCGAAGCGGCGGGAGGCCATCGAGTGCTGCCATCAGCGACGGCTTTCCATGCTGCGGCCGAGCTGCGCTGCAAGCTTCAGCGCTGCAACGAGGCTCTGCTCGCGCGCCAGCCCCTTGCCGGCAATGCCGAAAGCGGTGCCGTGATCCGGCGAGGTGCGCACGAAGGGAAGCCCGAGCGTGACGTTGACGCTATCGTCGAAACCGAGGGTCTTGGCCGGGATCAGCGCCTGATCGTGATACATGCAGACGGCGACGTCGTATCGCGCCCGCGCCTCATCATGAAACATTGTGTCGGCGGGCAGGGGGCCAATCGCATCGATGCCCTCGTCGCGCAGGCGCTCGATCGCCGGGCGGATGATCGCTTCATCCTCCTTGCCCATCGCCCCGCCTTCGCCGGCATGCGGGTTAAGGCCGGCAACCGCAAGCCGCGGCGCCTCTATGCCGAAGCGCTGCCTCAGGTCCTGATGGGCGATCCGGCAGGTTTCCATGATCAATTCGCCCGTCAGCGCCTGCGGCACTTCCCGGACAGGAATGTGAATGGTGACAGGGATGGCTCTCAGCTTCGGGCCCGACAACATCATTACAGGCGTGACCGGCTTGCCTGTCGCCCTGGCGGCGAGATCGGCGAGAAATTCGGTATGGCCGGGAAAGCGGAACCCGGCGTCGTAGAGCACGGCCTTGGAGATCGGATTGGTAACTATTGCGAGCACCTCGCCACCGATCACGAGTGATACGGCTTTCTCGATCGCCGCGACCGTGCCTTTCGCCGTCGCCTCGTGCGGCTCGCCCGCCACGACCTCGATGCCAGCCGGTATTGGCATGACGGGCAGGGCGTCGGCAAACATGCCGGCCGCCTCGCTGGCCTTATGGGTTTCACGGATCGAAACCGCGAGATTGAGCTGGCGGGCTCTCAGTGCCAGCACATCGGGATCGCCGATCAGGAAGAAA
The DNA here is from genome assembly GCF_003938655.1 of Rhizobium pisi. Lineage (GTDB taxonomy): Bacteria > Pseudomonadota > Alphaproteobacteria > Rhizobiales > Rhizobiaceae > Rhizobium > Rhizobium pisi. The sequence continues at coordinate 68,265 of NZ_RJJT01000014.1, forward strand.
GGCGGCAGCCCGAGTTCACGCCGCCGGAGCCAGGCCATCAGAGTGATATCCGGCCCGATGCCGGCGGGATCGCCCTGGCTCAGGGCAAGCGGTCGCGAAAAGGGTGTCGCCATCGTCGGTCAGCGGTAGGCGATCTGCGCCTTCTTGCGCAGTTCATCCAGGTATTTCTTGCTGTTCTCGTTTTCCGGCTTCGCTTCCTTGTCGCCCTTGGACTTGTCGAGATCCTCCTGGCGGAAGACCATCTCTGCGGCCTGATCGTCGGAAACCTGGCGCTGACTGCAGATTGCCAGATACTCGACCCCCTTGTCGGTGACGCGGGTACCTGTCGTGTTGCCCTTGGCCTGCTCGACCAGCGGCTTCCAGTCCTGCGGAATTTCAGGAGCGAGCATGCGGCCGAGATCGCGCACGGAAACGTCGCGCATCGTCGCGGCAAAGACCTTTGCCTGGTCGCAGCCCGGGAATTTCGAACGCGACGCTTCGGCCTCGCTCTTGCGTTTTCCGGTAATGGCGCTGCGCTTGGCTTCAGGAACGACGAAAATGATCTGCTGCAGCATATATTCCGTCGTCACCGGCTTCTGCTTGTTGTTCTGCATCATGCGCGAGACGAGATCATAGTTCGACAGCCGCGAAGTCGATCCGTAGCGCGCATTGACGATACGCGGCCAGCTCATCTGTACGGCGATGAAAGCCTTGAAATGGTCGACGCCGACGCCGGCGCGATCGAGGATCTGCGACATCTGCTCGACGGAAAGTTTGTTGCCGGTCGAAAAGCGCGCGAAAGACGCGTCGACGTCCTGCTGCGAAACCGACATACGGACGCGAGCGATTTCCTGTCGCTTGAGCGTCTCGTCGATCAGCTGCTCCTCCGCAGCCTTCGCATCCGCCTTCGTATGCTGCAGGCGCAGAAAGGCCTGGCGCTTGGCGACATCGCCGCTGGTGATGGCGGTGCCGTTCACCACGGCCTTGACTTCACTTGCCGCCGCCGAACCTGCAAAGCCTGCCATCAGCGCCAGCGCTGCTCCGGCGATGAAGGTTCTTATGGCTTTCTTCGCGTCAATCATCTGTTGACCTCCCGATGGCGCCGCGAGACGGGTTCGCGGCGTTCTTACCACAGTGCGAGACACGCGGAATTCGCTTCCAACATGACGCGAAACCCCTATGCCTCAGATATCGATTGGCAGCAATGTCCTGCACAGGCTTACGGCGAAAGAATGACCTGAGACCATCTTTCGCCGTCCGTTATTCGAGGGTGTTGGTGCCGATCTTGATATCGCCGAGCGTGCGGAAAGTCAGCCGCGCGCCGATTGTCCAGTCGCTTGCCGACTCGTTGCTGGGGTCCCTGGTATCGGTATAGGCGATCGTAAAGATCGTGCATTCGTCGTCATAGGAGAGGCCGATCGTCCGGCGGCTGATGACATCATTGTTCAAATCCCAGGCGATGCCGCCAAAGATCGACCAGTAATCCTTGAACTTGACGCTGCTGTTGCTCTGGATCTCGTCATTGTCTGTGTCGAAGCCATATGCTGGCTGGGCGCTGATATGCGTGTAGGTCAGCTGCGTGGCGAAGGTGTCGTTCTGGTAGGCCGTCGTCAAGTCACCGCGACGGAAGTCGAAATCCTTTTCGTCGAGGCGGTAGGAGCCCGTCATGGAAACGCCGTACGGTGTCTCGATGCCGCCGAGGCCCACATAGTCGGAGCGGGCGGTTTCGAGGCCTGAATCCGCGCCGACGTTGACGAGATCGTCGGTCGCAAAGGAGTTCTGGCCGGCGATCTGATAGGACTGGCCGAAGATGCCGTGCAGCTTGTAGCCGCTGTCGAAAGTGCCGGTATACTGGATGCCGATATTGGCGCGGGTGCCGCCTTCGATACGGTCATAGCCGGAGAATTTGTCGCGGTCGAACAGCGAGGTGGCGTCGAAGACGAAGCTCTGCGCATCCTCGTTCGGCAACCGACCGGCAAGCTGTTCGTCCGGACGTGCATAGATCTGCGCGATCGGCTCGAGGATATGGGTACTGTTATCGGTCGTCATCAGGATCGGATAACGCATCTCCAGCCCGGCCGTGAACATCGAGCGGGTCGCAGAATTGCCGTCGTCGTAGCCGCCGGTGTAACCGGTGGGGTCGTCCATATTAAGCGCGAAGGCATCGCCACGCCCGGCCAGAAGCGGCGTGATCACCAGGCCGGTCGGCGTAACATAGGTGCGCTTCCACTGCAGTTCGGCGGTCAGGCGCGAGGTCTGCCCCCTCAGGCCGCGAAAGCGCTCGAAGCCGTCGACGGTATAGAAGTCTTCGTGGGTGCGCGAAAGGTTCGTCAGGTTGACGTCCGCCGAAAGCTCACCGCCTGCAAGCGGCTGCGGCGCCACATAGTGGTAGTCGAGCGAGGGATAGACGATCGCCTGCTGCTTTTCGGCCGTGTTCTTCCGGTCGGCATCCTGGATGTCGAAATAGAACGCCCGCATGTCGAAATAATTGCGCTTCCCGAGACCCGTCAAATAGACTTGGTTCGTGCGGTCCGTGGCGCTCAGTCCGCGGAGTTTGTAGGTTTTCGAGAAATTGTTGTCGCTCTGCATCATGACGTCCCAGCCGAACGTCCATCGCGGATTGATGCGGAATTCGGCCTTCGACGCCACCATGCCGCGCTGACCGGCTTCGGCATCGCTGGTGCCGGAGGTGAAATTGTCGGGCTTTGCCTGGTCTATGCCGGCGACGCGCAGGATATGCGTGCCGTTTTCGAAGCGCTGCCGGAACTCACCTTCGACGAGAAAGCCCTGCGCGGTGTAGCCGGTGGCGGTGACCGTCGCATCCATGCTCGGCGAGATCACGTAATAATAAGGAATGGAAAGACCGAAGCCGAGATTCTGCGACAGGGCCATCGTGGGGAAGAGAAAGCCCGACTTGCGCTTCACCGTGTTATCGGGAACCTCGATGAATGGCAGGAAAGCGATCGGATGGCCGAGCAGCTCGAAGCGAGCCCGTTCCAGGCGAATCGTGTGTGTCACGCCGTTCTGAATCACCCGCTTGGCCTTGACCTGCCAGAATGGCGCGCGCTTCGGATCTTCGGCGCAGGGAAGGCAGGCCGTGTAGACGCCCTTGTTGAGGATCATCATCGTGCCGCCGACGCGCTCGCCGCTTTCGGCGGCGATACGTGTATTGTCGGAAGTTTCGATGCGCAACGCGTTCAAAAACCCGTCAGCGAAATTGTCGGTCACGTCAAGGTTGTCGGCATAGATCCGGTTGCCGTCGGGGCTGACCAGCTCGATATTACCGATGGCCATCATCCGGCCCGTCTTCTGATTGTACTCGACCTTCTGTGCGACCATCTTGTAGCCGCCATAGTTGATCTGCACGCCGCCAACCGCCGACACCAGCTGGGAGTCACGATTATAGAGGAGTTCGTTGGCGGAAAGCATAAGCTTGGCGCCTTCGGGAATCTTCTTTTCGATGTTTTGTTCAGGGGCAGTGGCCTGGCCGTAAGAAGCCGGGACGCTGCCGAAATAGGAACATAGAGTCGCGCCGACCAGCAGGGCAACCAACTGTTTACTAAAATACTTGCGGTCGCCTGCCGCCACTAGCCGTCCTCCTGATGAAGCAGAATAGTCGCGCCCAACGCCAACGCGACGACCACCGGTATCCACGTCGCCACGAAGGGAGGCACGACTCCACTGCTTCCGAATGCTTTTACAAGCACGGTGATGACATAAAGCATGAAGCCCGAGAGGATTCCACCCAGAATCACGGAGCGGGATTGGTTGAACCGGCTAAATTTTAGGGACACTGTTGCAGCAATGAGAGTCATGGCCACCAGCAGCAAAGGCTGGGACAACAGTGAGTTGAATTGCGTCTCCAGTGCCTTGGTTGAAATGCCGAAGGACTTGGCCGCCGCAATGCGGTTGGAAAGGTCAAAGAAACCAATTGTTTCCGGCGCTGTCAGCCGCTCCTGGACGAAATCCTGTTTCAGATTGGTGCGAAGTTGAGCCGAAGCTTTACGCACGGGGATTTCGCCAGGCTTGCGCTCGACGACGTTGTTAAGTTGCCAGTAACCATCTTCCAATTTTGCAGTGGAAGCGTCCTGTCTCAGAATGACTTGGCCGCCTGAATCGAAATGGATCAGCACGGCGTCGACCAGCTTGGTTCCGTTTTCCTGGACCATCTGAGCGCCGATGATGACATCGTCCCGGCCGCTGATCTGGCGCAGCCACGGAATCTGAGGCGCCTTGCGCAGGACCGCGTTTTCGCCGCGCCAGTCGGATTCAACGAGCAGCGCCTGGCGCTGTCCCCAGGCGGCAAGCGGATTGAGCGCCGTCATGGTCAGTACGCCGAGCGCCAGCGAGCCGATGATGAAGGGGAACATGAACTGCCAGACCGAAACACCGGCCGCGCGCGTGACGACAAGTTCGTATTTGCGATTGAGCCCGATCAGCACCGTTATGCCGACGAAGAGCGCGACGAAGGGGATCGTCTGCTGCAGAATGAGCGGCAGGCGCACGGCGGTCATCAGAACGCCGCCACCGATCGTGTAGCCGGGCAGGCCGGACATGCGGCCGGCCGTCTCGCTGAAATCGAGGAGGAAGGAAATCGCCGATACGCCGACCAGGAACCAGCCTGTCGTCACCAGGTAGCGGCGAAAGAAATAACGCGATAATGTCCCGAACATCATTGTGCAGTGCCCCCGTCTGTCCCGCTTGTGGCGGAAAGCACTCTTTCCTGAGTCCGCCTCCAGACAGATGACATCCGATCCCTGAGGAACGATGGCATGACCAGTCGTTTGTGCAAACCGAGGAAGGCGATCGAGACGACGCTGCTGACAATCGGAATTGCGTAAAGGACAGCTATATATTCAGGATCGGTATCGATCTGATTGGCCGCGTAGAAGGCCGCCCAGCGCAGTGCGAAGGCATAGGCGAGCGCGCTGACCATGGGGTGCAGCCGCGCCTCGCGGTGCGAGCGCGCGTCGCCGGCGATCGCCAGCGAAAACAGCGCGAATACCACGGGCAGGATCCAGTCCGTCAGCCGGCGATGCAATTCGGCGCGGTAGGTCTGCGGCCGGATCGTATAGTCCTTGTCGTTCGGATCGGGATTGAACAGGAACCAGAGGTCGCGGTCGCTGGCTTTCAGCGTCGCCTGACCGCGATTCTCGGTCATATCCGAGAGGTCGAAGGAATAGGAATCGAAATTGATGACCGAGACGTTGCCGTCGGGCGTTTTGCGATGCACTTCGCCCTCGTGCATGATCAAGGTCGTGCCCGTGTCGTCGACGGCGCCTTCCTTCGCATAATAAATCAGCTCGTAGTTCGGATCGCGCTCATCGGCGACGAACAGGCCTTTCAGCATGCGACCTGCCATGCGCTGCGAGATTTGCACATAGAGGCCCTCGTCGAGCTTGCGAAAGGTCTTTTCCTCGATCACCGAGGAGAGAAGGTCTGCATAGGTCTCCGCGATCATCTGGCGCACCACGGTCTTTGCCCGCGGCTCAACCACATTGTCGACGAAGAAGGAAAAGACGCTGACGGCAGCGGCAAGCAGCAGGATCGGGCGGACCAGCACACTTCGCCGCGCTCCGGCCGCATCGATGACGGTGAGCTCGGAATCATTGTTCATCGTCGTCAACGTCTGCGTGATGGCGATGACAAGGGCGAAGGGCAGGACGACGGGAATGATCGACGGCAGGATCATCGTCGCAAGCTTTGCGAACGAACCGATAGACTGGCCGCTATCGGTGACGAGGTTGATGCGTTGCAGAACCTGAGTCGTCCATATGATCGCCAGCACGGGCAGGAGCGCCACGAGAAACATCTGGCTGACGCGCCGCAATATGTATGTCTCGAGTAGTTTCATGCCGGCCCTTGAAAGCACCTGCAGGCCCAAACGGCTTGCAGGAAAATCCCTCTACGCTCTTTGTCGCGCTTTTGCGACAAGCTGGTGTCAAAAATTCATTCAAATTTCAGAATTTTTTTGGCTCTGTTGCGACTCAGTTAGTGCCAGTAGCGCGGCGAAGATGACAAGCGAGGAAAGCCATCCGAGCACGACGTCGGAAAGATAGTGCGCGCCGAAGGATAACCGCATTGCCGGCGTGAGGATCGAGATCACGGCTATGGGCGGGAACAGCGCATAGCGCAGGGATTTCGGAACGAAGAGCAGAAGGCAGAAGAGCCAGCCGGCGCTCGCCGCTTCGCCAGAGACAAAAGAGCAGTTCGAAACGCATTTGCCGGCAAGTGAGCCTGCCTCGGCGAAATGCAACGTGCCGCCGAAAATGTCGGTCTGCACCGGCCGCGGCCGTCCCCAATGTTCCTTCAGGATGACATTGACGAGCAGCACCGGCCCGATCAGCAGCGTTCCCAAGGCAACCTTGAGCTTGCGGGCGCGCTCGGCGTTGAAGGTCGCGCCGTGTTGCTGGTAGCATTCGATGAGCTTCCACGCCATCACGATCGCCACAATATAAGGAAGGCGAAAGAAGGCGGTGCGCACCAGGTCGAGGATCGCCGAGTCGCGATAGGGAAATCCGCCGCAGATGCTGCCGGCGGCGGCAGTGGCGTCGCAATCCGCGGCCACGAAAAAAATCCGGGAAAAATAGATGTCTATTCCAGGGAAGGCGCGGAATACGACAAGCAAGGCCCACCACGTCCAGAACAACAGCACGAATGCGCCGAAAGTGGTTTTCGGCAGGCGTATTGCCAGGTCCCGCCATCGATTTTTCGAAAAAATTGTCAACGCGAATATCTACGAAACTGACGAAAACATGAGGGGTCCCGATGGACGCGGGCGACCATAACAATTGTCGCAAGCCATTGACAGACCCGCCAAACGCGAAATTATCCGCAAGGGACGGATTTCAAAGAATCCCTGCGGAGAAGACATGTCATCAAAGTTCGAAATTTCATTCTCAAAGTCGGCGAAGCTCCATGGCGGCCTGGCGATCCTGTTGAAGACGACGGATGCCGAGAGCGCCGCGGGCGTCGAATCGGTCGATCCGGCAGGCGTTGTCGCCAAGGCTGCGAAGATCGGCCGATTCTCCGCGAAATCCATGAGCGCACTCGATATCGTCGCCCCGGAAGGTTCATCGGTCGAGCGTATCGTCGTCATCGGGCTTGGCAAGGCCGCCGAACTCACTGCGCATGACTGGCTGAAGGCCGGCGGCGCCGCGGCATCGAAAATCAAGAATACCGACAGGGCCGCCGTCTTCATCGACGTGCCTGGCCTTGAGACGAGCGCGCGGGCCGCCGCCGATTTCGCGCTTGGCATGCTGCTGCGCGCCTATAGCTTTGATACCTATAAGACGAAGAAGGGCGACGAAGAGGAGAAGCCGGCGAAATCCGTCAAGGTGACGATCGTCACCGCCGATCCGGGCAGCGCCAAGAAGGCGTTTTCCGATTCCGAAGCCGTCGTCGGCGGCGTCAATCTTGCCCGTGATCTCATCAATGAACCGCCGAACGTGCTCGGTCCCGTCGAGTTCGCCGCCAAGGCGAAGGATCTGGAAAAGCTCGGCGTCGAAGTGGAAATCCTGACGGAGAGGGAGATGCGCCGCCTCGGGATGGGCGCCCTTCTCGGCGTCGCCCAGGGCTCCGTACGCCCGCCGCGGCTCGCGGTCATGCAGTGGAAAGGCGGCAAGGGCAAGGATCGCCCTGTTGCCTTCATCGGCAAGGGCGTCGTCTTCGATACCGGCGGCATTTCGATCAAGCCGGCCGCCGGCATGGAAGACATGAAGGGCGATATGGGCGGTGCTGCAGCCGTCACCGGTCTCATGCATGTGCTTGCCTCCCGCAAGGCCGCCGTCAACGCCGTCGGCATCATCGGCCTGGTCGAGAACATGCCTGACGGTAACGCCCAGCGTCCGGGCGATATCGTCACCTCCATGTCCGGCCAGACGATCGAGGTGATCAACACCGATGCCGAAGGCCGCCTCGTGCTCTGTGATGCGCTCTGGTATTGCAACGATCGCTTCAAGCCGCAGTTCATGATCAATCTCGCCACGCTGACAGGCGCGATCGTCGTGGCGCTCGGCAATGTGCATGCAGGCCTGTTTTCCAACGACGACCAGCTTTCCGCCCAGCTGACGGCGGCCGGCCTCTCGACCAACGAGAAGCTCTGGCGCATGCCGCTCGGCAAGGACTACGACAAGCTGATCGACAGCAAGTTCGCCGACATGAAGAACAGCGGCGGCCGGCAGGCGGGCTCGATCACGGCGGCGCATTTCCTCAAGCGCTTCGTGCAGGACACGCCCTGGGCGCATCTCGATATTGCCGGCACGGCGATGGGCTCGCCCCAGGACGAGATCAACCAGTCTTGGGGTTCCGGGTTCGGCGTGCGCCTGCTCGATGAACTCGTTCGCGCCCATTATGAATCCTGATGACGGAGGTCCTCTTCTACCATCTGACCGAAACCAGGCTGGAGGACGCGCTTCCGCCGCTCATCGACAAAAGCGTCGAGCGCGGCTGGCGCGTTGCCGTCCAGACGCGTGAGGCGGCGCGGCGCGATGCGCTCGATCAGCATCTTTGGACTTTTCGCGAAGAGAGTTTCCTGCCGCACGGCACCGACGAGGCTGATTTCGCCGAAAGCCAACCGGTGCTTTTGACGGTGACATCGGACAATGCCAATGCAGCGACCGTGCGTTTCATCGTCGATGGCGCCGAGCCGCCGCCGGTCGACGCCTATGAGCGCGTCGTCTTCATGTTCGACGGTCACGACCAGGAGCAATTGGAAGCCGCCCGTGCACACTGGAAAAGACTGAAAGGCGAGGGGCATAATCTCACCTACTGGCAGCAGACGCCGGAAGGGCGATGGGAGAAGAAGGCCTGACGTCGATTGTCAGGCCAATCCGGCCTCGGCCAGAACCTTGTCGATGAAATCCTTCTTTGCGCCGGTATAGGCCGCGCGGCTCTCAGCAAATTTCTGTGCAAGGTCGATCTTCAGCTCTTCGTAGGCGAAGGCCAGGGCGGGATCGTTTTGCAGTCTGTCGCGGAAGAAAATGTTCCGCCTCCAGTTGAAACCCTGATATTCGACCACGTGGGCGAGATGCGTGCGCGTCTCGCCCGTGATGCCCCGGCCGAAGAGGTGGTCGTCGGGCACGATGTCCGCGCCGGCATAGTCGTAGCCGATCTTTTCCATCGGTCCGATGCAGGCAAGCCCATCCTCAAGCCGCGGGACACCGATCAGGATGTCGATGATCGGCTTTGCCTTGATGCCTGGAATGGCGGTGCTGCCAAAATGCTGGATATCGAGTGCCATAGGACCGAGCGCGTTGCGGATCCTGGTCTCTTCCAGCAGGTAGGCCTCGCGCCATTTCGCATTGGGGTCGGAAAGCCTGACCGTCAGATGCCGGACGCCCAATCCAAACGATTCATCCTGCCCCTGCTGCATGGAAGCGGCCCTCGTGTGTTAGGACCACTATTTTAGCATCTAGCCGAAGCAATGACATCTGTCGGCGCAGACCATCAATCGTGGAAGGCGTCCACGAATTTCCGCTTGCCGAGCATGAAGGCGTCAGCGACGTGGCGCAGCGGCGCGAGATCGACATCCGATTTGCCGGCCTTGATGATCTCGGCGAAACGCCGGTAGAGCGAGGGATATTCCTGCTCCGGCTCGGCGAATGTCAGCGCGCCGTTGACGGAAAGCTTGGCGCCGCCTTCCGAAAGGACCATTTGGCCGGCTGCCGTTTCCGCGACGATATCCCAGCTCTGCTTGCCGGTCTGACGCCAGTCGAATTCGGCATGAACCGGAAGGCCGTTGGCATTCCGGAAGCGGATGTCAGCAGCGATCGGCGCGTCGCGATTCTCGGGGAATTCCAGCACGGCCTCGGTGATGAAGATCGGCCGCGGCAGGATGTGGGTGACGATCGACAGCGCATTGATGCCGGGGTCGAAAACGCCGAGGCCGCCGGCCTGCCAGATCCATTCCTGGTTCGGATGCCAGTGGCGGACATCCTCCTTCCAGATCACGTGCACGCTGTCGATCGTCGTCGCGGCGAGAAAGGCCTTGGCGGCCTCGACGGCCGGCGCATAGCGCGAATGCCAGCTGGCAAAGAGCGATGCGCCCTGTTTTGCGGCAAGTGCCTCGAGATCGGCGACTTCGCTGAGCGTCGCGCCGGGCGGCTTTTCCAGGAAAACGTGCTTTCCGGCGACCAGCGCCTTATAGGCTGCCTCATAACGGTACTGCGGCGGCATGCAGAGCGAAACGGCATCGATCGAGGGTTCGGCATCCAGCATGGCGTCGATCGTCGTATAGCTCTTGACGCCTTCGACCGTACCGTGGCGGCTTGCCGTCGCGACGAGCGCGAAATCCGGGTTCTTGGCGATGGAGGGAAGGTGCTGATCGCGGACGATCTTGCCGACGCCGACGATGGCGAGGTTGATAGGAGACATGGTGTTTCGCTCGAGCCTATGAAAAGTATGATTTATTGAGCTTCTTGTAGCAGAAAGAGGAGCGCCGACAAGCTCTCCTCCGCCATTCTATAGCATCCTAACGCATGATGGCCCGTCTACCTCATGATAGTTTGGCGAAGGAAGCTATAACCCATCGCCGCGCGGGCGGCACGCTCTTCGGAATTGCCGTCGCCGCCGTGTCCGCCCGAACCGAATTCATGTAAGAGCGGCCGGTGTCCTGCCTCTTCCAGCCGTGCGGCAAAGCGGCGCGCATGCGAGGGGTGCACGCGATCGTCATTGGCGGAGCTTTCGATATAGATCGGCGGATAAGTAACCTCGCTCGCCGGCCCAACATTGTGAAGCGGCGAATAGCTAAGCATGAAGTCCCGGTCTTCCGGCACATCAGGGTCGCCATATTCGTCCATCCAGGCTTGCCCTGCGCTGAACAGTTGGAAGCGTATCATGTCTAGAACCGGCACCTGGCACCAGACGGCGCCGAAATCGTCTGGGTAGCGCGTCAGCATCACGCCTGTCAGCAGACCGCCATTGCTGCCGCCCTGGCAGGCGATTCGTGACGGCACGGTGTAGCCGCGAGCGACGAGGTCGCGGGCGATGGCGACGAAATCGGCAAAGGCCTTGTCTCGTCCTTGCCGTTTGGCGCTGCGATACCAGTCAGGCCCGAATTCGCCGCCGCCGCGAATATAGGCCTGCACATAGGCGCCGCCCTGTTCCAGCCAGCGTCCGGTGACGCCGGAATAGTTCGGCGACAGCGGCACGTCGAAGCCGCCATAGCCATAAAGCAGCACAGGCAGCGCCCCCTTGGTCCATTGCTTGGGCAGGACCAGCCGGTAGGGAACTTTCGTTCCGTCCTCGGAAACAGCCTCCAGCAGTTCGGACGACATATCGGTCGCATCGAAATAGCTCGGCGCAGCCGCGACGAAAATCGGCTCGGCCTCTCTGCGGCGATCCGACAACTCCAGGCGATAGCAGGTCGGAGGCTGCAGAAAGCCCTGACCGACGATGTAGAGCGTATCGTCGCCGAGATGCAGTTCCGCGTGAAGGGGCCTGAAATGAGCCGTCTGCATGTCTGCGGGCAGCGCGATCTCGCGCTGTTCGGCATCGGGCTTCGTCAGATCCAGCACCATGAGACGCGGGCGCAGCCGATCGGAGATGATGAAGACGCACCACTCGCGCATCAGCATCATCTGCGAGATGGACTGGCCCTCGGCAGGCTGAAACAGGATCCGCTGCGGCCCCAGCATCGTCTGAAAGGTTGGGTCGAAGCGTTGCAGTACGAGGCTTCCGGTCGCAACGCGCTCGTCGGTCTTTGCCCGCCAGAGGCAATGATCGCGATTGAATTGAAAGTCCGCCTCTTTGGGCAGATCGATGCGCCGCTGCGTGCCGTCGTTCGCAACGAGGAAAGCGCTCGCGACGCCGATCTCATGGGCGGCGCCGAAAATGCTGATCACTCCGGCAGCCGCCGAAGCGCCCGACAGGGCAGGGTCGATAACGATATTAAAGCCATAGACGTCGTCGTCGGCAGCCTCGAACATGATCGTGGCATCTTCGGGTCGCTGCCCACGCTTCAGTCGCCGCCCGACCCGCGGCCATCCCGAGCGGGTCGCCGAGAAACGATCGATGGAGCCGAAATAGCAGATCTCATCGCGGCTCAGCCAATTGGCGTGCGATCGTACGGCGGGCAGGTCGAAGCCCCCTTCGACAATCTGCTTGCTCTCGGCATCGAATTCGACCTGGCGGATGAGGTCGGAGCCGCCATCCGAAAGGCTGAGCAGCACCCGCGTCGGTTCCCAGGCGCAGGTCACCGCACCGCGCCAGCTCCAGCGCTTGCCCTCGCTGGCGCAGAAGGCATCGAGATCGAAGACCGGCTCCCAATCGGCATCAGGGAGAGGATTCTGATCGGCGGGCAAGCGAAGCCAGACGCCGAGCGGATTGTCCTTGCTCTGACGGAAGTCGAACAACCAGTCGCCGCGCCGCGCCGGGACGATAAGCCTGTCCTGCCGCTCGATCAGCGCCTTGATCGCGTCCCGATCCTCGGCGAATTCGGGTGTTCTGAGCGCCGCGTCGGAGAGTGCGTTGTGTTCGTCGATGAACCGGCGCGTCTTCGGATCGTCATCCGTTTCGAGGTGAAGATTCATGTCTGACCTGCTTGGTTCCGTTGAACGTCGCACAGGTCTAGGCAGCCAAACCCGACTTGGCAACCCGCCTCAGCGGGTCATCACGAAGTCGGCCGAGGCGACGAGATTGCTCGGCGCCTGTGTCTTCCTGAATTTCAGCGTCACGACCTTGTAGCCTTCGCCTTCGAGTTTCGAAAGCAGGGTCGGCAGCATCGTCGCGGTGCGTTTGTGGATGTCGTGCATCAGGATGATGCCGCTGCCGCGCTTATGCAGCAGGTTCATGGTCCGCTGCATCACGGAGGCTGGCGTCGTGGTGAAATAGTCCTTGCTGTCGATGTCGACATCCATGACCACCAGGTCGCGCATGGCGATTGCGGCGCGCAGCCTGTGGCTCTCGGCGAGGTAGGGGAAGCGGAAGAAGGCGACATCCGTTCCGGTCGCCTTGGTCACCGCCATTTCGCCCTTCGTCACCTCAGCCATCGCCGCGTCGAAACTCAGTGCACTCAGGTTGGCGTGCCGGTAGGTGTGGCTGCCGATCGCGTTGCCGTCCATCGCCACCTTGCGGGCGAGCGCCGGATGCATCTCGGCCATTTGGCCGACCATCATGAAGGCACCCTTGACGCCGAACTGGTCGAGGATCGCCAGCACCTTGTCCGTCCGGCCGGGGACCGGACCGTCATCGAAGCTCAGGATCACTTCCTTGTCATGCAGCTTGAGATCGGCGAGCGAAGAGATCTCCAGCGTCCGCCCCGCCAGGTGATGCGGGCCGGCAAGCAGAGGTGCCGCGGCATCGCCATCGGCCGAGTAGGCAAGTTTCCGTCCCTCAGGCGCAATCACCGAAGAGGTCTTGATCGATGTATCGGGAGAGGATTGTTTTGTGGTGCTGCAGCCGGATAGCGCTGCGGCGAGGGCAATGCAGGACAGAACGAAGAAACGGTACATTGAAAGGGCTCAACAAATCGGTAACGAATGTTGAGACAACCTTTCGAATTATGGTTAACGATCGGTTGAGAGCCGCAAGAATTATGCCGAAACGCGGCACTTCGCCGCGTTTCCTTGAAGCCTGTGGCTATCCTGCCATCGCCTCTTCGTATTCGGCCGACAGCATCAGCCAATCCTCCTCGGCGGCGGCGAGTTTTGCTGCGGCCTCGCCGCGCTGCTTTGCCTTTTCCGCTGCCTTGGCGGGTGTCTTTTCATAAAGAACAGGGTCTGCAAGTTCCACATCAAGCGCCTGAATCTGTTTCTCCAGCTTGGCCGTCAAGGATTCGATTTCGTTGATCTTTTTCCTGAGCGGTGTTAGCGAGGCACGCTTTTCCGCATTGAGCTTGCGCTGGTCGGCCTTCGACGTCGCGTCGTCAGCTAGCTGTGGCTTTTCTTCTTTTTTTTTGCCCGAAGTGACGATCAGGTCGCGATATTCGTCCATATCGCCTTCGAAAGTGGTGACGGTGCCGCCGTTGACCAGCCAGAGCCGGTCGACCGTCGCCTCGATCAGGTGGCGGTCATGCGAGATCAGGATGACTGCGCCTTCATAATCGTTCAGCGCCTCGATCAGCGCGCGGCGGCTGTCGATGTCGAGATGGTTGGTCGGCTCGTCGAGGATCAACAGATTGGGCGCATGGAAGGCCGCAAGCCCCATCAACAGCCGGGCTTTCTCGCCGCCGGAAAGATCCTTGGCGGCCGTCGCCATCTTCTCCGTTGCCAGTCCCATCTGGGCGACGCGGGCGCGTACCTTTGCCTCAGGCGCGCCGGGCATCAGGCGGCGGACATGCTCTACCGGCGACTGCTCGGGGATGAGGTCGTCGAGCTGGTGCTGCGCGAAGAAGCCGATCTTGAGGCCCGGCGCGAGCCTGACCTCGCCGCTCTCCGGTCCAAGTCGGCCGGAGATGAACTTCGCGAAAGTCGACTTGCCGTTGCCGTTCGAGCCGAGCAGGGCGATGCGATCGTCGTTGTCGATGCGCAGGCTGAGGTTCTTCAGGATCGGCTTGCCGGGCTCATAGCCGACGGCGCCGCCCTGGATCGCGACGATCGGCGAGGCCGGCTGCTTCTCCGGCTCGGGAAAGGTGATCGGCTGCACGTGATCCTCGATCACCGCAGCGACCGTTCCCATGCGCTCAAGCGCCTTGACGCGGGACTGCGCCTGCCGGGCCTTGGAAGCCTTGGCTTTGAAGCGGTCGATGAAGCCTTGCAGATGCTTGCGCGCCGCCTCGTTCTTCGCCTTGGCCTTGGTCTGCAGCTCGTCGGCTTCCGCCTTCTGCCGTTCGAACTGGTCGTAATTGCCGCGATAGAAGGTGAGTTTCTTCTGGTCGAGATGAACGATCGCATTGACTGCGTTGTTCAGGAGGTCGCGGTCGTGGCTGATGATGATGACGGTGTGGGGATAGCGGCGGATATAATCCTCCAGCCACATCGTGCCTTCGAGATCGAGATAGTTGGTCGGCTCGTCGAGCAGAAGCAGGTCCGGCTCGGCGAAAAGAACGGCCGCGAGCGCCACGCGCATGCGCCAGCCGCCTGAAAAGGAGGAGGCGGGGCGGGCTTGTGCCGCTTGGTCGAAGCCGAGGCCGGCGAGAATGCTTGCAGCGCGTGCTTCAGCCGAATGCGCGTCGATGTCGACGAGACGCATCTGGATTTCGGCGATGCGGTGCGGATCACTGGCCGTTTCCGCTTCGGTGAGCAGCGCCGCGCGCTCCTTGTCGGCAGCAAGCACGATTTCGATCAGGGTATCCTCGGTTCCGGGCGCCTCCTGCGCCACCTGGCCGATGCGCGCGCCCTTCGGGATCGATACCGATCCGCTCTCAGCGCCGAGATCGCCGGTGATGACGCGAAACAGCGTGGACTTGCCCGCGCCGTTGCGCCCGACGAGTCCAGCCTTGGTGCCCGAAGGCAACGAAACGGTGGCATTGTCGAGAAGCAGGCGCCCGACGATGCGAGCTGAAATGTCGGTAATCGTGATCATGGCCGGCGTTTTGGCCGAAAGCGCCCGTCAAGGCAAGAGCACTTATCCCGCGCCAAGCTTGCTTCTGCGCTGGCAAGAGGCTTCTCCGCCTCAGCGGCCGAAAGCCTGCACCGGCTGGCGCGGGTTCGACTGCGCGGCGAAAAGTGCCACGCGTGCGTTGGCCTGCAACTGTCCCGGTGTTGCCGCATCGGCGCTCAGGGCCACGCCGATAGAGATGGTGAGGCTGTCGGGATTGACCTTGTCGGACGTTGCGAAGACGAGATTGTCCTCGACGGATGCGCGCAGGCGCTCGGCGATCGCCATTGCATCCTGCATGCCGACATTGGAAAACAGGAAGGCAAATTCATCGGCTTCCGTGCGGGCGACGAAGTCGTTTTTCTTGATCGATTTGCGAAAGAGGCCAGCGAGCTTTTTCAGGAGCTTGTTACCGGCTTGCGTGCCGTATCTGTCCTTGAGTTCGGCGAAGTTGTCGATGTCGACTAGGATCAGCGCGCTGCCGGCTGCACCCTCCTCGCGCTCGTAGAGCTCTGATATCACCCGGTTCAGCGCGATGCGGTTGGCAAGGCCGGTGATCTTGTCGGCCGCGGTGGCCGATTGCATCGCCGAAATCCCGCGTTCCAGCACCTCAAGCGCCTTTATGTCTTCCTGAAGCTTGGCGCCGATTTCCATTTCCGCCGATAGCACCGCCGTCAGCGAAGCAGAGAGGTAGTCGACCTCGCTGAGGAAGGCGGCAAGGCTCTGGTCCTCGTGACTGGAGACGGATTTCAGGATCGTGCTGCAGGCGCGTGCAAAGGCGTTCTTATGCCTGAGACCTTCGGCAAGCCGCTCGGCAACGTCGCGCAGCATCCGGCTCGCCTCGTTCCGTGATGTTTCGCCTACCAGGCCGCAATGGCCGACGAGACGGTATTTGACGCCGAGTTCGTCGAGCATCGCCTGTTGCGGCTGGGATCCGAGCGCAGCGATATCCTGCGCAAGGCCCGGATTGAGCCCGATGATCGCCTCGTGGAAGAGTTCGTAGTTGCGCGGCAGGGCGGCGACGTTCAGGCGCGCCATATGCTGGGCGATCTTCTGGATATCCGCCATCGGCGTCGGGCGCGCGGCCTCGCGCGCCACCAGTGCGTTTGCGCTTGCATTCTGCATGACGATCCCTCGCGGCACGGCCTCTTTCCTACGTTCCGCTATGCCCGCAAGCTTTTAAGAGAGGCTGAATTTACCAAGGAAAACGCCGGATTGGCGGCGGAACTGGTAAAGGCGGTTAACGCAGTCTTGATGGTGGAAGTGTTACATCCACTCACGGCCCTCGCTGCGCAGGAAGTAGATGAGATCAAGCTGAAGGCTCGGCTTGCCGAGCGCGGTCAGCGTCATGTGGCACTGGCCGCGATGGTGGGTCTGGTGGTTGAAGAGATGCGAGAGCGCCGCCCACAGCGGATGCGTGATCTCGACCGGTTGCGTCACCGCCACGTAGGTAAAGTTTGCGGCAAGGGTTGCCTCATCAAGCGTGGCTGTCCAGGCAATGATACGCTCGTCCTCCGCCTTGCGTGCGGCGGCAAGCATATCCAGCTCTTCGTAGAGAACGGCATCGAGTGTCGTCGGCGCTTCGCCGGTGCCAGTGAAGCGCTTCATCCATATCCGGTCGGCGACGAGCAGATGATTGAGTGTTCGGTGGAGCGAGCCGAAAAAGGCGCCGCGGTCGCTGCGGAATTCCGCATCGGTAACTTCGGCCGCGGCCGTATAGACTCGCGTGTTGGCCCAGCGATTATAGGCTGCGAGCATTCTGTACTGCCTGAGCATCTGATCCCCTCATCGTTGCCGCAGTCTAGCCCGGTTTCACAGTAAGTCGCAGTGATGTGCCCATGAAATTTCCTGATTTGATCACAGGCGTCTTCTGTCGTGGAATGGAGGGAGCTGCAATCTCGAAAGGACGTTATGACCAGAGCGCTCTATTCCCTATGCGGCGCCGACGAGCGCCACTTCTTTTCGCCCCATTGCTGGAAGGCAGTGATGGCGCTGGCGCACAAGGGGCTCGATTTTGAGGAGATTCCGACCACCTATGCCCGCATCCGCGCGATCGGCGGGGGTGTTTCGTCGATCGTCCCTGTCCTCGACGACAATGGCCGGCTGATTTCCGACAGTTTCGAGATCGCCCTCTATCTGGAAGAGGCCTATCCCGAGCGGCCGCCGCTGTTCAAAGGGGAGGGCGGCAAGGCTCTGTCGCGCATGGTGGAAGGCTATTCGCAGATGGTCATCCATCCGGCGATCATGCGGATCGCCCTTCTCGACATCCATGCGATCCTTGACGAGGGAGACAAGGCCTATTTCCGCGAAAGCCGCGAGGCCCGTCTCGGCAAGCCGCTGGAAGTCTTTGCGGCCGACAGCGAGGCCGAGAAGGCCACCTTCGGCGCCAGGCTGGAGCCGCTGCGCCATATGCTGAAGTTCCAGCCCTTCATCGGCGGTCAGACGCCGCTCTTTGCCGACTACATCGTCTTCGGGGCATTGCAGTGGCTGCGCGTATCCGCCGGTCTTGCCATGCTTGCCGCAGATGATCCCGTCATGGCCTGGTTCGAGCGCTGCCTCGATCTTCACCAAAGCCGGGGCAGGACTGTGACAGCGGCGTGAAATTGCCGCCGGCCTCTTGTTTTCAGGCGTCGGGGCGGTTAAAGACCGCCCACTTTTCCCGAGAAAACAGAGGATTTGACTATGGCGATTGAACGCACCTTCTCGATGATCAAGCCTGACGCAACCAAGCGCAACCTGACGGGCGCCATCACCAAGATGCTCGAAGATGCCGGCCTGCGCGTCGTCGCCTCGAAGCGCGTCTGGATGAGCCGCCGTGAAGCCGAAGGCTTCTATGCCGTTCACAAGGACCGTCCCTTCTTCGGCGAACTCGTTGAAGGCATGACCTCCGGCCCGACCGTCGTCCAGGTGCTGGAAGGCGAAGGCGCGATCCTCAAGAACCGCGAGATCATGGGCGCAACCAACCCGGCAAACGCTGACGAAGGCACGATCCGCAAGGTTCACGCTCTGTCGATCGGCGAAAACTCCGTTCACGGTTCGGATGCTCCGGAAACGGCTGCCCAGGAAATCAAGTACTGGTTCTCCGACACCGAAATCGTCGGCTGAGGCTACGCTTCGGCATTTGCTCGCAATGCCTTGAATTGACTCTCGAAAGCCGGGGCTTGCTCCGGCTTTTTCTATGCAGGCATTTCTTCTATGCCGGGCACTTGTCGGTATTCGAAAAATCGACGCTGCCATCAGGCTTGAAGACCTCCGGGTTCTTGTCATAAAGCGCACCAACGACGAGCGGCTTGCTTGGCAGGACGGTCTGGTCGAGGTCGGACCGGAACTGCGTCTTCAACTCCTGAAGCACCTTGCCATCCTTATCCACCAGCCGGACATTCACCGAATAGGGACGGTCCTTGCGCACGCAGTGCAGATTTTCGCTCTGCAGCGCGATCTTGTCGTCGATCGGATAGATTTTCTGGTTCAGCACCAGCGGATCGCCACCCTGCGGGTTTTCGAATTCGGCGATGATGACGGACCCATCGGGGATGGGGCCGGTCTTCTTCAGCGTCAGCAGATAGGTGGCGGTCGCCACGCGATAGTTGAAAACGAAGAGATGGCCGGTGACCTCGACCAGATTTTCGGCCTGGCGCTGGCAGGCGGCAAGCAGAAGGCCGATTGCTGCCGCCGCTACGATCATGTGTTTCCTCATGGCGTCTCCTCCTTCTTGCGGCGATAATGCCGGTTCGCCTTGGCGCGGTTGCCGCAGACCGCCATGTCGCACCAGGCGCGGCTCCTGTTCTTGCTTCGATCGATGAACAGCCAGCCGCAATTGCCGCAGATCTTCATACGTTCCGGGTCGGGCATGGCGATCAGCCGGAGCACTGAATGGGCGGTTGCGGCGGCCAGATTGCCGGAGCTTGTGCCACGCAACGTCTTCGCCAGCGCCTTCAGCAGACCGGCCAGCAATTGGTCGTCGTTGCCATCAAGTATACGCTTGCGGAAATAGAGGTCGATCGCTTCCCGCAAGGCGATAAAATCCACCTCCTGTTCCGGCGTTACCGGCGCGATGTCGCCGAAGAGGGCGCGTTCGGCGCAGAATTCCGCGGCAGCGTGCGGGAAACTGCGCATCTGGTCCCTGACCGCGAAACGGTCGATCCGGCGCGTCGTATCGTGGCGCAGCACGACGCTGTTGGCGACATCGAGCGCCAGCGCGCCGCCGGAGAAGCGGTGAGGGGTCCAGGAAAAGCTCATGCTGA
The DNA here is from genome assembly GCF_003938655.1 of Rhizobium pisi. Lineage (GTDB taxonomy): Bacteria > Pseudomonadota > Alphaproteobacteria > Rhizobiales > Rhizobiaceae > Rhizobium > Rhizobium pisi. The sequence continues at coordinate 87,965 of NZ_RJJT01000014.1, forward strand.
AAATATAACTGGCTAAATGCATTTTACCAGTTATATTTTCAATGATCCGGAGTGTCTGGAATGGCCTATCTCTTGCAGCAGCTGGCGAATGCGGTTCCGCTCGCGGCTCTCTATGCCACGCTCGCCTTCGGCTATGCCGTGGCCTTCGGCGTGACGAAGCGGGCAGACATCACCTATGGGGCAATTTTCGCCTTCTCGGGCCAGATCCTGCTGCTGTTCACCGAACTCGCTTATGTCAGATTCTGGCTGGTGCTGCCGGCGGCTCTTGCCATCGGCGCCTGCGCCTCCATCGTCTACTCGCTGGGCGCAGGCATATGGATCGGCCGCGCGATCATGATGCCGCTGGTCAAAAAGTCGCCGAACACCGTCATCGTCGCCGCCCTCGGCATGATGATCGTGCTGATGGAGACCGCCCGGCTTGCCGCCGATACCCGGGCCATCTGGTTGCCGCCGTTCCTGAACGACGTCGTTGTCTTCTGGAGCGACGGTCTGTTCAAGGTGACGCTCACCTACATACAATTGATCGATACGGTGCTGATGTGCGCCGTCGTCGCGATCGGCGCGCTGATCCTCAGGCACACGGCCTGGGGTCGCATCTGGCGTGCCGTCACTGACGATCCGCTGGCCGCCGAGCTTTGCGGCACCAGCGCCAACCGCGTCTTTCTCGTCGCTTATGCGGCGGCCGCCCTCGTCGCCACGATCTGCGGCATCCTGGCGACCTTCTATTACGGCTCGATGGATTTCGGTGCGGGCCTGATGTTCGGGCTCAAGGTGCTGCTGATCGCCGCTGTCGGCGGCTATTCCGATCCGCTGCGTTCGGCAGGCGGCGCTGCCGGGCTCGCCGTCGTCGAAACCCTATGGGGCGCCTATGGCCCCTTTGTCTGGCGGGATCTCGTGATCTTCTCGCTGCTCGTCCTGCTCCTGGTTATGAGCCGCAGGGAACGCGTTGTTCTCTGATCATTTCCACTTGTCGCGCGCCGCATCGTCGGCGTCTTTCGCCGAGACCCAGTCGCCGCTGGCGCCATCCTTGCTGTGCTCCTTCTTCCAGAAGGGGGCTGCGGTCTTCAGGAAATCCATGACGAAACTGGCGCCGTCAAACGCTGCCTGCCGATGCGGCGCGGCTGCGACGACCAGCACGATATTCTCACCGGCTGCGATCTTGCCGTAACGGTGGATGGCGGTCAGGCCGAGAAGTCCGAAGCGCGTGATGGCGAGTTCGCCGATGCGGGTCATCTCGGCTTCGGCCATGCCGGGATAATGCTCGAGTTCGAGGGTAGCCAGCGTCCCGCCCTCATCGCGGCAGAGGCCGGAGAAGGTCACGACTGCACCGATGCCGGGTTTGCCTTTGGAGAGGCGATCGACTTCGATCTGCAGGTCGAAGTCTTCGTGTTGGACACGGATTGTGGGGATGGCGGTCATGATAACGTCCCCAACTGCTTTGATGCCGTAACGGAGGCTATGGAAAGGGTGTGCCGTGCCAACCCCCCTCTGTCCTGCCGGACATCTCCCCCACAAGGAGGGATATTACGGGCGGCTTGACCATCGTGCGCATCTACAGTTTTGCCGGGCTGCGACGTTGGTTTTTTGGGGAAGTTCGTGCTGCCAGCCAATCTCCCTCCTTGTGGGGGAGATGTCCGGCAGGACAGAGGGGGGTAGCGACACGGCACCACCATCACTGCCTCATCCCCCCGTCATCGGCGGAAATATCCCGATCTCGCGTGCGGCGCCGATCGGCTCGTCATGCTCGACATGTTCCATGTCGAGCGCCACGCGGATCACCTCGGGATATTGAAGCGCCGTCTCATATTCTTCGCCCAGCGTCTTCAAATGATTCAGGAGATCGTCAACGGTGACGACGGAGGAGGGGAGGTCGATTTCTTCCTCGCCCTTGCCGATGCGCTCGCGCACCCATGCGAAATAGACAAGCCGGGTCATTCCTCGTCATCCACGATATGTTTCAGCCCGGCGCGGAAATAGTCGTAGCCGGTATAGATGGTCAGCAGCGCCGCGATCCACAGCAGGGCGATGCCGGTCTGCGTCGTATAGGGGAAAATCTCGTCGCCGGCCGGGCCTGCGAGCAGAAAGGCGATGGCGACGAGCTGCAGCGTCGTCTTCCACTTGGCGATCCGCGTCACCGGCACGCTGACCTTCAGCGCCGCCAGATATTCGCGCAGTCCCGAAACCAGGATCTCACGGCAAAGAATGGTGATCGCCGCCCAGATCGACCAGCCGGCGATGGTCTGGTCGGCCGCGACCAGCAGAAGGATCGAGGCGACCAGCAGCTTGTCGGCAATCGGATCGAGCATGCGGCCGATATTCGACGTCTGGTTCCAGATGCGCGCGAGATAGCCGTCGAGGAAGTCGGTGATCGAGGCGATGACGAAGATCCACAGCGCCACCCAGCGCGCCGTATTGCTGATCGACAGCCTGCCCTCGATGAAGAAGCAGAGAACGATCAGCGGCACAGCGAGGATGCGGCCGTAGGTCAGAAGATTGGGGATGCTGTACGCACGCGATGCCATGGGATCGTTTCTCTGAATTGATGCGCCGCTACAGCGCCGCGCGCCTTTTCAGACACGCAAAGGACGCTGTAACACTTTGAATCTACGCATCGTGCTTTCCGAAAATCGAGTCCGATTTTCGGGCCGATGCGGTAGATGACGGCTTTGGCCGCAGACCGTCAACATTCTTTCTGTCTTTTCACTGCCTTTGCGTGGAATTTGCGACGGACGCCGGTTATTTCGCGGCGTCGTCGTGGAAATGGTTGTAGACCTGCCTGGCAACCGCCTCCGATATGCCTTCCACCGTCATCAGGTCGGACAGGGCGGCACGCGAAACCGCCTTCGCCGTGCCGAAATGCTGAAGCAGCGCGCGCTTGCGCGACGGACCGATGCCGCCGATCTCGTCGAGCGGGTTCTTGACCATTTCCTTCTTGCGCCGCGCCCGGTGCGAGCCGATCGCGAAACGGTGCGCCTCGTCGCGCATGCGCTGGATGAAGTAGAGCACCGGATCGCGCGGCGGCAGCGTGAAACTCTCGCGTCCCGGCGGAAAGAAGCGCTCGCGCCCGGCATCGCGGTCGACGCCCTTGGCGATGCCGATCGCCGTCACGCTGTCGGTGATGCCGAGTTCGGCGAGGATGGCGCGCACCGCCGTCATCTGCCCCTGACCGCCGTCGATCAGGATCACGTCGGGCCACGTGGGGAAGGGCATGTCGGCAGCGTCGGACACGACCGGCTGCGCCGTTCTATCCGGAATGCCTTCTTCCTTGATCAGCCGCGAGAACCGCCGCGTCATCACCTCCTTCATCATGCCGAAGTCGTCGCCGGGGGTAATGTCGGTCGATTTGATGTTGAACTTGCGGTACTGGTTCTTCACGAAGCCTTCCGGCCCCGCCACCACCATGCCGCCGACGGCATTGGTGCCCATGATATGCGAGTTGTCGTAGATCTCGATGCGCTGCGGCGCATAGGAAAGCCCGAACGTCTCCTTGAAACCTTCGAGCAGCCGTGACTGCGATGCCGTCTCGGCAAGCTTTCGCCCATGTGCCTCGCGCGCATTGCCGACGACGTGATCGACGAGGTCGCGCTTCTCGCCGCGCTGCGGCACGAGGATGGAAACCTTGTGGCCGGCCTTTTCGCTGAGCGCCGCAGCGAGCAGCTCCAGCTCCTCGACCGTCTCCGACAGCATGATCTGCTTCGGCACCGGCTTGTCGTCGTAGAATTGCGCGAGGAAAGAATTCAGCACTTCGGCGCTGGAAAGCTGCGGGTCGGCCTTCGGGAAATAGGCGCGGTTGCCCCAGTTTTGGCCGGTGCGGAAGAAGAAGACCTGGATACAGGAAATGCCGCCCTCGTGATGAATGGCGAAAACATCAGCTTCCTCGACGCCGGCCGGATTGATGCCCTGGTGGCTCTGCACATGCGAAAGCGCCGCCAGGCGATCGCGATAGATCGCCGCCCGCTCGAAATCGAGGTCCTCGGCCGCCTGGTTCATGGCTTCGGCCATATGCGACTTCACCTTCTGGCTCTTGCCGGACAGGAAGTCCTTCGCCTCCTGCACCAGCTCGGCGTATCCCGCATCGCTGACCTCGTGCGTGCACGGCCCGGAACAACGCTTGATTTGATAGAGCAGGCAAGGGCGCGTGCGTGTTTCGAAGACGCTGTCGGTACAGGTGCGGATGAGGAAGGCGCGCTGCAGTGAATTGATCGTCCGCCCGACCGCGCCGGCCGAAGCGAAAGGCCCGAAATAATCGCCCTTCCTCGCTCTTGCGCCGCGATGTTTGAAAATGGCAGGCGCCCGGTGATCCCCGGTGATGAGGATATAAGGAAAGGATTTGTCGTCGCGCAGCAGCACGTTAAAGCGCGGCCGTAAGCGCTTGATCAGATTCGCTTCCAGAAGCAGCGCTTCGGTTTCCGTGCGCGTCGTCACGAATTCCATGTTCGCCGTCTGGCGCACCATCTGGGCGATGCGGTTGGAATGCACGCGGCCGACGGCATAGTTGTTGACGCGCTTCTTCAGACTGCGCGCCTTGCCGACATAGAGCACGTCGCCTTCCGCATTGAACATGCGGTAGACGCCGGGGCTGTTCGGCAGCCGCTTAACGAATTCACCGATCAGTTCCGCGCCGATCAGCCCGGTCTCATTGAGGCTGCCTGCGTTCCAGTCGACCGCTGCCGCAAGGGGCGAGGCGGAAACATCGCCTTCCACCTCGATATCGTCTTCGCTCTCGTCCGTATCGTCGTAGAGAACGCCGCCATCCGGCAGCTTTCGTCCGTTCATTCCGTAATCTCCGCCACATCGGGCGTCTGCCAGGCAAGGTGCTGGCCGCCGTCGAGGGCAATCATCTGGCCGGTGATCGAGGGCGTATCGAAGAGAAAGCGGACCGTCCGTCCGAACTCGCCGAATCCCGGCCCCGCCTTCATGATAAGCCCGTCGATCTGAGCCTGGAAGTCCTCTTCCGACTGCCGTGTGCTGCGCACCGTCGGGCCGGGGCCGATGGCATTGACGCGCAGCTTCGGCGCGAAGGTCTGCGCCATCGTCTGCGTCGCCGTCCAAAGTGCTGCCTTCGAAAGCGTATAGGAATAGAAGCCCGGATTGAGCGCCCAGACGCGTTGGTCGATGATGTTGACGATCAGCCCACTCGCATCATGGGGCAGCTGTTCGGCTAGAACAGCGGCAAGTATGGAAGGCGCCCGTACATGAATGTCGAAATGTTGCGCCCACGCTTCCGCATCGAAGCTGCGCGCCGAATCCTGGCGAAAGATCGAGGCGTTATTGACGAGCAGATCGAGAGGGCCGAGCGCTTCCGACGCCTTTTTGACGAGCGCGCTTGTCTCGCCGACATCGGTGAGGTCGGCCCGTATGGCGACCGCGCTAAATCCTTTTCGCCGCAATTCCGCCGCCACTTCTTCGGCCTCTCCGATGGAACCGTTCGCGTGGATCGCGACGGAAAATCCATTTGCAGCAAGGTCTTCGGCGATTGCCCGGCCTATTCTTTTTGCGGCTCCTGTTACGAGGGCCGAGCGAAGTCTTTTGTGGTTCAAAATCTTCCTTTCTGATGCCGCGAGTCTGACTGCAGACTATATAGGGGCGGCCGGAGATTATATAAATAGGCCGCTACCGTTGCGTACGCGAGCGAGATATTCTATGTATTATTTAAGAATGCGATTTCCTAAAATAAGTATTTTTGGTTTAACCCTTCAGTAGGGTTAATGAAGTGTATGTTGCTCGCAAGCAACATCGAATTTCGGCCATGCGCCAGCCACAATGATATCACAATTTGGCTCTTTCAAATCCGCATTTCAGTTCCAATTTCAGTCTCGATCCGGAAGGGACATCTGGCAATTTTCCCGCTAATGCTTCGCTGAGAGACAGATGATAAGCGGCGCGGGACTGAAAGGAGAAAAGTATGCGTGTACTCATTGCTGGCCTTATGGCCTCCGCTTTTGCGATTGCTGGCGTTTCGGCAGCTCAGGCGGCTGATGCCGTCGACCAGGTTCCGGAAGCGCCGGTTGCCCAGGACGCTCCGGTCAAGCCCGCCGGCAACTGGGAGGGCTTCTACCTCGGCGGCGCCGGCACCTACAACATGGGTAACTTCGGTTCCGACCGCCACACCTACGGTTTCGGCGGCCAGGTCTTCACCGGCTACAACTGGCAGCAGGGCCAGATCGTCTACGGCGTTGAATCCGATCTCGGCTACAGCGGCGACGACGTCTCTTCGGGCGGCGTCAAGAACAAGTATGGCTGGAATGGCTCCGTGCGTGGCCGCGTCGGCTACGACATGAACCCCTTCCTGCTCTACGGCACGGCTGGTCTCGCCCTCGGCAACGTCAAGGTTTCGGACGACACCTCGTCCGAGAGCAAGACGGCCTACGGCTACACGGTCGGCGCCGGCGTCGAAGCCTTCGTGACCAACAACATCACGACGCGCTTGGAATATCGCTACACGGACTACCAGAGCAAGGACTACAACCTCGACTCCGGCAGCTTCTCGCGCGGTTACGACGAGAACAGCGTCAAGCTCGGTATCGGCGTCAAGTTCTAAGCCGACTGAACATGCAAATACAAAGAAGCCGGGCACGTCGCCCGGCTTTTTGCTGTCCGCGTCTTCGGGTCAAGCGCTGGCTTTGAGCTCGCGATGGGCAGGGAATTTCTTTTCGAATTGCGCGAGCCACTCGATCAACGGCGCATGATCGGCTTCCCATTGGCCCTTGAAGCGCAGGTCGAGATAATCAAGCGTGGCGGCCAAGGCGAAATGTCCGCCATTGAGCTTCTTGCCTGTTTTCGGCGGCTTGGCGCCGAGGTGAGCGAGCCCGGCCGTCGCTTTCTTCCATTGGCGATCGATCCAGGGCTGATGGACCTTTTCCTCGTCTCGGAAGCGCCGCTCGTAAACGATCGCCAGCAGGCAGTCGCAGATGCCGTCGCAGAGCGCTTCCAGGACCTCAGCATCCGTGCGCTTGCCCTTCTTGGAAGGGTAGAGCCCTCCCTTCGTCAGCCGGTCGAAAAAATGCATGATCGCCACGCTGTCGAATATCGAGGCTCCATCATCGGTCAGCAGCGTCGGGATTTTGCCGAGGGGATTGTTGTCCACCAGGATCGCCGGTCCGGTGTTGGTATCGACCCGGATCGCGTTCACCTCGAGGCCCAGAAAATGCGCGGCCATCCGCACCTTGCTGGAATAGGGCGAGGCGGGTGAGCAGAGGAGCTTCATGGGACACCTGACGAGATTGTGGACTTGCGGCGCAGATTGTTCCCGAAGCTAACGCATAACCCCGAAAATCGGAATCGATTTTCGGGGTTATGCGCGTTTCAAGATTCTGGATCGTCCTTGACCGTCTTGTTCTCCCCGCGCAGCCAGAAGGCGCGGTGCGAGGCGAAGCGGTCCTGCGCCATATGATCCTTCAGCGCCGGCAACATTTGGTGCAACTCGTCCTTCAGGGTGAAGGGCGGATTGACGATGATGAGGCCGGAGCCCGTCAGCCCCGTCATGCCGCGGTCGCTGCGCACGGTGAGCTCGGCGCAGAGCATCTTCGGGATGTCGAGCGCCTGCAGCATTTCGTGGAATTCCTTGACCGGCGCACCCTTTTTTAGCGGATACCACAGGCAATAGGTGCCGCCGGGAAAGCGGCGATAGGCTCTTTCCAGACCCTTGGCCAGGCGCTCGTATTCGTCCTCCTCCTCGAAGGGCGGATCGACGAGCACGATGCCACGCTTCTCCTTCGGCGGCAGATGCGCGCCAAGCGCCAGCCAGCCGTCGAGCTCGGTGATGCGGGCGTGGTGATCGCCCTCGAACAGCCGGTGCAGGCGGGCGAAATCCTCTGGATGCAGCTCCATCGCCGACAACCGGTCCTGCGGCCGGAACAGCATGCGCGCAAGCTTCGGCGATCCGGGGTAGAAGCGGATGCCGCCTTCGGGATTGAGTTCGCGGATGGCCGAGAGGTAGGGTTCGAGCAGTTCGGAAACCTGCAGCCCGAGTTCCGCCTCCATCAGCTTACCGATGCCGTCAAGCCATTCGCCGGTTTTTTGCGCTTCCTCGGAGGAAAGGTCGTAGAGCCCGATGCCGGCATGGGTGTCGAGCACGCGGAATGCCCCGTCCTTCTTCTGCATGTAGCGGATCAGCCGCGCCAGCACGGCATGTTTCAGCACATCGGCAAAATTGCCCGCATGATAGATGTGGCGGTAGTTCATTTTCGCTGATGTCCGTATGAATTCGCGTTATCGGCAGTTTTTGTGGCTTTTGGCCGTGGAAGCCTTGCAATATACAAAGGCCATGAACATTGCGACCCCCATTCCCGCCAAATCCCCGAAGCCGGACAAGAGGGTGGGTCACACGGCCTGTCCGCACGACTGTCCCTCCACCTGCGCGCTGGAGGTTGAGATTTCAGAGGACGGCCGCATTGGCCGCGTACGCGGCGCCAATGATCATTCCTACACCGCGGGCGTCATCTGCGCCAAGGTCGCCCGTTATGCCGAGCGGCTCTACCATCCCGACCGCCTGATGCATCCCTTGCGCCGTGCCGGCGCCAAGGGAGCAGGGCAGTGGCAGCAGATTTCCTGGGACGATGCGCTGGATGAGATCGCCGAGGCCTTCGTGAAGGCCGAGGCACGGGACGGCAGCGAGGCCATATGGCCCTATTTCTATGCCGGCACCATGGGTTGGGTGCAGCGCGACTCTATCGATCGCCTGCGTCATGCCAAGCGTTACTCCGGTTTCTTCTCGTCGATCTGCACCAACCCTGCCTGGACCGGCTTCACGATGGCGACCGGCGTGCTGTGCGGCCCCGATCCGCGCGAGATGGGCCGGACCGATTGCGTCGTCATCTGGGGCACCAACGCGGTCTCGACCCAGGTCAACGTGATGACCCACGCCATCAAGTCCCGCAAGGAGCGCGGTGCGAAGATCGTCGTCATCGACATCTACGACAATCCAACGATGAAGCAGGCCGACATGGCTCTTATCGTCAGGCCCGGCACCGACGCGGCCCTTGCCTGCGCTGTCATGCACATCGCCTTCCGCGACGGCTACGCCGATCATGACTATATGGCCAGATTTGCCGACGATCCCGCTGGTCTCGAAGCGCATCTGAAGACGAAGACGCCGCAATGGGCGGCTGACATCACCGGCCTGTCGGTAGAAGAGATCGAAGCCTTCGCCCGTCTCGTCGGCACGACGAAAAAGACCTTCTTCCGCCTGGGCTACGGCTTCACCCGCCAGCGCAACGGAGCGGTCGCCATGCATGCGGCCGCCTCGATCGCCACCGTCCTCGGCTCCTGGCAATATGAGGGCGGCGGCGCCTTCCATTCGAACAGCGATATCTTCCGCATGAACAACGCGGAGCTGACGGGCAAGTCGATGAAGGATGCCGAGATCCGCATGATCGACCAGTCGCAGATCGGCCGTGCGCTGACCGGCGATGCCGTCGCACTCCGCCATCGCGGACCGGTGACGGCCATGCTGATCCAGAACACCAATCCGGCAAATATCGCGCCGGAACAGCGACTGGTGAAGCGCGGCTTTGCCCGCGATGATCTCTTCGTCGCCGTCCACGAGCAGTTCATGACCGAGACGGCAGACATGGCCGATATCGTTATTCCCGCCACCATGTTCGTTGAGCATGACGACATCTACCGCGCTGGCGGCCAGAACCACATCCTGCTTGGTCCAAAGCTCGTCGAGCCGCCGCCGACCGTGCGCACCAATCTCTTCGTCATCGAAGAACTGGCAAAACGTCTCGGTGTCGCCGATCGCCCTGGCTTCGGCTTCACGGCGCGCGAGATGGTCGACCGCCTGCTGGCGGCAAGCGACCTGCCGGACTATGACCATTTCCTCGAGCATAAATGGTTCGATCGGCAGCCGGCCTTCGAGGAGGCGCATTTTCTGAACGGCTTCGCCCATCCCGACGGCAAGTTCCATTTCCGGCCGGACTGGGTGAACGATCCCGCGCCGAACAAGCCCCCGGCTTCGGTCGGCACGCTCGGCCCCTATGCCGAGCTGCCGGCTTTTCCTGATCAGGTCGATGTCATCGAGGTCACCGATCCCGAGCATCCTTTCCGTCTCGCCACGTCCCCCGCCCGCAACTTCCTGAATTCGAGCTTTTCCGAGACCAAGACCTCTCGTCAGAAAGAGGGTCGCCCCGAGGTGATGATCAACCCGGCGGACGCCGAAGCCAACGGCATCGCCCATGGCGATCTCGTCCGCATCGGCAACGGCCGCGGCGATCTGCGCATCCATGCCCGTGTCACCAATGAGGTCAAACCCGGCGTGCTGATTGCCGAGGGTCTCTGGCCGAACAAGGCGCATGTCGACGGCGAGGGCATCAACGTGCTGACCGGCGCCGACCCGGTCGCGCCCTACGGCGGAGCGGCCGTGCACGACAACAAGGTCTGGCTTCGCAGGGACGCAGCATGATGCAGCCGAAATCACGGGTGAAGATCGTCAGCGAGCAAACGCTGTCGAACGGGTGGACGCGGTTAAGCAGCTATTTGCTCGACTACATCGACCGCAAGGGGGCGACCCAGCGGCTAAAGCGCGAAGTCTATCACCGCACGCCCGCCGCCTGCATCCTGCTCTATGATCCCAAGCGCGATCTCGTCGTTCTCGTCCGCCAGTTCCGTCTGGCCGTTCATCTCAACGGCGATCCCGCCTGGATGATCGAGGTACCGGCCGGCCTTCTCGATGACGACCATCCCGAGGCGGCGATCCGCCGCGAGGCCATGGAGGAGACCGGTTATCGCCTGCGCGAGGCACGCTTTCTCTTCAAAGCCTATTCCACCCCGGGCGCCATCACCGAAGTCGTCCATTACTTCGCGGCCCTGATCGATACCGCCGACCGCGTCGCGGAAGGCGGCGGCCTGGACGAGGAACACGAGGATATCGAGGTCCTCGAAATCCCGCTCGACGAGGCCGCCCGGATGATCGAAACCGGCGAAATCTTCGACGCCAAGACGATTATGCTGCTGCAATGGGCGCTGCTGAACAAGAGCAAACTTCGATAGTGGGTGAGGCGATCGAGACCTAATTCGCCAAGTTGCCTCCAGGGCGGATCGACATGATCCGCGACCGGCTTAGTTTTCTCCGCGAACTCGCATCATCTGCCGGAAGGCGCGCCGCTTTAGTGCAGGTATTGCATTGATGGTGCGCATGACGCCACGCGTCGCAGCGAGTTGCACTCTGCCGACAATCGGCCGATGGGCCAGATCGCCGGCATCCATCTGCTTTTTCGATTCTTGGACTGCTTCGGTACTGTAGCGAAGCATCTCGACTTCGTACGCCTGTATGGCTTCGACGAGCGGCTTTCGACCCTGGTCCGCTGCGACCAGCATGCGTCCAAGGAGAGCGGCATCGCGAAGCGCCGTATTGGCACCCGCGCCTCGTCCAGGTGTCATCGTATGGACTGCGTCACCGAGCAGAGTGACATTCGAACTCGTCCAGGGCGTCAGCGGGACGGAGGTCCTCATCTTGACATCGTGGATCGTCGAGGGCGCCGTCATGCGGATGAGTGCGCGCAAGTGCGGGTGCCAGCCCCGGGTGATCTCCAAGCCAAGCTCTCGCAATTGTTCGCCGCTCAGGCCGGCCGGGTCCCGCGGGAAATTCTGCCGGGCGCCCCATAGGCCCCAGCCGATGCTGTCCTCGTCGAGTGCTTCGACGAAATCCGGCCAACGAGCGGCAAAACCCGGGTCGCTTCTCGTATCGGCGAACTCGAGCGAGTGAATGATTGCGCCGAAGCCCATCGGCGCCATAATCAGCGACATGCCTTTGAACATTTTGTCCGACAGCAGAGCTTTCGTCTCGACCGTCATAGGAACTTTGCCCCCGAGCGACATGATCCCCGTGTCTTCCAGACGCGCTTCCGGCAGGCGTTGCTTGCGTACAGCCGAACGCGTGCCATCAGCTCCCACCAGGACATCACCTGTCGCGAAGCTTCCATCCTGAAAGCAAGCGGTGACCGATCCGTCGGCGAAGTTTGTGTAAGTTTCAAGCGTCTTCCCGAAGAAGACGTCGTCTTCAAGTCCTCTGAGCAGAACCCGCCTCAGCGTCTTTCGAATGACGTTCTTTTCACCATCGAGAGCGTTCGGGCTCGCATCATCGATGTCGAAACTCAGCACTTCGCCCAGCTGTTCGGTAAGCATGTTGAAATAGCGCGGCGACCTGGCGCAGGTGGCGACATAGAGATCGTAGAGTTCGCCGGGGATACAGGCTTTCAGCGCTCGGCTTCCCGCCGGGCTGATGCCGACGCGATAACCACCGGTGTCGGCGTTCGGCGCGAGGTCGCGCTCATACACCGCTATGCAAACGCCAGCCTGCTTCAGCAGATGAGCGAGCGCCAAACCGCCAGTCCCGGCGCCGATAATCAAAACCTTCATGGTCGTTAGTCCTGGTCAAATTTGGGATCGATGGAGAACTTCGCGGCAATCTGCTTCAGCCACTCTTCCGTCCAGGTGATGCGCTGGGCGCGCAGGTCCCCGACAACACTGTTGACCCAGGACAATTCGGCTGCGTGAAGCGCCCGGAGATATTCCATCTCCAGAAGGAAGAGCCTTGGAACGGCCTGCGCTTCCTGGAGGGCATTGTCGATGCGGCAAAGCTCCGACTCGATGGCTTTTGCTCTGAGCTCAAGCTGGCTCGCCACATCATCAGGCGTAAGCAGAGGAAGAAACGATATGGCTGCGGGGAATTCCGGATATTCCCGCGTTAAGGTCGACAATATCGCCCGCATCCAGTCCAGCGCGATGTCGCGGCCCTTCTCGGTTATCTCGTACACCGTGCGCTCTGGACGCTTGTCATCCCGGACTGTTTTCTGCGGAGTGATCAAACCCTCGCGTTCGAGCCGCTGGATTGTTTGATAAAGGCTCGCCCTCTGCGTGACATTGATCACTTCGTCCTTGCCGCGCTCCTTGATGAGGCGCTGCATGCGATAAGGATGCAGCGGCTCTTCCGTCAGCATTGCAAGGACAGCGAGCGCGATTGGAGATCGTTTGATTGATGTCATAGTCATATAATTACTAGTTAGATTATAACTAGTCAATATTGCAGTCCGAGATCGCTGGTTCCGCTGGGAGGTACGGGCTGGATCGATGACAATGAATCCGCCGCCGGTGCGTCGGACCATTTCCCAAACGCAGGTTCCGCATTAAGGTAATAGGACTCAAAATTTCATACGACTGTCACGAAGCGGTTCTATCCGCTGCGGCTTGTTAATCATCGGATACGGTCAGGAGAAAGCCCATGTGGCTCAGCAATTTCACCCTCGTTCTCCCGGACGAGGTGGTGAGGGAAGGTTCCGTGCGTGTTGAAGATGGCGCCATCGCCGAGATCAGGCCGGAGCCGGTCGCCGGTGCCGCCATCGATGGCGGTGGGCGGCTGCTGATGCCGGGATTCGTCGACCTGCATGGCGACATGATCGAGCGCGAGATCGCACCCCGACCGAATGCGCATATGCCGATCGATTTCGGTATTCACGAGCTCGACAAGAAGCTTGCTGCCGCCGGTGTCACGACGGCGTTCGCCGCCGTCTCCTTTGCGACCGAAAGCGTCTATGGCCACGTCCGCTCGCTGGAGACGACGTCAGCCGTGATCGAGGGCATCAACCGCCTGCGCGACAATCTGCTGATCGACCACCGCGTCCATGCCCGCTATGAAATCACCAATGTCGGCGCCGCACCCGCGCTCGAGCGCCTGCTCAATGCCGACCAGATCGACATGGTCTCCCTGACCGACCACACGCCTGGCCAGGGCCAGTACAACAACCTGCAGAGCTACATCCTCAGCATTTCCGAGCGCCGCGCCATCTCCGAGGAAATGGCGGCGGAGATCGTCGCCAAGCGCATCGCCATGCGCAACAACCCCGAAATCGAGGCCAAGCTGAAGGAGATCGTCGCGTTGTCGCTGAAGCACGATCTGTCGCTTGCCTCGCATGACGACGACAGTGTCGAAAAAGTCGCCGAAATGCACGATCTCGGCGTCACCATCAGCGAGTTTCCGGTCACCGCACCCGCGGCGGAAGAGGCGCGCCGCCGCGGCCTCTGGACGCTGATGGGCGCGCCGAACGCGCTGCGTGGCCAGTCGATGTCGGGCAATCTGAGCGCGCTCGACGCGGCAAGGGCCGGACTGCTCAGCGTCATCGCCGCCGATTATCATCCGGCCGCCTTCGTGCCCGGCATCTTCAAGCTTGCTGACATGGTGGAGGGCGGTCTGCCGGTCGCCGTTGCCATGGCGACCGGCAATGCGGCCCGTTCCGCCGGCCTCCTGGACCGCGGCGAGATCGCCATCGGCCAGCGAGCTGACCTGGTGGCGGTCGAACCCGGCGATGTCCACCGGATCCGCGCCACCTTCCGCGCCGGGCGCTTCGTCTATAGCGACGGCACGCTGCATCCGCTGCGGGCGCTGGCGGCCTAAGCGCGGTCGCCGATCAGCGAAATCAGTTGGGCCTTGGGCGCAACGGTTGAAGCCTCGGCGCCGACGGCCTTGCCGCTTTCCATCGCCACCCGACCTTCGGCAAAGAGCCGCAGCGCTTGCGGATAGATCTGGTGCTCGACGGTGAGCACGCGGGCAGCCAGGCTATCGGCTGTGTCGCCGGAAAGAATTGGTACAGCCGCCTGGCCGATCGTCGGCCCCTCATCCATGCCTTCGGTGACGAAATGCACCGTGCAGCCGGCGATCCGCATGCCGGCGTCGATGGCGCGCTGATGGGTGCGCAGGCCCGGAAACAGCGGCAGCAGGGAAGGGTGGATGTTGAGCATCCGGCCTTCGTAACGCTGGATGAAGGTTGCTGTCAGCAGCCGCATGTAGCCCGCGAGGCAAAGGATGTCAGGGGAAAGCGTGTCGAGCGCCGAAAAGATCGCCGCCTCATGCGCTTCCTTGCTGGCATAGTCCTTGCGCGGGAAGGCGAAGGTGGCGATGCCTTCGGCATTAGCCTTGGCAAGTCCGCCTGCATCGGCCTTGTCGGAAATCACGCCGACGATCTCGGCCGGATAATCGGCTGCCTTCGCCGCCGCAACCAGCGCCATCATGTTGGAGCCGCCACCCGAAATGAAGACGACGACGCGTTTGCGCGGCGTGCTCATATGGCAAGCGTACCCTTGTAAACCGTGCCGGCAGCGCCTTCGTCGCGGGCAATCATGCGGCCGAGCGCGACGACCGTCTCGCCCTCGGCTTCGAGAGCCGTCGATACCGCGGCGACATTCTCTTCAGCGACGACGACGATCATGCCGATGCCGCAGTTGAAGGTGCGCAGCATTTCCTTGGCTTCAACACCGCCCGTCTTGGCGAGCCACGAGAAGACCGGCGGCACTTTGACGGCCGCAAGATCGATCTCCGCAGCCAGATGCTTCGGCAGCACGCGCGGAATATTCTCCGGGAAGCCGCCGCCGGTGATATGGGCAAGTGCCTTTAGCGCTCCCGTCTCGCGGATCGCCTTCAGGAGCGGCTTCACATAGATGCGGGTCGGCTCCAGCAGCGCTTCGCCGAGCCTCTTGCCTTCGGCAAATGGCGCCGGCGCATCCCAGCCGAGGCCGGAGAGCGAAACGATCTTGCGCACCAGCGAGAATCCGTTGGAATGGACGCCGGAGGAGGCGAGGCCGAGGATCACGTCACCCTCGGCGATGTCGCCTGATGGCAGGAGCTTGCCGCGTTCGGCAGCGCCCACGGCAAAACCGGCCAGATCATAATCGCCGGAAGAATACATGCCCGGCATTTCGGCCGTTTCGCCGCCGATCAGCGCACAGCCCGCCTCGCGGCAGCCGGCGGCGATGCCGCCGACGATTGCCGCACCCTGGTCGGGATCGAGCTTGCCGGTCGCGAAATAATCGAGAAAGAACAGCGGCTCGGCGCCCTGCACGACGAGATCGTTGACACACATGGCGACGAGGTCGATGCCGACGGTGTCGTGGTAGTCCGCGTCGATCGCAATCTTCAGCTTGGTGCCGACGCCGTCATTGGCGGCAACCAGAACCGGATCGGTAAAGCCCGCGGCCTTGAGGTCGAAGAGCCCTCCGAAGCCGCCGATCTCGCCATCGGCGCCAGGGCGGCGCGTCGAGCGCACCGCCGGCTTGATCTTCTCGACGAGGAGGTTGCCGGCATCGATGTCGACGCCCGCATCGCTGTAGGTCAGGCCGTTTTTCCCAGACTGGCTCATGCTGGTCTCCGATGGCTATTTTCGTGCGGCTAACATGCCGCGTCATCTGCCGGTCGCAATTGCATGACAGGGGCGTTTATGCAAGCGCTGCATGGGAAAAGCCCCCAATTTCCCGCGTCTTCCCGTAGCCTTTTCGGGATTTGGCGCAACAGGGTTGACCATCTTTGCGCCTGCATCCTATGTGCTGAATGGCCGCGTCGGATCGGATGCGGCATTCAGCGGCGGCGAGCGATCAGCGGGGAAGCGATGCCACAGCATGTCAGCGGCAACAGTCTCAAGCGCCAGATCTTCTTCTGGCTGGCCGTGCTCGTCTTTTTCATCGCCTTTCTTTATGTCTTCAGTTCGATACTTTTGCCTTTCATCGCCGGCATGGCGATCGCCTATTTCCTGGATCCGGTGGCCGATCGGCTGGAGCGCCTTGGCCTCAGCCGCATGATGGCGACGGTCGGCATCCTCATTGCCTTCGTTATCGTCTTCGCCTTGGCGCTGATGATCCTCATTCCGGTGCTCGTCAGCCAGTTCAACGATTTCGCCCAGCGTCTGCCGGGTTATAT
Source organism: Rhizobium pisi (assembly GCF_003938655.1). GTDB lineage: Bacteria > Pseudomonadota > Alphaproteobacteria > Rhizobiales > Rhizobiaceae > Rhizobium > Rhizobium pisi. Next base: position 104,649 of record NZ_RJJT01000014.1, read on the forward strand.
CAGTCAATTGCAGCAGTTCATCACCCAGTCGCAGAATTCGCTGCTGCCGGACTGGATCAAGAACCAGATGGGTACGATCAAGGACAATCTCTCCGGTATCCTGTCGGAGGGCATGGGCTTCTTGACCGGCCTCTTCGCGCAGATATGGAATTCCGGCAAGGCGATCGTCGACGTCATCTCGCTGCTCGTCGTCACCCCCGTTGTTGCCTTCTATATCCTGCTCGACTGGGACCGTATGGTCGCCAAGGTGGATGCCTGGATTCCGCGTGACTATATCAATGAGGTTCGCCAGATTGCCAAGGAGATCGATCAGGCGATCGCCGGCTTCATTCGCGGCCAGGGTTCCCTCTGTCTCATCCTCGGCATCTATTATGCCGTCGGCCTTTCCCTCGTCGGGCTGAATTTCGGTCTGCTGATCGGCCTTTTCGCCGGAATGATCAGCTTTATCCCCTATGTCGGCTCCATGGTCGGCCTCGTTCTTGCCGTCGGCGTGGCGCTGGTGCAGTTCTGGCCGGATTATCCCTGGATCGGCCTCGTGCTCGCCGTCTTCTTCTCCGGCCAGTTCCTGGAAGGCAATGTTCTGCAGCCGAAGCTTGTCGGCGAAAGCGTCGGCCTGCATCCGGTCTGGCTGATGTTTGCGCTGTTTGCCTTCGGCGCACTCTTCGGTTTCGTCGGTCTTCTGGTCGCCGTGCCGGCCGCTGCCGCCGTCGGCGTTCTTGTCCGTTTTGCGCTTTCGCGCTACCTTCAGAGCGATCTTTATTTTGGCGGGTCGCCGAGCGCCCGCGCCCGGAAGACGAAATCAGTTCCCAATGAATGACGTGAAGAATGCTGATCCGAAGCGCAAGGCCGGAGAGCAGCTGCCACTGGTCTTTTCGCACGATGCCGCAAGCGGCCGCGACGATCTCCTGATTTCGGAGCGTCTTGCTGCCGCCGTTTCGATTGTCGACGCCTGGCCGGAATGGCCGTCGCCGGTCGTCGTGCTCGCCGGTCCCGTCGGCTCGGGAAAATCCCATCTCGCCCGCATCTGGAGCGAATTGAGCGGTGCCGTCAGCATCCATCCGGAGCTTGGCTCGGACGCCGCGGTTGCCGCCGCCGCCGGGCCGGTGCTGTTCGAGGACGCCGACCGCCTCGGCTTCGATGACAATGCGCTCTTCCATGTCATCAATAGCGTGCGCGAAAACGGCACCAGCCTGCTGATAACAAGCCGTCTCTGGCCGATGTCGTGGCCGGTTCTGCTGCCCGATCTGCGTTCGCGCCTCAAGGCCGCCACCGTCGTCGAGATCGGCGAGCCCGACGAGGCGCTGTTGTCGCAGGTGATCGTCAAGCTCTTTGCCGACCGGCAGCTTTATATAGATGACAAACTCGTGCTCTATATCGTTAACCGCATGGAGCGGTCGCTGAACGCGGCCCAGACGATCGTCGAAAGGCTTGACCGGCTGGCCCTATCCAGGGGCACGAAAATCACCCGGTCACTTGCCGCCGAAGTATTGAATGAATTGGGAAATTCGGAACCGTCTGATTGACTGTCACAGTTCCGTCGTGAAACTGATATAATTGCCGTCGCGATTGAAAACGGGGTAAGCGGACCATGGACAGCGCAGTCGCAGAAAATCAGGAAGCCTTCCCGCGAACCAATGACAACGTCCCTCCGCTGGAAGAATTGCTGACGAGCCCGGAGCGCTTCATCAATCGGGAATTCTCCTGGCTGCAGTTCAACCGCCGCGTTCTGGAAGAGACTTTGAATACCGAGCACCCGCTGCTCGAGCGCGTCCGCTTCCTGTCGATCTCGGCCGCCAACCTCGACGAGTTCTTCATGGTGCGCGTCGCCGGCCTCGAGGGCCAGGTGCGCCAGAACATCGCCATCCGCAGCCCCGACGGCAAGACGCCGGCAGAACAGCTCGACTCGATCCTGCAGGAGATCGACCATCTGCAGATGGAGCAGCAGGCCTCGCTTGCCGTACTGCAGCAGTATCTCGCCAAGGAAGACATCCTGATCGTGCGCCCCGGCGCGCTCAGCGATGCTGACCGCCAGTGGCTGGCCGCCGAATTCGAACAGGCGATCTTCCCCGTGCTGACGCCGCTGTCGATCGATCCGGCCCATCCGTTCCCCTTCATTCCGAATCTTGGTTTCTCGATCGGCCTGCAGCTCGTCAGCAAGAGCGGCCGCGAGCCGATGACGGCGCTGCTGCGCCTGCCGCCGGCGCTCGACCGCTTCGTCCGCCTGCCGGATGAGGGGACCACCATCCGCTACATCACGCTGGAAGATGTCGCCAACATCTTCATCCACCGGCTCTACCCGGGCTACGAGGTACAGGGCTCCGGTACCTTCCGCGTCATTCGCGACAGCGATATCGAAGTCGAGGAAGAGGCCGAGGATCTGGTCCGCTTCTTCGAAACGGCGTTGAAGCGCCGCCGCCGCGGCAAGGTCATCCGCATCGAGACCGACTCGGAAATGCCGGCCTCGCTGCGCCAGTTCGTCGTCCAGGCGCTCAGCATTCCCGACAACCGCGTGGCCGTTCTGCCGGGCCTTCTCGCGCTGAACACGCTTTCCGAGATCACCAAGGCCCCGCGCGACGATCTCAGGTTTCTCCCTTACAATGCGCGATTTCCCGAGCGCGTCCGCGAGCATGCTGGCGACTGCTTCGCCGCAATCCGCGAAAAGGACATGGTCGTCCATCACCCCTACGAATCCTTCGATGTGGTGGTCCAGTTTCTTCTCCAGGCTGCGCGCGATCCTGATGTGCTGGCGATAAAGCAGACGCTCTACCGCACCTCCAATGACAGCCCGATCGTCCGCGCGCTGATCGATGCCGCCGAAGCCGGCAAGTCGGTAACGGCACTGGTCGAGCTCAAGGCCCGCTTCGACGAAGAGGCGAACATCCGCTGGGCGCGCGATCTCGAGCGCGCCGGCGTGCAGGTCGTCTTCGGCTTCATCGAGCTCAAGACCCACGCCAAGATGTCGATGGTCGTCCGCCGCGAGGAAGGCAAGCTCAGGACCTATTGCCACCTCGGGACGGGCAACTACCACCCGATCACCGCGAAGATCTATACGGATCTGTCCTACTTCACCTGCAATCCCGTCATCGCCCACGACATGGCGAATATCTTCAACTTCATCACCGGCTACGGCGAGCCGGAACAGGGCATGCAGCTTGCAATCTCGCCCTATACGATGCGGCCGCGCATCCTGCGCCACATCGAGGAAGAGATTCAGCATGCCAGGAACGGCGCCCCGGCTGCCATCTGGATGAAGATGAATTCGCTCGTTGACCCCGACATCATCGACGCGCTTTATCGCGCCAGCCATGCCGGCGTCGAGATCGATCTCGTCGTGCGCGGCATCTGCTGCCTGCGTCCGCAGGTGCCCGGTCTTTCGGAGAAGATCCGCGTCAAGTCGATCGTCGGCCGTTTCCTCGAGCACAGCCGCATCTTCTGCTTCGGCAACGGCCACGGCCTGCCGTCCGACAAGGCGCTGGTTTACATCGGTTCGGCCGATATGATGCCGAGAAACCTCGATCGCCGCGTCGAAACCATGGTTCCGCTGACGAATCCGACCGTTCACGAGCAGGTTTTGTCACAGATTATGCTCGGCAACGTGATTGACAATCAGCAAAGCTACGAGATATTGCCCGACGGTACGTCGCGACGCATGGAAGTGCGCAGGGGCGAGGAACCGTTCAATGCGCAGCAGTATTTCATGACGAATCCGAGCCTGTCAGGCCGCGGTGAAGCATTGAAGTCCAGTGCGCCGAAGCTGATCGCCGGCCTGCTCGAAGGCCGCAACAACAAGTAAAACTGGACCTAAATGGTTGAATCTGAAGCCCAGGGGCGCCTTCCGGGGATCGCCCCGGTCTCCGTCGTCGACATTGGATCGAATTCCATTCGTCTGGTCGTCTACGAAGGCTTGTCCCGTTCGCCCACGATTCTCTTCAACGAAAAGGTCCTCTGCGGGCTCGGCAAGGGCATAGCCCTGACCGGCAAGATGGATGAGGACAGCGTTGCGCGGGCGCTTCAGGCCCTTCACCGCTTCAAGGCTCTCTCCGATCAGGCCCGCGCCGCCACCATGTACGTGCTGGCGACGGCGGCCGCGCGCGAGGCGAGCAACGGTCCCGATTTCATCCATCAGGCCGAAACGATCCTGCAGCGCCATGTCCGCGTGCTGTCAGGCGAGGAGGAAGCGAAATTCGCCTCGCTCGGCATCATCAGCGGCTTCTTCAATCCAGACGGCATTGCTGGCGACCTCGGCGGCGGTTCTCTTGAGCTGATCGACATCAAGGGCAAGGACGTCAGCAACGGCATCACCCTGCCGCTCGGCGGCCTGCGCCTGTCCGAATATGCCGGCGGTTCGCTCTCCAAGGCCCGAACCTTTGCCCGCAAGCAGGTGAAAACGGCCAAGCTCTTGTCGAAAGGCGAGGGGCGGACCTTCTACGCCGTCGGCGGCACCTGGCGAAATATCGCCAAGCTGCATATGGAGATCACGCATTATCCGCTGCACATGATGCAGGGTTACGAGGTGTCGCTCGAAGCGATGATGCTGTTCCTCGAACAGGTAGCGACCGCGCGCGATTCCAAGGAGCCGGCGCTGCTGGCCGTTTCCAAGCACCGCCGTTCGCTGCTGCCTTTTGGCGCCGTCGCCATGAAGGAAGTGCTGAACGCGATGAAGCCATCGATGATATCCTTCTCGGCGCAGGGTGTGCGCGAGGGCTATCTCTATTCGCTGTTGTCGGAGTCCGAACGCCGTCTCGATCCGCTGCTTGCAGCCGCAGGCGAGCTGGCGATCCTGCGTGCCCGTTCGCCGGAGCATGCCCGTGAACTGGCCGAATGGACCGGCCGCATGATGCCTCTCTTCGGCGTTCAGGAAACCGAAGAGGAAAGCCGCTACCGCCAGGCGGCCTGTCTGCTTGCCGATATCAGCTGGCGTGCCCACCCCGACTATCGCGGCCTGCAGGCCCTGAACGTCATCGCCCACTCGTCCTTCGTCGGCATCAGCCACCCCGGCCGGGCCTTCATCGCGCTCACCAATTATTACCGTTTCGAGGGGCTGCACGACGACGGCGCCACAGGCCCGCTGGCGCAGATAGCGACACCCCAGTTTATCGAGCGCGCCAAGCTTCTCGGCGGCATGCTGCGTGTCGTCTATCTCTTCTCGGCCTCGATGCCCGGCATCGTCAAGAACCTGACCTTCCGCAAATCGTCGAACCCGGACTTCGACCTCGAATTCGTGGTGCCCCCGGAGTACCGCGATTTCGCCGGCGAACGCCTGGACGGCCGCCTGCAGCAGTTGTCGAGATTGACGAACAAGCGTCTGGCGTTTCGATTCCAGTAGATCCGATGTGCGACCGTCGTGCCGCATCAGGCCGCTAAGTATCGATCGCCATAAACAAAAAGGGCGGCACCGTCGCGCCGCCCTCCGCATTTCACACCAGAACCTCGAATTACTTCGCGTTCAGGAACTCGCCAACCTCAAGCAGGCTGAACTCGTTGTTGTCGGCCTTGTCGACGGCGCGGCCGGCGGAGAAGGGCAGGTTGTTGTCGTTGCCGATGATGATGTGCGTGGCATCGACGCGATCGACGTTTTCGATCGTCACGAACGGCATGTCGTAGACGCCGTCCTTGCTGCCGGCCTTCTTCTTGTTGTCGGGATCCTTGATGTTCAAGAGATCGATATAGCCGATCTTGCGGACGGCCTTGCCGACATTGGCGTCGTTGAATTCGATCTTGTAGACGCGCTTCAGCTCGGCCGGAGCCTCGAAGCAATCCGGCTTCGGCTGCTTCGGATCGGCGCAGGCCTTGTCCTTCGTGCCGGCGCCGCTGTCGCGCTCGATGACGAGAGCCGTCGTGTCGTCGAGCATGTTGAAGTCGCCGATCGACACACCCTTGTCCTCGAACGGATAGAGCCAGCTGCGGCCGGTCCATTTCTTGGAGGCGACGTCGAATTCGATGACGCGGACGGCGGTGTGGCCGTCGACCGATTCCATCTGGCCGTCATCCTTGTAGATGGCGCCTTCGAGCAGGCCGTAGAGCTTGGAGCCGTCCTTCGACATGGCGAGGCCTTCGAAGCCGCCTGAGCGCTTCAGGTTGAAGACCGGCATCTTCGCGGTCGGGTTGCCGGGGAGCTGGATCAGCGGATTGTCGGGCGAAAGCACCGGCTTGCGGTCGAGAGTCGTGGAGATGACATCCGTCAGGCGGCCTTCGGTGTCGACCTTGAGGATGTAGGGACCGAATTCGTCGCCGAGCCAGAAACCGTCGGCGACCGGCTGGATCGATTCGATATCGAAGTCGGCGCCCGTGAGGTAACGCGTATCGGTGCCTTCGAGCACGATCGGGAACGGCGCGACCTTGTTCGGATCGGAGAGGAAGAGGTTCTTGACGACGTCAGCCTTGTTGGTTGCCCAGTCGAATTTCATCTGGTGCAGGAAGAGCATGGCGTCCGAAGAGTTGGCCTTCGAGCCGAAACCATTATCCGTCAGCGTCCAGAAGGAGCCGTCAGCCATCGTCTTGATGCCCGAGAAGCCCTGGACTGCCTGACCGTCGAAGGGGAGCCTCAGGTCGGTGACGCGGGCGCCGTCCTTTCCGGGAACGGTGCCGAGCGCTTCGGTCCGCTTACGGTCCGGCGTCGTAAACTTGCCGGCATGCTTGAGGAATTCAGGAGCGTCGGCCGGAGCCGGAACCAGGGTGTTCGCGGGCAGGATCGCCTGGCCGGCGAGCTTGGCCGGAAACTCCTGCTGGTCGGCCGAAGCGGAGCCCGCAATCAGGATGAAAAGCGATACGGAAGCAAGAAGGACGTTCTTCATAATATCCCCACGAAACGGATGCGAATGCCTTCCGCTTAGCAGGGCTTCGGTGTCAGCGAATTGACGGTTGGGTGAAGCTTTGGTGACGTCCTTCCAGCGCCGCGCGGCTTTCTCATGTGCGCAAAGGACGCTGCAACACTTTCAATCCGCGCATCGGCGGCCAAACCCTTGCTCAGCCGTGCAGAATGACCGCGGGCGCGTTCAGCACGGTAACCGCGCGCGAGGAAAGCGCGATGACACCGAGCGCCTGGCCGCGTCCCCTGACGGCATGGGTTCCGAGATGCTCGCAGGAGATCTCGTCGGGAAATTTCACGCTCCGGGCAAGCTCGGCTGATATCAGCACCGGCCGGTTCAGGCTGCGGCAGAGCGTCTCCAGCCGGGCGGTGGTGTTCACCGTGTCGCCGAAATAGCTGATCTTGTGATGATCGACGCCGACTTCGGCGGTGATGATCTCGCCGCCGTGAAGGGCGGCGCGAAGCTTCGGCACCTGTCCGTAATTTTTCCGCCAGCTGGCGGCATTGGCGTCGATATCGGCGAGAATGTCGAAGATACAGCGCACGCAGCGGGCGTCCTTGATGCCGCGGGCCAGCGGCCAGGTAATGATCGCGGCATCGCCGACATAGTCGTTGATCATGCCCTTATGGCGTCTGACGGGCTCGGCGAAGGTCGCGAACAGCGAGCTCAGCAGCTGTTGCGCGCGGAGGTCGCCATGCTTTTCGGCAAAAGCCGTCGAATCGACGAGGTCGATGAACAGGAAGACACGCTCTTCCCTCACCGGATTGCGGTAACGACTGACGAGCATGCTGAGGAAAACGTCGCGACCGAGCAGTTCCCGCACGCGCAGAATGAAGATCATCGCCGAGCAGACCGCAAGCGCATAGAGGAAGACCTCATACGGCATGATGACGAGATCGAGGAAGGACGATGGCTTTATCATGCCGAGCGACGAGAGCAGCAGGGCGGCGCAGGCAAAACCGATGCTCATCAGGATCTCGTAGATCACCAGCTCGGTCATGATGAAGGCAAAGGTCGGTAGCTTCTGGATGCGTCTGTAAAGGCCGCGAAATAGGGCCTTGCGCTCGAAGGCGATGATCGGCATGCCGATGAAGAGCGCGAAGATCGCTCCGACAAAGGGCGTCTGGTTTGAGTAGAACATCAGATCATAGAGGACGCCGCTGGCAGCCAGCACGATCGTGATCAGGATCCAGTTCTGGGTCGGAGATATTTCCCGCATGCCGCCTCTTCGCCGTGATGTTCGCTCCCGCCATTGTTTCAGCCGGGAAAAAAGCGTCAAGCGAATTTGATTCCGTCTCACAGACTGACGGTTTCGACCTTCCTGCCGACGAAGCGCAGTCCGATCTGCCCCTGGATCAGCTGCAGCGCCGGCTCGCCGAAAAGATCGCGCCGCCAGCCATGCAGGGCAGCGACATCGGCCTTCTCGCCATCGGCGGCGATCTTGTCGAGATCCTCGCTATTGGCGATCACCTTCGGCGCCACGCCGTGTTTTTCCGAGATGAGCTTCAGGAGCACCTTCAAGAGCTCGACGGCAGCAGCAGCTCCCTCAGGCGCCTGCGCCTGGCGCGGCGCGTGCGGCATGTCGGTTTTCGGAAGAGCGAGCGCCGCATTGACGGCCTCGACGACCGCACCGCCGGAGGTCGAACGCTCCCAGCCTTTCGGAATGGTGCGCAGGCGGCCGAGCCCCTCGGTATCCTTGGGCTGCTGCTGGGCGATCTCGTAGATCGCATCGTCCTTCAATACGCGGGAACGCGGCACGTTGCGGGCCCGCGCCTCGCGTTCGCGCCAGGCCGCTACATATTTCAGGACCGCCAGTTCCTGCGGTTTGCGCAAGCGCATCTTCAGCCGCTGCCAGGCATCGTCAGGATGCATGTCGTAGGTTTCGCGCGCTTCGAGAATATCCATTTCCTCGGAGAGCCAGGAGGTGCGGCCTTCGCGATCGAGTTCGGCCTTCAGCGACAGGTAGACGTCGCGCAGGTGGGTCACGTCGGCAAGCGCATATTCCAGCTGCTTGTCGGAAAGCGGCCGGCGGCTCCAGTCGGTGAAACGTGACGACTTGTCGATGTGGACGTTCTTGATGCGGCTGACCAGCTGGTCGTAAGAGACGCTGTCGCCGAAGCCGCAGACCATAGCGGCGACCTGCGTGTCGAAGATCGGATGCGGAATGAGGTTGCCGCGATTGAAGATGATTTCAATGTCCTGGCGCGCCGCATGAAAGACCTTTAGCACCTTCGTATCGGCCATCAGCTCGAAGAAGGGGGCAAGATCGATGCCCTTCGCCAGCGGATCGACAAGAACTTCCAGCGTCGGGCTTGCCATCTGGATCAGGCAGAGCTCGGGCCAGAATGTCGTCTCGCGCAAGAATTCGGTGTCGATGGTAATGAAGTCGGACTTGGCCAGCTCTTTGCAGGCGGCCGCCAAATCGGCGGTGGTTTCGATCATATCATTTCATTCGCAAGGAAAAGGTCGGTTAAACCTTCCTTCTCCTTTCGGTTCGATATGTCAATACAACAGCATACGCCTTCGAGCATTGCTGGCTAAGAATCACGTCTAAACTGAGGCAAGGCGAATATCGGCGTATCGGGTGCCGCCGCCGTCAACCCACCCTGAGGTAACTCGTCATCCCCGTCTTCTGGTGCTCGATGATATGGCAATGCAGTAGCCAGTCGCCGGGATTGTCGGCGACGAAGGCAAGCTGCACCTTCTCGTCCGGTTGGATGAGATAGGTATCGGACACAAGCGGCATCACCTCCCGCGTCGAGGAGGAGATCACCGTGAAGCTCATCCCATGCAGGTGAATCGGATGCGCGTGCGGCGTCGTATTTTCCAGGTTGAAGACATAGCTCTTGCCGAGCTTCAATTCCGCCAGCGGCGCCGTCGGATCGGGCGTGTCGCCCGGCCACGGCACCTTGTTGATTGCCCAGAAACTGTAGCCGAGCGTGCCGCAGATGCTTTCGACGGCGGTATTCTCCGCGGTGGCGCTTAGCACCAGCGGGATCGGCTCGGCGGTGGAAAGATCGGCCTTCGGGACCGGATTTTCGGCAAGCGGCCCCAGATCGCCGACATCGCGCTTCAGCGATTGCCCGGTCGCGCGCAAGCTCGCAATGGTTTTCGGCGCCGTGCCGCGGATATCCTCGAGCGTTGCGACGGCGCCTTCGCCATCCGGCATGCGCACCGCAAGATCGAGCCGTTGGCCCGGCCCGATCTGCAGCAGGTCGAGCGAAAAACGCTTCGGCACCGGATTGCCGTCGATCGCAATCACGGTCGCTTCGGCGCCTTCCATCTTCAGCGAGAAGATGCGCGTGACGTCGGTGACCGCAATGCGCAGCCGAACGAGCCCGCCGGCCGGCGCGTCATATTGCGGCTCCCGTTGCCAGTTGGCCGTGCGCGCCGTGCCGTAGGTGCCGCTCTTGGCGGCGTCGCGCGGCCGGAAGGGAGCAATGAACTGCCCGTCGCCGCCGAGCCGCCAGTCGCGCAGGTTCAGCACCACCTCCGCGTCGAACTCTGGATCGGCCGGATCCTCGACGACGATGACGCCGGTCATGCCGTGGCCCATCTGTGTCAGCGTGTTGCAATGTGGATGATACCAGAAGGTGCCGGCGTCGGGCGGCGTGAAGGCATAGTCGAAGCTGTCGCCGGTATAGACGTAGGGCTGCGTCATGAAGGGCACGCCATCCATGCGGTTGTCGATGCGAAGCCCGTGCCAGTGGATCGTCGTCGGCTCGTCGAGCCCGTTGGTCAGCCGCGCCGCATAGGGCCGCCCCTTGGTCATCCTGAGAATCGGCGGCATGCCGTCTTGGCCCCAGCTCATGATATCCTTGGTCGGTCCCGCCTCGGTCAGCATAGCCTCGGTCTTCAGCGCTTTCAGCAGCTGCGGCTCGGGAGCTGCCTCGGCAAATCCGAATTTGCCGGCAATACCGATGCCGGCACCATAGGCGCCCGCGACGGCGGATGCCTTCAACAGGTTGCGGCGGGTAAGGAGAGGCATGGGGTGCTCCGCGATGAGAATGCCGTCCTTTTAAAGTTGACCGGTAGTTTCATCAATACGTAAGGCGCGGCCAAACTGCCGCAGCGCAGAGATCGCAACCTCGCCATAAAGGCGTGTCAAACGCCCCGCCACGCGTGCCAAGCCTTGACAAATCGGAGCGTCCATGCGCTTTTCCGCCCGATTTTCTTGTCGGCGCTTGAGGGTCTTGGAGCCCTTGCTGCCGTCTTAAGCCACATCCAGGATTTGAGATCATGCATCGCTATCGCAGCCACACATGCGCCGCCCTCCGCAAGACGGATGTCGGCTCGACCGTCCGCATCTCCGGCTGGGTCCATCGCGTTCGCGACCATGGCGGCGTTCTTTTCATCGACCTTCGCGACCATTACGGCATCACCCAGGTCGTCGCCGATCCCGACAGCCCGGCCTTCAAGATGGCGGAAACGGTACGCGGCGAATGGGTCATCCGCATCGATGGCCTCGTCAAGGCCCGCACCGAAGACACCGTCAATAAGGCCATGGCAACAGGCGAGATCGAGCTCTACGCACAGGAGATCGAAGTCCTCTCTGCCGCCAAGGAATTGCCGCTGCCGGTCTTCGGCGAGCCTGATTATCCCGAAGACGTTCGCCTGAAGTATCGCTTCCTCGATCTTCGCCGCGAAACGCTGCACCGGAACATCGTCAAGCGCACTCAGGTCATCTCGGCCATGCGCCGCGAAATGGGCAGCGCCGGCTTCACCGAATATACGACGCCGATTCTGACGGCCTCGTCGCCGGAAGGCGCGCGCGACTTCCTCGTGCCTAGCCGCATTCATCCCGGCACCTTCTACGCGCTGCCGCAGGCGCCGCAGCAGTACAAGCAGCTGCTGATGGTTGCGGGCTTTGACCGCTACTTCCAGATCGCGCCGTGCTTCCGCGACGAAGACCCGCGTGCCGACCGCCTGCCGGGCGAATTCTATCAGCTCGACCTCGAAATGAGCTTCGTGACCCAGGAAGACGTCTGGAACACGATGGGCCCGCTGATGTCAGGCATTTTCGAAGAGTTTGCCGAAGGCAAGCCGGTCACCAAGGAATGGCCGCGCATCCCCTATGACGAAGCGATCCGCAAGTATGGCTCCGACAAGCCGGACCTGCGCAACCCCATCGTCATGGAAGCCGTGACAGACCATTTCGCCGGCTCCGGCTTCAAGGTCTTCGCCAACATGATCGCCTCCAACCCGAAGGTTCAGGTCTGGGCGATCCCAGCCAAAACAGGCGGCTCCAGAGCCTTCTGCGACCGTATGAACGCCTGGGCGCAGTCGACCGGCCAGCCAGGCCTCGGCTACATCTTCTGGCGCAAGGAGGGCGAAAAGCTCGAGGGCGCAGGTCCGCTTGCCAAGAACATTGGCGAAGAGCGCACCGAAGCGATCCGCACGCAGCTCGGTCTCGATGACGGCGACGCCTGCTTCTTCGTTGCCGGCGATCCCGCCAAGTTCTACAAGTTCGCCGGTGAAGCCCGCACCAGGGCGGGTGAGGAACTGAACCTTGTCGACCGCGACCGCTTCGAACTGTGCTGGATCGTCGACTTCCCGTTCTTCGAATGGAACGAGGAAGAAAAGAAGGTCGACTTCGCTCATAACCCGTTCTCGATGCCGCAGGGCGGCCTCGATGCGTTGCAAAATCAGGATCCGCTTGGCATAAAGGCTTTCCAATACGACGCCGTCTGCAACGGCTTCGAAATCGCCTCGGGCTCGATCCGTAACCAGTCGCCGGAAACCATGGTCGCCGCCTTCGAGAAGGTGGGCCTCAGCCAGCAGGACGTCGAAGATCGTTTCGGCGGCCTCTATCGCGCCTTCCAGTACGGCGCCCCGCCGCATGGTGGTGCCGCCTTCGGCATCGACCGCATCATCATGCTGCTCGTCGGCGCGAAGAACCTACGCGAAATCTCGCTCTTCCCGATGAACCAGCAGGCCCAGGATCTGCTGATGGGCGCGCCGAGCCCGGCAACGCCGACGCAGCTGCGCGAACTCGCGATCCGGCCGATCCCGCCGGTGAAGAAAGACTGAGATCCTCTGATCCCAAATGCAAAAAAAGCCCGGCGACCGTTGTCGCCGGGCTTTTTGTTTGTCTAAATTAACTCGCTCACAACGCCGCGTAGATTGCCTCGCGAAGATCGACCGTAAACTTGCCCCACATGCCCTCCAGCGTCGTGTTCGTCAGCGCGACGACGGTCAGCTCGTTGACCGGGTCGATGAACCAGCTGTGGCCGTAGACGCCGCCCCATTTCAGCGTGCCTTTAGGGAAGGGGACGCCCGCCTCGGCCGGATCGGTGATAACAGACCACCCGAAGCCGAAGCCGGAGCCGGGTTCATACTGCTGGCGGTGGCCGCCGGCTTGGTCCGTCGTCATCATCCTCACGGTTTCGCTCGAGAGCAGCGGTGCGCCGCCTTTGCGGATAGTTTCGAGTATGGCCAGGACGTCACCCGCTGTTCCCGCCATGCCAGCGCCGCCGGAATGATAGGAGGCGGAATCGAAGATGCGGTTCGGCGCGAAGCGGATAGGCCCCATCAGAGACATCACCACCGCATTCTCGCCCATCAGTGCCGGTTCCGGTGAAGCATCCATGTAGGCGGCCGCCAGCCGGCCGCGGTCGCGAACCGAAAATGCGGTGTCGGCAAGCCCAAGCGGTCGCGTCACCAGTTCGGCGACGGCTTCACCCAGCGGCAGGCCGGTTTCCGCCTCGATTACGCCGCCGAGAACATCCATCGCAACGGAATATTGCCAGTCGCTACCCGGCGTGAAGCGCAGTGGCACGCTGGCGATCCGCCGCAGGTTCTCGGCCAGCGGCAATCCCGGCTCATCGAGGCCGTCGGAAATACCGGCACGGATATAAGGGCCGCCGTCCTCTTCGGAGAAACTGTAGCCGAGGCCTGATGTGTGGGTCAGCAGGTGGCGGATGCGGATGGTTGCTTCGCCGCCGTCAGGCAGCCTTGGCCGGAAGTCCGGCAGCCATCTCGTCACCGCGTCGTCGAGCCCGATTCTTGCTTGCTCCAGGAGCCGCATGGCGGCGATGGTGACGATCGGCTTGGTGATGGAGGCGAGCCTGAAAATGGTGTCCTCGCGCATCGCCAAACCGTTTTCGCGATCGGCAAGGCCGGCGGCACGGCGATGGGCGATTTCTCCGTCGCGGGCGACGAGCACCACCGTTCCCACAAGCCGCTTATCGTCAAGTGCACTTGTGATTGTCGCGTCGACCGCCGCGGCAAGGGACGAATTCCTGTTGGCCTCTGCCTTTTCGAGGGGAAGACTCATCAGATCAAACCTTCTATAATCACAATGACCGTTCCTGAATATAGCAAATCGTTCAGAATTTCTAGAGTGACCATTGTGAAAAATAGCGTTGACGTGAAAAATCCTGCCGCCCGCCGCCGTGGCCGCCCGCCCGCGTTCGACCGCGAGACGGTTCTGGCGGCTGCCCGCGAGACCTTCTGGGCGCATGGATATGAAGGTGCCTCGATCGCCGATCTCACCGCTGCCATGGGTATCACGCCGCAGAGCCTCTATGCCGCCTTCAGCTCGAAGGCCGATCTCTATCGGGCGGCGTTGCAGCAATACAGAAGACTGGGCACTGACACTTTTTCCGCCCTCGGCGAGCCGATCGACACCGTCTCCGCGTTCGAGCGTATATTGCGCGGCTCGGCCGCGATCTTTTCGGCGCCGGAACATCCGAAAGGCTGCATGATCTCGACGGCGGTGCTGAACTGCGCCAGCGAGAACGACGATATTGCCGATCACGTTGCGACGCTGCGCAGCCAGTCGCTGGATGCCTTTACGGCAAGAATCGAGCGCGGCATCCGAGAAGGTGACATGCAGGCCGGGACCAACGCGCGCGCGCTGGCGCGCTTCCTCGGCGCTATCGTGCAGGGGATGTCGGTGCAGGCGAGGGACGGGGCATCCCTTGAGGAATTGCTCGATGTGGCGGATCTCGCCATCGCCGAAGTCGCCCGCCACCGCGCCTGAAATCGAAAAGGCCCGGCATAGGCTGCCGGGCCTTTCATCGCGAGATCGAAGCGATCAGTCGTTGGCCGAAACCTTGACGCCGAGCACCTGCGGCAGCGTGTTCGGAGCGCCCATGGCGGCGCCGACGATCGTCGGGAACGGCACCGGCTTCTCAGGGGCGGCGCTCACCGTCAGGCTCTTCGGGTCGTCCAGGAACGTGTTGACGGCGGCCGACACGGCATTCTGCAGCTCCGGGATATTTAACTGCGCCAGCATGATCGGCGTCATCGCCTTCAGCGAATCCGCCATCTGCTTGCCGGACATGTTCTGCTGCGAACCGGCATAGTCGAGCGCGCGCTTGGTGATCGAAGCGTCTTCGAAGCGCACCTTCGCCCCTTCGAAGGACAATTGCTGCATCAGGCCGAGCATGGCAAGGCCGAGCGCCTGCTGCGACTGTTCCTTGTTCGCACCGGCTTCGGATTCCTTCATCGCATCCTGCATCGATTTCATGAAGGCCATCGTGTAGCCCGAGATCTTGAAGCCGAGATTGAGCTTGCCGATGTTGGTGAAGTCGAAGGCGAATTCCGAAATATCGATCGTGCCGGGTGCAAGTTCCCATGCGCCCTTCATGGTGATGTCGCCCTGGACGTGCTGCAGCGCGAGCTTTTCGATCGCGTCCTTGCTCTGCGCATCCTCGGCCTTGCTGAGGTCGGCCTTTATGCTCTTGAAGGCGCCGTCGAAATCGAAGCCGGATTCGTCCTCGCGCAGCGTCAGGTTCATGTCGCTTTCGAGCACGGAGAATACTTCCGCGCCGTCCTTGACCACCTTCAGCGGGCCGGTATGGGCGGTTTCATAGAGCATCATGGTATCGAGCGTATCACCGCCAGCCGTTGCCGGGACCGAGATGCCGCCGAGGGTCAGTCCCTCCGCGGTCACCGTGACGCCGTCTTGCGTCTTGTTGATGTCGGGGAAGGCGGCTTCTTCGATATAATAGCCGCCATCCTCGTCTTCTTCGACGCCGGAGAGGGTGACTTCGCCGATGGGCAGGGTTTCGCCGCCGGTCGGCTTGACGGTGACATTCTTCAAGGTCACGGTCGTGCCGTCGATATCGATGTTCTCAGCCGCAATCGTCCCGCCCTGAGCGGCATAGGCGGCATTGAGCTTCTTCAGCAGATCGGTACCGTCGAGAGCGAAAGCCGAGCCGGCGAGCGAGAAAAAGGCTGCGCCCGACAGCATCAGCCGCGTTGTCCGGGAAATGTTCATGGGGTGATTCCTCTGGTGGCGTGTGGCGGTTGGAAATCTGCAGTTACGCTACTACGGATTGGGCTCGCTTTATATTTGCGGACTTCTAAATTTCTGTTGAAAGGAACGGCAAACGAAGTCCAAATTGCGGCGGAACGTTTGTCTCATCCTTTGATGTCACTCCCAAGACTTCATCCACAGCTGCAATGGCCCGGATTCCTTGCCCCCCGGCCTCTTCTGGGCTAGTCAAGACCCATGGGACAAGAGATTTTGCCGCCTTCGGGCGGAGACGACGATCACATCCAACCGGTCGACCTCAAGGCGGCGCTCGAGCAGCGTTATCTCGCCTATGCGCTGTCGACCATCATGCATCGCGCCCTGCCTGACGTGCGCGACGGACTGAAGCCCGTCCATCGCCGCATCGTCTATGCGATGAACGAAATGGGATTGAGGCCGACTTCGGCCTTCCGGAAATGCGCCAAGATCGTTGGCGAGGTGATGGGTAACTACCATCCGCACGGCGACCAGTCGATCTACGACGCGCTTGCCCGTCTCGCCCAGGATTTTTCGCAGCGCTACACTCTGGTCAACGGTCAGGGCAATTTCGGCAATATCGACGGCGACAGCCCCGCCGCCATGCGTTACACCGAATCGAAGATGACGGCGGTCTCCGAACTGCTGCTCGAAGGCATCGATCAGGATGCCGTCGATTTCCGCGATACCTACGACGAATCCAATTCCGAGCCGGTCGTTCTTCCCGGCGCCTTCCCGAACCTGCTTGCCAACGGCTCCTCCGGCATCGCCGTCGGCATGGCGACCTCGATCCCGTCGCACAATGCCCATGAGCTTTGCGACGCGGCCCTGCACCTGATCAAGCATCCCGATGCGACCGTCGAAAAGCTCGTCGAATTCATTCCCGGCCCGGATTTCCCGACCGGCGGCATCATCATCGACAACCGCGACAGCATCATCGAGAGCTACCGCACCGGCCGCGGCGGTTTCCGAGTGCGGGCGAGGTGGCAGACGGAGGATCTCGGCCGCGGCGGCTATCAGATCGTCATTACCGAAATTCCCTTCCAGGTTCAGAAATCGCGGCTGATCGAGAAGATCGCCGAGCTGCTGATCGCCCGCAAGCTGCCGCTGCTCGAAGACATCCGCGACGAATCGGCCGAGGATATCCGCGTTGTGCTGGTGCCGAAGAGCCGCAGCGTCGATCCGACGATCCTGATGGAATCGATGTTCAAGCTGACGGAGCTCGAAAGCCGCTTCCCGCTGAACATGAACGTTCTCTCCATGGGTCGCATTCCCAGGGTCATGGCGCTGAACGAAGTGCTGAAGGAGTGGTTGGATCACCGCCGCGAGGTTCTGCAGCGTCGTTCGCGTTTCCGCCTGGCGGCGATCGACAGACGCCTCGAAATTCTCGGCGGTCTTCTGATCGCCTATCTCAACATCGATGAAGTGATCCGGATCATTCGCGAGGAGGACGAGCCCAAGCCCGTCATGATGGCGCGATGGGATCTGACCGACAATCAGGTCGAGGCGATCCTGAACATGCGGCTGCGCGCCTTGCGCAAGCTCGAAGAATTCGAGATCCGCAAGGAGTTCGACGAACTCACCAAGGAAAAGGGCGAGATCGAGGCGCTGCTTGCCTCCGACGACAAGCAGTGGCAGACGGTCGCCTGGGAAATCGGCGAGGTGAAGAAGAAATTTGCCAAGGCGACCGAGGTCGGCCGCCGCCGCACCCAGTTCGCCGACGCGCCCGAAGCCGACGAGGAAGCGATCCAGCAGGCGATGATCGAGAAGGAACCGATCACCGTCGTCATTTCCGAAAAGGGCTGGATCCGCGCATTGAAGGGCCATATTGCCGATACGGCGACGCTGACCTTCAAGGAAGGCGATGGCTTGAGGTTGGCCTTCCCGGCGCAGACGACGGACAAGATCCTGATTGTCACGACAGGCGGCAAGGCCTTCACGCTCGGTGGCGACAAGCTGCCGGGTGGCCGCGGCCACGGCGAGCCGCTGCGCATCATGGTCGACATGGATAACGACCAGGCGGTGCTGACCGCTTTCGTCCATGACCCCTCGCGCAAGCAGCTGATCGTCTCGACTGCCGGCAACGGCTTCGTCGTTCCCGAGGCCGAGCTGGTCGCCAATACGCGCAAGGGCAAGCAGATCATGAACGTCGCGCTGCCCGAGGAAACCCAGCTGCTCGTGCCCGTCAACGGCGACCATGTCGCCGTCGTCGGCGAAAACCGCAAGCTGCTGGTTTTCCCGCTGGTGCAGGTGCCGGAAATGTCGCGCGGCAAGGGCGTGCGCCTGCAGCGCTACAAGGACGGTGGCATTTCCGACGTCCGCTGCTTCGCGATATCAGACGGCCTCGTCTGGGAAGACAGCGCGGGCCGCACCTTCACGAAAAACAAGGACGAGCTCGCCGAGTGGCTGGCCGATCGCGCCACCGCCGGCCGCACCGTGCCGAAGGGTTTTCCGCGCAGCGGCAAATTCACCGGGTAAGCTTTTATAGCGCCGCGCGTCTTCTCAGGGGCGCGGAGGAAGCTGCAATGCAGTAAATTCCGCGCTCGGCTCTTGGCGTGTGCGGGAACTCCTCTATCTCATTCCTGTTACCAAAAATAAGAGAAGGCCGCTTCCGAGGCTGGCGGAATGGCCGAAGTGCATGTGCGCTCAGGGAACGGCGCGCGCCTTTACCGGAGGAAAATCGATGTCAGCCAGCACCATCAAATTGCATGTCAGCCACACCTACAGAGCCCCGCCCGCCGTCGTCTACGATGCCTGGCTCAACCCCGAAATCGCCCGGCGTTTCCTGTTTGCGACCGATGACGGCCATGTCATCCGCGCCGAAATCGATCCGCATGTCGGCGGCCGCTTCCTCGTCGTCGACCGCCGCCCGACCGGCGATGCCTTCCATCAGGGGGTTTTCCTGGAACTGAAGCGTCCTCGGCACATGGCCTTCAGCTTTTCCGTCGAGGACCACGACCACAATTGCGACCGTGTCGAAATCGACATCGAACCTCTCGGCGGCGGCAGTCGTCTGACACTGACTCACGAAATGTGCGCCGAATGGGCCGAACACGAGGAAAAGACCCGGCAAGGCTGGGCTCATGTGGTTGAAGGGCTCGCCAGGGAGCTGGAACAGCAGCAGCAGTTGAAGGCTACGGGTTGAGTGGCACGCTGAAATCCCGAAGGAAGCGGGTCGCACCGTCCTCGTCGATCTCGCCTGATGCGACGGCAAGAACGAAAGTGTAGAGATTGGCATCGGTCGTTTCGATCTCGTAGCCGTTTTCGAGAAGGAATACGCCCGCGGTGACGATCGCTATCCGCTTGTTGCCGTCGACAAACGCGTGGTTGCGGGCAAGGCCGAAAAGATATGCGGCGGCGAGTTCGATGACGTCGTCGCAGCCGTAATTTGCCTTATACATTGGCCGGCCAAGGGCGGACTCCAGCGCACCTTCATCACGCAGTCCGGCGAGTCCACCGAAGCGCTCGATCTGTATCTTCTGCAGACTCTCCACCAATGGTCTCGTTAGGAACCTGAAGGCCATTATTCGGCCAGCTTTTTCAAGGCGACCTTATACTTGTCCATGAAATAACGTGCTGCCTCGAGCTGGCGAGACAAATCCTCATCGACCGGCTTCATATTGATGCCGCCGTTTTCCATCTGCAGTTCCAGTGAATCGCCCGTCTTCAATCCAAGACGGTCGAGAACCTCCTTGGGGATAATAATACCGTCGGAATTGCCGATCTTGCGGATCGTGACGTTCATCGCTTCATCCTTCGCGTGGTAACGGAGTTATAACAGAGGGACGAGCAGGCGACAATATCTATCCCGCCATTTGCCTGATGCTTTTTCTCCGCACCATCCATGCAGAATGCGCTGCGATCGCCGCCACCAGGATGCCGCCGCCGAGGAGTGTCATCGTCGCCGGCGTTTCTGCAAGAATCAGCCAGACCCAGATCGGTGCAAGCACCGTTTCGAGCAGGTAGAACATGCCGACTTCAGGGCCGGAGAGGTAACGCGGGCCGGTCGCCAGGCACCAGAAGGCGAGCGGCATCATGACCGCGCCGTTGAGGACGATCCAGGCGGGATGTGCGATCGAAAAACCGCCCGCCGGCATGAGGGCGATCAAACCGACCGTCGCCGGCAGCACCGTCGAAAGCAGCGAGACGAAGCCCATTTCACTGCCGGAGGCGCGGCTGATGGTGATGGCGGCTGCGATGATAAAGGCGGTCAGCAACGCCATGGCGTCGCCGAAGAGATGTCCGCCCGAAAGCCCATCGCGCACGATCAGGCCGACGCCGAAGATCATCGCCGCCATGGCGATCAGCGTTGCTGCCGCCGGCCGTTCCTTGAGGAAGATCCAGGAAAGCAGGGCGGCGAACATCGGATTGAAGGCGACGATGAAAACCACATTGGCGGTCGAGGTGTTGAAGACCGCTAGAAGAAAGATCACCGTTGTCAGGCCGTAGAGCACACCGGTGATGAGCCCCGGCCAGCCTGGTACGAGCAGCGGCCAGCGCCCGTTGGCGATCCGCAGCACTGCGGCAACCACCAACGTCACGACAAGGGTCGCGATGCTTCTCGCTGCAAGGATCGACCACAGCTCGCCATCGGCAAGCCTCGTGAGCGGGATATCCACGGAAAGTGCCAGCCCGCCGATCGCCGTCAGCAGCAGGCCCTTCCGATGGTTGGTGGGGAACATTCAGTCGTGGGTACTCTCGGGCATGGATGCGGGATCGAAACGTTCCCAGCCGCGCGGGGTCAGATGTTCCTGCGGCTGGAAGCGCGTCTTGTAATCCATCTTCCGCGATCCTTGCACCCAGTATCCGAGATAGACATGCGGCAGGCCGAGCGCTTTCGTGCGCCTGACATGGTCGAGAATCATGAAGGTGCCGAGCGAGCGCCGCTCGAGCGCCGGGTTGAAATAGGAATAGACCATCGACAGCCCGTCGCTCATCGTATCGGTCAACGCCGCGGCAAGCAGCTCGCCCTTCGGCCGCTGCTCCAGCCCGGAGCCTTCCTCGCGTCGGCGATATTCGATGATTCTCGTGTTCACATGCGTGTCTTCGACCATGATCGCATAGTCGAGCACGGTCATATCGGACATGCCGCCCTGCTGGTGGCGAAAATCGAGATAGCGTCGGAAGAGCGAATATTGCTCGCTGGAAGGCTGGGCTGCGAATTCGGTGGCGATGACATCCGAATTGGCGGCGAGCACCCGCTTCATCGATTTCGTCGGCTCGAATTCCTGGGCGAGAATTCGTACGGAAACGCAGGCGCGACAGGATTCGCAGGCCGGGCGATAGGCGATGTTCTGTGAACGGCGGAAGCCGCCCTGCGTCAGGATATCATTCATCTCGGCGGCGCGCGGGCCGACCAGATGGGTGAAAACCTTACGCTCCATCTCGTGCGGCAGATACGGACACGTAGCCGGAGCCGTCAGATAAAACTGCGGGGATGGCGTTGTCTGCGTATTCATTTGTCGCGGAAGTTTCCTTATCGAGACAGTGCCGTTTTCTGACAGCATGACCTAAGAATAAAAAACGTCAACAGCGGGACGGTTTTCGCCCTTCATTTCAGTCCTCTAATTTTAGATATGGAGCGTCGCGGGCACCCGGCAAAGGGAAGGCGGAGACTTTTTTGTCTCCGCCGCGAAGTCTCGACCGAAGTTTCAGGCAGTGCGTATCGTCGCCGTGCCGACCAGCAGGTCGTGGATGAGACGGCTGCGTTCGATAAACAGGCCGGCGAGCAGGATGAGCGGCGTCAGAACCGAGTTGAGGATCCAGAACAGCGCCAGATGCACGATTGCCGTCAGGAAATCCATCGGCCGCCCGTCGACGCGCACGATCGCGATCCCCATTGCGCGCATGCCGAGCGAGGCCTGGCTCGGTCCGCCCACAGTCAGGCCGAAGTAAATGCCGGCGACGATGACGAAGAGGGCAGGGTAGAGAAAGAAGCCGAGCCCAAGCGTGACGATCGACAGGAAGAACAGCACGATCGCCGCGGGAATGCAGAGCAGCGCCACGATGACATAGTCGAGAATGAAAGCGAAGACGCGGCGGCTCAACACGCCGCTATAGGCGCGCCAGTCCTCCGGTGCGGCATAAAGCGGATTGGGGTTGTAGCTCATCTCAATCTCCTGCGGAAAAGCGATGCCGCTGATATGGTATCGGCAGGGCAAAATGCAATAATCTGCCCCAGATGCGGATGGTTTTAGGCCTGATCGGCCTAAAACCATCCGCATCTAAATCAAAGAAATAGAGCATGATGTCGTCTGAAAACCGCGGACACTTTTCGGCATCATGCTCCGATCAGCGCTTCGCGAGAATTTTCGCCACCTCGATCGCGAAATAGGTGAGGATGCCGTCGCATCCCGCCCGCTTGAACGACAGCAGCGTTTCGAGCATTGCCCGCTCGCCGTCGATCCAGCCGTTCATCGCTGCTGCCTTGATCTGCGTGTATTCGCCGGAGACCTGATAGGCGAAGGTCGGCAGGCCGAAGGCCTCCTTCATGCGCCAGCAGATGTCGAGATAGGGCAGGCCGGGCTTGACCATCAGCATGTCGGCGCCTTCCTCGACATCGAGCGCCGCGTCGCGGATCGCCTCGGTGCCGTTGGCGGGGTCGATATAGTAAGTCTTCTTGTCGCCCTTCAGCAGTCCGCCAGTCGAGATCGCCTCGCGGTAGGGACCGTAGAAGGCGGAGGCGAATTTCGTCGCATAGCTCATGATGCCGACGTTCTGGTGGCCGGCTGCGTCGAGCGCCAGGCGGATCGCGCCGATGCGCCCGTCCATCATCTCCGACGGCGCGATGATGTCGGCGCCGGCATCCGCCTGCATCACGGCGGCGCGCGCCACCTGATCCACCGTCTCGTCGTTGACGATCTCGCCGCCCCTGAGAATGCCGTCATGGCCGTGGCTGGTGAAAGGATCGAGTGCGACGTCGGTGATGACGCCGATATTGGGCACCGCCTTCTTGATCGCCGCTGTTGCCTGGTTGATCAGGTTATTGGCTTCGAGGCTGTTGGAGCCGGTCTCGTCGCGCAGCTCCATCTCGATATTCGGAAAGGTGGCGAGTGCGGGAATGCCGAGGCCGGCCGCTTCCCGCGCGGCTTCGACTGCTTTGTCGATGCTCATGCGATTGACGCCGGGCATGGCCGCGATCGGATCGACGATGCCGGAACCCGGCACGATGAAGATCGGCCAGATCAGGTCGTCGACCGTCAGCCGGTTCTCCTGTACCAGCCGGCGTGTCCAATCCGCCTTGCGGTTGCGCCGCATGCGGCGATGACCGGTGATGTCGTCGACGAGATGCGTCCTGTCCTGCATGATATCTATCCTTGGCCCATTCCATTTATCGGAGCGCTCATTATCATGGCGCCTGGAAAATCCAAACCGGACGATTGGCCGCGGCGGAAAAACCCCTCGTGCATAACCCCGAAGTCGGAATCGATTTTCGGCAAGGATTATGCGCAAACAAGTGATAGAGCGTCCCTAGCGCGTCGTGTCGGACGCGCGGGCGTTCTTGTGAAGATGTAACCCGGACCGATGTTTGCGCTATGGAAACCGATTCCCCGACGATACCGAAACGCACACTGGCGGATCTCCTGTTCATCCTCTTCCTGAGGTTGGTGGCCGTATCCTGCTTTTGGTTCGGCCTGCAATATTGGGCGATGCTCGTCGGCTATTCGCTGGTCGGCGCCGGCCGCTTCGATCTTTTGAGTCTGCCATGGAAGGTGGCGAGCACCAGTCTCGCGGTGCTTTTTCCCGTCGCCTCCCTCGGTCTCTGGCTCACCGTCTCCTGGGGCCCTGTCATCTGGGTGCTGGCCGCCGGCGGTCAGATCCTCATGTATGGCCTGCTGCCTGATATTTTCGGCCCCAACAAGCTGATCATCCTGCTGCATGTCGTGGTCGCAGCCGTCTACTGGATTTTCCGCCTCTTGCTCTGGCTGGAAAAGCGCCGGCATCGCCGCCAGGTAAGTGTTGATTTACCCTGAGACAACGTGGGGTTTCCGGTAAGGCTCCATTAAGCCTGCGGTTTAAGTCGAATTTTATATGTATTCGATAGGGTCTCACTCAAGGCGGGAAGAAAACACACCGCCAACCAAACAGTGAGGCAGTCATCATGAATACGAAAATCAAGCCGCAGGCGGTATCGAACTTCCGTGACCAGCAGGATCAGGGCATCCGTGATCTTTACATGGAGTCCCTTCATCTCGTTGAACGTCTTCATCGCCGTCTTCTCGACGTCATCAAGGACGAGTTCGACCGTCAGGGTCGCAGCGATGTCAACGCCATCCAGGCGCTGCTCCTTTTCAACATCGGCAATTCCGAGCTGACTGCCGGCGAGCTGCGCTCGCGTGGCTACTATCTCGGCTCCAACGTGTCCTACAACGTGAAGAAGCTGGTCGATCTCGGCTTCATCAACCACCAGCGCTCACGCATCGACCGCCGCTCGGTCCGCATCAGCTTGACCGAAACCGGCCAGGACATCGCCGAAACGGTCGCTAAGCTCTACGAACGCCACATCGCCTCGATCGACAAGGTCGGCGGCATCGGCACCGACGAGTTCACGCAGATGAACAAGCTGCTCCAGCGTCTGGACCGTTTCTGGAACGACCAGATCCTGTATCGCCTCTAAGACCCGAGGCCTCCTTCCAGGGTTGACGAAAACCGGATGCGTTCCCCGCGCGTCCGGTTTTGCCGTTTGCCCTTGCGTGGCATCTTTGCAACGCATGGCAGGCAAGCGCAAAGGCCTGTATTCAAGCCGTTTTTTAGCCGTTATTAACCGGCACGGTTTACCCGTCGTATGGTTCGTTGCATCGCGTTCCCGGCACCGGCAGTCCGTCTTCCGACCCGGCAACACGAATTGGCCATATTGGTGTGGCAGCGGAAGGCTTAACAACCGGCCCTTTCAATGGACCAGGAACGTCCAGGTTTTCCTATCGCAATCTTGTGAAGGGACGACGGAATCTCCTGATGCGCCGGTACAGGAATAGATGGGATCTGCGTTGAAAGCGCAGTGATATCGCAAAGGGCCGCGCCTCCTTGATAGCGGCATTGAGTGGTTGGGACGAATGTCGAAGAAAAACGGAATTGAAGCTCTCTCGCGCCGCGCTTTCCTTGCGTCCGCGGCAACGGTCGGGGCCAGCGCGATTGCCGCGCCGGCCTTTGCGCAATCGGCGCTCGATACGCTGATCAACGCGCCGCGCCGCGGCAACTGGGACGACCAGTTCGACGCCAAGGCGGCTTCGCGCACGGCAACCGCCGTCCTTTCCAACACGCCGATCCTCGGCCCCCAGTCGGTCGCAAGCGCACAGCAGGCGATCATGCAGTATCAACAGATCGCGGCTGCTGGCGGTTGGCCGCAGGTCAATCCCGGTGACCAACGCCTGCAGCTCGGCGCCTCCGATCCTTCCGTCCAGGCGCTGCGCCAGCGCCTTGCGATCACCGGCGACCTGCCGCGCGAGGCCGGCATGTCGAGCGCCTTCGATTCCTATGTCGATGGCGCCGTCAAGCGCTTCCAGGCGCGTCACGGCCTGCCGGCCGATGGCGTTCTCGGCGAATTCACGCTGAAGGCGATGAACATCCCGGCCGATGTGCGCCTGCAGCAGTTGAACACCAATCTGATCCGCCTGCAGACTTTCCCGGAAGATTTGGGCCGCCGCCACCTGATGGTCAACATTCCGGCCGCCTATGTGGAAGCCGTTGAAGACGGCAGCGTTGCGACGCGCCACACCGCCGTTGTCGGCCGTCTGAGCCGCCCGACACATCTGGTCAACTCGAAGATCTACGAAGTCATTCTGAACCCGTACTGGACTGCGCCGCGCTCGATCGTCGAAAAGGACATCATGCCGCTGATGCGCAAGGATCCGACCTATCTCGAAAAGAACGCCATCCGCCTGATCGACGGCAAGGGCAACGAAGTCGCCCCGGAGACGGTTGACTGGAACGGCGAGGCACCGAACCTGATGTTCCGTCAGGACCCGGGCAAGATCAACGCCATGGCGTCGACGAAGATCAATTTCTACAACAAGAACGGCGAGTACATGCACGACACGCCGCAGCAGGGCCTGTTCAACAAGCTCATGCGCTTTGAATCGTCGGGCTGCGTGCGCGTCCAGAACGTCCGCGACTTGTCGACCTGGCTGCTGCGCGAAACACCCGGCTGGAATCGCCAGCAGATGGAGCAGGTGATCGCAAGCGGCACCAACACGCCGATCAAGCTGGCGACCGAAGTTCCCGTTTATTTCGTCTATATCTCGGCCTGGGGCATGCCCGACGGCGTCGTCCAGTTCCGAGACGACATCTATCAGATGGACGGCAATGCCGAACTCGCGCTCGATACCACGGCTGGCATGGAGCAGCCGGTCCAGTAAGCGGACGACTCTGTACCGTGATTTTTGAACCGCGCCTCTCGGGCGCGGTTTTTTTATGCCGGGGAGTGTGCTCCATAACAGGGTTCCCCAAGCATCGACGTAGCGTGGCCGCAAAAAGAGCGGAGCGCGCGCTTTGCCCAGCAAATGTCGTTCTTCGTATTGCTCTCGCTTCGGCGGAAGGCTAATACGTCAGCGCATT
This sequence comes from Rhizobium pisi, assembly GCF_003938655.1. Lineage (GTDB taxonomy): Bacteria > Pseudomonadota > Alphaproteobacteria > Rhizobiales > Rhizobiaceae > Rhizobium > Rhizobium pisi. The sequence goes on from NZ_RJJT01000014.1 coordinate 131,250, forward strand.
CCAGTTGAGGAGCCCGCCCATGACCAATGCTTCCACCGAATCCTTCTTCAATCGCTCGCTTGCGGACGTCGATCCGGAAATCTTTGGCGCGATCGGAAAGGAACTCGGTCGCCAACGGCACGAGATCGAACTGATCGCATCCGAGAACATCGTCTCCCGCGCCGTGTTGGAAGCCCAGGGCTCCATCATGACCAACAAATATGCCGAGGGTTACCCCGGCAAGCGTTATTACGGCGGCTGCCAGTTCGTCGATATCGCCGAGGAACTGGCGATCGAGCGCGCCAAGAAGCTGTTCGGCGTCAATTTCGCCAACGTCCAGCCGAATTCCGGCTCGCAGATGAACCAGGCCGTGTTCCTGGCGCTGCTGCAGCCCGGCGACACCTTCATGGGTCTCGATCTCAATTCGGGTGGCCACCTCACGCATGGTTCGCCGGTCAACATGTCCGGCAAGTGGTTCAACGTCGTTTCCTACGGTGTTCGCGAAGGCGACAACCTGCTCGACATGGACGAAGTCGAGCGCAAGGCTAAGGAAACCAAGCCGAAGCTGATCATCGCCGGCGGCACCGCCTATTCCCGCATCTGGGACTGGAAGCGTTTCCGCGAGATCGCCGACTCGGTAGGTGCTTACCTGATGGTCGACATGGCTCATATCGCCGGCCTGGTTGCTGGCGGTCAGCATCCGTCTCCGTTCCCGCATTGCCATGTCGCGACGACCACGACCCACAAGTCGCTGCGCGGTCCGCGCGGCGGCGTCATCCTCACCAATGACGAGGATCTGGCCAAGAAGTTCAATTCGGCCGTCTTCCCTGGTCTGCAGGGCGGTCCGCTGATGCACATCATCGCCGCCAAGGCCGTCGCCTTCGGCGAAGCGCTGCAGCCGGAGTTCAAGGATTACGCCGCTCAGGTCGTCAAGAACGCCCGGGCGCTTGCCGAAACGCTGATCGCTGGCGGCCTCGACGTTGTCTCCGGCGGCACCGACAACCACCTGATGCTCGTCGACCTGCGCAAGAAGAACGCCACCGGCAAGCGCGCCGAGGCAGCTCTCGGCCGCGCCTACGTCACCTGCAACAAGAACGGCATTCCCTTCGACCCGGAAAAGCCCTTTGTCACCTCGGGCGTGCGCTTGGGCGCACCGGCAGGCACGACCCGTGGCTTCAAGGAAGCGGAATTCCGCGAAATCGGCAATCTCATCGTCGAGGTTCTCGACGGCCTGAAGGTCGCCAACTCCGATGAAGGCAACGCCGCCGTCGAAGCCGCCGTGCGCGGCAAGGTGGTCAATCTGACCGACCGCTTCCCTATGTATGGCTACATGGGGTAAGGAGTAGGGATGCGCTGCCCCTATTGCGGTTCGGAAGACACCCAGGTTAAGGATTCGCGTCCGGCGGAGGACAATACGTCCATCCGCCGGCGGCGCATCTGTCCGGATTGCGGCGGCCGTTTCACCACCTTCGAGCGCGTGCAACTGCGCGAGCTGATGGTCATCAAGAAGACTGGCCGCAAGGTGCCCTTCGATCGCGACAAGCTGGTGCGCTCGTTCGAAGTGGCGCTGCGCAAGCGCCCCGTCGAGCGCGACCGCATCGAGCGTGCCGTTTCCGGCATCGTCCGCCGGCTTGAAAGCTCCGGCGAGACCGAGATTTCCTCCGAGCAGATCGGCCTACAGGTGCTCGAAGCCATGAAGAGCCTCGACGATGTCGGCTTCGTGCGCTACGCCTCGGTCTATCGGGATTTCTCCCTTGCCGAGGATTTCGAGAAAGTCATTTCGGAAATCAACGCCAAGATCGCCCGCGATCCGCTGGACGTATGACCATGGGCGAGGGGATCGCTCAGCCTGAGGACCAGCGCTTCATGGCCGCCGCGATCCGTCTGTCGCGATGGCACACGGGCCGGACTGCCACCAATCCATCCGTTGGCTGTGTTATCGTTCGCGATGGCGTCATCGTCGGCAGGGCCGTGACCGCACTCGGCGGACGCCCTCATGCCGAGCCCCAGGCGCTTGCCGAAGCCGGTGAACTCGCCCGTGGTGCCGCGGCCTATGTCACGCTCGAACCCTGTTCGCATCACGGCAAGACGCCGCCCTGCGCCGAGGCCTTGATTGCCTACGGCGTCTCCCGCGTCGTTATCAGTGTGACCGATCCCGATATCAGGGTTTCCGGCCGAGGCATTTCCATGCTGCGCGACGCTGGCATCGAGGTAACGACGGGTGTGCTGGAAGAAGAGGGCAGGCGCTCGCTCGCCGGCTACCTCACCCGCCAGACGAAGAACCGCCCTTATGTGACTCTCAAGCTTGCTGTTTCGGCTGACGGCATGATCGGCCGCGAGGGCGCAGGGCAGGTGGCGATCACAGGCCCGCAGGCCCGCGCCCAGGTCCAAGCGCTACGCGCCGAAACGGACGCCATCCTGGTCGGCATCGGCACCGCAATCGCGGACGATCCGTTGCTGACGGTACGCACGCCGGGTCTCGAAGCCCAATCGCCGATCCGCATCGTGCTTGACCCCTTCCTTGCATTGCCGCTGACGAGCAAGTTGGTCGAAACGGCACGGGAAGTGCCGGTCATTGTTGTCGCCTGCGAGGAAGTATCGCCTTTGGCAGCGGATGCGGAGGGGTTACCCCCCTCTGTCCTGCCGGACATCTCCCCCACAAGGGGGGAGATCGGCAAGTGGCGTGCTCCGAATTCCCAAGCTCACTCGTCATCACCAGCAACGGAAGATGTAGAGCAGGGAGCTGTCCCCCAGCCAATCTCCCCCCTTGTGGGGGAGATGCCCGGCAGGGCAGAGGGGGGTACCTCACCCGCCGACATGGAATCTCGTAGGACTGCACTCGAAGCCGCCGGCGTCGAGATCGTCTACTGCAATCCCTATCACCCTGAAGTCCTGCTACCGGCGCTCGCCACACGCGGTATTTCCTCGCTTCTCGTCGAGGGCGGCGCAAAGACGGCGCGGCTCTTTCTCGAAGCCGGCCTCGTGGATCGCATCCAGCTCTATCAATCGCCCATTGTCATCGGCGAGGGAGGTATTGAATCCCCGCTTGATACAACCGACATACCATCCGGTTTTGCCCATCGGGGCACGTATGTATTCGGCGCTGATCGCCTGGACGAATATGAAAGAGAGAATTGATGTTCACCGGAATTGTCACTGACATCGGTACGATCGAATCTGTTTCGCAGCTCAAGGAGGGCATCAAGCTCCGCGTTGCGACGAATTACGACCCGGTGACCATCGATATGGGCGCGTCCATTTCCCATTCCGGCATCTGCCTCACAGTAACCGGCCTGCCGCAGGACGGCAGCAACGGCCGCTGGTTCGAAGTCGAGGCTTGGGAAGAGGCGCTGCGGCTGACGACGATCGGCACCTGGCGGGAAGGCAGCCGCGTCAATCTCGAACGGTCGCTGAAGGTCGGCGACGAGCTCGGCGGCCACATCGTTTCCGGCCATGTCGACGGCAAGGCAGAAATTCTCTCGGTGACATCGGAGGGCGACGCTACGCGCTATCGCCTGCGTGCGCCGGAACATCTGGCGAAGTTTGTAGCGCCCAAGGGTTCGATAGCACTCGACGGCACCTCGCTGACCGTCAACGCCGTCGACGGCACCGATTTCGACGTTCTGCTCATCCGCCATACGCTCGAAGTCACCACGTGGGGCGACCGCAAGGCCGGCGATTTCGTCAATTTCGAAGTCGATACCATGGCGCGTTATGCCGCCCGGCTCGCCGAATTTCCTACCGCAAAAACTGAATGATCGCGCCGTTATATTCCGTACGCGCCGTTTCGCGGAAGCCGAGTTTGGCTGCGACCCTGAGCGAGGGGTGGTTCTCAGGGCTGATGATGCAGGTCATCGGCCTCCCCGGAAAATGCGCTTCCGCCCAGCCGATCAGGGCGGTCAGCGCCTCGGTGGCATAACCGCGGCCATGCGCCGAGGGCATCAGCGCCCAGCCGAGTTCCATCGTCCCCTCGATCGACGGCTCCATCTCGCGTCGGGCTTCCAGGAAGCCCGCTTCGCCGATGAATTGGCCGCTGTCCTTTTCCACGATCGCGAGAAAGCCGAAGCCCATATGGTGCCACATGCCGGCAATGCGCAGCATGCGGCTCCAGCTCTGCTCGCGTGTCGACGGCGCACCGGTGATGAAGCGAACGACGTCCTCATCCGCCCACAGCGCCGCATGCGCCGAAAAATCATCGAGGCGGTGAGGGCGAAGCGTCAGCCGCTCCGTTTCAAGTGTTGGAATGTCGGTCATATCGGATACCTTCGGAGACCGAGCCATTAAACGCCGGGCTCGCCGTCCCAATAGTCGAGATCGCTTTCCGGCCGTCCAATATGGCGGAAGCGCCTGGGCTTCACACCGTCCCTGTTCGTTTTGGCAAGAAACTTTCCGGAGTCGGGATATTCGACGATCTCCGTCTTCGCCATCGTCGAAATGCCGAGATAGATAAGCGTCGCTGTGCCGGTGTTGATGATCTGATGCGCCGTTTCCGGTCCGCCGGCCGGTGCGCCGAGCACGTCGCCCGGCTTGATCGCATGGCGTTCGTCTCCGAAGCGATATTCGCCGGCGCCCGAGATCACGTAAAAAAGCTCGTCCTCGACATGGTGGTTGTGGAAGGGGCAGCTCGATTTGCCCGGCGGCACCTCGTTGTAGCTGATGCCGAGGCCGGCGAGGCCCAAAAGCGCGCCGAACGAGATGTCGGCGCTTTCATAGAACTCGCCCTGTTTCCAGTGGTCGAGCTTGAGATCGGCGATATTGATCGCCGCTTTTGCTTCCGTCGCCATGATGCTCTCCTGTTGCAGGAGGAGAAACTATCATCACGGGGAAAAAATCAATGGCTTTCCGGAAGATACCTCGCATGGGCGGAGAGGAGACCGCCGCCCATGCTTGGAGCGTCGCGCCGTGACTTTCGGTGAAGCCGTCAGCGGACGTAGAAAGTCAGGCTTCCGTCCGCCGCCTGTTCGGCATTGACGATATTGCGGACATCGACGCCTTCGTTGTTGAGCCGGTGGGCAAGCGACTTGTTGGCGTCGATCGAGGCCTGGATGCCGCGAATGGCCTGGCCGGAACGCTGCGGCGCCGAGCGCGGGCCGGTCGTCTCGTCGTCGAGATTGCGCCAGTTGTAGACCTGCTCGACATTGAAATCATTGCCTTGGAAGGTCCGGAGCGTCTGCTCGATGCCCTGGTCGGTATTCATCCCCAGGCTTTCGGCCCGGCTGACGCCTGTGAATGCGAGGGAGGAGAGGGCTGCGGCGACGGTGATTGTGACAACGCGGTTCATGATTGTATCCTTTCATCTGCTATGACGGTCAGCTGTCGTTGCAGGGGATCGTCTGCGTCACCATATCGAATTGGCGCTACGCCCTTCGCGATTCAATGGCTTAAGCCACTGAAAATCAATTAAAAATTGTTCATGAAAACTGCCTTTGAATTGCCGTTTTCAAGGCATCGGGCAAAGCCGGTTCTGAGCGCTTGCCCGGCAGTGCATGGCGCGCTCCGCTATCCCTTTGCGGATATTTCCTCTTTCCGTGTTGCGGCATCCGGCGAAATTGCTTGCCATTCGCACGAAGGCGTGTTTTGACCGCGGCCTGCCGAGTGGAAAATGCCCCACCAACCGAAGGTGAACCATGCCAAGAGAGACCGCTCCCCATATTTTGATCGTTGAGGCCCGCTTCTACGACGACATGGCCGACGCCCTGCTCGAAGGCGCGACCTTTGCGCTTGATCAAGCCGGCGCCACCTACGAAGTCATTACCGTTCCCGGTGCGCTGGAAATTCCGGCTGCGATTGCCATGTCGCTCGATGGAGACGACAATGGCGGCACGCATTATGACGGCTATGTCGCCCTCGGCATGGTCATCCGCGGCGAGACCTATCACTTCGATATCGTATCGAACGAATCCTCGCGCGCTTTGATGGATCTCGCGGTCAGCGAGTCCCTTGCCATCGGCAACGGCATCCTGACCGTGGAAAACGACGAACAGGCCTGGGCGCGCGCACGCCGCTCGGACAAGGACAAGGGCGGATTTGCCGCTCGCGCAGCTCTGACGATGATCGGGCTGAAGCAGAAACTGGGTGCATAACGAATGAACGACGACAAGACGGATCGGCCGGTCAAGACTGCGAACCAGCGGGGCGCTGCCCGCCTTGCTGCGGTCCAGGCGCTTTATCAGATGGATATCGGCGGCACCGGCGTTCTGGAAATCGTGGCCGAATACGAGGCTCACCGCCTCGGGCAGGAACTCGACGGCGCGACCTATCTGAAGGCCGATGCCGCCTGGTTCCGGTCCATCGTCGCCGGTGTCGTGCGCGATCAGGTCCGCCTCGATCCGCTGATCGCCTCAGCGCTGCAGGACGATTGGGCGTTGTCGCGCCTCGACAGCACCGTACGCGCCATCCTGCGCGCCGGCGTCTTCGAACTTACCGACCGCAAGGACGTTCCGGTGGCGGTCATCGTCACCGAATATGTCGAGATCGCCCAGGCCTTCTTCGACGACGACGAGCCGAAACTCGTCAACGCCGTGCTCGACCGCATCGCAAAGCAGGTCCGCGGCGAGACGAAGAAGTAGCTCTTTAGCCGCCAAACAACCTCCTGTCTCTTTCTTCGCACTGCAACGGTTTTCGCCCGTTGCGGTCTTGACGCCACGTGATCGACCACGCAATCTCCGCACCGCTGAGTGTGGCGTTTCTGTGGAGAGGAAGGCGATTCGGCGGCGTTTCTGCCGGAGAAGGAGTGAGCTCCGGCCTATGGGAGGAAAGAGCGAAATGACGATCCTTTTATGCGTAATCGCATGCGGTCTGCTCTCGGTGGTCTATGCCGCCTGGGCGACCCGGTCGGTGCTTGCAGCCGATCAGGGCAACAGCCGCATGCAGGAGATCGCGGGTTATATCCGCGAAGGCGCTCAGGCCTATCTGACCCGCCAGTACAAAACCATTGCCATTGTTGGCGTCGTTGTTTTCATCGCGGCCTGGCTGCTTCTTTCCGCCACGGCCGCCGTCGGTTTCCTGATCGGCGCCGTACTATCAGGCGCTGCCGGTTTCATCGGCATGCACGTCTCCGTCCGTGCCAACGTGCGCACCGCCCAGGCGGCTTCCGCTAGCCTTTCAGCCGGCCTCGACATCGCCTTCAAGTCAGGCGCCATCACCGGCATGCTGGTGGCTGGCCTCGCGCTGCTCGGCGTCTCCATCTACTACACAGTTTTGACCGTCGGGCTCGGGCATGAGACCGGCTCGCGCGAAGTCATTGATGCGCTGGTGGCGCTCGGCTTCGGCGCTTCGCTGATCTCGATCTTCGCCCGTCTCGGCGGCGGCATCTTCACCAAGGGCGCCGATGTCGGCGGCGATCTCGTCGGCAAGGTGGAAGCCGGCATTCCCGAAGACGATCCGCGCAATCCGGCAACGATTGCCGACAACGTCGGCGACAATGTCGGCGACTGCGCCGGTATGGCAGCGGATCTTTTCGAGACCTATGCGGTCTCGGTCGTCGCCACCATGGTTCTCGCCGCGATCTTCTTCGCCGGGGCGCCGATCCTCCAGTCTGCCATGGTTTATCCGCTGGCAATCTGCGGCGCCTGCATCATCACCTCGATCATCGGGACCTTCTTCGTCAAACTCGGCTCGAACGGCTCGATCATGGGTGCCCTCTACAAGGGCCTCATCGTCACCGGCCTGTTGTCGATCGTCGGCCTCGGTGCTGCCACCTCGCTCACGATCGGCTGGGGATCGATCGGCTCCGTCGGTGGCGTCGATATCTCGGGCGCGCACCTCTTCTTCTGCGGCGTCATCGGCCTCGTCGTCACTGCGCTGATCGTGGTGATCACCGAATATTATACCGGCACGGGCAAGCGCCCGGTCGTCTCGATCGCCCAGGCTTCGGTCACCGGTCACGGCACCAATGTCATCCAGGGCCTCGCCGTGTCGCTGGAATCGACGGCATTGCCGGCGATCGTCATCGTTGGCGGCATTCTCGCCACCTACCAGCTCGGCGGCTTGTTTGGCACCGGCATTGCGGTCACGGCGATGTTGGGCATAGCCGGGATGATCGTCGCGCTCGACGCTTTCGGACCGGTGACGGACAATGCGGGCGGTATCGCCGAAATGTCGCATCTGCCGCCGGAGGTACGCAAATCCACCGATGCGCTCGACGCAGTCGGCAATACGACCAAGGCCGTCACCAAGGGCTACGCCATCGGTTCCGCTGGTCTCGGCGCACTGGTTCTCTTTGCCGCCTACTCCTACGACCTCAAGTATTTTGCGGCGAATGGCGACAAGTTCCCTTATTTTGCCGGCATCGGCGAAATTTCCTTCGATCTTTCCAACCCCTACGTGGTGGCGGGATTGATCTTCGGAGGTCTCATCCCCTACCTATTCGGCGGCATTGCAATGACCGCCGTCGGCCGTGCGGCTGGCGCGATCGTCGAGGAAGTCCGCCGTCAGTTCAAGGCGAAGCCGGGCATCATGCTGGGCACGGAGAAGCCGGACTACGGCAAGGCCGTCGACCTTCTGACCAGGGCCGCCATCCGCGAGATGATCATCCCGTCGCTGCTACCGGTACTGGCGCCGATCGTTGTCTATTTCGGCGTGCTGCTGATCTCCGGTTCCAAGGCCTCGGCCTTCGCCGCCCTCGGCGCATCACTGCTCGGCGTCATCATCAACGGCCTCTTCGTCGCCATTTCGATGACATCGGGTGGCGGCGCCTGGGATAATGCCAAGAAGAGCTTCGAGGACGGTTTCGTCGACAAGGACGGCGTGCGTCACATGAAGGGCTCGGATGCGCACAAGGCCTCCGTCACCGGCGATACGGTCGGCGATCCCTACAAGGATACCGCCGGCCCCGCCGTCAATCCGGCGATCAAGATCACCAATATCGTGGCGCTGCTGTTGCTCGCCGTTCTCGCTGGTTGATCCGTTCCACCCAGGCGCTGCGGTACCGCGACCATTAAAAAACCCGCCGGCGCGATCCGGCGGGTTTTTCGTTGAAGACATTTCCGATCAGCGCAGGCTGCTCGGATTCTGCGGCGTGCCGCCGGCGCCACCGCCGAACAGGCTGCGGGCAGCGCTCGCGGCGCTGCCGCCGGAGAGCATCTGCTGCAAGAAGGTGAGTTCTTTGCCGCCGGTCGGCGTGACGCGCGAGATCGTGTCGAACACCTTGCCGTCCTGCAGCGTATAGTTGGCACGGCGGTTGACGACGCCGTCCTTGTCGAAATAGACGGCCAGAATGCTCTGGTCGACGACCTTCAGTTTCTGGAAGGCGACGGCGCGTGTGCGCCGCTGTGAGATATAATAGAAGACTTCGCCGTCGAAAGTCGCCGTCGTCGACGGCGTGCCGAGCGACAGCAGCACCTGCTCGCGGCTGGACCCTTCCGGAACCAAGTTCAGCGACTGCTGGTCGACGATATAGCCACCGTTGAGCACCGTGCTCGTCTGGCAGCCCGAAAGAACTGATGTGGAGGCGATTATGAAGGCAATGGCCGCGCTGCTGAAGAATTTCATGTCAGACTTGAAATACCGTTTCTTCAACGACATCTACTCCCTTGAGTGTCGATAGCAGCCGTTTGGGGCCTTACACGCTTTCCTCCTGCAAAACCATTGTGGCCATTCCGAGTCGGGTGTACCGAATTCGCTTCGCCGGCGTCTTGAGAGCGCCGTCCCGAAACTGGTCACGATCAGCATTGCAATTCGCGCCTGCTTCGGTAAACCAGCTTTCGAAATCATGCAACAAGGCCGGACGCCAGCCGGCGCGAAGAATGAGGCATTTCCGGAAAAAACATGATCTTCGGGCTGTTTCGCAAGAAAAACAACAATCAGGCGATCGTCGACAGGCAATATGCCGCGCTGACGGCCGCCGCGCGCGTGCCTGATCTCTATGAGCGGTTGAATGTGCCGGACACGGTCATGGGTCGTTTCGAGATGCTGTCGATCGCCATGATTCTGTTTTTTCGCCGCACACGCGCCTCCGCCGTAAGCGGCCAGGAGATCGCCCAGGAGATCGTCGACGCCTTCTTCCAGGATATTGACTATTCGATTCGCGAGCTCGGCATCGGCGACAACAGTGTGCCGAAGCGCATGAAAAAGCTCGCCGGCATGTTTTACGGCCGGCTCGAAGCCTATTCGAAGGCGATGGACGCGGGCGACGCCGAGGCGCTTGCTCTTGCCCTTGAGCGCAATATTTACCCCGAAACCGCGACGCCGGCCGATATGTCCGGCCTCGCCGGTTGGATGGTGGCTGCGGAATCCCATCTCTCGGCTGTTCCGGAAGAGGTGATTGCCACCGGTTCGGCAACGCTCCCGCCTGTTGCCTGAAGGAGGATGCAATGAAGCACGATCGGGACGATGTTCCCTTCTCCTATCAAGTCAAGGTCGGCCATATCTCGGCCAATCCTGTCGAGGTCCATATCGAGGCCGACGACAGCGAATTGAAGGCGCTTGCCGAGGCCTGGAGCGTCGTCTCCGTCGACGGTCTGCGCGCCGACCTACAGATCGGCCGCTGGAAGCGCGACGGCGTTCGCGTCAAGGGTCGCGTGCAGGCGAAGATCGTCCAGTCCTGCGTCGTGACGCTGGAGCCGGTCGAAGCCGCGATCGACGAGAGTTTCGAACAGATTTTCGTGCCCGAGGGTTCCAAGCTCGCCCGCCAGCCGGGCAACGACGCCGGCGAGATGCTGCTTGATCCCGACGGTCCCGATCTGCCCGAGACCTTCGTGGGTGACACGATCGACGCCGGAGAGGTGGTTGCGGAATTCGCCGCCCTTGCGATCGACCCCTATCCGCGCAAGGAAGGCATCGCATTCGCCGGCCATATCGAGGATAGCGGCGAGAACGATAAAAAGCCCTCCGCTTTCGCTGCCCTCAAGGACTGGAAAAAGGATTAAGCTTCGCTGGCATTTGATACTATTCAGTTGTAAGCGACGCCAAAACCGGTATTTTGGCCGAAATTTCGCCCTCGGCGAAAAGAAGGATCAGGGACGCGTGATCAGAATATCTATCGACCTCATGGGTGGCGACTTTGGTCCCCAGGTTGTCATCCCCGGTGCCGCCAAGGCGTTGGATCGGCATCCGGATATTTCCTTCGTTTTCTACGGCATCAAAGAGCAATGCGACCCGGTTCTCGCTCGCTTTCCGAAATTGAGGGAAAAGTCGGTTTTCCACGATTGCGAGCTCGCCGTGAGTATGGATGAGAAGCCGAGCCAGGCACTGCGCCGTGGCCGCTATATCTCCACCATGTGGCGTTCGATCGAGGCGGTGAAGACAGGTGATGCCGACGTCGCGGTGTCGGCCGGCAATACCGGTGCCCTGATGGCGATGGCGAAGTTCTGTCTGCGCACCATGGCCAATATCGAGCGTCCGGCGATCGCCGCGATCTGGCCGACGCTGAAAGGTGAGAGCATCGTACTCGACGTCGGCGCGACGATCGGAGCCGATGCGCAGCAGCTTATGGATTTCGCCCTGATGGGCGGCGCCATGGCGCGCGCGCTTTTCGAGATTGAACGGCCGACGATTGGTCTTCTGAACGTCGGCGTCGAAGAGGTGAAGGGCCAGGAGGAGGTCAAGGAGGCAGGCCGGCTGCTGCGCGAGGCGAACATCGATTCGCTCGAATATTCCGGCTTCGTCGAGGGCAACGACCTTGGCAAGGGCACCGTCGACGTTGTTGTCACCGAAGGATTCTCCGGCAATATCGCGCTCAAGACCGCCGAAGGCACCGCCAAGCAGATCGCCGAATATCTGCGTGCCGCCATGTCGCGCACGCTGCTCGCCCGCATCGGCTACCTCTTTGCCAAGAGCGCGTTCGACATGCTTCGCGAGAAGCTCGATCCGAGCAAGGTCAATGGCGGCGTGTTTCTCGGCCTGAACGGCATCGTCATCAAGAGCCATGGCGGGGCCAATGCCGAAGGCATCGCTGCGGCCATTGAAGTCGGCTATGACATGGCCAAGAACGGCCTCAATCAGAAAATAGAAAACGATCTTAAGAAATATCATGCCAAGCGGCTGCCCCCCATGGGTCCGGAAGCTGCATGAGCGACAGGGTTCAAGCAATATGATCCGTTCAGTGGTTCGCGGGTTCGGAGCCGCACTTCCGAAGCGCGTGATGACCAATCGCGACATGGAGGCCATCGTCGATACGTCGGACGATTGGATCGTCCAGCGCACCGGCATTCGCCAGCGTTACATCGCCGGCGATGACGAGACGACGGCCTCGCTCGGCGAGGCGGCGGCGCGCGCAGCCCTTGCCAATGGCGGCCTGACGCCCGCCGATATCGACCTCGTCATCTGTGCCACCTCGACGCCCGACAACACGTTTCCGGCGACCTCGGTCAATATCCAGAACCGCCTCGGCATGAGCCACGGCTTCGCCTTCGACGTTCAGGCCGTCTGTACCGGTTTCGTCTATGCGGTCACGACGGCGGATGCCTATATTCGCGGCGGGCTTGCAAAGCGCGTTCTCGTCATCGGCGCCGAAACCTTTTCGCGCATCCTCGACTGGAACGACCGCACCACCTGCGTTCTTTTTGGCGATGGCGCCGGCGCGATCGTGCTAGAAGCGGCCGAAGGCGAGGGCACGTCAGCCGATCGCGGCGTCCTGACCGCGCACCTGCGTTCTGACGGTTCCCACAAGGACAAGCTTTATGTCGATGGCGGGCCCTCTTCGACCGGCACTGTTGGTAAACTGCGCATGGAAGGCCGCGAGGTCTTCAAATATGCCGTCGGCATGATCACCGATGTTATCCAGGCTGCTTTTGATTCGACCGGCACCACGGCCGAAGACCTTGACTGGTTGGTGCCGCACCAGGCCAACCGGCGCATCATCGACGGTTCGGCGAAGAAGCTGAACATCGATGCGGAGAAGATCGTCATAACAGTCGACCTACACGGCAATACGTCGGCTGCCTCGATCCCGCTCGCACTTGCGACCGCTGCCGGCGACGGCCGCATCAAGAAGGGCGACCTGGTGATGCTCGAGGCGATGGGTGGTGGCTTCACCTGGGGCGCCGTTCTGCTGCGCTGGTAAGCACGAATCCTAAAAAACTGGCGGCGAACAAGAGCTTGACCGTGAGGCGCAAGACAAATACTCTTCGTCCGCTTTCACAAAATATTTGTAATGGGCGGGGAAACCATGACCGGAAAAACAGTGACGCGAGCAGACCTGGCGGAATCCGTTTTCCGAAAGGTCGGGCTTTCCCGGACCGAATCCGCCGAGTTGGTCGAAACCGTCATTGATGAAATCTGTAACGCCATCGTGCGGGGCGAAACCGTCAAGCTTTCTTCCTTCGCGACCTTCCAGGTGCGCGACAAGAACGAGCGAATCGGCCGCAACCCGAAGACCGGCGAGGAAGTTCCGATTTCTCCCCGCCGGGTCATGACCTTCAAGGCGTCGAATGTGCTGAAGACGCGCATCCTCAAGGCGCACGTCTCGCGCAAGATCAAGCTGAAGCCGCAGAATCCGGCTTCTTGATCCCGGCTTTCCCTTTCGGAACGGCAGTTTTTTCCTCTCGTACTGTCCATCGTTGTGCGCAACGTCGAGACATGACTTGAATTGTCGGCGCCAAACCGTTGAAATATGATGAGTCGCCGTTGGATCGAGCCGCGAGGTCGCGTAGCAGTATGACGTTGGACAAGAGCCCCGATGCCTTTCGCACCATCAGCGAAGTCGCAGACGATCTTGATCTGCCGCAGCATGTGCTGCGCTTTTGGGAGACGCGCTTTCCACAGATAAAGCCGATGAAGCGAGGCGGTGGTCGTCGTTATTATCGGCCGGAGGATGTGGATCTCCTCAAGGGCATCCGGCATTTGCTCTATGATCACGGCTATACGATCAAGGGCGTGCAGAAGCTCCTGAAAACCAACGGCAACAAATTCGTCATATCGGTCGGCCACGGCGATCTCGCCAGCGTCGAGGCTCTCGCGGCGGGCGTACAGGACGCGGGCGAACCGCGCGTCGGCATGGCCGAAGAAGACCAGATCGTCGGCCGCGCCAAACCGCCGATCACCCGCCGATTCTTCAATTTCGTCGCCGGAGACGACGACCAGCCGGAGGTCTCGATCGGCAAGTCGAGCGTCGGCAAGGAAGACAGGGCGTTGCTGCAGGAGGCGCTCTACGATCTCCTGGAGTGCAAGCGCCTGCTCGACCAGGTTCGCTGAGCCGACAGGCAGGTCAGGCTTCGGCAAGGCGCTTCATCGCCTGTTCGAGCTCGCTGAGCTGAAAGGGTTTCCGCAATACCGGCAGTGTGCCGGCGCTGCCTTCCGGGGCGCTGCCATATCCCGTTGCATAGAGATAGGGCTTGCCGCGTTCGTCGAGCAGCTTTGCGACCGGCAGCGAACTGCGGCCGGCAAGAGAGACGTCGAGGATAGCGGCGTCGAACTCCGTGTCCTTGGCAGTTGCCAGCGCCCGTTCCAGATCGGGCGCGCTTGCACAGACCCGGTAGCCGAGATCGCCGAGCATGTCCTCGAGCAACATGGCAATCAGCGTATCGTCCTCGACGATGAAGATGTCTTTCATGATCCCTTTCACCCATTTCCCCTTGCCGGGCATGAAAGTTATGTGGACCGCTTCCGGCGCTCGTCAAGACGTGCTGCCCCGCAGTGTGAGAAAGAGCATATTGCCGGGTGAAATTCGATGTGCAAAAGCTGGGATACCGTTTCAGAAGCGGAGGGAAAGAGGCCTGGGATGGATTTGCTGAGTGCCACAGACTGGTTGCGTCACAGGCCCGGTTACACATATCCGCTGGCGCTTGCCGCGGTTGGATTGACGTTTCTTCTGAGAATCGCGGCCAGCGATTATCTTTCCGGCTTTCCCTTCCTCAGCTTCCTTCCGGCGATTTTGCTCGCCAGTTTCATCGGCGGCGCGGGGCCGGGCCTTGTCGCGGCCGTGGTCGCCGGCTTCATCGTCCAGCAGTTTTTCGTCGAGCCGCACAATGTCTTTTGGCCGGTCAGCGCCGGGCAATGGGTCGGCCTGTCGACCTATCTCGTCAATGCCGCGATCATCGTCGGCCTGATGGAGATGATCATCGTCGCTCATGACCGGCAGAGCCGCCTTCGCAGCGAACTCAACAGCTTTAATACGCGCCTGGAACAGACGGTGGCCGAGCGTACCGCCGCGCTCAAGCATGAGATGGACGAGAATGCCGCCGCCCAGGCGCAGGTCCGCCAGTTGCAGAAGATGGAGACGATCGGCCAACTGACCGGCGGCGTCGCCCATGATTTCAACAATATGCTCGCGATCATCATTGGCAGTCTCGATCTCGCCCAGCGGCGCATGACCGGAAACGAGGATCCCCGCCTGCTGAATTCGATCCAGAATGCCAGGGACGGCGCGCAGAGGGCGGCCGTGTTGACCGCACGTCTTCTCGCCTTCTCGCGCCAGCAGCCGCTTGCCCCGGAGATCATCGATGCCAACAAGCTGGTCGGCGGCATGTCGGAGCTGCTGCGGCGCACGCTCGGCGAGCAGATCCGGATCGAGACTGTTCTTGCCGGCGGCCTCTGGCCGAGCTTTGCCGATC
This sequence comes from Rhizobium pisi, assembly GCF_003938655.1. Lineage (GTDB taxonomy): Bacteria > Pseudomonadota > Alphaproteobacteria > Rhizobiales > Rhizobiaceae > Rhizobium > Rhizobium pisi. The sequence continues at coordinate 146,720 of NZ_RJJT01000014.1, forward strand.
TCAGCCAACTCGAGAACGCCATTCTGAACCTTGCCGTCAATGCCCGCGACGCCATGCCCGGCGGCGGTCATCTGACCATCGAGACCGCCAATACCGAACTCGACGAGCGATATGCGCGCATGCATTCCGAGGTCGAGGCCGGTCAGTATGTTATGATCAGCATCACCGACACGGGCACCGGCATGTCGCCCGAAGTGATCGACCGCGCCTTCGACCCGTTCTACACGACCAAGGGACCCGGCAAGGGCACCGGTCTCGGCCTCAGCCAAGTCTACGGCTACATCAAGCAGAGCGGCGGCCACATCAAGATCTATTCGGAAATCGACAGGGGGACGACGGTGAAGATCTATCTTCCCCGCCATGTCGGCGCAACGGGCGCCCGGTTCGGCGCTATGGGCGCCCTGCCGATCCCCCAGGGGAGCGTCAAGGACACGATTCTGGTGGTTGAGGATGACGAGCACGTCCGCAGTATGACCGCCGAAAGCCTGCATGAACTGGGTTATACTGTATTGGAGGCCGCGAGCGGGATGGAGGCGCTTGTCCTTCTCGAGCAGAATGCCGCCGTCGACCTGATCTTCACCGACATCGTCATGCCGCAGATGAGCGGACGTCAGCTTGCCGACATCGTTCAGGAAAAATGGCCGAAAATCCGGGTTCTCTACACGACGGGTTATACCCGGAATGCCATCGTCCATAACGGCGTGCTCGATCACGGCGTCTTCCTGCTCGCCAAGCCCTTCAGCCTCGAGCAGTTGGCTCACAAGATCCGCGAGCTTCTGAATGTGCCGGTGAGAACGGAAGACGAAAGGACGTGAGGCCGCAACGCGGCCGCACGCTCGAAATCTCTGATCGCGTTATTCCAGGACCTGGATCACGCGGTGCGTCTGCGGCTCGACGATCACGCGCCGGTTATTGACGACGGTATAGGCGTAACCGTCAACATTTGGCACCGTATGCACTTCGACGGTATCCGGGAGCGTCGTACCGACCACGATATCGCCGTCATAGACGACGGACGGCGTGTTTTGCTCCATCACATATGTGCGCACCTCGCCAGGCAATACGACGGAGCCCGTCGCTGCAGGGTCGGTGACGATGACGGTGCTCTGCGCGAAGGCGGCGGAGCTGATGGTCAGCACGGCCGCCGCAGCCATCATGATCTTGTGCATGGAAGTTCTCCTTTTTACCCCAGACATGAAGGCAACGCGGACAATCCGGCATAGTTCCCGTGCCGGATTCTCGCAGCGTGGATCGGCGTGGCGACGAATGGCGGTCGAGATTCTCGCTCGAAAGACGCGCGCGCTTGGGCCATTGCCGGGTGGACAAACGCGGGGAGAGAACGATTAAGTTGTTGGCGAATCGATATACGCATCATACGGTTGAGTAGTGCGAACAATGTCCAGTACGGGTTCGTCCGGCGATGCCATGGCTCGGCTCTTTACGTTTGGTTAACCATGTTGGCGGTTTATGTCAGATGAACGGCCTGCTGGTCGTTGATTCGAAGATCCCTCGCGTTTCGGCTTGCGAATGGATATCTGGAAAGACGATTGCGGCGGCTCGAAACATGCACTTGCGTAAGACGATATCGCTGGTGGCCGTGGCGGGCATGATGGCCGGCTGCACGTCGACAGGCGGTGTGCGCCAGCCTTCCGGGCCGGAGACCGTTGCGCCCGAAAAGGCGCTGGTCCTGCCGCCGCCAGGAGGCCCGTCGATCGTCAGCGTCGTCGAGCGCAAGAGCGGAAACGGCGTCGAGCAGAATATCTCGCTGTTTACCTCATCCTCCGTACCCGGCCAGAATTTCCTGAAGGTTCAGTTCTTCGGCGCATCCGGGGCCAATCCCGGCGTCGGCAATGCAGGCTTCAGCATGATCAACGAGAGCGGTATTGCCCGCGAAGTGGCCCGTTCGGCCCCGGGCGTCCCGATGGCGACATCCGCAACCTTCCTGCAGAACAGCTACGGCCCCTTCGGTTATGCCTCCGGCCGCAGCCAGGCCGGCGACACCTGCATCTATGCCTGGCAGCAGATCCGTTCGAGCGTCGCCGCCAATACCCAGGCGCGCAATTTCGGCATGATCCAGCTGCGCCTGCGTCTCTGCGACGCCAGGGCAAGCGAGCGCCAGCTGCTCGGCATCGTCTACGGCTACACCGTCACCGGCACTTTCGATGGCGAGATCTGGAATCCGTACGGCCATGCGCCGCCTGCCGACGCAGCGCTCGGACGCACCGGTCAGCCGATCTATCCCGACGAGGACGGTTATCGCGCCAGCCCGATGCCGATCGGCTATGAACCGGCGCCCGCCCTTGTCAGCCGGCCGCGAGCCGCTCCCGTTCGCAGTAGCTCGGCCGTGCAGCCGGCTCAGGGCGTCGCGCCGCTGCCGGCACCCGTCGGCCCGCGCGTGCCGCTGCCCGGCGAGACGCCGCAGACCAACGCAAAGCCGGATGCGGCAGCCGTGCCGGGCGATCAATCGGTAAGGGCGATCGGCGCCGCCGTGCCGTCGCCGGACTGCATAGGCGACGCGGCCATGACGGCCGCCTGCCGGAAATGATGAGCATGCCCGGAGCGCCGGATGGTGTCCCGGTTGAGCAATTTCGAAGGAACGTCGATGCGCAAAGCCCGCAGTGTCATCATATGGGCCGTGGTTTCGCTCTGCATGATCGTGTTGATCACCTTGCCGGTCAACCTCCAGACCCAGCTCATCACCAGCATCACGGTCGTGACGGTGATGGCGCTTATCAAGATTATGAAAGGCGAGGGGACGTGGCGCCTGGTGGCGCTCGCTTTCGGTACGTCGATCGTGCTGCGCTATGTCTACTGGCGCACCACCAATACGCTGCCGCCGCTGAACCAGCCGGAAAACTTCATCCCGGGCCTGCTGCTTTATCTCGCTGAAATGTATAGCGTTGCGATGCTGGCACTCAGCCTCTTCATCGTTGCCACACCGCTGCCGTCGCGGCCCTCGCGGGCGGCCAAGAATGAGCGCTTCCCGCATGTCGACGTCTTCGTGCCATCCTACAACGAGGATGCCGGTCTTCTTGGAAACACGCTGGCCGCCGCGAAGGCGATGGATTATCCGGCCGACAAGCTGCATGTCTGGCTGCTCGATGACGGCGGCACTTTGCAGAAGCGCAATTCCGGCAAGCTGCTCGAGGCCCAGGCCGCTGCCGCCCGCCATATCGAGCTGAAACAGCTCTGCGAGGATCTCGACGTCACCTATCTCACGCGCGACCGCAACGAGCACGCCAAGGCCGGTAATCTCAACAACGGCATGAAACATTCGACCGGTGAACTCATCGCCGTCTTCGATGCGGACCACGCGCCGGCCCGCGATTTCCTGCTGGAGACAGTCGGTTACTTCGACGACGATCCGAAGCTCTTCCTCGTCCAGACCCCGCATTTCTTCATCAATCCCGATCCGCTGGAGCGCAACCTGCGGACCTTCGACAAAATGCCGAGCGAGAACGAGATGTTCTACGGCATCATCCAGCGTGGCCTCGATAAATGGAACGCCGCTTTTTTCTGCGGTTCGGCCGCGGTTCTGAGCCGCAGGGCGCTCGAATCCCAGAATGGCTTTTCCGGCATAAGCATCACCGAGGATTGCGAGACGGCGCTGGCGCTCCATGGCAGCGGCTGGAACAGCATCTATGTCGACAAGCCGCTGATCGCTGGTTTGCAGCCGGCGACCTTCGCGAGCTTCATCGGCCAGCGCAGCCGCTGGGCGCAGGGTATGATGCAGATTCTGCGCTTCCGCTTCCCGCTTCTGAAGCGCGGGCTGACGATCCCGCAGCGCTTCTGCTACATGTCCTCCACGCTTTTCTGGCTCTTCCCGTTCCCGCGAACGATCTTTCTTTTCGCGCCGCTCTTCTACTTGTTCTTCGATCTGGAAATCTTCACCGCCTCCGGCGGCGAATTCCTTGCCTATACGCTTGCCTACATGCTCGTGAACCTGATGATGCAGAACTACCTCTACGGGTCGTTCCGGTGGCCGTGGATTTCCGAGCTCTACGAATATGTCCAGACTGTGCATCTGCTGCCGGCCGTCGTCTCCGTCATGCTCAATCCGAGAAAGCCGACCTTCAAGGTCACGGCCAAGGACGAATCGATTGCCGTCAGCCGCCTGTCGGAAATCAGCCGTCCGTTCTTCGTCATCTTCGCGGTGCAGATCGTCGCGCTCATCATCACCATCTACAGGATCTATGCCGAGCCCTATAAGGCCGACGTCACGCTCGTCGTCGGCGGATGGAACCTCATCAACCTGATCATGGCCGGCTGCGCGCTCGGCGTCGTGTCGGAGCGCGGCGAGCGCGCCTTGTCCCGCCGCGTCCGCGTCAACCGGCGCTGCGAATTCGGTGCCAACGGCAAGTGGTACGCGGCCTCGATCGAGGATGTCTCCGTCCACGGCGCAAGGCTTCACGTCTTCAACAAGAACCTCGACGAGCTGATGATCGGCGCACCAGGCGAGATCCGATTCCAGCCCTATAGCGGTGCGGATATGGAAACCCTGCCGCTCATTGTCCGCAACATCGAGCCATCAGGCGACATCACCAATCTCGGCTGTCAATACGTGCCGAAAAGCGCGCTCGACCATCGCCTGATCGCCGACCTGATGTTCGCCAATTCCGACCAGTGGACCCAGTTCCAGACGTCGCGCCGCCGCAATCCCGGGCTCATCCGCGGCACCATATGGTTCCTCGGCCTGTCGTTCTATCAGACCAGCCGCGGCCTCGTTTACTTCTTCCGTAGTATGCGGCCGGAGCGGGAAGCGCAGCAGCAGGCGGCAAAGGTCAACGCCGGATGAGAACGATCGTCGCTGCTTCGCTTCTCCTGCTGAATACTTCCGTCTTCGTCCAGGCGCAGACGGCGCCCTTCGACATGTCCGGCGAGCGGCCGCCCGGCGCGCCCGTTACCCCGAGATTGACGCCGGCCGCCCCGCCTGCCGCCACCGCGCCGGCTCCCGTCACGCCTCCCGTTTCGGTGACACCCGCGCCTGCAGCTCCGGCTGCTCCCGCTCCCGCCGCCATTCCCACGCCTCCGCCGATCGCCGCGCAACCACAGACGGCAGTGCCGGCGCCCCAGCCTGCCGCGGCGGCGAATGTTGCTGCGCGCCCGAGCAGCGGCGATGTCCGTCGTTATGTGTTGCCCTTTTCGAAACTCAGTCTCAGCGGCGAATACGACCGGCGTTCGTGGTCCGTTTATCTGACGCCGGAGCAGGCGGCGGCCAAGGCGAGCTTTACCTTCGCTTACCAGAATTCGATCGTCGTTGCGCCTGAGGCATCGGCGCTGACCGTCTATCTCAACAATCGCCCGATCGGCCAGCAGCGCGTCGGTTCGCCGGATGGCCCATCCGCCATCACGTTCGAAGTTCCCTCCGGCCTGCTACAGCCGGGCGCCAACCTTGTCACCTTTGAAGCCGATCAGCGCCACCGCACCGATTGCAGCATTCAATCCACCTACGAACTGTGGTCGAACATCGATCCGGCCGGAACCTATCTGCGTTTCGCCGGTATCGATGCCGCCCAGCAGTCAAGTGCGGATGCCATCCGCGCCATCGGTGTCGATGGCGCCGGCAAGACCGAGTTTGACATCGTTGTTCCGGCGCTGGAACAGCCCGGAACCACCAAGCCGCTGCTGCGGCTTGCGCAGGGCCTGTCGGTGCTGAGCAGCATGCCGAACCAGATTTTCGCCTTCGGCACCGATTCGCTTCCGGCCGCCGGGCCGGGCAAGCTCAGCGTGCTCGTCGGTACCGCTGCGGAATTGCGGCCGCTTTTCCCCGGCCTGCCGCCCGGCGCCGAAAGCGCGGCTCTGGCCGCTTTCGTCACCGATCCGCGCAGCGGTTCGCCGGTGCTTCTGATCAGCGGTCCCTCCTGGCAGGCGGTCTCCTCGGCGATCGATACCCTCGTCTCGCCGACGGACAGGTCCTCGGACATCCGCCGCGACGCGCTGACCACCGAGCGTTGGAGCGCGCCGAATGCGCCGCTCGTCTTTTCCGATACGAACATCACCCTGTCGCAGCTCGGCGTGAAGACCACTGAATTTTCGGGTCGGCGGTTCCGCACCGGTTTCAACGTCGCCGTTCCGGCCGATTTCTATGCCAATGCCTATGGCGAAGCGAAGGTGCTGCTCGACGCCGCCTATACCGATAACGTGCTGCCCGGCAGCCACATCGATATCTACGTCAACGACAACATTGCCTCCACCGTGCCGATCACCACGACCACGGGCGGCATTCTCCGCCATCTGCCGATCCGCGTGACGATGCGGCACTTCAAGCCCGGTCTCAATTCGGTGGCGATCGAGGCGATTCTGATGACCAAGGACGATGCGGCTTGCGCGCCAGGCGCGACCGGCGGGGCCAATCCGCGCTTTGCCCTGTTCGATACCTCCGAGCTGCACATTCCCGATTTTGCCCGCGTCGGCCAGCGGCCGAATCTGGCTGCGATGGCCGGCACAGCCTATCCCTATGGCCGGGACACGGAGCCGACGCCGCTTTTCATCGACCGCGTCGATGCCGACACGCTTTCGGCCGCCGCCACCCTGCTCGGTCAGATGGCGATCATGGCCGGCCATCCCATCCCCATCGAGACCGTCGCCTCGCCGAATACGATCGGCGATCGTGACGCAATCTTCATCGGCTCGATCTCGCAGATGCCGGCAACCGCGCTGACGCAGGCCAATATCTCCACGGCCAGCCAGGCATCGTGGCGTCCCGTCGTCGACACGCAAACCGGGGTCGTCGATACCGGCACGGCCTTCGAACACTGGAATTCCAAGGTCAGCGGCGGCATATTGCGAAGCCGGATCACCGCCTTCCGGGAATGGCTTTGGCGCAATTTCGACATTTCCCGCAGTTCTTTGCAATTCATCCCCGGCGCTGAAGAGATTTTCACGCCGTCCAATGCGGCCACGCTTCTGGTCGCGCAAGGCTCCAGCCCTGCGGGAGGCGGCTCATGGACCCTCGTGACGGCGCCGTCGGCGAAGGATTTGCGCGAAGGGCTCGAGGTCGTGACCGGGCAATTGAACTGGCAGCAGATCGCGGGCCACATTACCACCTATTCGAGCAAGACAGACAAGATCGAGACAGTGCCCGTCACCCGCTTCGATTTCGTGCCTTCCGTCCCGTGGTCGATCGGCAATTACCGCCTGATCGCCGCCAACTGGCTGTCGTCGAATATCCTTTCCTACGCTTTCCTGCTCGTCGTCTTCCTACTGCTGATCGGCCTCACCACGTCGCGCATGCTGAAAAGACTGGGCCGGTCGAAGTGAGGAGGTGGCGCGCGCTTCTGCTTGCGGCAACAGTCGCGCTTGCCCCCGTGGGCACGCCTGCCATCGCGCAGCAGGCGATGATCAATGCTGGCGCATGGTCCGCCTATAAGGCGAAATTTCTCGATGCAACCGGCCGCATCATCGATAACGGCAATGGCAATATCAGCCACAGCGAAGGGCAGGGCTATGGCTTGCTTCTCGCTTATCTCGCAGCGAGCCCTGCCGATTTCGAGCAGATCTGGTATTTCACCCGCACCGAGCTGCTGCTGCGCGACGATGGTCTGGCCGTGTGGAAATGGGATCCGAACGTCAAGCCGCACGTCACCGACACCAACAATGCCTCCGATGGCGACATGCTGATCGCCTATGCGCTGGCGCTTGCCGGTACGGCGTGGAAACGCGAGGACTATATTTTCGCCGCCTCCCGCATGGCACAGGCGCTGCTTGCCAAAACGGTGGTCCGTTCGGAGGGCCGAACCCTGCTGATGCCGGGGACCGACGGCTTTGCCGCTGCCGACCGCGACGACGGCCCCGTCGTCAACCCGTCCTACTGGGTTTACGAGGCTATCCCCGTGATGGCCGCACTCGCGCCCTCGGATGAGTGGAAGACATTGGCGGAAGACGGCGTGGCGCTGTTGAGCACCATGCAGTTCGGCCCGCGCAGACTTCCCGCCGAATGGGTGAGCCTGCACGGCAAGCCGCAGCCGGCGAAGGGCTTCGACGCCGAATTCGCCTATAACGCCATCCGCATCCCGCTCTATCTCGTCCGCGGCGGCATCGCCGACAAGGCGATGCTCAACCGCTTGCTGCAGGGGATGTCGCAGGACGGCGTCCTCGCTACCATCGATCTGACCACCGGCCGGCCGAAGACTTTGCTGTCGGATCCTGGTTATAGAATTGTTAACGATGTTGTGGCCTGTGTAGTCGACGGGACCAAGCTACCGGTCTCTGCCCTGCAATTTGCGCCCACGCTCTATTATCCGTCCACGCTTCAGCTGCTGGGGCTGGCCTATATCGGGGAGAAGCATCCGGAGTGCCTGTGAAGTCTTCTCTCGTGGCGATTTCAGCGGCAGTCGTGGTGGCGACCCTCGTCACCGGGCTGAAGGACCGCGCCGCCTTGCAAGAGCGGTTCGGTCTTGGGTCCGGCGCCAAGCCGGCGCCGGAACTGATGATGATGGGCCGCATCAAGCCGACGGACACTCCTGCCGCCAATCCCGAGTTCAATGTGCAGACTGTCGCCGACAGGATCGAGGCGATCACCTCATCGCCGCCGTCGGGGCAGGTTACCGCGGAACCGAAGGCCGCCGCGCCGCAGCCCGAGGCCCCGCAACCGGTCGCGCCGCAGACGGTCGCCCAGCCAGCGCCGGTCACCCCGCCCATCGTTACCGAGCCGCCGGCGCCGCAGCAGGCCGCAGCACAGCCGCAGCCTGCCGTCGATGAAAGTGCGCTTCGTTATTTCGCGAGCCGCGGCGACAAGGTGCGCCTGCAGGTCGAAATCTCCCGCCTTCAGGCGCTCTACCCGAACTGGGTTCCGCCGGCCGATCCGCTCGCCGTGCCGCAGAACGGCGACAAGCAGCTCGAAGCCATGTGGCGGCTTTATTCCGATAGCCGTTATGCGGAGCTGCGTAAGGCGATCGCCGACCGCCAGGCAACGGATGCCGGATGGCAGCCGCCGGCCGATCTGCTCGACCGGCTTGACGTCGCCGAGGCTCGCGCGCGTCTCGTCAACGCTTCGGACCTCAAGCAATATGCGACCGTGGTCGATATCGCAGCCGCTACGCCGAGCCTGCTCACCTGCAGCGAGGTCGATGTTCTCTGGCGTGTCGCCGAAGCCTTCATCCAGACGGAGAGGACGCAGCGCGGCCAGGATGCTTACACTTATATCCTGAAGAACTGCACCAATCCCGCCGAGCGGCAGGCGACGGTCGAAAAGGCCTCGACACTGCTTGGCTACCAGCCGATGCGGGCGCTGCTCGCGTTGGAAAGGCCCGCCGCCGACGGAAGCAAGGAATTCGACGCGATCCGCGACAACCTTGCGCGGCGCTTCATGGCCGAAGGCAATGAAAACCCGAATCTCGCTATCGCGCCCGATTATATCGCCCGCGTCGAAAAACTTTCGGGGACTGAAGGGCTTGCCTCCGATGCGCTGCTGCTCGGCTGGTATCAGCTTCGCCGCAACAATGATGCCGATGCCGAAAAGTGGTTCCGCGCCGCCCGCGCCAAGGAGGATTCGGCGGCCGCTTCTCAGGGGCTGGCCCTGGCGCTGATTGCCCGCAAGGCGCCTCAGGAAGCCGAGGACGTGATGTTCCGCTGGCGGGCCGATTCAGACGATGCGACCGCTACTTATCTTGCCGCCACCGCCAACCTGATGGCGTTGCAGCCGCCGGCCGATCTGGCCGAAGACGTGCTGCACCGTATCGCTGCCGAAGTCATCGCCCGGAAATATGTGCCGACGGCCCAGCAGTTCGGTTGGTATGCTCGCTCCCTCAACCAGTTCCAGACCGCCACCCGCTGGTTCGAGACGGCGCTTGCCTGGAAACCCGACGACGAACCGTCCGCCTATGGCCTTGTCATCACCCGAGAGCAGTTGGGCGACCGCAAGGGCGTGCGCGAGATCCAGCAGGCCTGGGCTGGCAGGTCGGCCCGCATCACCAATCTCGAAGACACCTCGTCGCTGATGCTGAATGCCGTCACGCCGCCGGATAAGGGCGCGCTTGCTCCGCAGCAAGCGGCTCCCCAGCCATCGATGCAGCCGCAACAGCGTCCCGCCGCGGCTGAGCCGTCTCAGGTCGAGCGGCGTCCCGACGTGCAGCCGGGGGCGGAAGCAGCCGTTCGCCCACCGAGGCCCGTCATGCAGACGGTCACCGTCGAGCGTGGCCCGCGCCAGACGCGCGGCTGCTCGACGACGATCGATGCCGGGCAGCTTAGCCCGGCCGATGCGCTGTCACGCGGCTGGTGCCTGATGGATATCAATCGGCCGATGGAGGCAATCGCGGCCTTCGAGGCGGCACTGCAGAGTCCGGTCCGCAAGGATCGTGAGGATGCAGCCTATGGTCAGAGCCTCGCCTATCTGCGCGCCGGCCTTTCCAGCAACGCCGCTGTCGCAGCCACCAAGGCGCCTCAGAACCGCCAGCGCGCCGCCGAGCTGCAGGTGGCGATTCTCGCTGACCGCGCGCTTTCGGCCTTCGACGCCGGGCGTTACCGCGAAACCCTCATCTATCTCGATCAGCGCGCCCAGCTGCAGCAGGAACGCATCGACTTGATGGTGCTGCGTGGCTACAGCTATCTCAATCTCAAAATGTACGGCGATGCGAGCCGCATCTTCGAAGCCGCTGCCGCGACCGGCAGCCGCGATGCTGCCCGCGGTCTCGCGGACCTGCGTAACGTCACCCATCCCGACGTCAACGACTGACGTTGACGCCGCCGCTGCTCTCCGCTACTCGCCAGCGCGGAGGCCGCCCCGGCCTCATGCCCGCAAGGAGAAACCCGTGTCCGCTCTCCATGACATCCTCGACAGGTCTTATGATGCCTTCCTTTTTGACATGGACGGAACGCTGCTGAATTCCATCGCCGTCGTCGAACGTGTCTGGAGCGTATGGGCAAGACGCCACGGCTTCGAGCCGGAGGTTTTCCTGAAGACGATTCACGGCATTCGCGCTTCCGACGTCATCCGCGGCCTCGGCCTGCCCGGCGTCGATCCGGCCCATGAGGCAGACCTGTTGCTCGCCGAGGAGATGGAGGATGTCTCCGGCATCGTTGAAATCCCCGGCGCCGTCCGCTTCCTCGACGCCATCGCCGATGGCCGATGGGCGATCGTCACCTCGGCCCCGATCGAGCTCGCCAGGCGCCGCATGGCCGCTGCCGGCATCCCGATGCCGAAGGTCATCGTCAGCGGCGGGGAGGTCAAATCAGGCAAGCCGAGCCCCGAAGGATACCTGCTCGGCGCAAGCCGCCTCGGCGTCGATCCGTCAAGATGCCTGGTTTTCGAAGATGCCGTCGCCGGCATTCTCGCCGGAGAAGCTGCCGGCGCCGACGTCGCCGTCATCACCGAAACCCACACCACGCCCTTCGAAACGCCCCATTTTTCGATCGCCAACTACCAGGCATGGCAACCCCGCCAGACTGCCGAAGGGCGCTTGACGCTGGCAAGCGTTTGACCCTCAATGACAAGTCTCTCCTTTTTCTGGGAGACAGGCTTTTTCCGCTTGCATTGCACGCGCTGAAAAACTAAACGAAGCAAGCCGTTTCGGCAGGTCGGGGCGTAGCGCAGCCCGGTAGCGCACTTGACTGGGGGTCAAGGGGTCGCTGGTTCGAGTCCAGTCGCCCCGACCATTTAAAATAAATAATGCGATGAAATACTCCCCCAGAGTGTAGTCGTAAGAAAATCTCTTAGTTCTTTTTGGGACTCCCTTAGTGAGAGGAGGCAATACTTGTTGCTTTTTGTTAAGGTTATACCCAGTTGGTGGTTGAATATCCCAGGTTTGGATTGAAAATAATCCAAAACCTCTTCGCATTCTCGCGAATAGGTGTAGAATTAATAATATCCCTGTCACAGATAGCCTAGTGCGAGCGCATGGCCGATATCAAGCAGAATGTAACTTGCAGGCAGAGCCTCGCCAGCGCGTTCAAGGCTCTGTCGGATGAGGCTGTTAAAGCCGGCTGGTCGGAGGGCGATGTCGCCCTGGCGCTCGCTGAGCTCGCCGAGGAACGGGTGATCGAAATCACCGCCAAGGTGATCGCGGAAGGCTTCATTCATCCCCAGCGCATCGCCGCCGGCGGCGGCCGCAACGGCTAGCCGATCTATTCCAGCGATCCGCCCAGACCATCGAGCGCGCCTAGCAATGCTGGAGAGCGAGGCGATGATCGTGCCCGAGCTTAGAACGGGATATTGTCCGAAAGCAGCTCCATCTCCTCAAATATTCGACGGCATCCGAGGCGGTGGAAACGATCGGACTGCGGTCTGGTGAAGGACCCGGACAGGGGAGGGAAAGCGCTTTTCACTCACGTCCGCACGCGTTTGATTCCTGCTTCGAAACGCGGCCGCAACGCACGGGACAAAAAATTGTTCCACAGGAATTTGCGCCGTTGCTAAAATTAGGGCGCTCGCGCATAATGATTTTATCGTCGGTTGTGGAGGGCGTCCGACGATGCAGGCGGTGAATGCGTCTGCCCTCGGAGGGAGCTGCGGCGTGATGTTGCGATCGTCAATTCATCCCCATGATTTACCGCTGTTTTCGGAAGATCTCGACTTGCTTTCGCAGGTGCTCGATAAGGTCTGCGATGAACGCGGTCTGAGCAAGACGACGCCGGAAGCCGAGCGGATCGGCGCTGTTATCATCCAGCTCTACAGGCAAGGCGTAAAGGACGGCGGCAAACTTGCCGACCTTGCAAAGACCTATCTCTGACCCTCAGTTCTGCTTGATCGAGACACCGTTCTTGTCGATGCTCATCTCGACCCCTTGCGGCTTGCTTTCCTCGTGGAAGATGTAGGCGCCGAGGCCGATGACGGCGACGACAAGAATGCCGATAATGACGTAGAGACCATTGCTGCGGCTCAAGAGACTGCCCCCGATTTGTCATGGGACAGCGAAAACGTCCGACCGACGAATTGGTTCCGTCAGTCGTCGTTGGCGGCGTTGAGGTTTTCCGGCCGGATGCCGTCGTCGCTGGAGGTGCGTGCGCGTAGCCGGATGCCGGGACCGCCTTCGTCCTGATTGCCGCTGGACAGGAAGATGATGCCGTGCGCTTCGAGCGTGCTCCGCACATCAAACAGCGCGTGCGGCTCGCCCGTAAACTCCCCGCTTTCCAGCGCCGTCACGGTCTCCACAGGCAGGCCGCTTGCGGCGGCGAGCTCTTCGATACTCATTCCGATCATGGCGCGCGCGCCGCGTATTTGCGTTGCCGTTATCATGGTGGAAAATCTAGCGCATTTTCAGCGCTTCTCAAGTGGCTCAGCGGCTGATTGGCGAACTGACCGCTGCTGCATGCTTTCTTCAAACTTCCCGCAATTTCACGCCGAAGAGATCGTCATGCATGCGCTCGACCGCGATCCCCACTCCTCCCATGAGAGCGGCCCGGCTTCCAAAACGGCTGATCTCGATACGCGGCGGATAAGGCGTGCACCGTGGCAGGAAACGCCGGATGGCGTCTACGAGCTCTGATCTTGCGCCGATGCTGCCGCCGATGATCACCATTTCAGGATCGAGAGTTGCTCCGATGGCAGCAATGGCGACCGCCACCAGCCGCGCGGTCTCTTCGATCGCCGCCGCCGCACTTGTGTCTCCTGCATTGAACGCGGCAAAGAGATCGGCCACGGTGGATGCGTTCTGCCCGCCAAAACCAGTGTACCGGCGCAGCATCGCGACGCTGCCGACCGCGTACTCGAAAGTTCCAATCGTAAATCCGCCAGGGTCAAAAGCATCCCCGCCGATCGGAAGATAGGCGATTTCCCCGGCCGCGCCACGCGCGCCACGCAACAAGCCTCCGTTGGCGATGATGCCCATGCCGACACCGGTTCCGAGAGCAATGAACGCAAAATTGTCGGTGTCGACACCGTGTCCCCGCCATTTCTCCCCTTGCGCGGCCAGGTTGACGTCATTTTCAACGATCACGGGTATGCCCATTCTGTCGCTGAAGATTTGCCGCAGATCCATTGCGTCGATGCCGGGGATGTTCGGCGCGACATTGATATGTCCGGTCGTCGGATCGAGCACGCCGGGAGTGCCTAGAACGACGAGACGAAGCTTGTCAGCGGTCGTACCGGCGGCCAACGCGAGTTCGACGATCGTATCGCTGAACTGATTGACGAGATGCGTCCCGCCGCGGCGGTCGGTGGATACTTTGGTTTCGGCAATCACGTTCCCTAGCAGATCGCAGATAGCCGCAGCGATCTTGGTGCCCCCCAGATCGATGGAGACAGCCAGTCCCGCTCTTGCATTGATTTCATAAGTGATTGCATTCCGGCCGGGGCGACCGTCGGTCTGCCCGACAGGCTTCAGCCATCCGTCATCCTCAAGGTCGCGCACGACATCGGAAATCGTCTGTTTCGACAAGCCGGTTAGCTTGGCAATGTCGGCACGAGAGATCGATCCATTCGCCAAGACGGTTCGGATCACGGCATTGGTTGAAATTTTACGTGCGATGGGAGTCTGTGCGACGGGAGATGTCATTGCCATCCGGCTAGCTCGTTCCAATTAGTTCGGATCGCATACTTAATTGGGGCGATATGCAACCACAATTATCGCGACAAATGAGAATTCAATACATTGAAGCCAACAATTTGTCTACGTCATTGACAAATGAGAAGTCGCCTGTAGGCTGGGATGAACGTGCGATGCAATGCGCGATGAAATGAAGAGGGTCGAGGAGAAGTATGCGCCATCCATATCGTCTGGTTGACTGTGCATCCGTGAAGAGCGCTCGAAGAGGAACTGGCCTGGGCTTATCCGGTTATTTCCTCTTTCGCGTCCTGCCGTCTCTTTGACTTGGCTGCTGGGGATTTACGCATGATAAAGCCCGCCGCCGATGGACAGCTTTCAGCCCAAGAGCCCGTTTTACTGCCTGTCATGGCGCCACGCCTTCAGGCCGACGTTCATCCGGATGGCTACGCCGATCTTGCCCTGTGGGGCGCAGGCAGCCTGGGGCGTGTGAGATTTTCTGCGATCAGCGGCCCTTACACCTATGCCCCGAACCGGGTCGTCTCAAAGCATGGCGGGGTATTCGTCGCGCAGTCGCTGCCCATCATGTTGATCCGCGGAGTGGCCCTCCAGGGCATCTATCCCGCCCGCCGTTGCGCATGGTGGCATGAGCCGGATGGGGAGGGCGCGAGGGCGAAGGTCACTCGGAACCATCATCTGCGGACTTTCGAAATGGCCTGGGGCGTCCTCATTGTGGAGGCGTCGGGTTCGGATGTGCGGATTGCCGTCGGCGCCTCAAGAGATGAAGCCGAGAAGGCTCTCAGCCTGAGCAGCGAAGCCATTATCGCGGAAGCCGCTGAATATGTGGCGCGTTGCGACATGACGCCCGAGGCCGATCCGTTGATGCGCAGCATGGTCAGCCAGGGGATACATGCCGCCCTTTCCAGCATAAGGCGCGACGAAAGCGGCGCTTTCGCAGGCCTTGCCGCAGGACAGGCCTACAGTGCTCCCGCGCGGACCTATTACCGCGACGGTTACTGGACGATGCAGCCTCTGTTGACGCTCGCACCGGAGGCGGTGCGCGACGAGATCCGGATTCTCGCCAAGGGAGTGCAGCCTGACGGGGAAGCCCCCAGCGGCGTGATCTTGACGGGGCGGGCGCA
The DNA here is from genome assembly GCF_003938655.1 of Rhizobium pisi. Lineage (GTDB taxonomy): Bacteria > Pseudomonadota > Alphaproteobacteria > Rhizobiales > Rhizobiaceae > Rhizobium > Rhizobium pisi. The sequence goes on from NZ_RJJT01000014.1 coordinate 162,279, forward strand.
GTCGCAAGCCTGGCAGTACTTTGTCGCAGACAGCAAGGCCAATCCCAAAAATCACAAACGGGCAGTTCCGGAGTACCACAACCGTCCGCAGGACTGGTGGAGCGACCACTTTGACAGCCCGCTTTTCCTCATTCTTTTCTTGGACGAATATTTCGGCGCAACCAAAGACTTTGCGGAGGTGGAGCGACACTGGCCGGTCGTGAAGGCGATCACGGATCGCTATTTCAGCCTCGCTGGCCCCGACAGCGTTCTGCCGGTTAAACCGCGCAACGACCGGGATTGGGCCGACAATGTCTACCGTGACGGTCTCGTCTCCTATGATCTGGGTCTTTTCGTCGGCGCCATGAACGCGGTGGCGAAGCTCGGCAAGGATCATGATCCTGTTCTTGCCGAACGCGCGCTCAAGACCGCAGATCTGGCCCGCCGGGAAATCGAGGCCAAGCTCCTTGTGCCGGCAACGGGAGGATATATCGACTACGGAACGCCTGGCGCCTTTGTCGAGGATCATCTGGTTCTCGACAGCCTGACCTTGTCGCGATTCGGCGCGATTTCGAAGCAGAGGGCCATCGGCCTGCTGAGAGCTTGTGAAACCAAACTGGAAACACGTAACAATCAACAGCAGCCCTATGGCAGTTGGGGTGTCATGTGCGCTTATCCGCCCTTCAAGCGGCAAAGCGATTTACGATCCAAGACCGCTTTTCCCTTCCGCTACCATAATGGCTCGGACTGGCCCTATTGGGATGGCGCCTATGCTGAAGAACGCCTTCGCCACGGACTTGGAGGCGCGCGCTACGCATTGACGCGCTGGTGGGAAACCTGCCTCGAAAACGGCTGGATCGGCGCGGTGGAATATTTCTCGCCGCCTTATGGGCGCGGCTCCCTGCTTCAGGGGTGGAGCGCAATGCCGGCGGCGGTCGTCTTAAAATATGGGCTGAACGCGGCAAATGCGGAGCCGGCGTCATGAGCATCACGGCGCCGTCGGTTCTAGGCAGATCCCCCATCGATCCGCATTGCAAAGGCCACGGCGCCATCCCGTTCGAGTTCCGAAAAGCCGAGGTGACGGTAGAAGCCCCTCGCGCCTTCGTTGTTTGGATCGACGCCGAGATGCACGGCTCCGACGCCGTGGTTTCGAAGCGCCTGAAGCTCAGTGTTGATCATCCTGCGTCCCCAACCGCTTGCCTGAAGGCCGGGAAGGATGTTGATATGAAGATGCGCGGGGTAGTCGTCTTGAAGCCACCGCGTACCGCTGCGCGGGCTATGGATCCGCTCGATCACGTCAGCATCGCGCGCACGGGCGGGCGCCAGGCCGGCGATCTGCTGGCGGACGAACGGCCACCAGTTTGCAGCCAGGTCTCTGTCGAACTGGTTGGTATCCGGCGCGCCGACGACATAGCCGACCGTGCGGCCGTCCTGAACGAGAACAAAGGCAAAGTCTCGGGCAAATTTGAGATAGGGCACCGACCAGATGTAACCGGGCAGGTGCGGGTCGCTGTAAAACGCGCTGGCATCCTTGCCGCCATTCGCGGTTTTGAGGCAGATTTCGAAAAGGGCCTCGCTGTCCGCGTCAGTCGCCGGGCGGATGAAGCAGTTGCTATCCATCACTTTGCCACCTCCTGTGTGGCGTTTTGTCATTTCAGGTTGCGAGGGAGGCTCATGCATTGACGATTACCTCAGATTCGCCGGCCCGGCAAAGCTCTGAGGAAAGAAAACGTTCAGCCGCTGTTTCGCGCAAGGACTGAACGGGGAGTGGAGAATAAATCAAGTGAGGTGGAACAAATGAACAGAAGTTTGAAATCGATCAACATACTGTCAACCCGGCAATTGAAAGCAGCTGTCGCGCTTGCTGGCGCGGCGCTCGTCAGCTTCAGCCTTTCAGCGGCTGCGCGCGCTGACGATCTGGCCGTTTGGGATGACCAGACCTATGAAGGTCAGAGCGCGGTCATTGAGCAGCTGAATAAGGAGTTCGAAGCGGCGCATTCTGGCGTCACGATCAAACGCACCGCCCGAACCTTTGATGACATGAAGCTGACGCTGAAGCTTGCGGTTTCGGCAGGCGACGGCCCAGTGATCACGAAAGTCAACCAGGGCGCCGGCGACATGGGCGCGATGGTCAAGGAAGGACTGCTCCTGCCGGTTGACGAGTACATCAAGAAATTCGCATGGGATAAGCGGCAGTCGGATTCCGTGCTTGCTCGAGATCGCTGGGAGGGTGCGAAATTCGGGGTCGGCAAGACCTACGGCATATCAGGCCTCGGCGAGATCGTCGGTCTCTACTACAACAAGAAGATCCTCGACGACGCTGGGGTAGCGCTGCCGAAGACCTTCGAGGAGCTTTTGGCCGATCTTGATAAGCTGAAGGAAAAAGGCGTTGCGCCCTTCATGATGGGCTCGGCAAAGCAGCATCTGGCTCTGCACATGATCGGCGCGATCGATCAGGCGCATATCGACGCGGGCAATCGCGCCGAACTTGACGATCTGATCTACGGCAGGGGCGGCTCCTGGAATACCAAGGGAAATATCGAATCCGCCAAGCTCGTTCAGCAATGGGCAAAGGGCGGCTATTTCTTCCCCGGTTTCGAGGGCATCTCGGGTGACGACGCCGTGCAGCTCTTCATCTCAGGGCAGGGCGCGTTCCTGATCTCAGGGACCTGGTATTTCGGCGACATGCAACACAATCCGGATATCGGCTTCATGGCCATTCCTGCACCGAAAGGCATTTCCAAGCCCTTGAGTGTCGGCGGCGTCGATCTCGCCTGGGCGATAACGAGCCTTGCCAAAAGCAAGGCAACCCAGGACCTTGCCGGCGAATACGTCGACTATATGGTTTCGGAAAAGGCTGCTGAAACCTGGGCGGCTGCGGGCTATCTTCCGGCAACATCGCTGGCTGCGGACGCAAAGCCAAAGCTCACGCCGCTGCTCAGCTCCGGCATCGAAATGTGGAAGACGCTCAACGCCAACGACGCTCTCGGCCATTACCCCGATTGGTCGAGCCCGACGATGCTGAAGACGATCGACGATAACACGCCGCTTCTCTTGTCCGGCAAGATCACGCCAGAAGCCTTTGTCGACGCGATGGACAAGGATTATCAGGCCTACCTGAAGGGTCAGAAATAAATGGCGCGGACGCAGGCCACGGTCGTCCGCGCCCGTGGCCTGCGTCTCGTCGACCTCAGTTAAAAATCAGCGCCGCGATCTCAGGCTTGCGGCGCAACGACGATAGCTTTGGCTTCATGGAGTACCGGATGAAGCGCTCCCCACTTGATGGCTCCGAACATACCAGTTGGATCTATTTATTGCCTGGATTGCTGCTTTACGCGGCTTTTGTCTTCGGGCCGATTGTCGCGGCTTTGGGCTTGAGCCTGACCAGCTGGGACGGCCTCACCGTGCCCAAGTGGGTTGGCCTCGGCAATTATGTCGATCTCTTTTCCGATGATCGTTTTTATATTGCCTTGCGCAACAATGCCGAGCTGATGATTTTCTATTGTGTCCTGCCGCTCGTGCTCGGCATAGCCCTTGCTGCGTGCGTCTGGAATCTGAAGCAGCGCGAACAGCTTGCCCTGCGTACGTTCCTGTTCCTGCCTTATATCATGCCGACTGCCGTGTTGGGCATCATCTGGGCGTGGCTCTACAATCCCGCATTTGGCCCATTCAATCAGTTTCTGAGAGCGATAGGCTTGGGCGCGTTCGCACTCCCATGGCTGGGAGATTTCGACTTCGTTCTTCCCGCGGTCGGGATCGTTGCGACCTGGTACTTCTTCGGTTTTTGCATGGTCATTTTCCTGACCGGAATTCAGCGCATCGACCCATCGCTTTTCGATGCTGCCAAGGTCGACGGCGCTTCGGCGCGAAAGACCTTTTTCTGGATAACCCTGCCGCTTCTGATGCCTGAGATAAGGGTGGTTCTGCTCTTGACGGTCATCGCGTCGATCAAAAGCTTCGACCTGATATTCACGATGACCCGGGGCGGGCCTGCCAATGCGACGCTCGTGCCGAATATCTACATGTATCAGCTCGGCTTCGAACTCAATCGGTTCGGCGCCGCGGCGGCCATCGCCATTGTCGGCGCGCTCCTCACATTCGCAATCAACTATGCAATTCACCGGTTGGTGGGCTCGCAGAATAAAGGATAGGCTTGATGAGCCGTTCGTCTAACATCCCCGCCGCAGCGCTATCGTTTCGCATTATCCTCTGGCTTCTCGCTTTCGTAACGATCACACCGTTCCTGCTTCTGCTTCTGACGTCGATAAAGAGCAAGGCCGACGTTCTGAAGGGGGCGTTCGCCTTACCCGCATATCCACATTTCGAAAATTACGTCGATGCCTGGAACGCCGGGCATTTCAATATCTACTTCTGGAATTCGATCATCGTTGTCATACCCGTCGTTGCGGCAAGCGTCTTTCTGGGCCTGCTGACGGGCTTTGCCTTCGCCTATCTGTCATTCCCGCTCCGCCGCACGCTGTTTGGCATCCTGACAATCGGCATGATGGTGCCGGCCGAAGCCTTCATCATCCCGCTTTATTATGAGATGCGGTATCTCGGCTTGATCAATACCTATGCGGCTGTGATCGTGCCGCAGATCGCGATGTCGATACCATTCTCGACGATCTTCCTCGCCAGTGCGATGCAGCAATTGCCCGAAGAAATTCTCGAAGCGGCGGTCCTGGACGGCGCCGGGCGCTTCTATATTCTGCGCAAGATCGTCATCCCGCTCATGGTGCCGGCAATGTCGACGCTGGCGCTGTTCCTGTTCATATGGACCTGGAACGAGTTTCTCATTCCCTTCATTCTGGTCAACGACGACGCCTATCGGACGCTGCCCCTCGGCATGCTGTTTTTCCAGGGACGCTACACCGTCAATACGCCGGTTCTGACTGCCGGCGCGGTGATTGTCATTGCTCCGCTGATCCTGACGTATCTCGTTTTCCAGCGGCGGTTTATTGCCGGCTTGACGGCGGGAGCGACGAAATAGTCAGCCCCGAAAATCGATTCCGATTTTCGGGCCGATAGGCTAGGCGGCAAGACCTCACGCCGCTCCTTTGGGGCTTCGCTGGTGGCGCGCTTCCAGCGCCGCACAGCCCCAGACCGTGCCGAGCAGCAGGTAGACATGGCGCCAATGGTCGATGTCGATGACATTGCCGATCGCCGCATGGCCGAAAACGGAGATCCAGGCGATCATCAGGAAACGTTGCCAGGGCCGGTCCAGCAGCAGGTTGCGGAAGCCGATGGTGAGCGTCCAGAGCAGCATGCCGACATAGCTGACGAAGCCGAGCCAGCCATAGGTGGTGAGCGATTTCAGCCAGATATTGTGCTCGTCTTCGGGAAACATCGTGCCGAACACCAGCGGCCCGATGCCGAGCGGGCGCTCCATCATCATGGTGAAGCCGATCCGGTGGCGCTCGAAGCGGCCGAGATGCTCGCCGTCATACTGCTGTACCAGCTGGGCGCGCGCCGAAAACAGTCCGGCGACCTTCGGGATCTGCAGCGCCACCAGCAGCGAGGCGACCAGCATGATGATCGCGGCCAGCGACAGGATCAGGACCCGCAAGCGAAAGGCGCCGCTGCGCTCTTTCAGCAGCATGAGGAAGATCAATAGCACTCCGCCAAGGGCGAAGAGCCCCCAGGCGGCGCGCGAAAAGGAGAGGAAGATGCCGAGTGCAAGCACGAGCAGGGCGGCAGCCTTCAGGGGCGCTTTCTTCAGGTCGCCGACCAGAATGCCGTGGATAAGATAGAGCGAGGGCGGCACCAGGAACGGGCCGAAGACGTTCGGATCCTGGAAGGCGCCCTTGGCGCGGTCGTAGAGCGTGAAGACTTCGGAGCCCGGAAAGGCGTGGAAATAACCGAGTACGCCGAGCGCCGACGTGACGACGGCTGCGAAGGTCCAGGCGTTGAAGATCAGCGGCAGCCGCTTGTGGCTGTCCTCGATGATTGCCGCATAAAAGACCGCCGTCAGCGCCAGGAAGGTCGACACCGCGATATACATCGGTCCGGTCGCCAGATCCTTCATTTGCGTCAGCGACAGCATACCGCCGATATTGAAGGTGAGGAGCAGGGCAAGCAGCGGCGCCACGCCGCGCGAAATCTTGAGGCCGAGGATGAACCACAGGCCGACCAGCCCTGCCATCCAGAGTTCATAGGGTGCCGGTTCGTCGATGACGAAGCCGGAAAGAAAGACGCCGAAAGCGACGAAGGCCGAGCCGATCAGGCGCAGCGTCATCCGCTGCGGCTGGGCGACACGGGGATATGTCGCCTCGATCGCGCTCAATAGGCATTTTCCGTATTCAGCAGCCGGATGGGCGTCAGGAACAGGATCTTGAGGTCGAACCACAGCGACCAGTTTTCGATATAATAAAGGTCGTAGGCGGTGCGGAACTTGATCTTCTCGTCATTATCCACTTCACCGCGCCAGCCGTTGATCTGCGCCCAGCCGGTAACGCCGGGCTTGACGCGGTGTCGGGCGAAATAACCCTCGACGACATCGCCGAAGGCACGGTCGCGGGCCTGGGCGAGAACGGCATGCGGACGCGGACCGACGAGCGACAGATCGCCTCTTAGTACGTTGAAAAGCTGCGGCAGTTCGTCGATCGAGGTCTTGCGGATGAAGCGGCCGACGCGGGTGACGCGCGGATCGCCCTTGGTTACCGCGGCCTTGCCTGTAGGGTCGCCCATGTTGGTGTACATCGAGCGGAACTTGAAGACGTTGATGACTTCATTGTTGAAGCCGTGGCGCTTCTGCATGAAGAAAACAGGGCCTTCCGAGGTCGCCTTGATGGCGATCGCGGTCACCAGCATCAGCGGCCAGAGCAGCGAAAGCGCGATCACGGCGAAGAAGATGTCGAAGCCGCGCTTGGCGACGGAATCCCAGTCGCGGATCGGCTTCTTGAAGATGTCGAGCATCGGCACCGTGCCGACATGCGAATAGGCGCGCGGCCTGAAACGCAGCCGGTTGGCGTGCGCGGCAAGGCGAATATCGACCGGCAAAATCCAGAGTTTCTTCAGGAGATCGAAAATGCGCGCCTCGGCCGAAAGCGGCAGGGCGATGATCAGCATGTCGATGCGCGTCAGCCGCACGAATTCGACGAGTTCGGCTACGGTGCCGAGCTTCGGATAGCCGGCGACCATGATCGGCGAGCGCTTCTCACCGCGGTCGTCGAAGATGCCGCAGATGCGGATGTCGTTATCGGCCTGCTGTTCGAGGATGCGGATCAGGTCCTTGGCCGGCTCGCCACCGCCGACGATGACCGCGCGCCGCTCCATGATGCCATTGCGCGCCCAGTTACGGATGCCGTAAGCGACGAGGAAGCGCTCGGCCACGAGAAAGAGCGCGCCTGCGACGAACCATGGAATGTAGGCATCGAACATTGCCCATGTCCCCCCGCGGACCAGCGCGGACAGGCCGGCGGTCAGGACAAGCGCGATCGTCCAGGAAGCGAGGATGCGCGGCATCAGCCTGAGCTTGGCCCGAAGCGCGGGAATGGTGTAGGTGTCGGCAAGCTGCAGGGCGACGACGGTCAGGGCCGAGGCGATCGCCGCCATGCCGGCGCGCGCCAACAGCGAGTCGCTCCCGTCGCCGGGCCAGAAAATGTGGGCGATCAGGGCGATGACGAAGAGCGCCAGGAATTCCAGCAGCCGCAATTGCCCGATGATGATCGCAGGCGAATAGGGTCCGTCGCGGAATTGTTCGGCGATCTGCCGGGCATAAGGATTGATCTCTGTCGGCTCGGAAGGTTTCTCCTGAGCCGTGTCGCCGCGAACTTCGATGTCGGAAACCTGCCTGCGCAGCGCTTCCAAGTCGAATTGATCGCCTTTTTCCAACTTGTTCATGGGGTTTTGTCGCTCGTTGTCACAAGCGAAATAGCAGCAAGCCCCTAAGAAATATTTACGAGGCGATGGGTATTGCTTGGCCGGCAGCGGGATTGACCAGCTCATAATACAATTTCAGGACATCGCGTGCCATGACGCTCGAGGAAAAAACGGCCTGTACCGCTTCAGGCGAGGGCATCGTCTTGGCATGCCAGCCGGGCGTGCTCAGCGTTTCCGCCATGACACGGGCAAGATCGTCGGAATTGCCGGGCTCCACAAGTGCTGCGCTGTCCTTGCCGAGCACCTCGGGGATGCCGCCGACGCGGCTGGCGATGATCGTCTTGCCGGCGCCGAGCCCTTCGAGGACGATATAGGGCATGGCTTCGGCGCGCGAGGGAACAACGAGATTCTGCGCCATGGCGAAGGCTTCATGGATGCGCATCGCCGGCAGCATGCCGATGCGTTTGCCGAGGCCGCGCTCGACCATCATCTCGCGGTAGCGATCGCGGTCGGGCCCGTCGCCGATCATCAGCGCTGAAAGTGGCCGGCCGAGCAGCCGTTCGGTCTTGGCGAAGGCATCGATAAACAGATCGGGACCCTTGAGGTCCCGGAGCATTCCGACATAGATGAAATGGACGGCATCCGACCGGGTATAGATCGGCTCGAATTCCCGCTCGCCGATGCCGTTATAGATCAGTCTCGTCTTTGTCCGCGGCCGGCCGACCTTGCGCGTATAGGTATCGCGCTCGTATTCGCAGATGAAGACCAGCGCATCGGTGAAGTATTCCTGCAGGCGCTCCATCCGGAGGACGAATTGTCCACCGAGCGAAGAGCGCGAATAATGCAGGCTTCCGCCATGCGCGGTATAGAGGCGGGCTACGCGATACCTGTTCACCCGCAACGCTGAGCCGGCAAGTCGCGCGAGCACGCCGCCTTTGGCGCCGTGTCCGTGCAGCACATCCGGCCGCAAACTTTTGATTTTCTTGTATGTATCCCACATCGTCGCAATATCGGACGGGCTGATCGAGCGCCGGATCGGAACGCGTGTCAGGCCGAGCGAGAGAAAGGGACGAATATCGTCGAACAGACGATCCTCATGCTCGCCGCCGGTCGAGCTGTCGCAGAGGATGCCGATTTCATGACCGGCCTTGCTGTGCTCCTCGACGAGATCGCGGACATGGCGGAAGATCCCGCCGACCGGCGACCTGAAGCAATGGAGGATGCGGAGCGGCGGCTGTTCTTCCATTGCTCAGAAGAGCCGTTCGCGAACGTAGATCGTATCGCCTGCGATGATCGGCCCCGATATGTTGACGCGGCCGGTCAGCACCTGTCCGTTGATCTTGCGGGTGACGTCGACCATGCTCTGGTTGGCGCGGCTGGTGAAGCCGCCGGCAACTGCGATGGCGTTCTGTACCGTCATGCCGGGAACATAGGCATACTGGCCGGGCTGGCCGACTTCGCCCATGAGGAAGATCGAGCGGTAGCGATCGACATCGATGGTGACATCGGGATCGCGAAGATAGCCTTGCTGCAATTTCTGGGCGATCTGCCCGGAAAGCTGCTGCAGGGTTCGGCCGCGGGCAGGGACCTGGCCGATGAGGGGGAAGGCGATATAGCCGGCCTGATCCACCGTATAGGTGTTGGTCAGGCTCTGCTGGTCGAAGACTGTAATGCGCAGCCGATCGCCGCTGTCGAGCGTATAGGGCTGGATCGTCGCCTCGTTGAAGGCCTTAGGGGCTGGCTTGTACGTCGTACAGCCGCCCAATGCTGCCGTCATGGCTGCAAGGCTCAGGGCCAACAGGATCTTGGGCGGGGCGAATGACATCCGCTTTGTGCTCACAGAAAATGAACTCGGTGAAGTCGTTATCGATCCGTTAGGGTTAATGCCCGGTAAAGGACTGACGTAATTTCCCGCGTTCCTCCTGAGATCATCAGTCATTTTCTGGCGAGATTGCCATTAACCGTTGAGTTACCATGGTCGTTTACGCTTGCGGCACCTTTGTTGTGGAGTAAGAGCATGTCCGGCGTAGCTCGTGATCAGGATGTGGACATCGACCTTGGCCAGTTGGTCCGCGCGGTCTGGGCCCGCCGTCTCAGGATTTTGACGATTACCCTCGTGGGGGCGGGCATCGCCTTTGCCGGCGCCAAGATCATGTCGCCGCAATATCGCAGCGAAACACGCCTCCTCATCGAACCCCGCGCGCCGGCTTTCGCCAATACACAGCAGATCAACGATGCCAGCGCCGGCCCGCTGATGGACGAATTGAACATCGCGAGCCAGGTACAGCTCCTCCAGTCGGCCGACCTCCTCAAGAAGGTCATCAACGACCTGAAGCTCTATAACCTGCCGGAATTCGACGATGCCGCCAACGGCTCGGCCATGAGCAGCATTCTGGTGAAGCTGCACCTGAAGAAGAACCCGCTGGAAAACCCGCCCGAAGAGCGCATCATCGACGCGTTCATCGAGCGTCTGCAGGTCTATCAGGTACCGGGTTCGCGCGTCATCGGCATCAATTTCACCTCGAAGGATCCGAAGCTCGCCGCCGCCATTCCGAATGCCATGGCGAATGTCTATCTTTCGACCCAGAGCGGCGCCAAGCTCGATTCAAACTCCGAGGCGACGCGCTGGCTGGAGCCGGAGATCGAAGGCCTGCGCCAGAAGGTCAGCGAGGCCGAAAAGAAGGTCGCCAAATACCGCACGACCCACGGGCTGTTGCAGACGAACGGCACGACCACCTTTCCGGCCCAGCAGCTGAACGATATTTCCGCCGAGCTGACCCGCGTGCGGGGCGACAAGGCCAATGCCGAGGCGAGAGCGCAGTCGGTCCGCAATGCGCTGTCTTCGGGCGAGGCATTCGATACGCTGCCAGATATCATGTCCTCGCAGGCGATCCAGCGGCTAAAGGGAACAGAATCCGGCCTGCAGTCGCAGATCTCGGACCTGCAGACCAGCCTTCTCAACAATCACCCGCGGCTGAAAAGCCTGCGCGCCCAGCTCTCCGACATCCGCACCCAGATCCGCCAGGAGACGCAGAAGATCCTGGCGAGCATCGAGAATGAAGCCAAGGTCGCAGATCTGAGGGCGAAGGAGCTAGAACGCCAGTCGGACACGGTGCAGGCCACCAGCGCTCGCGCCGGTGAGGACGAGGTGGGCCTCAATGCGCTGGAACGCGAGGCGACCGCTCAGCGCCAGCTGCTTGAAACCTATCTGGTTCGCTACCGTGAGGCCGCTTCCCGCGCCGACAGCAATTCGAGCCCCGCCGACGCTCGCATCGTTTCGAGGGCGATCGAGCCGGTCGATCCCTATTTCCCGAAGGTCGTGCCCATCGTCATCGTCGCGGCCGTCGCGACGCTGATCATCAGCGCTATCGTCATCATGCTGGCCGAGCTCTTCAGCGGCCGGGCGCTGCGCCCCGTCGATGTTTCCCCAAAGCTGACCGAGGAGAGCAAGGCCATCGAGGAAGAACATGTGCCGGAGGCGGCTCCGGTCGTCGCCAAGGCTGTCAGAAAACCCGTCCAGCCGAGCATGCTCGCGATTGTCGCGGAAGAGGATGACGCCGTCGAGGCAGTCAAGGCTGCCGAGGAGGCGCCGGAGGACGACAATGAATTCTCGGTTGCTTCCGTTGCGGATTATCTCACAAGCAGTCGTGCGCCGCTGGCTATTGCCATATCTCCGACCGGTGACAATGGTTCGGCGGCAACGGTTTCGCTGACCCGCATGCTCGCCGATGCCGGCCGCCGCGTGATCCTGATCGACATGACCGGTTCCGGATGCCCGACCGAACTGATGGCCGAGGACCGGTCCGCCCTGGGAGTCACCGATCTGCTTTGCGGCGAGGCTGCCTTCGGCGACACAATCCACAGCGACCGCCTTTCCGATGCCCATTTGATCCCGCAGGGCCAGAGCGACGTGCGCCGTGCCATGCGCGGTGTCGACAGGCTGTCGCTTCTGCTCGATGCGCTCGCCGCCGCCTATGACTTGGTGGTGGTCGAATGCGGTGCGGCTGATGTCGCCGGCGTCTCGCGGCTGACGCGCAGCCGGGACATCGAGATCATCCTCTCCCTGCCGGAGGTGGAGGAGACAATCTTCGTGACGCTGATGACGGAATTCCAGGCGGCAGGCTACGAGCGCGTCGTGCTGATGTCGGGCGGCGAGGGGGCCGAACAGGCGCTCGGCCGCGCCGCCTAAAATCAAATTCAACGCGAAGCGCCTGGCAATCAGCCGATCCGGGCGCGGATGCCTTGGGCGAATCTATAGAGTTTCGGGCGCGATTTGATATGCGCCTTGCCGCGGGTGACGATCCGATGCGCGGCGCCACCGACGATGCCGAACGGCGAAACCGGCAGCACGACGTCGTAATGCGCGGTCTCGACCGGCGCCCAGGAACGCTTGTAGGTCTGGTCGCCGAGGCCGAAATCGAACAGCGCGACACCCTTGCCATGCAGTCCCGAGATGGTTTGCCAATAAAGGAATTCGCCGGGGCTCGTATCCGGAACGAGTTCTTCATCGATCGCGCCGAACTGGCAGATGATGTGGTCGCCCTTGCGCGAAATCCCTGAAATCGCCGCGATGCGGCCCTGATTTTCGCCCTTGAGCCGAAGCACATGCATCTGCAGCCCGAAATATCGGTTGGCGTCATCGCGTTTGTCGAGGAGGCCGTGCAGGAAGGCTCGGGTTTCCTTGTCGGCGAAGACGTCGGGCAGGCCGAGGTTGGCGAAGCGAACGCTCTTCAGGCGGAAGAACGTATCGAGCAGGTGGTGCTGTTCTTCCGATGACTTGGGAATGACGTATTCGACACCGCCGGCTGCCTCCAGACGCTTCGATTGAACGCGGAATTTCTTGCGCCGGCCCTTGGCGTTAAGCTGTTTCAGCGTTTCCTCGAAAGTGGAGTGGAACGGCAGCTGGTAGGCGTGATTTTGGTTTTGCACCATTGGGAGCCCCGTGAGTGGGGTCTGCCGCTCGCGCCATTGCAACGGGATGTTCTGCAGCAACAGGAGATCGGCCTGGCCCTTCAGTGCGTGCTGGAGCTGGCCGGCGAACTTGTCGGCATCGATGCTGCCGCCGCTCTCTGCAAAACTCTCGGAAAACAGGCCGGTATTGATATTGCTGTGATCGGCGGCGATGAACTTCGCGACGGAAAGCCCACGGGACTTGACGATCTCGACCGGCAGAATGAAAGCGGTCTGACCGTCATAGGTGCCCTTGAGTATCGCAAGCGGACGCTGAAAGGCGCTCACCCAGGCGGCGCACCAGTCGTAGCTTTGATGCAAGGATTGAAGATTGTCGCGCTCCAGCGCCCGCCAGTCGTCCTCCAGCGGCTGCATGCTGTCGAAAACGCTGATGTCAATTTCGGCCATGGCGAGTTTCATGCTCAGCTGGCGCAGGCGGGAAATGGCCGTGTCGGCCAGCGCCACGCCGTCTGACGGCTGTTCATGAACATCTAGCTTTTGCGTCTGCAAGGGTGTTCTCCGGTCAAGAATACTGAGCGGAAAGTAGGGATGCAGGACGTATATTTGGTTTAACTGCACGCGACGGGCGAGGTTTTCCGCCGATCACGGTTATTCGGCCGTTAATGGCCTCACTGCTGCCGCGGTCCGGCCATCCATTTGATGATCACCATCGCCGGCAAGACCCAGAGCAGGCCGGTGAGCAGGAAATAAAGCAGATGTCCCCACCAGGGCGCGTTGCCGAGCGTTGCCACCGCGATCGTGTTCGCCACCAGCGCATAGACGAGCACGAGCACGATGATGAGAATCGTGCCGATGAATTTGCGGAGGCGGACGGGCATCGGTTATCTCTTGCAATGGAGGGGTCGAACTGGCGCGACGGCATGCCGCAAAGGTTCGGGGCTTGTTTTGCATGAGCCGGTGGGGCAAATCAACTGCCGGATTAGAAGGAGACATCATGGCCGTCGCGAACCTCACCACGGAACAGGCGATCCTGAGCGAAGTGCGCAAGCAGAACCGCGACCGACGCGCTGTTCGCATCTGGCTTGGCTTCGTGCTTTTGGCGCTCTTCTGTCTCGTGCTCGTCGGCGGTGCCACGCGGCTGACCAATTCCGGCCTGTCGATCACCGAATGGAAGCCGATCCACGGCGTCATCCCGCCGCTGTCAGCCGCCGAATGGGACGAGGAATTCCGGCTCTACCAACGCATTCCCGAATTTCAGCAATTGAACAGCTCCATGACGGTCGACGAGTTCAAGGGCATCTTCTGGTGGGAATGGGCGCACCGGCTGATTGCGCGCGGCATCGGCGTGATCTTCGCGCTGCCGCTTATCTATTTCTGGCTGACGGGGCGAATCGAGAAGCGCCTGCGCTGGCCGCTCGTCGGCATCCTGGCGCTCGGCGGGCTGCAAGGTTTCATCGGCTGGTGGATGGTCTCCTCGGGCCTTGCCGTCCGCACCGATGTCAGCCAGTACAGGCTGGCGACCCATCTCGTCATGGCCTGCCTGATCTTTGCCAGCTGCATGTGGATTATGCGCGGTCTCTCCAGGCATTCGGACGATCCGGCACCGGCGCGAAGCTCGCGCGGCTTTGCCGCAGTAATCGCCATCTTTGCGCTGTTCCAGATCTATCTCGGCGCGCTGGTGGCAGGGCTCGATGCCGGCTTTTCCTACAATACCTGGCCGCTGATGGATGGCGCCATTATCCCTTCGGACCTGCTGATCCAGCAGCCCTTCTGGATCAATGCCTTCGAGAACCCGAAGACGGTGCAGTTCATCCACCGCATCGGCGCCTATACGCTCTTTGCATTGACGCTGATCAACATGGTGATCGCCCTTCGCGCAGCGCCTTGGACCACCCATGCACGCCGCGCCGCCCTGCTCTTTTCGCTGGTGACGTTGCAGGCGGCAATCGGTGTCGCCACGCTGCTGATGCAGGTGCCGCTTCACTGGGGCCTGCTGCACCAGGCCGGCGCACTTGTTGTTTTCGGTTTCGCCGTCGCCAACTGGCGCGGGTACTACGGCGAATATCCGCACGAGACAGTGATCGCCGAGCGCGATTGAAGCGAGCAGGCTTAGCGCAGCACGCCGTCGAGCAGCGGCATGCCGATGATAGCGGCGGCAGCGATCAGGACGTAGCAGGCGATGCGGAAGGTCCGCTCTTCGGCGAGACCGAACAGTTTCGAGCCGCCATAGAGCCCGACCGCATAACTCGGCAGGATGACGACGGTGAGCGCGAAGACGGCAGGCACGAACAGTCCGCCGAAATAATAGCTGATGGCGCTGACGACGCTCGAAATCGAGAAATAGAGCACGACATTCGCCCTGACGCGGGTGAAGTCGCTTTTGCCGCCGAGCCAATAGGCGACAACCGGCGGCCCGCCGAGCTGCGCGGCGCCACTGAAAAGCCCGGCGATCAGCCCGACGCCGCTGGTAAGCGGTGCGGTCGGCTCCCCATGGTAGCGCCATCCCGATACCAGCAGCGCAAGCAGGCTGATGGCGATGAGCGTAATGCTCCAGCGTAGGACCAGCGGATCGAGCAGGGCCAGTATCGCCGTGCCGGCCGGGATGCCGAGAGTAGCGCCTGCCGCTATGACGAAGACTTCTTGCCGGTTAGCGCCGCGCCAGGCCGGCGGAATCATCCCGAATGACGCAATGCCGTCGATGACAAGCAGGATCGGCGAGATCATTTTCGGGCCGACGATCGCACCGCCGAGCGGAACGAAGATCAACGCAGCGCCAAACCCCGAAAAGCCGCGCGCGAGCCCGGCGATGAAGGCAAAGGCCATCAGCGCGTAGATGCCGTGGTCGGGCAGGGCGGCGGTAAACCATGCGTGCGCGCCATCGACGAGCGCATCGAGCGTCATGACATCAGGCTCCGTGATTCGGGGAACGGCAGGCTGGGAAGGTCCACTTTCATAGCTTAACCGTCGCCGATGATCGAGCCGAAAGCGATGTGCGGCCGCCGAGGCAGGCGACCGCGAGAAGAATCATGATGATGAGATCGACGAGAAGCTCGAACGCGCATCACGTCGATGCCGCCGCTCAGGCCTTACGAGGCGAGCATCAGGTCCATGTTCTGGACGGCGGCGCCGGAGGCCCCTTTGCCGAGGTTGTCGAGCAGCGCCACGAGGTTCACCTGCGAACCGCCCGATGTGCCGAAGACGAAGAGCTTCATTGTGTCCTTGCCTTCGAGTTCGACAGCGTTGACGCGGGGCAGCGCCTTGCTTTCCGCGAGCGGCACGACATGAACGATGTCTTGGCCGGCATAATGGGCGACGAGCGCGGCATGGATGCTCTCCATCGTCGTGCCCTCGGCGAGATCGCCGAGATGCAGCGGTACCTGCACGATCATCCCTTGCGCGAACTTGCCGACCGACGGCGAGAAGATCGGCGCACGATCGAGCAGGCCGTGCACGGTCATCTCGGGCACGTGTTTATGGGTGAGCGGCAGGCCGTAGAGGAAATGCGGCGCGGTGATCGCCTCCGGATGATCCGGATTTTCCATCTGCGCGATCATCTGTTTGCCGCCGCCGGTATAACCGGAGACCGCGTTGACCGTCACGGGATATCCGTCCGGCAGAATGCCGGCGGCCCGCAGCGGCCGGAGGAGGCCGATCGCTCCCGTGGGGTAGCAGCCGGGATTGGCGACGAAGCGGGCAGCCTTGATCCTGTCGGCCTGTGCGCTGTCCATTTCGGCAAAGCCATAGGCCCAGCCGGGATTGACGCGGAAGGCGGTCGAGGTGTCGATGACGCGCACATTGTTGTTGGCCGAAACCATCTGGACCGCTTCCTTGGAGGCGTCGTCGGGCAGGCAGAGAATGGCAACGTCGGCGCTGTTCAGCATGTCCTCGCGCAGGGCGGCGTTGCGCCGCTCAGCCTCGGGAATGGACAAAAGCTCCACATCGCGGCGGCCTGCCATGCGCGTGCGGATCTGCAGACCCGTCGTGCCGTGTTCGCCGTCGATGAAGATTTTCGGTGCCATGTTAAACCTGCGCTTTCAATGGGTTATGAATGTTTCCGGATTCAGTTTGAGCGATGATAAGTCAGCCTTGTGACACGGCGATGGCGCGTCGCTCCGCATGAAGCCCCAGCATATACATCGCCACTGTTGCCCCCGCAATGGCGGTGATATCGGCATGGTCGTAAGGCGGCGACACCTCGACGACATCGGCGCCGCGTATATCGAGCTGGTGCAGGCGCTGCAGCACCGAGAGGATCTTGGCGCTCGACGGCCCGCCGGCCACCGGTGTGCCGGTGCCCGGCGCAAAGGCCGGATCGAGGCAATCGATATCGAAGGTGAGATAGGCAGGCGCGCCGCGCGTATGAGAGATGATCGCCGAGGCGATGTCGCCGGCACTCATATCCTCGAGCTGGTGACCGTAAAGGATATTGACGCCGCAATCCTCGGGCGCATGGGTGCGGACGCCGATCTGGATCGAGCGGTCGGGATCGATGATGCCCTCGCGGGCGGCCCGCGCCACGAAGGAGCCATGGTCGATGCGCCGCTCCTCGTCGAACCATGTGTCCTGGTGCGCGTCGAACTGCACGAGCGCCAGCGGTCCATGTTTTGCCACATGGGCTTTCAGCAGCGGCCAGGTGACGTAGTGGTCGCCGCCGAGCGTCAGC
This sequence comes from Rhizobium pisi, assembly GCF_003938655.1. Taxonomy (GTDB): domain Bacteria; phylum Pseudomonadota; class Alphaproteobacteria; order Rhizobiales; family Rhizobiaceae; genus Rhizobium; species Rhizobium pisi. The sequence continues at coordinate 179,653 of NZ_RJJT01000014.1, forward strand.
AGGAAGGCGCCGCTGTCGAGGATGACGTTCGCCTGGCGCTCGATGGCGGCAGGCGTATCCTGATGGTTGCCGTAATCGAGCAGGCAATCGCCGTAGTCGATCACGGCCATGTCGGCGAAGAGATCGCGGTGGAAGGGATACTGCGCATCATTGTCGAAGATCGCCGAGGCGCGCCGGATCGCCTGCGGCCCGAAGCGCGTGCCCGGCCTGTTCGATGTCGCGGCATCGAAGGGAATACCCCAGACGGCGACGTCGACGCCAGCGAGTTCCTTGGTGAAGCGGCGGCGCATGAAGGACAGCGCCCCGGCAAAGGTCGGGTCGCTGGCGGCGGAGGTGAGGCTGGTCGCCGTGAAGGCGTGATCGATGGTCTTGTTCGCCAAGGGGGGCTCCTTTTTCGGTCGTGAAAGGTCAAGGCGTCGACAACGGGTAGGCGACCGGACGACGAATTACAAGCGATCGGAGATGGAGCGGCCGCCAAAAGCACTTGCAGGCGCGTCGTGCGAATGCCGCAGGCGCAGGAGAAACAAGGCGAACCGGCACAAAGCAAAAAGGCCGGGTCTCCCCGGCCTTCAGACTGCTGACAAACCCGTCGATTTTTTCGGCGGGTTTTGCTTTTTTGGCGATAGGATTCTTTGCCGGTCGTGTTGGCAGAGGGCGAAGAAGGAGGTTTCGGCTTACGCCGTGGCCGGTTTTGGT